>CAWJVG010000007.1:0-86976 GCA_963846195.1 uncultured Verrucomicrobiae bacterium
TCTGAGGACCGTCCGACCGGCGTAGTACGGAATGTTTCGAATATCGGTCGAGATGACGGAAGACTGACTTTCGTCGAAATGCGTGACCATCCCTCGGCCAAAATGGAGCACCGTCCAGAGCAATCCGAAGACTCCGAGTAGAACGACAACGTCTACCCAGCTGAAAGTGCGGTTTATCTCCACCGCGCCAAGCTGTGTTGCTGTTGATTTCATCTCGATCGAAACCGGCACTATTTCAGAGCAGACAGAAACGAACAACCTGTACACTGGTGCCGCAAATCCTAAATGCCTTGAAATGAGCAGTATACACGTTTTATAAAGATTCTAAAATCTAGGTGAGAACAGTTAGTTAGAACAGATAGCTAAAGCGTCTGCGAGCGTACATAATCGTGTACATCGATATCAACACTGCTGTCCGTTGTCACAGAATTGTGACGTGGAATTCGGCCAATTCGCCTGGCTGGGCGCGAACGTCGTCCCGCTGCAAGGTCCACTGCCTGCTGTCCCCTCCCGCCGGTCTCGGAGATGCGTGTACCGCAGTTTGCGCCCGAAACTGCTACAGCGAGCGAGGTGTAGGTGAACACGCGCTCCGGTAAATGCTTTAAGCCGGGCTCACGGTATTACGATGAAACAAAGCGGGGAAAATTCATGACCGAGATCGGCGCTCTTGATAGCGGGTATTTCCCAGCAGGCGGGACCCGCCGGTAAGCGGTCCAGCTTCCACACGACCAGAATATCTCCTTTGCACAGATGGTCGAGGAGGCGCTGTAGCTCGGGACGGTCGCGTCGTAGTCATTCATTTCGGCAGCTCTTTGCCGGCCTGCTCGCGCACCATGTACTCGGCGTACCAGTCTGGCCAGTTCGAGTCGGCTTGCCCCGTCCGCGCCTCGTGCTGCCCGTGGGCGGCCGCGGCGCGCCGAAGCGCGCTCGCCAGATCGTTCGCCGACGCGAAGGACGTCGCCGCGGGGTCAACGCGACCGGCCAGCCGCGTCGTGATCTCCTGGAACAGCCAGCCGTTGCCGTCCGGATCACTGAACGAGGCGAACGAGCGGTAGCTGCGATGCTCGGGATCCGGACCGTTGACCCGGAGCCGCCCAAACAGGTAGGGCTCGTCCGGACCGCCGTACACGCCGCCGGCGTCGTGGAAAACCTCGCTGATCTTGACGCCGTGAGCGAGCAGCTCGTCGCGGACGGCGGCGATGTTGGAGACGATCAGGTACAGGCCCTGGGCGGAGCCGGGTGCTGCGGCGGTGACATTCTTGCCGAAGATGACCGAGCATCCGGAGCCAGGCGGCGTGAACTGGATCACGCGGAAGTCGTCACCGTTGTCATAGTCGGCGTCGAGCCGCCACCCGAGCATCCCGTAGAACTCCTTCGCGCGGTCGACATCCGAGACGGGGATGACGACCACCTCGAGCTTTGTCTCGACTCTAGCGACGCTGGCCGCGTCGTTACTACGGAATTCGTCCGTGCTTATGGCTGCCTCCTCGGTTGTGTGGGACGAAGTTGTATCACTACATTTACTGTTGATCAAGTGGGTGCTTGCGCCTCGGAACGTGTTACGGCGATATCTGAATGCGATTCGAAAACCATCTTGTCGGGACTTCGGTTTGCTTGCACCTCGGGGCCTGTGAAGGAGGATGGCGTCGAGTTCACTCTGCAGTTCGAGGCCTCGAGTAACCGGCCGCCATTAACCGTGTGTTAGTCAGACGGGCACCCTTGAGTTTATCCCACCCACGCAACTGCTGTCACCCAAGGCTGACCCACAGTCAAACCGCCGTCGATTACAAAGTTTGTCCAGCAGCTTTACCCATGGTGCTCTTTGGCAGGAAGCGCCGGGTGAGGTACCACAGTTTTAGCACCCGATGGATTCGTTGGCAAGTGGGCGCGCTCTGACTGCTGCGATAAGCATCTTGCAACGCTGGGCCAGCCTGTTGACGCCGCAATTTTCTTTCAATTAGGTCCTGGCGGCGGAGCCCGGGGCGCTGTTTTAAGGGCCTTTTAAGAAGTACTCAAGGAGCCTTAACCTTTCTGGTTAGCCCGAAGGTTAATTTTGAAATAACTCTTTTGTTTATAGTGTTGATCTAGAACTGAATATAATATTGATAAATTCTTTAGGTTAGCGTCAAAGCGCCGATTACTTGATTACACAAGGTTGGAATTGTTGCGAAGACCTGTGGTGTGCATGAATAAACTTCCGATACTCACTGCCCTCGAGCACAAAAACATCAGCACAGAGCTAACCGGGACGGACCTTGAGTTTCCAAGTCAAAATGGCCGTGGCGGGGTTTTAAAGCGGCCGGAGGGCGCGAGACCCGAGACCAGTCTGGCGGCGCTCGGAGTATCTCTGGCTCACTTGGGTAAGCGGCTGGATGCACTTCCGTCCGCCGCGCAGCTTCCGCTTTGGAAAAATCCGCTCTCCTTGTCAAATCCAGGCCTTGTTTGTCGAGAGAGGTGGGTAAATAGGTCCGTCTGGTACGCCATCTCCCGCCAAGCTCGCCAGTACCATTTGAGCCCCTTAACGGTTTTATTAAGCTGCTATGCCGAAGTTCTTTCAGTATGGAGCGCAGAAGCAGACGTTACCATTAATCTTACGTTGTTTGATCACCCGCCCCATGAGGGCTCGCCTGGCGATGAAACACCGCTTTGCTTGGTGGCTTATCGGCCGATTGCCGGCGAAAGCTGGGGAGTGGCCATGCGCCGGCTTCAGGAACTTATGGGGAGCGATCTTGAGGCTACCCAAGGTTCGGACCAATCGGCCTTAAGTGAACTCGCCAAACGCGCCGGCCTCTCGGGAGTGTTAATGCCCGCGGTGTTCACTAGCAGCAAGTCCGGGCCCGTTATGACGGTTTTGGGACTAGGCAAAGGAAGTTTCCCCGCTTGCCTGTGGGCCGTTACGCCGAGCCCGCAGTTGTGGTTTGACTATCAGAGGGCGGGGCACGCTGGTGAGGGGCTCTTACTCCATTGGGAGGCGGTTGATAGCCTCTTTAATGAAGGGGTGGCAGAGGCGATGTTTGAAGCCTATAACCGCTTGCTTGAATGGCTTTCTGTTGCCGATTGGTCCAGTCCCGTTTGCGAACTCTTACCAAAAGCGCAGCGTGAGGTGCGCTCGCGCGTTAACGCCACTCAAGAGCCGGAGTCCGGAAAGCTTTTACACCAGGGGTTTATGACCCAGGTAGAGAGTTTTCCTCAACGAGTAGCGCTTATCTGGGGCGATGGGAATGAAATGACCTACGGAGAGCTTGGGGCCTGGGCCGCTCGTATCGCCGGCTTGCTGGTGTCACACGGCATGAAACGAGGGGATCCGGTGGCAGTAACGTTACCTAAGGGACCTGAACAGATTGCGGCGGTTTTAGGGGTCTTGTGGGCTGGGGGGATGTATGTCCCTATAGGAATTAATCAGCCGGCGCTCCGGCGCAACCGCATCTGCGCCAAAGCGGGCGTTCATATAGCGGTAGGCGGTGAGGCGGAGCGTATGGCGGGATGGCCTCCTGATGTGAAGCTGCTGGCCCTCAGGGATGCGAAAAGCGCGTCACCGCTGCCGGTGTCTGCCAAGGTAGGTGTCCAATCATCGGCCTACGTAATCTTCACCTCCGGATCGACCGGGGAGCCCAAAGGGGTAGAAATGAGCCACCGGGCCGCGGTTAATACAGTGGAAGATATTAACGCCCGCTTTAAGGTGACCGAGGCTGACCGGGTGCTGGCAGTATCGGCTCTGGATTTTGATTTATCGGTCTATGACATTTTCGGACTTCTATCGGTGGGCGGGGCGGTGGTGCTAGTCGAGGAGGAGAACCGACGGGGAGCGCGCCGCTGGCTGGAATTGGTGCACCGGCACGGGGTGAGCGTGTGGAATTCGGTTCCAGCCTTACTCAGTTTGCTCTTACTGGTCGCCAAAGAAGGGAATCCGGGGCCGCGTTTAGCGCTTGTCTCGGGCGACTGGGTGGGACTGGATTTGCCGAAGCGGCTAAAGGCTCGATGGCCGGAGGCGCGGTTTATTGCCATGGGAGGAGCTACCGAGGCGGCGATCTGGTCGAACGTTTTTGAGGTAACACAGATCGCTCCAGAGTGGCGCTCTATTCCTTATGGTTATCCTCTTCGTAATCAGTATTTTCGAGTTGTAGACGCCCGAGGCCACGATTGCCCTGATTGGATCAGCGGTGAGCTTTTGATCGGCGGAGTGGGCCTGGCGCGAGGATATCGCGGCGATCCGGAAATTACAGCGCGCCAATTTGTGGAGACCAATGGCGAGCGCTGGTATCACACCGGGGACTTGGGCCGATACTGGCCCGGAGGGACACTGGAGTTTTTAGGGCGACTCGACATGCAGATGAAAATCCGCGGGTTTCGCATTGAACCTAGTGAGATTGAAGCCGTGTTAAACGAACATCCGGCGACGGAGGACGCGCTCGTCGCCGTGCGCCAAGACAAATGGGGGGATAAACGGCTGGTGGCCTACGTGGCCGGGGATCCGTCGCGACTAAAGAGCACGGAGTTGCGCGATTTGTTAAAAGCGAAATTACCCGATTACATGCTGCCGTCGGCTATTGTGGTTTTAAAGAGGTTTCCTCTCAATCCGAACGGAAAGATCGATCGCCAGGCGCTCCCGGAGCCGATAGCCGCAAAAAGCGACAAACCCTTTACTGGACCGCGATATACCTTAGAGGCTCAACTCTGCGCCATCTGGGAAAATGTGCTCGGGATTGCGCCCATCGATGTCACGGATAATTTCTTTGAGATCGGCGGAGACTCTTTCCTGGCGCTGCGAATCTTTATCGAAATTGAAAGGCTCTTGGATAAGAATCTTCCCCTGGCGATCTTGTTCCAGGCGCCGACCATCGAGAAACTGACTCTTGCTTTGGGTGAGCAGGGCTGGAAACCGACATTTTCACCGCTCGTAGCTATCCAATCAAGCGGCTCCAGGCCTCCTTTTTTCTGCGTGCACGGGGGCTTTGGCGGGATTTTATTTTACGGCCAGCTGGCCCGCTGTTTAGGGCCGGAGCAGCCTCTTTACGGTCTCCAGGCAGAAGGCTTAGATGGCGGCCCCATCGAACACACCTCCATTCCGGCGATGGCGACGTATTACCTCCAGGAGGTGCGCAAAGTCCAGCCACAGGGGCCCTATTTTTTCGGTGGCTATTCTTTTGGCGGCTTCGTGGCCTTTGAGATGGCGCAGCAACTCCGCGAGGCAGGAGAGAATGTGGCGCTGGTTGTTCTCTTTGATACCAGAATCCGCAAAGGGAATAATTCCTTAGTTAAACGAATCAGGTTACGCTGGCGCGCTTTGACGCTTAAAGCGCGCCGGGAGAAATTCCAATATCTACTGGAGTGCGGAGAGGTAGTGGTGGGCGGGATACTAGAGAAGTGGTGCCCGGGTGCCCGGAACCTGTTTTACAAAGGTAAAGAGCTGGGCGGTGGCTCTGAGGAGGCAATAGCCAAATTGCGCGCCGCGGACCTGGTCCAAAGAACCAACAGCCGTATCGTTGCCGCGTATAAAGTCCGTCCCTATCCGGGACGGGTTACCCTCTTTCGGGCGGCCCATCCGGAGAGCGTCTACCGATTTGGGTCCGATAACGGCTGGACTAAGTTCGCCGGAGGCGGGCTCCAGGTCTTCGAAGTTCCCGGCGAGCATCAAACCATTTTTGCTCAGCCAAACGTGCGCACGCTGGCAGAAGAGTTAGATGCGTGTATCCGCGCGTCCATCTTAATCGAAGAGCCCCGAGAGCTTTTAACACCACTTCCACCTCTTTCTTTTTCGCCTGGCCCAGTTAGGGTTGGGTAAACCAGCACCAGACCCCGTGCGTCCTGACTTAAAATTTGTCCAGCTTCCTCCGCACAAATGTCGTGAAGCGTCGACCTCTGCATGCACATACTTCCCAAACTTGACCAGGTGTTCGCAACAACAGTTTGACCAATGGAGCGTCGGGAACACGGCGCTCAAAAAACTGTGTCCAATCACATAGAGACGCAATTATTCATGTCGTCGCATTATTCATGTCGTCGCATATAGTGAGTTGCGTGGAGGGCCTTATTTCGGCCAAATGCGGAAACTTTTGCCGGAGATATGTCCTCACGTCGCAATCCCGGTTAAGTGAATCCGGTATGATTTGCGAAGTCATGGCAAAAAACCACTCTCCTTTCGTGGCATTAACACCCTCGGATTTTGCCTCGCGCCGTGCCCATTCTCCGTTGCGCGTCACCTCGAACATATGCTGCCGAACAAGCTGTGCGATCCGCACTTGAGTCGCTAGCTCGATCCACTTCTGAATATCGAGGCCCAGTTTGTCGTTTATTAGTACAACAATATCGCAGAGTGATCGGATGTTCGGATCGGCAAAGATTATGGCGAATTTCTGAAAATCCGTCTAACTCGTACGTTCCCTCGGCCCTAGGTGACCAGCGTTAACAGGTTCCCAACCTTGGGCTGGAAGCCCAAGGAAATAAGTTGCAGGGTGCGATCGAGCTATTTTACCCACTCGGGTGATTCTCATTCGAACCGCCTTTCTTCAATGCAGCATCCTTACTTTGCATCAACGCAGCGGGAAGGAGAGGCACCAGGATTAATACGACCGCCGTGGTGCCGGCGTTCAGATACACGAGGTTGGCGAATGGCCATTTGTGATCTGCCAGGTATGAGCCAACGACGTCGGCGCCAAATAACGCCACGTTCCGCACCGAGAGCATCAGAGAGTACCCAAGACCTTCACAACCCTTAGGCGTAGCCCGCGCTGCGAGATCCAGAATGGCAATCTCAGCAAGCCCAAAAAAGAACCCATTCTGAGATTCGATCCACAGCGCCCGGATCCAGTTGGAATAGAAGAGATAGAGCAGCGTTCCACAGGCCGAAGCCGCCACTGCGATCAATAAGAGGATACGAATATGGAAGCGTTTAATCAGTTGGCTATAGAGGATTGCCGCCAGAATTGCGAATGAGCCGCTGAAGACGCCAAGATTTCCAATCGCCTGCTTGGAGAAATGCAGTTCATCAGTCTGCATGTAGAAAAGCGGCGTGCTAAATCCGGGCGAGAAATAAAACAACGCGATAAAAAGAAGTGCCAGCCAAAGGTTCTTCGATCGTATGATGGTTTTCAATTGCCGGCCAGCGTTTTGAAAAACCCGGCTACTTCCATCTTGAGTAGCACGCTCCTCCTTCAGGAAAATGTAGGCGATTGGAAAAATCGAAAGAGCCAGAGCGGCGTTCGCTCCCGTTGCCCACAGGAATCCAGCGGTTGACAAAAAACCGCCTAGAGGTCCCTGAATCAATGTGCAGAAGTTGTACACAATCATTCGCAGGGAAGTCAGACGGCCCGTGGCACCCATGCGTTGCCCTGCCTCAACGAGATAAGCCCCGGTGACCGTCGAGCCCATGACCATGAATAGGTTGACCGTCATCGCGCCCAAAAGCAGCGCTCCGTACTTGTGCGCAAGAAAATTCATGCTAATCCAGCCCAAGGCGGTCAGCACCGAGCTGAACAGCAGATAGTGTCGACGACGTGTACCGAGAAATGGAAACGCGTCAGTGAGAATCCCTGCAAACGGTTTCAGATACCACGCCAATCCGCACCAGAAGAAGAACGCTGCCATTTGCTGGCGAGTGACGTGCACGTCATTCTTAAGGACGAACTGCAGTGGCAGCTTCCCCAGCGCTTGAGGTTGCGGCATCGTCGAGGCGAAAATGCCGAAGATGATGATGAGAGCCAGCGGGAGCAGATTGCGATTCTCAACCTTGGTCCGGGGGATGGCGGATGCACCAGTTTCGCCCATATGGGCACCATCTTTATCCTGAGGTTGAACAGAATCCAAGCAGTGGGTTGCATAACGAAAGCGTAGTTGCCCTTTTTTACGTCGGCGAAATTCCTGGGCTTGGCAGCGTTGCGGTGGGCGCCGAGAACAGAACACAGGCGGGACGCCTATGCTACCATCGGCTCGGCGTCATGCCTCCCTAAATACGGCCCGTTCGGGGCGTCTTACCTTTTTGGAATGTCTAAACTCCAGCGCAAAGCGAGACGCTTTGCGTACTTTGGCTTAGATATCCTGGCGAAAACGCCGATACGTTTCTGCCGCTACTTGCCAACGAGAATGATTTGGCCCTCCGGCTTGGAAGCGCCACCTGCTTTTTCGACGCTGATCGCGAATGCTGCGGCAGATTCAATCGGACTTGACGGGCGGAAGCTTGCGCGAATCAGCCCGTCATTCGGGACCGCCAGGATCCCCGCACTGACGGGCTGCGCTATTTTCGGATCAATCACCCACAGCTGGTAGTCCTTCCCGGGCGCGGGCGGAGGCAGTTTATCCAACTGAAGCACTCCATTCTTTTGATCTTTGTCCCAGACGACCACCGCGGACGCTGTCGCGTAGGCAGCGACTTGCGCTTTCAACGTCGCGATCTTGACCTCCGCCAGGGAATTCGTTTTCTGCAGCGTCGCCAACTCCTCTTCGATCCGGGCATTTTTCTGTTGGAGCGCCAGCAGTTGCTGGCGGGCTTCCTCGGCATCTTTCTGCAGTCGTGATCGTTCCAGACCGAGAACCATACAGGTAATAGCAAGACAGGCTGCTAACGCCCATGGCAGCACCAACCAGATTATCTTCGAACGGGCTGGCGTCGAAATTCTTGGGATGTTTCGCTCCAATTCAAGAATTCGCTGCGGGAGCCCGACGGGGGGCGCCAGCGGGGGCGCTGCGTGGGCGATCGAGGCAAATGCATCCTCCGTTTCCCGCACAAAATCCCGCAATTCGGCGTCAGACTCGAGTTCAACGCGGATTTTCTCCGCGGTCGCCGAGTCGAGCTCATTAAGCAAGTACTGCACGAGCAAATCCTGTTTGGGTTCGCCGATCATAGCCCCTCCTTCAAACAGTCACGCAATCGAATCAGCCCACGTCGAATGCGCGCTTTGATGGTGCCCAGTGGCGTTTCAAGTTGCTCCGCGATCTGGTCGTGCGTCAACCCTCCGAAAAAGGAGAGTTCCAACGCCTGACGCTGTTCCGGCGGAATCTGCTGGAGAGCGGAACGAACCAATGCACCTCGTTCACGAAGCGTAGGTTCGTTCGCAGAAGTTTCATCCTTATCCTCGTAGAAAGATTCTTCAGTCGTGACCTTTTCCCGGAGCTTTTCGATCCGCTGGCGAACCCGCAGGCGATCAATCGCTTTGTTGCGCGTGATCATGACGGCCCAGGCAAACGGACTGCTTCGAGTCGGGTCGTAAGTCCCGGCTTTCCGCCAGATGTAAGTGAAACCCTCCTGCAGGACGTCCTCTGCCTCTTTCGGGTCGTTCATCATTCGATACGCCATCCCGTAAAGGGGCCCAGAGAACCGCTTGTAAAGTGCGTCGAAAGCCGAATCGTCGCCTTCAGCAATTCGGTTTATCAACTCCGCTTCAAACTGGTTCTCAGATTCCTTTGCCGATTCTGTCATACCGCATGAGAGGCCTCGTTTCCGATTTCTGCTGTCTACCGGAATCGACCGGATCAAATCGCTCCAGGCCACTTCGGATGGTAGCGTTTGAGCCGCGCCCATAGATCAAGGCCCCGGAACCGGGAAACAATCAAGCCAATTCCAAAATCCGGGGCCTCTGTGCAAACGGAAGATCGGGATTGTGCGATGCCAAGGAGTCGCGGCGCGAGTGAATCGAAGACGCCGGCTACCAGCCCAGCAAGAGTGTTTCTGAAACGGCATTCCATCGAGTACTACGCAGGTTTGCGCGCCTTGGATGCCTGGCCGGAGAATATAACAAGCCAGAGCGACGTTATCGCCAGGCGAGGACGATCGCACCCAGAACAATCAACCCCGCGCCGATCCCGTCCCGCACGCTGAGCTTTTCTCCCAAAAGGGAGACGGCGAGCACGATGGCAACGACGACGCTCAACTTATCGATTGGAGCGACCTTGGAAACCTCGCCGAGCTGCAGGGCCCTAAAATAACAGAGCCAGGAAAGCCCGGTCGCAATCCCGGAGAGAACAAGGAAAATCCATGATTTCCTCCCGATGGACCAGAGTTCGCTGACCCTGCTGGTTGCCAGGACGATGCTCCAGCTAAACAGGAGGATTACCGTTGTACGAATTGCGGTGGCTAGATTTGAGTTGATCTCAGCCACCCCGATTTTTGCCAGGATCGCAGTTGCTCCTGCAAACAATGCGGAAAGCAACGCCCAGAACAGCCATTCCATGAAGACTAAGTAACTCAACCGCACGGCGGGAGCCAGCGGGAGAATCGGGTCGGCGTTCGTGGAATTCCGACGCATGATCGCTTCTCTCTGCTGACACTGGCACTGGCACTGACTAAGCCGGCTGGGCCGCGCGTCTGGAAATCAGTTTCTGTAGTACGATGAAGGTCAGCAACAGGGCGCCGATGACAATTTTCGTCCACCAGCTATTCAGCGTGCCGTTGAACGTGATGATGGTTTGGATCAGGCCGAGAATAAGCATCCCCATCAAGGTGCCCGGGACGAAACCGACCCCGCCGGTGAGCAGTGTTCCACCAATGACAACGCCGGCGATGGCATCCAGCTCCAGACCCACAAATGATGCAGGATTTCCCGACTGCATATAAAACGTCGAAACGACCCCTCCACAGGCGGAGAAGAATCCGGCAAGCGCATAGGTCGTGATTTTCGTCCGCCCAATCGGCACACCCATCAACCGCGCAGAGTTTTCGCTCGATCCAATCGCGTAAACATACCGTCCGAATCGTGTGAAACCGGCGACGAAAGTTCCAATGACAACGGACGCGAGGAAACAAATGGCGGTGAAAGGCAGCACCGCCTTTGGAGCAACCAGGATCGAAAGCTGCGGAACGGTCTCGGCGTAAAACTGATGGTCGATCCCGATTGATTCGGGATGGACGACAAATCCAAGGCCGCGCAGACAGAAGAGGCCGGCGAGTGTGACCAGAAAAGGAGGCATCTCAAAGTAGTGGATTAAACAGCCCATGACAGCTCCAGCCACAGTTCCAAAACAGACCGCTATCGCCATGGCGACAAAAGGGTCGCATCCAGCCTGCAAAAGCCGGGCAATGAGTATACCCACGAGGGCCACCATCGAACCAACCGAAAGGTCAATCCCGCCGGAGAGGATCACGAAAGACTCTCCCACAGCCGCCACACCGACGAATGCCTGATCTCCCAGCAGGTTCACGATCACGCGGGGCGTACCAAAATTAGGATACAGCACTGAGCCGGTACCAAAGACTAAAATCAGCACAGCGGCCGTCGCCAGGAGCGGAATATATTTAGGGTTCAGGCGCATCATGCCGAGGAGCGGAAAAGATTTTATGCGGTAATCGGGAACTCAGGGGTTTCAGCATTCTACCGATTGGTCGAATCAACTGCGCCATTCGTGCGCGGAAAACGTCACTTTCGAAAAGGCAAACCGCGATGATAACCAGCGCTTTCGGTACAGGAGAGACATCGGAACTCACGTTCCGCGCATATAACGTCGTCGTAAGTGTCTGTATAAACAGCGCACCGACAATGGCGCCTACCAGATAGAAGCGACCTCCCTGTAACGACGTGCCGCCGACGACGACCGCCAGGATGGCGTCCAACTCCAGATAAAGCCCTATATTGTTTGCGTCGGCGCTTTTGATGTTTGAGCAGGCCACCAAGCCGGCAAGTCCCGCGCACAACCCGGAAAAGGTATAAACCAAAAACTTAACCTGTCTGGCGTTGACGCCTGAATACCGACTAGCCTCGTAATTATCCCCCACTGACTCAATAAAAAGTCCGAGAGCGGTGCGCCGGACCAGGAAAAGCGTGATCACAAGCATCACGAGGACAAGTGTCAGGGTAAACGGCAAAGCGAAGAGGTGACCGTTCCCCAGGTAGACCATCGTCGGATCGAGAAAGTTAATAATCTGCCCTTCCGTGATAAGCTGGGCAACACCGCGCCCGGCAACCATCAATACGAGTGTGGCAATAATGGGTTGGATTCCGAACCCGGCAACCAGCAGGCCATTCCAGGCGCCAGCCAGGACGCAGATCACCAGAGCAGCCGCGATTGCCACGCCCGCCGGCTGATGGTCGGTCACCAGCAGGCGGGATGACACCGCCGCTGAGATGGCCATCACGGCGCCCACCGAAAGATCGACACCGCCGGTGGCGATAACCAAGACCATGCCAAGCGACAAGAGCATGACTTTCGCTCCCTGGTTCAGCACATCGATCCGCGAACCATAAAAATGCCCGTCCAATAATTGGATATGAAAGAAGCCAGGAGTAAAAAACTGATTAAAAAGCAGCAGCAAGGCGAGAGCACCGACCGTCCAGAAGATTCGTTGACCACGCAATGAGTACAGAATTGCACCAAAAATTATCCAGAACAGTAGATCGGGAAACCAAGAGATCATGCAGCCGGCCGCTCCATATCCGCGGTTGCGATCGACCGCATAATAGCCTCTTCCGAAATCTCCGCCTCTGCCAATTCCCCCACTTTTCGACGATCACGCAGAATCACCACTCGCTGACTTTGGCGAACAATTTCTTCCAGTTCCGAACTGATAAAGAGTACGGCCAGGCCGTCTTGCCGGAGCGACTGGATCAATTTCTCGACTTCGGCCTTTGCGCCCACATCGATCCCTCGAGTAGGTTCATCGAGAATAAACAACTTCGGTTCGGTCGCAAGCCATCGGGCGAGCAAAACTTTTTGCTGATTTCCGCCGCTGAGATTCCGAAGGATCTGCTCCCGATTAGGAGTCTTGATGTCAAGCGATTGAATGAAGCGGTCAGCGAGTTTTTCCTGTTCGGGAATCGGTAAACGTCTCCAGGTTCCTCGGCTGCCCTGCAATGCCAGAACAATATTCTCGCGAACGGTGAGGTTTGGAATAATCCCGGCCACCTTCCGATCGTCCGGCGTCAAGGCGATGCGGTAGCGGATCGCCGCTCGCGGCGAATTGAACCTCACCGCTCGATGATTGATCAAGAGGTTGCCTTGATCCGGCCGGTCCACACCGAAAAGCAGGCGTGCCGTTTCGGTCCTTCCGGAGCCGAGAAGGCCCGCCAAGCCAAGCACTTCGCCCGGCCTGATCTCAAGATCCAGCGGATGAATGAATCCTTTCCGGCCCAGACCTTTCGCTTCAAGCATCGGCCGATCGGAGCGAATGGTTTCCGTGCTCGCCCGCTTTTGTCCCAGCGCCTCGACTTCGGCAACCGCCTTACCGATCATAAGGGAAACGAGCTTAATTCGAGGCAGGTCCCTGGTTGCGAAGCAACCGACCCGGCGGCCGTTTCGCAACACCGTAATCAAATCGGAGATTTTGTAAACCTGCTCAAGAAAATGGGTGATGAAAATAATTCCGAGACCGCTTTCGCGAAGTTTCCGAAGTTTCTTGAACAGCTCTTCGACCTCCGTCTTGTCAAGACTGGACGTCGGCTCATCCAAGATCAGTAGTTTGGCGGAAATATCGAGTGCCCGCGCGATAGCTACCATTTGCTGAATGGCTATCGAATACGATGAAAGCTGGCGTTTCAGGTCCAGAGAAAGGTCCAGCCTGGCAAGAGCGGTTCCTGCGCGCTTGGCAATTGCGCCCCAGCGGATGGCGCCAAACCAAGTCGGCTGACGGCCAAGGCAAATATTTTCAGCGACCGACAGATGCGGTATCAGGTTGACTTCTTGATACACAGTGCTGATACCGAGCGCTTCCGCCTCGCGCGGCGATTTCGGCAAGATGATTTTACCCTCCAATCGTGTTTCCCCCGCGTCGCGAGGAAAGACCCCGGTCAGCACTTTAATCAGCGTACTTTTCCCGGCGCCGTTTTCTCCCATCAGCGCATGAATTTCCCCAGCCTGCACCGTCAGGTCAACCGCACTCAGTGCCTTGACGCCAGGGAACCCTTTGCTGAGAGCCGTTACCTCTAAGAGCGGAGTAGCCACTTCGCGATATAACTATACAAAGTTCGGGCGCTCGTCCATTCGGTTCGAGCGCCCGCTTTGAAGACTTAAAAAGTGATTTTTAGTACTGTCTCTTTGGTAGCTCTGCAGCTGCTTGCGATTGTTCGAAAACCCCTTCCTGGGTAACTACACGCTTCGGCACTTCCTTTTTGGCGGCGGCCGCTTCGACCAGGTCAAAGAGCTGCGGTCCAAGAAGCGGATTACACTCCACGGTGACGTTCAGTTTGCCGTCTTTCATCGCCTCGAAGGCACCTTTGACGCCGTCGATCGAGACAATTTTTATATCGACCCCGGGCTTGATGCCGGCTTCTTCCATGGCCTGAATCGCTCCCAACGCCATGTCATCGTTATGCGCAAAGAGCAGATTAATATCTTTGGCATTGGGCGTTTTCAAAAATGCTTCCATTACCTCTTTGCCTTTGGCTCGGGTAAAGTCGCCACTTTGAGAAAGGATGATTTTCATGCCGGGATTCTTCGCCAGGACTTCCTCAAAGCCCTTCTTGCGATCAATTGCCGGCGCTGATCCGACGGTGCCGACCAACTCGGCGATGTTCGCCTTGCCGTCGGTTAACTTCACAGCTTCGTTGCCAGCGCGTCGGCCTTCCTCAATGAAATCGGAACCGAGGAAAGAAACATAAAGCGTCGGGTCCGAGACCTTCACAGCGCGGTCAGACAGCACCACCGGGATCCCGGCCTTCTTAGCCTCCTGCAGCACCGGCTCAAATCCGGTTTCGACTACGGGCGAAAACGCGATCACATCCACACCTTCGGCGATGAACGAGCGGATCGCTTTGATCTGGTTCTCTTCCTTCTGTTGAGCGTCCGAGAAACGCAGATCAATACCTCTCTTGGCGGCTTCGGCTTTGATCGAGTCCGTGTTGGCCGTGCGCCAACCGCTCTCGGCGCCGACTTGCGAAAACCCGACGACGAGTTTTTTATCTGCAGCAAATGTTGCGGTTACTGAGCCGGCCAGTATCACCGACAAGGCGATCAGGCCGAAAGGACGATTTAAGAATCTGGTATTTTTCATTTTTCCGGGGGGCATTTAGGACTTCGGGCAGGTTTTCAGTGAGGCAGCGAACGTTCACGAATCGTGAACGTTCACGGATAATCGCATGATTTCCGCGCTAAGCAAAGACAAATCCTATCCTAAATTCCAGGTTTCTCCAAACTGCGGAGCGCCTAAGAAATTAGAAGAGGCGTATGGCGCGAACCTGCATCTTTGGGCCCGACGGCACGCGTACTTTTCCGCTCGATGAAGGTTGGTCGTATGCTATGGACCCCGACTCGGATTCCGTTCAAGTGTTCCACAAGGCAATGCACACTAAGTTTGCCGAGAGCATCGAAATCTTGTTTGATCGTGGAAAGCGGGGGGCCAAAAAATCCGGCTTCCGGGATATCATCAAACCCGACAATTGAGATATCCTCCGGGATCCGAATTCCACTTTCCTGGAACGCTCTGATCGCTCCTAGAGCCATCTGATCGTTAGCTACCACAACGGCAGTGAATTTTCCCCAGCTTTTCGCGAGCATTCTTTTTACAGCCTCGAAACCCGATCCGGCCGACCAATCTCCTTGCACGAGAGGACCATGTTCGAGGCCTGCGGCTTGAATTTCCTTTCGCCAGCCCATATAACGGAGTTTGGCTGCCCGCCAGTTCTGTGGTCCCTGCAAATACGCAATCTTCTTATGATCACGCTCAATCAAATGCCTGGTCGCAATCCGGGAACCCAATTCGTTATCTATGACGATCGATGGAGCTTGAAATCCAAAATCTGAATCCACAGCAACGAAGGGGACGTTCCGGGATAAGTCCCGGAGACCGCGAAGATCAACTTGCAACGGAAGATGAATAAGAATCCCGCAAACCTGATAGGCGCAAAGTTCATCTACCGCGCGACGAATCTCGTCGATGCTCTCCTCGACGATTCCACTGAACATGAATCCGAAGCCAAGCTCTTTGACGCATTGCTCGCTCTTCGTCAATACCTGCGAAGGACCATAATAGTCTGTCGCGAAGGTAACCAACCCGATCGTCGTCGATCGTCGACTCCTGAGTTGTCGGGCTGTCATGTTCGGTCTGAACCCGACTTTTTTCATAACCTTTTGCACTCGTTTCCTGGTCCTGTCGGAAACGTCCGGCATATCATTAATGACTCTAGACACCGTCTGATAAGAGACTCCAGATAAGGCGGCAACGTTTTTCAACGTGAGCTTTCTACTACCTGTGGCTTCGGACGACCGCATACCGGTTTTTAAGGGTAATATTCTATATCAGAAAATAATAAGGTTGGCCGCTCTCGTGCGAACGCTTAAGAAAAGTCGACGCAGAGGATAGCGTCAAGAGTTATAGCAGAATTTTAGCGCCTATTTTTTCGTGGAAAACAAAAAACGAGAATTGGCCCTATCCTTTGCGAGTAGCCACCGTACGGGTAACCGAAATCGATGACGCTAACTGCGGAAAATGAAATGCTGACAAAGGGGATGCACTAAGCACCATGACTAACCGAGTGCTGATTTTATTTGCACATCCTGCTCTCCAAAAATCCAGAGTCAATCGAAAGCTCATCGCTGCCGTGCAGAACATGGAGAATGTGACAATCCGCGACCTCTATGAAGAGTACCCCGATTTCTTCGTTGACGTGCACCGCGAACAGGCGCTGTTGCTGAGCCACGATATCATCGTATTCCAGCATCCCTTTTACTGGTATAGCTGCCCGGCCCTGCTCAAGCAATGGGAAGACCTTGTTCTGCAGTATGGCTTCGCTTTCGGCGCCCAGGGAACGAAGCTCAACGGAAAATGGGCGCTGGCGGCGATCACCACCGGCGGCCCAATCTCGGCGTACCAAAGAGATGGCTACAACTATTTTACGCTCAGGGAACTGTTGACCCCGTTCGAACAGACCGTTCGGTTTTGCGGGATGGTTTATCTGCCGCCTTTTGTGATCAGCGGAACATTGGCGGTGAAAGACGAGGACAAGATCGCCGGATTTGCCGCGCTCTATCGACTGGCGGTGGAGAGTCTACGGGATGGACGCTTCGATGTCGGTGAGTTCGAAAACGTCAGATACCTGAACGAGGTTTTGCAACCATCGCCCGCGACTTCTTAGCCAAAAACCGAAGATAAGATAAACCACAGATTGCACAGTTTAGAGAAGGAAGGAGAAGTTGTCAGTGTCAGTAAATGAGACGCATGCCGCAAACCAGATTCCTTGGCTTCAGTCATCTGCGGAATCTGTGGTTTGAGGTTCGGAATTTTGGCTTAGCCCCTAAGATTTTATGGAAACCGAAGGATTGCTTTTTCAAGCTTTTATTTATCTGCTGGCAGCGGTCGCGACCGTGCCGATCGCCAAGCAACTCGGATTGGGGTCGGTTCTTGGCTATCTCCTTGCCGGAGTCATCATCGGGCCGCATCTGCTAGGCATGGTGGGTCACAGCGAAGGCGGCGTGATGCATGTAGCCGAATTCGGGGTGGTCATGATGCTGTTCCTGGTTGGCCTTGAGCTTCGCCCAAACCTGCTCTGGCGCCTGCGGGGGCCGATCGTGGGAACGGGGGGCGCTCAAGTCATTCTTACCACGCTCGTCGTGGCGGGAATCGCATCGGCGGTTGGGCTCCGAATGCAAGTTGCTGTGGCGATTGGGATGATCTTTTCGGCCTCTTCAACCGCGATTGCGCTCCAGACATTGAGCGAGAAAGGCTTGCTAAACAGCAAAGGCGGCCAGACCTCCTTCTCGGTCCTGCTGTTCCAGGATCTTGCCGTCATTCCCATCCTGGCGATTCTGCCGTTACTTGCCGTTTCGGAGGGTTCTTCTTCGCAGTCCCTGGCAAATGGCGGCGACGTCCCGCCATGGCAGCGCGCTCTGCTGGTGGTCGGGGTTGTTGCGGCAATCGTTGGCGGGGGCCGGTTCCTGATCCGGCCAGTTTTCCGGTATCTCGCGAGCATCCGCCTTCAGGAAATCTTTACGGCTGCGGCCTTGCTCCTCGTCGTGGGAATTGCGTTGGCCATGCAGAAAGTCGGTTTATCGCCTGCGCTGGGCACGTTTCTGGCCGGCGTGGTTCTCGCCGAGAGCGAGTACAGGCACGAACTTGAGTCAGATATCGAGCCGTTCAAAGGCCTTTTGCTCGGGCTCTTCTTTATCTCTGTCGGGGCCAGTATCGATCTGCCGCTGGTGAAGGAACAGCCACTGGTGATCTTCGGCCTGGTCCTGAGCTTGCTGGTCGTGAAGTTTCTTGTCCTCCTCTTCATTGGTAGAGTCACCAACCTGGAAAAAAGCCAGAATTTCACCTTCGCCTTCGCTTTGGCTCAGGGAGGAGAGTTTGCCTTCGTGCTGACCTCCTTCGCGGTACAAAATCAAGTGATCGACCAGCGCATTGGGAACCTGCTCGTCGCGACAGTGGCTCTCTCGATGGTCATGTCCCCTTTCCTCTTCACGATCAACGAACGTCTCGTTCAACCGTTGTTCTCAAGCCAGTTAGCTGACCGGGAGCCGGACGAGATCGATGAAAAAGAGAACCCGGTGATTCTAGCAGGCTTTGGCCGTTTTGGGCATATCGTCGGGCGTGTTTTGAATTTACAGGGGATCAAGACGACGGTGCTCGACCTCGATGCCGAGCAAGTTGAGCTGGTACGAAAATTGGGAGTCAAAGTTTTCTACGGCGACGCGTCGCGGCTGGAACTGCTCCTGGCTGCGGGCGCAGCCAACGCAAAGCTGATGATTATCGCGATCGATGACGAAGAGAAATCACTGATCATCGTGGATATCGTGCAAAAGCACTTTCCCAAATTGCAAATTCTCGCCAGAGCGGCCGGACGGGATCACGCGTACCGCCTGATGCGTCACGGCGTTGAGCACATTTACCGAGAGACTCTGGGTAGCTCATTGGACCTGAGCGTGGCGGCGCTACGAATGCTCGGTTTCCGGGCTTACGAAGCTCAACGCGCTGCCAAGGCGTTTCGGACTTACGACGAACAGACGGTAAGGGAGCTCGCCCGGTACTCCGAAGATGAGTCGCAAATGATTGCAAAAGCCAGAGAACGGATTCACAGCCTGGAAAAGATCTTTGAGACGGAACGGCGACGCACCCGACAGCCTGACGCGGGCTGGGATCCGCCCTCAGCGACGTAGGCAGCGTCCCGCTTGGCCCGGCTTCAAGAGGCAAAACCCGGATGGTTCTGTTTTTTTAGAGCGAGTCTGCGCGGCTCACGAGCACTCGATAATGGTGCAAGATCTGCTTAATGCTGAAGACAATCGCGGAGATCTGGTTCTCGAACGGCATATGCTCAGGGGTGCAAATCATGAGCGTGAAAGGGCCGGGCCGCGCGTGTCCAAGGCTGAATAGCGAGTGACAATTGTTTTGCAGCCGCGGGAAAATCTGGATCGGGTCGCTGGCCAAAGGGACAAGCCGTTCGACCAACTCCAAGGCCGGCCAGAGCACCTCGGTAGCGATCAGGCGGTTTGAGACCTGAATCTGGAAACCAGCGATCGGTTCATTCGCTTTGATTGCTATAATCCCGTCCAATTGATTTTCCGTAAGTTCCTGCTCAAAATACCGAATCACCGGGTCAGATTTACATTTCCAAAAATCGATTGTGAAGTCCGGAGCGCGGTGCGAAGGCCGCCGAGGGTTGGCAACTGGATAGCCGAATAAAGCGAAGTCCTGCGCCAAGAGCGGAGCCAGGTTGAGCTCCACCAACAGCTTAACGATCGCATTTGTGCTGACCAGATCCGCGGATTCAATACCGGCGAGTAGGGCGAGGCGAATTGGAACGGCGCTGCCTCTCGGACCGATAAAGACATAGCTCGGCACCGCGCGTCCCTCGACGGCGAGACTGCGCCATTTCGCCAGACCCGCTGGCTCTACGGCGAGAAGATCGAGCGGAATCCAGATTTCCTCTTCAGAATCAGCGCCGACTAAATTGGGGGAAATCCGGTCGTCGGCTGAAACGGACAACAATCTGTTCATGGGCAATTCCTTTGTCGCAGGCGGGCGGACGAAATACGCTGAAAAATACCAGCGAAACGTAGAAAGTCT
Source organism: uncultured Verrucomicrobiae bacterium (assembly GCA_963846195.1). Taxonomy (GTDB): domain Bacteria; phylum Verrucomicrobiota; class Verrucomicrobiia; order Chthoniobacterales; family JAFAMB01; genus JAFAMB01. The sequence continues at coordinate 19,916 of CAWJVG010000007.1, forward strand.
ACTAAAACAATGTGGATTAAGAATCCTGCTACCCGATCGCTTCTGGCATCCAGATGAAGTGAAAAAATCCGTTTCGATCTTGCGAAAATCCTAAAGACGGATTAACCGAGTGGATCGTTACGAGACTTGCAACGATCGTAGTTGTTTGATGAATTATAGCCTTAACCAGGTTGCTGCCATCCCACGGTAACCGCTTAACCACATTTGAAATATGTCCAGGGAGTCCATTCACGCCCAAGGTGTGCCCGCATGCCGTCAACGTTTGACGGCCATGTTGAATTTTTCGTCAGAGGGAGACGTCTGTCTAATGCCGTTGACCTTTAACGTTGTTCTTGAATCATACCGCAGTGCGGATAGCTTGCGACGCTCATTCGGATTTTAAAATATGCGCTTTCCTTTGGCACTGACGATGAAAATAGCCGGTCATCTTTTGCGGCATAAGCTGCAAGGGACAAAGAGGTTTGCCACGGTCCTGCAGCTTGAACCGTTGCATACCTGCAATCTGACATGCACCGGCTGTGGAAGAATTCGAGAGTATTCGACCTCGATGAAGGATGTCATGCCGCTCGAGGATTGTCTTGCGGCAGCGATCGAATGCAATGCGCCCATGGTCTCCATCTGCGGCGGCGAACCCTTGATTTACCCCGAAATTGAGGCATTGGTCAACGGCCTCTTAAGCCAGCGCCGGATCGTTTACGTCTGCACGAACGGCATGTGGATGCGGAAGAAAATGCGGGATTATCTCGCAGTTTCGTTTGCCCGGCAACCGGAGACAGTTTTGCCGCAATTGGATCGCCTTGGGGCTGAGAAGCTGCTTACCCCCAGCGAGATAGAGCAAATCAAAAAAGGCCCGAAAGACCCCTCCAAGCCGGTAATCTCCCCGAATGGATGGATGTATTGGAATGTGCATCTGGATGGTTTGGAGAAGACCCACGACATCATTGTTGAACGGGAAGGCGTGTTCCGGGAATGCGTTCTTGCGATGCGCATGGCTAAGATTCTTGGGTTCCAGGTTGCGACAAATACAACCGTTTACCGGGAAACCGATGTGGCGGAAATTGAGCATCTGTTCGATTACCTGGCAACGTTGGGAATAGACGGTCACACAATCTCGCCCGGTTACGACTACGATGCCGCCAAAAAGGATATGGCCAAACGCCTCGGATTGGATCCGGCGACTTTCTTCCTGACGCGGCGAGCAACCATCGAAAAGTTCTCACGAGCGACAATCTGGGGTAAGAAATACCCCCTTTTTGGAACGCCGGTTTATTTGGAATTCGTGGCTGGGCTCAGAGATCTGACTTGTTCTGCCTGGGCGATTCCGACGCGGAACATCAAGGGCTGGAAAGCTCCCTGTTACTTCATGACCGATGGCCACTACGGCACTTTCAAGGAACTGCAGGAGAAAGTCGATTGGAGCAAGTATGGAGTCGTCGACGGCGTTGCCAGAGACCCTCGATGCGAAAATTGCATGGTCCAATGCGGTTATGAACCTTCTGCAACGATTGGTTTGCAGGGTAAACCCGGCGATACCTGGAAGAACATTTGGTTTAACTTTGGCCCGCGGCCCAGGCCAAAGAATCATCCGGATCCCAAGATCGTGTTCAATGGGATCTCGGCTGCCGCAGCCAAGCCGAAGCAGGAGGCGGTTGTTGCGCGCGGCTAAAATAAATTGTTCAACGGGAGAACATGGTGAATGACGATGAAGGAGCAGATTCGCTCCTAAAACAGGCCATTTCCAGGGCGCAGCAGCATTTAATCAGTCTTCAGCATCCAGAGGGGTATTGGATCGGCGAGTTGATCGTCGACTCCACGCTCTGTTCCGACTACGTGACGTTCATGCACTGGTTGGGAGAGATCGATTTCGATCTCCAACAGAAGTGCATCGATCATATTCTGTCCAGACGGTTGCCGGACGGCGGATGGAACATTTATCCCGAGGGACCCTCGGAGGTGAATGCGTCGGTCAAAGCCTACCTGGCGTTGACGCTCGCCGGATTCTCCAAGGAGGATCCGATCCTGGCGCTGGCGCGGGAAAAGATACGCGAACTCGGCGGCATTGAAAAAACCAATACCTACGCCAGACTTTACCTCGCGTTACTCGGTCAAATCCCGTGGGACGCTGTACCGACGATACCGGTCGAATTTCTACTCCTCCCCAGATGGCTGCCGGTTAACCTCTACGCGGTTTCTTCCTGGACACGGGCGATGGTCGTACCTTTGGCGATCATCAACCATTACAAGCCGACGCGAGTGCTACCTCCTGAACGCGGAATTTCCGAGTTATATCTCGATCCGACGAAAGTACCGCACCCGAAAGCGGCGGGACTCAAGCAGTTCTTCATTCTCATCGACCGGTGTCTGAAAATCATCGAGCGGAACGGAATCCTTCCGCTGCGCAAAACGGCGCTCAACGTCGCCGAACGGTGGATGCTGGAACGGATTGGAGACGGATGCAGCGGATTAGCTGCGATCTTTCCGGCGATGCTGAACTCGATGATCGCCCTGCGATGCATAGGATATCAGCCAAGTCATCCCATCTACCAGAAGGCCGACAGCGATTTCCGTGAGCTTTTCGTGGACGACGAACAAGGTTTCAGAATCCAGCCCTGTTTTTCTCCGGTATGGGATACGGCGATCACTCTGGTCTCTCTCGCACGTTCCGGGATCGGTGAGCGTCACCTTGCCTGCCGCAAAGCGGTGGCATGGCTTTTGTCCCAAGAGGTACGAATCGCCGGAGACTGGGCCGTGAATAATCCGAAACCGGACCCGACAGGTTGGTGTTTCGAGTTCAACAATCCTTTCTGCCCGGATGTGGATGACACGGCCATGGTGTTGCTGGCTCTGCACACGGCAGGCTACCGGGATGACGCTCCTCTGTACGACCGAGTGGTTCGGTGGCTGTTGAGCTTTCAGAACAGAGACGGCGGTTGGGCCGCGTTCGACAAGGATGTGCAGAACCCACTTCTCGAGAATGTCCCGTTCGCGGACCACAATGCGATTCTGGACCCGAGCTGCTGCGACGTCACGGCACGCGTGCTCGAGATCCTCGGTGATATCGGGTTTCGTCCGAACCATCCGGCGATCGATCGGGCTACAGCATTTTTGCGCGAGATGCAGGAGCCCGACGGTGCTTGGTACGGTCGCTGGGGAGTGAACTACATTTACGGCACCTCACAGGTGCTGCGGGGACTGCGGGCAGTAGGGCTGGATATGAATGAACCGTGGATCCAACGCGGCAGGGATTGGTTGGAAGCCTGCCAGAATGAAGATGGCGGCTGGGGCGAAACCGTAGCGTCCTACGATGACTCGAGCTTGCGGGGCAAGGGTGCCAGCACACCGTCGCAAAGCGCTTGGGCTTTGCTCGGCCTCTCCGCCTTTCCGAAGGTCAATCGCTCAAGCGTGGAACTCGGCGTACACTATCTTGTTGCATCTCAAAATCCGGATGGCTCCTGGAGCGAAACCTTGATTACCGGGACCGGTTTTCCGCGGGTCTTCTATCTGAAATACGACATGTACCGGAACAATTGGCCGCTGATGGCGCTTGCCCGATACGCCGCGGAAGTTTTGGCAACCGACGAATCAGAGATACGTTCCGGCGCGCTCAGCAACGCGCACCTGGATTCCGCCTTGCAATCGACCCAGGAAGCGGCGTTTTCTTCTTTGATCTCAAGCTTCGCGTCTCTGCCAGTTTTTGTGTTGGTTAAGGATTTGTTGACGAAATTGAATCATGGATAAGCCCAGAGTCCTGGTTGCAGATTCGATCTCGCCGAAAGGAGTCGAGTTGCTGGAAAGTGGGGGGCAGCTTCTCGTCGACGTGAAGACGGGGCTGAAAGAAAACGAGCTCCTCGCCATCGCAGCAGAATATTTCGCGATCGTCGTTCGGTCCCAGACAAAGATTACGGCTAAAGTGATCGAGGCAGCGAAGCTGCTGAAAGCGGTCGGACGGGCCGGAGTTGGAGTTGACAATGTGGACGTGGACGCCGCCACCCGCCGTGGGGTCATTGTCATGAATACGCCGGGAGGCAACACGGTTTCCACCGCCGAGCACGCCTTTTCGCTTCTGGTTTCCATCGCTCGAAATATTCCGCAGGCGCACGCGAGCATGTTGGCCGGCAAATGGGATCGAAAGACCTTTGAGGGCGTCGAACTTCACGGCAAAACGATCGGGATCTTCGGGATGGGCCGGATCGGAACGGAAGTCGCCCGGCGAGTCATCGCCTTCGGGATGCGCGCGATAGCCTACGATCCCTACTTGTCTCCGAGCCGCGCGCGATCGCTGCAAGTCGAGCTTTTTGAGGATCTCGATCAAGTGCTTGCTCAGTCCGATTTCGTGACAATGCACATGCCGTTGACGGCGGAGACCAAGCACTTAATCAACGCGGATCGCATCGCGAAGATGAAGAGAGGCGCGCGGATTGTGAATTGTGCTCGCGGCGGCCTTATCGATGAAGAGGCTCTATTTGAAGCTCTTCAATCAGGACAGGTCGCGGGCGCCGCGCTGGATGTTTACGAGACGGAACCGCCGCCGGCGGATTTTCCTTTGCGGACACTCTCGAACGTCGTTTTCACGCCGCATCTGGGAGCTTCGACCGCAGAGGCGCAAGAGAGTGTGGGTATCGAGATAGCCGAGGCGATTCGCTCGATTCTCCTGGAAGGAGTAATTCGAAACGCAGTGAACGTTCCAAATATTGACGCAAAGACGCTTGCCGTTATTGCTCCTTACCTCGCGTTCGGAGAAAAGCTCGGACGATTTTTGCGCCAGGTTGCGCCGAAACGCTGTGAAATGCTTTCGATCAATTACAGCGGGCGGGTCAACGAATTCGAAACAAGCCCGATTTCCCGGTACATTTTGAAAGGATTTTTGGAGGAGGCCGGAGGCGGAGAAGTCAATCCGGTTAACGCCACATCACTCGCCAAAACGCTGGGGCTGAAAACGGTTGAGACCAAAGACAGCGCTGCCGGTGAGTTCACCGATCTGGTCGATCTTCAGGCGGTAGGCCACGGAGAAACTGTCTCGGTGGCGGGGACCTTTATCGGGGCATCACCCAGAATTGTCCGGATCAACGGTCGCCATGTCGAGGCGCGATCGGTCGGAGTTCTCCTTCTATTGGAGAATCACGATGTCCCTGGAATTGTCGGCCAGATCGGAACCGTTCTTGGAGCGCATTCGGTGAACATTGCAAACATGTCGCTGAGCAGAGACCATCGCGGCGGCGAAGTTCTTACCGTCTTGAACCTGGACTCCGTGCCCGACGAAACAATTATCGAATCGATCCTGACCAACCCCAATATCCGGAGCGCAAAGGTCGTTAGGCTGTAGGAGAAGAATTCACGAGTCAGAATTCTGAATTTTCTGTCAAAGTTCCCTAAAGGGCAATTGGTGCGCTTGGGCGACGGCTTTGTTCCGAATGTATCCTCCCATCACGTTGATGCCGCTTGCGAGACCCGGTTCCTTGGCGATGGCGCCTTTTACGCCCCCCTCCGCCAGATATTCCAGGAAACGGGCCGTGACATTCGTCAGGGCTTGAGTGGCTGTTCGAGCGTAGGCGCCTGGCATATTCGCCACACAATAGTGTAAGATTCCCTCCTCCACGTACACAGGATCGTGGTGGGTGGTTGGGCGGGAGGTTTCGCAACAGCCTCCCTGATCGATTGCGATATCAACGAGCACGCTGCCCGGCTTCATCGATCTCAGCATCGCTCTGGTGATCAGCCTTGGTGCCCTGGCTCCGGGGACGAGTACCGCGCCAATCAGCAGATCGGTGCGGGGCAACATTTCCAGTAAAGCCGCTTCGTTTGAATAGAGCGTGTGTGCGGTGTGCATCGTGATATCGAGGAACCTCATCCGATCAAAATCGACCTCCAGGATCGTGACGTTCGCTCCGATCCCGGTAGCCATCCGCGCCGCGTTGACTCCGGAAGATCCTCCTCCGATCACCAGGACATTCCCTGGCAGAATACCCGGCACCCCGCCGAGAAGAACCCCAGTTCCGCCGCTATGTTTCGCAAGAAAATAGCCTCCAACGATGATCGACATACGCCCGGCAATCTCGCTCATCGGTTCCAGCAAAGGCAGACGGCGATTGATTTCCACTGTCTCGTATGCAATCGCCGTCACGCCCGTTTTCAATAACTCTTCGGTTAAAGACCTGGTGGCGGCCAGATGAAGATAGGTAAACAGAATCTGGCCTTCTCGCAAAAGCGGATACTCGGGAGGCAACGGTTCCTTTACCTTCACGATCAGATCTCCTTGCAGAAAGATCTCCGCATGATCGCTCGACATGATTGCGCCGGCATCTTCGTACTCTTTGTCCGGGTAGCCTGCTCCCACTCCCGCCTCCCGCTCGACGTAAACCTGATGCCCCAGCTTGGTGAGTTGGTAGACCACCGATGGAAGAGCGGCGACCCTGCTTTCCTGCTCTTTGATCTCCTTGGGAACTCCAATCTTCATAATACTGCACTAATTCAGCGAGGGATCATCCGGAGCTATCGCAAGCAGGTGATAGGCTGGTCCAAGATTTTTCATAAGCTCGAGCCAGGTCGCATGATTCGATGCGTCACCCAGGATCGACTCGGTTGCTGGATGAACGATCCAGGCACTCTGCCGAAGCTCGGATTCCAGTTGCCCCCCTGCCCAACCCGCATATCCGACAAACGCCCGGATCAATTTCGAGCCGCTGCCAGCCAGAGTTTGCACTTGATCCAAAGAAAGCTGCGAATGAAAGGTGATTTTCGCTTCGCCGCCGACCCAATCAAAGGAAACGATCGTCAACTCATGCGCTCCGACCGGTCCGCCGAGATACACGGGTACTCCACCGAGGGCATCGAGTTCGTGATCCGGGAGAAAGTCGGTCAGGCTCTTGTTGGTCGGACGGTTCAGGACGAGACCGTGAGCTCCGTGCTCAGCGTCATGAGCGGAAAGAAACAACACAGTCTTCCGAAAATTCGGATCGCGTAAGTTCGGATGCGCCACCAATAGCTGACCAGTCAGATTTGGAATTTCGCTACCGGATGGGCGCATTTCAGAATCTAGGAAGCGATTACTTGCTGTTCAAGGACGGAGTCAGTAATTGTCCTGAGGTTCCATTCCATGCATAGCACACTTTCGAAATTAGTAATCGCGGACCGTAGCTTCGAATCCAGGCTTCTCGTCGGTACCGGCAAATTTGCGAACAACTCCCTGATGCGAGATGCTTTGGAAGCAAGTGGTACCCAGATCGTCACAGTGGCGTTGCGTCGAGCGAACCTTACCGGAGGCCACGATCCCTTTGCGGACATCCTGGATTACATCGACTCCGAGTCGATATCTGCTGCTGCCCAATACAAGTGGCGCAATGACTGCCGAAGAAGCGGTGCGCCTGGCCCGACTCGCCGCCTCCGCCGGTCTTCCAAAGTGGGTGAAACTCGAAATTCATCCAGACCCGCACTACCTGCTCCCTGATCCCATCGAAACGCTGAAAGCCGCAGAGCAACTGGTTCGAGAGGGCTTCGTCGTGATGCCTTATATCAACGCCGATCCGGTCCTGGCCAAAAGATTACAGGAAGTCGGCACGGCGACTGTCATGCCGCTGGGTTCGCCGATTGGAAGTAACCGGGGGATCCAGACCAGGGACCAAATCCGGATCATCATTGACCAGGCAACAGTTCCCGTAGTCGTGGACGCGGGGATCGGAGCACCAAGCCACGCGGCAGAGGCGATGGAACTTGGGGCAGACGCAGTCTTGGTGAACACCGCGATCGCGATCGCGGTCGACCCGGCGCGGATGGCGTCGGCGTTCCGTAAGGCGGTGGAGGCCGGACGCGACGCGTACGAGATAGGGCTACCTCATCCCGGCACGGAAGCCGTTCCTACGAGCCCACTAACGGCCTATTTTACGCATTCCGTGTGAATATCTTAGAGGTCCGAAATCTGACTGTTTGGTTTTCACGGCGGTCCTCTTTCTTGAGCCGGACCATCAGTGCAATCAAGGCTGTCACCAATGTTTCCTTTGATATCCCGCTCGGCAAGACCGTCGGTTTGGTAGGCGAAAGCGGCAGCGGCAAAACAACCATCGGGATGGCGATCTTGAAGCTCATACCGGCCACCAGCGGAAGCATCCTGTTTCGCGGAGCTGAAATCACCAACCTTCGAGAAAGAACGTTTCGGCCGTTACGCCGGCAGATGCAGATGATCTTTCAGGATCCGTTCGGATCGCTCAATCCCCGATGGAACATTCTAAGCATCGTCACCGAACCTCTGAGAGTGCACTTCCCTGCACTCAATGCCTCTCAGCGGGAGGACAAAGCTGCCAGCCTCCTGCATAGGGTTGGATTGAAACCGGAGCTTCTGCGGCGGTATCCGCACGAATTCAGCGGCGGCCAGCGACAACGGATTGGGATCGCGCGCGCCCTCGCGGCGGAACCCTCGCTCATCATTTGCGACGAACCTGTCAGCGCGCTGGATGTCAGCGTGCAAGCGCAGATTGTCAACTTGCTCGCTGATCTGCAAGAGGAGCTGGGGATCACTTATTTGTTCATTGCGCACGACCTCGCCGTCGTCGAGCATATCAGCGATGAAGTCGTTGTCCTGTGTCATGGAGAGGTCGTGGAAGCTGCCGCCGCTGAGATGATCTACCGCGAACCTAAGCACCCATACACCCGAAACTTGCTCGCCAGCGTTCCCTCTCTCGATTAAAAAGGTCTCACGCCTATGAATTTGCTCCTGCGAAAATTAATCGCCATGAACTGGCTGCTGTTAGTCATCGCGGTTTGTTTGTCCATTTTCGGAGTGATGGCCATTTACAGCGCGACGTACATGCGAGAAGAGGTCTATCTGACCGAAATGTGGCGACGGCAGATCGTGTGGCTGGCAATTGGAATCGTCGTGTTCTTCGTAGCCGCTTTGGTGGATTACCGCGCCTGGCTGAATCATGTATCCTTCCCGCTGATCATGTATCTCGGCGGGTTGGGTTTTCTTGCGCTCACGCACTTCATCGGAAGAACAACCTTCGGCGCGCGCAGCTGGCTGGAAATTGGCCCCATCAGCTTTCAGCCGGCCCAGCTTGCCGTTATTTCCACGTTGCTCCTCATCTCCTGGTTGCTCGCCAATACCGAGAACTGGGTTGGATTGTGGCCGACGATCGGGCGAATCTTGAGCTGCGGCGCGATCATCGCGCCGCCCTGGATCCTCATTCTGATTCAGCCCGACCTTGGCGAGTGCCTTGTTTGGATTCCTGCGGTCCTGGCACTTCTTTACGTCGGCCGAGTTCCGAAACGGTACTTGCTGGTTATGATCATCGTGGCGATCGCCGTTGTTCCGGTTGTTGCAAATTTCGGGCTGAAAGCTTATCAACGCGAGCGTCTGACAACGTTTCTCAACCCGGACTATGACCCGCAGGGCGCAGGTTGGACGATCAATCAATCATTGATCGCAATTGGGTCGGGAGGCTTTTACGGCAAAGGATTCACCGCGCCGAACACGCAGGTGCAGCTGGGATTCCTGCCGTCGACAATCGTTCACACGGATTTTATCTTTGCCGCTATCGGAGAACAGCTCGGTTTTGTCGGGACCATCACCTTGGTTTCGGCTTTTGGCGCCCTTCTTTTAACGGGCCTATTAATCGCGGCATCGGCAACGGATGACTTGGGAAGGCTGGCAGCCGTCGGGATTATTACGCTTATTTTCACACACGTTTACATGAACATCGGGATGACGATTTCGATTACTCCGATCACCGGCGTCCCGTTGCCGATGATCAGCTATGGCGGTTCGTTTCTGGTGCTGGTCTTGTTCGCGCTTGGCGTTCTGGAGAGCATCTGGATCCATCGAAAGAACCGCGGCAACTCACAGCTTCTGCGGCAGGGACCTGCCTAAGCCGTGAACGCCGATCAGTTTCACGTTCCCCTGCAGTTCCCAATTAGTTTCTCCGTGGGCTACTTCCTGGGCGTAACTTTCAGGGCGAAGGTTTTCAGATAGTCCCGAATTTCATGCCAAACTCGTCGAAAGAGAGCCAGGCGCTCTTCTTCGGTTCCCTGATGAGCCGCCGGGTCTGGAAACGCATAGTGAATGCGTATTACATAACTGGGAAACCCAAGACAGCCTTCCTTTGCATTGTCACAGAGTGTGAGCACGTAATCGAAGGTTTGGTGTTCAAAAAAGCTCACGTGGTTCGAACTGTGATTGGAAATATCGATGCCAATCTCTTTCATAACCGCAATGGCTTCCGGTCTTACATGTCCCGGGTTTGTGCCGGCGCTTTCAACTTCGAAACGGTCTCCGGCGTCATGCTCCAGCAATCCTTCGCCGCTCAGGCAGAACTTTTGGGGAGATAACGGTGGGGATGAAGATCGCCCGAACGCAAGGTTTCATGGGGGAAAGAGCGCAAGTCGTGTGTGAACGATCGACGCAAAAAACTCCGAACTCGACCAATTACCGGATTGAGCTTTACACGTTGTGGACACGATATATATTGTATTTATGGTAAATATGGTATTAATTGCGGAAGATGCAATCTACCATTTGGACCATAGCGGCTCTCTCGTTCGGTTTGCCTGCCGCGGCGCAGGAACAGACCGCCTGGCAGTTCGATTCGCTCCGCGCGAACGCCAGCATATCGAAGTCTGATGCCCAACAGGTTTATGAGGTTCTGCTCAAAATGCTCGACCGCTGGAACGCTCACGATATTGAAGGTCATCTGGAGGTCTATTGGAAGTCGCCGGAGCTCTTGGTCGTCATCGATTCCGAGCAGTTTAACGGCTGGCAGCAACTCCACGATTCCTACATCAATGGCTACCCGGACCGCCATTCGATGGGTTTTATCGATCCCCAACGCATCCAGGTGAAGCTGCTGAAGCCGGACCTCGCCCTTGCCCTCACCTGGTGGTCGATCTCATTCCCCAGCTCCAAGCAAAAGGTGGTGGGAAATACCACCATGAATATACAAAAGCTCGACGACGGCTGGAAGATTGTGGCGTCTCATACCAGTACAGCTGAGATGTAATCGTCCACCTGTTTGAAGCGGGTGGTCGGTGAACGCTTAGCAAAGTAAGCGCGGAGCCCTGAAGTCCAAAAGGAGCATCGTTGAATATTAAGCTTGTGCTTAAGTGTTCTTTTGAACATTCTCCTGGCAAATGCCGCCGAATTCTCAGTGAGCTTTAAACCTCGTTTCCGATGTTATCCTACCCCGCTACAAGAGCGCTTCTACGTGCGGCTGGTGGCTAATTTATGGGGTTGAACGAAAGCCAACGGGCCGCAGTCGAACACGGCACCGGCGACGGCCGGTCGTGTCCCCCGCTTCTTATTGTCGCGGGTGCCGGGACCGGTAAGACGAACACGCTCGCCCACCGGGCCGCACACCTCGTCCTGCACGGCACGGACCCGCGTCGCATCCTGCTGTTGACTTTCACCCGACGCGCGGCATCCGAGATGACACGCCGCTCCAGGAGGATCCTCGCCGAGGCACGCCGCACAACACAAAAGATTCGGAGGAGCGCACCCACAGAAGAAATAAACTGGTCCGGGACCTTTCACGGCATCGCGAATCGGTTGCTGCGCTTATATGCCCATACGATCGGGCTGGATTCCGCCTTCACTGTTCTGGATCGGTCCGATTCAGCTGGCTTGATGGACCTGCTCCGGAACGATCTGGGTCTCGCCAGGAAATCGGCTCGGTTCCCGAAGAAGGATACCTGCCTGGCGATTTATTCCCATGCGGTCAATGCCTGCTGCGACTTGCCGGTTACACTCAATGATACTTTCCCGTGGTGCGCCGATTGGACCAATGAACTCAACGAACTGTTCCGCGAATACGTCATTGCGAAGCAACGTAATAATGTGCTCGACTACGACGATCTCCTCCTCTACTGGTACCACGCAATGGAGGAACCCGCTCTTGCAGCGGAGGTCGGGGCACGCTTCGACCACATCCTCGTCGACGAATATCAGGACACTAACGCACTTCAGGCGACGATCCTCCTGCGCATGAAGCCGGACGGCTGTGGTCTGACCGTCGTTGGAGACGACGCGCAATCTATCTATTCATTTCGCGCCGCGACGGTGCGCAATATTCTGGACTTTCCCCGGCAATTTTCGCCGGTGGCGACGGTCGTGACCCTGGAGCAAAACTACCGTTCCACACAGCCAATACTCGATGCAAGCAATGCAGTGCTCGCGCTGGCGTCGGAAGGGTACTCTAAGCGTCTTTTCTCGACGAAGCTCTCCGGAGACAAGCCTCAATTCGTCCTAGCTGCCGATGAGGCGGCGCAGGTTCTCTATACGGTCGAACGTATCCTGGAGCATCGTGAAGCCGGCATCGACCTTCGGCGCCAGGCGGTTCTGTTCCGTGCCGCCCACCACAGCGCGGCGCTCGAGATCGAACTTATCCGGCGCAACATTCCGTTCGTAAAATACGGCGGTCTGAAGTTCCTCGAGGCTGCACATGTGAAAGACCTCTTGTGCGTACTTCGCTGGGCGGAGAATCCGAGAGATGCCGTGGCCGGGTTCCGAGTGCTGCAGCTATTGTCTGGAATAGGACCGAAAATCGCGCGGAGTTTGCTGGCCCGACTCTCCGAATCACAGTTCCTATTTAAAGCCCTAACCGACGCGAGCGTCCCGTCGGCAGCGGCTCCGCTTTGGGGTGAATTTTGCGACACGATGACCCGACTCCGCGACTTGGGAACTCCATGGATCGGACAGGTTGGCCTTGTCCGTGAGTGGTATCAGCCGCACCTTGAAAGGATTTACGATCACACGACGGCCCGGGTCGGCGATTTGGAAAAGCTGGAACAGATCTCCGCCGGGTATGCAACGCGCGAGCGCTTTCTCACGGAGCTAACGCTCGATCCCCCGGAGGCCAGCGGAACCGAAGCCGGCTCCCCGCTGCTTGACGAAGAGTATCTCATTTTGTCGACCATCCATTCCGCCAAAGGGCAAGAGTGGGACGTGGTATTCATCCTGAACGTCGCGGATGGTTGCATCCCTTCCGACATGGCGACAGGCAGCCCGCAACAGATCGAAGAAGAGCGGCGCGTCCTGGGTGTCGCTATGACGCGTGCCAAACTACACCTTCATTTGATCCAGCCTCTTCGGTTTTTCCGCAACCAGCAACATCGATATGGCGACGCCTACATGTTCGCGCCGCGGAGCCGCTTCATTCCGGAAGCCCTCCTCGATCTCTTCGAATGCCGATCATGGCCGGTGGAGCCCCGAGAGAATACGGGCGGGCCCGCTGGCTGCCCGCGCGCCGATCTCGCCGCAAGAATGCGCGAGAAGTGGATTTAAGGCAGAATTCAGGAGTCAGAATTCAGAATTCAGGAGTTGCAGGAGTTGCAGAATCTCTCAATATTTCGCGGCTGGACTTGACGGCGCTGGTGTAGGCTTTAAGCGAGCCCTGCGCGACGGTGATTCGCTTGCTTCCGTCTGCAACTCCTGTAACTCCTGACTCCTGAGTTCCGCCTTTTGCAACTCCTGACTCTTGAATTCTGATTTCAGATTTTACCATCGCAGGCTCATCCCGCTCACCGCGCCACCGCCGCCATTCCCTCCTCCGGCCTGGCCAAAGAAAACGGGATCATCTTTTTTCGCGGAATCCGTGCTGGAACATGCGCCGAGCAAGAGAAACGCTCCCAGGACCAAAACAGGCGCCAGCGGAAACGTATCGGCGTCGGCGCCCGAGCAAACATTGCCGAAATGACCGAGAACTCCGCAAAATTGATATCGGCGGGTCAAACGCCGATCCGCCGATACTCCGATACACCCATAAGTTTCCCCCGCTACCCACCGACCGCTTGATAACGTTTAAGTCCTTGCTGCCAGAGCGTGTTCGCCCCGAACGCCATGATCAGAACCCAGCAAAACTGGATCAGCAAACCCTCCCAAAGTTCGCGGCCGTGGATTTGGTTCATAAAGATCGCAATTGGAAAATAGAGCTCATACGGAAAAGGCAAGAACTTCAAAATCGCTTGAATGGAAGGTGGCATAAAACCGATCGGGAACATGTGGCCGCTCAAGAAATATTCGAATGAGTAGATGATGAACACGACGGTCGATATTTCCAGCATCCAGAATGCAAAGAGAGCCACTGAGTAAGCGATCAGGAACTGGATCGACCCAGCCATCAGCACACTGATCATCGTCAACAACCAGGTCGCCCACGAAGTTGGCCAAACCAGGTAGCGGTGGAACACAGCGAAGATGATCACCACGACCGGAAGCGTTACCGCGGTGTAAAGCAGCCGGTTACTGACAAAGAGAGCCAGTCGATACACGAGATAATTGACCGGCTTGATCAAGAACGCATTCATCTGGCCATCGCGGATATCAGCAGCGACCTGCCACTCATCGTCCCCCGGAGTGATGAGGCTGTCCAGGACAAGGACCAGGAGGAAATAGTAAACGACTGAAGCGTAATTGAAGTTGTTGATGCCTCCTCCCTTCGCCTCAAAAATAGCACCCCAGATGAAGACGGTGCCGAGGAGCGGGAGCAAGCCAAAAAGCGATCGGAAAAAGAAATTCCAACGATAAACAAAAGTGTTCTGCAAACCGATGTCGAAGACTTTGAGATACTTTTGCATCTTAGTTGCTCTCAAAGTTCCCGTAAGCAAAGCGTCCTGCTTTGCCCGGTTCTTAGTGAGCGAAGCGGGGCGCTTCGCTTATTGCTAATAGATCTTGATGTAGGCTTTTTCCCGAAGGCTATCGATCCAGCGCTGAGTGGCCTTTTGCCTCTGGACCTGCTCCAATTTTTTCTCAATCCCATCTCGAACCTCGGGGAGCGGGATGGTGCCAGATTCTTTTTTGGACTCACAATAAAGAATATAAAACGAGTCCCCGATTTGCACCACCTGGCTGGTTTGACCGGGCGAAAGAGCGAACGCTACGTCCGTCAACTGCTGGTTCAAAGTCTTGCGGTCGATCATCCCCCAGTCACCGCCGGACTCGGCTGTGCCATCCATCGAGTACGTTTTAGCCATCGTGGCGAAATCAGCGCCGCCCTTCACTTTGTCACGAATCTCTTCGGCCATTTTTCTTGTTGAATCGCCCGAATTCGCATCGAGCGGGTCCGCATTGAGAACGATCATGCGAAGCTTCAATTGTTCCGGCGTCACAAATTCCGGCTTGTTGGCGTCGTAATAAGCCTGGATCTCTTGGGGGGTCGCAGTGAAATTCCCTTTTACGTTGTTCGTGCGCATAGCGCCCACGATGACCTTATCCCTCTGCATCTCACGAAACTTGTTCAGCGTGTATCCTTGAGCATTCAACGTCCGCAGGAAAGCCTGACGGTCGCCGGCAAAATCATCCTTGATGATGTTCTGAATCTGATCGTCCACAACGTATTCCGGCATGCTGTACGCCTTCTTCTTGAATTCCTGGACGATCAACTGACGATCGATCAAATCGTTTAACGCCGAAAGCCGCGCTTCCTTGATCTTATCGATCAATTCCTGGCCGGTGAATTGCTCTCGCAACGTCTTTTCGCGTGGTCCGGAGACCTCCTGCACCTGCGAAAAAGTAATGACATCTCCGTTAACTACAGCGGCAACTCCGTCGATCACTTCAGGGTCGGCGGCCCTGATTTGCGGAATGAACGAACTGACGGCGAACAACAAATAGAACAACAGCTTCGAGGGCATGGGTATTGTCAGGAAAGTCGACTTAAGAGAACTAGCAAGCCGACAAGACTATTTTCGCCTTCACCGGAAGTCAAGCGGGGAAACCGATCGCCGATTAGAAGGTAATCGCCTCCTCTTGTGAGCATTACCTTGCAATCTTTTACTTCGATGGCACTCACTTTCGCCCGAGCCGCCGCAAGTTTTATCTCATTCAACGTGAGGAGATTACGAATCGCGACGGGATGCGGGCCAAACTGATCCCGCCAATCGCGGGCAAGCTTTTGGAGGGCCTCCTCCGAATTTGCCTCCGCAAGCCGTTTGTACGCCTGGATCCGGCGCTGTGGCTGCGAAATGTAGTCGGCCGGGATAAACGCGGGTTCGAGATGGGTCGGTGAACTGATATACTCGGCTTCATTCGTTGAAATGAAATCCAGACGCACGGGAACGTCCGTCCTGGTTCGGGCACGCTTTCCCTGCAATTCCTCCACTGCCTGCTGCAACAACTGGCAATATAAATCAAAACCAATATTAATGATGTGCCCGCTTTGTGCCGTTCCGAGAATATTTCCCGCACCACGGATCTCCAGGTCTCGCATCGCAATTCGAAATCCTGCACCGAGCCCGGAGTACTGTTTGATGGCGTTGATTCGTCTGCGAGCGGGCCCAACCGTCATCATGTCTCGCGGAAGCAAAAGATAAGCGTAGGCCTTATGCTGAGCTCGGCCGACCCTTCCACGCAATTGGTATAAGTCGGCCAGACCAAAGCGGTCTGCTCGGTCAATGATGATGGTATTCGCGTTCGGGATATCCAACCCACTCTCAATAATGGTCGTTGAGACTAACACATCTGTCTCGCCGCCAACGAACCGCTCCATGACCTCCTCCAGATCCTGTTCATCCATCTGGCCATGGCCGACGTCGACTCGTGCTCCCGGGCAGAGCGAACGAACCTTCTCGCGCACACGATCGATTGACTCCACGCGGTTATGGAGGAAGTAGACTTGTCCTTTGCGGTGCAGTTCCCGCTGAATCGCGTCGCGGATGATCCGCTCGTCGTATCCGCAAATGACCGTTTCGACTGGCAGGCGATTTGGAGGCGGCGTCTCAATGATGGACATATCCTTTGCTCCCACCAGAGACAGGTAGAGCGTTCTCGGAATCGGTGTCGCGGAAAGGGTCAAGACATCGATCAACTTGAACTGTTCCTTGAACTTTTCCTTGTGGCGCACGCCGAATCGCTGTTCCTCGTCGATGACCACCAGCCCCAGCTCCTTGAACTCTACATCGCCGGTGATCAACCGATGGGTGCCGATGACGATATCAATGGTCCCATCCTTCAGTCCTTGAACCGTCTCTCGCTGTTCTCGTTGCGACAGGAAACGACTCAACATTCCCACCCGGATCGGGTAATCGGACATCCGCTCGCGAAAAGTGTTGTAGTGTTGCTGGGCTAACACGGTCGTCGGCACCAGCATGACAACCTGTTTCCCATTGATCACCGCTTTAAAAGCGGCGCGGATCGCAACCTCAGTCTTCCCAAATCCAACATCGCCGCAAATTAATCGATCCATCGGGCGGTCGGTCTCCATGTCCGCCTTGGTCTCTTGAATCGCGCGTAGCTGATCAGTTGTCTCCTTGTACAGAAACGACGACTCAAACTCGTTTTGCCACTTGGTGTCCGCAGGGTGCGCGTAGCCAGTGCGCGAATTGCGTTCAGCCTGGATTTCGAGAAGCTTCGCGGCATAGTCGAAGACCGCGGTCTGTGCTGCCTTCTTCGCCCTGCTCCACCGATTGTCTCCCAGCGCGCTTAATGCGGGAGATCGTTTTCCGATCCCGACATAGCGAGAGACTAGAAAGGCTTGTTCGAACGGCACATAGAGTCGGGAGTCATTCTCGAATTCCAGTACGACGACTTCTTGCGCGGACCCGATTTGTTTCACCGTCTGGATGCCGCGATATTTGCCGATTCCGTGCTCTAGATGCACAACCAGATCCCCATCCGCTATTTCCGAGAAATCGATCGGCGCGCGGCTGCCTCTGAGCCGAGACCTTCGAAGCGCAAGGCGCTGGGCGCTGGGGCTCTGGTAACGACCAAATATCTCGGCGTCGCAGAGAATCGCGAGCCTCGCCTCCGGAAAAACAAACCCGCGCGTAAGCGAGCCGACCACGAATCGCATCGCATCAACGTCCACTTCATTGTCGCGCAGCACATCGCCCAGTCGCTCGATTTCTCCTTCGTTGTGGCAGACTGCGAACAGCCTCCAATGGTCTCCAATCCATGCTCGAAGCTGCCGCAGTGCAATCTCGCGCTTGCTCTCTTCGACCAGAAAATCGCCTGCTTCAAAATCTTGAAATCCAGTTCCAAAGAACGCGGTCCGATAGTCTTCAATTCCGTCCGCGGTGGTTGCGCCAGAGGTGATCCTGATTCCCGCTTCGTCGAGCTCAGACTCGATGCCGATCAACACATCCGCTTTGCGAACATAGTCGCGGAGACCAACGTTTCGTTGCTCGGGATCACCCACCAGCAATTCGCATCGATCCAATGTTTGGATAGAGGTCTGATCATCCAGCTCAAACTCCCGGATGGATTCGATTTCGTCGGCGAAAAGCTCGATTCTGACAGGTAGAGAGTGATGCCACGAGAAAATATCCAGAATGCCGCCGCGGACAGCGAATTGCCCGCGAGTCGTTACCTGGGACGATTTTTCATAGCCGCTTTTCAAGAGCGCTTCGCACAGCGCGTCACGGTCGAGTCGATCGTTGCGCTGCAAGATGAAGGTCTGTTTTCGGAGCGCCTGAGCACTCGGAACCGCATCCTCCAGAGAGGATTCAGTCAGAACGACTACCACACGTTTGCCCTCGGCAACTCTTTGCAGAACCTCCAGGCGCTCGGCGACGATTTCCGGATCTGGAACAGATTCCTTGATGGCCGGCAATTCGATTTCGGGGAAAAACAGGGCCTCGATTTGCCAGTTCAAAAGGCCATTAAAAATTTCTTCCTGGCGGCGGACATCGGGGCAGAGAATCCAGCAGGATCTGGAAACATTGTGCCGGACAACACAGGCAGCGACAAAGGCTTGAGCGCCCTCGCACACATGGTCGAGGGTCACAGGGCTTTCCCGTCTCAGCAGTGCCCTAATGGGCTCGAAATTACGAATTGAATCAACTATCTCTGCAAGCTGTTCTGCCATTGCTGCGTAAGAATGGAGACGGCCAGGAACAATGTCTGGGCGATCAGCGGTCCTGATTCGGCCAGGTCGGTGACATCGATCGCCGCCCTGGATATTCTACTGAAAATTCAATTCCCGCGTGATGCCATAACGTTCGATTCGTTTCCGCAACGTCGCGCGCGTAACTCCCAGGAGTTTAGCCGCCTTAACCTGGTTTCCTTTTGTGCGCTTCATCGCAAAGAGTGTGAACTCCCGCTCTAACCAAGGAAGTAATTGGAGCGACCGATCGGCGGAAGCCGCATCGAGCAGGATCTCGACGGCCGTCTCAAGGGTGGGCCTCACGGGATTATGGTTGACCGGGATCGCCAGATTTTCTGAGGCACCATCCGATTGTTGAGTCGCCGCGCCCAGCGGAATATCTTTCGGGAGCAAAACATCGCTCGTGGCAAGCACACAGGCCCGCTGAATCGTGTTCTCCAATTCGCGCACGTTGCCCGGCCATGGATATTCCTCCATCAATTTCACCGCCTCTTCTGAGAGCTTGAGTTGAGGAAGATGCTTTTGCGTTGCGATCTTTTTCAGGAAGTATTCGGCCAGCAGGTTCACATCTTCTCGCCTCTGCCGGAGGGGCGGAAGATGAATCCTGACCACGTTCAAGCGATAAAATAGATCTTCGCGAAACTGCTTCTTGGCAACCTCTTGCTCGAGTGTCTTGTTAGTGGCCGCGATAATTCGAACGTCTGTTTTGACGGTCGTGTTGCCTCCCACACGGGAAAACTCACCCTCCTGCAGCACCCGCAGAATTTTGCTTTGAACAGCTAACGGCATATCACCAATTTCGTCCAGGAAGAGCGTCCCGCCGTTGCTCTGTTCGAACCGCCCGATCCTCTGGGCAGATGCTCCAGTGAAAGCTCCTTTTTCGTGTCCAAAAAGTTCGCTTTCCAAGAGGTTCTCGGGAATCGCTGCGCAATTGATCGCAATGAAAGGTTGCAAGCTTCGATTGCTGTAATGATGGATCGCCCTGGCGACCAACTCCTTGCCCGAACCGCTTTCCCCGGTGATCATCACCGGTGCGTCGCTATGGGAGACCCTTCCAACCATCTTGAAGACTTGCTGCATCGGAGGGGACTGGCCGACCAGGCTGTCTTGATATTGCTCGACGGTCAATTGTGGCTTGAACGCGGTTGCCGAGCGCATTTCCGCCTGCGCGGTGAGGGCTGCATCGACGACCGGTTTTAAATTGAATGGGAGAGACTCCTTCCTGAGGTAGTCGAAAGCGCCCAGTTTCATCGACTCAATGACGGACTGGGTCGTTCCGAAGGCGCTCATCAGGATGACGATCGCGTTGGAATCCCGCTGCCGGACCCTCGCCAGCAGCTCCAATCCGCTAAAGGGCATCAAATGCGTCTCTGAAATCAGCAGATCCGGATTCTCCGCAATGTAGATTTTGTAGGCATCGTCGGCCGTAGTCGACGTCACAACGCGAGTGGTCGGCGTCTCGAGCTGATTTTGTGCCCATTCGAGGAAATCGGTTTCAGGATCAACTAACAAAATCGTCTGCATCAATATCTGTACGGTAGGGATACCGGGAACGGTTCCAAATAGTCTCCAGCGTCACGAGTCAAAGCATATAATTTCCGCACCTGCGTCAATGCGCAAGCGACATGCTCAATTTTGAGCAGCGAGCATAGAGCCCTTTTGGACGCCGGTCCAATAAGCATGCGCAAAAAAAGACATTCACCTGAAAAATTTGCGGTTCTGGCATATTTGAGGTCTTGGGCAAGGCTCCGGCCAAGCCGGGGTTCACAGAAGCAAACCAAGAAAACTTCAACAGAAGGTAGCAAGGAAACGAAGAGGGTTCCGGACTGGGCTTTCAGGGCGGTCATCCGACAAAATCTTGAGCGCGAGACGCGGTGATTAAAAAGCCGGAGACCAGGAGTCCGTAAGCCGCTGTGGGCGCCTCGCCTGGTGTCCCCCCGTCCCCCCTTTGCTGACTCTATCCTTCTGTGATTTTGTGAGGATCGCCAGCGCTTCTCCAGGCTCTACACGCCTCCGTATCTTCTGTTTCGCCGCCCGAACTCCTCCACGGCCTCGCGAAGATCGTCCCGGCGGAAGTCGGGCCACAGTTTCTGCGTTACGTAGATTTCCGTGTAACTCAATTGCCAGAGCAAGAAATTCGAGATTCGCATTTCGCCCGAGGTCCGAATGAACAAATCGGGGTCCGGCCATCGATGCGTGTACAAACGTGCCGCAAAGATATCAGCGTTAATTTGGTCGATTTCCAGTCGGCCGGCGACCACTTCTTCCACAATCCGTTTTACAGCGTCGACGATCTCGGCTCGACCGCTGTAATTCAAGGCCAGGATCGTCGTAAGCCGCTTCCCATCTGAGGTTGCTGCTATGGATTGACGCAGCTGGCGCTGAACGGCTGCCGGGATCTCGTTCAGGCGACCGATCGCCTCAAGCTTGACGCTCCGTTTTCGCAAATCGTCCGTGTAATCTCTCAAAAACTTCTGCAAAAGCCCCATCAGGGTGTCGATCTCTTCCTTCGGGCGTCGCCAGTTTTCGGTCGAAAACGTGTACAGGGTCAGGTATTCGATGCCGAGTTCGAGACATGCTTCCACGCATTCTTTGGCCGCATTCGCTCCTTCGAGGTGCCCCCTGGTTCGGGGCCAACCGCGTTGGCGGGCCCAACGGCCGTTGCCGTCCATGATCACTGCAATATGTTTCAGCGCTCTCGTGGACATGCTTAAACTCTGAGTCCTGCAAAGAACACTACACCAGAATGGTCTGGGCGCGACTTTGGCCCACGCCAACCAGCTTTAGCTTTGCTCCGGTCAGATCGCAAATCGTTCGCAAATATTCTCTGGCGTTCAGCGGCAACTCCTCGTACGACCGTGCCTCGGTGGTAGGCTTCTGCCAACCGTCCACTTCCACATAGACGGGAACGCACTTCGCCAGTTGCCTGACGCAGGTGGGCGGCACCTCAATCTTTTTCCCGTCGAGCTTGTAAGCCACGCAGATTTTTAGCCGGGGAAGAGAATCCAGGCCGTCCAGATTCGTCACGGCCAGCTCGTCGATCCCATTCAAGATTTGAGCATAGCGGGTCGCAACAGAGTCAAACCATCCGCACCTGCGAGCCCGTCCAGTCACAGCTCCATACTCGCGCCCCATCGAATGCATCAGATCGGCAATTACGGCGTCCTGAGTGGGAAACGGGCCCTCTCCGACCCGAGTTGTGTAGGCCTTCATTGCGCCCACCACCCGATCAATTCTGTTTGGGGGTACGCCCGACCCGGTGCAAGCGCCTCCTGCCGTCGTATTCGAGGAGGTGACATACGGGTAGGTCCCATGATCCACATCGAGAAATGTTCCTTGAGCGCCTTCAAAAAGAATTTCTTTCCCGGCCACCATCGCCTTGTGAATCGTCAGAACCGTATTGGTGATCAGTGGTCGGATCTTTTCACCCACTTCAAGGTACTGATTGAGCAGCGTCTTAAATCTGATTGGCTTCTGTCCAAAATCTCGCAGGATCAAGTTCGCTTCTTTGACCCGCGCCCGCAGTTTTTCCGCAAACGGTTCAGTATGCAAAAGCTCACCCAAACGAATTCCGACCCGTGCGATCTTATCGCCATACGCCGGTCCTATTCCTCGCTTGGTTGTCCCAATTTTCTGCGCGCCCTTCGAGATTTCCCGCTGTTCATCGATCGTCTTGTGGAACGGGAAAACAAGATGGGCGCATTCGCTAATCAACAGATTCTTCGAGTTGATCTTTACGCCGTGCGCCGCTAATTCCGATATTTCTTCCCAAAGGGCGATCGGGTCGATCACAACCCCGTTGCCGATGACACAAAGCTTTCCTCTCCGCAGAATGCCGGAAGGGAGCAGGCGGAGAATATATTTCTTATCGCCGATCACGACCGTGTGCCCGGCATTGTTCCCACCTTGGCTCCGCACCACCACGTCGACCTTATCGGTCAGGTAGTCAATTACCTTACCTTTCCCTTCGTCGCCCCACTGTGCGCCGACTAAAACGATGTTGGACATAAATTCTTACTGGCAGGAAATTCCCCGGGTAACTTCCCCACCGAGTTCCCGGGACGAACAACGAAACTAGGTGACCGCACTTCGCTCCGCAAGCCCCTCCGTCCAAAAAATCACCCTCGCTTCAAGGGTCAGGAGTTCAGGCGTTGCAGAACGGGACCATGGCCTTTCCCTTCAGTGAACGACGCTCAGTCGCTTCATGCGATCGAGAATTCGACTCAACAACCGTATCCGTTCTCAGAATGACTCCTGAACTCCTGGCCTACGGCGTTTTCGCCTTGATCACGACGACGAGCGGCCGATGATCACTTGCCGAGTACCAATCGGGCGATCGATAGAGATAAGAGCGAGATTGATCGACCTGTGGCCACAGCGCCTGGTCGGCCAAAACGTAGTCAATTCGATCATAGGTGTCGGTCAGCCGGCGGTAATAAGTCCATCGATCTCCTTGCGCATCGGCCAACGGGATCTCTTGCAAACGATTCGCGCCTTGCCGCCGACCCAGAATCTCCTGGATCGGAGGTTGGTCCTTCGTGTCATTAAGATCACCATAGACCAACAAGTTCGCGTTTGGATCCCTGGTCAATACTTCGTCGATGTGCCGTCGTAGCAAGCGAGCCTCGTTTCGCCGCAGAAGTGCCTCTCCCGATGGAACTGCCAACCTGGATTTCAGATGGGCGGCCATCACCCTCAGCCTGAAAGCCGGATTTATTTCAATTGTGACGTCCAGAAATCCGCGTTCGACCGGTTCCCGCTGCCCGTTCAGATCGAAGAACAGATCCTTCTCGGAGTTGCGTTCCACAATTCGGAATCGACTGAGCAACGCCAGATGCCGATCTCGATCCGCGCCACTGACGTATTCGGTGAAAGGAAATTCGAGTCCAGCTTCTTTGAGCCGGTGCTGAAATTCCTCGAACTGGTCGGGTGGCCCCATTTCAGCGACGCCGAGTATATCCGGGTGAATTTCCCGGATGATGCGGATCAGCGGGGCCTTTTCGACTTCCGGCTTGGGGCCCAAGACGGGTTCCCCGCTCTCTCGTCGATTCATCACGAGATAATTTTCGATATTATAGTGAGCGAAAACTACAGCTTGCTGGCCCGAGGCGATGCCGGCCAGCCAGAACAGACCCAATACGCCCAGTCGGAGAATCTTCTGTGCAGGCATAAGAAAAGCCCGGCCCGGCAAACGCCGGATCGGGCTTCAAACGACCAATCTAAACTTTGCTCTAAGAAGGTTTGATCGGCTCCTGGGGAGGCGGCTGAACCTGAACGGTCTGCACGGGCGCCGCTGGGCTCGGGGAAATCTGCTGAACCGGCTGATAAGGCTGCGTGTTTTGAGGTGAACCTTTGACGTCCTGTCCCGCTTGATGGAGTTCTTTATCAAATTCCTCCCGCGCTTTCTTAAACTCGTTCATACTCTGCCCCAGACCTCGCGCGAGCTCGGGAAGCTTTTTTGCCCCGAAAAGGACGAGAACGATGAGCAGGATAATAAAGAGGTCCGGACCGCCTAAATTTCCAAACCCAAATGCAAGAATGTCCATTCCAGATCCTATCCCAGGTACCGATGAATTTCATCCAATACCTGCGAGTTCTTGAATTATTTCAATGCGTTTAGACGAGAAATCAGGTCTGCCTTGCTCGTCAGACCCACGACCTGGTCTTTCACCTCGCCTGATTTGAAGAATAACATGGTCGGAATATTGCGGATCCCGAACCGATTCGAAAGGGTAGGATTGTTATCGACGTCCACCTTTGCAATCCGAACGGCGGTGCCCTGTTCTTTGGCAATTTCGTCCAGAACTGGTGCAATCATTCGGCAAGGGCCACACCAAGTCGCCCAGAAGTCAACAAGGACTGGGACGTTCGCGGCGCTCACCGTCTGATCAAAAGTAGCTTCGTCGAGATGAGTAACTGATTCGGTAGACATAGGAACTTAAAGATTTTGGCTTTGCTTCCGGCCGACTCACTCTGGAGTCAACTGAAGGCAATCAATAGCTGGACTATAAGCGATATCACTGAAAAAGCCAGTAGCAACCCGACCAAGGGAACAGTCAAGGGATCCCGCTTTGCCGGCTCGGCATCCGACATCAACATGTGCACTCCACGCGATTCGGTCTCTCCAGGATGTTGCTCCGCACGGATGGCGTCCTTGCGTTCAGAATCCTCCACCTTCGGCTGTTTCCTAGGCGGTACCGGAATTCTTGCCACTCCCTTCTTCGCGTCGGCCATGGATGTATATACCGTTCCAAAATTGCTCGCTGTCAACTGAGTAAGTTCTGAAAGAACCACAGCGCGAAAATCCAGCTGGCCTAAGCGTCTGTAAGACTTTCGGGAGAGTTACTCCTTGCGCTCCTTGCCATTTCCTCCCAGTTTCGATTGGGTCGCGATATGAAAGTACTGGTGACGGGAGGTGGCGGATTTATCGGTTCTCACTTGGTCGAGGCCCTCCTGGTCGATGGGCACACGCTCTCGGTTATTGATGATTTCAACGATTTCTACGATCCCCGGATCAAAAGAAAAAATCTGCAATCTGTTCTCGCCGACGTTCGTCTCCACGCAATCGATATTCGAGACAAAGGCGCCGTCCTGGGCACATTTGCGGCAGAACGGCCCGACGCGGTCGCGCATCTGGCTGCGCGGGCCGGGGTGCGGCCTTCCATCCAGAGCCCGGAGATTTACCTTGCAACCAACATCAATGGGACCTTTCACCTTCTGGAAGCCTCCAAGGAGTACGGGGTCGAACGCTTCATCTTTGCGTCGAGTTCTTCTGTCTATGGGGCGTCGGGAGTCGTCCCCTTCCGGGAAGACCAGGTTCTGACCCAGACGTTGAGTCAGTACGCCTCCACAAAACTAGCTGGTGAGCACCTCTGCTCAAATTACTCTTATCTCTATCAAATTCGCGCGACCTGCTTACGCTTTTTTACCGTCTACGGGCCGCGCCAACGCCCTGATCTGGCAATTCACAGGTTCACTGATCTCATTTATGGCGGTAAACCGATAGACGTCTACGGCGATGGGACTGCGCGCCGAGATTTCACGTACATCGACGACATTGTCCAAGGCGTAGTCGCGTCGCTCCGATACGATGGTGCGCCTTTCGACATTTTTAACCTGGGCGAAAGCGAAACAATCGAGCTCAACACGGTAATCGCCGAGATTGAATCCGCCCTCGGGAGAAAAGCGACGACTAACACCCTGCCGCCGGTGCCTGGCGACATGCGGGTGACCTGCGCCGATATCTCAAAAGCCCGGCGGCTCCTGGGTTATAAGCCCGCGACTCGAATCCGATCAGGTTTGCAGAAATTCATTGAATGGTACCTTCGAGAGCAGGCTTTATGAATGTCACGTCCATCCGTAGCGTTATCGATTTATGCCAGGCTCTGGTCCGAATCCCAAGCGAGAACCCGTCCGGTTCCTCCGTAAGCGATGGAGAGGAGGCAATCGCCCGGTTCGTCGGCGAGTTTCTCGAGAGCCTCGGTGCCCAGGTCGAATTCGAGGAGATCGGTCCGGGACGGCCGAATGTATACGGTCTCTGGCCTGTCCCTTCAAGAACACGTCAACGTATCCTGTTCGCCCCTCATCTGGATACCGTGACGGTAGAAGGAATGACCGTCGATCCTTTCCTCGCGGAGTGTCTGGATGGTAAGTTGTACGGGCGCGGAGCTTCCGATACCAAGGGGTCGATGGCTGCGATGCTCTGGGCGCTAAAGTCGGTCGATCTATCAAGGCTCAATGTCGCCGTCGGATTCGCCGGACTTGCGGATGAAGAGTTCGAACAACTCGGCGCCAGGGCCTGTGCCGTCCGGAACATGGCCGACTTCGCGATTGTCGGCGAACCCACGAGCCTCGACGTGGTTTACACGCACAAAGGAACCGCCTGGATCGAAATCGAGACCCGCGGAAAATCCGTCCACGCTTCACTTCCAGAAACCGGCGTCAACGCGATCGACCGGATGACCGACACGCTGAAAATTCTGAATGAGCGATTTCCCGAGATTTGCCCCGTCGAGCCAGATCCTGTTCTCGGGAAGCCGACCCTTAGTACCGGCCGGATCCGCGGAGGCGCGAAGATCAACGTTGTCCCCGACCGATGTTACGCCGAGGTCGACATCCGTATCTTACCAGGCCAGGAATCGATGGCCACGGACGTTGCAGAATTTTTCAAGAAGCACCAGGTCCCGGCGATCGTCACGCCGATCAAGACTTCAGCTCCCCTGTACACGTCACCCGATAACCCCTTCATCGCGAAATTCATTGCGCTCGGATCAAAGCTGACCGGAGCCAACTGGTTTTGCGACGCGGCATTTTTCGCGCTCGAAGGGACCCCTTCCATCGCAATCGGCCCAGGTTCAATTGCCCAGGCGCATACGGCGAACGAATTTATCGAGATCGCCGACCTGGAGCGTGGCGCGGAATTTTTTACGAATTACCTACTCTCTTTTGACAATGACCGACTCGAAGACTAAAGCCGCCATCACACCGACCCGAGCGGAAGATTTCCCCCAATGGTATCAACAAGTGGTCAGCGCCGCTGACCTGGCGGAAAACTCGGACGTCCGAGGCTGCATGGTGATCAAGCCATGGGGCTACGGCATTTGGGAGAACATCCAGGAGCAACTGGATGCGATGATCAAGGCGACCGGCCACAAAAATGCCTATTTTCCGCTGTTCATCCCGGTTAGCTATTTTGAAAAAGAGGCGGCGCACGTCGAAGGGTTCGCCAAGGAATGCGCCGTCGTGACCCACCATCGACTGGAAGTCGGCCCCGACGGCAAAATGCGTCCTGCTCCCTCAGCCGAGTTGACGGAACCACTGGTAGTCAGACCTACCTCGGAAACAATTATCGGCGCGAGTTTCGCTAAGTGGGTGCAGTCGTATCGCGATCTCCCGCTACTGATCAACCAATGGGCAAACGTCGTCCGTTGGGAAATGCGCCCGCGCCTGTTTCTGCGTACGGCGGAATTTCTATGGCAGGAGGGCCACACCGCCCACGAAACCGAGCAGGAAGCGATCGAAGAAGCGGTCCAGATGTTGGAAGTCTATGCGACATTCGCGCGAAACCATTTGGCGCTGCCTGTCTATCACGGAGAAAAGACAGAAAGTGAACGGTTTCCCGGCGCCCTTCAGACTCTCTGCATCGAAGCGATGGTGCAGGATCGCAAGGCCATTCAGGCAGGCACCTCCCATTTCCTCGGCCAGAATTTTGCCAAGGCGTCCGGCATAAAATATATCTCTCGCAGCGGGAAAGAGGAACATGCCTGGACGACTAGCTGGGGCGCCTCGACACGATTGATCGGCGCTCTCATCATGACACATGCTGACGATGATGGAATGATCTTGCCGCCAAGGATCGCCCCGGCGCACGTTGTCATCCTTCCGATCACACCCAAGGAAGAGACAAAACAAGCCGTGCTGCAAGCGGCCGCGACGCTCAAGGACGAGATCGCTGCCCAGCACTACGCGGACGACCCGATCCGCGTCGAAGTGGATCGACGGGATATCGGAGGCGGCGCGAAAAACTGGGAGTGGATCAAACGGGGAGTGCCGATCCGCATCGAGATCGGTCCCCGCGATCTTTCCGCAGGCACGGTCGCCCTCTCCCGGCGCGACCAGCCCGTCAGAGACAAAGTCTTCAAGTCGTCCGCCGAGATCATCGATCAACTCCCGGCGATCCTTGGAGAAATTCAGCAGAACCTTTTCGATCGTGCAAAGATTTTACGCGACTCGAACACGGTACGGATCGATTCCAAAAAGGACTTTTACGATTATTTTACCCCGCAGGATAAGGAGAAACCGGAAATCCACGGCGGTTTCGCACTTGCGCACTGGTCTGGGAACGCCGAAGTTGAAGCCCAGATCAAGCAAGAACTCAAGGTGACGATCCGCTGTATTCCGTTTGATCCTGAGGTCCGCGACGATCAACCGGGCGAATGCGTAATCTCAGGAGAACCAAGCCCACGTCGGGTGTTATTCGCAAAATCGTATTAGTTGTTAGTTGTTAGTTTCTAGTTGTTAGTTTCTAGTTGTTAGTTGTTAGTTGTCAGGTACCAGTGTCAGAAGCTAGTTTGGCGAAGCTTGGAGAGGTTGTTAGTGCCAGCTAACAATAAAACAAAGAGGGTGTTCAGGGCCCCAACACCGCGAGTGGCCGGTTCGCGGCGTTAAAATCCCGGACTGACAAAGCGGGACGCTTTGCTCGCCTGTGCGCAAATCAAGGCCCACGCAAGTAAAGCGTCCCGCTTTACCAACCACTAAGAAACCGTAACGGCCTTACTGCGAAATCGGCTCACCGTTTCCGGCTGGGCCGTTCGACAACAGACCGGCGGCAGTCCTCTCAGCAACAATTCCACGTCAGCCAGTACCATTCGGCCTATTTCATTGAACGCCTCTGCCATGCCGCCGGAACGATGCGCGGAGAGAACGGCATCCGGTAGATCCCGGATCGGATGATCTTTGGCAAACGGTTCTTCGGGAAAGACATCCGTTGCCACCTTCAGACGGCCCGATCGGCCTGCCGCCGTTAGCGCCTCAAAATCGACCACCCCTGCCCTGCTCATCAAGACAAAGAGTCCTCCAGGACGAATCAACCCGAACTCCCGCGCGCCAAGAAATCCCTGATTTTCAGTGGTGACGCTGGCAAATACGAACACCGCATCGGAAGAGGAAAGCACCTCATCCAACCCGGCCGGCAGACAATCCTGCCGCAGCACCTCCCGGTCAGGCAGCCAGGGGTCATAGACCTTCACTGGACACCCGAAAGGGCGAAGCATAGGGCGAAAAGCCCGAGCAAGGTCGCCAAAGCCAATGATGCCCGCGCGACAGCCCGTAAAGAGAAAGGAATCTTGATTGCTCTGCAGACCATAGATCTCAGCTCTAGAGCGGAAAGCACGGTCATTTTTGCTGACCCCTCGCGCCAGGTCGAGCGCAAATGCCAGAGCCATTTCGGCCACCGACACCGCGAATGCGGGACTGGCGATGAGCACTCGAATCCCGCGCGATAAACAACAATCATAGTCGATATTCGGCAGAAAATTGCCTTCCACATTAAAGATCGCTCGCAACTTCGAAGCCTGCTCCAGGCGTTCACGCGGCAAATCACTTTGACCGATGAGGATATCGGCTCGGGGTAGATTCTCGTCCAACATCGCTGGCGGCATGGGCCCTTTGTCGAAGACGACCAGGTCAGCAATTTCCGCAAGCCGCCGTTGGGCATCCGGTTGGAAGATCATGTCCATCGTGCGGGGCTGCGGATCGATCAGAATCGTTGGCTTGCTCATAGTGGGGACAAAAAATTCCGCAGTGAATTCCTCGCGGTTCCGTTTCAGGGGTAGTTTCTACTTATCCGGTCCTCAAGCCACGAGCAAGCGCGCTTGGCCTAAAAATCCAGCTCTTTTAAAGATTTTGTGAATCGAGTGCGGCGCTGGTGCGCCAAGTCTGAGGCTTGTATAGCAGCGTTGGGAACGCCGCCGGATGACTCGCAAGGCGCTGGCGAGGCGAATAGCTGAGCTCCTATTGAACGAGCCAGTAACGCGGCGAGACGCCGGCGCCGCCCCAACCCTAAGGGCTGCGCGGATTTTGGCCGGGTGCTTTGTTGCTCGTCGGTCAAAGACCACAGCGGGTATTCTCCTTCCTCGCGCCGCGCAACAGCCAAAATTCGCAGCAGCGCTGCTGTACAAGCCTCAGACTTGGTGCACTAATGCCGAAATAGAAGGTATATTGCCGGAGAACCCCCTGAATTTAGATAGGAGACGAATAATATGGCACATGTGATCGTTACGGGAGGCAGCGGCAAAGTAGGCCGTGCATGCGTTGCGGAACTCCTCGAACACGGCTACGAGGTTTCCAACCTTGATCTCGCACGGCCTGCGAAGGATCTCTGCCGATTCACAAAAGTCGATTTTACCGACTTCGGCCAGACGGTCGAAGCCCTTTCGGAGATCGACGACCTGTACCGCAGGGTCGATGCGGTGGTCCACTTAGCCGCCATTCCAGGTCCAACCCAATTTCCGAATTCCGTGACGTTCCATGTCAATACGGTAAGTACCTACAATATCTTTGAAGCCGTCCGTAAGCTGGGAATCAAGAATGTCGTCTGGGCTTCGAGCGAAACCTTGCTGGGAATTCCGTTCCAGGTTCCCCCACCCTACATTCCGCTTGATGAGGAGTATCCGGCCCGGCCGGAAACGTCTTATTCTCTCTCCAAATTGCTCGGAGAAGAGATGGCAAAACAATATTGCCGATGGGATTCGGAACTCAAAATCATCGGTTTACGTTTTTCTAACGTGATGGAACCGGCCGACTACGCAAAAATTCCAGGCTATGACAGCGACCCGAAATTGCGCCGCTGGAATTTGTGGGGCTACATCGATTCGCGCGACGCGGCTCAGGCCGTCCGCAAAGCGCTGGAATCATCGCTCAAGGGGTTCGACGCCTTTATCATCGCCAACGCCGAGACCGTAATGAGCCGGCCCAACGCGGAGCTGATCGCCGAATGTTTTCCAGGCGTACCTGTCAAAAAGGAGCTGGGGCCAAATGAGACGCTCTTATCGATCGACAAAGCCCGGCGGGTTCTCGGGTACGAGCCCCAGTACAGTTGGCGTAAGAACTGAATGTAATCCTTTTGGACACGTGAGAGGAACCTCCCTTTGGTCTTCTCAAGCCCGGTAAGCAAAACGTCCCGCTTGCTTCTTCAAAGGCCTGTGCGAACAGGGAATGTTCGCTTACCATGAAATACCTGCCATTACAGGTTAAGATACTCCTATCCAACAGGTTATGACTCTTTATCGGTCAGAATCTTCTCCGCCCGGACTAAAGTCTCGGTGGCTTAATCCGATATCATGCTATCGTTCCCGCAGTGAATGAATTTCTCTGGGCATTCCGGAAGGCGTTTCGATTAGGAACAGCCGATCCAGAATGCTGAGAGAAACAGAGGGAACCCCTGCAAAGGGTGTCTGTATCTGACTCTCATAGTTGGAAACCAAACTGGAGAAGGAAAGATACAATGGAAACGATTGGCATTCACGACGTCCTCCTGGTGGCGACGTTCATCGCTATTGCGATCGCTCCGCGCGCGATCGCAACCTATTTGGCCGTTCGAAAATAACCGACCGGCTCTCAATGCAATGTTCATCGGGCTGATGCTTTTGGGCAGCTCAACGAAAGGAAAGCAAATAATGGAAATCCTTGTTTTCGCGCTCGTCGCGGGATTTAAGATCTACAAGCCTAAAGAGAAGTTCGTACCCGAGCAGTATCCGTTTCAGCCGCTGGATGTTCAAACGCTGAAACAAGTGTACAGCGGCAGGTTTGATTCTTCGAAACGGTCGGTCACTCGGCCGAAGTCGTATGCGGTCCGGGCTTTGTCCTGATTTGGCAAGCCATGAACACGCGACTTAACCCAGGTTCTCCCCAGACGACTTTCGCAATGAACCTGCAAACCAAACACCTTCCGGGATCTTGTTCCGTATCATCTTGCCGAATTCCAACGCGTTTGCAGCTTGACTCGCGGCATCGGTCCGCT
Source organism: uncultured Verrucomicrobiae bacterium (assembly GCA_963846195.1). Lineage (GTDB taxonomy): Bacteria > Verrucomicrobiota > Verrucomicrobiia > Chthoniobacterales > JAFAMB01 > JAFAMB01. The sequence goes on from CAWJVG010000007.1 coordinate 52,232, forward strand.
ATGGAAAATAGGCGTTGAACGCATGTTGCATCCAGGATTTTTGTGTGAGGGTTGATCAACTACATGGCGATGGACGCGGTTGACAAGATCAGACAGCGCAGCGCGGTGAAGACTGATCGGCCGCTTTCCGGGATGCCGCATCCTTTCGACAAGTTGCATCCCCAAATGTACGCGTCCGAGTTGGTCGGCACCGCACTGTTAGTTTTCCTCGGACTTTCGATTGTCATTGCCCTCTGGGGCCGCGGCGCTCCGTTCGCCTCGTGGCCGATTGCGCCGGATGCCCGCAGGCTCCTCAACGGCTTTTTGTTCGGCAGCGTTGGCGCCGCCATCGCCTTCTCGCCGATTGGAAGAATGAGCGGCGCGCATATCAACCCTGCGATGACATTTGCTTTTTGGCTCGAGGGCAAGCTCCGCTGGCGCGACGCAGGCTGCTACGTGTTTGCCCAATTGATCGGCGCGGCCTTCGGTTCAGCGGCCCTCCTTCTCTGGGGTTCCATAGGAGCAAGTGATGAATGGGGTGCGTCCTTACCAAACAGATCGGTTCCGGACTGGCTTCCGATTGCTGGCGAAACGGTCTGCACTTTCCTGCTCGTACTACTGATTTTTGTTTTCGCAGCGCACAAGGTGACCCAGCCCTTTACGCCGTTGGTGAACCCGCCGCTCTTTGCCGTGTTGACCTGGCTGGAGGCGCCGCTCTCAGGTGCCAGCGCGAATCCGGCGCGGTCCTTCGGACCGGCGTTGATCGCCTGGACCTGGCAAGGCTGGTGGGTCTACTGGATTGGTCCTTGCCTGGGCGCAGGGCTGGCGGTCGCGGTATTACGCTTCGACATATTTCGGCATCACCGCCCCGGCGAAGCGCGGCTGTGCCATTTCGGCCATCATGGGGCAACAGGCAAAAGCCCCAACGTCTGAGAGCGAGTTGGCAGTGTCAGTGTCAGTAGTCAGTAGTCAGTAGACAGTCAGACAGTAGACAGTAGACAGTAGAAGAATGGGCATGACGCCGCCCAACTGCCTTAGTAGTTTCAGCCATCTGCGAAATTTGTCGCTTTTTCTGAGCTCGGCTTTTTGGTTGTGCCACAGTTTTTCGCAGATTGGAAGAGAGGATCATTGGCACTGACACTGGCACTGCAACTAACACTGCTGCTTCCTAATTCGCCCTTAACGTCTCCGCCGCTTCGTTGAGTGCTTCTTGCGGTGAAGCGCGGCCCTGGATGGCGATTTGCAGGGCCGTACCGACCGCGCTAAAGAAGCGGCCCATTTGCGGAATATTGGGCATTATCTCGCCGAGATCGATCGAGGCATTTAAGTCTCTCAGCAGAGGATTATCATCTGCCATCTTTTGATAGGCAGAGAGTAGGGCGGGAACACCGATAGGCTTCGCGGCGTTCATCGCGGTAAGCCCATCGTCCGCGAGAAGATAATGTTCGATGAAATAGGTAGCTAAATGCGAATTCGCGCTCGAACGATTGATATACGCAACAGTCACCCCGATGAAAGGGCGACCAGGTTTGCCGTTTACCCCGGGCATCGGGGCCACGCCAAAGTCAATCCCGCTCTTCGTCAGGTTAGACCATGCCCATGGACCGGAGATAATCATCGCGGCCTTGTTTTGACAGATCTCGCTCTCGACGGTGCTGTAGGGGATATGCTTCGGCAGGATCCCGGCACGGATCAGGGTAACAATCTGAGATAAACCGTCCACCGCGCCCGGATTTGCAACTCCGACGTCTTTGAGATCATATTCTTTGCCGTTTGTGCCGAATACGTAGCCCCCGGCGCTGGCAAGTATTCCCCACGAATAGTAGGCGCTCTCGGAATCCCAGACAATAGTGGCGACCCCGGGATGTTTCGCCTTCATTTCCGTGCTAATAGAGAACAGCCCGGAGAGATCTTTAGGCGGTGGACCTACCAGAAGTCCTTTGTTGTAAAGTAAGCTAACCGTTTCCATTGCGATCGGGTATCCCCAAAGGCGATCTCGATGTAGCACCGCTTGCCAGGATTTCTTGGAAAATTTTCCTTCGAATTCGTTTGAGACCTCAACCGGACTGATCAATCCGCCATCTGCCCATTCCCCGATCTTATCATGGGCCCAAATTACCACGTCCGGTCCCTGGCCCATTTGCGAAGCAATCGGGAAACTGTTGGTAATATTTTCGGGCGTCTCAATCGTGACCTTGATTCCAAGATCCTTTTCGACCTTCTCTACGATCGACTGGAGCCCACGCGCCCGGGCATTGTCCATCCAGATCAAGAGTTCGCCGTTTTTCCAGGCAAATAGATGAGTCGGGATCAGAAAAACGGCCGAAAAAAACACCAACAGTCTCAGCGTACCCGGCGTCATGACGGTAAGATCTCACTCATATGGAGCGAAAAGGCGAGCGAAAGCGTTCCAATGACCACCGCCAATAGCCGTCACAGATGAAGGCATCGATTAGAGACCAAGGCCGAGCACGACGACGATGGAAGGAGTGATAAAGATGAAGCGGGCGGAAAGCCTGTAGTTTCCTCTTCCAATCTGTGTAATCCGCGCAATATGTAGTCTATTTTTTCCTTTTTTAATCCGCGCCATGCCAGTGATTCTCCCACCCGAAATAGGTTGAGAACGCCTCATTCAATACAGCCGCGGAGTGCGACTGGTTCATCGCAGCATGATGCTCAAAGCCCTGGCGGCAGACATACCGCAGCAATCCCTGCAAATCCTCAACTTCCACCACCGCACGGCTTCCGAACGTATCTAAAGGATCATCCACAAACTGCCCGTCGCCGACATAAGCGCGAATGACGCCATGGCGGTCATCCGTGGTGATGCGGGAATAGCTGAATGGTCCCTTTGGCGTTCTTCCGGCCACGGTCCCGTAGGTGTTCTCCGTTCCCAGGGTTGTGGCCAGAATTTCCGCGTTGGCCATCTTAACTTCATCAAAAAAGCTTTTCGCCCAGTTGCCGCAATGAAACAGCACGCACTTGTTAGGGTCGTCACCGTAATTGTTATTCCAATCGACTAACGCGCTCGGTTTCCCGGAAGCAAGCTGCAAAGCGTACATCGATGCAACGCCGGTGACGTCGACCTCGCATGCGCTCGGCAGAAGGCTCTCGCTCATCATGCTCATTAACGTACAAACGTTGACACCGTAATTGTGCTGGAGCGAATCCCAGCACTGAATTGCGCTCGCGTGCAAGTCGTACGTTTTCATCCAGTCATCCAAGACAATCCCTAGCTTGGCCATCTTGGTGATGGCCGGAGATGGAATACCGCTCGTAGGAACATACGCACGGATACCTTCCAGACGATCCTTCACCGCTTTGTCCTGATCGGACAGCTTTTCGGCTCTGCCAAAGACCTCTGACAAATCGATGCAGCTCACACTGATGCCAAAGGCTTCCAAAAGCTTTTCGCTATAACGAGTAGTGTTGAAGGCGTTTGGTCGGGCGCCGACGGCGCCCAGTCGAGCGCGCTTCATGCCGTGTACGACCCGGCACACAGCCACAAACGCGTCCAGATCCGCTTTGAACGCATCGCTTTTCGGAAGAACGGTGTGCCGTTTCGTGACACTGAACGGGATGCCATACTGATAGAGGTTATTACAAACAGATATCTTTCCGCAAAAGGCATCACGACGCCGTTCCAATGAAAACCGGGTCAGATCATCAGGGTATGCCTGAACCAGGATCGGCACCTTCAGCCCAGACAGCTTGATGGTATCCGCCACTCCCTTCTCATCGCCGAAAGTTGGGAAGCACCACAAGGACACCGTGAATCCGGTGCCGATGTTCATCGAACAGGGCAGCACACTTTTTGGCGTCCTGCCATGTCTCGACTCCGCCGAGTTTCGTCGCCTGCTCATCGAGAATGATTGCTTCGATCCCCCGCTCGGCGAGTACCTCCAGGACATCGCGACGCCCTTGAGTCACCAACAGATCAGGGAAGAAATCCCGGTTACCGACTATAACGCCTAGCGTAATCGTTCGATTTTGGGGCATATTCTTTGGTTGTTAGGAACTAAGAACTCAGGAGCCAGGAGTTGCAGGAGAGAGAGCATTAAGCCGGCTATTATACGCGGAGGTCGAAGCCACCGTTGGCTGCGTGAACTTCCTATCACATAAAAGTGAATGATCCAAGGATCGGCTGACCGAAGTCCATTCTGCAACTCCTGACTCCTGAACTCCTGCAACTCCTTTCTTTCTTCCTTTCTTATTCCTTCAAGCCGAACGACGTATAGTTCTTCACATTATCCGGATTAATCAGAACGCAATCGATCGTCTGTTTCTCATCCTGACCAGTCTTTCCGGTTTTAATAAATTTATCGGCCTCATCCACCGCCAGTTCAGAAAGATGCACTACGGGCTGAAGCACCGTCGCACGAATCTCGCCGGCCTTGATCGATTCGGCAACGTCCGGACTACCATCGAAGCCGACGACGATCACCTTGCCTTTCCCAGCTGCTTTTAATGCAGCATAGGCGCCGAGCGCCATGGTATCGTTGCCGCTGATCACACCTTTAATATTCGGGAATTGCTGAATGATTGTCTGCATCTTTTGAAACGCTTCGGCTTGGTTCCAGTTTGCGCTCTGGGCGGCAACTTTCTTCAGCTTGGGGTATTGGCTCAAGGTATCGTTGTATCCCTTGGAGCGAATGCCGGCGTTGGTGTCCGTTTCCTTGCCAATCAGTTCTACGTAATCCCCTTCTTCGCCCATGATCTTGGCAAATTCCTCGGCACCCAAGGTAGCTCCCTGATAGTTGTTGGAGACCAACTGGGCAACGGCACTGCCCGTCGCATTAATTTCACGATCGACTAGAAATGAGGGGATCCCGGCATCCTTTGCCTTCTTGACCGCAGCGATCGTCGCATCGGCACCTGCATTATCCAGGATAATTGCGGCTGCCTTCCGCGCAATGGCCGTATCAAAGAGCTGGTCTTGTTTGACCGGGTCATCGTTGTGGACCAAAACCAGAGTCTCGTAGCCGAGACCTTTCGCTTTGGCTTCCGCAGCATCGGCTTCGGCCTTGAAAAACGGATTTTCTGGGGAGGGCACGATGATCGCGATGAGCTTTTTTTGCTGTGCGAGCGCGGATTGAACCATCGCTCCAGCGATAAAGATGAGCGTGAGCGTCGTCAGACTGCTGACAACTACTTTCCATTTCATTTGGGGGTATTTAAACATAACTATGTTTGTTCGTATGGTTTGGGTTTCGGTCTAGCCTGCATCACTGACAAATCCTTTTCCGATTTTGTCAGCGATGCAGGATTTTTCTACATCGGGCATTCTTTAAGTTCGTTTGAGTGCAAGACGCTGCTGAAGCCGCTCCTGGAGCTGGTCGAGCACGACTGCAAGGATAATAACCAGGCCAGTGATCACCTTCTTCCAAAACTCCTGGACCCCGAGCAACACCAGTCCATTGGTTAGGACGCCGATGACCAAGGCGCCGACGATTGTTCCCCACATCGTGCCGCGACCGCCGGACAGCGACGTGCCTCCGAGTACAACGGCCGCGATCGCGTTGAGCTCGTAGCTTTCACCGACTGCCGGGTGGGCCGCGACCAGTTGCGAGGCTGTGATGAGACCGGTCATCGCTGCGCAGAGACCGCAAATCATGTACACGCTCATTTTAATGCGATTTACGTAGATGCCGGATAGTTCGGCGGCGCGCTCATTTCCACCCACCGCGTACACCTGGCGCCCGAACGGGGTCTTGCCTGCAATGAAAGCGGCGACCGCAGCGAAAACAACCATGATCCAAATCACGATGGGAATTCCCAGGACGCTTCCGGCGCCCAGTATCGGAAAGCCAGTATTGCCCAAATCCGGGCTGCCTATGAGATTGGGGAAAGTCGCTCCGTTGTTGCTCAACTGGGCGGTGCCCCGGGCGATATAGAGGGTCCCAAGGGTAGCGATAAATGGCGCAACATTGAAACGGGTAATCAGCAGCCCGTTGAATGCGCCGACCAACAGCCCCAGGCAGAGGCAGAGCACAATGATCATGGGGATGTTGAAATAAATCGCAACTCCCAGCGGCGGGATCCGGATTCCCTGGTCGATCAGCAGCCCGGACACCATGGCCGCCAAACCGACAGTGGAACCGACGGACAAATCAATGCCCCCGGTCAGGATAACGAACGTCATGCCCACGGCCATAATTGCGTTGATAGCAGTCTGGCCAACCAGGATGATCAGGTTCTGCTGGGTGAAAAATGCCGGCGAGAGCACCGAAAAAATTCCAATTAACACAAACAGCGCAATTACAGCTCTTAACCGAAATAGTAACACGCCCACCGATAGGCCGGACGGCTTGCGCAGGACTGGATCAACCGGGGACGCGAGAGTGGTAGGCATTTGGGAAATAGCCTTGCGGTTTAGTTCGGTCTGTATGCAGGAAGCTGGTGTTCAGTTTGTTGCCGCGCGCCGGCGGCGAGGACCAAAGCTTCTTCGGTCATCTGGTCATGCAGGAACTCTCCGGTGACCCTTCCTTTCGAGAGGACCATGACCCGATCAGGGATTCCAAACATTTCGGGTAACTCTGAAGAAACGAAAAGGATACCCAGACCTTTCTCGGCGAGCTGATTCATAATCTCGAAAATTTCGGCCTTCGCACCGATGTCGATGCCGCGAGTCGGTTCATCCAGCATGAGAACTTGAGGCTCAGTCAGCAGACTCTTGGCGATCACTACCTTTTGCTGATTGCCGCCGCTTAATGAAGTTATTGGCTGGTTGGGATTCTGTGTCTTGATAGACAGGTTCCGAATCATGGCGTTGATCTCTCGCAGCTCCCGACGCTCGGAGAGCCAGAACGAAGTCATAAACCGTCCCAGGTTAGCCAGAGTGATGTTGTGGGCGACGGAGAGTTTCTGGATAAGACCCAGGCGCTGCCGATCCTCCGGCACTAACATCATCCCGAGGTCGATTCGTCCCCGGATTGTTTCATGGCGGAGCTTGCGACCATCCAGTCGAATCTCGCCGCTAGCCTCCGGATGCTGTCCTATCAGGCATTCGAACAATTCGGTTCTGCCGGCACCCATCAGCCCGAAAATCGCCAGGATCTCGCCACGCCGGAGATTTAGAGAAACATTCTCCAAGGTAAATCCCCCGCCGACTCGAGGCAGGCTTAGATTCTTCACTTCCAACAAGGGCTGACCGACTCCTGATGCAATGGGTCCGCTACGGTGCCTGGTGGCGCCCACGCTCCGCCCGACCATTTTCTCTATAATCCAGCCGACACTGATCGCTCGAGCTGGAGACGCGGCGGCAAGCTTGCCGTCGCGCAATACGGTCACGTAATCTCCGATCGTGAGGAGTTCTTCCAGTTTGTGCGAAATGTAAATGATCGCGACACCATGCGCTCTGAGATCCCCTATAATCCGAAAAAGCGCTTCCGTTTCGGCACCCGTCAAAGCCGATGTGGGCTCATCCATGATGAGGATACGAACGTTTTGTGACAACGCCTTGGCGATTTCGACAATTTGTTGCTGCCCCATCCGCAGATCGCTCACCAACGTGGTTGGATTCAAAGGTTGTTCCAGCCTGTTCAGCAACTCGGAGGTGCGTTGCTCTTGCGCCCGATGTTGAACGACGCCAGCTCGCGTCAGCTCGCGCGCCACAAAGATATTTTCCGAAATGCTCAGGTTCGGGTATAAATTCAGTTCCTGAAATATGATGCCGATCCCGGCAGACGCGGCATCGCGCGTTGATTTGAATTCCACCGGGGCTCCGTCGAGCAGAAGGCGTCCGGAGGTGGCTCGCTCCACGCCGGCGAGGATTTTCATCAAGGTCGATTTGCCGGCTCCGTTCTCTCCCACCAGGACGTTGACAGCGCCGGCGTAGACGGTGAAATCGACTTCGTCCAGCGCGACCGTTCCAGGAAAGCGCTTGGTGATCTTCTCCGCGACCAAAACGACTTTGTCACCGTTAGCAGGAGATTGGTTAATCGGTTTGGGCTGATTCATACCTGCTCGTTTACAAAGCGATTTTGACCGGGGTGACCAGAATCGGCGATTTGGAATGAGGGTCGAAGGTGAACGCTCCGAAAAAGGTCACCGTTTTCCCGGCCAAAGACGCAGGCGCCGCGTTGGCAAAAGCTGCTTTCAACGCACGGCCGTTCATTTCCTTGGAAACATCCGCATAGTCGAGCTGATTGGTAAACTGATTGAATGAAACGAGTCCGGTTGCGTCGCGCAACGCCGTTCCGCGAACAACGGGCCCAATTTGTAAGGCGATCTTCTCATTCATTCCCGGGATTTCGATGATCGCGGTTCCCGCTTGAGATTCGCTCCTGATTTCAGTCACCTTACCGGTCCCTTTGACCATGTAGTTGTATGGATTCGTGGCTTCCCGCCGGCCATACTTCTGTCCCGCAGCCTCGGGATCAGCTCGAATTTCGGGCACCACCTGAACGATATTCTGAGCCTTCTCCTCGAAGATGGGCAGCACCTTACTCGACCAGATCGGATCGACAAACTTCGAAGCCGCGTTCTGGAAAACCTGCGAACCGGTGCCAGCACCTGCTCGGTCGGTCAGGGGCCGGATAACAAAGGGAGGTTTAAGCACGAAGATCAGCGCGAGCAGAATGATCACCAGCGGGACCACGATCCGGCGGATGCTCGCCCATGAGGCGCCTCGCTGCGCGGCAGGGGCTGACGCCGTTGACTCGGCGGCGCCTTCATTTGTCTGGGGGTTGGCCATAAAGAGTGATTGCTGCGTCAACGCTTCGCCAGAAGTTTACGAGCGGCAAGCGCAAGTCCGGGCCCATCGATACCGTAATGGCGAAAAATCTCTTCCTGGCTTCCCGTCACGGTGTGTTCGTCCGGAATACCTACTATTTTGAATCGGGTAGAAATGCCTTCCTGGAGCAGCAAACCGGCGCAGGCTTCGCCGAGACCGCCGTTGACGCTGTGCTCCTCGACGGTAATCACTCCCCCTGTTTCGGTCGCGGCGTTAACAATCGCCGTTTGATCCAGCGGTTTAAGCGTATGCAAGCTTAAGACTCGGCACTGGATGCCTTCCCTGGCCAGCAATTCCGCGGCCTCAAAGGCCGGCGCCGCCGTCTCCCCACAGGCCAAAAAACTCAGGTCGGCGCCTTCGCGAATCAACGAGGCCTTCCCCATTTCAAAGCCTGGCTCCACGCGCGGCAAGTTCGGCATCCGTTTCTTGCCAAAGCGCAGGTAAACCGGTCCGGTAGACTGAGCGGCCGCTCGCACTGCCTCACGGGCTTCGAAGTTGTCGGCCGGCGCCACAATCGTGATATTGTGGATGGCGCGCAGCGCCGCGTAATCGTGCAAGGAGTGGTGGGTGGTTCCAAGGGCGCCATAGCTGACGCCGGCGCTGATGCCGACCGCTTTCACGGGCCGGTCCGAGTAACATAGGTCGTTTTTGATCTGCTCCAGCGAGCGAGCGGTCAGAAAACAGGCGGGCGAAACGGCAAAGACATTTTTCCCCGCCGCCGCCAACCCCGCCGCCACACCGACGAGATTCTGCTCAGCGATGCCTACCTCGACAATTTGGCCCGGCGCCGCTTTGGCGAAGGGAGCCAGCTTGGCGGAGCCTCGCGAATCACTGGTGACCACCAAAAGGTCGGAATCCTGGCGAGCGAGTTCCAGGAGCGTAGCTGCGAAGGTCTCTAAGTTAGCTAGTGCAAGCTCCATCACGCCATTTCGGCTTCGGCCGCCTCCAGTTCCGCCATCGCCCGGTTAAACTCGTCATCACTGGGCACTCCATGGTGCCATTTGGCGACGTTTTCCATGAAGCTCACGCCCTTGCCTTTCCGAGTCCTCGCCAACACCAGACTCGGCTTGCCCGGGCGGAAAGGTACCGTTTCCAAGGCGCGCACCAGCGTCCCGACGTCATTGCCGTCGCAACGCTGGACGGCAAACCCGAAGGCTTCAAACTTCTCATCGAGCGGCGCCAACTGACAGACATCCTCCGTAGAGCCGGTGATCTGCAGCCCGTTGCGGTCGACGATTGCTACAAGGTTATCCAACCGATAATGGGCCGCCATCATGGCCGCTTCCCAGTTGGAACCTTCGGCCAGTTCGCCGTCGCCTAACAATGTAAAGACCCGATAATCCTTTCGATCGATTTTGCCCGCCAGGGCGATACCCACGGCTACCGCCAGCCCGTGCCCGAGCGCCCCCGTGTTTTGCTCCACCCCGTAAACGTCGCGGGTGGGATGGCCAAGATAATGGGAGCCGTAGCGATTCAAAGTTTCCAAATCTTTTTGCGGGAAAAAGCCGCGATCGGCCAACACGACAAAAAGCGCCTCGGCGCAGTGGCCCTTGCTCTGGATGTAATAGTCGCGGTCGCGGCTCTTAAACGTCTCCGGACTAACCCTCAGAATGCGGTTGTAGAGGACATTAAGAATGTCGAGGCAGGAGAGGTCACCGCCGGTATGGCCGGCGCCGCAGGCCTTAATGAGGCGGAGCAGCGCTTTGCGGTAGAGCACCGATTTGAGCTTAAGGTCGCGTTCGGTCAACATGATTATTCTGCGAACACGTGAAACGGAAAAACGAACAAACCATCGGATGTGAATAAATATTCAATTTTGCTTATTTATTGCATCTTAAGATCGCGCCGTTCTCTGTCAAGCCTGAACCCCAAAAAAAATTAAGGCCCCACCCTCATGACATGATCAACCCGCCGTCGACATTGATCGTTTGCCCCGTAATGTAGGCGGCATCCTCCGAAGCCAGAAAGGCTACCAGCCCGGCCACATCCTCTGGCTGGCCGGCCCGTTTCATCGGGATGTCGTTCACCCATTCTTTCATGAGCTCTCCGGGTCGGTAGTCTCCTAGCAGTTTGCCCCAGGCCGCGTCGTTGTAGGCCCACATGTCCGTTTCAATGATGCCCGGACAAAAGGCGTTCACGGTGATCCCGTCTGCAGCGAGCTCTTTGGCGAGGCTCTGCGTAATACCAATGACCCCAAATTTACTCGCCGCGTAGTGGGGGGTGTAGATGAAGCCCTGGCGCGCCTGACCCGAAGCCGTATTGATGATGCGCCCAAAACGGCGCGGTTTCATTCGGACCGCTGCCGCCTGACAACATAAGAAGACCCCCTTCGTATTTACTGCCATGACCCGGTCCCAGTCATTCTCCGATAGTTCCTCGATCCGCGCGATGGTGATGACCCCGGCGTTTTGGACGGACACGTCAATTCTCCCGAACTCCGCGAGCGCCCGGTCATACAGACCTTCGACCTCGGCTCTTTGAGTCACATCGCACATCACCGATACGGCGTTTATGCCCACCGCTTTGAATTCGTCAGCCGCTTGGTGGATACTCTCTTCGTTAGCCGAGAGAATAAGGTTTGCGCCTTCCTCCGCAAACCGTTTGGCGATGCCTTTGCCGATGCCGCGACTGGCACCCGTAATCAGCACGCTCTTTTCGACAAACCGTTTCATCATAGCTAAATGTTAGAAGTTTTTGGGCTAACTAGTGCACCAAGTCAGTGACTTGGGTGCACTAGCAGGATGTTTGCTTGGTGGTTGCAGCTCAGTCACGGGCCCACCCGTACGCCCTGACCGAGGCCACCGCGTCCTTCCAGCAACACACCAGCCGGTTGCGCTCGTCTTCCTTGAGCCCCGGATAAAACGCGTCGTGCCGGCCCACCACTTTCGCGATTTCCTCCCTGGAAGACCAGAACCCGCAACCCAGCCCGGCGGCAAATGCTGCTCCCAGCCCCGAGAGCTCGGGGGTTTCACTGCGCAAGACCGATCGGTCAAGAACATCGGCTTGCAATTGCATCAGCCAATCGTTTTTGCTAGCCCCGCCATCGGCCAAGAGGGCCTCGAGCCGGATACCAGCGGCTCGCTGCATCGCGTCAAACACATCCTTAACCTGAAAGGCAATCGCTTCCAGGGCAGCGCGTATCACGTGCTCCTTCCTCGAGCCGAACGAGAGCCCTAGAATCGCTCCGCGCGCTTTTTCGTCCCAGTAGGGCGCGCCCAAGCCTGCCAAGGCGGGCACAAAATAGACGCCTCCATTGTCTCCCAGTTCGGTCGCGAGCTTCATGGCCGGTTCTAAACCTTCGAAACCGGTAAGCGCCAGCGCCCAGGATAATCCGGAGCCGGCCACGGTGATATTGCCTTCGTACGCGTATTGGATTCGATCAAATTTCCAGGCGATGGTGTTCGAAATGCCCCTTTCACTGCCCTGGGGGCCATCGCAGAGTGTCATAAGGGATGAGCCCGTTCCGTACGTAGCCTTCACTCTACCCTTCTCGAGCACGCCATGACCCAGCAGCGCGGCGTGGGAATCGCCCAGAATGCCGCAGATTGGGACCGCTTTCTTTCCGCCCAGTCTGGCGTCACCTGCACACGCGTTCGAAGCGACAACTTCAGGAAGAGCGGAATGCGGAACCCGAAAAAGAGCGAGCAACTCGGGATCCCAGGCGCCATCTGCGAGATTAAACAGTTGCGTTCGCGAGGCATTGCTGAAATCGGTCACAAACCGGTCGCCGCCTGTTAAGTTCCAGACCAACCAGGTGTCTACGGTACCCAGGCAAAGACCACCCGCCTCCGCAAGATTGCGGACTTCCGGGCGATTCTCCAATAGCCAGCGAACCTTACTCGCAGGAAACAGCGGGTCGACCTGTAAACCCGTTTTCGATTGAATGGACTCTTCCAAGCCTTCCTGGCGAAGCGCCTGACAGATCCCGGCGCTCCGGCGACATTGCCAAACGATGCAGGGCGCCACAGCTTCGCCGGTCCGGCGGTTCCAGGCCACCAGGGTTTCCCTTTGATTAGAGATCCCGAGCGCGACGACTTCATGCCCGTCCTCGTGAGCCAGGCAATCTCTCAAGGCTTGCCGGGCAGCGTCCCAAACTTCCTGGGCCGATTGCTCGACCCAGCCGGCCTGGGGAAATTGAATCGCCAAAGGCACGGAACTTCTCCTCAGCACGTTGCCCTGGCGATCGACTAAGATCGCTTTGACATTGGTGGTTCCAGCATCAAGCGCAAGAATGACTTCCATCAAGTTAATGCTCAGGTTGTCGCTGCGGCTAACTTTTATTCTTTTCCACTATGCCTGGCTAAGCGGTCTGCGGTGTACTGGTCCGTTACCAGGGTGTTAATCCATTTTCCTCGCAAGCCGCCGAGGATCGCTGCCAACTTCCGCTTGCCACCGGCAATTCCAATGGTGGTGCGAATCCGGCGCAACCTTTCAAGGTCGATACCGATTACGCGGTTCCCAAAGGGCTCTTTGACACCCCTGCCTTCGGCGTCATAGAAGCGTAAGCAAATGTCTCCCACTGCTCCATTTTGCAGCATGATTCCCAATTCTTCAGAAGAGAACCGATTCCCGCTACTGGCCACCAGGGCAGAGGGCTCAACTGAACCGATTCCCACCACAGCGACGGTGATTTTGTCGAAGAACTCAAGGGTCTCCCGGACATAGGGATCTTGCGCCAGAATTTTGGCTGCTCCGGTCGAACCGACGACTCCGGGAGCAGGTAGAAAGCGTGCCTCACCGTGGACCAACCGGGCTAAACGGGTGGCCAGATGGTTTGCATGTTTTTCCGCGGATGGGTTCCCAATTCCCCCCAGCATTTGCACGACAGTGCATTTCTGAATCTTTCGGACTGGATGCATCTGATCCACCATCGACAACAGGGACGCGCTCCAGGAAGAGACGCCAATCACGTCGCCCGACTTGAGCGTGGTTTCTAATAACTGAGCTGCAGCGGAACCGATGGCATTTAGAACCGCTTCTTCTGCATCATGGGCAGCCTCGGCGATCACCGCCTGGTTAAGGCCAAACCTTTGTTCCAGTAAATCCTCTAGCTCCGCGAACGCTCCCGGTGGACTGATGACCGTGGTCCGCACAATGCCATATTCTTCCGCTTTTTTGAGCAAGCGGGATACCGCCACTTGTGATATCCCCAGCCTGCCGGCTATCTCTGTCTGAGTAAGCCGCTCTTCGTGATAAAGCCTGGCAGCCTTGGTGATGATCCGGAGATCTGGAAAGCTTTGCATCGTTCACCCCGAAGTTAGGCGAGGCCAATTGGCAACCCATCGATGATCGCCCCGATTATTTATTCATACTTGCTTGTCGAAACACCTCTAAGATAAACTTCTCCAGGAGTCAACAACCAATCTAGCGATTGACCGGTGCACGGAGTGAATCCGGCCCCGACACAAGCTGGAAGCTTGTTCTTCCAGCACAACTTCATTGCCGGCATGCGGGGGATGGCAGTCAGCTATGCCGAACTGGTCGAAAAAATCTGCGATAAAGGACCCTTTGGGTAAATACCTGGTTGAACAGCTTGTCGAGTGGAACAATCGATATCCCCACGGAGGCCACTCTCTTCAATCACCTGCTTAACGTATAGAATAGTAACAGCCCGCCGAATCCGATCGCACCGATTAAATAAGCGACAGACAAAATCGCGATCAACGCTTCAAAGCATTCTTCGAATTTCCAGTTCGGCCACTAGACCGGTATAACTTTTCTGCCGGGTTCTGCTTCTGTCTCAAATGTCGTTGGATGTCGGGGAAAGTTGGGTGGCGTTTCAGTTGAAACGAAGGTTCCATCAGTGGGCTCAATGGTTAGTAAGGGATTCATTTTGGGCAGCTGAATTAAGTCGTGCGTCTCTTTGAGATCGACGGGAATTTCTGTAAGTCCGCCAATCGTTTCGTCGACTTTAGAGCGCTTGCGGAACCCTCACCATTACTCCATGGGATAATATTTCCCAGATTAGAGGAGAATGGAAAAGGTTGCCTGCCAGCCCACCTTAATTTTTGTCGCAGATGAATTCTTGCGACGATCAAGGTCATGAGGTAAATGCTCCGCACGAAGAACGGTAGCCCAAAGGTTTTGGCCGTTTGATGTGGCTTCCTTCTTTCTTTTACGGATGCGTAATCGTGCCGTTTTGATCACTCAAAGGCGACTCCTGCTGGCGGCGCTGACCTGCGCCCTCCTGCTGATCGCCGGCTATTTTGTCTTTGTGAGCAACTCGTGGGGACATCAAATTGATGATGACGCGTATTTTGGTCGTGAAGCGCTAAGTCGCAGAGTCATTCGTTTGGATGCTGCGATTCTCGACCGTATGAGCGACGCGGGGATGCTTCTGGCGGGAATCGTTCTGCTCGCGATCGCAGTCGTACGCCGCTGTACTATGGTTGGTGCAATCGCAGTGATCGGATTCGGATGCGCGGTCTCGGGGGCTGAGGTGCTCAAACGGAGCCTCCCTTGGCGAGCCCTCGTATCCGAAGACGGTTTGCTCGAGAGCCGCTTTCAGACAGGCACTTACCCCAGCGGACACGCGACCATCGGCACCTCCCTGGCCTTGAGCTTACTGTTGGTGTCGTCTTCTCGCTGGCGACAGTGGTTAGCCGTCGCTGCGGGTTGCCTGAGCGCGGTCTTTGCCACAGGCGTCCTTTTTGCTGGTTGGCATCGGCCTTCGGACGCATTAGGCGCGCTGGCTTGGTCCGGGCTCTGCATGAGCGTCGCAGGAGCCGTTGCTGTCCGATTACGCGGCCGACCAAGACCTGTGATTGCGAATCCGGGCCGCGCCTTGTTTGGCAGTGCGGGATGTGCGGTTCTCGTCGCGGGCTCGACCTGGCTGATCGCCGCCGCAGAGGCCCCCCAATACCCATTTGGCGACCTTCCGTTTTTCGTACTCACCGGTCTCATCATCTCAGGCGCATTCTTTCTGATCGCCTGGTACGGCTGGCAGTTGCGTGCCATCGATTGGCCATACGACCGAGGCCTAAGGCTTCAGAAGCAAACTTAATTCGACTTCACGATTGCCTCCCACATCCCGGACCACCACACCGGGCAGCGAATAGCGGCGAGTCCGAATGCTTTTATACCCGTTGTTTTCAATCTCCGCAGCAGCCACGCCAAACCAGTCCGGGCCGAAATGATCGTCCCAGAAGACCAGCGTGCCGGAAGGCGCATCTCGTAGCAGGGCGAGTGTCGATTCCCGGTTGGAGGAGCGCAACGACGGGCTCTCTTCGAGAGTCAATCCGTTCACAATGCACATTCTGGCATTACTCCAGATCAGCCGCTTGTGAGGTTGAGGATGGTCATGAAGCCAGTCCGACATTTCAGAAACGGCGATGGGATCACGCGCCGAACGAAAGGAGTCCAGATAGAGAAAATTTGAAAGCAGGGAAACGACCAGGACCGTCGCCCCGAGCAGACGGGAGGCAACAGGTGGCCATGCATCGATCCACGACGCGATCATGTTCCATCCCACCAGTGTGAGCAGGCCAATTGCCGGTGCAACCGAGACCATATAGCGCGGGTAGCCCGCCTCTCCGAAGAGTCCGTAAGCGCGGAATAAAGTGTGCAGAAGAAAAAGCAAAAGGAACGAACTCGTGACTGGAACCCAATTCCAAACGCGTATTTTGCGCCAGAGGCCAATCAGAAACGGCGCGCCAAGCAAGATGCCAGTGAATTCTGACGCGCGCTGGCTGTAGCTCAGAAGTGTGCCGTGACCATAGACATCTTGGTGCCAGGTTTCCGGCCAGTTATGCAGGATAAAAAGCGGGTCACCAGTGATGGACAACGCTGCGATCCACCAGCAAAAGACACCGGATGCGAGAATCAGCGTCGAAGGAAAAGCGCGCAGGAGGCGCCAATAGGCGGACGCTTGGTGTGAAGCTGCAGGCTCTCGGTTTTTGGCCATCACCCAAGCGCCCCAAAGAACGCAAAGGAAAACGCCTTCAGGCCGTGCGAGCGGCAGAAGAGACGCCGCCGCCATTCCGCGCCGCGTCCTGCCGCGCAAATGCCAACGCAGAGCGACCACGAAGACGAGCGCGAAGAGCGGCTCGGTAAGCAGATCGGGGAAAAGTTCAAAGAACACGGGCTGCCCCAGGAGAAACGGGATAACGAGCCAGGCGCGCTCCAGGCGCATGTCGCATGCCAGACGCCACGTCTGCCATGCAGTGGCGCTGCCAATTCCCACCGCGAACAATCGCGCTGCGGTGAACCCCAGGAGCGCAGGTAGGGCGTAAACGGTGGTGTAGAGCGGGCGCGCCCAGACGTCCACAAAGAGCCATGGATTGCCCCAGGCACTGCGCGCCTCAAGAAAATGATAGTCCGTATCCTGCTCGGGACTGCCCGGAAAGAGAACAATTAATACGACGCCAAGCAGCGCCATCAAAACAAGCGCGACAACGGCGTAGAAAGAATCGTTGTTTTTCCGGCCCTTCATCATTCCTCGGGCCAGGACTGTAACCTTTTCGAGAATCGGTGTCATGGTCGCCAACCGGCGCAGTGTAGCATAGGCTGATAGCCTTTGACGCCTTGCTTACCTTTGCGCAATTCGAGGCTCACGTAGGTAAAGCGTCTCGCTTTACCAAACCCAGGCCCGGGATTTTATCCCCGGGAACCGCCACCCGCTGCGTAGCCCCCTGAAAGGGCCGGCAGGCAATACCAAAAACCCCTAATTGTCTATACTAACAGCAATCTTACCGATCTGATCATTCTTCTCCACGTAGCGGTGTGCAGCTGCGTATTCATCCAATCCAAAGAAGACGCGATCGATCTTTGCTGAAAAGAGTTTTGACACCAGGCCGTCCGAAATGAATTTCTTTGCGCGCTCGACCGCTCTGGCTTTCGGCTGGAGACCAAGTCTGGCATGGCCTGTGAAATCGAAAACCCGGAAACTGCCATGTACTTTGATGGCTCTTAGAAAGCATGCACCAAGGGGCAGCAGGGTGGGCCATTCCATTGCCCCGAGATGTCCGTAGACGATGACATGCCCGGCTCTTTTTGTCGCCCACACCAGCTCTTCGAGTCCGGGACCAGCGACAGCGTCGTAGATCACTTCAGCACCAAGCCCCTCCGTGAGTTCAAGAATCGCTTCCTGGACATCCTCACTGCCGGCAATGATAACCTGATCCGCTCCGGCACCCAGCAACGCTTCCTTCTTCGACTCTGAACGTGTCACGGCGATGCTTTTAGCACCAATAGCCTTCGCCATTTGAATTGCTGCAATGCCCGTCGAAGAACTGGCCGCCGTTATGACGACGTGCTGATCTTTTTGGAGGTGAGCGAGTTCCATTAACGCAAAGTACGCAGTAAACAAACCGGTGTTCACTGCAGCCGCTTGCACCGGCGTCAGGTTTGCGGGGTAGACAATCAGCGCTGTCTCCGGATAGATGATAGTCTCGCCATGTGCCGCGTAATCGAGCAGCGACACAGCCGGAAATGTGGAGACGCGGTCCCCGCACTTCAATGTTTTGACTGCGGGCCCTACCGATTCGACAACACCCGCAGCGTCATATCCGATTTGTGCAGGGAACTGAGGTTCTTCGAAATATGAGCCCGCTCGCCATAAGAGATCCGGCCGGCTGACCGCAACGGCTTGGACCCTAACCAACACTTCGTTCTCTTTTAATCGCGAGAGCTGGATTTCGTCTATCCTTAACACATCCGATCCGCCCGTCTTGGAGAAACGAACCACTTTGACGGCTTCAGTCATGAAATCATACGAGTCGCAGTTAAGTACGGTTCAATGTTACCTTTATTGAATTCCGACGGCTATAGTCCGGATCGATCCTTTCGGGTAGCTCTAAGGAGCTATCTCATTTGGCCTCGACAGCTCTCGCAGGTGCTGGCAGAATCTTCGATTTGTTCAGACGCGCCAGCACCGCCCAATACATGAGCTCTTCCACAAGACCTTCGCAGAAAGAAATAAGGATCCTGATCGCAGACGATCATCCGGTTGTTCGTGAAGGGCTAGTGACAATCCTGGCGCTCCAGCAGGATCTGCAAATCGTGGGGCAGGCTCGAGACGGGGAGGAGGCTTGCCTTCTCTACGATGAGCTTGCTCCAGACGTACTCATTCTTGATCTCCGGATGCCGAAAAAGGATGGTCAGGAGGTCGTCGCGGAGTTGATGTCGCGAACCCCCCGCCCGCGAATCATCGTGCTGACTAACTCCGCAAAAGCCGAAGACCTGCGGCGTGCGTTGATTGCGGGAGCGAAAGGCTATCTCTTGAAGGGAGCGGAGCCGAAGCAAGTTTGGGATACGATCCGGGAGGTTCACGCGGGGAAATCTTCTTTACCGCACGATGTCGCTGCGCAACTGGCGGACTCCATGGCGCAGCCGCAACTCTCCCAGCGCGAACTTCAGGTTCTCAAGCGAATGGCCCTGGGCAAGAGCAACAAGGAAATTGGCCAGATCTTGTACATCAGCGAGTACACGGTGAAAAACCATGTGAAGGTCATTTTGAAAAAGTTGAATGCGATTGGTCGTACTGAGGCGATCGCCATCGCCTCTCAACGCGGGCTGGTTAGCATAGAGTAGAAAGACAGAAGATCTTTTTATTTTTAAACAGAACGCAGCAAAGGAAACGAAGGGGATCCGTTTCGCATTTCGGCCTGATTTTCCGGTCCGCGCGCCGTGAACCCAGAACACGAACGAAGGTCGCCCTCTCGCTTTCCCAAACCTTTGTTTCCTTTGCTACCTTCTGTTCAAATGCTCTTTGCTTTCTTCTGTTCAACTTCAATCCGGCGTCATAGGAACGATTGAACATCAAACGCCGGATATTCCGGACGGTAGGCAGACTTCCGAACGTGCTCCTCAATGTCTGGGGGACGAGGAATCCGCGCGAGATTATCTTCAAAGATCCGCTCGGCGACTTTGACAGCTACGTGAATGGACGCTTCAAAGATCTGGCTTTGGTGAGGATAGATCAACCCGGTATCCAACTGGTCCTGGGTCACTTGCTCGGCGACCGCTTTCGCAGCAACGATGAACATGGCTTCCGTTACCCGCTTCGCTTGAGTCACCAGGATTGCCATACCAAGCGCGGGAAAGATGTAGACGTTGTTGCCTTGCCCAGGGACAAAGATCCGACCGCCAAACTGCACCGGACCAAAGGGGCTGCCACTCGCAAAGATGGCCTCGCCGTTCGACCAGCGGTACGCCTCTTCGGCGGTGCATTCGGAACGAGAGGTCGGGTTCGAATACGGGAAGATGATCGGACGCTCGTTGATGCGCGACATCGCCTCGATCACCTTTTGATTGAACAGCTTGGGTACCGTGCTCACGCCGATAATACAGGTCGGTTTGATCGCTTCGACCGCCTCGACAAACGTCCCGACTCCAGGATGGTCGTGCATAAATGGCTTTTGGAAATCCTGCAGATCGGTCCGGGAGGAAACGAGCAAGCCATTCACATCGAACAACCAGTTATGTTGCCGAGCCTCGTTAATGGGTAAACCGTCAAGCGCCATGGCCTGGCTGATCAATTCGGCAATGCCAGTAGCCGCTGAGCCGGCGCCTAGAAAGAGGAATCGTTGGTCGACAAGCTTCTGTTTAGAAATGCGGAGGGCCCCGTAGATTCCCGCAAGAGCGATCCCCGCAGTCCCCTGGATGTCGTCATTAAACGTGCAAATCTTATCCCGGTAACGCTCGAGAATGGCCACGGCATTGAAGTTCGCAAAATCTTCCCATTGAATGCAGCAGGCAGGATAAAGCTCCTGAACCGCGCTGACGAACTCGTCGATAAAGGCATCATATTCCGCGCCGCGCACCCGACCCTGCCGCATACCAAGATAAAGCGGATCTTCAAGCAGTGCGTGGTTATTCGTTCCGACATCCAGGGTGATCGGCAGCGTGAACTCTGGAGGAACGCCGGCACATGCTGTGTACAGCGACAGCTTGCCGATCGGGATGCCCATGCCGCCGACTCCGAGATCGCCTAAGCCAAGAATACGCTCGCCGTCTGTCACCACAATAAAGTGGATGTCCTTTTCCGGCCAATGGAGTAGCCGCTCCTTGAGCCGCCCCTTGGCGCTGATCGGCAGATAGACACCCTTGGGTCCCCGGAAAATATGGTCGAACTTTTGGCATGCTTCCCCGACTGTCGGCGTGTAAACCAGCGGCATAAATGTCGCGGGATCGGACATCAGAAGCGCGTAGAACGCAGTGAGATTCCTATTCTGTAGATCAGAGAGGAAAAGGTACTTTTGCAGGTCCTCAGTCAGTGCATCCAATTGAGTTTGGGCGCGGGCGACCTGGATATGGAGAGTGTCGACCGCTTCCGGAAAAAGGCCTGTGATTCCCAAAGCCTCTCGCTCTGCCAAGGTGAAGGCTGTCCCTCGATTATAGCGAGGATCCTGCATGATCTTAGATCGACCAGAGTTGTGTGAAGTTGTCATGACGATTCGTTTTGTTAGTGGGTGACTATTTGGAAGAGCACCATGAATTCATCCATCCATCGCGATTAGCGTAGTGTACTTACGACTATCGCCAAAGGTTGGTCTTTGCGAGATCGAAGATTTCGTCCCCTTTCCCGTTGATCACAGCCTTGAGCATATAGAGGCTGAACCCCATGGCCTGCTCCAGTTGGATCGTCGGAGGCATCGAAAGCTCCTGTCGATTGACCAGAGCATCGATTAGCACAGGACCGTCGATCGCCAACGCCTCCCGGATCGCCGGCTCCACCTCGGTTGGATCCTCGACGCGAAAGCCTCGAATGCCGATGGCCTCAGACATTTGAGCGAAGTTTGGATTGTCGAGCGTCGTGCCATATTCAAGCAGGCCTGCGGCCTTCATCTCCAGCTCGACAAAGCCGAGCGCTCCGTTGTTAAAGAGAACGATCTTCACCGGCAGCTTGAGCTGACGAATGGTTAGAAAGTCGCCCATGAGCATGCTGAACCCACCGTCTCCCGAAAGCGAAATGACCTGTCGCCGAGGAAAGGCAAGCTGAGCACCGATGGCTTGCGGCATCGCATTGGCCATCGATCCGTGATTGAACGAGCCGAGCAAGCGGCGCTGTCCATTCATCGTCAGATAGCGCGCCGCCCACATCGTCGGAGAGCCGACGTCAGCGGTGAAGATAGCGTCCGGAGCGGCGAGTTCGTTGACAATTCGCGTGAGGTATTGTGGATGTATCGGTTTTCGCCCGCTCGTCCCGGTCGCGAGGGCATCGAGTCCGGCACGGTTGCTGGCATAGTGCCGCAGGCCTTTTTCGAGATGGGCGCGATCCTGTTTCGGCTCCAGCAATGGCAGAAGAGCCGCAAGAGTATCACGCACATCACCGACCAGACCAAGCGTGAGACGCGTCCGACGCCCAAGATTTTGTGGCCGAAGGTCGATCTGCACGATGGCCGCCTTTTCGGGATAAAATTGCTGGTACGGGAAATCCGTGCCAAGCATCAGGAGCACATCGCAGTCCATGATCGCGTAGTAGCCCGAAGAAAATCCGAGCAGGCCGGTCATGCCGACGTCGAAGGGGTTTTCGTATTCGATGTATTCCTTGCCTCGCAACGCATGCACAATCGGAGCTTGCAACGCGCCGGCCGTCGCGATCAGCTCTGCGTGCGCTCCCGCGCAGCCCGCTCCGCCGAGAATCGTCACCTTCTTGCCAAGGTTAAGTAACGCAGCGAGTTTTTCGAGATCGGCCGTCGATGGGCGGACCGTCGGGTAAGGCGGCTCCACGGAAGCCAGGCGCGGCGCGGCCGTCGGCGCTTCGTGCAGCGCGATGTCACCGGGAATCGTGACCACCGAGACACCCCGCTGGCCGATTGCTGCTTGGATCGCGAGGCCAAGCACTCGCGGCATCTGGGCAGCGTTCGAGATCGGCTCACAGTAGTGGCTGCAATCCTTGAACAGAATATCCGGACGCGTTTCCTGGAAATAGGCGCTGCCCTGTTCTCTGCTCGGCACTTGCGCGGCAATAGCGAGCACCGGTACCCGGCTGCGATGGCAATCGTACAAACCGTTCATGAGGTGCATGTTACCGGGTCCGCAACTGCCCGCACACACGACCAGCGAACCTGTCAGGTGCGCCTCCGCACCGGCAGCGAAGGCCGCGACTTCCTCGTGGCGGAGCGGCACCCACTCGACAGTCTTCTGCGTGCGCAACGCCTCGGTCAGCCCGTTGAGGGAGTCGCCGACGACGCCATAGATGCGTTTGACGCCCGCGGCCGCAAGAGTTCTGACAATCAATTCAGCGATGTTTGTCTTCATAAAGCGAAAGTAACAAACCTAGTGGCATGGGAGTCAATGCAGTTGAGTCACGGTCCAACCCCGGCGCTAGTGAACTTCTCGAACCGCCGGATGATCGCAAGCTACGCCGCCCGGTCGTCCACTCATACTCGATCCGGCGCTCAAAGAACCTATCACAGTCGCTGCAGATCTCGATTGCTCAGACGAGCCATTCTTGATGGCACTTTTGGACTATCGTTGCAGGCGTCGAGTCCACGCGCCAATGGATAATCGGGTTTACTTCGGCGAGTGAGCTTCTGTTAGCTTGTTTTCCATTTAAGCGAGCGCCGAAGGCGCGGGGGAGCTTAGCCCAGGGTGGAGCGTAGCGGAACCCTGGGTAGTGAAAAAAATGCGGCGTAGCTCTGAAGGAGCGGAAGAATCTGGCCGCCGAGACCATAAAGACTCGCTCGGTATTTCCATAACGCCGGCGATAGTCTGCGACTCGGGGTTCGTCTCTTCCGCTCCTTCAGAGCGGTGTGCATATTAATTCGAATACCCAGGGTTCCGCTTCGCTCCACCCTGGGCTAAGTTCTCTTACGCCTTCGGCGTGCAGCCGTTAACTAAGTTGACGCGCATGGGCTTTAGCCTGGGTTAATGTCGTAGCGACGGCCGCCCTGAAGGGGCGGTGGAAAACGCTCCCGCGATGCAGGATGTTTACCATCGGAGGCCTGGCTCACGCCCCTACAGGGCGGAACGGGTTTTTTGATCTAAACCGGGCTAAAGCCTGGGCTAAGTTCTCCTGGCCCTTCGGGCCGCAGCCGGCCCATTTATAACGCTTTAGCTAAGCATAGCCCAAGCTTTAGACCCAGCCGCGCAAATGGCGGCGAAATGTCCAAACTCCAGAGCAAGGCGGAACGCTTTGCTGACCTGCCAGGAGCCCTGTTCCAGTTGACTCCGATTCGATGCCAATGGTATTCCTCATGCCCAAGAAATTATGCGACCGCCATACCTGGGCACAATCGCCGCCGCGCTGCTGTTCACGTCTTGCACACAATTCGAAACATCTCAAAATACTGACCTGTCGATCGATACTTACTCGCCTCCACCGAATTCCCTGGCTATCGCAGAATCCCACGCGAAAGAATACTGGGCAAAAAACCAGGAACTTGTCGGTCGCGACACAGAATATTTGGCCATCCAAAGCGACACGATATTCTCAGACCAGATCCCGGACATTTATCGCAGGTTAGAATACTCTCCCGGAGTCAGTTCGAGCGCTCTGGAGGACTACGGAAATAACAATCATCTGGAAGTCTATTGCGTTAACATCTTCGACACCCGGTCCGGGAAACTGTACCCCGTTGGCTACGCGGTTGTCGATTTACCCCGCGTCCGGCATGTGGCGCGGTTCGGACCCTACACCGCAACGTATATCGGCAGAGGGTAGGGGTTAGCAAGGCGTGTCACCTTGTCTGACCTGCCCCAAATCTGCTGTCCCCAAAATCCCTATAATCGTAATCGAACTCGACCTCGTCCTCGATCGAGTACGAGTTCGAGTTCGAGTTCGAGGACGATTAGGATTGGAATCAAAGACGATTTCACTTACTTGGGCCTCGAATTGCGCACGCAATTAGTGCGTCCCGCTTTCCAAATGTCCAAACCCCAGGGCAAGGCGTGTCGCCTTGCCTCTTTAAAGCCGAGCAAATCGACGAGATTCCGCCTTCCAATCTGCGCCGACACGCCGACACGCCGATCCGCTCAGCGGTTCCGCCGCCGCCCGCTTGACGACGAAGATAAATATGTTAAAAGGAACGCGCTGATAAGCTCCCGACGCGCTTTCAATTCTCTAACAGCCCCCAACAAAGAGTGACTACTGTGAAATTAAAGTTTGCGATTTTCCTTTTGGCAACTGGCCTCGCACTGATGTCCAGGAACGGCTTGGCGGCCGGAACCGATGTTTCAGCTAACATCCGGCTGATGGCCTTTGGCGGAGCTGCTCAACTTAAGGCGGTCACCAACGCCGTCGCGCGCTTCAATCAAAAATATCCGAATGTGAAAGTCGAGATCGGCATCGATCCGATATCAAACGGCTGGGGCGACTACGTCACTCGCGTACTTTCGCAGTTCAACGCAAACAATGCCTATGACGTCTACGGGACGGCAATCGAAACATTCCGGACGTTCGAGACTCGCAACCTGTTCATACCGCTTGACGACTATATCGCCAGCCATCCGGGTTATTCCGATTTCGCTCCGGCCCTCTTCAAATACGCTTCGTACAAGGGCAAGACCTTTTTTATCCCGATCGGATGGAATAACATCATGATCAATTACAACCGGAAGCTGTTCAAAAACGCGGGTGCTGAGTTACCGAAAACTGGCTGGACCTGGGACGAATTTCGCGAGACCGCGAAGAAACTGACCGTCCGCGACGCGGCAGGCAACGTGACCCAATTCGGCTACGAGGTTTCGAATCAGTTCTTTTTCGTGCAGCCCTGGTTTTTTTCGAACGGTACGGCTCTCTTGAACGAAGACTGGACTGCGTCCAACATGCTGGACCCCAAGGTGTCCGAGACGCTGCAGTTCCTCTACGATCTGATCCACGTGGACAAAGTGTCGCCCATTCCCGGCAAAGATTCGATGGACAATCAATTCATGGCCGGACAGGTCGCGATGATCTCGCGCGGTCATTGGATTGTGGAGAACGCGATGGCCGCCAAACTTGATCTGGACATCGCTATCCCGCCGACCAAAGCAAATGACTACACGGTCATCGGCTTCGGCGGCTATGGGATCTCGAGGACGTCAAAATATCCAGAGATCGCGAAGGAGCTTGTCGGGGAACTCACGAGCTTTGAAACGCAGAAAGAAGAGGGCGAAGCCGGAGGGGGGGTACCCGGGCGGAAATCCGCGGCCGAAACGCCATCTTTTCTTGCCTACCCACCGAGCGCTGCACTCTACTATCAGACACTGCCGCATACGCTGCCGGTACCATCGCCCGCAAATTTTCAGGAGGTCGAGAAGATCTTCATCCGCAACTACGTCGCAATGATGTCGGGCGAGATCTCGATCTCAGACGGCGTTAAGCGGGCCGATCAGGAATTGAACGAATCGTTCAAACGCCTTGCCGAGCATCAGGGGAAGTAGTGAGTCAGTGCCGGTGCCAGTGTCAGTCTGAAACTGCTGAACTAATGCATCTTGGCCAAACTCGCGAACTCGAACCCATCTAACTAGACCAGGCGCCTCTTTGACTGACACTGACACTGGCACTGCTCCTCAGGGCAGGCGAACCAAATCTGACCTCCAGAGGGCGCAGACCCGTGCCGGCTACCTGTTCGTAGTGCCGTCCTTCGCACTCTACAGCGTTTTCGTGCTGGCGCCGGTCATCGTTACTTTCGTGCTGAGTTTCTCCTATTACGATCCGATGGGCGGCTCTCGGTGGGTGGGGCTGGAAAATTTCCAGCAATTTTTCACCGGCGACCGGTCGCTCCAGATCTTCTGGAACACGCTCTGCTTCGCGATCTTCGCCGTCGCGGGCAACGTCACGGTAGGACTTTTGCTCGCGCTCGCCCTCAACCGCGCGATGCCCCCGTTCCTGCTCTACCTGTTTCGCCTCGCCTATTTCCTGCCGGTGATCATCGCCGCCGCCTTCGTCTCGATCGTATGGGGATACTTCTACGGGGATGATCTGGGCGTCATCAACTATTACCTGATCCGTCTCGGTCTCGCTCCGGTCCACTGGTTGACATCCAGCCGCACAGCCATGATGTCGATTGTCATCATGGACGTTTGGAAGAATGCCGGCTTCTTCATGATCATTTTCATCGCGGCTTTGCAGGGCGTCCCGAAGACCATCATGGACGCCGCGACAATGGACGAGTCCTCTTACTGGCGACGGTTTTTCCGGATCGTCTTGCCATGGATCTCGCCGGTCGTTTTCTTCGCGATTGTCTATGCCTCGATCGGCGCGCTCCAGGTATACGAATCGATCGTCATCTTGACCCAGGGCGGCCCGGGCGATGCCACCCGCTCGATGTCTATCCACATCGTGGAAGAAGCCTTCGGCAGCTTCGAAATTGGCTACGGCGCGTCCGTCTCTGTCATCATGACTCTGGTTATCCTGATCATCACATCCGTTCAGCTCCTCGCCTCGCGGCGATGGGTCCGTTATTAGCCTGGATTAAGCCATGCAGACCAAGGCAGCCAAACGTTGGATGGACTGGGCGATCATCACCGTGATGGCGGTGCTCGGTGTGGCCATGCTCCTCCCCTTCGCATGGCTTTTCAGCATGTCGTTCAGGCCTCCCGCGGAAGCCTACAAGATGCCGCCGAGCTTCCTACCCCCCACTCTCGACCTTAAGAATTATCGAGCCGTCCTGGGTTCCAGCATCCCCTTCCTGCAGATCTACTGGAATAGTGTCGAAATCGCCGTTCTCGTAACCCTGGGCCAGCTCGTCACTTGCACGCTGGCGGCCTTTGCCTTCGCGCGGCTGACGTTCCCTGGCCGGGACAGCATCTTTTTTGTGATGTTAGTCGGGTTGATGTTTCCCGCACAGGTGACAATTATTCCGATCTACCTCGGTTTCGCTCAGGTCGGACTCCTCAATCGTCCAATCGGTCTCGTGCTGATGTATCTGACGTCGAGCTTCGGTGTCTTTCTGGTCCGCCAATTCATGCGCTCGCAGCCAAAGGCGCTCGAGGAAGCGGCTTTGATGGACGGTGCCGGTTATTTCAAAATATTCTATCGTATTTCGTTGCCTCAATTGAGGCCCGCGCTTTCGGCACTGGGAATCATCACCTTTACGCAGACTTGGAACTACTATTTCCAGGCTCGCGTGCTGCTTGAGCCGCAACAGTCCATGACGCTGCCAGTCGCGATGGACCTCCTCCGCGGGTATCTCGCCTCGGGCAACCTCTCGGTGGTCATGGCCGCCATGAGCATGGCTGTGCTACCCGTCATCCTGATCTTCCTCCTCGCACAGAAACTGGTGATCGAAGGGGTCACGATGAGCGGAATTAAGAATTAGCTTTTTGTGGCTATTGAAGATTAGGAGGAATTCAGTTGCAGGAGGAAGAACTCAGGAGTCAGGAGTTACAGGAGTTCAGGAGGCAAGCTTTTACGGCTTGAATCGAGCGCAAATAATAAGGAATCGCTACCATGGACAAAGCAGAAATCCGCAGACCAATCCATTCTGCAACTCCTGCAACTCCTGACTCCTGAGTTCTTCCTCCTGCAACTCCTGACTCCTGAATTCCTTCCCTCCTAAATTCCTGCCCTCCTAAATCAACCAAATGTTACAACATCCAAAAACCATCCACGATCGCTTTATATACACCGGCGAAAGGCGCAGATATGTCTCCTTTCCCCTGGGAGGCATTGGAACCGGCAGCGTGTCGTTGACAGGGAGCGGCAGGTTGATCGACTGGAGCATCCGGAACCGGCCGGCTATCGATCAGTTCAACGGCTACAGCCACTTCGCCATCAAAGCA
Source organism: uncultured Verrucomicrobiae bacterium (assembly GCA_963846195.1). Taxonomy (GTDB): domain Bacteria; phylum Verrucomicrobiota; class Verrucomicrobiia; order Chthoniobacterales; family JAFAMB01; genus JAFAMB01. The sequence continues at coordinate 80,595 of CAWJVG010000007.1, forward strand.
GAGCAGCACGGGAAATTGCTCGCCGCCCGCGTACTGAACGGACCTTATGAAGGGACACCAACCGGTTCGCCCAGTACGCGCAAGTTCGACGGATTTGGGTTCGGCGCCAATCGCGACTCGATGGCGGGAGTCCCCCACTTTGAGGACGTGACGTTCATCGGGCGCTTTCCGGTCGCCGAGCTGGAGTTCCACCATGCGAAATTTCCGGGTCAAGTGCGAATGACAGCATTCAGCCCCTTCATCCCGCACAACGATCGCGATTCGTCCATGCCAGTCGCGCTCTTCGCATTCTCCGTCCACAACAATACTGCTGCACCGATCGATTACACGATCGCCTCGACCCTCGGCAACTACGGCTGCGATAGCGGTATTCACACCTTTACCCGGAAAAGCGGGCTGAGCACCCTTCACTTCACCTCGGCGGACATGGAAAATCCGGAACAACGCGGCGATCTCGCAATTATCTCCGACGGAGACGATATCGAACATGTCGACTACCATTTTCGAGGTCAATGGTTCGACAGCCTCGGTCTCTATTGGCGAGAGTTCGCGCAGGCAGGTCGTCTGCGGGAGCGGCGCTATGAAAAGCCACGGGCGACGAGGAACATGTTCCAGCAGCCCGAGCACGGCACGCTCGCGACACGCGTCCATGTTGCGCCAGGCGAGACGCGACAGGTGCGCTTCGCGCTCAGTTGGAACTATCCGCTCGGGAGCATCTACTGGTTCGATCGCGATCAGCCCAGCAGTCCGCACTTCGAAGGGAGACCTCCTACCTGGAAGAACTATTACGCGACTCAATGGGCGGATTCGGCGGCCAGCGCCGCCGAGGCATTCCAGCGCTGGGAGACGCTGGAAGGACAGACCGTCGCCTTTCGCGATGCGATCTTCGGTTCGTCGCTGCCGCCCGAGATCATTGATGCGGTCAACGGCACGCTTGGCATCCTCCGCTCAGCGACCGTCATCCGGCTGGAGGGTGGTGAGATCTGGGGATGGGAGGGCCAACACCCTCGCGAAGGTTCTTGCGAGGGGAGTTGCACCCACGTCTGGAACTATCAACAGGCACTCGCCAATCTTTTCCCGGCCCTTGAGCGAACCCTCCGCGAAACCGAGTTCACGTATAATCAGTTGCCGAGCGGCGGTTTGACCTTCCGACAGCGGCTCCCTCTCGGTTCGGGCTTCGACGTCATTGGTCCATGTGCCGACGGCCACTTCGGCGCAATCGTCAAAGCATACCGCGAATGGAGAAACTCCGGCGACAACAGGTGGCTGAAGCGGTATTGGCCGAACATCCGACGCGCGATGGAGTATGCCTGGTCGGCTGACAATCCAGACAAGTGGGATCCGGAAAAGACCGGCGTACTCTGGGGCCGTCAGCACCATACCCTGGACATGGAGCTCTTTGGCCCAAATTCCTGGTTGACCACGATGTATCTAGCGGCGCTCACGGCCGCCTCGATAATGGCAGAGGCGATGGGCGACGCGGCCTTCTCGAAAGAATGCCGCGAATTAGCGGTCAACGGCGGCGCTTATGTCGATCGTGAACTTTTCAACGGTCGATACTATCGGCAAAAGCTCGATCTCTCCGATCGTTCGATGTTGACCCTTTTTGACCAGCACCGCAACGCCGGCGTACTAAGTGACTCGTTCATGGAAGCGTACTGGTCTGAGGAGTACGGTGAGATCAAGTACCAGATTGGGAACGGTTGCCTCACCGATCAGATTCTGGGCCAGTGGCACGCCGATATCGCCGGACTTGGCGACCTGCTCGCGCCTGAAAACATACTGGCCGCACTACGGTCGGTCTTCCACGAAAACTACCGGCCGACTCTCCGCGATCACTTCAATCCGTGCCGGGTATACGCTTATGAAGACGAAGCCGGGCTGCTGCTTTGTACATGGCCTGACGGGACAACCAAACCGGCGGCGCCGGCGCCCTATGCAGAGGAGGTGTGGACCGGGTTGGAATATATGATGGCATCGCACCTTATCCTGCGCGGCCTGGTCGATGAGGGTCTCACGGTTGTTCGAGCGACCCGCGCCCGTCACGACGGGTCGCGGCGCAATCCGTGGAACGACATCGAATGTGGCAGCTATTACGTCCGTGCGCTGTCGAGCTACGCGCTTATCAATGCCTACTCTGGCCTTACATTCGACCAACGGTGCGGGGAGATCGGCTTCAGACCCGCCCGCGCCGGCGACGGCGTTTATTTTTGGTCTGCCGGGCGTGGTTGGGGTGTCGTCGAACTGAAAGGATCGACCGTGACGCTGGCAGTGAAAGGAGGCGAACTGGCAGTGTCGAGGCTTCGTTTCCCGGGACGCTCGGGCGAAACGACTGTTCAGGGCCGAATTGCCGATCGGGACGGCGACGTCATCCTGCTCGGAAGACTTTACACGCTGCAAGCTGGTGATGATCTGGTTGTAGAAATGCACATATATGGCCAGGCTTGAGCTAAGGAGCGTCCGCAAGAGCTTCCAATCGCTCGAAGTGATCCATGGTATTAACCTGACCGTCGAAGATGGATCCTTCACAGTGTTCGTCGGTCCCTCCGGGTGCGGAAAATCGACCCTCTTGCGGATGATTGCCGGGCTTGAAGACTTGAGTTCCGGCGAAGTGCACATCGGAGGATCGCGCTGCGATCATCTCCTGCCATCGGCGCGAGGCATGGCCATGGTGTTCCAATCGTACGCGCTCTATCCGCATATGAACGTGTACGAAAATCTCCGGTTCGGTCTGGTCAATCAGAAGATACCAAAATCGGAGATCGACGCTCGCATCCGGCGCGCAGCCGAGATTCTCCAGATAACCGAGCTTCTCGCGCGACGCCCTTTTCAGCTCTCAGGAGGTCAGAGCCAACGCGTAGCGATCGGTCGGGCTATCGTCAAGGAACCGGCAGCCTTCCTCTTCGACGAGCCGCTGTCCAATCTTGACGCTGAATTGCGGGTCAAGATGCGGAGCGAGATCGTCAGCCTGCATCGGCGGCTGAAGTCCACGATGGTGTATGTCACCCACGACCAGGTGGAGGCCATGACGATGGCTGATACAATCGTGGTTCTGCGCAACGGGAGGGTCGAGCAAGTAGGCGCCCCGGTCGAACTGTACGCCCGACCGTGCAACCAGTTTGTTGCCGGGTTCCTCGGCACCCCGCAAATGAATCTGCTAAAAGCAAAGGTACGAGCCGTCGCCGCAGATGGCATGCGCCTATCGATAGACGACGGGCGGAGTGTGATCGATGCTACCGTCGACGGAACGAGGAGTCGTGCCGAGTCGGATTCCAACGTAGGGATTCGGCCAGAACATCTTGCACTCTCCCACAGCGGCGCGATCACGGGAACCGTGATCGCAACCGAGATGCTCGGCGCCGAGACGATCGTATTCGCCAACCTTCAATCCGGTGAAAGCGTCACGGCCTCGATCCCGGGAATTCGCAGCCTCCAGCCAGGCGGGATTGTGCGCTTCTCGGTCGACCGCCGGTTCGTTCACGTGTTCGATGACAAAGGGATTACGCTACCTCCTCTGCGATCGTGGCATGAGGATTATATGGATGGCTGATTCGATAGAAGCTCACGTAAGTAAAGCGTCTCGCTTTACCAAATGTCCGAACTCCGGACAAAGGCTGGGAGCCTGTGCCCGGCAAAGCGGGACGCTTGCTTACCTCATCGGCGATTGAACACTGATCGTCGTGCCGCACCCGACCGAACTTCGAATATGCAGCTGAGCCCCAACGATGCTGTCGAGAGGCATGCCGCCGGCGTCTTCGAGCAAGAGGACTGGCCGCCCCATCGCGGCGTACGAGAGCGAACGGTCGCGCCGCGCAATCAGGATCGAGTTCTTCCCTGATCGAGTATTCGTGCTCAAGCTGATCGAGGCGTCGAACAGATGGATGTTCGGAGACGGGTTCCACAAAGAGTAAAGAAGAACCGTTGCCCTCCCTTCGCCCCCCCGGTAGAGGACTAGCTCACCGTCCTCCCGCAGCCTCTCGAAGACGTATGTTGAAAGATCAATCACGACAGACGAATGCTGCTCTTTCCCAATAAAACAATACATGTTGCCAGCAGCTGCGATAGCTGTCTAGCGTTAGGAAAGTACGAATGAGTAATATTAACCTGGACGGTAAGGTGGCAGTCATCACCGGGGCTAGCAAAGGACTGGGCAGAGCAATGGCCTTGGCGCTGGGTGCTGCGGGTGCAAGCATCGCGCTTGTTTCACGTGACGTCGAGCAGTTGAGCGAAGTGAAACAAGAGGTGGAGAGTTTGGGCGCCGATGCCCTGGTCTTTCAGACCGACGTCTCGGACGAGGAGCAGATTCGCAAACTTGAATACGACGTGACGACCGCCTTCAAGAGCGTCCACATCCTGGTCAACAACGCGGGCATCAATCTTCGGAAGCAGTTGGTCGAGTTCACGCTGGACGAATGGCGCCGCGTGATCGATACCAACCTGACCAGCGTCTTTCTAGTGTGCCGTTCTTTTGTACCCCACATGAAGGGCAGAGCTTATGGACGGATCATCAACATGGCTTCGACGATGAGTCGGGTTTCGCTGCCAGGTCGCTCGGCATACTCCGCAAGCAAGGCAGCGCTCCTCGGGTTGACGCGCGCTCTGGCGCTGGAACTCGCAGACGAGGGCATTACGGTAAACGCCATCAGCCCGGGCCCTTTTGCCACGGCGATCAACGCTGCGCTGATCCAGAATCCGGAGATTAACCGGCAATTCCTTTCCAAAATTCCGGTTGGGCGCTGGGGTCGTGTGGAGGAGATTGGTCAACTTGCTCTTTACCTGTGCTCCGAGGATGCCGGATTCATCACAGGTACGGATATTGTTATCGATGGTGGCTGGACGGCGCAATAGCGCTTCCCGGTCAACTCTTTTGCCTGGCGGGATTCGATCAGGAATTGGATATGGCGGAAGAAGGAACGGAATCACTCGTACAGCGTGCAGAGACGGCGCTCATTCCACAATCCACCGTGTGGCTGATGGCCATCACGGTCGGTGTAATCGTCGCCAACATCTATTACGTCCAGCCATTGCTCGCGGACATTGCGCACACCTTTGGCTTGTCAGTCACGCGAGTGGGCACCGTCGCCATGCTCAGCCAAGCCGGCACCGCGATGGGAATGTTTTTATTCGTGCCCCTGGGGGATAAATACGAGCGGCGCAATTTGATCCTTCTTCTGGTGCTGGGCGCGTTCGTATCGCTGTTGCTCATGGGAACCGCCCAGAACGCCCTCTGCCTCGGCTGCGCCGCCTTTGCGGTTGGCGCTTTTGCCGCCAGCGTCCATGTCGTTGTTCCGTTTGCGGCACATCTAGCCGCTCCGCAGCAACGTGGCCGCGTTGTGGGCACCCTCGTAGCCGGGATTCTTTTCGGCGTTTTACTTGCGCGCACGTTTAGCGGATCGATTGGAGCGCTGCTTGGATGGCGCGCCGTGTACGACATCGCGGCGGGAGCCATGCTGATCCTCGCCGTGGTGGTCCGCGCAAGATTCCCGATCAGCCGTCCCGAAGTGATTCTTTCCTGGCCGGAGCTTATGCGCTCCACGCTCGAGCTGATACGCAAGCATGGCCTCCTCCGCGAAGCTGCGTTTCTTGGAGCCATGTTCTTTGCCGCGTTCTCCGCTTTCTGGACCACCCTGGTGTTTTTTCTTGGCGGAACGCCTTATCACTATGGCAGCCCCAGCGCTGCTACCGGCTTTTTCGGCCTGGTCGGTGCCGTCGGGGCCGCGGGAGCGCCGACGATCGGTCACCTTGCAGATAAGCACGGCCCGCGTTTTACGATTCGGATCGCGCTCTGGCTGTCCCTGGCCTCATTCCTTTTCCTGGGCTTGGCGGGCCAGCACCTGGCCGGCCTGATTGTCGGAGTCATCCTGATGGATTTGGGCGTCCAGAGCGGTCACGTTTCAAACCAGACCCGGATCTACAGCATCGATCCGAGCGCCCGGAGTCGGGTCAACATGGTTTACATGTTCTGCTACTTCATCGGCGGCGGGCTCGGCTCCTACCTTGGCGCATGCTGCTGGCACGTTGCTGGCTGGTGGGGTGTTTGCAGCTTCGGGACGGCGACCCTCTTCCTCGCAATCACTACCGAATCCATCTGCGGACGTAAAGCGGTACACCGGGACTGAGATACCGGAATGTCAGGATTTGTTCAGCTCTGTAAGGTGCCGCTCCAGAACACAAAGGCCGCCTATGATTGAGGCGTAGAGCTGGCGGTCCAAATCCGCCACATGCGGCATTGCATCGCTGGTGATTTCCGCCGCGTCGTGAATATGATGGAGCGCCCGGAGCCGGGCGACTTTGAGCGGGAGATGATCAGACGCTGCAGCGGGTGCATCTGATTTCATCTGACCTTGAGCTGGAAGGAAAGACGACTGAAAGCGGTTCATCT
>CAWJVG010000008.1:0-22362 GCA_963846195.1 uncultured Verrucomicrobiae bacterium
CTCAAATTCGGAATTTGAAACCACAGATTTTACCGATTTCACAGATTAGAGGCGGGGACGGTTTCCGCTATCAGCCCAAGGTTTGAACCCGAGGAAGGTAAGGCGGGACGCCTTACTTTACGCGGATAGGCGGGACATGATGGCATGGAAGGGGTAATCAACAACTGCGGTTTGCCCGCAGAAGTAAGTAAGGCGTCCCGCCTTACCCTGGAGTTTGGACATTTCGCCGCCATTTGCGTGGCTGGGTCTAAAGCTTGGGCTATGCTTAGCTAAAGCGTTATAATGGCCCGGCTGCGGCCCGAAGGGCCAGGAGAACTTAGCCCAGGCTTTAGCCTGGGTTTAGATCAAAAAACGTGTTCCGCCCTGTAGGGGCGCGAGGCCGGCCTCCGAAGGCAAAGATCCCCGCATCGCGGGAGCGTTTTCCACCGCCCCTTCAGGGCAGCCGTCGCTACGAAATTAACCCAGGCTAAAGCCTGGGCTATGCTTTCTTGGCCCTTCAGGCCGTACCCCTTCGGCGCAAAAAGACGTTTCGAAAAAGCCTTGGCGAACGCGCGAGCATTCTTCCTCCAGAGTAAGGCCTCCCGCCTTACCCCTTGGCCTGAATAGCTCTTGGAATGGCCAAACTCCAGAACGCCTAAGCGGCCGAGAACATCCCAAACGGCCCTTAACTTAGAAGCGCCATTCTCCTCTCTACCCGATTTTGGATCCCTTCCGTTCAATCCATCTCATTCCGGATCGGCTCGAGATCCGGATCACTCTTCGCCATAAGCGCGAATGCCTTATCGAGCTCGATCGCCCGGCCCAGACGCCGGCGCGCTTCGCCCAGTTGACCGAGTTGCGCAGCGTAACACGCAAGATTGAACTGAATGGTTCCGCAATTGGGAAAATTTTCGCCGGCTTGCAGCAGAATCTGATGAGCGAAAATTAAGGCCCGGCTGCGTCGGGTCGCATAGGCAAGAGCAACCAGCCAACACGGTTCTTCAGGTTCCATTTGCGTGAGCCGCATCGCGACGGCTTCGGCTTCGGCCCATTTCTCCCAGCGCTGGTAGACTTCCAACCAAACGACAAGCACCGCAGACAGTTCTTTCGAGGACTCTGGCAATTCTTCGAGCTCTTGCACGGCTTCCTGGAAAAGAGTGAGTTCAGCAAAACCGGATGCGGCCAGGAGGCGGCGTTGAACCTGTGGATCAATTTTCACGGCTGTCTCAGATCCAGGTTCCGTTCGGAATCACCGCATTCTTCGGAATCACCACAACGCCGTCGCGGATATAGTAGTTGGTGTTGTCCACATTGGGCGCTTTCCCATCGGGAGTGATTACCACGCTCTCACCGATCCTGGCATTCTTATCAATGATCGCGCGATCGATCACGGAGTTCTTGCCAATTCCGATGGGCGGACGCGGGCTCGCGTCCTGGTAGACTTCATTGGCTTCATCTTCGTAGAAGTCCGCGCCCATGATCACCGAATTCCGGATAGTTGCGCCGTTCTCGATAATGCTGCGGATGCCAATCACCGCCCTTTCGATATGCGCGTCGGAAATGATGCAACCGTCACCGACAATCGCCCGCCGGATCGTGGCGGCGTTGACCTTGCTGGCCGGCAGAATCCGGGGCCGCGTATAAATCGGCGAGACGTGGTCGAAGAAATTATAGGGAGGTATCGTGTCTGTCAGCGCCAGGTTCGCTTCAAAGAATGCGCGAATCGTGCCGATGTCCTCCCAGTATCCCTGGAAGATATAGGCCATCACCTTCTGCGATTGGAGTGCCGCCGGAATGATGTGTTTGCCGAAATCGTCTTCGTCATTCTTCAGGCATTCAATCAGGATCTTGCGGTTGAACACATAGATGCCCATCGAACCTTGAAAAAGCTCAGCGTTTTCTGGCAATCCCAGTTCGTTGAGCAAAGGTGGGGGAATTCGTAACTCGTCCAGAAGGGCGGGATTCTTGGGCTTTTCTTCAAACCTGAAGATCCGTCGGTTCGAATCGCTGTGCATGATTCCGAACGAAGAAGCGGCGTTCCGGTCGACTGGTGTCGTGGCGAGAGTGATGTCGGCCCCTGTCGCCACGTGCTGCTGCAAAAGCAACCTGTAATCCATCCGGTACAGTTGGTCGCCGCTGAGGATCAGATAGAAATCGTAAGGGGCCTCCAGAAAATAGCGAAGGTTTTGGCGCACGGCATCGGCCGTGCCCTGGTACCAGCGGGCTGCCTCCGGCGTTTGCTGGGCAGCCAGTATCTCGACGAAGTTTCTTTGAGAAATTATCAAATTTATAACTGGCATTTATATGGCGATGCAGCGACGTACTGTTGAATTGGGTCAAAATATATACGCGCCGGAGCTCGGAATTGAGGCAGTTACTGATCGGTATATCAACCAATCGATATTTGCCCGCCAAGGGCACCGCTGGCTTTGCGCGATCCTTGGTAAGGGGAAACAGGCGTGTTCCCGCTCCACCTCCCATGATGATGGCGAGTGTTTCATTTTGAAACGACAGGGTGTCCATTGTTCATTGAGAGGTCTTGGCGACGCAGTTTTCGGTTTTACCCATCTTGCAAGCGTGTAATTTCTTTGTCACGATGGTTTTTAACTATGTGCGGGATAATCGGGTATATCGGCAGCTCGGAAGCAACTCCTATCCTTCTTGACGGCCTGCGCCGTTTGGAATATCGCGGCTACGACTCCGCAGGCGTCGCGACGCTGGAGAACGGTCAGATGGAGCTCCGCAAATGCGCGGGTCGAATTGCGAGTTTGACGCAGCTTATCCAGCAGGAACCGACCCATGGGACGGCCGGGATAGGACATACCCGGTGGGCGACACATGGGCTCGTGACGGACGAAAACGCGCATCCGCATCTGGATCAAAGTGGGAAATTGGCGATCATTCACAATGGGGTGATCGAGAATTTCCAGCAGTTGCGGGATCAGCTTCTCAGCCAGGGTCATACATTTCGTTCCGAGACCGATACAGAAGTGTTGGCTCATTTGATTGGTCATCTTTTTGACGCGTCGCCTGGTCCGCGCAATAAGAAAAGTCTGCTGCACGCTTTTCGGCTTGCCCTCAAACAGGTCATCGGTACCTACGGGCTTGCGCTCTTCCATGTCGACGTACCGGACGTGCTGCTTGGGGCACGGCGCGGCAGCCCGTTAATCCTCGGCGTTGGCAAAGGGCAGAACTTTATCGTAAGCGACGTCAGCGCGATTGTGGCCCATACGAGAGACGTCGTTTATTTGGATGACTACGATGTTGTCGCAATCGAGCGAGACCAGTTCGATATCTTCTCTCTTGCCGGAGCCGATGCTTCCTTCCAGGTGAGCAAGGTCGAGTTCTCGACCGAAGACGTCGATCTGGGGGCGTATCCCCATTTCATGCTCAAGGAGATTTTCGAGCAACCGAACTCTATTCGGGATGCCATGCGCGGCCGTCTTTCCGTCGAGGAGTGCACGGCCAAGCTTGGCGGACTCAACATGTCTTCGCGGGAACTGCGGGATGTCGACCGGATCGTGCTGACCGCTTGCGGAACGGCTCTCCATGCCGCGAGAGTGGGAGAATGTCTGATTGAAAGTCTCGCCCATATTCCGACTGAAGTAGAGTTCGCCAGTGAATTCCGGTATCGCAACATGCCGATGAACAAGGACACATTGGTGTTTGCCATCAGCCAGAGTGGGGAAACAATCGACACCTTGGCAGCTCTCCGGGAAAGCAAGCGGAAGGGACACCGGACACTCGGCATCTGCAACAGCGTCGGCAGCACCATTGCCCGAGAAAGCGATGGTGGCGTGTACATGCATGCCGGTCCGGAGATTGGAGTTGCCGCGACCAAAAGCTTTACCTCGCAGGTCATTATTTTGACTTTGCTCGCCCTTTTGCTGGGACGAATCCGGAACCTGTCGAGCGTTCAGGGGATCGAGGTCATTTCGGCGCTCGAGGGTCTCCCCGATTTAGCCCGGCAGATCCTCGATCAGACCGAAAAAATCGAAAGGCTGGCGGAGAAATATGCGGGTGCTGCGGGGTTTTTGTTTTTTGGGCGGCAGTACAATTATCCAATCGCCTTGGAAGGGGCGCTGAAGTTAAAGGAGATCAGTTATAAGTTCGCTGAAGGGCATCCCAGCGCGGAGCTGAAGCACGGCGTCATCGCGTTGATCGGACCGGATGTTCCTTCAATCATGATCGCGCCGGATGACGCCGTCTATGAGAAGAACATCAATAGCATTGAGCAGATAAAGGCTCGCAAAGGGCCTGTGATTGCCATCGCCACGGAAGGCAGGAAACAGATCGCAAACCTCGCCGAGGACGTTATCTGTATTCCGAAGTGTCCTGATTTTATTTCTCCGGTCCTTGCCGCGATTCCGCTCCAGCTTTTTGCCTATCATATGGCGGTAAAATTAGGTTGCGACGTGGATAAGCCGCGCAATCTCGCCAAGAGCGTCACGGTCGAGTAGGCAGGTAGTTGTAGCGAGCCGTTAGAGTTGGAGACTTTTTTATTGGGTGAACGGTGTCTTTGGCCTAATCCGGGCTCCACTACGATGGTTTGCCGATCAGGCCTTCAAAGAAGGTATGTCGATGACGAAGCGGTAGTGGATGTCGGCGCCGTGTTCCAGTTGTTGGCTCGAGGGATTGAAGAAGTCTCTCTCAGCGACCGGTCATCTTCTCCAACTTTTCCGGATAGCGAGCCCCCTGCACTGTGATTTTGGAGGCGGCAGTATCAATGTCACGGAGATCATCCGGCGTCAGTTCGACGGAAACCGCCCCAATGTTCTCCTCTAAACGATGCAACTTCGTGGTTCCTGGAATCGGCACAATCCACGGCTTCTGAGCCAATAGCCACGCCAGCGCGATCTGGGCCGGGGTCGCCTTCTTCCGCTCCGCAATCGTGCCGAGCAGATTGATCAGGGCCTGGTTCGCCTTGAGAGCCTCTGGCGTGAAACGGGGGAGCGTACTACGGAAATCGGAGCTGTCGAACGTCGTATTCTCGTCCATCTTCCCCGTGAGAAAACCTTTCCCCAGTGGGCTATAGGGAACGAACCCGATCCCGAGTTCCTGGAGAGTCGGTATCACTTCCTTTTCGGGGGTTCTCGTCCACAGAGAGTATTCGCTTTGGAGAGCCGTGAGCGGCTGGACGGCGTGTGCGCGACGAATTGTTTGTACTCCTGCTTCGGAAAGACCGAAGTGCTTCACCTTGCCCTGCTGAATCAGCTCCTTTACCGCTCCCGCCGCGTCTTCAATTGGCACGTCCGGATCGACCCGATGCTGATAGAGCAAGTCGATGACATCGACCTTGAGCCGCTTGAGCGAGCCCTCGACGGCCCCTTTGATATGCTCAGGTCGGCTGTTCAGAGCCGGCAAACCCTTCATGCCGCGGGGATCAAAATTCGGATTGAGATCGAACCCGAATTTGGTGGCGATCACCAGCTGCTTACGAAAGGGAGCGAGGGCTTCGCCCACGAGTTCTTCGTTCAAGAACGGGCCATAGACTTCGGCGGTGTCGAAGAAGGTGACGCCCCGTTCAACTGCCGCGCCCAGCATATCTGTCATCTCCTGTTTATCTTTCGGTGGCCCGTAGGCAAAGCTCATGCCCATGCACCCGAGACCGATGGTCGAGACTTCCAGATTGCTGTTTCCAAGTTTGCGCTTTTCCATTTTTGAACTCCTGTCTGTGTCAATGAACTCGTAGTTAGGATCAACATAACTCCGCCTTAAAACCTGTCACTAGCAGAACACGCCAATCCAGTTGCAAGACACGCCGCCACATCGCATGCGGTGCCTACAGTAATGCCTGGCGGACCTCGGAGGAACACGCTTCTGGCGCACCGACCCCAAATGCGATGATCGACACAGCCATCCACGCTCCGAATCGTAGCCGATCCCAGAAATAAGCTCGCGGCACTAAGCCACGATCCGCCGCACGATCTCTTGTTCCGCTGTACGCGCTAACAGATCCGTACCGACGCGGATCTTTCCGCTCCCTCGATTGACCGCCATGGTGAACCCCGGAGCCCTAGCTTCGTCGTATACTTCGATGTCGTAGTTTTCAAATCGAAACAAGTCCGGCCGTACCATGGCGAGCGCTGCTAAAGGATCATGCGGACTGCTCCCTTCGACATGCTGATACTCCCACCAACGAATCAACTGATTCTCCAGCAACATCCCAAGCCCGTTCGGTAGCGCCGCGATGGGCGGCAGATCCTTTTTGCCCAGCCTGACTCTCAATGTCAGGTCAAGGCTGATCACCGTCATCGCAATACCGCTGCGGAACACCACTCGAGCGGCATCCGCGTCACACTTGATGTTATGCTCAGCGCCGTTCATCCAAAATGCGCCTCCCATGATATAGAGGTGCTTGATCCTGGCGCACGAATCAGGTGCTGCGGTAATCGCTCTGGCGATGTTTGTCAGCGGACCAGTCGCAATCACTTCAAGCTCGCCATCGAGGGCCTCGGCGTTTTCGCCGATATAACTCGGAGCAGACTGCTTCGCTTCGACCGCGAACGAATCCACGTCCGGGACTCCTTCACCCTCGTGTCCAGCCCAGTGGATCTGGCGCCCGCTCAGGGTGTGCTCTTCTCCCGGAACAATCGCGATATCTTCCCGACCCAGCAGGTGCGTTGTGGCCCTGGCAATTTTGGCTCGAAACGCCGTGTCGCCATAGACGGTGGTGACGCCCAGCAGCTTGAGCTCGGGCGCTTTGGCAAGAAGAACCAGAGCAAGGATATCGTCCACATCCGTGCCGATATCGGTATCAAAGATAACAGGTCTCATAATGGTTAGGCGTGCGTGTTCTAAATTCGTGCGGACACTAATCTTTGGTCGCGGCAGCCGTGACACCCTGAACGTAGAATCGCTGCAACGGCAAAAGAATGATGAGAGGGATCAAGGCGGCGACAATTGCCGCGGCAAACAGTTCGTTCCAAAGGGTGACGTACCTTTCTTCAAACCCGGCCAGTGCGACCTGGATTACTTTCAAATTCTCAGACCGGGTGGCTATCAATGGCCAGAGAAACGATTCCCATTGAAACAGAAAGATCAGCAATGCCGCACTGATCACCACCGGCTTCGACAACGGCAAATAAATCCGAAACAGGATCGTCAGCCAGCCCGCACCCTCAAGCCTGGCCGACTCAGCCAGTTCACGCGGGATCTGCGCAAAGAACTGTCGGAACAAAAATATCACGATCCCATTGGCTACCCCCGGGCCGATCAACCCTTGGTAGGTATCGAGCCAGCCGATCGAACGGACCACGGTGTACAGTGGGATTGCAATGGCTTCGAATGGAACCAGGAACGTCAGTACGATGAGGAAGAAGAGAAAGTTCCGGCCTGGAAACCGGAGCACCGCAAACGTGTATCCAGCAAGCCCGTTGATCACGAGGCCGAGCAGGACCGTGGCCCCGGCTACAAACACGCTATTGAAAACCGCCATCCCGTAACCCTTTTGGGCAAAGATCGTCGCATAGGCCGCAAACGTGATTTTGTCGGGCACGAACGCCTTCCAGCTAAACGGAGAGATATACTTGAAAATGTCTTCCAGGGGTCGCAGCGAAGACGCGAGCGCCCACCAGAGCGGCAGAATGAAGATGATACAAACGAACAGGTAGCCGCCGTGAACGACCAATCGTTTCATCGTTCTCCTTCCGATCGCCGCAACAGCCGAAATTGTACCGCCACCACTGCAACCACCAAAACGAGCAGCACCACCACGATCGCCAGGGATCGCCCCATTTCACCGTAGACAAATCCCGATTTGTAAGCTTCAAACATCAACACGTTCGTCGATCCGGCCGGGCCGCCGCCCGTCAGCAAAAACATCGGGACAAAGAGCAGAAAATTCGTGGCCGTGTCCGTCACCAGCACAAAGAGCAGCGGCCTCCGCAAAAGCGGCAACGTCACAAACAAAAAACGCTGGAAACGATTTGCGCCGTCGATCTCGGCTGCTTCCTGAATGTGTTGCGGGATATCCTGCAGCCCCGCCCAGAGAAAAATCATCCAGAAGCTGATTCCTTTCCAGGTCGCGATGGCAACGATGCACCACAATGCCTGGTCCTGACTGATCAGAAACGGCTGGCTCGGGATCCTGGCGAGGGACAACAACGAGTTGATCAGCCCGGCATTCGGGTCAAACATCGTCTTCCAGAGAATCGATGCGATCGGCACCGAGACTCCGATCGGAACGAAGAATAGCAGCCGATAAAAATCGATCCCCGGAAATCGTTGATTGGCCATCAACGCCAATCCCATGGCCAGAGCGATCTGGAGCGGGTTAATCACCAGGTTCAATTTGATCGTCACCCAGATCGATCCCCAGAAAACCGGATCTGTGAAAAGATCCACGTAATTTGCCCCCCCGACAAAAACGCTGGTCCCCGCCTTTTCAAAAGACTCGGTGGTCAGGCTCCCCCAGATCGTCGCCGCAATCGGATAAATCCTGAAAATTGCCAGCGCCAGGAGCGCCGGCAATAAAAGGGCATAAGCGGTGAGCGCCGAACTTTTCCCCATCAGCTAATCGACCACATTTCGCCCGGTACGCTATGGATCTTGTTAGTGCGCCTACTGGTGGAACTGTGCGAGCGCCCGGTCCAACCGCCGTGCCGCGCCATCCAGGGCCTCTTTCGGATTTACGCCGTTCCGGATATCTTCGAACGTCGAAAAAAACAAGTCTTCCACCTGCAGGTATCCTGGGGTGCTCGGCCGATTCACGGCCGAATTATTAGCCTCGTAGATCGCCAGCAGGTAGGCGTCTTTCGGAAAGCTCTTGTATTGGGCATCCTCTTCAATCGCGGATTGGAGAGCCAGCGTCGACGGCACCTGGCCTTGCGAATCAAACCAGACCTGGCTCCCTTTCTCGCTCGCGGTCAGAAACTTGATGAACTTTGCTGCTTCCGCTTTGTGCTGGGAACTCTTGGTAATTCCGATATGCCAGCTTCCGGTTCCGGTAACTGGTTTGCCGCCGTCAAAATAGGGAAACGGTGCGACCAGAAAGTCGATACCCGCTTCTTTGAAGCGGGGCACATTCCATTCACCGCCCGCAAATATCCCGACTTTCCCACTGGAAAAGAGAGCCGGCGATTCGTCTGGTGCGACGTTTTTCGGACTCACCTTCCACTTATTGAACAGATCCGAATACCATTGTCCGGCGCGTACCCACTTTTCGGAATTCAGATAGCCCGAAGCTTTCAATCCGTCTGCGCTCAAGAGCGGTTGTCCGAGCGATTCACCCAGGCATTGAATCTGATAGAGTCGGCTGACCTGGTCGAACTCGAAGCCCCAGGTTTCTGTCTTGCCGTCCGTTTCCTTGGTCAGTTTCTTTGCCGCGTCCAGGACCTGATCCCACGTCCAGCGATCTTTGGAAGCGATATCACTGATCTGTTGAAAATCGATCGTTTGATCGGGCCCGAAACCTTTGGGCGGTGTGATTCCAGCATCCTGAAAAAGCTTTCGGTTGATATACATGAACTGGCTCGACGTGTTCTGTGGTGCGGCCATGAAGTGGCCATTGTAGGTCCCCGCCTTGCCGGAGGCTTCCAACCAGGTCTTTTTGATATCGTCCGCGGTGAAATAGTCATCCAATGGTGCCAGGTAGCCGCGCAGCGAATAGGAGGCCACCAGCGGCACATCCACGCTGATCATGTCGAGGTTCGCGTCCTGGGCCTTCATACGGACTTCGATGGTTTCGAACAACTGCCTGAACGGATAAGTATCGAGCTCGACTTTAATATCCGAATTTTCCGCTTCGAAAGCGGCGATCACTTTCTTGACGCTATCCGGCCAGGCGCCGTCGGAAAGGGTCAACCAGCGAATAGTTGTGGCGGCTGAAGCCGACAAAGCTGAAGCCAGAAAACCGGCGGCAGCGAGTGGCACCAGGAACGGGAAAAAGCGCGATGAGCGGATTTTCATGGGGGGTAATAAAGAGGGGAAATCGACTTTTTGTTAGCGATAACAACTGAAGGGTGTTTTTGTTCTGTGTCAAGAATTAATCTTGTTTACCACCCGCTTGTTCTGGTATCCTCCCCCCTGTTGCCAAGCCACTTCTGAATGCCTTCCCGCACTAATTCTCGCCCCGATTCCGTGACGCTCTACGACGTCGCCACTTTTGCCGGGGTCTCCCACCAAACTGTCTCTCGCGTTATCAACAAGGCCTCACACGTTGCCGCCTCAACCCGGGCCCGCGTGCTGGAAGCCATTTCGCAACTCGGGTACCGGCCGAACAATGCCGCTCGGAATCTTGTCATCCAGCGATCAAACCTCATCGGAGTGATTACCTTCTGCCAGGATTCGTTCGGTCCCTCGCACCTCCTGATCAGCATCGACACTGCCGCAATGAAAAGCGGGTACAATACGCTGCTGGCGAGCATTACCGAGCCGACCGTCAAAGCCGTTCAACGCGCCGCAGACGATCTGCGAACCCACGGCGTGGAAGGAATCATTCTGAACATACCGACCGCGGTCGATTTGCGCAGTCTTCAGGACGTCTTCCGCCGCATACCCTACGTCGCCACCGATGCGGGAGCCGGGAACGAGATCACCATGGTGACTACCGACCACGAATACGGAGCCTGCATCGGCACTGAACATCTGATCGAACTTGGTCACCGGAGAATCGCCTGTATCAGTGGCCCGTTGGACTGGCGTTGCGGTTTGCTTCGTCGGGACGGTTGGTCCCGAACGTTGCAGAAATATAGAATTCCGGAAGGTCCCAGCATTGTCGGGGAATGGAGCGCCAAAGGGGGGTTCGTTGCCGCGGAAGAGCTCATCAGAAGGCGCCCTGGAATGTTCACCGCGATTGTGACCGGCAACGATCAAATGGCTCTTGGCGTCATGCGGGCCTTGGCGCTTCACGGCCTCTCGGTCCCAGGCGACGTATCGGTCGTCGGCTACGACGACATGCCCGAAGCGGCGTTCTTCAATCCCTCTCTCACAACTGTCACCCACGACTTCGAAACTGCCGGGCGCACCTGCCTCGAATTTCTGCTCCGACGGATTCGGGATCCACAGTCGCCACCCGATCGCCTCATCATTCGGCCGGAGTTAGTGCGCCGCGAGAGTACGGCGAAATCCAGGTTGCCAGCTTTGCGTTCAAGGGCAACCTCTTGAGCTACCCTATAATCGTAATCGAACTCGTCCTCGTACTCGATCGATGGATGATTGCGATTGGAATCTCACCTCAAACCAAGACGACTTTACTTACTTGAGCGCTGTATTGGCAAAGCGGGACGCTTTGCTTACCAGCCAAGGATCCAGGAAAAGATCAAGGGAGCCACAATCGTCGCATCCGATTCGATAATGAATTTTGGGGTGTCCAGCGAAAGCTTGCCCCAGGTGATTTTTTCGTTTGGTACAGCACCGGAATACGATCCGTAGCTGGTTGTCGAATCGCTGATCTGGCAAAAATAACCCCAGCGCGGAATGTTTACTCGTTGCAGATCCTGGTGGAGCATCGGCACCACGCAGATGGGGAAGTCACCTGCGATGCCGCCGGCAATCTGAAAAAACCCGATCGAAGAGTGTTCTGACGTTTTCGTGTACCATTTTGCCAGTGCCATCATGTATTCGATCCCGGTCCGAACGGTATGCACATTCTTCACGTCGCCCGTGATGCAATGACCGGCGTACATGTTTCCAAGAGTCGAATCTTCCCATCCAGGAACAAACATTGGGAGATCCTTTCGCATCGCTGCGTACAACCAACTGTCTTTAGGATCGATCTGGTACGACTTGCCCAGCCGATCATCGCGCAGAATCGAATAAAAAAATTCGTGAGGGAACAATTTTCGCCCTTCCTGGTCGGCGCGTACCCACTCTTCCAGGACGGCTTTTTCGATTCGCCGCATCGCTTCTCCCTCCGGGATACAAGTGTCCGTCACTCGATTCAAATGCTGGTCCAGGAGAGCTTGTTCATCTTCACCTTTTAGTTCGCGCCAGTTCGGAATGCGCTTGTAGTGGTCATGCGCCACCAGATTGAAGACGTCCTCTTCAAGGTTTGCACCGGTACAACAGATCGCGTGGACCTTGTCCTGCCGGATCATCTCGGCGAGCGAGAGCCCGATTTCGGCGGTACTCATGGCGCCTGCGACCGTCACCAGCATTTTACCTCCCTTCTCCAGGTGAACCTTATAGCCTTGAGCGGCATCTTTCAGCGTCGCCGCATTGAAGTGCCGGAAATGATGCGAGATGAAGTCCGAAACGGTTTTCATGGTGCAAGAGCAGGGTACCGGTTTCCTGCACAGTTCAAGGGGATTTTCGGGTTGCAGGGCAAAAATACGGGTTTGCAATGTTCTTTCCTGATCGTCCTCGTCCTTCGTCCTCAAGTGAACGGATAGAAGCAGCCAATGCTCTGCTTGGAGCTGAAGAAATCAGGGACGAAGGACGACGGCGAGGACGATTACGATGGAAGAAAGGGAAGACGCTTTGCTTGCACCGAGGAAATGGTTGCATGCCACAGAAGGCGATTGTAGACAGGTGGAAATGGATGCGACGAGAATTCTCCACGTGATCCTCGCGACGTTAGCGCCTTTCTCAAGCGTTCTGGCCCAAGGGGCCGCCGAGTCGGCGAAGACCGAAGCTTTGGCGCTTAAGGCTCAGATGGTCGAACTCGAGAGTTTGAAAGCGGAGATCAAGACTCAGGGAGAAAAGATCGACCGCCTGACTCAGGAGGTGGCAACATTGAGCGAGATGCTGAGGCAGAAATCCACTCCGAGTGCAGCCAGGGCTGAACCGGTGCCGACGGCGACACCCGCCGCCGCCAATCCGGCTGCCGCGAATCCGGCGGCCACCGTCGCTGGAGTGGAAAATCCGTCTCCTGCCGATAACGCCAACACGAAGACTCACACCGTTGCGAAAGGGGAGACGTTGACGCAGATCTCGAAGCAGTACGGCGTGTCGGTGGAAGAGATCGAGGAGCTCAATAAGATCGGAGACGCCAAAAAGCTGCAGGCCGGGCAAACGATCAAGATTCCGGTTTCGGCGACGGCCACTCCGTCGCCCGCGCCGTAGTGGTTTTGGTGATCATGATTTGCTTTCGATCGCGAAAATCGGTAGTGTTCCGCATGCCCGAAAGGACGCAAAAACCACCAACTCCAGCTCCTTGGGAGCCAAAGCAGGGGGACGGAGACGGACCTCGATCACCTGACGTTTCGAAGCCGGATACAAAAGATCTGCTGAAGCGGATGCGCAAGGTGGATCCGAACCAGTCGAAGCGGTATCGGCAGCGGACTGGCGAGTAGCATGGATGGAACAAATGAGTTGAGCCGAGCCGCCGGCGATTTTTTGGCTGTGTTGAAGCAGCGGCGGTTGATCAGCGAAATCCCTTCCGGCCTTGCCAATCGGTCCGAGTTCAAGGAAACAGTCGCCACGACTATCCTCGGTTTCAAGTTTGCCGGAGGCGTCCTGGTGGCTGGAGATCGACGTGCGACCGCGGGAAATATTGTGATGTATGATCGCGCGGACAAAGTCTTGGAAATCGATCGTCATTCGGTGATGGCGATCGCCGGGTCCCCGGCCACCGCCTGGGAGATGGCCAGGATTCTGGAACATTCGTTTCAATTTTATCGGCGCAGCCAACTGCAAGAAATGAGCGTGGAAGGCAAAGTTCGGGCGTTATCAAAGCTGTTGCGCGACAATCTTGGAATGGTCATGCAAGGCGTGGGAGTCGTGGTGCCCTTATTCGCAACCTACGACAAAAAAAGTTCTGACCCGGCCAAACTCTTTTTCTACGACGCGATGGGCGCACAATTTGAAGCGACCGATTTCGCTTCCAGTGGTTCGGGAGCGGCGGCAGTCCGAAGCGTGCTGTACTACGAGAAAAATTGGGGTTCAAAATTGTTGCGGGAACGCTCGCAACAAGAGGCAATCTTATTGGCGCTCAAGGCATTGGACACCGCCGCGGAAGCAGACACCGCAACCGGCGGAATCGATCGTCACGGCAAAATTTTTCCAATCATCAAAATCGTGAACGAGTCCGGGATCGAGACTGTTTCAGACGACAAGCTTTCCGAGTTGTTCCAAGCTCACGTAGCATGATTGACGAACCGTATCGTTGGGTCGAGGCGATTTCGAATCGCCGTGAATATATCGAAAACGAGCTCGCCACCGGAAGCCCGACTGTCGGGATTAGTTTCTCAGGAGGGATCCTGTTGCTGACCTTCGGGCGTGACCGACGAAAAATCTTTGAGATTTATGACAGGATCGCGCTGGGCGCCATCGGGCATCCCGGCGATATTGAACGGCTGCGAATGATGGCGATTGAGCTGGCGAGTACAGAAGGATTTACCCGCTCTGCCGCGGACGTTTCACTCCGTCGCATGGCGACTTATTCTTTTAGTCCAGCTCTGAAACAGGCGTTTGAGCAGATATACGGTGCACCTTATCTTGCGCGGATTCTATTTGCCGAAGTCGGGGAGTCGCAAGAGTCCGATCTTTTCATCCGTCTCGATTATGATGGGGCGATGCATGCAAACTCCATGAGTGCCGGAAAGAGTCGGGAGAACTATGGTGCGATTGCGGGGACCCGCCGGGGGCTTGAGCAAGTAGAGGCGGTATTGAGCCGCGCAAAAATCTCGAATCTGCGAAGTGCTTTGGAAGCCGCTATCCGAGCGTGGGGGGCGGGGCTCTATGCCGCTGCGGATGATCACGTCGATCCTCCTGAAGCATCGGTCCTGAACGAATTTGTGAAATCGCGTCTGGAGCAATACGGCATTGAGGCCGCCTTGCTCGAACGAGGAGGCCCTGGTTCGCACGTCGCGTTCGTTGAAGTGCCAGAGGCGGACTTGGAAGCTGCGCTGGCCAAGTTCCGATAGTTCTCTGGTCGCCGAAATAGCATCTATTTTGTTGCCGTCAGATTCCTGAGACCGTCTTCATGAGAAAAGTTCTGCTGATATTTTTCGGGATGTCGATAGCGAGCTCGCTTTGGGCGGATGATCTCACCCGGGCCATCCAACAGCGGTTAAAGGACCAGGGCTACTATTATGGCGAGGTGGATGGCCAGGGAGGCGACGAAACGTCTGCAGCGATCAGGCGTTTTCAAATTCGTTCCGGACTGAAAGTGACAGGTCAATTGAATGACGAAACCTTGCGCTCGCTAGGCCTCTCCAGCAGCGGCGCAGCGCGACCGGCGCCCGGGTTCCAGCAGAACGGAGGTTCATCCGGCGCGCAGCCCAGCGACCCCTATTACCGCCAGCCGAGACAGGACGACGTGCAGCCTCCCGCCCAGTCCGAGGGCCCCGAAGATTATGACGAGATGCAGCCTCCACACTTCCTGGCGCCTCGGGTCCTGACCTCGTTTCCGCAGCTTTTCTCAGGTACGATTTATGAGCGATCACCGTCCCAGGTTCAGGAAAATGTCCTTTACGCCGTGCAAGGCGAATTGATGAGAGGCGGGTTTTTCAGGGGCGTGATTGACGGGCGGCCGGGTCCGGCCACCACAGAGGCCATTGTAAGGTTGCAACAATACGCAGGGTTGCCGGTGAGCGGCCGGCTTGACAACGACACGTTAAACGTCTTGAGAGCGTTTCCAGGACAGCGGAACGGGCCGCCCGAAGAAGGGTTTCGTCAGCGCTCAGGCGGATAGAGAGCTACTCCTTCAGCGAAGAGGTCGGCACGGCAGTCAGTCCAAGGCATAGGCGTCTCGCCCGTGTGTCCCCGGGCGCCGGTTTCGATCTCGAGAGCGGGCGGACGTCGGATCCATTCGCGATGGGATCGCGCCGGCAAACCGAAGCTTGCGGCGAACGAAGAGCAGCCCTCTTTGTCCTGGCTTGGCAGCGTTGCGTTGGGCGCCGAGACCAGAACACAGGCGGGACGCCTATACTACCATCGGCTCGGCGTCATGCCTCCCTCCTAAGGCCCGTCGGGGCGTCTTACCTTTTTGAAAAATGGCCAAACTCCAGACCCAGCCAGGAAGCCTGTAGTACCTGAGGGTCGAAACTTTCAATTCAGGCTTGCAGCTTTCGCTCCTGTGGATTTCGATTTAAGCGGGTATGGAAGCGATCATTGAATCACTTGGGGAATGCCGATTTTCATCGCCTCTGCGGCACCGGCATGCAGAAATAGACGGGTTTCGAACGGAAGAGCACCGCGTAATTTACGACGATTCGATGGAGGGCGTGCGGGACATGTTCGAAAGGGGATTGAGCCCTCTCAATTTCGAAATGGCCGGGCCTCGCGAGAAGATTTTTTTCGATCCGGCAAAAACATCCGCGGCTATCGTGACCTGCGGAGGACTCTGCCCGGGACTAAACGACATCATCCGGGGCGTGGTAATGGAGCTTTATCACCGGTACGGTGTCACTCGAATCTTCGGGCTCCGATATGGCTATGAAGGTTTGGTACCGCGCCTGGGGCATGTTCCCCTGGCGCTGAGGCCCGAATCCGTTTCGACGATTCATACCTTTGGCGGAACGATCCTGGGAAGTTCCCGCGGTCCGCAGAATGCCGATGAAATGGTGGATCATCTGGAAGAACTTGGCGTTGACTTGTTGTTCATCGTTGGAGGGGACGGAACACTGCGCGGTGGGGAGAAGATCAACGCTGAAATCCGCCGGCGAGGGAGCAGAAGGGCCGTGATCGGGATTCCAAAGACTATTGATAACGACATCATGTACCTCGATAAGAGCTTCGGATTTGACACGGCCTTTGCCGAAGCGGTGAAAGCGGTGGCGTGTGCTCACGTTGAAGCCGTTGGCGCGATGAATGGGATCGGTTTGGTGAAACTAATGGGTCGTCATTCGGGATTTATTTCCTGTTACGCGGCCCTGGCGGGGCAACACGTCAACTATTGTTTGATCCCCGAGGTACCCTTCGCTCTCGATGGCCCCTCCGGATTGCTTGAGACGCTCCGGTACAGAGTGGCGAAGCGAAGGCACGCGGTAATCGTGGTTGCCGAGGGCGCCGGCCAGGATTTGATGAATGCCAACTCGTCGGAAACGGACGCCTCCGGCAACACCAGACTGGAAAACATCGGTGAATTCCTGAAGGATTCGATTTCTACTTTTTTCAAGAAACGACGGATCGAGGTGAACTTGAAATATATAGATCCCAGCTACACGATCCGAAGTATCCCGGCGTCGGCGCAGGACAATGTCTATTGCCTGCGCCTCGCCCAGAACGCGGTTCATGCGGGCATGGCCGGTAAAACCGGAATGTTGATCGGCCAGTGGCACAGCACCTTTGTCCACATCCCGTTCGGACTTGTTACCCAGGGGCGACGAAGAGTCGATCCATCCGGGGATTTGTGGCAAGCGGTCCTGGAATGTACGGGCCAAGCCGTCAGAATGTCGTGAGGGAGTCTTGACTGCTTAATTCAAAGCATTTAAAGGTCGTTGCCTCTCGGTTACCTCCGTTTCCCTGAGGAGAACGATTTAAACCTACGAAATACCCCCAAAACATGAAACGTTGGACACTTGCGTTTGCAGCACTCGTCGCGTTCGGACTGATCGCCCCGTCCATTATCGATGTGGCGTCGGCAGCCGATAAAAAATACACCATTGCCCTGATCCCGGGGCTGACAACAGATGCTTTCTATATCACGATGCACAAGGGCGCCCAAGCGGCCGCTGACGCCTTGGGTGTCAACCTCGTCTTTCAGGGCGCCGCTGACTTCAACCCAGTGACACAGGTCCCGGTGTTGAACGCCATTATTGGCCGGAAACCGGACGCCATTTTGATTGCTCCGACCGATAAAGTTCAGTTGGTCGAGTCTCTCAAGAAAGCCGTAGATGCGGGCATTCCTGTTCTCACCGTCGACACGTTCATCGGGGACGGTCATTACCAAACCGGAAGCGGCAACGCAGATTTTCCACTCTCTTACATCGCGTCTGACAATATTCTGGGCGGAGAGATCGCCGCACGCGCGTTGGCAAAAGCCGTTGGGGATAAGGGGAAGGTCTATGTTTCGAATGTGAGGCCAGGCATATCGACGACTGATCAGCGCGAGGAGGGCTTCAAAAATGAAATGAAAAAACATCCAAACATCACCGTCCTTGAAACCCAGTTTAATGATGACGACGCGAACAAGGCTGCCTCTCAGTTCCAATCGGTTTTCGCTCGTAACTCAGATTTAACCGGCGTTTTTGGCGCGAATCTGTTTTCGGCAATGGGTGCTGCGAACGGAGTGAAGCAGAGTGGGGGAACAGGGAAGGTGAAAGTGGAGGCGTTCGACGCGCCAACTTCAATCGTGCAGGAGATCAAGTCTGGGAACGTGGATATTGCCATTGCTCAGCATCCCTCCGAAATCGGATACTTTGGCTTGGTCGCGGCCTATGCGCATCTGACCGGCCAGTCGATCCCGACATTGATCGGAACCGGATTTACTGTCATTGACAAAGATAACGTTGATGATCCCAACGTGAAGCGCTTCATTTATTCGGATTAGTCTGAAAAGCCGATCTATGGAATCTGGCGGCGGCCTTCGAGCGCTGCCGGGTTCTTATTTCCCAAACGATCTCTCCGCTGACATTTTAGTGACGACCACGGAAGCAGTGCCCAACCCCCCTAGGCAGATTCGCTGGCTGGATTTTCTTGCGGCGTTTCGAGCATGGCTTTTCCTGGGGATTCTTTTGATCACTTTCGAGATCTGGGCGCATGCGGAGTACAACGCCACGTTTTTTCTGAATCCATTTAATGTCAAATCCATCGCGGTATTCACTGTAACTCCGCTCCTTCTGGGTCTTGGCCAGACTTTCGTCATTATTTCGGGAGGGATCGATTTGTCCGTCGGATTTACGATGGGCCTTTCTGCGGTCGTAACCGCCCATGTTTTCAATTGGGGCACTCAGTTCGGCAGTCCGATTCTGAGCCTGGTGCTTGCCGTTTTTGCCGGCTTGGGCATCGCAGTGGTGCCAGGGGTGATCAATGGATTGCTGATTGCCGATCTCCGAGTGCCTCCTTTCATCGGGACGTTGGGGATGTACGGCGTTGCAAGAGGGGTCGCATTCCTGCTAGCCCGGGGTACGACGGTTCCAGTGCAGAATGGGCTTTTGGGTGCGATCGGCAACGGTGAAATCGCGGGGTTTCCCAATCTGGTCCTCATCACAATCGCCATCCTCCTGGCGATGCATTATCTGCTTTCTCAAACTCGTTATGGACAGCACATCTACGCAATTGGTGGCAATGTGAATGCCGCCCTGCGAGCCGGGATAAATGTCCGTAACAATACCATTGCCCTTTATACACTTTCCTCGGTTACTGCGGGGTGCGCCGGGATTCTTTATACCGCCAAATTTTCCGCCGGTGCAGCTCAGGCGGGTGAACCGGTTTTGCTGGATAGCATCGCCGCCGTGGTAATCGGGGGAGCAAGCCTTTTCGGGGGTTCCGGGACGGTCATCGGGACAGTCATCGGCGCATTGATCATTGCGGTGATCCAGTACGGTCTTGTCTTTGTGAATGTCGAACCGTTTTGGCAGTTCGTGGCTGTCGGGGTCGTGATCATCATTTCGGTGCTGGTTGATCAAATCCAGAAACAGGTTGGAACGGATGGACCCAATGGATAGCGTACCTGCATCCTCGCCGGTGCTTGAGGCCGAAAATGTGTCAAAGCGTTTCGGCGGCGTCCATGCCCTGAAAGACGTTTCTCTGACGCTTCACCCGGGCGAAGTTCTGGCCCTCGCTGGGGACAATGGCGCTGGCAAATCCACGCTGATCAAAATCATCTCCGGAGTCCATCACGCGGACGGAGGCAGCTTGCGATATGCGGGAAAGGAGATCAGATTCGATAATCCCCACCAAGCACGCGACTGCGGAATTGAAACGATTTACCAGGATTTGGCGCTGGCGGACAATCTCGACGTCGGAGCGAATGTATTTTTGGGACGCGAGCCGGTACGTCGAATTCTCGGACTACCGTTTGTCGACCGGCGCTTGATGCGTGAGGAGGCGGAGAAAACGCTGCGCGCGCTCGATATCCATATCCATCGGCTCTCCAATCCCATTCGGTCGCTCTCGGGCGGACAACGCCAATCGGTGGCAATCGGGCGTGCGATTCATTGGAAAGCCCGGGTGCTGATCATGGACGAACCGACCGCAGCCCTCGGAGTACCGGAGCAACGTAAAGTGATGGAGCTGATCACGAACCTGAAAGGAAGCGGCGTCGGCATTATTTTTATCTCCCACAATCTGATCGATATCTTTCAAGTCAGCGATCGCATCATGGTGCTCCGGAGAGGTTCAAAAGTGGGCGAGGTGCGGACCTCGGAAACCGACTCGGACCAAATCGTTCGCCTGATGGTCGGCGGGTAGGGAGGGCGTATCGGCGGTCGTTGCGTTGGCGGGTCGGCGTGAGTTTGTAAACCTTGCTCTCTAAAGTTGTGTGAGATCGGACCGCTTGAACGCCGATACATTCTCCAGCAGTGCGGTCGCGTCGTGAAGTCCGTCGGAAGAATCGCGCTGGAATCCGCTCAATCCCGGCACCCGGTGACCGATGACGACTTCGTCCGGCTCGCGGAACCATTGCTCAGACTTGCGTTTGGAAAGCCAATCGCTGCCATGTTCGAGAATCGCTTCGCGCAGACCTGAGCCTTCGAGAACCGCCCAGATTCAGCGTGTTCTCTCCGGTGTGAAGGAATTGGTGATAATGAACGCCGTGTTTCCCCCAGTATTTCGCCTGGTCGTGAAGGATGTTCCCGCGTTCATTCACCGGCACATATTCGGAACGCCACAGGATGCTGTCGGCGTGAGGATTTCGCGGTGCCGCAAACAATCTTGCGCCAATGGGCGCCGGTGAACGCCGAACGCCGAACGCTGAACGCTAAACGTTGAACGCTGAACGTTGAACGCTGAACGCTGAACGCTAATTTCAGAACGGCGAATTCGGGAAATAATATTGCGACGCGTTGTCAGGCGTAACCAGCGGAGAATCGAGAATGTAAGTTCCGTTGATTGGCAATTTCGCGGTGAAATGGAGTGCCGTTACTTCAATCGCGTTGGCGATCATGCTCGGCGAATAGACGATATCGACCGGAATCAGCGCATCTTTATTTTGAACTCGTTTGATCACGTCTTTCATGCCGCCGCCGCCCACCACAAACATCTCCTTCTCACGGTTCGCTTGCCGGAGCGCATCGAGCACGCCAAGAGCGATGTCGTCGTCCTGGGCCCAAACCGCGTCAATCTTTGGAAATCGAGTCAGAAAATCCTGCATCACTTTGAATCCATCATCGCGATTCCAGTTCGCATATTTCGAGTCTAACACCTTGATTTGCGTGTCCTTGACCAACCCCATGAAAGTATCAAAACGCTGGTTATCAATCACGGTCGGCAGACCGCGCAGAACCACGATGTTGCCTTTGCCGCCCAGTTTCTGGGTCAGGTATTGGGCCGCTATTTTGCCCATCCCGGGATTGTCGCCGGCCACGTATAGATCCTGAATCGAGCTGTCGGTGAGCGCTCGATCCACGACGGTAATAAAGACTCCTTTCTTTTTGACCTCACGAACGGGATCGGTCAGGGGCGCTGATTCGTATGGAAGGATCACCAGCGCATTGATCTGCTGCGTAGCGACAAGATCTTCCAGACTATTTGCCTGGTCGCTCGGGCCGGTCGCAGTCTTGATGATCACTTGGAGGTTTTTGTGAAGCGATTCGAGTCGCGTCTTGGCCTCCTGGGCAAAAAAATCGATGCCGCCCGTCCATCCATGGTCGGCGGACGGAACGGAGACACCAATCTTGATTGTTTCTTCCGACTTTGCAGTTCCACAGGCAAGACTCGCTGCGTACAAAGACGCAACGACAATATGTTTTGTTAGCTTGTTCATTGTTTTTTTTGGGGGAGATGATAGGACTATCGCGTCCTGCTATTACGCTGCAATAACGCAGCGCCAAGAATAATAACGCCTTGAACCGCGCCGTTGAGATAGACACTGATGATGTTCGTCAGGTTCAGGATGTTTCCAATCATTGTTAGAATCAACGCGCCCACGAGCGAACCCGACACGCGGCCGGAGCCGCCGCGAAGTGCGGTCCCGCCCACCACCACTGCGGTGATGGCTTCAAGTTCCCACAGCACTCCGGTGGAGGAAGATGCTGAACCGAGTCGCGGCACATAAAGGAGGGTGGCAAGAGCAACGCAGAACCCTTGCACCACAAATGCTATCACGCGAATCCGGTTAACGCGGATGGCAGAATAATGCGCAACCTCGGCGTTTGAGCCGACTGCCCGGCAGTAACGGCCGAACCGCGTTTTGGCCAGTATCACGGCGCCAACCACCACCACAAGGGCCAGTACCCAAACCGGGATCGGGATATTCAACCACGAATTGTAGAAGACCGGGCGATAAGCTTCTCGAATATTCGAGTTCAAAGTGAGCGTTCCGCCATTCGCTACAAACGTCACGAGAGAACGAAAGATTCCCATGGTTCCTAACGTCACTATGAACGAGTCAATCTT
>CAWJVG010000009.1:0-28654 GCA_963846195.1 uncultured Verrucomicrobiae bacterium
GCCGCAAGCGGCTCCCCTCCAACCGAATCACCGGCCCGACGGTTCGCAGCGCGCGTCGCCCTCCCATGCCGATCGCCAATTGTTGCTTAACTCTGACCGGCTGCTTTCGCGTCGTCCCACAAACGATCCATTTCCGGCAGACTAAGGGAGCCAAACTCCAGTTCTCGCTCCTGCGCGAGCCGTTCCATCGCACGGAACCGCGCAGTGAACTTCCCGCTCGCCTCGTTAAGGAGTTGCTCGGCATCGAGCTTCTTTTTGCGGGCAAAATTTACCACGGCAAAGAGTAGATCGCCGAACTCCTCCGCCAGACGACCCTCGGCTGCAGACTCGACCTCTTGGAGTTCTTCCCGCACTTTTGCCAAAGCCCCATCGGCCACGTCCCAATCAAAACCGACCCTTGCCGCTTTGGTCTGTATTTTTTGGGCGCGCGCGAGAGCGGGCAACCCTTTAGGTACACCGTCCAGGGTCGAGCGACGTTCGTGTTTTTCGGAACGCTTGATGACCTCCCACTGCCTCAGAACTGCTTCACTATCCGGCAATCGGTTTTCTCCGAATACGTGCGGGTGGCGGTTCACCAATTTGTCGGCGATCGCCGTCGCAACCTCATCCAGGGTGAAACGACTTGCTTCTGCGGCCATTTGGGAGTGCAGCACGACTTGAAGCAGCAAGTCTCCCAGCTCTTCCTTCAGTTCTTTGTCGTTGCCTGCATCAATTGCATCGATCAGTTCGTAACACTCCTCCACCAGGTGCGGCTTCAAGCTTTGGTGAGTCTGCTCACGATCCCATGGGCAACCGTTTGGTGATCGGAGTTGAACGACAATTTTTCGCAAGCGTTCAATAGGAGAAGTCATAAGACAGGGAACAGCGGATTCAGCGGGGTCAGCGGCGTCAGCGGGAAACCTGAACCCGCTGAATCCGCTGTTCCCTGTTCGCTGTCATTGTTTGTCCTTTTCCAGCAGCTTTTCACGAGCATGCCCCAGCGCGGCACGCTCCTGTGAGGCGATAAGACAGGGAACAGCGGGGTCAGCGGATTCAGCGGCGTCAGCGGGAAACTTGAACCCGCTGAATCCGCTGTTCCCTGTTCGCTGTTATTGTTTGTCCTTTTCCAGCAGCTTTTCACAAGCATGCCCCAGCGCGGCACGCTCCTGTGAGGTCTTTGGTGAGTCATAAGACAGGGAACAGCGGATTCAGCGGGGTCAGCGGGGTCAGCGGGAAACCTGAACCCGCTGAATCCGCTGTTCCCTGTTCGCTGTTACTGTTTGTCCTTTTCCAGCAGCTTTTCATAAGCATACCCCAGAGCGGCACGCTCCTGTGAGGCGATAAGACAGGGAACAGCGGGGTCAGCGGATTCAGCGGGGTCAGCGGGAAACCTGAACCCGCTGAATCCGCCGTTCCCTGTTCGCTGTCATTGTTTGTCCTTTTCCAGCAGCTTTTCACGAGCATGCCCCAGCGCGGCACGCTCCTGTGAGGTCTTTGGTGAGTCATAAGACAGGGAACAGCGGATTGAGCGGATTCAGCGGGATCAGCAGGAAACCTGAACCCGCTGAATCCGCCGTTCCCTGTTCGCTGTTATTGTTTGTCCTTTTCCAGCAGCTTTTCACGAGCACGCTCCAGGGCAGCACGCTCTTGTGAGGTCAGACTGTTAAGACCGTGTTTTGAAATTTTGTCCAGCAATTGATCCATCTCCACGTTGCCAGTGTCGGCAGCTTCAATTACAGCTGGGCGCGGACGCGATTTCGGTTTCTGTACTACCCGCAATTTTGGCCGCCGCCGCAGCGGAAATCGGAAAGAAGGCAATTCTCCGCCTCTCTGAAGGAAGCGGATATAGCCGAATGAAAATCCGCTAATCAGCCAAAGTTCACCGAGTGAAACCCAAGCCGAGGAAGACAGGTCAACCGCCGAAGATAAGACCAAGCTGGCGATTGCGACCCACTTTGCAGTCAGGAACCCACCCCATTGAACTCCGGGGTATAACGTGCAAAAGGCGATAAAGAGACCGATCATGACCTGCGTTTGGCCGAAGTATAGAATCGGAGAACTGGTGATCAGGCCAAGGGCGGTCAGAGTGACTACCGGAATGAGGATAATGACGCCATACAGGGTCAAAAAGCGTGCTTTACCGATGTACTTTTCTATCTCAACGGCTGACACATAGAGAAAGAGAAGACCGATAATAGTGAAGAAGCTCGGAACGTCGATGAACGAGTACGTGACGATCTGCCAGATCTGGCCACCGAGAATCGAACGAGAGGAATCGAAGGCCAGCAGCAGAACGATCGCCTCCCAGCCGCCGAAGGCTTTAGCCAGAAAGGTGCCCAGGACTCCAACCGCGTAGGCCATGGTAAGAATCGTCGCGTAGTAGATCGGGTAGCCCCTAAAATAAGTGACAGGGCGATCTTCGTTGAAGCTTGAAAGCAAGGCCATACCTGGAACACTCTTGATCGAACCAGGTAATAGTAAAGGAAGTCAGGGCAACCGGCAAGGAAACTAGAGCCTGTTTGCTTCTCTTCTGATCAGAAGTTAATCTCGATCCGGAAATGCCTCAAACTCTCGATGCTCCAGTTCATAAGCCGAAACCGCTCGCGCGGAAAGCACGGGACTTCGCTACCTCAACCTTTCGGCGCCTGATTCGAAAAAGACGGAGGCCGACCGACGACCGCAACCTTCTGCCACTCCTGATCCAGGTTCTGGCGGGATTTACGAAAGTCGACGGCAGAATACTGGAAGACGAAATCGATTCCAGCCTGGGGTTCTTGAGGTATGACTATCCCGAAGCGGTTTATTCCGAGCTTCGGGCTTTGTTCAAAAAGGCGCTAAAAGAGCACCAGGACCTCGCACACATGGCGAAGCGGCTCGCCGAAGAGATGCCGCAGGATCGAAAGATCATGCTTGGCGTCCAACTCTATGACCTCATTGCGAAGGCGGGGATGCAGCAGGAACAGGTCATCGCTTACTATTCGTTCATGTCGCAACTGGGCATGGCAGCCCAGGCGATCGATATTGTTTATCAGCTGAACGCAGCGGACTCCGCCGATCCTTCGATCTACCAGAAAGGGACCTCGCCGCTCGAAGCAATCGTCTTTGGCTCGGGATCAACGGCCGATGTACAGATGAAGGAGTTGGGCCGGGATGAACGGCTAATGGCCTATCGTTACCATGAGCTGATCCTGTTCAAGAATCTGAGCGCCCGCCCTGTCATGGTTCGAGGGCGAGTTTTGGCGCCCGGTGAGTTCTGCCGGATCTACCCGGGCCAACGTTTGCTGGTTGATGAGCGAGTGATCAGCCATCAGGATCTCCTGTTTTATTTTAACGCCAAGAAAAACGTTTCGCTACCGCAGGTCTTCGTTACGGTGGCGCCAAATGATGAGGTACAGCTCGAAAAATCCAGAACGCGCGATAGCAGTCTGGAAGTTCAGTTCGGCCTGAACGTTCAGGTCAAAGCCCTCAAGAACGTGGCAGCCACCCTCAACGGGATTGGCCTTAAGTCCGGGACGATCGTCTCCGGCAGCCTGGAGGACCGGATCATATTTGAGAACGCGCTGGAACTTACGTTGGTTGATCTTCGGCGCGGGGCTCGGGCGATGGGGGGTCGCTTCCAACTGAAGGCTTCGAAATCTGTGTATCTCGTTTCGAACAATTCCTCCTTGCTTGAGGAGGACGACATTCTGCTCAGCCCCGGAACGAGCGGAGAAGTGCTCCTCAAAATATCGTGCGACTACGAGCGGAGAGTCGGGACGCTGGAGGTCTTGCAGGCAGACCGCCCGATCATGGTCGGAGAAACCATCGTCCGAAATTCGGCCAGCTTGGTCGACGGCGATATCATCCGCATCGATACCGGGCAGATTTTGCGGTGCGATTTCTCCGAACGAATTATCGAAGAGGAACGAAACATAATTCGGCACCTCGAAGTTCGTGATCTCTCCCTTCGTTTTAAGACCGGTGACGTTGCCCTCGACGGCATGTCGTTCGCGGCGAGTCGAGGCGAGATGGTATGCGTCATGGGGGCGAGCGGTTCGGGGAAGAGTACTCTGCTCAAAGCGATCTGCGGGCAAAGCCATCCGACAAATGGCGCAATCTTCTTAAACGGTCAATCTCTCTACAGTAATCTCGAAGCTTTGCGGGGATACGTAGCGTACATTCCGCAGGACGACGCATTCGATGAGCATTTGACCATCCTCGAAAATCTCGATTACGCTGCGTCGATTCGTTCTCCGCACCTCTCGGCGAAAGATCGCCAGCGGCGGATCGACGGCAAGCTCATCGAGCTCGGTCTTTCAGAGCGGCGCGATAGCGTTGTGGGCAGTTCAGTCAAAAAATATTTGAGCGGTGGCGAACGAAAGCGTCTGAACATCGGATTGGATATGATCAGTTCGGCCGATGTCTACCTTTTTGACGAACCAACGTCGGGGCTGTCGTCCAAGGATTCGGAACACGTCATCGAGATTATACGGAGCCTTTCTCAGAACAAAATTGTCCTGGTCACCATTCACACGCCGACTTCAAAGATATTCCAGATGTTCAACAAAGCGATATTGTTGGATAAAGGCGGCCGGCTGGTGTTCTTCGGGACTCCGCAGGACATGCTGCAATATTTTGCGACGGCAGAACACGAGCAACATTTCGGGACTGAGCTTGGTGGTTGTCCCTCGTGCGGGACGACTCGTCCCGAATTTATTTTTGACGTCCTGGAGACGCCTCTGCGCGATCTGAGCGGCGACATAATTTACGAAGAAAACAGCAAAGGGCAGCTCGTGCCTGCCCGGCGATATTCCCCGGACTATTGGCGAGATAAGTATGAATCATTCCGGCTGATCCAAGAAATGCGGCAGGTCTCCCTTAAGCAGGAACCTCCGACCATTTTACCTCTTCCAAGTGACAAGAAAGCACCGACGCGGTGGCGCGATGAGTGGGTCCGGGTCAGTACGGTTTTCAGACGCGCTTTTATCAGCAAGCTGCGCAACCGGACGAACCTTTGGACCACCATATTCGAGGCACCGGTCCTGGCGGCATTAATCGGCTTTGTCCTGAGATACGCCGAGAATTCCAGCTACAACTTCGCTTCGGCATTTCATATTCCGACCTACCTGTTTCTAGCGCTCGTTGTGGCTATGTTTCTCGGGCTAACAAACAGCGCCGACGACATCATCCGGGATCGCACTATTCTTCAGCGGGAGCGAAATTTGAACATTCACCTCCCCTACTATGTGCTCTCGAAGTTTCTGACATTATCGTTATTTGCAGTTATCCAGTGCGTACTTTTTCTCCTGATCGGCGACGCGATCCTCGAAATCCGCGGAATGTTTTGGCCCTATCTCTGGTTTATGGGAACCACGGCAGTCGGGGGAGTCGCAGGTGGACTGCTTATCTCGTCTTTGGTAAATGATGCGAAAACTGCGGCCAACATTGTTCCGCTGGTTTTGATTCCCCAGATCATTCTCGGCGGAGCGCTGATTAAATACGACGAAATGAATCGGAACCTGGATTTCCTGTACGTGCTAACGAGGGACCAG
This sequence comes from uncultured Verrucomicrobiae bacterium, assembly GCA_963846195.1. GTDB lineage: Bacteria > Verrucomicrobiota > Verrucomicrobiia > Chthoniobacterales > JAFAMB01 > JAFAMB01. The sequence continues at coordinate 5,511 of CAWJVG010000009.1, forward strand.
GCCGCAAAAGATCAGCAACCGGCGGACGAGCGGATGAGACCACAGGACGTCGAAGTACCTTTTATCTGCCAGCTCATCCCGATGCGTTGGTCTTATGAGGCGATGGTCGTGGCCCAAGCGAAGCTCAATCCGTTCACACGACGCCAGGATATTCTCACCGACAAGATTGAACAGCTGGCCAAGCAAAAGGAGCTAACTCAGGCAGAGACCGACCGGCTCGATGATTTGAAGGACACGTTGGCGATCCTCTCGGGACTTGCCGGCAAGGATCCCGGTCAAGTGAATCAGGAAATGCGCGGGATCGATCGGATCATCAATGGTGCCCCGCTTGATCGCAAAAAGTTTGATTCGGGCGGCGATCAGGTGACGGCGGAACAACTTTTCCAAAATCGAAAGATCACGGACATGCTCACTGACGCGCAGATGAAGCAGAAGGACTACACCACACAACCGCGAAATGTCTTCTTCGGTCCCGACAAGAATTACTTCGGCCAAAAGTTGAACATCTTTGTGTTCAACTCCTGCGTTATTAATGGATTCAGTTTGATCTTCCTTCTCTGCCTCTTGTGGAGCCTGCATCGGCAGTTGAGAACGATGTGAATTTTGCGCGAAGCGCAAAATTCAGGAGTCAAGCATCCGAGAAGTCAAGAATTCAAGAAGGGTGCAATGCGGAACTCGCGCGAGTTACATCGCTGGTTCAGGACGGCTTCTCCGAAATTCGATCTCCGGAGATCGTTGGTTCTCCTTGAATTCTTGGCTTCTTGGCTTCTCGAATTCTCCTTAATGGGCCGCCGCAAGATCTCCGGGAACAGCCGTACGCTTGGGTTTCTTAAACAAGAATACCAAGGGAACACAAAGCAGGCAGACAATCACCAGCACCCGAAACTGGTCAACATAAGACCAGAGCGACGCCTGCTGCTGCAGCGTCTGATATATCAATCCGTATGACTGATCGTGCGCAGCCGCAGAACCGACTTGCGGCGTCAGGGCGGTCTGCATTTTAGCAATTTGTTCGTTGAACACCGGATTGAACTGGCTCATCTGACCCACCAAAAGCGCCTGATGCGTCTGCGCACCTCTTGTTACCATTGTAGTGATCGCCGAGATCCCGACACTGCCCCCAAGGTTTCGCAGAAGATTTGTCAGTCCTGTTCCCTCACCAGTGTTCTCACGCGACACAGTCGCCATCGAATACGTTGCCATTGGAACGAAGATACAGGTCGTCCCAAAACCGCTGATGATGATCGGCCAGATTATGTTGCCCGGAGCGATCTGAAGCGTGAGATCACCAAACATGTACATCGACAATGCTAAAACTGCGAACCCACCGCCAATCCAGAAGCGCCCGTCGATCTTGGGGTTTGCCAGGATCCGGCCGGAAATGATACTGCCCAGAATCGCTCCAAAACCGCGCGGACTCATCACCATCCCAGCTTGGAAAGCAGTATAGGAGAAAAGATTTTGCAGGAACAAGGGCAGGATCGCAGTCGTTCCGTAGAGAATCACGCCGACTAAGAACAGTAATAGAGAGCCGACCGCAAGATTTCGATCCCGTAGAATGCGCAAGTTGACGATGGGATGTTCAACACGCAACTCCCAGATCATAAACGCGATGAACCCGATTACGGCACCAGACGCAAGCCATCGGATAAAGTTTGAGGAAAACCAGTCCGCATCCTGTCCTTTATCGAGCATGATCTGCAGACACCCGATCCAGATTGTCAGTAGCGCGAAGCCCATAAAGTCGATCCGGCCCGGTCGCGCTTCTTTGAGGTAGGGCGGATCATGGAGCAATAAGGAACAGAGAATGACAGCCAGAATTCCGATCGGAATATTGATGTAGAATACCCAGCGCCATGAGTAATCATCGGTTAACCATCCGCCCAGGGTCGGACCCAGGATCGGCGCGACGACCACGCCAATCGCGTAAACGGACATTGCAGCGCCTCGCTTCTCTCGCGGAAAACTTTCCAGCAAAACAGCCTGCGCGATCGGCTGCAGCGCGCCCCCGCCGACACCCTGCACGATACGCGCGAGAATTAACAATCCAAGGCTGGAAGCTAAGCCGCACAGGGCGGACGCGACGGTGAAGATCCCAATGCAGGTGATCAGGAACCTCTTACGACCAAAAAAACGCCCGAGCCAGCCCGTAGCTGGAAGGATAACCGCGTTTGACACGAGATAACTCGTCAGAACCCAAGTCGCATCATCCGCGCTGGCCGAAAGGCTACCGGCAATGTGATTCAGTGCGACATTCGCAACCGAAGTATCCAAAACCTCCATGAAGGTCGCTAACATCACCGCAAAAGCGATGAACCATGGGTTCACGGCCGGTTTTCCGTCCGCAGAGGAGGTCGATGGAGCTGATGCAACCGCCATTACGCGACACCAAAGATTTATTTCGCGATTGGACTGTCTGCGGCCTTTGGCTGCCGCTTCCGCAATCCCCGGTTCACAATGAAGATCACCCCGATCGCAATGACAACGAAAGCGATGCCGACCTTGATCGGAGAGTAGTCCGGATCGGAAACTTTTACGGTCGGAACGACCGACTCACCCGGTCCAAGTTGCAGCCCGTTTCCAGTATTTATCGCTTCATCGAACACGATCTTTACCGGAACACGCTGGACGACCTTCACATAGTTGCCTGTTGCATTCTGAGGAGGCAGGAGACTGAATCGAGCTCCGCTGCCGGCCTGGATACTATCAACATGCCCACGAAATTTCTGGCCATGCAACGCGTCCACTTCGACTTCGACCGGCTGCCCGGGTCGCATGCGGCCTATCTGATCTTCTTTGAAGTTCGCAGTGATATAGACCTGCTTCGGCACAAGCGCGAACAGGCTTTGGCCAGCTTGCACGTACTCTCCGGGCACGACCGATTTTTCGGTGACCCAGCCTGACTCGGGCGCCAAGATTCTGGTGTAGGACTGATTTAAATTTGCAGTTGCAAGATTTGCGTCGGATTCATGGATCTGAGCATTGACGCTTTGTACCAGCCCTGCAAAGGCGTCCACCTGGGCGCGCGCTTCGCCTACGAGCGCTTCGTCACTTACCACTTTCTTTTCGGCAGCATTCAGTGTCGCCGCAGCGGATTTTGCTGCAGCACGGAACTGATCGACATCCTGCGGCGAGACCACTTTCGTCTTAAAGAGCTCTTCGAAACGTTTGAAGTCGCTCTGAGCTTTATCGTTCTGAGCAGCGTCCGCATCAGCGGTGGCCTGGTCCGACTCGACGGTTGCTTCCTCTGTCTTGACGTGAGCAATTGCCTGCTGAAGTGCGGCCTGCGCTGCGGCGGCTTGCGCTTGAGAGCTTGCCAGAGCGGCGGCTTTCTGGCGCGTCGCCGCATCGAAATCCCGCGGATCCAATTCTACGACCAGATCAGTCTTGTTTACGCTCTGGTTGTCATCTACGTAAACAGACTGAACGCGCCCTGCAACCTGCGCCGAAACCGGAACAATATGACCGTCAATAAATGCGTCATCCGTGGATTGGTATGCCGCAGAGTTGACCAGGTAGACCAGGCCCAGGATCACCACAAATGCAAATACCAGAGCGGTGATGAACGTTGTAAAGATACGCTTCGCTGAATGAGGAGCATTCTCTCTTTTGGACGAGCCAACTCTTCTAGGATCGCGGACGGGTGCACGGATTTCCGTCGGTTCCACTTCAATTTGCTGAGTCATATCGCGGTCCTGAAGTTCAATTTTTGGATCCTTCGATTCCACGCAAAAAGATGTCGACGACAGTCAATATGTAGGCATCAGTGGAGTAGTTTCGCGGTAGGTATGCGCCCTGGCGCAGCATCCCCGCATAGAGCGCGTTTTTAAAGGCGTCGAGTGCGCACTCGACGTTTAGGTCGCTTCGAACGACTCCCGCTTTCTGAGCATCGGCTAGAATAGAGATCAAGCGCTCGCGCACCGGACGAATCACGTCAGCAATCATCGTCTGCATCGACTTTGGCAGCACGTGGCCCTCAGCCAGGAACGCGCGCGCAAAGCCTTTCTTTTTTTCCAAGTGGGAGTAGTAGTGACGCGCATACTTCTCCATGCTCTCCCGCAGGTTCTCCTTCCAGGAGGAATGTTCGTCCATAATTGCGGCCTCGGAGGCCAGCCCGCGCTCGAGTACGGCGCGGAGAAGCTGCTCCTTGCTTTTGAAATGGCGGAAAAGGGTAACTTCGTTGACGCCGGCACCTCGAGCGATCTCGCGCGTCGTAGCGCCTTGAATACCGTCCCTGGAGAAGGTCTCGGCCGCGGCATCCAAGAGTCGCTGGCGCGTTTGATCGGCAGAAGAAGAGATGAGCCGCTTGCGTACGAGTTGAGAAGCGGAAGGTTGCATGCAAGTACTTACTTGCACTACTGCCAAATGCAAGTGATTACTTGCATTTTTTGTTGTCGCCCGATTCCGGCTTTGATGCCATTCGACGCGCTGTCGCTTTTTCAAGGCGAGGAAGCGCTATCTGAGTCATAATGGGCGAGATACGCGGAACACTGGCCGCGGGGAGTGCGTCGAAATGGGTCCTGCTTCTTGCTCGTCAGTCACGTATCGATCCAGATATGCTCCTTCCTCCCGCCTCGCAGACGACCCATTTTGAACGCAACGCAACCCAAGGGATTTAGGAGACGGTGCACTAGCTTCTGTGCTATGCTTTTAGCTCCATGACTGACAATCGGCGCGCCTCCTTGCAGCGAGAGACGGCAGAGACCTACGTCTCCGTCGACCTGATGATCGATGGTTCCGGCACTTCATCCATCAAGACCGGAATCCCTTTCTTCGATCATATGCTCGCTCTGCTCAGCAGACACAGCTTGTTTAATCTCCAGATCGATGTCCGAGGAGATTTGGAGGTGGACTTTCACCACAGCGTCGAGGATACCGGCATCGTTCTCGGTAAATGTCTCGCTCAAGCGCTCGGCGACAAAGCCGGGATTAGACGTTACGGCTGGGCCCTCCTGCCGATGGATGAAACTCTCGTCCGAGTTGCAGTCGATCTGAGTGGCAGATCGTACTTGCACTACCAGGCACCGGAAAACTTGGCGCCGATCGGACAATTTGGTTTTGAACTCGTCGAGGAATTCCTGCGTGCGTTCAGCTCAAATGCGAATCTTAATATGCATGTCGACATTCTGCATGGCCGGAATAGCCACCACATGGCAGAGGGAATTTTTAAGGGACTGGCTAAAGCGCTCGATCAAGCCTGCCAAACCGATAGCCGGGTCAAGGGGGTGCCAAGCTCGAAGGGGAAGCTATGACGACATCCGCAAGAATCGGATTGATAGACTATGGTTCAGGCAACCTCCGCAGCGTCGCGAAGGCACTGCAGTTCGTAGGAGCTGAAGTCCGGCACATCGTGAGCGGCCCCATTCCCGACGGTCTCGAGGCTTTGGTTCTCCCGGGTGTCGGTTCGTTCGGCGATTCAGTGCGCCAACTCCGCGCACGCCGGCTTTTTCAGCCAATTCGGGAGTGGCTGGTGAGTGAAAAGAAGTTTCTCGGAATTTGTCTCGGATACCAGCTTTTGTTCCAAGCCAGCGAAGAATCGCCGGGGGAGGAAGGTTTGGGATTGTTTGAAGGTAGAGTGCGGCGATTCAAATCCGGCAACCTCAAAGTTCCGCAAATTGGCTGGAACCGACTTGCATGGACGAAACAGGCATATGCGCGTTTTCCGGGTCTACCGGATGCGCCGTTCGTCTACTTTGTTCATTCCTATTATCCTGTGCCTTTAGATTGCTCGATTATTGCAGCGACAACCACGTATGGTGAAGAGTTCGCTGCGGCAGTCGTGACCGACTATCTATTCGCTACGCAGTTTCATCCTGAGAAAAGCCAAGAGAACGGGTTGGCAATTTTACGGCAGTTTGTTAGTTCACTGACATGATCATATTACCAGCGATCGACCTGTTGGACGGGCAGGTGGTGCGTTTGCGCGAAGGGAAGCTCGAAGATAAGACTGTGTATTCTGACGACCCGCTGGCATTCGCCACACGCTGGGAAGAGGAAGGCGGAAACTGCCTGCACGTCGTAGACCTGAACGCCGCTTTTACCGGCGAGCCGCGGAATATCGAGAAGATTAAACAGCTCGTCCGCACGTTGAATATCCCCGTGCAGGTAGGGGGCGGGATTCGCTCGCAGGAAGCTGCCGCCACTTTTATAAAAGCGGGGGTCTCGAGGGTAGTGATCGGGACCGGGGCAGTGGATAGCCCCATTTTTCTCGAGAACCTGGTCAACCGCTTTGGAGGCGACAGGATCGCGGTGAGCGTCGATGCAAAAGACGGTCGCGTGGCGATTAGGGGATGGACCGAGGTCACTTCGATCAACGTTCTCGATTTCATTCGCATGGTCGAGAAGCTGGGTGTCGCCACTATCATCTTTACAGATATCGCGACTGACGGAACGTTGATCGGACCAAACTTCGCAGCGTTGGAGAGAATTCTAGACAGCACACAGTGCCAGGTCATTTCGAGCGGGGGCGTCGCAAACCTCGACCACATAAAACAGCTCGCCTCAATGCCGCGCCTTTACGGCACGATCATTGGGAGAGCCCTCTTCGACGGCACTATCGACCTGGGGGAAGCTGTGGCCTTGGCAAACTATCACAGCGACGCCCGCGGCGCGGTCTAAAGGAGTGGCTGGTGGCTAGTGGCTGGTGGATGCGTGGCGCGGTGGACGTTTCCAGCGTCCGCTGCGCGTATCCATATTTTGGATAAAGCAACGCCATTCCTTTTCTAGCAGAAGGAGTCCTTCTAGACGTGCCACGCCGTCGCCACGAGCCAACCCAGCCACTAGTCTACCGCCCAACGGTGCGCGGCGATTTCGTAAGATCAATCAGGTCTGAAAGAATATTAAGCGTCTCTCGTCTTGCCGGATCGCTGTCGGCGAGGTTGGTCGACTCATCATCGTCGAGCGCGTCCTCTATCGGGTCATCGCCTGTCCGCGCTGGCTTGGCTTTCGCCGACTTCGGAGTCGCCGCGGCGTCCGGTTTCTGCTCGACGAGTTTCAGTTGGGGCTTATCCACGTCGGCCAAGTTTAGTTCATAAGTCTTGGTATGATCGTCGGCCTCGGCTTTCTTTCGATCTGCTTCTTCCTTCTCTCTCTGCTTCGCTTCCTTCGCCGTCTCGTCGCGACGCGCCAATTCATTGAGCGATAACCGATTGTTCTTCAGCCTCTCATTCAGCTGGCGGATATCCTCCGAAATATCTTGAAACTGCGGGTCCTGACTGACGCGATTCGCAGAGCGCTGGCGCAAATCGTCAACAGAGAGCGGCTTCCGATTTCCAGCCACATCAATCGGAGCCGGCTCAACTTCATCGTATGCCAGCGGATGCTGCAGAGCAGATTCGCCAAACTCACTGTTGTCCGTGAGCGACGGCAGCTTGACATCGGAGACTACTCCGCGTAACTGCGTCGATCCGCCTGCCACGCGATAAAACTTTTGAACGGTCAGTTTTAGGGCTCCTGCGTCGTTTGCCGAATTGCCAAGCATCGGCATAAATCTTCCCAGCTCTAGCATCGTTTGCACGGTGCCCTTACCGAATGTGCTGGAGTCGCCGACGATCAAGGCCCGGCCGTAATCCTGCATTGCCGCCGCAAAGATTTCACTGGCAGAGGCGCTGAGCTTGTTCACCAGCACGATCATCGGCCCCGTGTAAAGAGCGTTACCCTCCCGATCCTTCAATACGTCGATATCCCCATTAGCATCTTTAACCTGAACGACAGGCCCTTGATTGATAAACAAACCGCTCATTTTGATGGCCTCGTCGAGTGAGCCGCCGCCATCTTTCCGCAAGTCAACGATCAGTCCTTGAATCTGTTCCTGTTCCAAACGCTTGAGGAGCGCAGCGACATCGCGTGATGTACTCTTGCCGGTGCGTGACTTTTCCATGTCCTGGTAGAACGATGGCAAGGTGATCCATCCCAGTTTCTGGATAGATCCGTCCGGCAAGTCTTTCTCAATAATTTCGGCCTTTGCCTCTTGCTCGGTCAGCTTCACATTATCACGGACTAGCTCGACCACCCGCCGTTTTGAGGGATCGTTGGCGTTTGCCGGAATCACCTGGAGACGGACCACCGTTCCTTTTTTGCCACGAATCATCTCGACCACCTTGTCGAGCTTCATGTCCACGGTATCCACAAAAGCCTCTTTGCCCTGGGCGACCGCGGCTATTCTATCGCCGACGCTCATTTTACCGCTCATCTGTGCAGGACCGCCCGGCAAGAGCCTCTGGACCTTCGCGTATCCGTCGTCCGAGCGTAGTTCGGCTCCGATCCCGGTCAAAGAAAGCCGCATGTTAATCTCAAAGCTCTCAAGATCGGAGCGTCCGAGGTATTCCGAGTGCGGATCGTATGATTGTGCGACAGAGTTCAAAAAGAGCTGGCTGAGGTCCTCGTCATCCCGCTCTTCGACACTCTTGAGGAGCTGATCGTATCTTCGACCTACCACCTTGGGCCCGGGGTCGACTGCATACTTATTGAGTTTTTCCTGGAGCAACTCCCCCTCAATTCGATCCTTCCACAAAACGTCCGCCTCGGTCATGTTAGCCGGCCACGGCTCCTTTCGGCGATCGAGGGCAACCGAACGGCTGCTCTTGAAATTGTAGTCTTTCTTCAAGAGTTGGTGGATCTTGGCAACCCGATCTTCCACCCGCGTTTTGAAGACATTGTGGATCTCTTTTGCTGGCTGCAAATCCCCCAGCAAGATGCTGTCACCCAAGGTCGTTCCGTACTTCTGTGTGAATTGATCAATATCCTCTTGCGTGAAGAAGAGTTTGCTATAATCCAAATTCTCGAGGTAGGTTCCCAGAATTCGCTTCGACATTTCGGCGTCGAGTTTCTGGCGGCTGTAATGACCTTGTTCCAAAAGTCGGCCAACGGTGATAGCGACCTGGTGCGGATCGGCAGCACTCGACTTATCTTCCGCTTGGACGAAAGTTGGATTGAAAAATGACAAAACTGCGGCTGCTGCAATACTAATAGTTTTCATGCGTCGACCAGAGTCCACATTGACACAACGGTGGCAGAGTTCCGGCATTGGGCCAAAATTCTGACGTATTCCGAGTTTTGGAATCTCTATTCACTATGCTTCACTTTCAAACGTTTATTGGGGGTATTTTCGATACGAACGCCTATCTGGTTCAGGTGCCGGGCGGAAATATTCTTATTGATGCGCCGACCGGGTCTTCGGATTGGGTGGCAGATATGGCGGTAAGACTCGATCTGCTGCTGATCACTCACGGTCACGTCGACCATATTGATGACGCTGCGAAAATGAAACAAAGATTCAGGTGCAAGGTTGCCTATCATCGAGATGGAATTCCCCTCATCACTGACCCGGAGTTTTTCAAAGATTTTGGGCTTTTTCTGGAAACAGAACCTGTTCATCCTGATTTTCTGATTGAGGAGACACCCAAAATTGAACTTTGCGGAATCCCTTTTCGTGTTCTTCTTGTTCCCGGACACTGTCCGGGAAGCCTCTGCTTCTACTCGCCCGATCACCAGATTCTCTTCGGTGGCGACGTACTCTTTGCAGGAAGCATCGGCCGGACTGACTTGCCGGGCGGCGACCACAAACTCTTGGTGCGTGGGATTCACGAAAAGATTCTGACGTTGCCGGATGAAACGATGGTATTGCCGGGCCATGGGCCAACTACGACCATTGGCGAGGAACGACGGAACAATCCGTTTCTCCGATAGATCTGACCGGTTAGTTCAGCACCGATTGGATCTGGGTTTCGGTCAGCTCCATCGGATGTCCGGACCAGACGATTTTACCACCTTTGTCCACCAGGAACGCGGTCGGAATCGCTTCTATTCCAAACTGCTTATAGATCGATTGAGGGGTATTGATGGCCACGTTGTAATCCATCGGGATCTGCTTCTGAAATTTCTTCACTGTAGCCTCATCCTCATCAGTGATCCCGACAATCTCCAATCCTTGCGTTTTATATTTTGAATAGATTTCGTTGAGATGCGGAATACTTTTGCGGCAAGGCGGGCACCACGTTGCCCAAAACTCAACCAACAGCGGCTTTCCGTTGAGCTCAGGTTGTTTGCCCAGGTAGTTAAGCGTTAGTGTTGGAAGCGGGTCGCCCGCTTTGGGCACGACCATTTGAGCCTGCAAGGATGCTTCGGTCATCCCACTGAGCCAGGCAATACATAGAGCAATAGCGATTTTCTTCATTGATAACTCCGTAATTGGATACATTGGGACATTGTTTCGTTCATTCTTCAACTAACCCGGCTAAGGGCAGGCGCTCCTTCACGAGATACTTCGGTGAGAATTATTTGCCCAACTGCAACCAGATCCTGTCCAACCGTGGCCTCTACGGCAAATTGAACAAGGCCGCCCACATCTCCAACTTTGCAGGCTCTAAAACCGAGCGATTCTTCAGGCCGAACCGGGCGTAAAAATTTCATCGATCGAATCGCGGTAAGCAAAAACATCTTTCCTGGCGCACCAACCGCTATCCCGGCGGTCTGAGCCATTCCTTCAACTAAGAGAACGCCCGGTACAATCGCATTCCCAGGAAAATGTCCATCGAAGAAAGAATCGGTTTTTCGAAACGTCTTTGAACATTCTGCCAACCGGCCGGCTTCGAGGTTATTGACCGACTCCACGAAAATGAACGGCTCGCGATGAGGTAATCCGAGGGAGATTGGATCCATCAGCCATAGTACCGAATCCAGGGGAGGACGGAAGGGGCCAATACTCGCCTGGTCGCCTAGCCCGCAAGAATCACGCAAAGGTCGAAGCGACGAGCTCACTGCGGCGAGCTCAGTCGAGTCGCTCATTACGCTGCATCGTCAAAAATCTCTAAGATTTGTGAGCGATGCAGGCTGGATCCTTGCATCTCGTCCGGGCTAAGTGGAATGTGAACCGTGGGTCCAGATTCATTAGCGGCGCATTATCGAGGAGACTTCCCGATACTGAACCAGAAAGTAAGCGGGTTCCCGCTGGTCTATCTGGATAATGCTGCTTCAACCCAGCATCCAACCTGTGTGATCGACGAGGTCGCCCGTTATTATCGAGAGGATCACGCAAACGTTCATCGGGGCATTCACGCCTTGAGCACTCGCGCTACGAAACTCTACGAAGATGCTCGAGCCCGTGCAGCCCGATTTTTGGGAGCAGCTTCCGCGGAATCGATAATCTTTACGCGAGGAACGACCGAAGGGATTAATCTGGTCGCAAGTTCCTGGGGAACGGCACATCTCGGCCCTGGAGACATCATTTTGATCACGGAGATGGAGCATCATGCCAATCTTATCCCTTGGCAGATAGCCGCCCGACGGACGGGTGCCTCTCTCCAATATCTTCCGGTCACTGGCGACGAGGGGACCATCGACTGGTCTCTGCTAGAGCGGAGGCTGCAAACAGACCCCATTCGATTGATGGCATTCACCCACATCTCCAATTCGCTCGGATGCATCAATCCGGTGCGAGAGATTTGTGCTATGGCTCGACGGCACGGCACTGTGACTCTGGTGGACGCCGCACAGAGCGCCGGTCATGCCCCAATCAATATTCAGGAGCTCGATTGCGACTTTCTTGTCTTCTCGGGACACAAATGCTGTGGACCGACCGGTATCGGGGTCCTTTATGGTAATCCCACTTTGTTGGCCGATATGCAGCCGTATCAATTCGGCGGAGAAATGATTTCCAGGGTGACTTACGAATCGGCGGATTGGAAGCCAGGTCCGCACCGCTTTGAAGCCGGGACGCCCCATATCGCAGGTGCGGTCGGACTATCTGTCGCGTTGGATTATCTGGAAACGATCGGAATGCCCGCCATCCGGGCGAACGATCACCATCTTGGGCAACTGGCCTACGAGGCGCTTTCGAGTCTTCCGGGAATTCGGATACTTGGACCGAAGATTGAGCGCGCAGGCCTCGTCAGTTTCCAGTTGGGAACCATCCATGCCCACGATCTGGTGGCGTATGCCGACCAATTCGGGGTAGCTATGAGAGGGGGCCACCATTGTAACCAGCCGCTGATGCGAAAACTGGGCCTCCAGGCGACAGCTCGCGCCAGTTTCTACTTTTACAACACGGAGAGCGAGATCGATCGCCTTGTCGAAGTGCTGCGAGCGGCAATTCAATACTTTGGAGTGTGATGGAGATCGACGAACTGTACCAGACGATCATCCTGGATCATTCAAAACGGCCTCGAAATTTTGGCGAATTGCCTCCGCCTGCCGCCAAGGGAGAAGGCTACAATCCTTCATGCGGCGACGAAGTAGTCGTCTTCGTGAGCCGGTCACCACACGGCGCGATTGAGCACATTCGCTTCACCGGGCAGGCTTGCGCCATCTGCATGGCTTCCACTTCGCTGATGACGACTCAGGTGAAGGGGAAGACTGTCGCCGAAGCTTTGGGCCTTAAGCGGACATTCATCGATTTTCTTACCCAAGATGCCGCACCGGCGGCTGGCCTCGGTAATTTGCAGGCTCTTGGTGGCGTGAAAAAGTTCCCGCAAAGATTGAAGTGTGCGACTTTAGGATGGCACGCACTAGAAGGGGCCTTGAAGAACTGTGCTGACTGAAAGTCGTCGCGCTCTGGTAGTAACTGGGGGAAGCCGTGGGATCGGAGCAGCGGTCGCCCGGCTGGCTGGGAGCCGAGGCTATTCCGTCGCCGTAAATTTCCTTAGCAAGCAAGAAGCTGCCTACGGTGTCGTTGAGGAGATTCGCTCGTCGGGAGGCTCCGCCGTGGCGATTCGCGGCGATGTCGCCTTGGAGGCGGATATTATCCGCCTGTTTCAGGAAGCCGAGCAAGCACTGGGTCCGATTTGCGGACTCGTCAACAACGCCGGTGTCACGGGGGGGTTTTCGCGTGTGGAAACACTGGAAGCAGCAAGTCTGGCGCAAGTGTTGACTGCCAATATTGCAGGGACAATCCTGTGTGCGCGGGAAGCGGTGAAGCGGATGTCGACCCGGCGTGGTGGTCGCGGCGGAGCTATCGTCAATATTTCATCTCTGGCAGCACGGATCGGGGGTGCGGGAGAGTGGGTCCATTATGCGGCGAGCAAAGGAGCCGTCGATACGTTCACTATAGGGCTTGCACGTGAGGTCGCTTCCGAGGGAATTCGGGTAAACGCGGTCGCACCCGGCCTAATTGAAACGGAGATACACACTGCGAACGGAGCACCGGATCGTCTCGAGCGGCTGGGTCCGACGATTCCACTGGGGCGTCCGGGATCGCCAACAGAAGTGGCCGAAGGGGTCTTATGGCTGTTATCAGACGCAGCGTCTTACACCACAGGGTCGATCCTGGAGATCGGCGGCGGGAGGTAGGGAAACGAATCGGCGGGTCGGCGTATCGGCGTATCGGCGTTGGCTAGTGGTTGCGCTCCCGTGATACGCCGACACGCCGATACGCCGACCCGCCGATACGTTTCCTCACGCCGGCGCTCGATCGATACTGAGCGGTGCTTCAGGCATTGCCGTTGGTCTCGTGACCGTATGGCGCTGAGTGTGCAATTCCCGATTCACGCACAAGAAGTGCCTGAAATCCGTCGGATTCTCGCCAACGTGAAATGCGCGCGCCTTGTCGATGACCTCGCGTTCAGCCTTGGTCAATCGTTCCTGCATCAGGAGGTACTCGGTCCAGGATGGATACATCATTTCCATGCGGTAAGTATTTGGTCGACCGAGGTCTTCGTGCAGACGCCAACTGAAGGCGCCATTCCTCAAGTGAATCAAACGGATTTCACGCAAAACATCGAGCATTTCCCTTCCGAGCATACGATCGACTTCGACATCAAACATGACCGCAACCGGACCGTCATGCGGCGCTGGAATATGAATTAGTTTGTGAGAAGCCCCGGCAACCGGAGCCGGCTCAAAGTCAAGTTTGCTGGTGAAATCGATCGACAACCAGAATTGAAGCAGCAACGTCCCCAGTTGCAGAACACAGGCCACGAGCAGAGTCCATTTCACACCCCACATGGAAACTGACGATCCCCAGACGATCCCGCCAAGCGCCATGGCACCTTGGGCAGCCATGATGATTGTGGCATTCATTCGACCGCGTGCCCAACTTGGCATTGCTCGCTGACCCGCAACCCAGAGCTCCGAGGCCGCCATCGTCCACGCCGTTCCGGCAAGGCCGGCCGCCATAAAGAAAAGCTTTGGATCCCGAATCGTCCCCATCAGGAAAAAGACGACGGCGACCAGGATATTTGCCAGAAGAGTGACCGTGTTCGAGTGAAATCTGGCTCTCGCCCAGGGGAGGATGAATACCGCGCCAAGCACCGAACCAACGCCCATGCACGTAAACACCAACCCAAGGTCCGAGGGGTCTAAGTGCAACTCCTTCAGGCCGACCACCGGAATCAGAGCCGGGATTATCGAGATGAAAAACGCGAACATGAGATTACGAGCCAGGACAATCTGGATGCCGCTCGTGTAGCGAACGTAACGAATCGCGGAGATAAAGGATTCCAAGAAATTTTCCAACGGAAGGTTCGAAGGCGGTTTCGGGTGTCTTCAACCGGTGGATCGCGATAAGGAGCAGCAAAAAGAAGATCGAGTTCATCGCGAAGACAGCGTTCGGACTGACAAAGCGAAGAAGCGCCCCGCCGATTGCCGGCCCGATAATGCCGGAGATGTTCAACTGCAAACCTCCGAGCGTCGAGGCCGAAGGCAGTTCGTCATTGGAGACGATTTCAGGCTGGATCGATGTCCAGGCGGGCGAATAGAACGCGAAGCCGGTTCCAATAAAAAAAACAGCCGTCAAAAGAATCCACGGGTTAATCAGGTGGAACCAACCTACGATGGCCAACCCGCCTGCCGCGGCCGCCAGCCAGATGGTCATCACAAACATCATTCGCTTTCGATCCACCATGTCGGCAAGTGCACCCGCGGGCAGCGTGAAAAAGAAAAACGGCAGCGAGGCCACAGTCGACATTAAAGAGAGGAACAGAGGCGAATCACTCACCCGGTTCATCGTCCAGGTCGCGGCCGTGTCTTGCGCCGCCACGCATGTGCCAGAAATTAGGCTAGCTAGCCACATGCTTCGAAAAACCGGGTTCCGGAGGGCGGTCCAGGTAGAATTTGTGCTCATAGGGCTGTCCGATCTAATTCCTAACAGATATTCTCAAGCCGATCCAGAATACATTGCACATTGCCTCGGCAAGAAACGATCTAAAAGTAGCCTCAGCGCTTTCCCGTGCGAGTCGCGAGAGTCACAGCGCATTCCCAATAGAACATCTCATCACAAAAATTGCCCATGTGTCAGCACGAAAATCTCACAAGCCAAAGCGCTCGTCAGAGGGCACGAAGTCAAGAGGCCAAGAATTCTAGAAGTCCAGTCCTCGCCGGCCCGTTCGCCGCTTCTTGGATTCTTGATTTCTTGAATTCTCGGCTTCTTTGCTCTCAGACACTAAACCGTGCGGTCCGTGCCCACGTTTTCGAGTTCGGCCGGCGGTATGTATCCGGATGGCGGCGGCGGACAAGGACCCACGCGTTTTCCACCGAGGAGCTCTCTATTCACCGAGATGAAGTGCTTCACCACAGGTCCGTCGGGTCTAATATCCAGGCTCCACGCCTTCTCCAGATTGCGCTGTTCCTCTTTCGTGATTCGTTCGTGCTGCAACAGGTGTTCGGACCAGGAAGCCACCAGCATTTCCACTCTAAAAGAGCGCCTCTCGGCGAGATCCTCATCAAGGCGCCAGCTGAATGCCCCGTTTCGCAGATGCATCAGACGGACTTCGCGCATCAACTGAAGGAATCTCGTACGATTTACGGCATCGATTTGAAACTCCATCGTGATTGTTACCGGCCCATCATCCGGGCGAGGCACGTGGAGCATCGCGTGGTATTGAGTCACCGGCGAGGCAGGGTCGAAATTCAGCTTTCCCGTAAAATCGATCGAGAGCGGAAATGCGAGCGCCAGGCTCGATAAGAGCAGCACTGCCGCCGCCACTAGCGTGAATGTCACACCAAGCGAGGCAGCAGAACCGCCCCAGACCAGTCCTCCCAACGCCATCCCGCCTTGCGAAAGCATGATATGAGTCGCATTCATACGCCCGCGAGCCCATGGTGGCATCGCCCTCTGGCCGGCCACCCAAAGTTCTGATGCGGCCATGGTCCACGCGACGCCGGCCATACCGGCCACACCCATGAACAACGGAGTTTGCCGGACTACCGCCATCAAAATAAAGACGACCGCCAGCAAAACACTCGCCAAAATCGTGAGTGTATTCGGAGAAAATCGCGCGCGAGCTCTGGGAATCAATACAATCGCGCCGAGCACCGAGCCCACCCCCATGCTGGTGAACAACAGTCCGAGGTCTGACGAATTCATCAGGACCTTCTTCAGGCCTATGACCGGCAAAAGCGCGGGTATCACCGAGATAAATAGGGCGAACAGCACGTTCCGCGCGAGCACCACCTGGATCCCGGGAGCATAACGAACGTACCGGATTGCACTGGCAAATGATTCGAAAAAATTCTCGAGCGAGGCTTTCGATTGCTTTTCCCCACTTTTCCACTGTATGAGAGCAGCGATAACCAGAAGGAAGCCGGCGGCGTTGATGGCAAAGACCAAATTGGCCCCGGAATGGCTCAAAATAACAGCCGCCGCGGCGGGTCCAATGATCCCGCAGAGGTTAAGTTGCAATCCTCCCAACGTGACTGCGGATGCCAGTTCCTCCTTGGTCACAACTTCCGGAACAACCGAACTCCAGGCCGGCGCACTGAATGAAAAGCCCACCCCGATCAAAAAAACACACGTCAAAATCAAATATGGATTCAGCAAATCCATCGCTCCGAGCAATGCCAGTAGGCCGGCACAGATCGCCAACCATAGATTCATCGTGCACAACAGCTTTTTCCGATCGACCATATCAGCAAGGGAGCCGGCCGGGAGCGTGAACAAGAAAAACGGGAGAGAGGCGACCGTCGACATCACGGAAATCAAAAACATCGACGAGGTAAGAGTGTTCATCATCCATGTCGCCGCTGTATCGTGAGCAGCAACGCAAACCCCAGATACAACGCTAGCCGTCCAGAGTCTGCGAAAGACTGGATTCCTAAGCGCAGTCCAAAGCGATGTATCACTCATAAACCTGACAAAATTTGCCGAACCCCAAAACGGGCGTATTTCACTATCAGGATGTACTATTTAAGCTCTGTTCGTGTTTTGCACAAAGCCCAGATCTACCAGACGGTCTCTCGGACATAAGTCGTTGAATTACAATCCCTTGAAAGATTAAGTCTTGACTTCTGCAATCATCAACTATGCCCTTGCACGAATTCTCCCGCTCTCCGAACCCCGCCAGAATTTTACCCTCATGGTGACGAAACTCTGTCCTAAGCTCATTCTGGAAGGCACGCGCCTGACTGGAAAAACCGATATCGCTCTCACGTTAAATGAGCATCCTCGAATCGTCGGAGCACGCAAGTACCGTTATCATTCGCCGATCGTCTCAGCCGAATGGAGCGGCTTCACCAAGGCGCCATGGGGCTCCAGTCTGATTAATTTCGAGCCGCAGGACGAAGCCATTGTGCTGGAGACCTACCGCACTTGGGCAAAATTGTTTGAGCTTTATAAGTATTATTCCTGGATCATTGACCGGTTTCATATTTCTACCCAGGCTCATCGGCTCCTTTACGCCGACAAACGATACGATTTCAACTGGCTGGAGAAACGCCTCGTTAAACTTGGTTTTCGACTGGTCTTCTGTTGGCGAAAGCCGGAGTCGTTCGAAGCGGCACGCGATCGGAGGCTGAAGATCTCAAGCAATCCGTCGCAGTACGAGGATTTCACTATCTTCATCCGAGAACAAGAGGTCGTGCAGGAGTTCGTGGACGCCTCACTCCTTCCGAAATTGGTCGTAGACGTCACGGACAGCCGGGTCGACCGAATTGTCACGCATATCGCGGACTGGCTAGAGGCCACCGGCGGGCTCACGGCGCCGGATTGATGTTAAGGTTCGGAACTTTGGGTTTCCGCCCGAGGAGCTGATCGAAGACGGACTCGGTATGCTCCAGAAGGGCGCCGGCTGATTCTGCTCACTGACGCGACTCCGTTGAGGGCGCGACTCCGCTGAACCCGCTGAACCCGCTGAATCCGCAATCCGCTGAACCCGCTGAATCGCGACCTGCGCCGTACCGGGGTTGCAGCGCGATCTCGAGATCGTCCCTACCGCCGACACGGCATTGACCTGCCACTCGAAAAGACGTTTAATTGAACCCGGGTTAGATTACGGGAGACGTCCCCCCATGAAAAAAGTCATTTTACTGTTGTCCTTTTGGCTAATTACCATTCCGGCATTCGCGTGGAGCAACGGCGAGCTACTGATCTGGATGGACGGCGATCGCGGTCCTGCATTGGAGCCGATACTGAAAAAGTTCGAGGAAAAATACTCTATCAAGGTCCGAACCGAAGCGCCGCAAAATATCACGGACAGCTTTCCCACGGCCGCCCAAAGCGGGAAAGGGCCGGATATCGTTATCTGGGCACACGACAAAGTGGGAGAATGGGCCGACGCCGGCTTAATTTCGCCGATAGAAGTGAGCCGTGAAATTCGTGAGAAGTATTATCCGAAAGCGTGGGAGGCGGTGACGCATAAAGACAGCATCTGGGGATTCCCGATTGGCATGGAGACGGTAGCGCTAATCTATAACAAAAAGCTGTTGGATGGTCCTCCCCCCGATAAACTTTCCGACTTGGCGCCATTGAACGAGAAAATGAAGCGGGAACACCCGGGAGTCGCCACCATTCTCTGGGATTACAAGAGTGCCTATTATTCCTGGGGCATACTGGCAGGCGCGGGGGCTTATATATTCGCCAAAAACGATGGTGGATACAATCTGAGCGATGTGGGCGTAGCTGATGCCGGCGCCGTGGAAGCCCTTTCGAAGATCATCGAATTGGTGGACTCGGGCATCCTGCCGAAAAGCATATCCTACAGCGCCAGTGAAGATCTGATGAGTCAAGGCAAGCTTGCGATGATGATCTCAGGACCTTGGGCCTGGGCAAATCTAATGAAAACCGGGATCGACTTTGGCGTCGCGCCGATACCTCGATGTGGAGACCATCCGGCCAAGCCTTTTGTTGGAGTCTCTGCCGCATACATCAACCGAGCGAGCTCGAACCAGGATATCGCGAAGGAATTTATAGAAAGCTTCCTGATATCTGAGGAAGGCCTAAGGACGATGAATGAGGCAAAACCGATCGGTATTCCTTCGCTCGTTTCGCTCGCGGAGGAGATGGATCAATCGAACCCGCTCCTCCGTCAGATGAAGATCTGCGTCGAACAAGGCGAGGTTATGCCTAACATCCCGGAAATGGGTCGATTCTGGAGCGCGGTTGGCGCTGCGCTCCAACTGGCGACAAACGGACAGGCATCGGCTGAGGCTGCCCTCCGGGAGGCCGCGGATAACATACGCAAACACTAAGTCGGTACCGCGAGTGAGCAGTCAACTCCGGTACACCAGATCTTTTCTCATCAAATGAAAGCCATCGTCTACGAAGCTCCGAGAAAATTCCAATATAAGGACGTGCCCGAACCCAAGATTGAACCCGACGACGTGCTGGTTCGAATCCATGCCTGCGGGGTCTGCGGCACGGATCTCCATATCCATGAGGGGGAGTTTGGTCCACGTTTCCCCTTGATCCCAGGGCATGAATTTACCGGCGAAATTGTCCTTCTCGGGCCAGCCGTGAAGGACCTCAAGGAAGGTCAACGGGTCGTTGGGAATAGCAACGAAGCATGTGGCAAATGCTTTTATTGCCTGCGCGGTAACTTTCTCATGTGCCTGAATTTTCGGTCCTACGGCGTGACGCAGGACGGAGGATTCGCGCAATATCTTCGGATCAAGGCGGATCGTATCTTTCCGATTGGTAACCTTTCGCCCCGAGAAGCTGTTATGGTGGAGCCCAGCGCGTGCGCGCTGCATGGGATGGAAGTCCTTGCGATGAAGCCCGGGAGCGACGTTCTCCTCTTCGGCGCTGGTCCGACTGGCCAGGTTTTGGCGCAACTGCTAAAGCTGAACGGCGCTGGGCGGCTCGTGGTCGCTGCGCCGGCCGGTCCGAAACTTGAGCTGGTTGGCCGCCTCGCCGCTGACCAAACCGTTGTGATCGACCGGAACGATCCAGAAAAACATCGACGCCAGT
Source organism: uncultured Verrucomicrobiae bacterium (assembly GCA_963846195.1). Lineage (GTDB taxonomy): Bacteria > Verrucomicrobiota > Verrucomicrobiia > Chthoniobacterales > JAFAMB01 > JAFAMB01. Next base: position 25,624 of record CAWJVG010000009.1, read on the forward strand.
TGCACGAGTTGAGTCCGACTGGGTTCGACTACATCGTAGAGGCAACTGGCTCGGCTGCGGTGTGTGAAGACGCGCTCCAGTTCACGCGCCGCGGGGGGACTCTCCTCGTGTACGGAGTTTATCCGGAAGCTGACTCCGTCAGATTCAACCCCTTCGATCTTTTTCGCCGCGAAATAACCATCAAAGGCTCGTTCGCGCAGATTGACGCTTTTCCTCGCGCCTTGGCTTATCTCGAAAGTGGCAAGATTAAGGTCAACGAGATTGTCAGCGACGAATTTGACCTGAAGGATTGGGGCAGCGTTCTGGAACACGCTTGGTCACGGAAAGGGATTAAGATCGCGGTGGTTCCTCCGTCATAGGTGCGACACGCGCCCGCGGTCCGGCATCGCACATTCAAAGACGGTCAAAAAGAGCTATTCCACGAACACGCGGCCTCGCTTCCGCCTCCGGCGAAGAAACACTTGCGGGACCCGTCGTCCGTGATACAAGTTGCGTTCCTTCGAATCGCTCGGGTGGTGAAATGGCAGACACGTACGTTTGAGGGGCGTATGCCGTAAGGCGTGGGGGTTCAAGTCCCCCCCCGAGCAGGGATACCATCCTGTAAGTGATTGTTATTGAATAACTTAGGTTCTAAGACGCTTGGACAAATTCAGAATCTCGTCCCCCACCGCCTGATGCACCGATTAAATCCAATAATCCAGACGTCAATAGAAGTATAGCCGAGTACGATGGTGACGGCGGACGATCAGAATTCGGACTTCGCGGTCAATGCTGCGGAACAGAAAGTGATAAGGGAACCGTCGCAAATTCGCTCTCCGGCCAAGGAAAAATCGCTGCCAAGCAAATCCGCCATGGCACTGCCGACAAACCCACTGCCAAGCGTCAAGTCATGAATAATTCTGCCCGAACGGCTTTTAGAGCCGGAACGGCGGGAAGCAAATTTCAGCCGGACAGGTGCGCCGGCTCGAAAGAGAACTCAAGGGGGGAGACGGACTCTCCAAACAAACAATGGGTCCACGCTGTCAAGAATTCTTGACTGACCCTTGCGGAAACTTCACCCGTGCCTCTTTTGGCTCCCCACGCGTAGAGACAGCCATTAACCACGCGTCGAGCCCGAATTCAAGGCCGCTTGCAGGTTTGCTCTCGCCGAACACTTGAGCGGCTTCTAACGCCACGGCTCCATGGAGGAACGCCCAAAGCGCGACAGACGCCTGCGCAGCTCGGTCCGACCCGGCAACTCGTTGCACCTGCTCGACGGTGAACGTCCAGAGGCTTTGGCGGAAGGTCGCATCGTGCTCCGGCGCGTGGAGACTCATCATCACCTCATAGAGGTGACGGTTGTCCCTTGCGAACTTTATGTAAGCAGATGACATCTCGCGGATTGTGGTAACCGGTTCGCACCCGTCGGCTGCCTTCCTGAGCACCAATTCCAGTTGCCGGGCAGCTTCGTTTGCTAGCGCAGCTTCCAGTGCTGAGCGATCGGAAAAGTAACGATAGATTGCAGTGGGCGCGAGGCCAAGGGAGGCCGCGAGATTCCGTAACGACAAGTCGCGGATATCCCCGTGCGCCAGATCCTTCACCGCCGCCGAGAGGATGGTCTGGCGGTCTGTTTTCGATGGATAAGGCATGAGAAATACTTTACACCTTGACAAGCGAAGATGTACAGCGAACATGTTGAAGATGAACAGTGATCATCTTGGGCGCAATGCGATGACGAACAGCAAAGATGTCGTGGTCACCGGGGTCTCCACCGGAATTGGTTGGGGAACCACGAAGGTGCTTGTTGCGAATGGATTTCGCGTGTTCGGTTCCGTACGCAAGCAGGCTGACGCCGATCGTTTGCAAAAAGATTTCGGTAACGGTTTCGTGCCTCTCATAGTGGACGTAACGGACGCCGACGCTGTACATCAAGCTGCCCAAAAGGTCGGCTCCATGATAGGCGACAGGAATCTGGTTGGCCTGGTCAACAATGCAGGAATTGTGGTAAGTGGGCCACTGCTTTATCTGAAGCCCAGCGAGTACAGGCGGCAGCTGGAGGTCAACATGATCTCCCCCCTTGTCGTAATCCAAGCCTTCGCCTCTCTTTTGGGAACGGATAAGAAAAGGAAGGGTCCTCCCGGCCGCATCGTGAACATTAGCTCTACCGTCGCCAAAGTTGCGATCCCGCTTCTCGGTGCTTATAGCTCCTCCAAATCTGGTCTTGAAGGAATGTCGGACGCGCTGCGGCGAGAACTGATGTTATTTGGCATCCAAGTCGTGATCATCGAACCGGGCACCGTCAACACTGCGATGTACGACAAGGGCGAAAAAGAAGACCTGAGTGAGTTCAAGCAGACCGAGTATTGGAAGGCGGTGCAGAATTTCCAGAAGTTCATCGTCGCCGAAGCCCGTAATAACGGCTTATCCCCTGAGCGTCTGGGCGAAGCCGTCCACGTGGCACTCCGCACGGCGAAACCGAAGGCACGCTACGCGGTCGTTCCGCAACGTTTCAAGAACTGGACACTGCCCAGACTTCTTCCTGTGAGGATGCTCGACGCCGGTCTCGCAAAGGCGCTCGGACTCACAAAGCCGTAGCCAGCCTCTCATGAAGTCCAGGCGGACTGAACCGTCATGCAGGAGGTGGTCGCACTTCTTCACATCCCCGCGGAAAATAGCGGAAAACAGAACCCTAAAATGGGGTTCAAGTCCCCCCGAGCAGGAACTTTAGATTTATTGCAGTTCTAAGTACCTTATATTTAAGCCCTTATGGTAATATGTCTTTTTACGTAAAAACCGTAATACATTAATTTCTTTTATTTTTTTGATCGTCACGACGACGAAAAGTCACAACTGAGTAAAAAGCTGTCATAGCCAGCGTGGATATTTTTGCCCTTTTTGCGCATCGCCATCGGTAGATTGGAAGCGCTCGATCGGACTAGGATGGAGTGCAGGTGGCTGCGAATTGCATCGGAGGGATGACAAAGTCTGCAGCATTCTTTTTCGACCCACTTCCCGCCGATTTTGCTGCAGGTTTAATTCGCTCAGCAAGCTC
>CAWJVG010000010.1:0-166671 GCA_963846195.1 uncultured Verrucomicrobiae bacterium
CGGAGGATATCACGCCATCATTAGTCACCTCGGATCGCTCGTTTCCGTCGTCGCAGGTGCGTTGCTGGCAAAACATTTCAAAGGCGACACCTCCGCCATCGGCGCCACCACCATCGGAGATGGAGGAACGTCTACCGGAGCTTTCCATGAGGCAATCAATATGGCTGCTGTCGAGAAACTGCCCTTGGTTATCGTAGTCGTAAACAATCAGTACGCCTATTCGACGCCCAACAGCCGGCAATTCGCTTGTAACGATCTGGTGGACCGCGCCATCGGTTACGGCGTCGAAGGCCACTCACTGGACGGAACGGAACTCCACAACTGCCTCGAAGTGCTCGGTTACGCGACAGAGCGAGCACGAGCCGGATTTGGTCCCCAAATGGTCGTAGGAAACTGCCTTCGGCTGACCGGCCATGCGGAACATGACGATGCCTTCTACATGGACAAGAGCTTATACTACACACCGCTCGGACGCGATTGCCTGAAGGTGGCGGAAAGTTATCTGCAGGAACGTCAGTGGGCGGATGCGGCTTTGCTCGAGGACTGGAAAAAAAACGCGAAACAGCAAGTCGAAGAGGCTGTTGCTGATGCTCAGCGTGAACCCCTGGCGGACCCGAGCACTGAAACCTGGTGTCCTTACGCGACCCAACGAATCGCTGACGCTCTTTTGGTTCGATGACTATCACGTACCTCGAAGCGATTCGGGAAGCGCAGGAAAAGGCTCTCAGAGACGATCAACGTGTCTACATCTACGGGCAGGATGTCGGGACGTTTGGCGGCGCTTTCAAGGCGACCAAGAATCTGGCAAAGGAATTTCCGGGCCGGGTTCTCGATGCGCCGATCAGCGAGGACGCGATGGTCGGAAGCGCGATCGGGGCAGCGATCGAAGGGATGCGTCCGATCGTGGAAATGCAGTTTGCGGATTTTTCGGTGGTGGGTTTCAACCAGATTGTCAATCAGGCGGCCACTCTTTTTTGGCGGACACAGGTCGCCTGCCCAATCACGATCCGGTTGCCTTCGGGCGGCAATCCGGGGAGCGGGCCTTTTCATAGCCAGTGTTTAGAGTCGCTTTACAGCCATTTCCCCGGACTGGTGGTGATGACGCCGGCCACCGTGGAAGATGCCTACACGATGTTGCTCGAAGCAGTCGAGATCGACGACCCGGTCATTTTCTGCGAGCACAAATATCTTTACAATCGGCTGAAATCCGATGCGCTCCCGGAAACCGGGTTGCCGTATGACACCGCCAGAGTGGCGCGCTTCGGACGAGACGTCACGATCGTGGCCTACAGCGCGATGGTTCACGAGGCGCTTGCCGCCGCCGATCAACTGCGCAAGGAGGGGATCGAAGTCGAAATCGTCGATCTCCGGTGCGTCAAGCCGTTTGATCTCAAGACTGTTCTGGCCTCGGTGGCCAGAACTGCACGTTTGCTTTGCGTCGGAGAATCCTGGCCCTGGGGTGGAGTTAATGCGGAAGTTATCGCTTCCGTGGTGACCCACGGCTTCCACCTCCTCGATGCTCCTCCTCAACGAATTAACAGCAAAGATACACCCGTTCCGTTTCATCCCAACCTCTGGGGAGCCCACAAACCGTCCAGCCAGGTGATCGCCGCCGCAGTGCGCCACCTTTGCGAATGGTAATTGTCCGATAAATCGAGCCCCGAAAAAAATCCCTTCGCGTTAAATCACAGCCAGAAACTCATTCTCCGCTCTTATGCCCAAAGTCCCGATCATCATGCCGCAGCTCGGTGAATCGATAGCCGAGGCAACGGTCGTCCGACTCACCGCGAAAATCGGAGACCAGGTCGAGAACGACCAGGAGGTTATCGAGGTCGAGACCAATAAAGCCGTGATGAGCGTGACAACCCCTTGCGAGGGACGCCTAGCGAGCCTTACAGCCGAGGTCAATGAAACCTACCCGGTCGGAAGCGTCCTCGGATATATTGAAGCGTCCGTCGAAGATGCAGAGCGATTGAATGCCTCCCAACCGTCTCCCATCGAGGATGAGTGGTCCGCTGACCGGCGGAACGTTACTTCTCCAGAACAGTCGCTCACTTCGGACGAGTCGAGCGAGGATCCTTCCCGCAATCTGGAAGTTCCGGCCGGCCAAAACGGAGCCGCTTTTCAATCCCCGCGCCTGAGAGCACGGCTCCAGGAACTCGGCATTCATCCAGCCGACGCCGGAATTGTGCCGGGGAGCGGCATCGCGGGACGCGTCACGATCCACGATTTTGAAGCGTACCTGGAAGAGCTGAATCGGCTTCCGTCGAAAAAAGCCTCTCCCATGCGACTCGCGGTGGCCGATTCAATGCGCAGAAGTTGGACGCGGCCGCTGGCAACGCTTGGGGTCTCCATATCGCTTGAACCGATCCTTGTTCACCGAAAAACCCTTTCCCCTTCTCCTGGCCCTGCCCTCTATTTGGCCAAAGCCCTGGCGATTGCTTTGTCTGAATATCCCCAGTCCGCCGGACGCCTGGTCGGTGACAAAATCGTTCTTCCGGCATCCATCGACATCGGTGTCGCCGTCGAAGTCGAAGACGGCGTGATCGTACCGGTCTTCGCGAACCTGGACAAACAACCGCTCTCCGAGCTGCCTGGTCAGTACAAAAAGTTTCTTCAGGCCGCCAAAGAAAAGCGTTTGCCCGAGGAGGCAAAGCGGCCCGCCATTGCTTCTGTCACCAATTTCGGAACGCTCGGCGTCCGATGGGCCACACCGATACCGCTTCCCAACGAGACCTTGATTGTCGGTCTCGGGTATGGTGAAAAGAGGCCGTTCTGGGACGAAAAAGCCGAAAGGTTCGTACCTCGACTGGAAGCAGACCTGACAATCAGCTTTGACCACCGGGTTATCGACGGCGGTCAGTCCGGGCGACTTGTACGGCGGATTATGGAACTCCTCGCCGCACCCGAAACCCTCTAGTGTCCTGTCTCCGAAATAGCCGGCATTTTGTGAGGCGGGTTTTCTTACTACCGTCGATTCTGCTCGTCGTTTGCACCTGGCAGCTCAACGCCCAGATGAATGCTCCCGATTTGCCGGCAGATAGCCGTCCCTTTAACTTTTATGACAGAGGACCTTACCTCTCGGATCTGCCGCGCCCTGCAGAATTCTTTGGCTATGAAACCGGTGATTTTCTGACGACGTTCGGTCTCTACGAGTCTCTGTTGCGCGAGTACCAGAAGCACTCAGATCGGTTGCGCGTTTTCACGATCGGAAAAACTCCGGAATATCGTTCCCAGTACCTTCTGGCGATCAGTTCTCCCAGCAACCTCGCCCATCTCGATGAGATCAAGAATCAACTTGCGCGTTTGAGCGATCCGAGAAAGCTGGGGGCCGGACCAGACCTGGATGAGTTGATCCAGAGGTTGCCCATCGTTGTCTGGCTCTCTTACAGCATTCATGGGAGCGAATCGGCCGCCTTCGAGTCGGGGATTCAGGTCCTCTATCAACTTCTTGCTTCCAACAATCCGGCGGTCCTGGAGGCTCTGGATCACACGGTGGTCCTCGTCAATCCCTGCCAAAACCCGGATGGCCACGAACGTTTCGCTACCTGGTACAACGCCCATGGTGCCGGGCGACCGGAACAGTATGCATACGAACACCAGGAACCCTGGTCCATTACCGGGCGGCTGAACCACAATTTCTTCGATCTGAATCGCGATTTGATCTCGCTCTCACAACCTGAATCGCAAGCTGCGACCCAAGCTCTTTTGGAGTGGCATCCGCAAGTCCTCGCGGATCATCACGGCCAAACCAAGGAGTACTTCTTTCCGCCTCCGGCCCTTCCGATTAATCCGAATCTCCCGGAGAAAGTCACCATCAAATGGCTGGAAACGTTCGGAAAATCCAATGCGAGCGCATTCGACAAATATGGGTGGCCTTATTTTGTGCGCCAGATGTTCGATCTCTTTTACCCGGGTTACTGGGACAGTTGGTCCTCGCTGCACGGCGTCACAGGCATGACCTACGAAACCGACGGCGGCGGCCCTTTGGGATACCGGTGGCGCCGCGAAGATGGTACGCTCCTGACGCTCCGCGACGGGATCGCGAAACATGTCACCGCAAGTCTCGCGACCGTGTTAGCAGCAGCAACAAATCGCGAGGCGAGGCTTCGAGACTATCGCGATTTCTTCGAAACGACCATTGAAGAGCTCAAACGAAAATTCTATCTGGTGCCCGGCAAGGATCCGCAAAATGCTGCGGAGCTGGTCTCCCTCCTGATGAAGCAGGGCATCGAGGTTTCTCGAACAAACAGCGAAGTCAAACTCCTCAGAGCATTGAACTATTTTGGCGGCTCTCCCGGCGAGATAACGATTCCGGCAGGTTCCTTTGTTGTCGATACTGCCCAACCCTACGGCCGAATGGCAACGGCCCTGCTGGAAACCGAGACCCCGGAGGACTCCGATTTTCTGAAACGGCAGGAAGCACTGCGCAAAGTGAACGAAGCCAAAGGGAGTGCAGAGTCGAAACAGGAATACGAGTTCTACGACGTGACCGCCTGGTCTCTTCCTCTGGCGATGGGCGTCGAGGCCTACTTCACGGATGAACCGCTCAGAGAAGATGTCACAGCGGTGTCGGCGGAGTCGCCGGAAATCGCTGACGGCCCTGGGAGACCTGATCCGACAAAGAACTGCGTACCGAGCCGCGTCGAGCCCGGGGTTGCTTATGCATTCGAACCTTCCTCCGTTCGAGCGATGCGAATGGCAATCCAGCTCTTGCGCCATGGGTATCGCGTCGAGTCATCGAATGAGACGTTTCGCGCCGGCGACAAAGATATGCCCCGCGGAAGCTTTATTCTTTGGGAGGAACGCAATCCGGGCAATCTCCGCGATATCGTGACGGACCTTTCCGAGAAGTACCGCGTGACTGTTCAATCGGTCCGTACCTCGCTCCCAGACACCAACCATCGCAGTATCGCCTCGGAGTCCGATTTTCCCTTGAAGGTTCCAAAAGTAGCCCTCCTGGCGGATGAGCCCGGCGAGCAGACCAGCTACGGACTGTTGCTATTTCTCCTGGAACAGAAATGCGGCCTGGAAGTGGTCCCTGTCTCGCTGGAAAAGCTCAGTCGGGAGGTCCTTGATCAGATCAACGTCCTGATCCTGCCTGACGGCCAGGCCCCTCGCTATAAAAAAGCGTTCGATCAAAATCAGCTTGAGGATCTGCGAGCCTGGGTTAGCAACGGTGGAGTCTTGATTTGCATCGGGGCCGCCAGCGAATTCGCGGCCGATCCCGATACCAAGCTTATCCCAACCCGCATCGTCGGGGGGGAAGAAAAGTCCGACTCCTCCGGCGAGAAGCCGCCTCCAGACCCACGACAAAGACCAGATCAGGCGTCGCCTAAAAAAAAGGACTCAACGATCCGCAAGCCCATTGAGATTCCAGGATCGATCGTCAACGCAAAAGTCAATCGGGACCATTTTATAACGATCGGATATGACTTCGATACCCTCCCTCTCTTTGTCCAGGGCAATGTTTTCTTCAAACCGACTGAAACAGGTGCAAATATTTTAACGTTCGAAGGCGACAAATTGAAAATTAGTGGATTTTTCTGGGAGGGCGACACCGAACAACTGCTCCGCGGTTCCTCCGCTTTGATTGACGAACCGATTGATGCGGGTCATGTGATCCTTTTCAATTTTGAACCCGGCTTCAGGATGATCTGGACTTCGACCGTCAGGCTCTTGCTCAACGCAATCGTCTACGGCCCATCGGAATCGCAGAAATCCGATGATTAGGCTTCGGAGATGGGAACCGTTCGTCCCGAATTCGGGATGCAAATACATTGCCCTTCCTGCTTTCCAATCAGCGGCGAATTTGTAATATGCTGATCGACAACATGTTATAAAATATACTCCGTACGGGCATTTGATATGCTCTTGCCTGCTGGCCCCTATGAAAGAGGTCAAAACAGGCTTTCTAATGTTGCTGGTCTGCGTTGCGCTTTACATCCAGCTGGATCCGAGAATCTGGACTGGTATATGTCAATTGTTGGCTCGATGCATGGTTGGATGGAACTAGCGCACCAAGTCAGTGACTGGTATAGCCGCAGCGCCGCTACACCAGTCATTGACTTGGTGCACTAACTCCCGTCCCCGAAACAGCAGGCGTTTGCGGCTCGGACGGCGGAAACCGGCGAGTTCGCATTGCGGCTTAATCGGATCGTCGTGCACGCCGTTGCCGATCTCTATGTAGAGGTTCGCGCGAGACGATTGCGATAGGCGAACGACCAATCGCTAATTTTTGAATCTCGGCCGCCTCAAACGCCGCAATTGTTTGGCTCAGATTGGGTTCCAGGTTCCGCATACGCGTGCACAACGTATGATAGTACGCTCGCATAAACTCGCGCTTTGCCTCGTCGGACAGCGCACCGTTGGCTTCGTCCAGGAGTTCGGTTACCCGTGCGTTGCGCATTGCGATTACCCGGAGCTCAGCCAGCCTGATCTTATTCTTCTCCCGGTCCTCCGGCGAGAGCTGCTTTGATGCCTGGAGATTTCGGGATGAATCGGGTCCCTCTGGCTTCAGGACGGGTGGTGAAGGCAGCCTTAAATTAGGCGGCTCCGAGGGAAGCTGATTCGATTCCGGAAGCAAATCAGGAGCTCCCTGCGGTTCCGGCGTGCCTGCGGGCGTGGGGTCTTCTTCCGATTTTGGCACAATCGAAGGAGTGGTCGGGTCAGGTTGCGCACGCTGTCCAGCGGCAACTTCGGTCAGCAGAACGACGACCACCATCACACGGATCAGGAACTTCATACGCCCGGCTTACCGGCTATCGACAGCGCCTTGGGCATCTCCGTCCCGGAGGACCGAGCCCGTTCCTGTCACATCACCGGTTGCCATACGGTAAGCGAGTGCAAATATCGTTCAAGAGCGAAAGACTAGTCTTTGCGCCGACCTCTTTCGGTCAAATCGGCTAGTCACTGTTGCATTCAGACAGGCTCTACAGCAACGCCACTACACCAGTCACTGACTTGGTGCATTAGACCGTCCTCCTCCTTCTCGGTCATGGATTGTTAGCTAAAGCCTGTTGCGAAATGTCCCGGAGGGACGGTGCGATCGTAGCCTGGCACGAAGTGCCTGGGACAGCGCCACCCCAAAAGAGCCGTCCCGTAGAGTACGGCGTGATTCGCGCAGGTATGTGCACCGATTCGATGCTTGGAGTGACGAAATTTCGAATGCGAAAACTGAAAAACTTTATGTTGTATGATTTCTGAACCTTTCAAGAAGAGTATTTAGCCTTCCTTAAGAAACACGGCGCACATTTCGACGAGAAATACCTCTGGGATTAGCTACGCCCGACCATACCGTACCCTACGGGACGGTTCTTTCGAGGGACGCTTTCCCAGGCACTTCGTGCCAGGCTACGATCGGTGTTGTCTACGGGACGCGCTTGCAGACATTTTGCAACAGCATCTAGCCAAAGCGTTTCCCCCGAAAATAAGCCGCGGGAATGGAGGAAGCATCCGTTCTGCTCGTACCGAAGAAATTGAAGTGGCTGCGAAAACCCGGACAGATATTTTGTTTATTTTCAGTTGTTTAGTTTGAGGAAGGCAAGGCGATTTTCAAATTCGATTGGGGAGAGGTAACCGAGGGAAGAATGGAGTCGGGTTGGGTTATAAAAGGTCTCGATGTAATCAAAAAGAATGGTTTGAGCATGTTTTAGATTGATCGGGATCTGGCCCTGAAAGCACTCGGTTTTGAGCGTGGCCCAGAAGCTTTCCATCGCGGCGTTATCGTAACAGCAGGCCTTGCGGCTCATGCTGGGAGTGACCTGGTGGGAGAGCAAGAGTTGACGGAAAGCACTTGAGGCATATTGAACTCCGCGATCAGAGTGATGGAGCTGCGGGCCGACAGGCCAGAGTTTAAGGGCGCGTTCGAAAGCCTCCTGAACCAGGGGAGTAGCCAGGGAAGAAGAAAGTTTCCAGCCGACCAGACGTTTGGAACAAAGATCGAGTTCAGCCGCCAAATAAAGCCAGCCATCTTCCTGGGAAGGCAGGTAGGTTAGATCAGCACACCAGACCTGGTTGGGTGCACTAGGGGGAAGAGGTAACTGGTTAAGGCGATTAGGAGCAATCGGCTCATGGTGTAGGCTCTGGGTCGTCCTGGGGCGCGAGCGGCGCTTCTGCACCGGCTGGAGTCCCAGCTGGCTCATGAGACGTACCAGCCGCTTTCTGCCGCAGCGGATCCCCTGGCGACGCAACGCCTGCTGGAGCCGCCGAGCGCCATAAGTACGCCGACTTTGGCGAAAGATCGGTTCAAGCTCTTTGGCCAACACCTTGTCACCCAGGCGCCGGGAACCCCGGGCCTTCAGCGCGTGCTCATAGAGCCCGCTGCGGCTGACCCCAAAGGCCCGGCACAGTTCAGTGCGACCATAGCAGTCGGGTGCGCGGTGGAGAGCTTCGGTCATTTCGTAGAGTTGGTGGGTTCCTGGCCCAAGATGGCTAAGGCTTTTTTTAAAATGTCCCGTTGGCGACTCACCGCCGCCACTTCGCGCTCCAGTTCCTCGATCCGGCTTTGGGCGGCTTCTAAGCCGTTCAAGGCGACGCGCCCTTGCCGGCCATACTGGCGTTTCCACTTGCCCAAAGAACAATCCGAAACACCCAACTCCTGGCTCAGTTGCACCGCGGAGCGTTCCCCAAGTTCCAACAACTCCACCGCGTTGCGTTTAAACTCTTCATCATAATGGCGTCGTCGCCTACTTGGACTTTTTTGCTGCTCTTGATTCACGTTCAGGTTCCTAGCTTAGCACCTGTCCGGCAAATCGACGCCACCCCAAATCGAGGACGAAGGAAGACGGCGAAGGACGAGTACGATGGGGAACCTGAAAGCGAAACGAGCGATCGAACACCTGATTTTCCTCGAAATCTCGTCCTCGTCGTCGTCCTTCGTCCTCGGCCGTGGTCTACCGATGGATAGGGTGATCGCGCTGACCACGTGAAAAAGGCCGGGCAAAGCCGCGGCTAGCCGTCTGGACGAGGTTTGAGTGTTCCTTGACGGCAGGGAGGCTGAATCTTTATATGTTGCAAACGGAGCCATGACTATCCCGACCGAGCCGATTGGGAGTATTCCTCGCCCTTTGAAATTGCTCGAGGCAATCAATCGATACGGTAGTTCGCACCCCAGCCTGGAACCGCTTTACGACGAAGCCGTCCGGGACACGATCGAGCAGTTTGAGGCCGCAGGCTCGCCGGTCGTCACCGATGGGGAGCAACGTAAGTATCACAATTTCGCGACATACTGCGTTGAGGGGCTGCCAAATACCGCACCGGACGGATTCAAACTGTCATTCTCCGCTGGACACACGCGCCGTTGGCCGCGGTTGACAAGTGGCCCGTTTCGCTTTCGGAAGTATGGGTACACTTTCTTAGACCTGGCAATGAAGTACGCACACGTCCCGGTTAAGCAGGCCGTCATCTCTCCCTCGGCGCTTAGCCTTATGTATCCGGCGGAGAATATTCCCGGCTACTCTCGAGAGGAATTTATCGAGGATTTGCTCGACGAGCATAGAAAAGAGATCCAAGGATGCCTCGCGAAAGGCTCACACAAGGTCCAGATCGATTTCACTGAAGCCCGCCTGGCGGTCAAGATCGATTCATCCGGGGCGCTGCTCAACCGCTTTATCGAGCTCAACAATCTCGGGCTCAACCGCTTGTCCAAAGAGGAGCGGAGCCATATCGGAATTCACACCTGGCCGGGATCGGACAGAGATTCAACCCATAGCGCGGATGTCGATTATGCTCAACTCCTGCCAAGCCTGTTCGAGCTTGAGGCTCAAAGCTTCTATATTGCGTTGGCTGGGGAACCGGATCGCACGCACGTGCTGAAGATCATCAGACGACACCTTAAGCCCGGGCATCGAATCTTCATCGGAGTGGTTTCGCCGATCGATCCCCGGATTGAGAATCCCAAAGAAATTCGCGACCGAATCCTGGAGGCAGCGCGATATATACCTGTGGAACAGCTCGGAACCACCGACGACTGCGGTTTCTCACCATTCTGCGACGACGCTTCGACCACGCGGGAAAAGGCGTTTGCGAAGATTCGGTCCCGGATCGAAGGAACGGCGCTGGCGGAAGAGGTTATCAATGGCAGATAGCGTGGAACCTGAGGACGAAACAAAACAGCTCCGGTCCACCCTGCTGGAGACGGCGACAAGCATTCTTCAAATTCGACAGCGGGCTGAGCAGGAGATTCGTCGAACGAACGAGGTTCTCCAACAGCGCACGAAAGAACTCAGTCGCACGCTCATGGTTCTGCGGGCGACGCTGGAATCGACTACAGATGCGATCCTCGTGACTGACGAGACATTCAAGGTCACGGAATTCAACGAGCAGTATATCCATATGTGGAAGGTTCCACGGCAAGCTCTTGAAATTGGAATGCTAGGCGAGTTGAAGGAGATCTTGAGCCAGAACTTTGTTGACGAGACAGGATTTATGGCTCGTATCAGGGAAATCGCCGCTTCCGAGAGCGAGAGTTTCGACCTCCTGGAATTGAAGGATGGGCGAATTCTCGAGCGTTATTCCAAGGTCCTCAGCGTTGAAGGAGAAAGAGCGGGGCGCGTGTGGAGCTTCCGTGACGTGACCGCGCGCCATTTAGCCGAAATCACTTCTCGCCAGCTAGGCGCTATTGTCGCCTCGTCCGACGATGCGATCATCGGAAAGGATTTAAACAGTATCATCACCAGTTGGAATTTCGGGGCAGAGCGCATCTTCGGATACACCGCCGACGAAATGATCGGTACCTCAATCATGCGATTGATTCCACCGGATCGCCAGGACGAGGAAAAGGAGATCCTCTCCCGCATCCGGCGGGGAGAACGGCTCAGTCATTTTGAAACCGTTCGCCTCGGAAAGGATGGGCGACAGCTCTACGTTTCGATCACGGTTTCTCCCATCAAGGATTCCACCGGCCATGTCGTCGGCGCGTCCAAAGTGGCTCGGGACATTACTGATCGAAAGAGAGCCGAGGAGGAAGCCGAGATGGTCAACCGCGAGCGGTTGCACCTCCTCGACAGCGAGCGAGAAGCGCGCTCGCAGTCCGAACGGGCCAGCCGCATCAAAGACGATTTTCTGGCCACGCTCAGCCACGAGCTTCGCACGCCATTGAATGCCGTTCTGGGTTGGGCAAACATTCTCCGCCACGGAAACCTCCAGGGTGAGGAACTCCGGCAAGGGCTCGAAATCATCGAGCGAAATGCTCGTGTTCAGACCCAGCTGATTGAAGACCTTCTCGATATGAGTCGAATCATCTCGGGTAAGGTTCGCCTGGACGTGAAGATGATCGATCTACCCGCAGTCTTAAATGAAGCAATCGAGACGCTGCGCGCCACGGCAGTGGCCAAAGGCGTCCGCCTGGAGGCTCTCAGGCATCCCTTTCCTGTACCAATTTCAAGCGACCCCAATCGGCTTCAGCAGATTTTCTGGAACCTCCTTCATAACGCCATTAAGTTCACTCCTAAGGACGGAAAGGTCCACGTCTGGCTACAACGCTTCGACTCCCACGTAGAAGTGAGCGTCGCTGATACCGGTGAAGGTATCGCGCCCGATTTTTTGCCTTATATTTTCGAACGGTTTCGACAAGGAGATGGGTCGACAACTCGTCGACATGGAGGGCTGGGACTTGGATTGGCCATCGTCAAGCAGTTGGTTGAACTGCACGCCGGCACCGTCCGGGTCAAAAGCGACGGAATCGGGCATGGGGCGACGTTTACGGTCCATCTCCCGCTCCTGGCAGCAGTCAATTCTGATCCGGACGAGGAACGCCATAAGGAGGTTGCGCTTCCCGAAAGCCAGCCTTTGACAGAAATATCCCTCGCCAATCTGTACGTGCTGGTGGTGGATGATGAACTCGACGCGCGCGTTCTCGTGAAAAGGCTGTTGGAAATGGCTGGAGCAACGGTTTCGATGGCAGCTTCCGGATCAGAAGCAATGGAGCGCATTCTCGCGAAACGGCCTGATGTCCTGGTCTGTGACATTGGGATGCCGGAAGAAGACGGCTATTCCTTTATCCGGCGGCTGCGAGCCCTTGAGCAAAGTCAAGAGGGTGCGTTACCGGCGATCGCGCTCAGCGCCTATGCGCGATCGGAGGATCGTACGAAAGCCATCCGCTCAGGTTTCCAGAATCATTTGGCGAAGCCCGTGGAACTGACCGAACTGGTGGCTGTCGTGCACAGCTTGGCAGGTCGCAAGGACGCCGAGCGTCAACGCGAGCGATGACAAGCTTGAGCCGAGCGCTCCTGTTGTTCCAAATGGGATCACCGACACCAGGTCACCCAAGATACTCAACTGTGCCGGTCTTGTCTCGTACGGTAACCGAATTTCCCGGATCAGCTAAGGTCAAGTCAATCGTAGTGTCGTCTTCACAGCCGATGACAAACTCTGTTCCATGCTCCGAGACTTCCGGTACCTGAACTCCTTCGGGAATCCTGGGACGCTGGGAACCGACTGTTTTCACCTTCATCGTAGAGTCGTCCTTGAAAGTGAACCGAACGCCGGAAAGATCGGCCGTGGACACGACGATAACTCTGCCTTTAATAACGATTCTGAGCTTGTGATTCACCGGCATAATCATTCTCCGTGATCTCTCAGCCTCGCTGAGCGGGCATTGCACTGTACTCGGAAAAAGTTATTGGTATCGCAGCGGAGGATGTTCCAAATCTTGAGAATCCAAGACAGTTTTGTCTTCCGGACCCAATTGATCTGTTTACATGTCTACTTTTCGATCGTTTGAGCGGTTGCTGGTCAACATTGCGACAATTCTGGAGCATTCTGATATTCTCAATTCTGGGGTTATCCACAGCTTATTGACAGTGGAATTCTTTGATCCGCGACACCTTGCTATTTCATATATTTATGGTAATTATAGTGGTGCGAGACGGAATCTACAGTTTTTATGTCACCTCCGATGGGACGGCCATCAAAGGTATCGCGCTTATTGAAAACAACGGAATCACGGGATTTAATCGAAGCCAAATCTATTCCGTCGAGCGACTGGCCAAATACCCTGCCGAAAAGGCTGGGAAGCGTCACCAGAAACACTGGCGCGCCAAGGCCATTGAATACCAGCAGGCACAACGGGTTTCGATCCGCGGATTTCCAGCAATGATCGACGGCGACGAGGACGAAGATCAGTTCTTGTTCGAGGGAGAGTCAGACGCCGATATCAACGTCCGGGTCGAAATTCAAGGGGCCTGGCTGCACGATCTCCCGTGGCATCGTGCAGCACGACAGGAAGAGAGCGCTTAGATTTCATTTCCTTCTACCGCGGGCGGCAGTGCGTACGGGGATCGAGGTCGTCTGTCTAGTTGCGGTCCCGAGGACCGTTCTCACGGGCTCAACACGCCGATCAGGCCAATCGGATTCAGGAGGGACAGAGAAAAAGTGTGTTAGACAGACATCACTGCTCTTTGGGAGCTTGGAGTCCTAGTTGAAGCCGGGAAAGAGGAAAGGAACCCGAAGCGGAATCCCTACGAAGAAGGGCGAATCATAAGGGTAGTAGCCGCCGTCGTAGTATTGGCCGCCATAATACCCGCCACGCCAGTAGCGGCTACTGCGCCCTCCGTGAGCATAGTAACCATGACCCCCTTGGTAGTTGCTAATTCGACCGACTGATCGCGAACTTTAAAAGCGTTTGACTCATCAAGCCAAAACCCTCGTCAGACTACTAGGGTAGAAGGGGCTGCGATCATCACTCCCGGCGGCGGAGTTAATTTGCCGCCAACCGATGTCTGGCATATGAATCCAATCTCCTTGCCGCACTCGGAGAGAGCGGCTAATATTTCTACCCACTCCGACGCCATAACCGGATTTTAGACGATTCCCTTTGGGACCATAATTGGAAGAATGACCTTCCCAAGGATATTGTTCAAACACTTTGTAGCTTTTACAGGACAAAACCAACTTTACCGGCAACCCTTCTATTATCTGCTCGGCATCTACGGTAGCCCTTACGGTGTAGACAGACGCGAAACCAACGAGTAGGACTAGAAGCTTTTTCATGGGTAGTATCGTCCGAATCAATTCTGCCTTCTTCGGTAGCATGTCTTCTAAGTTTACATTTTCGCCCGATTGCCCGCTCCAGACCGTTGAAAAGGTTATTGTTATGTTGGGACTGGGGGGTCACAAGGGATCGACTATCCGGTGCGCCCAACAAACGGTCAATTTTCAACAGCAGTCTAGTCGTCAAGTAAGAAGACTCTTAACCTTCATACTCACTGCACCTCCGGGTAAATGAAGTTAAACGGTACGAAATAGTAAGGAAGAATTATTGGGGTCGGCCGTTTACTTATGATTTATTTGGTCTTTGCGGCTTGCAGAGTTTGGGGCGCTGTGGGCCTTCGTTCGCCGAATCGCCGGGGACCGATTTGCTTGCCGGGCAGGCAGAATAGCGTCGCAATTTCGTTGTGACTCGGCCCGGCGCGATTCCGAGCACAGCGTAAGGGCGCACCGCCGGTAAACTCAGTCCGAAGAAGTTATGACACCCTTCCCCTGTAATCACACTTGAGTCATAAGCGGCTGACCCCTTGGCCGAAATTGGTAAAACACCAACCGCCCGGAGGTTATATGCTCGACAATCGCCAAGTCCAAATAACTTGCGCCAAAAACGCGGGAATTAGCCTTGAAGATCAATTAAGATTTAGGATCGTTTCCTAACGAGAAGGGATCTGTCTTCTAAGCGACACAAGGCTTTGCGCACGCTCGCTTGCTTATTTTCCCGGATGTCGCGCGGAAAATCCAGGATTTAGCCGTACGTCTTTTTCTGGGGCCATCCCGGCGGCGAGTCTTCAAAGTCCTCCTGGCGTCCGTAGGGCGTCGTGTCGGAAAGATCCTTTCGCGGCGTTTAAGCCTGGCGCGAAGTTGCCCACCAGGGCGGGGAAAGGGCTCGTTGCTCGCTAGAAGTCTGCAGGGCGAAATGCGGTGGCTGGGGGTGGCCATTCAAGGGGCTCGACAGCCCGCCCTTGTTCTTCGGGCGGATTGAGTTCATCTGTTTGCATCCCTCATTCATTGTGGTACCCTGTCCGCCGGTATCTGTTCGAGCTGGTTAAGCATTTGCTCGTCGGAAGGGGCGGCCCCTCTTTCGGCTAACAGCTCGAAGGTCTTGCGTGAAGCCGCGGCTCGTTCAGAGGCCAGAATCATCACGCGAGCCAGATCGCCACGCGAGATCTTGGGTCCGGCTGCTAACCTATTAACCGCTGGGGTAATGCGGACACTAGTTTGGCCAGCAGGCGTGTTGGTAAGAATCGGTGCGCGCACGATCGTGTAGTCGAGCCCGCTCGCTCGTAGATACAGTTCCCTTTCCATCAGGTTCCGCTGCAGTCCGGATTTGAGGGTATTGAGAATGCTAAGCATGAGCGACGATCGATCCGCGCCCACCACCGACGCCAGGGTGATACGTGCTTGGAAACCGATGGAACGCGCGGCCTCGACAACGTTCAGTAATCCTTGGTAGGTCACCTCGCGGATCTGGGTCTTCGACCCGAACAGCCCGCGACCATCGATTCCACCTGTAGCAGCAACCGTGAAGAATATTGCCCTGTAGTCTTCGGCTATAGCGTCGCGCATCGACCCAGCATCGGTCACGTCACCCCGGCGCACATCGGCTCGATTACTCAGCAGCCGCCGGGCCTTACCTGGATCGCGCACAACGACCCTGACGTTGGACCCGCGTTCCAATAATTGCTGAGCGATGAGTAAGCCCGTACCGCGGGTTGCCCCTATGATGCAAAACGGTGCTTTCATTTTTGGATCGTCACAACCCGGAAGAATATTGGAGGCGCTATGCTGAAAGAACTGCAGGAGGAATTAATCCAGCTTGAGCCAAGCGTGATTCGGGAAGACGAGGAGGTAAAGGCGATTCTGGAGCCTCGCGATCGATCGACATCGCCGCGATCAATCCACCCTATGCCGTTCTCCGCCGCGCTAGTCGACAGGAGATCGAAGCGATGTTCGCGCGTACCTCTGGCGGCCTTGAGCGTAACGAACGCTGGGGCTTCGGCCATCTCAACGCTAGCCTCATCCACCTGCATCTGCGCGACCGGGACCGCAATCGCCGCTTTCGAACGGGCATCGCAACATCTCCCGCGGGTGGCAGATGTGTTCTATTTCCTGGCTCTGGCCTTGCTAGCCTTCACGCCACTTCGCCGTGCCCGCACGCCTTGGCTAACGGAAGCAGAATCCACACTTTGCGTCGCCCGCAGGCTGGATCCCGCGCACCCAGTTTTCGCTGTACTCGACGCGCTGATCACCCTGGAGCACTACACCGCCAACGGCTTCCGCCGCCAAGGCGGGGAGGACGGGTGCAGGCTCATAGCTCACATCGAAGCGGCCCGGCGTGATACGACGGCTTGTGAAGAACTCGACCGTCTGGCCGCGACAATCCCCACGAAGGTTTCAAAGAGCAGGGTAAATCCACTGCTCTCACTGGTCACGGAGGCTGATTTTCAAGGGATGGACCGAGGCGCAACTTCAGACGTATTTCCAGACGGCGCTTGAAGCGTTTGCTGCGCAGCGCCTGATGTTTCGCGCAGGACTTTTAGCATTGTCTTGGCGGACGTGACGGATTAAGCTCGCCGGCGCTGTAGTCGTTTCTTCACCCCCCATTAATAATGAATCCAGATCCCCGTTCACTTGAACGGGAGCACGCCATGAAAACCCTCCTCTTAACTACTATTGTGCCTCTGGCACTTCTTACTCAACCCATCCTTCGGGCCGCAGACACCTACGAGCCTGACTGTTTTAAACCGTACGCTCCCGAGACAAAAACGCTCCAATATCCCGCGAAAAAACCTCCATATCGCGTCGCCCTGGCCAACGGATTCGTCGGGAATACCTGGCGCATTGAAATGATCAAATGCCTCCAGGCTTACGCAGAAGACCCGGAAATCAAGCCATTCATTAAAGAGTTGAAGATTGTCAGCACCGGGACTGACGTGGCGGCGCAAATTGGGGCCATCGATAATTTCATCAACGCCGGGTATGACGTTATTCTGATCAACGCGGTTAGCTCCACGGCCTTAAAACCAATCGTCGAACGGGCCAAGCGAGCGGGCGTTTTGTTGATTTCGTACGACAATACAATCGACAGCGATCAAGTGATCGCGGTGAACGAAGACCAGCACGAGATCGGAAACCTGATGGCCAAGTGGCTCTTAAAAGAAATGGGAGCGAAAGGCAACGTGATCGAGGTACGGGGTGTGGCCGGCAATCCCGTGGACCTGGACCGACATAAGGGTCTGCACGAGCTGCTGGACAAGGAGAAAGACATTAAAGTCGTGGAAGTGGTCGGAAACTGGGATGATGGTACTGCCCAGAAGGCCGTTGCCGATGCAATTGCGGTCAACGGCAAGTTTGACGGCATGGCTTGCCAAGGTGGTACGACCGGAGCAGTGCGGGCGTTGATCGATGGCAAGAATCCGTTTATTCCGGTTGCGGGCGAAGCAGAAAACGGATTCCGCAAATTGATTTCCGAGCACGCGAAGGATGGTCTGAAGGGCTGGTCATACGGCCAATCTCCCGCTCTGGTCGCCATTTCACTCAAGGCGGCAATCGCTGCCCTCCAAGGAAACAAGCTGCCACAATACATATCGGCACCGATTCCTTATGTTGACTACACCAATATGAAAGCCGGCGTGGATTATTTTCCAGACCTCTCAGACGACTTTTTCGTTGCCAGCGGCTTCCCGCAGTGCGGCATCAAGCTTGATGCCGGCAAGCTTATGAATGCCGCCAAGACGAGCGACTAATCTCGTGATCCTGGTAGTCGGCATCGAGAGCCCAATTCATCGCAACCTCTTTGATTGATGTCTGACCCGATAAGTCATCCCTTCCTCAGATTGGAAGGGGTTACCAAACGATATGGTGGAGTAACGGCACTCGCGAATGTTGATTTTGCATGCTCGCTCGGCACGATCCACGCCGTGGTGGGCGAAAATGGGGCCGGCAAGAGCTCGTTGATGAAAATTATCTCCGGGGTAATCCGGCCCGATGAGGGCCGGATTTACCTGGAAGAGGCTCTGGTTCATTTCACTTCACCAGCAGAGGCTGCCAATCGTGGGATCGCCTGTATTTTTCAGGAGCTTTCGCTGCTCCCTGATCTATCGGTCTCTGACAATATCTCGATCGCCAATCCGCCAAGACGTTTCGGGCTAATTGATCGACGCCGACAACGGGCACGTGCGAGGGATATTCTGCGCGAAATCGGCTGTCCGGACATCCATCCCTCGGAGCGTGTCAAGGATCTACCTCTATCGCGCCAGCAAATGGTGGAGATTGCCAAGGCGCTTGTTCGGCAACCTCGTCTTATTATTATGGATGAGGCTACGTCGGCCCTGACGGCCAAGGACGTGGAGCAACTTTACAAAATCATCCGCCAACTTCGAGATCGAGGAATCGCGATCCTTTACATTTCCCATCGCATGCAGGAGATCGCGGCGCTGGCGGATACTTGTTCGGTATTCAGGAATGGGCGGCACATCGACACCTTTCCAACAGCTTCGCGAACCACCGCAGAAATCGTCCCTTTGATGATCGGACGCGACGTGAGCCGGGCCTACCCGCCGAAACGGACCTCTAACGGAACTGCGTGCCAGGCTCCCGAAAAAACCAATGGGAAGTTGTTTTCGTCCGGTTCTGCCCTGGAAGTGACTAACCTGAACTGGGACCACGTTCTCAATGGAATCTCTCTGAGCGTTGCCAAAGGCGAAATCGTAGGATTGGGTGGCCTGGACGGCCAGGGTCAAAGCGAACTATTGCTGGCACTCTTCGGCGTGCTTCGGGGGATCGGCGGCAAAGTTTTAATCAACGGCAGCCCGTCGACAATCGATCACCCAAGGCAGGCAAAATCATCCAGGATCCGGATGGCACTGATTCCAGAAGACCGTAAAACTCAGGGGTTGCTACTGCCTATGTCCATCCGCGACAACCTGGTGCTCGCAGCGGCCTCTGATTTAAGCAATCACGGGGTGATCGATTCGGCGAAGGAGCAAGCGGCGATCGACTTGGCGGTAGAAAAGCTGCAAATAAAATTGAGCGATCTCGATGCTGCGGTGCGCACGCTGTCCGGCGGAAATCAACAGAAGGTGGTGATCGGAAAGTGGCTGATCAAAGAGCCGCGGATCTTGCTTTTGAACGATCCGACGCGCGGCATCGACGTCGGAACAAAACAGGAAATGTATCGCCTGATGCGGGAACTTGCGCAGGCGGGGATAGCGATCTTGTTCTACTCCACCGATTACGAAGAGCTCATTGGGATGTGTGATCGCGTGGTGGTTTGCTACCGAGGCAAACTGATCCGTGAACTGGAGGGCGCGGAACTAAACGCTCACAATCTCGTCACCGCTTCACTCAATCTCAGCGAAGAGTCCGGCCGATCGGAACTTCCGGGCCCCTTTCATGAGATCGGAGAGGGTGCTGACTCGAAATGGCAAACCTTCCGCAGATTTTGGCGGTGGAACGCCGGACCATTTACAGCGTTTCTGGTGTTTGCGGTGATGTTCCTGCTCTTTTCCGCGAACCAGCAGAATGGGCTTTCGGTCAACGTTCTGACTTCGCTATCGAACAAAGGTGTCGTCCTTGCGCTGGTCGCGATGGCCCAGACTTTAGTCATTTTGACAGGTGGTTTTGATCTTTCGGCAGGGATGATTCTAACCATGGCGTCCTGCTTGGCTTCGGTGCTGGTCAACGGTCCCCCGGGTCAGGTCGCCTTGGGAGTCCTGGCGGTTTTGCTTGCCGGTTTGGCGGCCGGCGCAATGAACGCGACAATCGTTGTGCTTGGCCGGATTCAGCCGATCATTGCAACGTTAGCGACCGGCGCGATCTATTTTGGAATTGCTCTCCTGCTACGCCCAAGTCCGGGTGGCGAGGTCAGTGAAGACCTTAGCAACGCTTTGACCTACGACTTCGCAGGGATACCGACCACCTTTTTGCTTCTTGTCGGCATCCTGGTATTTGTCTGGTGGCCGTTTCGCATTTCGGTCACGGGTCGGAGTTGCTACGCCCTGGGATCAGCCGAAGGTGCAGCGTACATGTCGGGTCTGGCGATCGGTCGCTCGAGATTTGCGGCTTATTCTTTAGGCGGATTGTTGGCCGCTGCCGGTGGTTTGGCGCTTTCGCTCATCTCTTTATCCGGGGAAGCCAGTGCCAGCCAGGGCGGATTCTATACATTGAACTCCATTGCGGCAGTGGCGATCGGCGGCACTTCGCTTTTTGGTGGATCGGGAGGGATGATCGGCTCCATTCTCGGCGCGTTCATCCTGCGGACTATTAGCGACCTATTGTTCGTCTTCAACGCCCCGGCGCTTTGGCAGCCTCTTTTTCAGGGTTTTATCCTGCTGGGCGCGGTCTGCTTGGGTGGTTTGCGCATTCTTCGTAACAAGAACCAGATGGATGTCTTTTTATGAATCGAATCCGCTTCAAGGCAAATCAACCGATTGTCATTGCCAGCGCCTGTATCCTGGTGATTTTGGCTATTGGGGCGGCGATGAACCGCAACTTCGTCTCTCCCAATTACCTGCTCCTGCAACTCGAGGTGGCTTCATTCCTGGGAATAATCGCGGCTGGAGGAATGTTAGTGATTTTGCTCGGCCACATTGATCTTTCGATTCCCTGGACGATCACTCTGGGCGGCATGATGTCTACAGCTGTCGCTCACACACCGGACACTGCGGGGCTTCTCACGTTGCCGGTCGGACTTGGGTGCGGCGTGCTCGTCGGGCTGATCAACGGGTTCGGTATTGCCTGGTTGCGGGTACCGTCCATGATTTTTACTTTAGGTATGAATGCCGTTCTACAGGGGTTAGTCGTGCTTTACACCGGTGGCTCGGCACCGGCAAGTCACGCGACAAAACAGATGTCGGCCATGGCCGTCGAGAGGACGTTTGGCATTCCAAATGCCCTGTTTGTCTGGGCCGGTGTATCATTTCTCATCGCTTTTCTTCTGCGAGCGACGCAATTCGGTCGTTATATCTACGCCGTCGGCAATCGCGAACGCGCCGCTTATCTGTCAGGAGTTCCGACGCGGTTAGTTATTGTGGTCTGCTTTGCCTTAAGTGGTCTGACGGCTGCCTTGGGCGGGATCATGCTTACGGGGTATTCGAGCAAAGCCTACCAGGGGATGGGCGATGCCTATCTTTTGCCATCGATCGCCGCAATCGTCTTGGGTGGAACAAGTGTCCTGGGAGGCCGCGGCAGTTACATTGGTACGGTGGTCGGAGTCCTTCTAATCGTGCTATTACAAAGCATGTTGTCAGTGCTACAAATGCCGGAAGCCGGACGCCAGATTATTTATGGAGCCGTCCTTTTAATTATGCTCTTACTTTACGGCCGAGGCGCCCGTCTCTCGGAGTAGGAAAACTAAATACGAGAAGGAGAGGCGGCGATCCCGAGAAACAGAACTTCCGGCCGACAACTCAATAAGCGCGGTGCCGCGTTCGCGACGGTAGTGGGACATTTACCTTATTGGACCACCGTTAGCCCCAACGGTCAGGGTCAGACGTTATCACACTCTAAAACGAAGGTGCAATGAAATGGTTTATGAAACGCTGTCATACGCTTCGCCTTTAGTGATTCTCGCTGTCCTGCATGAGGAATTGACAAAACAAGGTGACAGGGTATACAGTCAAGTTAGTCAACTGACTAACGGAGACTAATGCCAAAGACGAAAACGGACAAACGATCGCGGCTGATTCAGACCGCCGTGAAATTGGCGTACCGGCATGGCTTCAGGATGACCAGTCTCGCCGATATCGCGGAAGCAGCCAAGGTACCGGTGGGGAACGTTTACTACTACTTCAAGACGAAAGATGAGATCGGCGAGGCCATTGTGGAGCAACGTTTATTGGAATTGCGGACGCTGCAGGAACAGTGGGACCAGAGGGGTTCCCGGAAAGAACGCCTTCTGGCCTGTATCGAGAATACGTTTGAAAACCGGGATCTACTTGCCCGCGGAGGATGTCCCGTTGGGACTCTGTGCTCCGAACTGCACAAGGAGGGCGGGCCTCTAGCGAAGAAGGCGACGGCGCTCTTCACGGAGCTGCTGGGGTGGATAGAGGATCAATTTCGGACGATTGGACGAGGAGACACCTCACGAAAGCTTGCTACCCAACTGTTTTCTTCATTGCAGGGAGTATCGGTCCTGGCTCACGGGTCTGGTAATCCGGAGCTGGTGGCAATGGAAACGAAGCGGCTTAAAGATTGGGTTCGCGCCCTGTGAACTGGAACGTACACAACCATCGCACTCTGGGTCACGGGGCAAGTGGCAAGTGGCGGAAACGTTCGGGGGAATCAGGCCTCGAATCGCAGGAGGTATCCGTCGGGCGACGGACGAGTGAACTCAACCAAAGGGGCTAATGGACACCGTCCGATGAATAGTGTCCGAAGTGCTCGGAAGCTGGGCGTCTTTGATTGGAGCGGAGTATTTAATTATGAAACTCACGAGCAATACGATTTTGATCACCGGCGGTGGCAGCGGCATCGGTTACGAACTCACCAAACAACTTACGGCACTTGGCAACACGATTCTTATCACGGGCCGCGATCAAGCTAAGATGGACCGTGCGAAAGTGACCTTTCCAAAAGTTCACACCTTTCGAAGCGACGTTTCCGATCCGAAAGCGATCGCCACTCTTTACGAAAATGTCACCAAACAATTTCCTGAGCTCAACATTTTGATCAACAACGCCGGCATCATGCGTGAGATCAATGTTCACGACAAAGCTGGAAGCCTCGAAGACATCACTCGAGAGATTGAAATCAATTTGAGCGGGCCGATTCGCATGGTGAAACAGTTCTTGCCGCATTTGAAAACAAAATCAGAGGCCGCAATCATGAACGTTTCATCGGGATTGGCATTTGTCCCATTGCCCACTTCACCGGTTTATTGCGCCACCAAGGCCGGTCTGCATTCCTTCACCGAGTCTCTTCGTGTGCAACTGAAAAACACCAAATTGAAGGTATTTGAGCTAGCACCGCCGGCGACACAAACCGAACTCTTGGGTGCCTTTAATTCTGAAGACATGAAAGGCGTTTCTATCATGAAGGTGGAAGACATGGTTAAAGTCGCCGTCAAAGGAATGCAAACCGATCGATTTGAAATTCGTCCAGGTCAGGCGAATCAGCTCAAAATGATGAGTCGCCTGGCGCCTGGATTTATTTTGAAACAAATGAGCCGATCGGTCGATCGCATGCTCGGCATACACAATTAATCCAAAGCTTGTGAGACGCCAGGCGGCCTGGAACCGCAGGCCCACAAAGTTGATTGAGCTTACCCAGCGTTTATTCGAAGACTATCCGGCAACATTGCAAGGCGAGCAAGCCGGACCACGCGTCGCGGCAATCCCCTCGGTGGTTGAAACCTGCCGACGCCTTAAATTCCCCGTCCGCAACTATCTGGGCTCAGTCCTGCCGGCTTGGGCGATTTTCCAGCCGGCCGAATCGCCGAGCTCACGCCCACGGCATGGGCGAACCGAAACTAACCGGTAAATCGGAGCCGCCGCCAACGTGTGTTTGCTAGCCGGATACGAAGAACAGGCGTGGCCGCTGCGGATGCATGGCTAGTTCGCGTCGCCAGCGACACGCCGTCTTTGCCCGGCAGCTGATGCGGCTGGTTTTGACTCATCGCTGACAACCCAATGCGGCATTGAAGGACGCTTGGTATTGATTTTCACGTTTCAGACAACGATTGCGGCAGCTGGGACAGATGAACGTCTGTTTCCAAAATGTCGGGCTTTAGTACGCCCAATAAAATGCGTGCAATCAGACCATCCGGTCAACGCTTAGGAGCGTACTATTTATGAAACTGGGTTTTATTTCTTTAAATCTACCGGGTCACCTCAATCCGATGACGGCACTGGCGCGTCAACTGCAGGGGCGCAACCATGAGGTTGTCTTCCTTTATTCTTCGAGCGCTAACGGTTTGCCGTGTGTTCCTGGTGAAGATAGAGATCCCGTTAATGAAAACCGGCCCGAAGTGAGCAAGCTGCAAGGAGACGACGCTTTAGGATTTGTCATCGGCCAACTGATGCAGCGGACAGAGGCGATGTCAAAATCAATGCCCGCCATGCTGGAGGCAACCGCCGTCGATGCCCTCATCATCGACCCGATCCTTGGGAGCGACTAACCGGAGAGCCGCTGATCTACGCTTCAATGGGGACAATACTGAATGGTCAAGCGGAGGTCTTCCAGACCATTGCGGCCGGTGTCGCGAAGCATAAAGACGTACAGTTAGTTCTTTCCATTGGCGATCAACTCGAGCCTGAGCAGATCGGGCCGGTCCCTAGGACTACGATCATCGTCAAGCTGGCGCCTCAATTGGAACTATTAAAGCTGGCCTCGGTCTGTATCACGCATTCTGGGCTGAACACCGTGCTGGAGTCTCTTGCGCAGGGTGTCCCTCAAGTGGCTATCCCCGTAACTTTTGATCAACCTGGCATTGCCGCAAGAATAGCCTACCATAAAACCGGGATGGTCGCCTCGCTGGATAAGTTAAGCGCTGCCCATCTCTCAAGCCTTCTAGGTGAGGTGCTGAGCGACGCGACTTACCGTGAAAATAGGCCATAGCGCCTTTCCACGCATTGCGATCGTTCTTCACCTAGGCTAGAGGGCCGTGAACGCCGATTGCGCGACACAAGGAGACCATCGTCCGCCATATCAAAGGTCATCAGGATGTACAAGCTGGGGAGCTGGAGTGATACCCTCGGCGGCCACCCTAGCGAGCTAGGTGCTTTTTCAGTCGCTCTCCGAATGCGTTGGGATTGTGCATTATCTCTGCGAAATCATCCGGAACAGTTACGTGTTCGAACGAATGACCCAACGCTTCCATCGGCCCCGCATGGTTTCCAGTGGTCGCCCGAGTGGGTGGTTGCTTTGGAACATGCCCGTGAGCAGCTCCGATGAGTTTGCCGCTTTTGTCGCGAATGATGGTGAGTTCCATGATTAGACCAGCCCTCCACCTTGAAGATTAAAATTAGCGGCGCCCGGTCCGAGATTTGTGAATCTGACGTAGTACGTTGTCCGCCACGTACTCCCGTCGAAAAACACCTGCTTGCCTTGCTGGTCTGCCACAACGATAGCCCCTGGATTCGCTGGATCGCTTATCGTAATATCTGCATTGGCGTACTGAGCACCCGCGTTAGCGCTGTCGTTGATTACGTACCACCACATCACCTGTGCGCCCTCGTCCATCCAAGTCTGAGGACCTAAATTATTGAAAGCCATTTTGTTGAATCCTCCTCGCTGGCGAACAATTCTACGGCCTGCATCACAGTTTCAAAGAAAAAACTCCAGGCATTGGAGTGCCCGGCAAATTCTGTGCCGGAGTTGATGAGACAAACCGGTATGTGACCCGCCCCGGAAAACTCTGCCGCGCCATTTTGACCCGTCGCTTTTCTGATCGGACGTCGGCGCTGTGCGCGGCGTGCTCGGAACGGTTCTGTCAATGATCGAGCGCGGCGCGACCCACATGGGGGTCGCGACCGATCATGTCGTGGAATCGTTTCGCAACGACCTATATGCCGGCTACAAAACGAGCGAAAGCGTGCCGCCGCCGTTGCTGGCGCAGTTTCCGATCCTCGAGACCGCGCTTCTTTCCTTGGGCGTGGTCGTCTGGCCGATGGTCGAGTTCGAGGCGGATGACGCTCTCGCCTCGGCGGCCGCCAAGGCCGCGCGTGAACCCACGGTCGACCAAGTCGTGATCTGCACACCCGACAAGGATCTCGGGCAGTGCATTGTGGGCACGCGCGTCGTGCAGCTGGATCGCCGCCGCGGCGTCGTTCGCGATGAGGCCGTCGTCATCGAGAAATTCGGCGTCGTGCCGGAGTCGATTCCGGACTACCTGGCCTTGGTCGGCGACAGCGCCGACGGCTTTCCGGGTGTGTCTGGATGGGGCCAGAAAGCCGCGGCGCTCACGTTGTCGCGGTATGCCCACCTGGAGGCCATCCCCAAGGACTGGCAGGCGTGGCATCCGTCAATCCGGAAAGCGCGCACACTGGCCGCGACGCTGTTCGACGCCTGGAACGACGTCCTGCTGTATCGCACACTGGCGACACTGCGGTTGGATGTCCGGACCTTCGACACGGTCGACGGGCTCCGCTGGACAGGCCCGTGCACGGACTTCGAGGACTGCTGCCGCCGTCTTCAGTCCCCGGACCTCTTCGTCCGCACGATATCCCGTTTGGGCAACGTTCCCTCATCGACCAGCAAATGAACGGCTCGATCAAGAGCGGCCCACGCTGACGCGTCTGACGCCAGCATCTGCCAGTTCCGCAACGCGCATCTTGGGTCCGATCAGCAAAGAATCGACGGGTTTGGGGCAAAGGCTGAGACTACTAAACTGCTAGTAAAGAATTGGCACGGTCATATTGCACTTCTTGAGGTAATCACAAGTTTAATCGGCAGACTGGACGAAGCGGGATTGCCACCTTTCGTGACAAACCAAGCAAATCAAATGAAAAAGCTTCCCTTCTTACGATTCTTGGAAAGCCCGACCGGATCCAAGAGGGAACCCGACGCATCGTTCGTGGCTACGATGCGGTCCCTGCCGATTCGATGCACTTTGTCGCTCTTCAATTCTTCCATTGTCTCTCGGACGATAACAAAAAGAGATCTTCCGCAGTCTAAAAATTTTACATCTTTTTTCGCCGAGCCTGAAACCCAGCCCTCTGAATTCGTTTGTACGGCATAACAATGTAAAAGCCCAATCAAGAACGTCGGAACAGCAAAACCAGAATCATGCACGTATTCAGATGAAAATAATCTCTTATCTTTCCCGCATTTTCGTTTGTCTGCCCACACTTTCCTTCCAGACAAAAAGCAAAACCAAGCCAGATCCCCGAATCGCTGGCTCGAGCCATACCCAGGACCAACTCTGGCCGCCCTCGTCGCTCTTCCGTATCCGTTCACCGGGCGATCAACTCCACGTGGTCGCTCTACGACCGCCCGATTCCCGGGGATCGGAATTACGCCGCATAAACGATAACCAATGAGTCAATCTAAACCGCAATCGGACAACATACGGAAGCGAACATGCGATTAAAGCAAATCTTACTTTCATCACCGTGGAATCCACCACCATACGCGCTTTCTCTTCGAAACTGATTACTCCTTCGGCGCAAGCTGGGCCAATAACTTGTCGAAGCGTGGATCCGTGCGGAGGGGATCTAAATCAGGATCTAGCTTAAGTTCCCCGTAAGATATGGGACTCGGTGTTTTTGTCGCGACATCTAGCGCCTGAAATGCTAGCTCTGGCTCGTTCGTCAGAGCATAGACTATTGCCAGATTATTCACAAGTGTAGGCCCACTATATGCGTCTTTAGAGACCGGCAACATTTCCACTGCATGTTTTGCCTCTTGAATCGCCTCCTGTTTGCGACCCAAATAAGCGTCAATTTGGCCGAGCGCGCTAAGAAGGTACGGATCTTCGGGATGTGCTTCGACTTTCCGATTGAGCTGATCGCGCGCCACTCCAAACTCAGCATTCATCTCTGGTTCTTCCCCTTGATGTTTAGCAATCGCGATCGCCAAGCACAAACGAGGAACCATCGGACCACCGGCGAACGGTAATTCTTCGTTCGAGCTACTTCTAACAAGCTCTCTCGCTTTCGTCCAGTCGCGGGAATAAATTAAAAGAAAAATACGCGAGGAAAACGTTTCCTCGTTATTTTTCATCGAGGAAGGAAGTGCTTCGAAAGCCGCACGCCACGCGCTCAAATCCGCCTTTTCGGCAAAGCTTATGCTGGCCTTGAGGAATTTGAAGCTCGGGTTTTCGGGCTCTAGCGCGATTAAGCGGTCGCAGCTTCTCTCCATATCGCGATATTGAGGGAGGCATAAATAGTTCTGCGTCAGCTGAAAAAGAGGCTCAGGATTTTTTGGATCCAAGTTGCATGCTCGTTCGAAAGCCTTCGTGGATTCCTCCCAGTGACCTTGCCCCCGATCGATATAACCGCCCAGCGCAAGGGCCTCAGCACTATTCGGGGAAGCCCGCTCAGCGATCGCTATGTGAACGCTCGCTTTCTGATAATCCTGATAACACATATATAGGTGGAATGCCGCTGCCATTTGAGTCTCAGGTAGATTTGGGCTGAGCCTTAAGGCTTCGTTAACAGCCGCGTCGCCATGCATACGCCTCTTTGGCGTGGCGTCTAGATTCCACGAATATAGCCAGTCGTCCGCTTTCGCGATTTGGCAGTACGCGAGGGCGAAAGTAGGATCCAAGCGCGTCGATTGTTCCAGCAACGCGATGGCGTCAAGAAAATGTTGACCATTTTCTAGATAGTCAATTCTTAACGAAGAGTTCATAATTGACGCCTTAGCCTGGAGATAAAGGTCATAGGCTTTTAAATTAGCAGTAGGCTTCTCTTGCATCCCTTGCTTTTCTTCCGGTGACAATCGGGCGCTCAATTTCGCGACGACTATCTGGGCTATTTCGCTCTGGATAGCAAAGATATCCGTGAGATCTCGATCATAGCTATCAGACCAGAGAGTTTTATCGGTCTTAGCATCAATAAGTTCAGTTGTAATTCGAACCCGGTTCCCGTCCCTCCGCACAGTGCCTTCGAGCACGTGAGCCACGTCTAGCACAGTCGCGATGGAGCGGAGGTCTCGATTGCCGCCAGGTCTAAAGGTCATTGCTGAAGTTCGACTGATCACTTTAAGCTGGGATACTTTGGCGAGGTAAGAAAGGATCTCATCCTGAACGCCATCAGCGAAGTAGGTGTCACTCTTGTTGTCACTCAGACTCTCAAATGGAAGTACAGCAATACTCTTTTCTGGTATTTTTGTTGCGCTTAATGTGGGGATAGAGGCATCTGGAATTCGGTGACTAGCCGTGAAGAAAGTGCTTATGATTGTTATCAGTCCGCCAGCTGCAAGAAGAGCAAGCGCGGCCCATAAGATCAGGTGAGCTCTTCGAATTCCTATAGCGGTAAACAAACGTGACAGGACGCTCCTGGCATTCGAACGCGTTCCTAGTTGTTCTACGGTGATCGACCGCAAATCTTGATCGGTAATGGAGCGCCTTGCTTTGATCGCATCATTGACTTTCGGCAGTGCGTTCACGAGTTCGGTCGGGTTCTGAAATCGCCATTTCGGATCTTTCTCAAGAAGCACCTGAAGTAATACAACAATCGGCTGCGGCACCTCTATGAGTCGCTCGAGCGGTAAGGGCGCGTGCTGATGCTGATACATCACCTCTCCCGGGGTGCCACGGAATGGTACTTTGCCAGTAAACATTTCCCAGAGAGTCACGCCAAGCGAGTATAGATCCGAACGGATATCCACGCCCACTCCCGCAAATTGCTCGGGGCTGGCAAACTCTGGTGTCCCGGCAAAGCCCCCAGGTGCCGAAATCGCGTTTTGCGAACCTGGTTCGTTGACCGCCTTGGCTAGTCCGAGATCGATTATTTTCGCTGTCACCGCACCTCCATCCTCCAAACTCACCATGATGTTGCTTGGTTTGATGTCGCGATGGACGAGCTTCTGCTTGTGCACCGCGGCCAGACCGGCGGTAACTTGCGTCGCGATTTCGAGCGCCAACTTTACCTCGAGCCGGCCTAAGCGTTTGATAAGGTTCTCAAGCGTTTCCCCTTCTACGAACTCCATCGCGTAGAAGTAACTGCTCCCAATTCTGCCCAGGCGCAATACCGAGGCAACGTTTGAATGCCGCAGCTTAGCCGCCGCGCGGGCTTCGCGCAAAAAACGAAGTCGCGCCGACTCATCACCGAGATATCGCTCGCTGATGACTTTTAATGCCACAGGGCACCGCAGGTCGACATCGAACGCTTTGTAAGTAACGCCCATTGCACCGCGACCCAGCTCGACAGGGGTGCCGTCTTCGCGCTTGACGACTTCATAATTTTCAAGCCGTTGCACTTCCAACTCGGGTCGTGTCGGCTCGCCCGAAGTCTGTTCCGAAGAAGACTCGCCGGATTCAACCCCACCAGCAAGACCTTTGCGAAGGGAGCAGACGGGACAGTATTCCATCGCTTCAGAAAGCTCGTTGCCGCAGCTCGGACAGGTGCGTTGGGGCTCCGTTTTCATGGGCCTACCCGCTCTTCAGCCGCAATCTGAGCCGGAAGCAACATCACGCTCCACCGAATTGCGCGAAATCGGCCACCACGGCCCCTGCCAGACTGTTGTCCCGTTCCACAATAATTGCGTGTTTTTACACTAGCGCGTCAAATCAGGATTCGGAACAAAATTCCGACCGCTGGTGTCCCAGGGCGTCCCGTGTTGATAACGAGCTTAACCTTGTGGTTTTCTCTGGCCCGGTGATTACCGGGGTATCGATGATCTTGGTATAGCCCATCACTTCGGGAATACCCACCGCGGCGAGTGTAAGGCCGGCGATGATGTCCGCCAGAACGCGGGATCGATCAAAAGGGAGGATGCCTTGAAAGAGCCGCAGCCCCAGCTTGGTTAGTCCGGCCTTTCTCTGGGTGGCTGAGGGGTCTGTCATTTTGCCCGAGCGCTAAAGCTCTCTATAGCACGGCAAAATGGCTCAAGCCGCCTTAAAATGTTAAAAATAAACCAGGTCTGAGCCGCCAAGGCGCGTGTCAAATTTTAACTGCACCCGAGGAACGGCACGCGAAATTGAGCCGGGTGTTTTTTCGGAACAAGACATACCTTGTCAGTCTCCGCAATTCAGCGTGCTTGAGAACTTGAATTGCGGCGTGGATGATTTCTGTTTCCCGGTTGCCCGCGCAACGTTGCATTCAATAAACGCCGAAGTATTTCTTTAGTGAGTTAACAACGCCCGGGAGTCGCCCGCCATGAGCAATTATTTCAAAAGTGTCCAGACAAACAGGACCCTTAAACGGATGGCGCCGTTGTTCGTGCTCACGATGCTGTTGATCGGCTTACCGATGCTCGGCGCGATAGCGACAGGTCACCCAATGTCGCGGTACCTGGAATTTCCGCCGCGCACGAGATACGTCCAGCACGCACCCTTTTCCTGGTCTGCGTTCGCTTTAGTCAGCACGTTTGCGCTGGTCGCAGGGGGGCTCTTTGTATTTCTCTATTTACCACGACGGCCTGAGGCCTCTCGGATCCATACAAAGCGCCATTTTCCCTACTGGGGTTGGTTGTCTGGTTTGTTCTTGCTCTGTTTCTGGATGCTGGCGTGGGGGCGCTTCACATGGTTCAAGCCGCTCCAAAGTTTTACATTTGCACCTCTCTGGACCTCTTACGTGGTCTTTGTGAACGCGCTTACATTCCGGCGCACCGGCGATTGCCTACTGACGCAGAAATCCCGTTATCTGGTCGCGTTGTTTCCTGCGAGCGCTCTATTCTGGTGGTATTTCGAGTACCTGAACCGGTTTGCGCAAAACTGGTACTACATTGGTCAGGAGTTGTTTTCGCCTGTGATCTACGTCGTGCATGCCACAGTTGCGTTTTCAACCGTTTTGCCGGCCGTCATGAGCACGGCGGAGTTGTTACAATCGTATCCAGCGCTCAGTCGGACACGTTTTCAAAGGCCACTGGTATTGGGAAGCCGCAGAATTCAGGGCGGAGCCATCCTGGCGCTTGCCTCTTGCGGCCTTATCTGTGTCGCGGTTTGGCCTGACGCCTGGTATCCAGTGTTGTGGTTCTCGCCTTTTCTTATCCTCGTCTCAGTGCAGGTGCTGCTCTGCGAAGAATCCGTCCTGCAAAAGCTGGAGCGGGGGGAATGGAACGCTTTGACGCTGCCGGCTCTGGCGGCATTGGTATGCGGTGTTTTCTGGGAGATGTGGAACCACTACAGCTATCCCAAATGGGCTTACTCTATTCCTTACGTTCAACGATTCCAGATTTTCGAAATGCCTGTTCTCGGGTACTTCGGGTATCTGCCTTTCGGTCTCCAATGCGGCGTGATGGCGGATCTTGTTGCGCGCCTTACCACGCCGCCGACGAAGTCATGTGCGGCCGAATAGAGTGATCCTGTCAGTATGGTCCGCTCTGCTTCAATACGGTTTTCGGGTTCTGGCGTCGATCAAGCTGCTGTCGACGTGAATCTTGGTTCCATCGACAAGCCCCGGCGCTGACACACTGTGCCACTACCCGACTAAAGAGCGACACGAACACGTTCCGGCCCCATCGTGTCCTTGCCTTGCTTAGGATTGTGATTGGGAATCGCATCGTCCAGTCCGTAACCCAGAAAGCACACGTAGTACGCAATTGCGAGGCGCAGGTGGATCTTCTGCATATGATCTCTGATTTAGTTTGACGCCTGGCATCGCGAACTCATAGCATCGCGGCCAACGAAAGAGTGTCCGCTGCTGCGGGCATGAAGCAAGCTCGGTTGCTTCATCAGAGAGCGTGGGCGGGCTGACCATGCATGAAAACAAATGTTCAATGTTTAAGACGCAACACCATTTCTCATTCCCTTAGAGGCGTTCGGCTTCACCGATGAAGGCGCATAAGCTCGGCAACTTCCAACTCGGGCCGGCGATTACGGCACCCGCATTTCCGCGAATGAGAAGCGCGACCCGATCGAGTGCCTGAAAACGCTTTGAACCAATGAACTCATCCACGCCGGGGAGCGATCGCATCTACGGGTTTACTCGCTTCGTGTCGGCTTTGCTCGGCGCCGTCGTTCTTTTTGCCTTTATCGTGTTGTATTTCTTCCCGACCCAGACCAAACAGCTCTTTGCGTGGCCGGTCGCTCCGCCCATGACTGCGATGTTCATGGGCGCGTCTTATGCCAACGGCGCAATCTTTTTTGCGGCGGTCTTGCTCGGGAAAAAATGGCATCGGGTCTGGGCTCCACATATCGGCGTTTTCACTTTTGCGACTCTGCTGCTTATCGCCACGTTTTTGCATTGGGACCGGTTCACGCATAATCACCCGATATTCTACGTCTGGGTTTTCATCTACGTGGTGGCGCCGGTCCTGACGCCGATCGCGCTTTTGCGGAACATCCGTGAAGATCCATGTCTCCGGGAAGAGCGCGACGCACGTGTTCCGGGGATATTGCGTGCGGTCTGGCTGGTCCCCGGGCTTCTTTTTCTGCTGGCGGCACTCTACGCTTTTGTTAATCCAGCCTGGTCGATCCCACTGTGGCCGTGGAAAGCAACACCGCTAACCATGCGTGTGATCGTTTCGTTTTATTCCATGCTTGGGGTCGGGGTGTTAACGGTTTCGCGTGAACCGCGCTGGTCATCCTGGCGAATCGGACTGGTTGGGGTGATCGTCTGGCATGCGCTGACCGTCGTCGCCGCCTTCGTCCGGGCGGCTGATTTCAAAAGCGGTTTGTATCGCGGCTGGTGGCTGCCGTTTGAGATCGCGCTGCTAGTTGCAACGATCATCACCTTCGCCGCCATGGAAGTGCGCGTGCAGGTGACGCGGTCTGACAGCTAACCTCGGGGTATGCCAGCGATTAACAAACCAATCGTGCTGAGCAGCGGCGACTCGATGGAGCTGCTTGAAACTTCGGCCATGACCAGCGGCGCCTATGTCAAGGCCCGACTCGTGTTCAAAGGGGATGGGCCACGATTCCCCTCGCATATCCACCCTTACCAGGATGAGACCTACGAGGTTGTTTCTGGCGTTCTGATCTATATGCTCAACGGGGTAAAGCACACGGCTGCGCCTGGGACAACGGTTCACTTGCCCCGCAATATGGCCCATCACCACTGCGCCGAGCCGCCTAACGATGCCGTGACAATCCAGACCGTCTCTCCGGGCCTCGATTTCGACTACGTCCTGGAAACTATTTTCAAACTTGGCCGCGAAGGCCGCGGAGTGCGGGGCCTCGGCGCCGTCGTTTACGGGGCGCTGCGCCTGCGCCGTGCCAAATCAACCGTCCTGCTGGCTGACGTGCCGCGTTGGCTCCAATACACGCTCTCATGGATCGTTGCGCCGGTCGCAGAACTTTTCGGATTTCGCGCCCTCGACGAAAGACGTGTTGATTGTGGTTCCGGACTTTGAGTATTCGGTCCGCCCCGTAACCAGGGGTTTTTTGCATATCCCCGCAAAAAGGTTCAATCCAGGATTTCGAGTCGACTCGAGAATGATCCTCTACCACTTCTGAGTGTATTCATCGACAACATGCATGTCGATGAGGTCGGGGTCCGTGCACGAAACTCCAGGAGTCTAACCTAGAAACCTGGCTAACGAAATCGTTCCGGATTGTTTTCACTTTTTGGTGGCACCGGTCGCGTCACATGGTTCAATTCTGAATCAGTTCCTCCGCCCGATCTAGAGCTTTCCACAACGCCTGAAGAGCGTGCGGATAATCTCCTTTGCATTCCTCCTTGATGGTAGCATCTCGAAAGCGGCGCACCGAGGAACACAGACTTTTGATTGCATCGTTTCGGAGACGGAAGGATTTCCTCAGAGCGTGTTCCAACGCTTCTCCCTCTGCATCGAGCAGGCGGAGGAATCGCAACGCTTCCCACCTCCGAGAGAACCATGCGAAGTCTTTGCAGCACGCTTCAAGCACGCAAACGGCTCTGCTTTGATGCTTCCAGCTCATCGAGCAAGTCTTGAATTGCCTTTGGTGTGATCGACATAGATATAGTGTTCATACGAACATATTCTTTGGTCAAAAATGATCGGGATCAGAGATTTTCAGACGCAGACAAAGCCGGCAGACACCCAAGCATCAGCGCAAGGTTGCTCCGTTTTTTGTTGTCGAAATTTCCCTCTCTTTGGGGAAAGAACTCCGTCTACGGATCATTTCGCGATAATAACGCCTCGTCGATTTGCCTTTCCGCTTAATGTTCTGGTTCACACGGAAGAAGTTTTCAGGATCGTACTTGGCCTTAATGCCTGAGAGCCGGTCGTAGTTCCCCCGCTACGTTGCCTGGATGCGCTCGTCCCCTTCATTCATCATGAATTTACATAGGCCCCGCCGGGCGCGAGGGATGTAAGGCTTCCCAATACTGTTTTGTCCACTGCGTGATCTTGTCCTTGTTAGCTGGATTCGGGTCTATGCCCACGATCACTTGCGCCCACCTGGAATCCCGGTAACTCCACGGCGTCTCGTTGTTTCGCACGCGGTGTGCGGCCCCATCGATCGGGTAAAGATGGACAGCACAGTGCATATTGGGAATCGTTGGGCCGAACTTCATATGCTCTTCGATCGCCGCATCACTGATCTCGTTGATGAAATCTGCTTTCCAGTACGTGAACAGGCCTGGTGGATAAAGCGGATCAAACAGGCTCTGCAAGACCGGATGCGGTATTGGGCTCACAAAGTCGAGAGCCGGCGGTAGGAAATCCCGAATCAGCTGGAAAACTTTTTTCGCCTGATCCGTGGGGCCCGTATAGCACCACACGATGCCGCACATCGTCCGATTGTGGAGGTTCTCCTGAAAAGGAGGTCCCGCCGGTACCACGAGAAACGCAAAGAAACCGTTAAGATCTTCCGGAGCAGCGATAAAGGGCAACGGGACGCATCGAATTTTAGGGACGCGCTCCCGCGCATAAGGCGTCTCGCTTCCAAGATAAGGTAGCGCAGTTGATGCCATTCGAGAGCCACGGCGGTCACGCGGGAGCGTGATCTTAGGAGGCATTTGTCGTCTCGCCCTTTGCCGACTGGCCGTTTCGCCGCCGCCACAAGACTCTTCAATTCCACTCCGCAAGTTGCTGAAACGCCAGCACCTTTTTCGAATTAATTTCTTTCACTTTTCTCAAATCCTGAAACCGAGATCCCGAAAATCATTTGTACATGGTAGCGGACGGTCAATCGGCCAATGAAACGGGCAAATCCCGAAACGAAGAAACCATCCAATACCTACAATGAAAACATCTCAGGCATTTCAGAAAATTTCGGCCGGGATCAGCCTGTTCATCCTTGCGCTAGGATTTTCGTCGATCGGTCTCATGTCGCTGATTCATCAACCTCTCTCGGATGATTCGCTCGCCTTCAGCGCGATGAGTTGCGTGATAGGGGGCTGGGCCAGCATAGCGGTGGCCAGTGTTTTCATTTTCGCCGCGCTTCTCCACGTGCGACGCCACTCTTGGCTCACAACCTAGAATCCTGTGTTTTCTCCCTGATCTGACACGTGCGCTGCCACGCCATGAGCGGCGTTTCCTTTTTTCCTTTGCGCTGGACGACTCCGGATATCGGTGGGCGGTGCAAGGGGTTACATTGACGCTGATCGCTGCAAGAATTCAGCCGGAATGAAAACTGTCGACGGCTGTCGGACTACACTTTAACGTTACCGACGTGCGAGCCCGAGTTTCCGGGCGCTAAATCAGATTGGCATCGATGCGTGCGACAAGCCTTTCAGAGATCCATGCCTCACTCCTCTGAAGGTAATGGCGGCAACAAGGAAGGTCGTGCCTACCAAGACACTGAAGGTACTCCCGATGAGCGAATAAGTATGCTCAACAGAGAAGATACTGCTGGTTTGGCCTGGCTGTGTGTTAATAAAGGAGACAAATCCGAGCGCCGAAAATCCGAGGGCCAGGATAACCAGGCTTAGGCTGACCGATAATCTCCGAAGTCGGTTTTGAGTTTTCATTGATGGAAAGAGTTTCGAGTTTCGATTGCGAATTTTCTGCCCAGTCCTTAAGCAGGTCCTATGCCCACGCAGTGATGCACTCAAATGAAAGCCTTTTCCTAGACCAAAACTGCGCTGGCGTTGCGCTTTTCAGCGGATGGCTGCCAAGTTTTCGTCGAGAGAGTAGCGATCTCCGTCATACGTGCCCCCAGTCTGAAGCAAGTTTTCTGGCTCGGAGTTCCGAAAGCGGGATGCTCAGAAGTCAGTCTCGGGATTTTGGCCGGAAGCAATGTTTAGCTCAGGCCGAACACATATACCGTCGCCGGAAATTCCCCGAATCGCTTTCAACAAACTTTGCGCGGCCGTCGAACGGTGACCATAGGAAGCCCGATACCGCAGGTCACAGCCTGTTTTGTATGTGAGGTGTTTCCGTTGAACACCGTCGGCTTGTACACTGAACAGGGAAACCATTATAACTCTGGCATTTCCAGTTTGGTTCCGCCCGAGGAGAGCGCCGAAAATCCGAGGGCCAGGATGACCAGGCTTAGGCTGACCGATAATGCGTTTTCATTGATGGAAAAGTGTTAAACGGATCTTACAGGTGCTCATCGGAATCTCGCTGGAAAAGTAGAAGTATCCGCCTGGACAGATGAGAGCCGTATCGCAACGATTTGAAGAACGCTTCCTGGCCGGCGGCAGCGTATTCCGGGTACTTTCCCGTTGGCCGCTCGGACAACGGAAGCCGGAGAAAACAGATGCTGCGAACCTGGCCGTTCGAACAATGGAGCAACTTGGGCAGACCTCACAGGCACATGCTTTCGCGTAAAGAATCGGGTGAATGAGCATTTTTTCATGAATGCTCTGGAGTGTTATTGTTGCAATACGTTGAAATTTCGGCTGCGATTTTTAACTGACGAGTTTCTTGAGCAGTCCTATGCCTCAGTGATTGGGTTGCTAAATGAAGGCGTTCTTTTCATGGCGAAGAAATCAACAGGAAGGTTAGGCGGAATGCCAGCGCCAGATTTCCACAGAAATCGGGTTTATGAAGGGGAAACAGAGTCGATCTTTAC
This sequence comes from uncultured Verrucomicrobiae bacterium, assembly GCA_963846195.1. Classification (GTDB taxonomy): domain Bacteria; phylum Verrucomicrobiota; class Verrucomicrobiia; order Chthoniobacterales; family JAFAMB01; genus JAFAMB01. Next base: position 37,481 of record CAWJVG010000010.1, read on the forward strand.
AGGCTTCATTGAATGAATGAGACTTTTGACCACCGAATTTTGAGAAATGGGATTCAGATTCCATTCTTGGGAATGATTTGGTTGAAGGGGGTAAGCTATGACGACGGCTACGGCTTCGACGTGGAGTGCGTTGCGAAATCCAACTTTCAGAAATTTGTGGATTGCGAGTCTCGTCTCTGGAACATGCGTGGCGGCCCACGACATGTCGGCGACTTGGGTGATGAATACGCTTACTGCGTCGCCTTTTTTGATATCGCTGATGTCAACTGTGGCTTCGCTACCTTTCCTTATTTTCACGCTTCCCGCTGGAGCGCTCGCCGATATGGTGGACCGCAAAAAGCTGCTTGTTGTGATGAACCTTTGGCTAACAATCGCAGCGGCGTCTCTGGCGGTCCTCGGATGGCTCCACCTTCTCAGTATCTACGTCATCCTGATTTCCGTGTTTCTGATCGGAGTCGGCTTTGCATTCGCGGCACCAGCCTGGTCTTCAATCGTTCCTGAAATTGTCTCCCAAAATGAGCTTCGCTCTGCCGCAACACTTGGTGGATTGCAGCTGAACATATCAGGAATCTTAGGCCCAGCCCTAGGGGGAGTTTGGCTTTCACTTATCGGACCCACTTCGGTATTTGCAGTGAACGCGGCCTGCTTTGTGGTCGTAGTCCTGGTGGTCTTGCAATGGAAACGGACGCAGCCGCAATCAAGGCGTGGTTTGGAAAACTTCTTTGATTCATTCCTGAAGGCAATTCGTTATGTTCGTTATGCCCCCGAGCTTCAGATCGTACTTGCGCGGAACGCGTTGTTTGCGCTATTTATTTCAGCGATTCCGGCGCTGCTTCCGGTCATCGGGCTAAAATCTTTGCATCTCAATGCATCGCAACTCGGGTTACTGTTCACTAGCCAAGGCATAGGTTCGGTCACTGGAGCTGTCGTCATCATACCGTGGCTGCGAGCCAGATATTCATCGAACCTTCTGATCGTGTTAGCTAATTTGCTCGTAGCACTCGTGTACGTTCTAATGGCTTTCGTCCGGCAACCGTGGCTGTTTTTTGTTGTCGCAGCGATGGCCGGTATCGGCTGGACATTATCCGCATCTGAACTCTGGGTAGCGGCGCAGCGTGCGATGCCGAGCTGGGTGAGAGGTCGCATGAGCGCCACGGTCATGATGGTTTCTCAAGGAGCGATGGCGATTGGAGGCGTAATATGGGGTTCGGCGGTCACGACCGCAGGCCCAGCATATAGTTTGCTTACGGCAGCAGCATTGCTCTTGGTCAGTCTAGTACTCGCCGGTCCGCTTTCGATCGACTTTACAGATAGCCTGGACTTGGATCCTGCTCCAGTCACTCCCGCTTCTTACAAACTCCTTTACACGCCGAAACCGAACGACGGCCCGGTGTCGATCTGTGTGGAGTTTACCATTGATCGTCTCCGAGCGGCGGAATTTGTAAATATTATGCGTGAAGTCCGCCTCATCCATCTTAGGAATGGTGCTTATCGTTGGCAGTTGCACGAAGATCTAACTAGTCCTAATACCTATCGTCTAGAGATGACAGTAGCGTCTTGGAATGAGCATCTCATGCAATTCGAGCGGATGACGAAATCCGATAAGGATTTTCTAGAAAGAGCTTGGAGCTTTCACACGGGCGAAACTGAGCCAGGAGAACGGATCTATTTGTCCCTTAATAAGGACCTGCGTATTTGACGCACTTCGACGGCTAAAGCGAAGGCGGAGCAGCGACTCGGCGCTCTGGCGGTCAAGGCATTGCCCAACAGCCGCAAGGACGCCTTAAGTGGACCGGGATTGATCTTGGCCGAGTGCAGGCTCCGGTAGGACGGACTCATAAATCCGTCTCGAAGAGAAACCGCGTCGGTCTATTCCGTTATCGACTCACGCCGCTGAAATACATCATTACCCGTTTTCCTCGGTCGCCGGGAAACTATACGGTGGCGGCTTTCCTGAAGGGCGTTTTAATCTCTGGAGCCTAATCAATCAATCGAGTCATAACTAACTATTGACTCCAAAGTCTCTGCACGGCCTCACCGCCATCTGCTTGCATTTTTTCCTCAAGGCTGGAGCGATCCTCACGCAAGTTTCAGGTTTCCCGAGGTCCCCACCGATATTTAGATCGCCGAACATTGCGGCCAGAACCGTACAATTCGCGAACCAGCTGGATCGCGATGGCTGATTTTCCGACTCCACCAAGTCCGTCTAGTATAACAATCGGCTGCCGGGAGTTTAGTGCTTCTGTCACTTCCATAATCAGTTCTCGTCTCCCTATAAAAGAATCACAATGCGGCGCAAGTAATCGGAAGTATAAATCGTCTACGTCGTACAAATAGGCTTGGAGGTGACCCATCGAAACACCTGTGAAAAGCCGCTCAAAATCATTCGGCTCGCGGCAGAGCTTCACTTCGTCAGCAACGCGGATGTAATAATCGCCCTTTTTGATAACGGGCTGCCCTGGCTTGAAATCTGGACCGTTCCTCTGCACAGGAATAGGCGCTCCGTCTCTTCGCGGTATGAAGATAAGCCAAAGAACTCTTTCATTCGGGACGGAGATCATCTCTTGGAACAGGCTCACGGTAGATCCGATATAGTCGCGTAATTTCTGATGAAGAACATTTGTTTCAATGAGCTGTCCTTTTGGGACCCCGACGAGCTTGTAATGCTTGGTCACTCCCACAATGATTACCCCTCCCTTGGAATTATGAAACCCAAGAACGTCTCGAGCGAACTCGACTCTCTCGAAATTGTTTCCCAACGGAAGTCGCTCCTTGTAGTCCCAGTTACAAAGTGAGCAAGTGCGCGGAGCAAAACTTGTTTTAAACATCTTCGAAGTGAAACGTACGTCTCGCGCGAAGCGTCTCATTAGGCAGATCTATAGCGTGACCGTCATTTTCTGCGACTGACCCAAAAAATCAATACCTTTGGCGTCAGGACCCCTTCGTCGACGGTCCTCTACATCGAAGCAACGGCTATTGCACAAACGTTCCTTTGCGCACTAAAATTGCTAGCACGGAGGAAAGCGGCCTGGCGCGTTGCGAAATCCTATTGCGAAATGAATAGTAATGGCAATAGGATTATGCAATTAGGGTACGGGCGCGTTTCTACGAACGAGCAGGATACAGCCGCGCAGGTCTACTGCATATCCTTTTGGCGACGATATTCCGCGTAGCTTGCTTCTGCGCGTTTCTGTAGCGAGACCGACTTCTGCTCCTTTGCGGTTCCTAAGGCTGCGCAGAACGAAGCCTCAATTTGGGTATGATCAGCACCCACAGCGTTGAGGAACACACCTTTGAGCCGGTGGAGCTCGGCACGCCACCACCGCAACTCGAATCTTTCAACGAGTGCTTCCGCCTCCTCTACTGCTTGGAGAGCCTCGGAAGTGCGCTTCGCCAGGTTTAAGGCTTCAGCCTTTAGCGCGAGAAAATATGGCATGCCGGCCATCGCGCCGCTTACCCGATAGTTGTCTCTAATTCCTTCCTCGATCAATGAGATACCTTCCTTGGTGTGACCCGAAGCGCTGCGGGCCCAACCGCGCAGGATGACCGCTCCGGGCAGCCAAGTGACAAAATTGTGACGCGTCGACAGCTCAATAACCTCCGACGCGCAATGTTCCACTTCAGCGACGTTGCCCTCAATCTGGCCGAGAAACCAAGCATGATTTAGAGTCTGAACTAATGCGACCGGGTCATTCAGTGCTTTTGCTAATGAGACCGCTTCCCCCATGGTGGCATGGGAGGAGGCGACTTCATCGCTGTGCCACTCGGTCAGGGCCTGATAGCACAGACAACCGACGGAAGACGCGCCGAATTCTTCCACCAGAGACCGTGCGTTTTCAGAACGCCAGAGCTGAACGCCACGCTTTGCGTATTGCGCCGAAGTCTCGAAGTCGCCCCGAAAATAAAGCGTGGCCGACAAAACACGATAGGCTCCTATCAGCAGCGTAGCATCGGACTGCTCCTGCGCCAGCGAGTAGATTCGTTTGGCCACCTGCAACGTTGCTGTCAGCTTGTCCGCCATCAGAGAGTAGCGCCAGCGACCCATCAGCACGGAATAAAGGAGCAGAGGACGATTAAGCGAACCACACAAGGACTCAGCGCGCTCGTAGCAAATGCGCGCCTCCGGCGCGGAGTACCCTAGCGCAACCGTCAAATACAGCCCTGCCTGCGTGAGAATGAAGAGCTGATCTTCCTCGGTGAGGCTTTGCCCGTCGACCGCCGTTTGCATGAGCGATCCCCATTGCCGGTGTTCAAAGAAATGAACTAAAATCGAAAGCAGCGCTCCGCGGGCTCCCAGGACGTTAGCAGCGAACGAGGCTTCTCCCCGCTGAATCCGCGGAATGTAAATTTCATGCAGAGCTTGGTGATAGAAACCGGCATTGCACCCGCAGACTACTGCCAAAAAAAGTGGCTCCATCTCCCTTAGGCTATTTGGGAGCTGCGGCGCGAGCGTTCGATAATAACAGTAGAGCCGCCTATTGCATTCCTTCCAGGCCTCAGTTCGTTCATTTCGCAGCTGTTCGCCAAAGTATTCACGAACCAGGGGATGGGTATCCAAATGTGCAGGATCATGCGGATCTTCCGGGCTGAGGAGTCTTGCTCTTCTCAGCTTGGCAAGAATCGTTTGCCGTTCGGCTGTGCCCAATTCGGTTAGTGACTCTGTAACACCCCGGATAGCAGGTGCATCCAATACAGATTTGAGCGCCTTCTCGTCGGCGGGTCGATCGAACAGGCCTAGTATCCGGAGCACCGACAACTCAGGACCCTCGCCGAGCCACGTCTGATAGGATTCCATGACCTTCCTGGCATGGGATCCCTGTCGGACGTCGTGAGAAAGGCGTGCTGAGACTTTCTTCCTGCAACGAATGTCGCCGCTGTATGCATCAGTCAGATAGCTGCCCAAGAGCGTCAGGGCAAGGCAGTGTCCGCTGAACTCCTCGCTGGCAGTGCACAGTTCCGTCTCATCTCCCTTCACGCCGAGCGCTCGGAGCAGCTTCGCACCAGCCTCGCTGGATACTTGTTCGAGGTCACGACGCGGTGCTGTAGTGCGTTCGTGATCTGCGACATCAGTTACCGGAAGGCGACTTGTAATCACGCAGAGCCCAGTATTGAAAGCAGCAAGTTCGCGCAGAAGCGCTTGGAGAGAATGCTCACGCAGCCGTCCTTCTTGCGGGCCAGGCGGATTTTGGAGCGGCTCCAAGCCGTCCAGAACCAATAAGGTTCGACAATGCGCGACGAGCTTCGCCAATCTTTCGCCCTTCTCCCAGGCCGTCCCAATCCGTGGATCTGGATCACCAAACCAATTAAGAGCAGCATCAAAAAATTCATCTGCGGACGAAGTACCTCCACTTGTACCCTGCCTATAGAAGGACCAGCCAAAAACCAGTTCAGCAGAACGATAGCCTTCAGCCGCCATCCGCCCGAGCCAATGGTTGACTAGCGTGGACTTTCCAACACCGGCCCAGGCAACGATGGTAACGACGTTTACACGCTCATTAGCCCAGGCATCATTCAGAAAAGCGATATCTTCCTCTCGACCGAAAACGTCGCTTCCCGTAACGGGCAATTTTGCTACTGAAATTTTCTTTGGTCCCGGTCTTGCCGGCCGCCAGAGGGTTACGGCAGACGATTCCCGAGGCGGCGTTTTCTGGAAGCTTTGGCGAGTGATTCTACGCCCTCTATCGATAGCCCTCGTTATCGTCGGCATCGCCTTCAGAAGTTCGGCAGGGCTCTGGAAGCGCCGCGCCGGATCTTTCTCGAGCAGAGTCTCAAGTAGAACAACAACCGACTGCGGCACACCTTTGAGTTGTTCGAGCGGTAAAGGTGCGTGCTGATGCCGATACATTACTTCAGCAGGCGTGTCACGGAATGGCGTCTTACCCGTCACCATCTCCCAGAGTGTCACGCCAAGCGAGTACAGGTCTGAGCGAATGTCGACCTGTACGCCGGCGAACTGCTCAGGGCTGGCAAATTCCGGGGTCCCCGCAAAGCCTCCAGGCGTTGACATCGCGGTATGAGAGCCCGCGTCATTGACCGCCTTGGCCAGTCCTAAGTCGATGATTTTTGCCGTCACAGCGCCCCCCTCCTCCAGGTTCACAATGATGTTGCCGGGTTTGATGTCCCGGTGAACGAGCTTTTGCTTATGCACCGCAGCTAACCCCGCGGCGACTTGCGTTACAATTTCCAGCGCCAAATTCACCCCAAGCCGCCCACGACGCTTGATGAGATGCGCAACGGTCTCTCCCTCCACAAACTCCATCGCATAGAAGTAACCGGTCCTGGTCCTGCCCAGGTGTAGCACCGAGGCAACGTTCGAATGGCGCACTTTTGCTGCCACCCGAGCTTCCCGCAAAAAACGAAGCCGTGCAGACTCGTCACCGAGATATCGCTCGTTGATAACTTTCAATGTCACTGGACAACGCAGCTCGATATCGAACGCTTTATAAGTGATCCCCATTGCCCCGCGGCCTAACTCAACCGACCTGCCTTCCTTGTCGGTCACGAGTTCATAGTGGTCGAATCGACGCGCTCGGCGCTTCGGTGCCAACGCACATCCACGCTTTCCCGGAGATGAATCCGCGGCTTTGACCTGTTCACCCAACGCCTCTCGCAACATACAAACCGGACAGAACTCTTTGGCCGCAGGAAACCGCGCCCCACAGACCAAACAAGTGCGCGTCTCTTCCGTTTTCATGGATCTAGTCGTCCTTCGGTTGCGATCAGGGCCTCGCACAGAGCATGAATTTCCTCATCGATCTCTGACGGGCCGCTAACTGTCCGGGCAACTTCCTCGCGCAAGAAGGAGGCGTACCGCTTACGCAGGCGAAAGATCAGTTTCTTGACCAACTCCACACGAACCTGGAGCGTGTCGGCAACCTGCTCGTAAGAGATTGCAGCGTTACTGTTGATGGGATCTATAAAGGATTTTAGCGTTTCGAATATCGATGTTTTGCCTTTGCCGGCGTATTCCTGGCGTAGTCGGGCCATGGCTTCATCCATCAGGGTCATTGCCCACCGGGCATCGAAGACCTTTTCCGCCGTCAAAAAATCGAGCGGTGCCAGCTGGTAACGATCTTCGGCAAATCCCATATCCAGAGGAACGAATTCAATCTTTCCGCCTCTTTTGAGACAACGCGCACGGTCGGCTTCATCGCAAAGGTAGTTATGCAGTGAGGCGAGTAAGAAAGAGCGGAATTTGCCCTTAAGGGGGCTAACCTGGCTTAGCGCCTCATGATCCAACAGGCGCAGAAAAAAGCCTTGGGTCAGATCTTGTGCGTCCTCGGGGCTGGATCCCCGCCGACGGATAAAGGAATAGATCGGATACCAGTAAATCTTGCATAGCTCGGCAAGTGCGGCTTGAGAACCGGGTGCCTCACTTTGAGCCGAAAGTAAGACCACACTCCAACGCGTAGTGTGGAATTGGCCGACGCCGCCTGCTGCCGAATGTTGCTCCGGGTTCAACCTTCCTCCCTTGTAGTCACGTTAGCTTATCAGACATCACCGGAGATTTAAATCCGAGGTTTCAAGGCGCAGAATTTACCCTTACGGCACGACCAGAGCATCCGTCTCACTAACCCAGCACCCTGCGGGGATTGAGGTAGGCATCCGTAGTGCCTTAGGCGCGCGTTGCCGCCATCCCGCCGATGGTAGCATTGGCCCCCGGATCGACCGAGAAGAACAGGCCGGTATCGTGCAGATGATCATTGAGTTGCTCGTGGGTAACGCCGGCTTGTACATGACCAAACAATTCTGAAGAACTGTGGGAACTCGGTGCTTGCAATCCCGTTGTACCTAAATGAAGGCCGTCGATTTGGTAAGCGACCATCAACTAGGTCGGTCAAAGCTTGTCCACTTCTTCGACGGATCTGCGATTAAAAGGAAAGGCGTCTATGACCTCCGGAATAAGACAACAACAAAGCGATAGCGTTCTGACCATACGAAATGTGTGGATGGAAGGAAAAGCACCGACACTACTCAACCCGGTCTCGATATACGAAACGAACATTAACACTCTGCTCGGCTTATTTCTCGGCAAAGGGACCAGCATACTTATCGGCCTTGAGAGAAACGCGACTCGGCCGGTGAGCATTGTCAATAAGTTAAGCGGTATGGCGTTGGCGGTAGAGGATTCTTCCACTGATCAGGGCGCACGTATTCAGCAGGTTACGCGCAACAACGGCGCAGCTAACCAGCGATGGTTCATAAAGTTTATCAAACACGCAGCCGTTCCAGGGGTGATATTCCACCAAGTCCACAGATATTGGCTAAAGTTTTTTGCGTTTCCACAAGCAAGCTATTCAGTCATCGCTGATCATAGCGGGCTATGTTTGGACATCTTGAACGGCTCGACGGACGGGAATGAGGGCGTACAGAAATTCCCTCTGAAGAAGCGGAGGAGCCACCTTTGGGCGTTCGTACCGGATAAGGAGGGCTTTAACTTTATTGTCAACCTATGCAGCGGCGGAGTGTTGGATGTAGCGGATAGCAGCCTCAAGAATTACGCCACTGTCCGGCAGCATCCGTTCAACGGCGGAGACAGCCAACGATGGCAGCTTTTCCGCTAAGGACAGTTCGGGAGTGGATCGTGGATCGATCATTGATTCATTCCCTCGGCGGTATTTTACGTTTTCACGTTAAGCCTGCCTATTGTGACACGGGGTTATGCCGAAGCGCCTTAAGCCTTCGCCGGACTGCTCGGCCAGGTTTCCGCTAAGCCTCACCCAGGGCTTCTATGATCCCTTGTACGCCTTCGGGCGTATCCCGCGGCAGCAGGCTTCACGCTTTTACCGCGCCGACGGAGCACGCGCTCTCCAAAGGCTCAACAGCAATGGCGTCTATTCCGTTTATTGCTGGCAGCGCATACGGGGATCGAACCCGTATTTCAGCCTTGAGAGGGCGCTGATCTAGTTATGTAAGACATTTATTACTAGTAACTTATGAATTACGATGTTTCCTGTTGCTCTTTTGTTGCTCAACTCCAGAAGCTGAGGCATTCATTTGGGGGGCGGACGGTGAACCTTCACAGACCAGCAAAGCAGGATCCATTCTGCGACTCCTGAACTCTGGAACCCCTGACTCCTTGACTGCATTGCTGGGGACCCCTGTCAATGATGGGAACCGAAAAGGAACCGAAAGCCCCGAAGTAAATAAACCGTCCCGTTTTAGTCCGCATGTATCTACATTGTTGACACCGTTTAGTTATCGGCTGTAATGTTGGCGACAGCGTTTAAAATGCCGGGGTTATCATGAAATCGACAATAAAGAAGTGGGGTAACAGCGCGGCGATCCGGATTCCGGCGGCTGTCATGAAAGCCGTGGAGTTTGATCTCGATGAGATTGTCGATGTGCGCGAAGAGGAAGGGCGAATCATCATCGAACCGGTACGACAAAAAGCATACGATCTGCATGCGCTCTTGAAAGGGATCACCCCGAAGAATCAGCATCAGGCTGCTGATTTCGGCCCTGCGCTCGGCGAAGAGGTGTGGTGATGGCTCGGTATGTGCCCGAAGCCGGGGACATCGTGTGGCTGAACTTTACGCCACAGGCCGGGCACGAGCAGACGGGCCATCGCCCGGCGCTGGTGCTGAGTCCGGCTTCGTATAATGACATAACAAGTCTCTTGATCTGTTGTCCGCTCACGACGCAGATCAAAAACTATCCTTTTGAAGTTCTGATCGCCGGAACGCCGCAAAATGTCGTCCTTGCCGACCAGGTCAAGAGCCTTGACTGGCGCGCGCGAAAAGCCGTGCGAAAGGGCGCTGTCTCCGTCGAAGAACTGGCAGACGTCCGTGCGAAGATTCGGGCGCTCATCGGATAACAAAAAACCTATGAGGCGGTTGGCGACGAAAAAGCTCCTTTTGTGGGGGTCAAGCACGCCAAACGATTCCGAGAAAGTTATGCCGATTAACTAATTCGGAAAGTGACACTTACTTTCAAACTTTCAGCTTTAAAGGCTGCCTCCACAGTTACTCGGCGCCGGACGACCCGCGAAGCGATCGCTAATCCATTTGACAGCCACCGAAGCACTACGGCGTGCGGCGAAGGCATGACCTTCTCCGGGCATTAAATAAAGTTGTACTGAGCTGCCGGAGCGGCAAAGCTTGGCAGCGTAGTTGAGAGTGACTTGAGGCCGGACCAGCTTATCCGCGGTTCCTTGCGCGAGAAATACCGGCACATTGCGCGGCAGCAGCCCGGGTGTATTTTGCGCGAGAAGCGACCGCCAAGGTTCTTTATCGGCGAAACTATTCACCTTCAGAAAACTGCGATCTAAAGCGCGGGTCGGTCCTCTGCGCGTCAAAATGTCGAAGAAGCGTTCGATACATAAATTCGCAAGGCGATTGATGATCGGGATGGCTTCCGGGGTGACAACCGCATCCATCGACGCACCATAAATCCGCGACCACGACCACAAAGTCATCGAGGTCAGATTTCGTCCTCCTGAGGTATCAATATCGTCCGAGAGCAAAATTGCCAGTTCCGTCGCAGGTGCGGCCGCAGCAACGCCGACCAAGTGCAACTCGGGCGCATAACTTTCCGCTAGAATACCGGTAAAAAGCGCCGCTTGTCCCCCTTGTGAGTGACCCCACACGGAAAAGGTGGAACGAGTGCGGGTCCCGCCAATCGATCGCGCGGCACGCACGGAATCTAAAACCGCGCGCCCCTCGCTGATACCCACCAAATAAGGATGCGGCCCGGCCGTCCCCAAACCGGGATAGTCGGTTGCGGCTACAATATAACCTCGCGCAATCATATCTGGTAATCCTTGAATGGAATTGAACAGCACTCGCGCCAAAGATGGAGCACAGCGAGGGACAATCCCGCTCGTAGGATGGGCCCATGCGAGAATCGACCGTCCGCCAAAGGGCTCAGTTCCTCCCGGAATTATGACGACGCCACTTACTGCGATAGGTTCGTTGTGCAGTCCGGTCGAAAGATACAAGACACGGTACGCGGACGCCCCGTCCGGCGCGTCATTGATTATCTGAGATCGGATTAAGTCGCCGGGGTTATGCGCATGATCCAGATCGCTTTGGGTGACTTGATAAAAATCACCTTGCGCATTAATGCGTGGAACAATCGCTAACCAAAACAGAACAAGCGCTTTGCAATAAAGCCTCATGTTTCCTTCTTCGGCGCATCGTCACAACCACGCAACACCTTTTCAAAGACTGGACGCTAACGTTTGGAGACTCAAAAGGGATTTTGATGCGATCAGCTACTCCAAGTTGCCGCCAACCTCCTTTGGACTTCCACGACGCTGTCTCCCTATTGATCTTGCGCTTACCCAAAGGTTGGCCGCGCGGTTTCGCTGCGACATAAAGCGATGTATACGTATTGCGAGTTTTGGTCAATGAGACGGTCCAACCTCCGGTGGTTGCCACCGCTTATCGCACGAGCAAGATCAGAAAATATTGGAGAGAGTCATGAAAGTGAAATACGACCAGGAAGTCGATGTGCTGCGCATTCGATTCAGCAGCGCGGCCGTTGACGAAAGCGATGAGGAAAAACCCGGCATTATTCTAGACTACGACGGTGCAGGACGCCGTCACATTTTTGACTCACGAGCGCCTCAATTGCCTGTTAAGCCGCTCCAGGAATTGATCGTCCAAAAAAGGAATGCCGCTCACTGTAGAAGATGGGCTTGACGTAGAGTCGATCGCGGAAATTACTACAGATTAGAATCTTAGACTGACGATTTCGTCCTCATTTCGGCGAATATTAGCAGGATTAGCGGCAAAACGATTCCGCAAAGACCGATGCTGTGGAAGGTCGAAACAATCACGGCGCCTATAAGAGCACCAAAAATGAAACTGATCCACATTGGTGCCAGAACTTGGATGCTAAGACGAGCCAAATCTTTTGAAGAGTCTTCTTTAGAACTCCGCTTTGAGGAATAATGGTCGAAGCCCTTCTGCATCAGCGTGGTAACCATCCCAGTCATATAGGTGGAGTGCACACTGATTCCGTTCGTCTTATGCAGGGCCCCGTTTTGAATACCGAGCGCGAGACACATGCACACAATGAACACCTCTGTGGCTGCTCTGTCGCTGAAAAGAAGAGAAGCACTCAGAAAAAGTAGAACCTCTATGAGCATGGCGATGGTCAGAGAATATTGTCGTAGGCGAACGGGGACGAAGCGATTAAGTATTAAACTGAGGAGAATTCCCGCGAGAAAAACAATCACTGCCAAGAGTCGGTCTAAAGTAAGATACCACTCTTTGCTAGCCGCACTTACAGCGGCTAGAACAGAATTCCCCGTTATGTGTCCCGTGAATGCGCGAGCAAGCAAATAACTCGATGCATCAGCATAACCGCCTATAAAAGCGAGCCCGATTGAGATTCCGAAGGCAGTACCTTCCCCGCTGGGTTGATTCATATTGCGAGCGAATTCTTCCATGGTTAAATCCCAACAAAGGCATTAAAAGGCTCACAGGATTTTGCGCAACCTTCTATGCTCGAAGAACTTTCGGTAATTCTGCGACTCCCAAAATTGGCTCTTGTTTAGTCAACCAATTTTGGGGGCTTAATACCGACCGTATCCTGCAACCGTTCCTCCGAAAAGTCTAAACGCCAGTCTAGGTTTTCATCCAACAAAACGCGCATTCACTGATTTGCCAAGCATGCGCCTTAGATTCCTCCAGCAAGGCAAGGACCTGCTCCCGCTTCACACTGGGAAAACCTTCGAGAAAGTCTGCAATGGAGACAGGTTGCGCGTCGTGAGCCTTTTTCGTTGTGATTCAACCCGGCGTGAACCCAGCACGGCGTGATGGCGCGCCGCCGGCAAACTCGATCCAAGGAGGTCGTGACAACCTTTCGCTGTATTCATACTTGAGTCATAAGTCAACGGCTGACCCCGTTCCCGCCGCGTTAAGCGGCTTGGGCCGGCGCCGCATCACTCGATCGATTGAAGTCGACTGTTGTTGCCACGTCCCTCAACGGGAGCCCAGGGCACGGGGACCACGCTACAGGAGTGCCGGGCAAGGTCGACGTGAAGCATCTCACGCCCGGAGCAGACCTGACGCCCGCAAAGCACCGATGAATTGGTCGCGGTCGTTAGCCAACATGAACGGGTAGGTGTCATCGATATACGCGACATCGAGGGTCGGCTGGAGGCGTGCGAGCTCCATTGCGGCCGTGCGCGCCCTATCGTCCGGCCCACGCAGGCTCAATGCGGCGACCAGGCGCTGTCGGGCTCTCACGTTTCCCGCTTGCGCCCGCACCGCCTTCTCGGCGGCGGCAATCGCTTCCTCGAAATTCCCGAGCAGCAGATGACAAAGGCTTTGATCGGCAATCGCCAGCGAGCGGAAGCGGTAACGTGGGTCGAGACGGAGTATCGCCTCGAGATGTGGCAGGGCCTCTGCCGGTCGGCCAGTAAATTCCAGGATGCAACCGAGCATATGTCGCGCCAGGGGCGCGCTCGGATTAAGCGTCACGGCGCGCTCGGTGCCCTCGAGCGCCGACGAGAAGTCGCGCTCAGTCCACATCCGCCCCATGCCCCATAACCCTTGCGCCAGCCACTCGCGGTCGTCGCACAAGATTGCTTGTTCAGCCGCTTCGAGCGACGATTGCAGCGCATCGCCGCGCTCCTTGGCCCATCCCAGGATGCCCTCATGATAATGACAAAGCGACAACAGCGACCATGCGCGTGCTGAGCCCGGATCGATCTCCAGCGCCAGCTTGAGATGTTGGCGAGCTTCGGCGTGGCAGCCGGGGGTCATCCGCTCCTGCAGGGACAGGGCCTTGAGAGCATGATCCCAGGCGCCGAGATCGGAGGGATGCTTGCGGGCGGCGCGCCGTGCCTCGGCCCGGTGGATTTCGGGCTCGATGCTGGCCACGATCCGTTCGGCGATCTCCTCCTGGACGATGAACACATCGGACATCTGGCGGTCGAAGCGCTCGGCGAACAAGTGGTGGCCACTTGACGCTTCGATCAGCTGCACCGTGATGCGCACCTGCTCGCCCGAACGCCTTGCGCTGCCCTCGACCACGTATGCCGCCCCCAGTTCCCGGCCGATCTCGGTGACATTCTTTGGCCTGCCTTTGTAGGCAAAGGTCGAGTTTCGGGCGACGACCGGGAACCAACGCCAGTAGGACAGTGCCGTAATGATATCCTCGGTAAGTCCGTCGACGAAGTAGTCTTCCGCCGCGTCCTTGCTCATATTGTCCAATGGGAGAACAGCGACCGCCCGGGTGTCACCAAAGCCACCTCGAAGCTGCGGGTTATCTGACGTCGGTATAACGCCAAGCTTCGCGAGCGCGGCATAGACCCCAGCGCGGTTTGATAACAGTTCCGTGTGCAAGCCATCGAACGGCGGAGGAATATCGTGCGAGCGAATATCGTCCGCGCGTACCGGAATCAGGACGCGGCGCGCGCGTGCGCGACTGGCTTCAGAACAAACCCAATCCGATTTCACAGAATCGGCCGTCCAGATGACAATCGCTGCCCGTGCCTGCGCCAGTTCGGACATGATCACGTCCCGAAAACTGTCGCCCGGGATCAGGCTCGTGTCGTACCAAACGGTAAAACCCTTCGCCTGCAGTTCCTGTGCAAGCCGCTCGGTCTCAGTTGCGGAGGCTTTTGAGTAGCTGATGAAAATATCTGCCATGCGAACTGATACCGATGTCGGACCTTCTATCGAGCACGGCGCCAAGGAAGTTAGCAGTATCAGGTTTTCTCGTGATAGAGCAAGAAACTTTGGGCCGCCGGTCTTCATAGCGTGCGCGGCGTCGGACCACAGCCTCGCCGCGATCCAGTATTTCAGTGTCGCGGGGCTCGCTGGCCAGAGATCGCCAATATCGATCGTAGCCACACGCACGGCATATCGATGGGACAAAGTGGGGGTACGCCACAACTTGGAACGACGATTGTCGCACTGTACTTAAATCGTAGACAATGGCCGTTACCATCTGCTATCGAAACGCGTTAACAGAGGTGTCTTCAACCGCCCCGCGGGCGCCGCTTCCAAAGCTAAACGTGCTTTATTTTCCGTTTCGTGCACGGACCCCTTAAAGGCATTTCGGAAAGGGAACTCCCACCGTGCATGTCTTTGACGGGGAATAGTTTCGCTGGTTGGAATTGGACGACATCCTCTTTAAGAAAGCGTTCTAGCTCCGTGACGGACTCACCAATTGGAACCGGTATTCTGGAAATTCCTGAAACAGGAATCCACCCCCGATATGGATTGTATACTTCAAGGATGCCTGCGGATACCACGCGATATTCCGGAACGTTTTCTTTGGGTGGATAGCCGGTGATTTCACATTGGAGCCAATGTTCGATCTCCGTCAGCTGGAGTTTAGCAGCAATCAATTTTGCGAGGCGTAGGAGTTCCTCAAGCTTTTTTCCACCTGTAACGAGGTCTTCCTGGAGCTTGATAACAAGCGGTTTCATGAAGTTAATACCGGATCCTCTCCATGTCTTCGAGCAGAACCTTTTGCCCGCGGCGGTCATAAAGTTTCGTGGTCCTGCTATCGGCGTGGCCAGCGATTCGTTGAGCGGCTTGTAGAGTACCGTCATTTTCCAGAAAATTTGTGATGCCGGTCGCCCGGAATGAGTGAGGCGAATAATGTGCCGGCAATCCAGCCTGTTTGAGCCGTCTTTTAAGCATGTCCGCGGCGTCGGTGCGCACAGTCAAAAAATCCTGACTAGATTTTGCAGTGCGATGAAAATGTTCTCACCTGCAGCACCGACCTCAGGCCCCGTTGGAGCCAGGAATCGTTTCTGACAGCCCAGGAAAAATCTGGCAGCGCGTACGGGGATCGAACCCGTATTTCAGCCTTGAGAGGGCCGTGTCCTAACCGTCTAGACGAACGCGCCAGATGGACCCCGAATGTATCGCGACGACAGATAAACTCAAGTCTTGGAAGTCCCAGGAATGGAAGCAAGCAAATCTCTGAGCAACACTAGGCTTCTCGAAGCCAGTTCTCCAAGGCTGCGTTCGGAAAAATTCGCTCCGCTTGTCCGAATGAGGACCTTTCATTCGTCGACCAGGTAAACACCCCTTTCCGGAAACCCAAAATCACCGAGAAATTATGCTCACAAAGATCAGCCCCTGCCTATGGTTCGACCACCAAGCCGAAGACGCCGTCCGATTTTACGTTGCCATCTTCCAAGACTCGAAAATCATCGCCATCTCGCGCTATCCGGAGGTCGGACAGGAAATCCACAGGAAGCCTCCCGGGTCCGTGATGACGGTAGCCTTTGAGCTGGGCGGACAATCCTTCACTGCGCTCAACGGCGGCCCCCTTTTTAGGTTTAACGAGGCCGTCTCGTTCCAGATTGATTGCGCGACACAGCAGGAAGTGGATTACTACTGGGAGCGACTGTCCGAAGACGGCGATCCGCAGGCGCAGCAGTGCGGCTGGCTGAAGGATAAGTTTGGCCTCTCCTGGCAGATTGTCCCTGAGGTTCTGCCTGAGTTGCTCAACGACCCCGACACCGCAAAATCCCAGCGGGCTTTTCAGGCCATGTTGCAGATGAAGAAGCTTGATATCGAAGGCCTGCAGCGCGCATTTGCCGCATAAGAAACCTGCTATTCCCGGGACTTGGCCAAAAGAGCCTAGGCAACGGGCGAGCGAGGCAATTCTCTTATTCGACAAGATAGACGGTACTATCGGGTCGGGTTAAGAGCTGTTGGACCTTCGTTAGCATTTGCGCATCGGATTCGCTGATCGAATTGGGTTTTACCTCTTTGAGTTCCTCGCGATGTTCTTCGCCAATAACCGAAACAAGGCACTCCTTTGCGATGTGCTGAATTTCCTCTTGTTGCCGCAACTCTCCGCTCTCAGGCTTGCGGGATTGCACCTCGATTAAATATCGTTCTTCGGGAAGAACCAAGGAATACTCGAAGTACGCTAAATCGCTCATAATTCCAGCTTATTAAAGTTCAATCCCAGGAAATCATAAAGGTTCTTTTTGCGACCGCCTGACGTCAATGGGGAGCCGGAGTACGCCTTCACTGCCATTTCGCCATGGGACAGTTCGGCCGTATCTCGGCTTTCCTCAGGAAGCAGGTCGCTGAGCGTCGAGCTGAACGTTTTCCACGCCTCGCTCCTGTTGCGAAATTCACCGTATCGAAGCCATCCTGGCACGCCGCGTGCCAGGCTCGAGAGGATGATCTCGGTTTCCTCGCGGCCCGGCGGAGGCTGCGGATCGACGACGCCCCAGGCCTGCACCAAGTCCGGATAGGCCGCAATCAACTGAAGTATGCCGAGCCCTCCCCGGCTAAAACCTGTCGCCGCTACACGTCGCTTGGGATATCGATCAGAGAAGAACCCGGCCAGCGCCGTCGTGTATTCACGCCAATTCCAGTCGTCCCAAGTCGGAACAGGGGGCGCTTGCGGGGCGACAACGAGAGTTCCGGGCAGGCGACCGAGGATGGCCTGAAACGGAGGCGTTTGATGCACACATACCAGCGGGAGTGCGCTCAGCGACGAACCTGCTTCGCCCTTGCCGTGCAAAAACAGGAGAACGGGTGCGGTATCATGATCGAAATCGGGTTCCACGACCAGGGCGGATAACTGGCCGACTTCAGCCGACGCAACCGGAATGGTGAAAGTACTGGCGCGCATTGTAACCTCCCGGTGTCATTTCGGCTGGTTTTGCGAAGCTTCAAAGCGGGGAACATCTCGCTCCGGGACCGTGGGTCGCAAGGCGACTTGTGACAAACGGCCAAGATTCGCTCTCTCGAAAGTATCGATCATCAACTTGAGTCGCGGCTCAAGTTTCCGCATCTCGTCGCACATCGTGATGTAATAAACGCGCAAATATTCGCGCTTCATCTCGTCGGTAGGTTCCAGCCTCGCTCGTCGCCAGAGATAGCTCGCGTACGGGTCACGTACTGCAATTGTCCGAAGCTGTCGAAACCGGATCTTATCCTTCTCGACCTGTTCTGCAGAAGCCGGATTTGGGATAGAGCCCGGGATCCGGGGTTTCGTCCCTTCCGGAATCAAATCACGCGGCAGCACCGCTTCAGGGGGCTGAGGCGGCAGCGTCTTGGATTCCGGCAGAAGCTGGGGCGTTTCCTGCGACTCCGGGGTCGGCGAAACAACTGGTGTCGGGGAGGCGGCTTCTGTCCCTCCGCTCTGCTCCTGAGGAGTCGGACTGGTCTGTGGCACCGCGGCAATCGGTGTCGGTTCAGCTTCCTGGGCCAAAGCAGCTCCAACGTTCCATGCCAGAAACACGATCGACAATATCGGAAGCCTCATAGTTTCGGTCGGGCCGGAGGGGTTCGAACCCACGATTCTCCGGGATGCTAACGGCAGGCAGCGCCGGAAGTCAACCAAGACGTCCGGCCGAAAGAAAGGTTGTTCACGCTTCTTGACAAATACGTGGTACGTGACGCCGCCCCAGGCATTTGGTGTTGTCGTCACTCACGGTATTGCTCGTCGCTAACCTTCTCCATCCAATCGACGACCTTCCCATCGAGCAGTTCCTGAATGGCGATATGCGTCATGGCCGTTGTCGGTGCCGCGCCATGCCAGTGCTTTTCCCCAGGCGGAAACCGCACGACATCGCCAGGCCGAATTTCCTCGATTGGACCGCCCTCGCGCTGCGCCCAGCCGCAGCCGGCTGTGACAAGCAGGGTCTGACCGAGCGGATGTGCGTGCCAGGCGGTGCGAGCACCCGGCTCGAACGTCACGCTCGCGGCGGACGCGCGAGCCGGAGCGTTTGCCTGGAACAGTGGATCGATGCGCACCGTGCCGGTGAACCAGTCGGCGGGGCCTTTGCCGGATGGTTGTGAACCATTTCTTTTGATTTCCATATAGGTATCGTTTTCAGTGTCCGACTTGTTTTTCTTGATCTGTGGGATATCGATCCCCCTGCAACTTAATCTTCGAGACGGCTTGATTAAGATCGCGCCATTCTTCGGGAGTGAATTCCAAGTCTACTGATCTCAGATTCTCTTCCAGACGCTCCAGCTTGGTTGTGCCCGGAATGGGAACGATCCAAGGTTTTTGAGCAAGCAGCCAGGCGAACGCGACCTGGGACGAGGTCGCTCCTTTCCGCTGACCAAATTCATTGAGAACATCCACAAGAACCCGGTTCGCTTTCATCGCCTCTGCGGAGAAGCGGGGCAAGGTGGCGCGGTTGTCGTCACGGCTGTCGAACTTCGTGTGCTCGTTCAAAGCGCCGGCGAGGTAACCTCTGCCGAGCGGGCTGTAAGGAACAAAACCGATGCCGAGTTTTTCGAGTGTCGGCAGGACATCCTCTTCCGGCTGCCTCCACATCAGGGAATATTCGCTTTGAACAGCCGTCAGAGGCTGAACGGCATGGGCGCGGCGGATCGTTTGTGCGCCCACTTCACAAAGACCGAAATGCTTCACCTTGCCTTGCCGAATTAAATCCTTCACGGTCCCCGCTACATCCTCGATTGGCACTTCGGGGTCAAAGCGGTGCTGGTAGAAGAGGTCGATGCGTTCTGATTTGAGCCGTTTGAGAGATTCTTCGGCAACTTGGCGGATATGCTCCGGCCGGCTGTTCAGACCCGCCGCCTTTCCGTCCTCAATATTGGACCCGAACTTCGTGGCAATAACCACCTCCTTGCGGAAAGGAAAAAGCGCTTCGCCCACAAGTTCTTCGTTGATGAACGGGCCGTAGACTTCTGCGGTATCGAATAAGGTAACGCCAAGCTCCACTGCTTTGCGGATCAGCGCTATCATTGCATTCCTGTCGGGGGCGGGGCCGCGATGGTAACTCATGCCCATGCAGCCGAGCCCGACAGCCGAAACTTCCAAGTTGCTGTTTCCAAGTTTGCGCTTCTGCATTTTTCAGTTCCTGGAACGTTGGTGGTTTGTGCGATGTGATTGTCAAGGGCAGATCCGAGCTTCCTCATAACACCTGCGGTACTGGTCGTCGATAACTCTACCAGAAGCCTAAATTCACCGGCGCGAATTTTGGGCAGTGTAAGTAGCGAGGACCGCGGCGAGCAGGTCGCCGAAACGTTCCTTGAGTTCCGCGCAACGGGTCGTGTTGTGCATTTCGACGCCCTTGCGTTCGCTACGGATCAGGCCGGCTTCGCGCAGGATTTTGAAATGCTGGGAGAGGGTCGCCTTGGGCAAGGTGCGATTGTCGATTTTGCGGAAGTTGGCGCAATTCAGGGGGCATCCCGAGGTGGCCATTTGCGCGAAGATTTGGGCGCGCACGGGATCGGACAAGGCATAGAGGAGGCCCTCGACAGTAATATCGCGAGAGCGGGATGGAAGAGCGGCCTCACAAAGGAGTTATAACACGGACTTGACAAATAGTCCAATAGTTCGTAAGTACGGAACCAACGATCTATACCACATGAATTCCAAAACCATTCTTATCACTGGCGGAACTACCGGCATCGGCCTGGCCACAGCCCAGCTCCTAAGCGCCCAGGGCGCGAAGGTCATCGTCACCGGACGCAATCCCGAAACTCTTACTTCCGCTAAAAAGACTCTCAGCGGCGTGGTCGTCCTTTCCTCGGATTCCGGTGATCTGGCTGCCGCCCAGGCGCTGGGCGACGAAATCAAAACATTTGCGGATCATCTCGACGGAGCCTTCTTGAATGCGGGCATAGCGACTTTCGGACCGTTCGACACAGCAACGCCCAAGAACTATGACGACGTGTTCAATGTGAACGTGCGAGGTCTCTATTTCCAGCTTCAATCGCTGCTGCCCTTGCTAGCCAATCCGAGCTCGGTCGTATTCACGTCCTCCATCGCTGGTTCTATTGCATTGGCTGGCGCGTCGATCTATTCGGCGACCAAGGCTGCGGTCATTTCCCTCGGTAAGACTTTAGCGGTCGAGTTAGCCCCGCGCGGCGTGCGGGTGAATGTGTTAAGCCCCGGACCGATTGACACGCCGATATTAAAGAAAGTCGGCCTTCCCGCTGACCAGCAGAAAGGGCTTGAAGAATCGTTTGCCGCCAAGTCGCTCTTGAAACGGTTCGGCACATCCGACGAAGTGGCCCGGGCAGCAAGATTCCTGCTGTCGGAAGACTCGAGCAACATTACCGGAACGGAGCTGATCATCGACGGCGGCGTTCGACTGAACTGACCGTGGCCGAACTATCACTTTGGAGCATTTCGCGGCGTTGACCTGGGACAACCTGGATCTCAGTAAGAACGAGATCCGCTCCGGACGCGAAAGACCGCAAAGCGAATCATGGTTCCGATGGCGAAGCCGCTGAGGCAACATATTGATTCTCTGCCGGACGGTTTCCAACCCGGAACGCCAATTCACCCCAAGGCGTTCAAAATTATCAATCGGCACGGTCGATCAGCCAACCTCAGCAACCATTTTGCCGATCTACTGGCGCAGGCAGGGTTGCGCGAAAGGGCGCCGCATCATCTGAGCAAGGGAAAGGGTCGAAGTAGTCAAAGAGCATCGAACAGTCTCAGCTTTCATTCACTCCGGCATACAGCCGTGAGCCTGCTCAAGGAGGCCGGGATTCCGGAGGGCGTAGTCATGGAGTTTGTCGGCCACGATTCCAAGTCGATGAGCGCGCATTACACTCACGTGGGCGTTGAAGCGCTGGAAAAGGCCGTCGCGAAACTTCCAGAGATCTGAACGCTGCTCGCGAGATCGGCTGTGGGTGAAACGATGCGCGCAATGGAATCCGACCAATTCAGGGCTGATTGCTGAGGATCGGGAAATGTTGCTCGGAAGCTTGGCTCAGGCATCCGCTAAGACAGGTTGGCTCCGCGACTGGAAATTAATGAGTAACCGTTACCATTGGTTGATTGAGACTTCCCGAAGCCAGCCTAGTCGAGGGATCCGCTGGGTGCAAAACGCCTAACCTCAGGCCTGGCCAAAGACGCTTTTGCAACCCTCAAGGCTTGACTGTCAACCCTTCCGCGCTCGCCAGTCTGGTTTGTTTTCCATCGAAACTCAGAAACTCCCTTGCACCCATCGAGAGCGCCGTCGCCACGTGCAAGATGTCCATGCTTCGATGTCCGCCCTCCGCCGTGTGTCCTGCCGATAGCCGTTCTGCTTCGGCATGAACGGCTGCCCAGTCGCACGAAATCACCTCGAGAACGCCGGACTCAATGTCGGCTTTGATTGTTAGTACGTCGGTTGCCGCTACCCGCGGGTTAAGCTGCTGCCGGAAGACCGAGAGTCGAATCGCATTAAGAAGCTCGAATCGACCGAGTGTTGTAAGCGGGAGTGCCCCATCATGTGCCGCTGCCATATAAGCGGCCGCCTTTGCGGAATGCGCCTGTTGAACGTACAGGCTGTAGAGAAAACTGGTATCTGCGTAAACGCTCAAAACCGTCCTTTGTTCTCGTCAAGAATCGCCTCTGCTTGTTCAGCGCTGATCACCTTCTCGCCGTGAATCTTTTTGAGCCTGGCAATAAAATCCGGCATTCTCACTTTGGCTGCTGATTTCGGCCGAGCTGGAACCAGTCGCGCGACGACGCGCCGACGCATGGTAATCTGAATCTCCTGCCCGTCTTCAAGCCAAGCCAAAAGGCTTCCGAAATTCTGCCTCAAGTCCCGGACGCTTGCGGTCTTCATTTGTGAAGCATAATGCTTCACAAATCAAAATCAAGGGTCGAAGAGTCCGCAAAAGTCACTGCAGTAATGAGAGCGGCGTAGGGCGATTTACAAAAAGCAGCCCTGAAAAACCCTTCCCGACGATCGCCTCGTGCCCATCACATGCTAAAGCGCTCCCGGATGTTCATTGCGAACCTTCCTTAGCGTCCACTTCCAGGTCGGTCGAACGCGGAGATGCGCTACGCGTTCTCGAACAGTCCGTCGCCGTCCGGTACGTCGAATTACTTCAGACGCAGAGGCAAAAGGTGCTGGCACTCAAAGCCGCGATCGAGGATCTGAAAGCGGGCCGGCTCCAGGCAGGCTGGGAGAAGCTGGAGCACTACGGAGTCACTAAAGAGTTCACCGATGGCGTAGAACTGCACGAAAGAGCTGTCGAGCAGCGCCTCGAGGCACTCCGGGCCGGCAAAACGTCGCTCATGATTTCCCCTCGTCATGAGGAGGCGCGCAAAGTCGCTGCGGTTGTGCGCCAAAAGCTAAAGGCGGAAGGCGCAATAGGCGCGGAGGATCGCGCGGTCACCGTTCTTCGACGCATGGATCTCGGACCCGAAGCGTGCCGGGACCTCTTACACTACGCGCCTGGCCGGGTAGTAGGATTCCACAGTCGGACCGCGGGAGGGTTTCGGCCCGGCGAGAAGTGGACTTTGAGAGGAACGAATTGCGAGACCGTGACGCAGGAGAGCAATGGAAAAGTCCGGCAGTTCAAACCATCTGCTAAGGGTAAGTGGGACGTGCTCGTTTCCTGGACGATGCAGGTCAGCGTAGGAGATCAGATTCGAGTTACGGGAGGATTCAGAGAAGGGAAAAACGTGTTTAAGAACAACGATATTGCACAGGTGCGGAAGGTCACAGATACGGAGCTCCTGCTACATGACGGCCGGCGAATGCGTCGTGATGGTGCGCGCATCGATCAAGGCGTCTGCATTACCTCGCATGCAAGCCAATGCCGTACAGTCGATCAGGTGGTTGTGCTGCCGGACGGTGTTGACGCCAAAAGGCTGGTACGTGAGCCTGTCGCGAGCTCGGGACGCGATGCATGTCTACACGCGCAACAAGACAGCGTTGCGTCAATCGGTTATGCAGCCTGGGGAGCGCAAGTCAGTGTGGGAGCTTCTCCAAGCCGTGCCGAGGTCGAAGGTGCAATCCAGAGATCGAATGATGCCCGATCTTTGGGCGAAGCGCCAAGCGCAAATAGTTCGGGCGATGGAAATGGAACGTTAGGCCCGGCATTTCTGCCTTCCTCGTTGGCATGGCGGCCTCTGTGGAAGCCGGTATCAGCATGGGCTTTGCGGAGGCGATGTCGGACGACGGCGTACGACGTTGTACGACGTTTACAGTGCGCCCTATAATTTGGGCAACCCCGTAATCTTTGAGCGTCCCTGCAAGCATGTGACGATCAAACAATGGTCCCCTTCAACCGGCCGACGATGGCCTTGGCAAACTCCCTGGTCGACGCCGTGCCGCCCAGGTCGGCGGTGCGCACCTTATCCTCGTTCAGCGTCTGGTGGATCGCCTGGCGCAATTGATGCGCAAGCTCGTTCCTTTCAATGTGATCAAGCATCATCGTGGCCGCGAGCAGCAACGCTAGCGGATTGGCAACCCCCCTGCCCGCAAGATCCGGCGCAGAGCCATGCACGGCCTCGAAAATCGCGGCGTCCAGGCCGATGTTGGCCGCGGGGGCCATCCCTAACCCCCCCACTAGGCCGGCCATTTCGTCCGACAAAATATCGCCGAAAAGGTTGGTCGTGACGATGACATCGAACTGCCACGGATTAAGGACCAACTGCATGGCACAGACATCGACTATGCGCTCGTCGATCTGGAGTCGGCCTTCGTATCGTTTCCCCACCTCTCGAGCGGTCTCAAGAAAAAGGCCGCTCAGCGCCTTCAAGATGTTGGCCTTGTGCACCAGGGTCACCTTCTTGCGGCCATTGCGTAGCGCATACTCGAACGCAAACTCGGCGATGCGCCGGCAACCCGCGCGAGTATTGACCCCGGAGCCGATCGCGACCGCGTGAGGGTCTTCGCCGATGGGAATGTAGTGCTCAAAGCCAACATAGAGACCCTCGATATTCTCGCGCACCAGCACAACGTCGATGTCTTCATAGCGCCCGCCCGGCACCAGGGTGCGGGCGGGACGCACGTTGGCGTACAGTTGAAACTCCTCGCGCAATCTCACGGTGGAGGAGCGGTAGCCATCGCCTGCCGGCGTTGTCAGCGGCCCTTTTAGCGCCAGTCGGGTGCGTCGGATGCTGTCAACTGTGGTTTGGGGCAGCGGGTCCCCAAATGCCTCCAATCCTGACATCCCTGCTTGACGCACGTCCCATGCAAACGGGGCATGCAAAGCGTCGAGCACCATGACGCTCGCCTCGACAATTTCGGGGCCGATGCCGTCACCGGGAATCAACGTAACCGGAATTAACTTCTCTGCGGCGAATTGCATTTGTGGTACTCCTCTCGGTCGGCTAACTGCGAACCAACGAGGTGGCGAATCTTGGCGTTGCCGGTACTTCTGCTTTCCTATTGATTTTTGGTTCTTATAAGAAATCACTGCTTCGCCACGGCACTTTGAGCGAGCACGGCTTTGGGCTGCTCAGCAACCATTGACTGCTCCCGAGCTTGAATTCCGTGCCAATACTTTTGCGGGACCATACCCATACAAATGATCGCGAGCTGACTAATGATAAAGGCAATAAGCACACCAAAAGCTTGATCCATGAAGCCGTATGAATGCAAACCGACACCCAGCATGTTGACTCCGAACCATGAAAGACTGGTAATGATATTGCCAAATACCGTCATGACGGCGATGCCTCGTTCGCGCGCGTAGCCACCCCACCGCGCATGCAGAATAATAGCGTTCCAAATCACAATGAGAAGCGCTCCGTTTTCCTTTGGGTCCCAACCCCAAAAACGCCCCCAAGATTGATCGGCCCAGATACCGCCAAGGATAGTGCCGACGAAACTGAACAAAGTGGCGAAGCAGACGATTCCGTACATCATCCGGCCGAGCGATCTTGCAGTCGTCTCATTGAACGATTTTGTGAGCAGGCCGCGAAAAATGTAAATAATGCCCAGAATCCCAGCAAGAAATGTTGCGGAGTAACCAAGCGTGACCATGACGACGTGAGTCGCAAGCCAAACGTTAGTATCCAGCACAGCACGCAGCATCTCGAGAGTATCGCCATCGAGCTGCAAATTCTGGGCGATCAACAAAGTCACAAAACCCATTGCAGAAGCGCACACGCAGCCGATTCCGTTCCTATAGAAACGTTCGAGAAACAGGCAGAGCAGAACTGCTCCCCACCCGACAAAAATCGCCGAGCTGTACAGGTTGGTAACCGGCGGGCGACCTTGCAAGTACATCCTTGCGGCAAGCCCAGCTGTGTGAAGGAGAAATGCAAACAGAAGAAGAATAACAGCGGTTTTGCCAAGTGTCTTTGGCCACTTGAGCCAAGAAACCAGAGCGAAAAGGAAGACGATCAAATACAATACCATTGCCTGCAGAAATGGCTGGGCCTGGTTAAAGAGGAACTCCAACTCAGACCTTTTCACCTCGCGGGGGATTGTCCTTTCCAGGTACTCACGATATTCCCGAATAACTTGATTGAATCCGTCCACATCCCCGCTTCGGTAGCCTGAGATTAGGCGCCCATAGATCATGACGGGTTCAGGCAACGTCCCCGTGGCGACGGCACTGAGCAGCGCCTGCGAAATGTGCTGCCACCGGTCGCTCTCAGTGGTTCCATTCGGATTCGGAATTGCGTACGCGTACTTGAGCTTGCCGAGGACCTGGTAGCGTTCTGCGAAGAAGAAGATGCGCTCGAGATCCTGATTGTTGAAAGGCCTATTTGCCTCTCTGTCCCGAATGGCTTTCAGCCCCGGTTGGATTGCCAAGTCAAAAGCCTGAAGTTCTTTCCCAAAATCGGGCGAGTCGTCAGCCTGGACCGTATCTAATAACTGAATGTACAGACCCAAAACATCGCGCAATTTGATGATGCCCCGCTGGAACGCGTTGCGGGTTTCAGGTTCCGTTTCGGCAGCCAAGCCGGCCTGTTTTTCAATCTCGCCAAAGTATGGTTTGAAGTCATTAAACGAGTAATTATTCGCTTTGCCTGACGTTTCCTGCCAACCTAAGAGACCAAGAACATCGGGATTGGTAACTTCAAACACCTTTGCGGCATCTGCGTGCTCAGGCATCATGAAAACGTCCAGCAACCACCGGGATGGGGATAGAACTTTACCACCGGTAGTTGTACATGTTCCGTGGTGATTCATCCCAAATAGCGACAGACGAGCCAACGTATCCATTGGCATTACCCGGCCATTCACCAAAGCAGGGAGCCGACCGAACCCCTCCAAATCGAAACCGGACGGTTCCTTGACTGGAATCATCTTTGCAAAGACCCAAATCAGAAACAGAAGACTGATGATCCAGGGGAGGAACTTTTTCACACGCCTACATCTCGACTGCGAAATATTGGTTAGAAACCGGATTCTTCTCCTTTCGGTTTCAAGCTGATCAGGTAGGCGACCAGATCGTTCAATTGGGCGTCAGAAAGCATATCCTTGAAACCGGGCATGCGCAACGGCGGCTCTGGGCCGTTCGGATTGAGTTTCGGTTCCACTGGAACGCCGGTTTGAATCTTTGCGATCAGTTCGGGTTTGGTATAGCCGTCGGCCACGTGATTCAGCGGGGGGACTTCCTGGCCCGACTGGGAGTTGAAATTGTGCACACCACCTTTGCCGCCGGGACCATGGCAAGCCAAGCAACTGAACTCCTCGTAAATCTTCAACCCGCTTTGCAACTCGGGACTGAGCGGCAACGCGGGCGCCGAGGCTTCTGAACCGTGCGGGATGTTCTCCTTTTTCCGGCGTTGAGAATCAAGGTAGCCGGTCGCTATGATCGAGCCGAGGAGGACCAATCCCATGATTCCAACCAGAAATTTTTGTGTTATGACCCTCACGCCTCTGTCCGGTTTAACCGACTATGGCCTCCCAGAGCATAAATACGATGGTCATCAGGAAAAACGCGGACCCCACGATCACCCACAAATTCCTTCGAGGCGCGATTCTTTCCAGTACGGCGTCAATGAACGGCCACAAAAACAGGCCGACGACGAAGAGGATGCCTCCCCAGATTCCGACCGGAAGAGATGTCAGCTTAAGCCAGCGGTACGTCGGAAAGAAGTACCACTCCGGACGGATGTGCCCGGGAGTGTTGCCCGGCGTTGCCGGCGCCCCGACGGTGGGCGGAAAGAACATGACAAAATTGATCAGAGCTATCAGGAGGAGCAGGCCAACGATCGTTTCCCGCAGCATGTGGTCGGGAAAGAACGGATACGTTTCGCGGCGCGGATCCTCCGGCAGAGGGGCCACACCGTGCAGGCGCACCAAGGCCAGGTGAGCGACAATTAGCAGCGTCATCATCGTGGGCAGAACACCGATGTGGAAATCGTAAAAGCGGCTGAGCGTGTTTGGGTTCACGTCCGGTCCGCCACGCAGCAGATAGAGCAGCGGCTGGCCGATCAGAGGCACGGCCGCAATCATGTTCGTGCCGATGGTGGTGGCCCAATATGAAAGCTGGTCGTATATGAGCGAGTACCCCGTGAACGCGAACGTCAGGGTGATCAGGAACAGCGCCACACCCAGCATCCAGTTCAACTCCCGCGGCTTGCGGTAAGCGCGGGTAAAGAAGACGCGGATCATGTGCAGCAGCACGGTTACGATCATCAACTGCGCGGCGCCTTGGTGTATGCCGCGGACTAGCCAGCCCATTCGCACCTTGAAAGTGATATTGCTCACGCTGGTGTAAGCCTGGGCGGGAGACGGTACATAATAAAACGTCAGTAGAATACCGGTGACCGCGAGGATGCAGAAGAGCATGGCCGGCGTTCCGCCCAGACAGGAAATCCAGGTTTTCATGTGAACGGGCAGCGGTTCGCGCGCCGCTTTGCGCAGGACCTCGTGGTCCACCGGAATCCGTTCTTCAAACCAGCCGGTCAGACGTCTCATCCCTGTTCCTCCTTGAGCGAACTCATGAGCACAAATACCTGCTCGTCGCGCACCTTTACCTGGAGTTTTTCCAACGGACGCGGCGGCGGACCGGACAGGACATTCCCATTGAAATCATAAATCCCCTGGTGACACGGGCAGATGAATTTCTTCTCCTCCGGATGCCATTGGACGGTACAACCCAGGTGAGTGCAAATGGCGGACCAGGCGCGGACCTCATTACCCGCTTTCTCGAGCAGGACCGGTCCTTCCGGCAACTGGACTAGCCGCACGCCGTCAGGTGGAATGTCGCCCGACTTTCCTGCCGGCACCTCAACCAGTTTGATCGGCGCGACGACTGGGTAAAGGTATTCCAGGAACCGGTAGGCCAAGCTCCCCAAGCCCAAAACCGTTCCTGTACCCAGAACCAAATTGGCTATGAATTCGCGGCGCGAGCTCGGAGCCATTGCGGATGGAGCCAGTTCTTCCACGCTGCGTGCGCTCAGTTTACTTGTACTTGGCCACGACTGCCTTGATCTTGGCTTCCTCAGCAGCCTTTTCCGCCGGTGAGGCCTTGGCAAGTGTCGCGTCAAGCATCGCCTTCTTGCGAACGCTGGAGTCGTACACGAGGAAATCGTAAATCTTCGCGCCTGAACCGCTGTCAATACCCGAACCAGGCTTGCTCATCATGCGGTGGATGTAGCGCGACCACTGGTCGGGCAGCACAAAATCAGAGTTAATCGGGCGGCTCAGCTTGTGGCACTGTGAGCATTTCTGGCTAAAAACTGTGTAGTCTTGCTGGATAGCCGCTGGGTATGGGGAGACATTGATCGTCGCCGGGCCTTTGTCGTACTGTTCGATCCGAGGGTCAACTGCCTGGGCGAGCGCGAAGCCTGCGCCGATCACGGCGAACGCAGCCCCGCCTGGAAGGATAGTGGAGAGTTTGATTTTCATTGGCATAATATCGGTATTTCCTGTTGTTTAAAATCCGTAAGAGAGTTGGAAGACCCATTTGTTAGAAGAACTCGCATTGGGACCCCGGGTGTGCAACCATTCGTAGTCACCCTCTAACAACAGGGTGTTAGTAAGATAGTAGACGTATCCAACTGTTTCACGTTGAGTTCTCGTGCCGAGACCGTCATCCACCCAATCTAAGCGACTGACCAATTCAAGGTTGTTAACGAGCGGGACATTCAGGTTCTGATTTAACCCAGCCAGCTTGTACGCCCCCTGGACCCACCAGCCCCGCGGAGCTAAGGTGCCCATGTCGGTGGTCTGCCACCAGGTGTTGATATATTCGCCCTTAAGTTCGAAATAGGGGCTGATGTGCAACGCGGCATCCGCAACCAGGGCCGACCAGTTTTGGCCCCCCGAGTTGTTCCAGGGACCCGTCTGACCCGAAATTCCGAGTTCGAGATCATAATTGGGTTTCAGCGGGAAGAACCACCCGAGCCGGCCACCGCCGCTGACGGCTGAATGCTCATTCGCCGTATTGCCGTTGGATTGTATGCCCACATTGCCAAAGTCAAGATTGGGCAACACATTGCCACTGCTGTCGACGAAGGTTGCCCTGCCGGACCCGTCCACTGACCCAGGTCCATTAGCGGCATATGCGGCATAAGTAATCTGCTGCCCGGACTGACCTACCGGTATGGAACCTCGCAACTGGACGCCGATCCCAGTTCCCGGCAGAACCGCACGCGGCAATGGATCATCCGGTATCTTATTGAGCCAACCCGCGCTCCGCTCAGAGTAGGTGCCCAGAGGCAGTATCATATCGCCAGCCACGACGGTCACGTAGTCATTGAGCAGATAGTCCAAAGTGGCAAAACTAAGATCTATCGTGGTCGTAGTGCCGCTGTTGCCGGTTTGACCGCTCGCCAGCGTCACCGCGCCGTTCTGCAACCTAATATCAAAACCGGCTTCGAAGAGCACGTTGTCACCTGCCCGATACAAAAAGACCGGCGCGAAATCGGCCAACGTAAACGCGCTGTGCTGCCCGGTGGTCTTGCCGAATTGGATCTCCGCGTCTCCCGCCAGTGTGAAGTTATGAGTCGCTAGGGGTCCGCTCGG
Organism: uncultured Verrucomicrobiae bacterium; assembly: GCA_963846195.1. Taxonomy (GTDB): domain Bacteria; phylum Verrucomicrobiota; class Verrucomicrobiia; order Chthoniobacterales; family JAFAMB01; genus JAFAMB01. The sequence goes on from CAWJVG010000010.1 coordinate 68,070, forward strand.
GACCGGAGCAACCGGTTGTACTTGGGCCGCCGCTACGGCTTTACCTTGCGCCTCGGTAGCGGTCTTTTGCGCCTCGACCTGCTCTTCCAATCGACCTAGCTTCAGCTTCATCTGGGAGGCCGTCTCGGCATTCTGTTGCGCCTCAGTGGCGGCCTTTTGCGTTTCGCCGACCTGCTGTTGTAGTTGCTGGATTTTCTGCTGGTCCTGATCGTGTAATTTCTGGTCTTCCTCGTGCGTCTGCTCCAGTTTTTGCACTTTCTCACTCAATTGTCGGACCGCCTCCTTCAACGCATTGAAATCTTCATCGCTAACCTCCGCCGCCGCCCGCGGCGGCAGGGCCATCCCCATCACATAGCCAGCTGCCAATATTCCTAAAATTTTGGAACGAATTTTCATCCGCGTTAATTGCTATTTTAGTTTCCGGCGTCTTCCTGGAGATACTTCAGGATCTCCCTGGCCTGCGCCGCGGGCAGGTTGGCTCGGACGCGCATGTGGATCATGATGGTTTTCCACTGGCCCGGCGTGAACTCGGTGGCAAACCGTTCCTGATGGCAGCGGCTGCAGTTGATGGCATATAGCGTGGCTCCGGAGAGGGCGTTGCTTTCCGCAGGCTTCTCTGGCGCGGCGGGCGCGGCTTGCGGACCCGCATTGACAATAGGAATACTCACCGTATAAATCGCTGCAGCAATCACCGTAAGGCCGATGCCAGCCAACAACCGCGGTCTCAATGGAGTGAGGTCATTCATCGTTTTTAAAGAAAAATTCGGGTTGCTGTTTATACATTGGGGTCCTCGCTTGCCATCTTTCGATCAGGAAGCATGGTGACTGTTTTTTAAAATTAGCACTCCACGTAAATTGACTTTTTTTATTACATTTCTTGCTCTATCGACAGCCAGTCCGGCTGGAGTCGGCGATCCTTCGGTGCCGGCAAGAGAACCGGTGCGAAATCGCAACAAGCCGGTCTTACCCTAAAAGGGCTAGCCCGCCATGGGCTCGTCGTTTCGGCTTTTGCGTGATTCTTGCGGGATAGCTATGCTAGAGGAATATTTCCTCAGTCGATCTCGATTACCGCGGATCGGTATTCTGTTGGAGAGTGACCAACAAGCTTACGAAAAATCCGGTTAAAGTGCGTAAGCGATTGAAAACCTACCTCGTAGGCTATATCGGTGATCCGCAGATTCTTGTTGTGCAGCAAGACTTTAGCTTTCTCAATGCGAGCGCGATTCAAGTACTCGACAAACGTGAGACCGGTTACCTGTTTGAACTTCCTGCAAAAGTGGAACGTGCTTACATTGAGGGCGCGAGCAATCTCTTCAAGTTTGATCGGGTCAGACTGATGACTCGCGACATAATCTTTCGCCCCTGTAATCAGGGGCGAATCTCCCTTACGCTGCTGCAGCTCAATCTGGTTAGCGATCAATGCGAGATGCTCAGCGAAAATTTCCAAAAGTCTCACTATCGCAAGATATTGATCTCGTGAAACTACGCGCGAGTGGAAATACGCATTCTCGAGCCGAACCAAGTTAACCCTCATGCCCCAACTGATCAGCTGGGTAGCGATCTTCTTGAATCGTTTGGCACTCGGAGTTCGCAGGAACACTTGGCCAGTTTGTAAGAACGCAATGACGCGCTCTTCCAACTTCACCGGCACACTGGTAGTTGTGAGTCCGGCAAAGCATGTCACCGTCTGCGTGTCCGAAGTATTTGCGCCGCTGAGCTTACGCTGGACCTCTAGGCATTCGCCGCAAATCTTGCTAGTACGTGCGAGGATAGCGCAAAACGGGTTTGCATACTTGCTTCGGACACGGGGCACCTCTCGCCCCATCTTAATTGAGGAGATTTCCAACGGTAACTTCGTTGTCTTTCCAAAAGCCTGCTCGTAATCTTGGTAAATACGCGACCGACTTAGCTGTTGGACAAAGTCGGCGGGCTCAAGTTTGTTCATAGAGGAAAGGAGGCTTTTGGCAATCTTTGTGATCTTTGTTCTGTGTGCACCGAAAGGTCAGGGCGAAATGGCTGCGGCTCATTTGTGCCTGAACCACAAGCTCGTCTATGGAGAGATCATTCGCAAAATCGGTTTCCAGGCATCAATTTCGCGGCGGATGACGGTCGGCATAACCGGAGCACGTTTCGTGTCATCTTGAAGGATCTATTTTGCGGAACTCTAAGGTTTGCCCCCTTAAGGCCGCGAAGGGCTGCGACAGTCCGGAACACTCCCGAGATGACAGCGAGAATCGGGCTTAAACGTTCACGATTGCCGTTGAGGCCGTTCTGTTTATCACCTACACCGGCGAAATATCTGCCGAACTTCCTTGAGGTCACGACCGATCCTGACAAAATGACCTACGATTGGGAGAGTGAAGACTCTCTTCTGTACCTGATTAGCGCCTAGCGGCCTCGGACATTTACCAGCGAGAGTTGAGGTGGACGATATCGCTACCTACACCGTATCGCCACGCTTCCAAACACGGCTGCCACTTTTCTCAGAGATCACCCATTTCGTTTTCCCCGCTGCCGCGACCTCCGGGCTGCTAAAAGGATGGTGCTTTTTCCAATCCCGGCCTTTCATCTTTCAAGTGGATAGCTTGATGGCATCCTTGTCTCTTTTGGGTTGTTATTTGAAATACGCGTGGAAAACCGCGATGACCAAAAATAGCCACACCCAAGGTTTAAGATGAAGTTTATTCAGTGCGTTTCAATACCGAAGGGCACCGGCATTCGCGGCAAAAAACCTGCTAACAACTACGCACCAGGCAATTCGCGCTGTTGTTCCACCAAGAGACAGGAGAACACCTATTGCTGACAGCACGGCAAGCGTGTCAGCCTGGCGCCGCGTCCAATTGGGGGCTCTATTTTCCAAACGAACAGGGCATAATGAGTATAATGGGCCCTGTTTTAGCAAGGGTGTATGTGGCCGGGCAAACCGTGGCTTATCTCGGTCAGGCGCCGCTCCTTAAGTCGAAGCTGCACCGACTCTATGCCACGCTTTCCAGCCATCTTTCAAAAAGTCCTGAGCAGCGATACTGCCTGAGTTTCCAACCTGTACCTCGTCGTCAATGAGTCTGAAAAGACCCCAATCTGAATTGCAGATGAAAAGTGCTGAAGCCCGGCCCAGGCGAAATGCGTTGGTCGGGCAACAGTCAGCTTAGCCGCATCCTGCGTCCCTGAACAGCCGTAGCGTAAAGATCGGCAAACCCGCGTGGTGATTTATGGACGTGTTACCAGCATCCGAGGAGAATTGTTACCAGCACATTTCCAAGACGGACACATCTCCTCTATGTAAGCGACTCACATTCAAGATATTAAACGGAAATGATCGGGCCGGCGGGATTCGAACCCACGACCTCTTGAACCCCATTCAAGCGCACTACCAAGCTGTGCTACGGCCCGACGCCAGAGAAGCGCAAGATGCGGTGCCAAGACGGGCTTTTCAAGCAGGAAAAGCATTCAGCGGCGGTGCTTGTTCGCCCTAGCGTTCGCTCCGCAGAATCTTCTGTGCGCAGGTTTCATCGGTGACCAGCCCGTTGATCCAATGCCCTCGCAGCGCTCCTAAAACGGCTTCAAACTTCGAGGAACCGGCCGCAAAAGCGATGACCGGCCGCTTGGGAGGCCGACGCAATCGGATGCTGGTGACCCGTTCGCGGATCGAGGTGTGCACCGGTTGCCCTGACCGGTCGAAAGCCCAACCCAACGTCTCCCCGACCGCCCCGGCCTGCAGAAGCTCTTTCACCACTGTGTCATTAATGAACCCGTCACGATGCATCGGGCATCCGATGCCCATTTCCCCAATGCCGACAAAAGCCACGTCAGCCTGACCTGCAAGAGTCTCCACCACGCGGTACAAACGATGCCGGCACCATTGTTTTCGTTCCTCGGCGGAATCCGCAATAAACGGAGATGGTAACAAAAAATATTTGCTGCTCGTCTTTTCCGCAGTTCGGAGCGCGACATCATAGCGATTGCTCGAACCATCCTGCGCGATTGCCCCGACCAGGGATACCAGCCGATGTTGAGTTCCGGCGAGCGCGGGCAACTCATCGATCACCGCCTTCATTGTCCGGCCTGAGCTCAACGCGACAATTTTCGGCTGCGGTTCGCTCAGGTAGCTTTCCATGATCTGGGCGCCGGCGACCGCTATCTTGCGAAGAACCTGATCCGTACTGTCTTCGTTCGACGGAACGACTTCGCATACGACGAGCCCATACTGTTTACGCAGCATCGTTGCGACTTCCAGGCAGCGGGTAACTTTGTGATGAACCTGGACTTTGACGATGCCTCGTTCTAATGCGATGGCGACAAGTCTCTGAGCTGTGGGTCGCGAAATCTTCAGCTTGCGCGCTAACTCATGCTGGGTGTTACCGGCGACATAGTAGAGCCACGCAGCCCGTGCCGCCAGGTCCAGCTTTTCCTCCTGCTTTTTTGACGAGGAACCAATCTTCATTGTTCGGGGGGATGAACTCTTCGCTATTTAGTTCCTTTCGCCGGACAACAATCAAGCAACTTGCGAGAAATTATCGAGAAAATGATCAGTGATTGAGCCTCTGAAAGCACTGTGGAAAGACGGACCTCTACGCCCGCGAATCTAAACGTAACTATTACGGATCCTGGTAGAGGCGACCGCCAATTCCCGGACACGTTCTCGCACGTCGGGTGAGCCCAACTGGCCGTCCATGAAATCTTCGCTGGTCGCGTAAACGATCCGGGGAATAATCAGACAGCGAAAATCGAGCATGAGACTGTTTGCCAGGCTCATGACCGACATGTAGCTCATTGAGCCGCCTGCTGCGCACAAGAATCCGACAATTTTGTTTTCCCAGGAATCGCCAGTCAATTCGATCAGGTTTTTTAATGCCGCGCTCGCATCGAAATTGTAAATCGGAGTCGCAATGATGACAACGCGAGCAGCGGAAATCGCTTTCGAAAGAACTGCCACGGATTGATGGTCGTATGCCGATTCACCGTCACAAAAAGGCAAGGGCACGCCACGCAGATCGATCATCTGCGCCGCGATACCCTCCGTCCGGTAACAATCGGTCAGAAAATTCGCCATTGCCCGGCTCCGGCTCTTCGCTCGGAGAGATGCGGAAACAATGAGGTATTCGGACGGAGACTCCATGAAGGGAAGATTCAAGCGCAGACCCTGGGATTGCGCCAGCGGGATTTTGGGCGTCGTTTAAGCGGAGAAAAATCATTAGGCATTTGAGCGTTGATCGCTCATATTGCACCTCCTCCGGAACGCGGGGCGTAGCTTAGCTTGGTAGAGCGCCTGGTTTGGGACCAGGAGGTCGCACGTTCAAATCGTGTCGCCCCGATCTCCGTTCCCAGAGTGGATCCGCAGGCCGTTTGCCTCCCAAAAAAGCGCGGCTCTCCCCTCCGGTCGCGCCAAAATCGCTGCTAAACGATTCCAGCGTCGGTTTTTGTGCAAATGTTGCCTGCCTCGAAGCACCCTCACTCCTACGGATTACTGAAAACCAGCGCCTCGGTCGGAAGCCAGCAATTCGCAGCCACCAGAGCAATCTCCGCGGCCCCAAGAAAAGGCTCGCAATCCTCGCAAACGCACCCGCCGAGGGACAAATCCAAATACGGCAGATCCGCTTGACTTTGGCAGAGCTGGCACTTGCCCGAAGTTTTTCTCGTCAAAGGTCTAATTGCGAAACTCATGCCGCGATCTCTAAGGCATCTTTGGATACGCGTAAATGGAACTAAAGGTCAACTCCAGGAGCGGCGTGGGCCCTTCAATCTTTCCCGCTTTCAGTGACCACTGCTCGGCCGATTTCAGTGGCACGCAGCATCAATCGGCGGATATTGTCCGAAGAGAGGAATAGATGGTATGAAGCTACATTTTCTCCTCACCGGTTTTGTTGCGGTTGTCTTATCGATCTCGGTGCCCAATTCGCTGGCTAACGGCGGAGGACATTCGGGTGGCGGAGGCGGTCACTGGGGTGGCGGCGGTCACAGCGGTGGCAACTTTCACGGCGGTTGGCATTCTGGTGGTTTTCATGGTCGCGGCGGCCACTTTCATGGTCGTTTTTTTGGTCCGGGGTTCGGATTTTATGGCTACGGATATCCGTGGTGGGGCTGGGACTATGGCTACTATCCCTACCCGTACTACGGGGACGACGCGTATTATGGCGGCCAGTATTATGGCGGCCAGTATAGTGGCGACGCGGACCCCCGATTTAACTCGGCAAGAGCAATCCAGGCGGCGCTCGCGTGGCGCGGGTATTACAGCGGCCGGATTGACGGCGTAATGGGACCCGAGACCCGCAGCGCGATTCGATCGTTTCAGGCGCACGAAGGCCTGCCGGTGACCGGCCAGATTGACAGTCGATTGATTGATTCCTTGCGACGTTGAGGACGTTGAGGGCGTTGTAAGTAAGGCGTCCCGCCTTACTCAAGACGCCCGACGGGCCGTATTCAGGGAGCGTGACGCCGAGCCGATGGTAGCATAGGCGTCCCGCCTGTGTTCTGTTCTTGGCGCCCACCGCAACGCTGCCAAGCCCAGGACAAAGAGGGCTGCTCTTCGTTTGCCGCAAGCTTCGGTTTGCCAGCGGGGATCCCATCGCAAATCAGGCTCCAACGTCCGCCCGCCCGGAGATCGAAGCCTGCGCCCGGGGACACACAGGCGAGACGCCTATGCTACTTTGGACTGGCTTCCTTGCCTACCTCTTCGCTGAAGGATCCGGAGAAACAGACCGCTCTCCCACCGTCAACGCGATGCGTAATTCCGCCATGTCCGTCCTCGAAATGTCCAAACCACAGGGTAAGGGGACGCCTTACTTACGACGCGGGGGGCAACCCCAGATTCAAGCGGTCGAAAAGAAGTGCAGAAGCGATAGATAGGTATAGTGAGAATCGAGTATGATCTGTTTTGACATTTTGACGCTCTTCCCGAACCTCTGCGCGGGAGCCTTTACGGAAAGCATCTTGAAAAAAGCCCAGGAAAACCGCTTGATTCAGGTTCGTTGCCTGAATATTCGGGAATGGGCGATCGACAAACATCACGTGACCGACGAACCGCCGTACGGAGGAGGACCTGGAATGGTGATGAAGCCGGAGCCGATCTTCGCCGCGGTTGAATCAGTTAGAACTGAGCGGTCGCACGTGATCCTGATGACTCCGGGGGGGAGGCGGTTTACTCAAGAAGTCGCTGGGGAGTTGAGCCGGGAAGAGCATCTGATATTTGTGTGCGGGCACTACGAAGGGGTAGACCATCGCGTAGCCGAGCACCTGGTGAACGACGAACTGTCAATTGGCGACTACGTGCTCTCCAATGGCGCGATAGCAGCCGCAGTGGTTGTCGATGCGGTCGCGCGGCTGATCCCTGGTGTGCTCGGCGACGACGATTCGGCCCGCGATGAATCATTTTCCTCCGGAACGTTGGAGTACCCCCAATACACGCGCCCACACGAATTCCGGGGCTGGGGTGTCCCGGACATTCTGCTCTCCGGCAATCATCGCGCAATTCGTGAGTGGCGGGAAAGCCAGGCCCGCCAAAAAACAGAGGAACGGCGTCCGGACTTGCTGGAAGGTTCCTGATTGTGCCTGAGCCCAGCCTTCTCCCAAGATGAAAAACAAAACCCGATTTCTGGGCACACTTAGCATCGCGTTTGCGTGGTCCGGTGCTATCTGCCTGTTCGTACTCGGGGTTTTTTACTTTGCCTGGTCGCTGACTTTCAATCTGAAGGACGTTGGCAAGATCCCGGAGCGATCATCGGTTTACGACATGGACGGGCGAATCTACAGCCGACTCAGAGGGGAAAATCGAATCCTGATTGAATCGGGCAAGATTTCGCCATCGTTCAGGTTGGCGCTGCTCGCTCGGGAAGACTCTCGCTTCTACGAGCATCACGGAATCGATCTTTTCGGAATTGGCCGAGCGCTCCTGCGCGACGTTGCACATATGCGAGTCCGGGAAGGAGGAAGCACGATCACCCAACAACTGGCCAGGAACAGTTTTCCGCTCGGCGGACGAAATTTGAGCCGGAAAATTCTGGAAGCTTTTGTCGCTCTTCGGATCGAGGCCTCTTATTCGAAGGCTCAGATCCTGGAATACTACGCGAACAGAATTTACTTCGGCTCAGGTGTCTATGGCCTCGAAACCGCCAGCCAGGCTTATTTCGGAAAATCCTCCGCCGATCTGAGTCTCTCGGAAGCGGCGTTACTCGCTGGACTGATTCGAAGCCCAAATCGGTATTCGCCGCGAACCAACATGGACGGCGCGCTCGCCCAAAGGGACGATGTCCTCGATCGGATGGCGGAACTGAAACTGATCTCCTCTTCCCAGGCCAGCGGTGCGAAGAAAGCATCGGTCCATCTCTCAAGCAAGCACACCGCCGCAAACCAGGAAAACTACGCCATGGATGCCATCTATCGCGACCTGCAAGGGATCGTCAGCCAGGACGCCATCGACAGCGGCGGATTGCGCATTTACACCTCGCTTGATCCGGAGCTCCAGCGCGCGGCCGAACAGGCGACCGATAGTTTGCTAACCCAGGTTGAGAGCCAACCCAATTACAAACATCCAAAGAAAAGCGACTTTAGCGAGCAATCGCGCGTTGCAGAGGAACAAACTACTTATCTTCAGGGTGCGGTTGTCGCGATCGATAATCGCACGGGAGCCATTCGAGCACTGGTGGGGGGACGTGACTATCGCGACAGCAAGTACAATCGCGCTCTCCAGGCGAATCGCCAGGTGGGTTCAATTTTCAAACCGTTTGTTTATTCTGCGGCCTACAGCCGCGGGATGATGCCTGGAACGGGAATCGATGACTCTCCCTTGCGACGCGGAGAAGTATCTGCCGCTCCCCACTGGCATCCGGATAACTCAGACCGGGAAAATCACGGTATTTTACCAGCGCGAAACGGTCTCATTTTTTCAAGAAATACTATGACGATCCGTGTGGGCGAACTTGCGACGCTCGACCGCGTGATTTCCATCGGAGAAGCCGCCGGATTCGCTCGTGCGATTCCCCGCCTCCCGGCAATTTATCTGGGCGCTTTTGAATCAGATCTAAAAGATGTTACCGCCGCATATTCCGCGTTTGCAGCACATGGCCAACGAAAGGAGCCCTATCTCATCGAACGGATCGACGACGCGGACGGCAAAGTAATTTACCAGGCTCACTCCAGCCATAAGCAGGTGATGTCCCCGGCCATCGCATGGATGGTCGCGCAAACGCTGCGTGGAGTCGTCGAACTTGGCACAGCCGCATCGGCAAAATCGCTCGGCCTGACCCGTTACGCCGCAGGAAAAACCGGCACTACCGACGACTACAAAGATGCATGGTTCGCGGGGTTCACAAATTCGCTGACCTGCGGCGTCTGGGTCGGGTTTGATCAGCCGCAAACAATCGAAGAACATGGGTACGGTGCAACATTAGCGCTTCCTATCTGGGTGAAGGTGATTGAGAAGGCCTCCCGGCAAAAATATCCGGACGCGCCCTTTCCTGCGCCGGAACCGCTTGTCCGCGCCCGCCTCTGCTCAGTATCCAATCGACTGGCCACAGACGCTTGTGCCGCCGCGGGGGACTCTTACGAGATCATGCTGCCTCAATCAATTGTTCCGGCGCAATCCTGTCCGGTCCACGAGGGAAGACAACTCGGCGAATCCGGTGGCGCCCCCCAGGAGCAGCGCGGCGAAAGCGAGGATTTCACAGGCCATTTACTGAGGTCGTTACGCCATTTGTTCGGAGGTTAAGCAGCCTGTAAGTGGAAATCTGAAGAGAAGAGGGGAACTGCTAGTTCCCACGCCCGCCATTCTGAAAATTCAGATAAGTATATCCTTTCAGGCCGCGTTCGTACTCGCTTAAAAGGCGCATCGCTTCGTTCGGTTTCAGGCGATCTGATTTGATCGCCGCATCAACCTGCGCTTTCACGAGGCGAATCAGCTCCGGCTGATCCCACTGCGTCATCGACAAAACGCTTCCGACAGTACTGCCCTCGATCACTTCCTCGATGTACCATCCCGATTCCTCGTCTTCGTCGAGGAAGACGTGCACTTCGTTTACCCGTCCAAAGAGATTATGAAGATCACCCATGATGTCCTGGTAAGCGCCCATTAGAAAAAATCCAAGGTAGTACGGCTCCCCGGATCGAACCCGGTGCAGTGGTAAAGTCTCCTTAACATCCTGCAAATCGATGAAGCTGCTCACTTTCCCGTCCGAATCGCAGGTAATATCCACCAGCGTTCCATTCCGGTCGGGTGGTTGATCCAGATGATGGATCGGCATAATCGGAAAGAGTTGTCCAAGCGCCCAGTGGTCAAGCAAGGATTGGAACACCGAAAAATTGCAGAGATACTGATCCCCCAGCGCAGTCTCAAGCTCTTTGACTTCGTCCGGCACATAGCGCATCCCGCGACAAAGCTCGACCACGGACTGAGCGATCTGCCAATAAATGGTTTCGATTTTAGCCTTGCTTTCCAGGTCCAGCAAACCGAGCTCGAACATCGACTGGCATTGCTCCTTGATCTGCTGCGAATCGTGCAATACCTCCATGCGATTCTGCTTTGTCAACCCTTTCTGGGTTTCGACCATTTCATCAAACAGTTTCGGATCTGTGTCCCTTCTCTCCAGAGACAGGTCGGCACCCACCTTCTCGATCGAGCCGAAAGCCTCGACTACTAGCACGGAATGATGAGCGACGATTGCGCGTCCCCCTTCGCTGACGATGATAGGATGCGGCACTTTTTCCGAATCGCAGACGTCGATGATGTTATAAACGACGTCTCTGGCGTACTCGTGCAGCGTGTAATTCATGGAACTGTCGGACGCGGTCCTTGAACCATCATAGTCGACTCCCAATCCACCGCCCACATCGATGAATTGCATTGGATGACCCATCTTTAACAGTTTCGCATAAAAGCGAGCCGCCTCTCGCACGGCACGCTTGATCACACCGATGTCAGTCACTTGAGAGCCAACGTGGAAATGCACCAGCACGAGAGCCTCGGCCATCTCCTCACTCTTCAAGTAATTGCTGGCTGCAATCAGATCGGCCGTCGAGAGGCCGAACTTCGCATTTTCTCCTCCGCTCGTTGCCCACTTTCCCGATCCTTTCGATTGGAGACGAACGCGCAGACCGATCAGTGGCATCGCACTCATCTCTCTGGAGACCTGCAGGATCTGCCGAACCTCTTCCAGTTTCTCCACCACCATGATCACTTGTTTGCCGAGCTTGCGGCCTAGCAAAGCATTCTTAATGAACGTCGGATCCTTGTACCCGTTGCAGATGATCAGGCCTTCGGGATCACGGTGAACGGCTAACGCGGCGATTAACTCCGGTTTGCTGCCTGCCTCGAGACCAAAATTGAATGGCCGGCCTGCATCCATGATCTCTTCGACCACTTCCCGAAGCTGGTTGACTTTGATCGGGAAAACTCCCTTGTAACCATTTTGATAGTTTGCTTCTGAGATCGCTGACTGAAAGGCGCGATTAATGGTTTCGACTCTGTGCCTCAGGAGATCCTGGAATCGGACAACGAGAGGGAAAGCCATCCCTCGATTCCGCGCCTCTTGGACGATATCCATCAGGTCGATCGCCTGACCGTATGCCTGTGTTGGCATTACTTGGACATTCCCGGCCGCGTTAATATTAAAATACCCGCTACCCCAACGATCGATATTGTAGAGGGCTATCGCGGAAGGAATGTCCCATGTTTCAGTCATTGCGACGCACACTATGTGACACAGCTTCAAATTCAATCAGGAGCTGCGAAAAACTGGACGAAACCCGCCGCCGCGCGTTTCTCTCACTCTTCCTCATCCGTTTCTTCAGACTGAGAACTCTCCTCTTCCATTTTCCGAAGGACCTCGCTCATGTCCTCCACTTCGTCCCAAACCTCACGACTCACATAGATTGGAGCGGTTTGCTGGGTTGCCATCGCGATACAGTCACTCGGTCGCGCATCAATCTCGACGATCTTTTTCTGTTGGAGCTCATTTTCCGCGCTGAGGATCAGCCTGGCAAAATAGGTCCCACGTTTCAGATCGTTCACGATTACCCGTTCGACCTTCGCGCCAAGCGCCCTCAATATATGGGCAAGCAGATCGTGCGTGAGCGGCCGTTCTTTTTGCGTCCCCCGCATAAACATGGTGATCGCCGCACCTACGCTCTGATCCACATAGATCACAAAAATCTTTTGCTCGTTGCCAATAAAGACCGCGCAGCCACCGCTCGTGGGAATCACAGCGCGAACCTGCACTTCGACAACGGGTTTGCTCATATCGAAAGCCTAGCCGGTCGCCTTGGCGCTTCAAGATCGGAATTGCCCGTTCGGACTTCGAAATGCAGCGCTTTCATTCATCCTCGACCGCGTCGATGATCCGCTCCTGGATTTCCGCATAGAAGTTAATTTGCTGCAGGACCAGGTCGCGCCGGGAAAACCATTTCGGAGCTTCGTGCATGGAAAGTTCCCGGTCGCTGAAATTAAACTTCGTCGCCAGGATCAATCGAGCTTGATTCAAGGCGTTCAGCCAGGCTTCGCTGTGCGCTCGCGGAACTATGAGCCGGCCGAGGCGACCGGGAAAATCCGACAATTTCTGCAGATCCTCCTTAACCGTATTCCTGGCCGAAAGAAACAGATGCCGGAGTTCGGGCCGTACGTATTCAGCCCAATCGCTCAGAAATTGACTTTCGCTGGGGTCGGCAGGGCTGCTGAACAGCCGTGCTTCGGATCGACTGTCCCCTCCGGTTTCGCACACATCAGGAACTTGTCGGAGCAATTCCGCTTCAATCGGCTCAATATCGATCAGCTCGATCGAGTGCTCTTTGAGTCGGCGAATCAACATGTCATTCCGTTCTCTCCAGCGTCGCAAGTAACAAATACCCGTGCAACTGCTGGACATAAAACTCCGCCCGTTCACGCGCACCGGTCCAGACAATCGAGCGCCCTTTGTGATGGACCTCCAACATGTGATGTTGCGCCTTCTGCTTTGAGAACCCAAATACCCGCTGGAAAACCATCGTAACGTAGCTCATCAGATTGACGGGATCATCGTGCACCACCACATTCCACGGAATCCCGAGTGACGTCTCGACCTTCGTTTCAACAACTGTTTCAGCCATGGAAACGCAAACCCTCGGTCTTCCCGTTTGAGGATATACGCAAGAATTCGTTCACTGATCCCACGGAGGCTTCCAGCAGTTTTGATCGGCCCGCCTCGTCAGGCACACCGACCGCGAGCTCCTGCACCAGGTAACCAAGGATCGCGGTCCGACCAGGAATTGAAAATGCCCCGCATCGGACGCCATACAAGGTTGCGAAATGCCCAAAGGCGGTGCCCGTTTGAATCGCGTCCTGCAGTTTGGCCATCAGTCGTTCACCGCGGGGCGTGCTTTGCTGAATCAGCAGTCGCCCGGCCTCAATGCTGTGCTGCCGCGGCCACGGTCGCAAGCTTCGGTCCAACTCCGCATCAAGCAGAATGATCTCTTTCGCTGATTGGTGCGCCGAAAAATCCAGGACTCTGAAAAGATGCGGAAGGAGGAGTGGCTCAAATAAGAGCTTCATCCACTGCTGCCAGCTTTCCGATACCGGGCCCGCAACCTGCCATGTGATCGCGCGCCCGCCGTCGAAGTCCGGATTGCAACGTTGGACGACTTTACTGAGTTCGCTCATCGCAAAACCTGCGGGTGAAATTCCCATCCGCGGATCGTATCACGAGTTGGCCGTGCTGTCAGTGCCAGTATCAGTGGTCAGTTTTCAGTGACGTTGAACTTTGAACGTCTTCAGACGCATCTCACCGGGAGGAGAAACTCGATCGTTCCAGCTCCCGGTTTCAATTCTGGGAGAGTAATACCCATGAGTGTCGCCTTTCGAAAGTGCACGCTCTCAGACCTGCCTCCAATCAATACTCCAGCAAAGTCGCTGAAATCTGGCTCGTGGCCCACTAACATGATGCTCGCGCCCTCTGAGGACTTCTCCCGCTTCGTCAGGCCGACCAAAGACTCCCGAAGACCGGACAAAGCGCGCTCTGTGGTCATGCCCGCTCGCAAAAATTCCTCGACCTGCACGAACTTCGATAGATTGAGCTCGCGCGCAACGAGTCTCGCTGTTTCCACCGCTCGCGTGAGAGGACTTGATAGAATCATCTCTGGAACAAACCCATGCTCGAGACAAAACTTGCCAATGGTCTCTGCTTGTTTCGCGCCTTTGGCAGTCAGAGCCCGCTTCGCATCGCTGACGGCGTCCGGTTCAGCCTCGGCGTGGCGTAGTAAGAAAAGTTGCATGGCGAAACACTCCATTATTATTGAGCCGTGCGGTCCACTGCAAGGGATCCGTTGGGTTTCTCCGCGGCTGGGCCAAACGCCTTGAGGAAGGCGACTTCGATCGCAAGCGCTTCCTGGACATTCCAAGAAAGAGAATCGACCAGGGATTGCAGAGCATCAAGCCGCCGTAACAGTTCGAAGCTCGAAAGGCGCCCCGCCAACGCCACGACGGACCCACGGTAGTTGGCCAGGTCCAGAAACGGGCTCTCATGCTTGGTGCGTAACGCGTCCCCGAGGGATTCGACCAACTTCAAAATCAGGCTTGCCCGCGCCTTAACGTACCGGCTTTCGGTCAACGCGGACAGGCGTTCCTCCCTTTCTTTCAGCCAACGACCGTCTGTCGTTTGCTTGTAAACCGCTTGATCTTTGGTCAGCAAGTCGCTGTGCTCCGTTTCGATTTTTTCACGGACTTTTCCCAGAATGCCGAGAAACACACGGGAAAATCTGAGAGCCGTCCCGACGGAAAATCCTTCGGCCTCAACCATCCGAAAGAGTTCTCCCACCAACTCAGCCTCTTCGACCGTCAGACTTCTCGCGTTGGGAGCGCGCAATGAGACCTCAATACAACGAGAGCGGATCGTATCGAGCAACGCCTCAGGAAGCGCCGTTACCAGGATGAGCACCGAATGATCCGGTGGCTCCTCCAAGGTTTTCAAAAAGGCATTCGCGGCCTGCGGCATTAGTCGGTCCGCTTCGTACACCACCCCAAATTTAACTTTAGCCCGGGTGGCGTGCATCCTGAGTGAGGCTTCCAGCTCCCGAATCTGTTCGACGAGAATTTTCCTGGACCTGGATTCGGGCTCGATGCCGTGAAAGTCGGCCGCATCTGTCAAATTGCCGTTGACGGAGCGAAAAACTTCAGCCGCCAAACGGCGTTTTCCGCTCCCCTCAGGTCCCGAGAAAAGAAACGAATGCGCGAGGCGGCCCTGTGCGTTCGCCTCGCGGAGATACCCTAAGGCCTGTTCAAATGAGAAGGCCATCAATTTCATTCCAGATCGCTTCTTCCACCTGGTCCTCGGTCCCTGAAGCGTCAATAATCTTTACCCGGTCTGGCTCCGCCCGGGCGATTTTCAGATATCCCCGCCGAACCTGTTCGAAAAACTCGTCCGAGAGGCGTTCCATTCGATCCTGCCGACCGACTGGACGGACCCGTCGCAATTGGCGCGCACGTGAGGCTGAAACATCGAGGTCCAGGAGAAACGTCCGATCCGGCTTGCATCTTTCGGCGACGAATTCATTGAGCGATTCGATAAACGTCAGATCTAACCCTCGGCCAATTCCTTGATAAACAGTGGTCGAATCATAAAACCGGTCCGATACGACAACCGATCCTTTCTCGAGCGCGGGCCGGATGGTCTCCCCAATCAATTGGGCGCGACTGGCCGCGAAAAGCAGCAATTCCGTTTCGCTCTGCATCGAGTCTCCCGCTTTGGCGTAGAGAAGAAGTTGTCGAATCGCTGATCCAATCTCCGTAAACCCAGGTTCATGAACGGCCAGTACCGTTCGACCCCGTTTTTCAAGCCGCCGCACCAATCGCCCAACCTGCGTCGATTTCCCACACGCTTCGCCGCCTTCAAATGTGAAAAACAGACCGGGCATCCACTCGCGGATAAACCGTCGGCTCAAGAAAGACAAGAACGTTTGGCGTTCAGCGTTCAGCGTTCAGCGTTCAGCGTTCAGCGTTCAGCGTTCGGCGTTCAGCGTTCGGCGTTCAGCGGGCGCAGGGGAGCAGTCAGGACATAGGTAACACTTTGGGTCAGGACATCGGTAACGGGGCCCTCCACCTGCGTTCGGCGCAGGTAAGCAAACCGTCTCGGTTTGCTCGGCCATTAAGAGGCAAAGCGACGTTGCTTACGACGGTGCGCCCTGAGCCCCGATGAACGCGAACGTCGAACGCCAAACGTTGAACGTTGAACGTTGCGCGTCTAAGTGCTATCGCTGCGTCATGTCGCAATACTGGATGGTGAAGCAGGAGCCAACCGCTTATTCCTGGGAACAGTTCGCCGCGGACGGGAAGACAGATTGGACCGGCGTGCGAAATTTCCAGGCGAGAAATAACCTGCGCTCCATGAAGCTCGAAGACCCGGTGTTGTATTATCACAGCGTCAACGGCAAGGCGGTTGTTGGAATTGCGAAGGTGACAAAAGAGGCCTTCCGCGATCCCACCGCGGCCGAAGGTGACTGGTCGGCCGTCGAATTGACGGCGGTGAAACCGGTCGAACCGCCGGTAAAGGTTGATCAGATCAAGCGAGAGCCCAAACTGTCCGACATGCCGTTGCTAAGAAATCCCCGATTATCCGTCATGCCTCTGACGAAAGTGCAATTTGACGCCATCCTCGAGCTTGCAAAAACCGCCCAGGCCGGCTGACAAGCTCGCGTGTGGATTATGGCTCGTTCCTCCTCTTCTCACCGGAACCGGTCCGGATTCCTTTCTCACTTCCGGACAGCAACGAGGCCGAGAGACGCGAGAAAATCCAAGTTGGCGCGCAAGGGACCGGATTTGCCCCGAGTTGCGAGATCCTGGGTTCGTTCTTTCGCTTTTGCCTTGGCGATCATCGCGGGCGCAGCACTGATCGTCGTTGTGGTCGTTCTCTCAATCGAGGCTGGAATTGACGATGTCGATCCGGCTCACAAACTCTTGGAGCTCACCTCCCAGGACATCGACCCTGAAACAACGGTTATCGAAAAGAATCTGCTGAACGCGAATCAGATCGATGCCCGACTTGCCACTGCTCTCTGGAGAGATGCTCGCCGCGAACTGAGTGGTCCGTCATTCCAGGAAGCTGAACGCGCGCTCCGCGAAGGGTACGTCAATCCAGATGTTCAGCCCTTCATGAAGCAATTGGTCGCCGACTTTGGCGCTGGTAAAGCCGCCGTCTTCACCATCTGGGTAGCCGAGGACGAGTCACAACGCGGCAATGCCGTCGATCTTCAACTAGATGGCGCTCCACTTGGGAGATTCTCAATCGAGCAGAACCGTTACGCGATTGCCGTCGTCGGTAGAACGGGAAAATCGTTCCGTTTGGAGATCATCGGCGCATCCAGCGGAAACAGGGGAGCGGTTTTCCGAGCTCAAACGGCAACCAGCGAGGCCGAGACCCGGCATCTGCTACCGGGAAGAAACGACACCTGGCAATTGGTGTTCAAGTAAGTCAGGAGTCGGAAGTTAGAAGTCAGAACTCAGGAGTCAGGAGTTACAGGAGTTGCAGAATTCGAAAGAAGTCCAGTTTTCGTCGAAAATCCTAAGACGAAAGCTCGACTTCCAAGGCCGTAATTCTCGACCTGAACTCCAGGAACTCCTGAACTCCTGTAACTCCAGAGTTCTGACTCTCGATTCCTGAAATTCTCCTCTGTAATCCTTGACGGTTCTGAAAACGAACTCGAATTAGTGGACACCCTATGAAAACCCTGGGTGAAATCGCTTCCTATGTCGGCGGCCAATTGTTCGGCGACGCCTCTGTCCGGATAAAACGCGTCATCCATCCCGCTCTGGTACAGGACGATACCGACCTTGCTCTGGTGCTTTCACCGGGCGCCGCATCCCTCCTGGCCTCCGGCAAGATTTCAAACGCAGTGCTTCCGGAGGAAGTTGAAGTTCGTCTCACGCCGAACCAAATCGTAGTGAAACGTCCAAGGCTGGTTCTCGCGAGGCTGTTGGAACTCTTCGATCGCCCGGTCCACGTGGCTCCCGGTATGCATCCGAGCGCCGTAATTGACTCGAGCGCAACCATTGGTCAAAACGTTTCGATCGGACCATTCTGCTGGGTAGGTCCCAACAGTAAAATTGCGGACCATTGCCGGCTCGTGGCTCATGTCAGTATCGGGGCAGACGTGACGATCGGTGAACAGACTCTGCTGCACGCTGGCGTGACGATCGGCGATCGTTGCCAGATTGGGAACCGGGTGATCATTCAACCGAATGCGGCAATCGGCGGGGACGGTTTTGCGTATGTGACGCCGGAACCGGGCAGTATCGAATCCGCCCGCGCGACGGGCGAAGTCCGCAGCTTTAATACCGAACTTGTTCGAATCAATTCCATCGGCAACGTGGTGATCGAGGATGAAGTCGAGATCGGCGCCGGCACGTGCATCGATCGCGGCAGTCTGGGAGAAACCCGCATAGGTCGAGGATCTAAATTGGACAACTTGGTCCAGGTCGGCCACAACGTGACAATCGGTACCAACTGTCTCATCGTCGCGCAGGTCGGCCTGGGCGGCAGTTCAAAGGTCGGCCACCGCGCAGTGGTCGGCGGCCAGGCCGGGCTCCCGGATCACTTGACAATCGGGGACGATGCCCTGGTGCATCCACAGGCCGGAATCACGAGTGATGTTCGTCCGAAGAGCATCATCATCGGTTCTCCGGCAGAACCCAAACTGCGATTTCTCGAGCAGCAGCTTCAGATCAGACGCCTTCCGAAAATCTCCCGAGAACTCAAGGAGCTAAAACAGCAAGTCGCTGTTTTGACCGAAAAACTGAAGTCACTGCGGCCGTAGGGAGGTTGCCGGTGCTATTGGCTTTAACCCCAATTTTGCATCGTTTTGAGCAAAAAAGTAGCGAAGCCTTTTAAGTAACTTGTTATGGTTGAGGTGCTTAAATCCAAACTTAACAGGAGGCTTCGCTAGTGGAACAAGATAACCAACTTGGATTCGAATTTCCAGGCTTAGGTCGAAGAAAAATCGAGGCAAATTTTGCGGGTGGGCAAGTCAGTAGTGACGGGGGTGTGATGCTGCTGCGTCAGGTGGATCGCTGGCTGGGTTTTACGAAACGGTTGGACCGGATTTTGCCCGACCGACGAAACCCGCTCTTGATTCAACATTCTCAGGAAAGTCTTCTGCGACAGCGCATCTATGGCTTAGCGCTGGGATACGAGGACCTCAATGATCACGATTCTCTACGCCACGATGTGCTCTGGCAGACCGCCACGGATCGAGCTGAGCAGTTAGGAAGCTGTTCAACCTTATGCCGGTTGGAGAACCGGGCTGGGCGAAAGGAAGCATGGCTGATTCATCAAGTGTTGTTCGAACAATTCGTGAAGAGTTTTTCTGCGCCGCCCAAAGAACTAATCCTGGATTTTGATTGCACCGATGATCGGGTGCATGGCATGCAGGTGGGCCGAGCCTTCCATGGTTACTACTACGATTATTGCTTCTTGCCGCTCTACGTCTTTTGCGGAGAACAGTTGCTGGTCAGCTACCTTCGGTCCAGTAACATCGATCCAGCCAAACACGCATGGGCGATCTTAGCCAAGTTAGTCAGTGCGCTCAGAGAACGCTGGCCTGAAGTTAAAATTATCCTGCGTGCCGATAGCGGGTTCTGTCGCTGGAAAATGCTGCGTTGGTGTGAGGCTCACCAAGTCGATTACATCGTCGGCATCGCCAAGAATGAGCGGCTCAAGGCTCTGAGTGCCAAGCTGGGGCAGCGCGCCGAACGTAAACATGGCAAAAGTGGCGAAAAAGTCCGCCTCTTTAAACGCTTCAAGTATCGGGCCGGCAGTTGGGATAAGAAGCGATGGATTATTGCCAAAGCCGAGCACTCCGCCCAAGGAGCCAACCCTCGCTTTGTGGTCACCGACCTGATCGGGAGCGCACAAAGGATCTATGACCAGATCTACTGTGCTCGAGGTGAGATGGAAAACCGCATTAAGGAACAACAGCTCGGACTCTTCAGCGATCGGACCAGCTGTCACTACTGGTGGCCCAACCAGTTCCGGTTGCTGCTCTCCAGTTGCGCCTACGTTTTATTGGAAGCATTGCGTCGGCTTGGCCTCAAATCCACGGAATTAGCTCGTGCTCAGGTGGGCACCATCCGGCTCAAGTTGCTGAAGATCGGCGCGGTGATCACCCGAAACACCAGGCGGGTGCGAATCTGGTTCTCCAGCGCCTTCCCGCTCAAGCACCTCTTCAAGTTCTGCTTGGCTTGTTTCTATGGCTAACACTGCGACGGTGCTGGCCCCGGCACCCGCTAAAAAATGGAGGCCATGCCCGCGGTGTCTTCCAGCGTTTGAAAAACCACCCCAAATCGTCCTATTAGTCTGGCTCCGCGGCCGCACACGATTCGTCATCAGGACAAATGCTCAAAACTGGAAACCCATGCAATATGCGGGCTAAGCCCCTTCTCCAATTCGTAATCGAACTCGAACTCGTCCTCGATTTTTTCCGAAAGCGGTAGAGTCGTCCGAGAACCCAGGTTGTGTGTGAAGGAAAAAACCGAGGACGAGTTCGAGTTCGATTACGATTGGAGAAGGGGGTTGACACCCCACCGCGCATGGATACCCTTCATCGCTTCTCATGAAGACGGTGATTTCGACAGCCGAAGCTCCCACCGCTGTCGGCCCTTACTCACAGGCCATTTTAGCCGGTTCGTTTGTGTTTTGTTCTGGACAGATTCCGCTGGAACCCGCGACGGGAACCTTGATCGACGGGGACATTTCCAGTCAGACTGCGCAGGTCTTGAAAAATCTCGCTGCGGTCCTTCACACCCAGGGTCTTGGGATGGAGCATGTGGTCAAAACAACCGTGTTCATGACTGATCTGGCCGATTTCGGCGAAATGAACACGGCATACGCGAAGTTCTTCCCGAGCGATCCCCCTGCCCGCTCAACAATCCAAGTCGCAGCTCTGCCGAAGGGTGCTAACGTAGAAATCGAGGCGATTGCCTTAAAACCTTTTTAGACAGACGTGGCTCAGACAATTTTAGAAATATTCGAGAAAACCGGCGCATTGTTGCACGGTCATTTCGTTCTAAGTTCCGGCCTGCACAGCCGGCAATATTTTCAGTGTGCCCTGGTCCTGCAGCACACCGAAATCGCAGCGCAAATCTGCGCGGACCTCGCTGCGAAACTCGCCGATGTGACGTGCGATGCGGTGATTTCACCGGCCATGGGCGGCATTATCGTTGGACAAGAAATTGGCCGAAACCTCGGCAAGCGCCATATATTTGCCGAGAAACAGGATGGAAAATTGGTGTTGCGAAGGGGATTTAAAGTTGCGCCTGGCGAACGATTCATTGTGGCCGAAGATGTCGTCACCCGAGGCACGAAAGTTCAGGAGACTATCGAGATTGTTAAAAGTTTGGGCGGCAAGGTCGTCGCAGTTGGTTGTATGGTCGACCGGAGCGGGGACCGAACACCGGATTTTGGATGTAAATTTGTGAGCCTGGTAAAGCTGCATGTTGAGACGTTCGAACCTGACAAGCTTCCGCCAGAACTCATAGCTATCCCGGTGGACCGACCCGGCAGCAAGTAGAAAGCTTTTTATGGTTAGCTGGATTTTACGGAAGGTTCTGGGCTCAAAGAACCAGCGGGAGATCAAACGAATTCGACCGCTTGTCGAAAAGATCAATCAGTTCGAGCAGGGATTTCAGGCGCTCACGGAAGATCAACTGCCGGAGAAGACGGCTCAATGGAAGAAGGATCTCGCGAACATCGACGATCCAGAGGAACTCGCTCGCCGACTGCATGCGATTCTGCCCGAGGCGTTCGCCCTCGTAAAGAATGTGGCACGCCGGCTCTGTGGGAAATCGATTCTTGTCTGTGACCAGCAGATCGTCTGGAACATGATTCATTTCGATGTTCAGCTCATTGGTGGAATTGTCCTGCACGAAGGCAAAATTGCCGAGATGGCGACTGGTGAGGGCAAAACTCTGGTTGCAACCTGTCCGATTTACCTGAATGCGCTCACCGGGCGCGGCGTTCATCTCGTGACCGTAAACGACTACCTTGCTCGCCGTGACGCGGAGTGGATGGGTGAAATCTACAAAATGCTCGGACTCACCGTCGGGTGTATCCAACACGATCAATCGCCTTCCGTGCGCAAGGAGCAATACGATTGCGATGTCACTTACGGAACCAACAGCGAGTTCGGATTCGATTACCTGCGTGACAACGGTATGGCGACCACCAAGGAGCAGCAAGTCCAGCGGGGTTACTACTATGCCATTGTCGATGAAGTTGATTCCATCCTTATCGATGAGGCACGGACGCCACTTATTATCAGCGGACCTGCGACAGTCTCTTCTCACCAGTACGACAAGTTTAAGCCGCTCGTCGAACAGTTGGTGCGCAAACAGACGATGTTGTGCAACCGATTAGTTTCCGAGGCCAAAGAATTGCTGGAAAAGGGTCAAGCCGATGAAGCAGGAAGACTTCTCTTTAAGGTGAAGCTAGGCCAGCCCCGCAATAAAGGGCTCCTGCGAATGATGGAAGAGCCGGAGAACCGCAAAGCCATCGATAAGTCGGAGCTTTCCTTTTACCAGGACTCCCGGAAAGAGGAATTGGTCGCCTTGAAAGAGGAACTTTATTTTACGATCGATGAGCGGCATCAGGATTCAGACCTCTCCGAGATGGGCCGTTCCTACCTGAACCCGGACGATCCGAACGCGTTCGTTTTGCCCGATCTCATTACCGAGTTCACCGAGATCGATTTGGACCTGAACCTGAATCCGACAGAGAAGGACGAGGCCAAAAAGAAGCGGCAAGAGTATTGCGACAGCCAGGCAGAACGTATTCACAATATCGCTCAACTTCTCCGCGCTTATTGCCTGTTCGAGAAGGATGTCGATTACGTCATTGAAGAGAACAAAGTCATTATCGTCGATGAGCACACTGGACGAAAGATGCCCGGCCGTCGTTGGAGCGATGGTTTGCACCAAGCCGTTGAGGCAAAAGAAGGAGTTCAGATTGACCGCGAAACTCAGACGCTCGCCACCATCACGATTCAGAACTATTTCCGCCTCTATCACAAGTTAGCCGGGATGACGGGCACTGCGGAGACAGAGGCCAACGAATTCCATGACATCTACAAACTGGACGTTGCCGTCATCCCGACGAATCGTCCGGTGATTCGGCAGGACAACAACGACCGCATCTACAAGACGCGCCGGGAAAAATACAGTTCTGCCGTGGACGAAATCAAAGGCTGCTATGCGAAAGGCCAACCGGTCCTCGTGGGCACCGCCAGCGTCGAGGCATCAGAACTCTTAAGCCGGATGTTGAAAAGGGAAAAGATTCCCCACAATGTGCTCAACGCAAAATATCACCGGCAGGAAGCCGAGATTGTGGCCCGTGCAGGGCAACGCGGTACCGTCACGATTTCCACCAACATGGCCGGCCGCGGAACAGACATTAAACTGGGCGATGGTGTTCCCGATCTCGGCGGACTTCACGTCCTCGGGACAGAGCGCCACGAGTCACGGCGGGTTGATCGTCAGCTTCGAGGACGTTGCGCTCGTCAAGGTGATCCGGGTTCTTCTCGCTTTTACGTCAGCTTCGAAGACGATTTGATGCGCAATTTTGGTGCCTCTGAAAAGATGACATCGATGATGGAGCGCTTCGGACTGAAAGACGGCGAAGAACTTGAGCACCCCTGGCTCAACAAGAGCGTCGAAACGGCCCAAAAACGGGTCGAGCAACGCAACTATTTGATCCGCAAACGGACATTGGATTTTGACGATGTCATGAACAAACAGCGCGAGGTGGTTTATGCGCTGCGAAATGAGACGCTCGAAACCAACGAACCGCGCAAATTGATCTTTGAGATTGTCGATGAGGTTATTCCGCTCAGGGTCCAGGAATATTTGCAGGCGCCTGACGGCAGCGATCCGGACTACGACGGCATGCTGCAGTGGATCAACACAACCTTTCCTCTGGCTCTCAGCCGGAGTTCAGCACAGTTTGACACCAGGACAGCCGAAGAAAACGCGAAGTACCTCGTCGACCGCATCAAGCAATCCTACGAGCGGAAAGTCAGCCACGAGGAATCGGAAGCGGTCGCCGGTCTTGAGCGCTATATCATTCTCAACGCAATCGATCGACTCTGGCAGGAGCACCTGTACGCAATGGACGGCCTCCGGGAGGGAATTTATTTGCGAAGTTACGGCCAAAAGGACCCATTGGTCGAATATAAGACCGAAGCCTACGATATGTTCAGCCAACTGATGGCGAGCATTAAGAACGAGGTCTTATCCAATCTGTTCCGAAGCACCACCAATTTGATGGCATTCGAGCAATTTTTATCCTCCCTCCCTTTCAACGCTCCTCAGCGCCCCGAGTCCGGACCGGCGCGAGCTCCAGCGGGTCCATTTCCACGACGAGAGAATCTCGGATTGGCGCGCGAAGGGCATGGCGATAATAACGGCGATGAACTCGAGTTGGTCATACCGGCCGCGCGAAGAGAAGCTCCCAAAGTAGGGCGCAACGATCCTTGTCCATGTGGCAGCGGAAAGAAATATAAAAACTGCTGTGGAAGACAGGCGTAGTAGGCAAAGCGTCCCGCTTTGCCTCCCAAACAAGCCAGTGTCCCGCTTTCCTGGCTTTATTGCTTTTAATGAAAAAAGGCGAAGCGGGACGCTTCGTTACACTAAAAGGGTTGCCGGATCAGAAACCGTCGAGTATATAGGTCCTGTAACACGGGAGATCCCGGGCTTGAGGATGTCGTGGGCCCCGAATCTGATTGGGATTCACTGCATCGTCTCAGGCTCTTCCTTAATGTCCAGGAAACTTCGGTAGACTGTTCATGGGATGGCCGAAAACTGGTGCTCACCTTCCGAGGTGCTCGAGCGCTCCCGGAAGTTGCGGTGAAGGCCTTGGGTTTTAAGGGTTAACTTCAGCCCAAACTGTTCTTTCTCAGTGTGCGTAATGCATGTCCTTCGCCTGATGAACTTCAGAATTCTGTCCAAATGAAATCTCAATCAACGAATTACTCAGGACGACGATCTCATCGGGGGCGTCGCAGACGACCAACCCGAGGAGCTACTCCAGTCACTCCGAAACCCAAACCTACTTTCTGGCAGCAAATCGTCGCGTTTTTTTCGGGTACTGCCGAAGAACCTCCAAAAACTGGAGAAAAGCCGGCTCCCAGCGCGCCGACGACGACGACAACAACGAAGAGAGAAGATTAGCCGGAAACCCGAGCTGGTGGAGGTTACCTCCCCGAAGCTGTACGTGGGTAACCTGTCATTCGATGCCACGGAAAGCGACCTTTTCGAACTATTTAATGGGGTAGGCCAAGTTAAAAATGCCGAGGTCGTCTGTCACAAGTACACACAACGTTCTAAGGGCTTTGCCTTTGTTCAGATGACAACCATCGAGGAAGCTCGACGCGCTGTTCAGGAACTTCATGACAAAGAGTTTCTCGGCCGCAAGTTGGTCGTGAGCGGCGCCAAAACTCCGGATATGGAGCGAGCAGCCTGATCTGAGCAAAGTCTTCGAAGCTCCGCATGACCCGCGTTCTCGAACAGAGCGCGGGTTTTTGCATTCCATGGACAAATTGAAATACATGGTGCTGGCCGGTCCGACGGCCGTGGGTAAAACCGAGCTCGCGCTCCGCGTCGCTCAGGAGCTGCAGACTGAAATTGTTGGCGCAGACGCGTTCCAGATCTACCGAGGCCTTGACATCCTGACCGGAAAGCCAACTCCATCGCAGTTAATGGCTATTCGTCACCATCTTGTTGGGGTTCTCCCGCTTACTGAGCTGTGTGACGCCCACAAATACGCCCTTCTCGCACGCCAGACGATCGCCGTATTGAATCAACAGGGAATCACACCGCTGGTTGTCGGAGGCACAGGCTTCTACCTTCAGGCACTCGAAGAGGGGCTTCCTCAGTTGCCTGCGGCGGATCTCGCGCTCCGGGCGGAGCTTGATCGTCTATCAACCGCAGATTTGCTTCGAGATTTGACGGCCCGCGACACGGTGGCGTCCAAGCGCATCGACCGGCAAAATCGTCGCCGAATCATTCGCGCGTTGGAAGTATGTCTTTTGTCCGGGAAACCATTTTCCAGCTTTTCGGTGAGAACCGCCCCGGATCCGGCAATTGCCCGCATCGTCCTCGAGCAACCTCGCGCAGTTTTAATCGCGAAAATCAGCCAGCGGGTGGACGCCATGTTCGAACACGGCGTTGTTGCTGAAGTTGCTGCCGTGGAGGCAATTGGGTCGACTGCCGCTCAAGCCATCGGATTTCAACAGATCCGTTCGCTGCTGGCCGGAACGATCGACATTTCAAGCTGCAAAGATGCGATCAAGCAACAAACGCGAAACTATGCGAAGCGCCAAATGACCTGGTTTCGCCGTCCGCCCTATGAGCTCGTCCCCGCGGAGTCCTCAACCGATTTCGTCATTGCGACCTTTCGCCGCCGATTGTTGGAACTCAATTCAAGCATCGCGCGGGATCCTTTTTTTACCGATTCTGGTACCCCCGCTGATACCGGCACCGGTAACTGACAACTTCTTCCCCGGCGGACGACGCTTCGCGAGCGAATCGACTTCGTTCTTGCTCAACAATCGTACTTCGCCCGACCGAAGCCCTTCGTCCGTGAGCGGTCCGATTCGAACTCGCTGCAAGCGTTTCACTTTGTAATCAAGCGCCGCAAAGACCCGGCGAACCTGTCGCTTCAATCCTTGCGTGAGCACAACCCGCACCTGACGCGGATTGATTTTGACGATCGATTCAAAGCGCGCACGGCCCTCCGAGAGATAGACACCCTTCTTCGTTTTCAGAGAGTCTTCTGCCTGAAATTCCCGATCAAGCGTAACCAGGTACTCCTTTTCCAATTTGAATTTCGGATGGGTGACTCGAAAAGCGAGATCACCGTCATTCGTCAGGAGAAGCAAGCCCTCGGATTCCTTATCCAGACGCCCAACGTGAGCGAGATTCGGCAGATCGCCGGGAAGCAGGTCATAGATGGTTTTTCGGGCACGTTCATCGGACCGAGTTGTTAGAAAGTCTGCGGGCTTGTTCAGCAGGACATAGATAAATTCCTGGGTCCGCACAATTTTCCCGTCCACCCTGACGTGGTCGGAAGGGGTCACTTGTGTCGCCAACTCGGTACTGAGTTCGCCATTCACCGTGACGCGGCCGTGACGTATATACTCTTCAGCTCCCCGGCGTGAAGAGATCCCTGCCAGAGCTAAGAAGCGATTCAACCGCACGATACCAGGCTAAGCATCCGGCTTGGTCTTCGGGAGACCGATGACTTTATCGCCCGGTTTGAACAACCCTCGTTTTTTCAATAATTCCACCCGCTCAAATCGCTTCAGCACATTTCGTTTCGTGGTAATCGTGCTTGCGCCTTTTAGACTGCGATGCTGTGACATAAAAACTCTCCCCGAAGTGAAAGGCCGGATAGTAAGCCGGAGTTGGAAAAAATCAACTTTGGATTTGCGGAGCGCATATACCACGCCGGTGAGTATTCACCGGGCTCCGCCGAAGCCGCGAACCGCCGTTCGCCCCGCCGAAATCAAATTCAAATCAGCCCCAGCTTCATTTTGCCGGCTTCGCTGATCATGTGCTGGTTCCATGGGGGATCCCAAACCAATTCGACGTCTGCTTCGTCAACACCGGGAATGGTCAGGATCTTGGATCTTGCGTCCTGAGCAATCGCCGGACCCATCCCACAACCTGGAGCGGTAAGCGTCATCTTCACTTCCACCTTTGTGCCGGTGGCAGGAACCGTCAGCACCTGGCAATCGTACACCAGGCCCAAGTCCACGATGTTCACCGGAATCTCCGGATCGTACACCGTGCGAAGCTGCTCCCAAACACTTTCCTCGTCGACATGTTCGTCCGCTCTTTCAACCTTTTCCTCTAAACCCCGAGGCTCAAGGCCGAGGGCGGCAGCATTTTCTTCGCTGATTCGGAACAACCCGTAGTCGCACGCGATCGTATAGCTTCCCCCGAGACTCTGCGTGATAATGACCTTGGTCCCCGCTGGAATCGTCGTTTTCAGTCCAGCCGGAATCTGGATTGCTTCGCAATCCCGCTTCAACTCGATTTCGTGATTATTACTCATCTGAAGGTCCTAAAATTACTTTTCTCTTTTCCTGCGACGGCGACTGCATCCGTTGCAGCAACGTCGGGGCGACGGCATTTTTCTCCCTGGGGGCTTGTGCATCAGGCGCTAAAGCCGACCGAAGCGCTTCCTCAACGAGCTGCGCGCAATGGATTTTTAAGGGCGGCAACGAACCAAGGGGCGCCGATAAATCTTCGCCGCTCATCGTGAGGGCTTCTTCAACCGTCTTGCCGGAAATCAGTTCCGTCGCGACGCTGGCGACGGCGATCGCTGTTCCGCAGCCAAACGTCTGGAATGTCGCTTTGTCGATGACGCGCTTCCCGTCCACCTCTTTAAATTTGACCCACATGCGCAACATATCCCCGCAATCTTCGCTCCCAACGGTGCCCACAGCGTCGGCGCCGTCAAGTTCACCCAGATTTTTCGGGTGCTTGATCGCTTCTTCAATCCTGTTGCTAAAATCGTCTGCTGGATTCATTCATTTACTCCATATGGTATCGGGACAGCTCCGGATTAACTTCTACGCTCCAGGCGTCGATGCCGCCCTTCATGGAACGGACATGTTCAAAACCGTGACCCTCGAAGTAAGAGGCTGCATCCAAACTCCGGACGCCGTGATGGCAAACAAAAATGATTTCACGATCTTTTGGCCACTCGGACATGATCTCCTGCATCAGCTCTTGAGTGAAAAAAGTGGCGCCATCGATGTGAACGGCGTCCCATTCTTCCCGACTCCGGACATCGATCAATGGAATCTGCTCACCCGATCGCAGCCGTGCAGCAACTTCTGCCGGCAAAATCTGCGTTTTTTGATCCGCCTCATGCGCTGCCAAAATGGTAGCGGCAACATCCTCCACCGGAAGATTGTCATTGCGGGCGCAGACAGCTGCCAGAGTTTCATTCGGGCTAAAGCCGCAACTGGCGCAACCGCCGATGTGATA
Source organism: uncultured Verrucomicrobiae bacterium (assembly GCA_963846195.1). Classification (GTDB taxonomy): domain Bacteria; phylum Verrucomicrobiota; class Verrucomicrobiia; order Chthoniobacterales; family JAFAMB01; genus JAFAMB01. The sequence continues at coordinate 97,063 of CAWJVG010000010.1, forward strand.
GGCCCGGAAAAGAGCCCGTTGAGCACCTGGATACTCCTGAAGAAGCTCCGCCATCGTCGTATTGGGGTCGATTATTCTCGTCATGCTTACGTTCCCAAGCGTTACATCATTTCACTCGAAAATCAAAAGTACAGGCGCCTGACCCGGTGACGTGTCCTGGAACCGCAGATATTTTGCGGAGAGGACACTCACGGAACGATTCTAAAATTTGAGATGGATGCACTGAATCGAGGAAGGAACAGCCTCATCGCAGCCTCGGCTCTTGTCTTGTTTGCGATCCTCTACTATAGCCTGATTTTTCGATTTGGCTTGAATCTCGCAGACGAAGGGAACGTCGCGTTAATCAGCCAACGTTTGATGCATGGCGAGCGCCCGTTCCGAGACGTGTCACCCGGGTACAACGTGCTTTGGTTTTATCCGGTCAGCGCTCTATTCAGGGTTTTCGGCACCCATCTGCTCCTGATGCGAGTTTATTTCTATACCATCTCAACTGGTTCCGGCCTCATTGCTTTCTTTCTGCTTCGGCGGCTGGACGCTCCGGTCTGGATCGCATTCATCCAGGGATTGATCGTGATCTCGGTCAACGGCCAATATTTCAAGGCTTACATTCCCTTCCTGGTGCTCTGCAATCTCTTCGCGATTACCCTCTTCCTGACCAGCCAACGAAAGCTTCTCCTGAGTCTCGGCTCCGGCGTCCTGCTCGGCACCACTTATCTGATTCGCATCGATCTCGGAATTTTTTTTAGCGTGGTTTGGTTCTGCGTTCTTTTGCTCCACGCGCTCTTGCTGAATCGTCGACTCGGCTTCAATCTGGTCGCCGCAAGTAACCTGCTGCTTGGTGTCGTAGCCATGCATTTGCCCTTTATTTACGATGCCTACCACCGACATTTCTTACCGGCATTCGTAAACCAGTACTTTAGCGTGGCAAACCTGATCGTCAGCCCGAGACTCCCGCACAAAACGCCAATACCTGCCGGAAATGAGCTTCCAACAGGTCTTGTTAATGTCCCCACCGACTCGGCGGCCGGCGATCAAAATCACGCCTTAACGGTCTCCAAATCCCCCGTTTTTCTTCAGCGACGTTCTATCCGCGAAATATTTATGAAATCGCCGACTATCGAGAAACGGCTGCTCGCGTTTCAAACCTACACTCCAGCGCTTCTGATCGGCGGCTTACTGCTGGCAGGTCTTTTCCTTTGCCTCTCCAAACGAATCGCTATCGACCGCTGGCTGTTATTCTCCGCATTACTGGCCGGGTGTCTAACAGCATTCCCTCAATTCTTTCTATTTCGCCCGGATCTCCCGCATTTGATTGAATTCATGAATGGCGGGCTTGTAGCTTTGACATGCGCGGGTTGGCTGCTCTGGTCGAGCTTAGGAAGAGATCGTATCTCGATTTCCTTTGCGATCGCGATTGCGCTCGTGAGTATGGCTTATCTTGCGCTCACCCTGCCGAATCCGTACGGCGGCACCTTTTCAATCCGGACGAATCGACACACCGAATTCCGTGGCGCCAACGGGGTCGACGTAATCCTCAATCAAGGAGAGTACGAAGAAGTGAACACTCTCTTTTCAGCCACCGTATTGAATAGCACGAAGAAAGACTATGTCGCCTGTTACCCTTATCTGCCGGGTGTCAACTTCATCACTGCGCGTCCCACCTATCAAACTGACTTGTTCGTCGATGACGTCGTCCACGCCCCAGATTGGCAGCAGGCCGAAATCGCCAAAATCCGACGATATCGCCCGGCTGTGGTGATCATCGATGACTGGAAGATCAACGGTACCGACGATTCACGCTTCTCACATTGGGCCGCGCAGATGACTAAATTTGTCCAAAGCCGTTACCGACTTGTCGCCACGACCAATACCAAGAAGGTCTTCGCGCTACTCACTCCAGCCATGTGAGGAAGAACGATACGGAAACTCGCGCAAAGTCTTCTTCACCAAACGACAGACCCGGAAGAGATCACAAAGCATTCCCAGGCTGTCGTGCAAAACGCGTACACGCGATGTCGGCGAGTTTGTCCAGTGGACCGGCACCTCAACTGTGAAAAAGCCCATTGCCTGAGCTAACAACAAGACCTCGACATCAAAGGAAAATCCGTCGATTCGCTGCCGCCCAAAGATCTCGTTGGCGGCGCGATGGCGAAATCCCTTAAATCCACATTGGGTATCGCGGATACGCAACCCGGTCATCTTTTGCGCGATGCGATTAAAGATTTTCCCCATCCACTCCCTGCTGAGGTTCTGGTGCAGAAGAATGCGAGTTTCCGGGTGCTGGCGGCTACCAACGATCACATCAACGGATCGATCTTTCCTGAATCGCTGAAGGCTGGCGTCCAGGTCCTCCAGCGGGGTGCTCAGATCCGCATCCGTGAAAAAGACGAAATCACCGCGCGCGCGCAGCATGCCGCTGCGAACCGCAAAGCCTTTTCCGCGTCTTTCGTGATGGGTGAAGACCAGGAGCTGGGAAGCAGATCTGGCTGCGTTTTCAGCTACGGCGAGCGTCTCGTCTTCACTCGGTTCGACGACAACGATGATCTCGTTTGAAAAATTCCAGGCACGCCGATGTTCCTGGATCCGTTGAAGAGTGGCAGGCAACCGTTTCGCCTCATTGTACGCGGGAATGACTAATGAGAGAAGAGGTCGAATCTGGTTGGACATGTCGCGTTCTTCGCATATATATCTGCGCCTCTCCCCTAAAGGCTTAGAATGCCGAAACGTCAACTTCTATTTCCAGCGTTGATCCTGCTGTTCGCAGCGCTCGCTCGATTTACGTATCTGGACATCAAACCCCCGCATTTCGACGAAGGGATCAACGGCTGGTTCTGCGATCAGATGACGAAAACCGGGTATTACGCCTATGACCCCACCAATTACCATGGACCACTTCATTTCTATGTTCTTTATGCTTCGTTAAAACTATTCGGCCGTAATCTCTGGGCCTTGCGGCTTCCGGTCGTTCTTGCAAGTTTAGCTGCCATTTTTTGGATGTTCCTCTTTCGACCATTCTTCAGTCGGACGGTGTGCTATATGGCTGCGCTCGGAATGGCGATTTCTCCCGGTTTCATCTTTTACGATCGCTATTCTATTCACGAGTCCTGGATGGTCCTGTTTCTCATTGTGACTTTTTGGGGAATTCTCGGGATCTCGACCTCGAGAGAATCACGATATTTCTGGGGGTTTATCCTGGGACTGACGGGGATAATCCTGACCAAGGAAACCTATATCATTCACGTCGCATCGTTTGCGGCCGCCGGCTGTCTCGCACTGATTTGGAACCGTTTGAGCAAGCAGCCGCCCTTGCATCTACCGACTGGGAAACTTCCCGGCAAACAGATCGCCGGGGCAATCCTGGTAGGCGTGACGTCGATCATCTTTTTCTATTCGGGAAACTTCCGAAACTGGCACGGATTGGCGGGACTCTATGAGGCGTTTCTTCCATGGGCCAAAACTGGGATCGATGCGGCTGGACACGGCAAGCCGGTCTTCGATCTTTTCCCGCTGATTCCACCGGTTCTGTCAAAGGTGCCGGTTCTCGGTGGGTTTTCGAACCTGAAACTGAATTGGTATTGGGTTCGCCTGATGTTGGACTACGAGTGGTTTGCCCTGGCCGGTTTACTATTTTCCGTACGATTCATCTTCGGCGGCCAGCCCGCGCTTCGATACCTGGCAATCTACAGCCTTGGCGTCCTTTTTGCGTACAGCATCGTTCCATACAAAACTCCCTGGTGCGTGATTTCGATCATCTGGCCTTTCTTGTTTCTCGGAGGCGCCCTGATCGAATTCTTCGCACAACGATTGAACCGTCTGTTAGCAGTGCTCGTCAGCTTGCCGCTTTTCGCTCACGGAGCATGGAAATCGTACGACTTGAACCTGGTCAACTACGACAGTCCAAAAGAGCGGTATGTGTATGTCCAGACCCTTCGCGACTACCACAAGTTCGTCGATCCAATTCTGGAGAAAGGCGCCAAGGATCCGGCGTCAGGGCACGAAATGTCAGGGGTCGTTCTCTTGTCCAGCTATTTCCCGATTCCGTGGGTTCTAGGTGATTATCCCAACATCGGGTATTACACCGCGAAAGATAGTTGGCCGGAAAAAATCGATTCCGATTTTATTGCCGTCGATGCCGACAAAGCAAGCGAACTGGAAAAGCGATTGAAAGACCGATATTTCAAAACGGGCTTTCTCCTGCGCGATGGAATGGATGAATGTCGCGCCTATTTTCGCTACGACGCTTTCAAAGACGTTTTTCCAGAGCGGCAACCGGAGTTCGAGCCAGGTCAATCGCAGGAATGAATTTATCGCTCGCCGTTCTCTGCTGGATCGCTATTTCGACCCTCCTTGGGATATTCTTTGGCTACTCATCCCTTGAACTGACCACCTCGACCTCCATTGTTGCGCTTTTACTCGCTTTGATTCTGGCCGGAACGCCGTTGTTCCTGCGGCGCGGCGGAATTCGGATTGACCCGCCTGATCGCCGCCAATTTGTCGCGTTTGCCATCTCTATCTTTTTTCTCGTTTTCGCCGTGCGAGAGTTCGGTCAGGTCATCTTTGTGGCAAAAGACGAGGTTCGGGTAATTTCCCCCAATAATCTCGGCGATATTTGCCTGCATCTGACGCAAATCAACTATCTGGCAAGCGGACCGCATTTTTGGCCTGAAAATCCAATCTTTGCTTTCGACAAATTGCGATATCCGATCGGTTTGAATGTATTCAACGCCGAACTGAAACTGGTCGGAATCGAGCCTAAACTGGGCATTATTCTTCTGGGGTTGATCGGCTCCTTGATAACACTTCGAGCACTGTTCCTTTTTAATCGCTCGTTCGGAATCGCTGCGTTTTTGTTCAACGGGGGGCTCGCTGGTTTTCATTTCTTTCAATCTTTTGCTCTGAAGGATTACCAGGCCGATGTGGCGTGGAAATCCATCCCGCTCGCCATGTTCGTGACGCAGCGAGGTTTGCTTTATGCCGTGCCGGCCGGCTTGTTGCTACTGCATCATTGGAGAACCACGCTACTGGACAGACGGCAAGAAAAAGGGATGCCCGCTTGGGCCGAATGGCTTCTCTACTGCACGATGCCGCTTTTCCATCTGCACACGTTTCTCTTTCTGTCATTCCTGCTGCTTTGGTGGTTTCTGTTTGGAGATCCAAACTGGCGCGGCCATTTCCTTCGATTGATTCTGCTCTCACTCATTCCTGCCACATTCTGCGTGTACGTTGTCACTGGCTTCGAAAAAGCTGGTGCGATCGGCTGGAAGCTGGACTGGATGACCGGCCCGAACGAGGCGCCCTGGTGGTTCTGGCTCCAGAATTTTGGCCTGTTTCTGCCCGCTTCTTTGGCGTTGCTGGCCTATCTCCTGATGCCCGCCAAACCCCTTGCACGAGACGCAAAGCAGCGAATTCGGTTACTATTCTTCCCAGCAGCAGTGGTCTTTATCATCTGTGGTCTGATTAAATTCGCTCCTTGGGAGTGGGACAATACCAAGCTCTTTTTCTGGGCCTATCTGGTGATGATGTTTTGTCTCTGGGAAGCATTCTTAGTGAAATGGCATCCTCTCGTGCGGGCCCCGATCATTTTCGGGCTGTTCTTTTCCGGTTTTATCTCTTTAGTGGGTGGAATCTGTGCGAATCCCGAAGGGTATGGGATTGGCAGTGCAAGCGAATGGCAGCAGGTAGCAGATGTAACCCGGCCATTCCCCGCGGGCACGGTTTTCGCCACCTTTCCGACCTACAATCACCCGGTCTTGGTCAGCGGGCATCGGGTTATCATGGGGTTTCCGGGACACCTCTGGAGCCACGGGCTCGATTATCAGCCAATCGAGGTGAAACTTTTGGTGCTGATGAATTCAGAGCCCGGCTGGCAAAATATTGCTAAAGAACTGGGCGCCGACTACCTGTACTGGGGACCCCTCGAACAAACAAACTACCCCGACTCCGAAAAAGAATGGGAACGAACCTGCCGGCTGGCCGCCGAAGGCCCGTGGGGTCGGCTCTATGATTTGCACAGCTTTACCAACGCTGGACAGTAGAGAAGACGGGTCGGCGTTGGATTGAAGTAAAAGGATGTGGCGCAACCATCGACGAATCCCTGCTACGTTCCCCGATACGCCGAACCGTTTCCCACGGCTGGTAGTAGAATAAGCTGTTTCAACTTTGCTTTCTCTCTCACGTAAAACGGAATGCCATACCCGGAAACGTGGCCACGGCCGGTAAAGACCACCAGCAACGTTTTCGGGGTCCGAATCTTGAACTCTAAAATGGTGCTGGCCATCGTCTGGTCCCAAACATTTTGCGCGTCAAAAAAAAGTCGCTGGTCCGTTTCGTGCATCCCCGGATGATCGCCCATCATGGCCACAAAATTCCGATAGGCTTGTTGAGTGGCAACGAACCCAGTCGGAATCATCGCTTTCTCATTCCCCGTCAATGGTTCTCTCCGAGCAATCTTTCGAGGCAGTTCAGGAGGCGCGTTGAGTGCGAGATTCGGAAGGCTCGCATTCCCGGCGATTTGCAAAATCTGCGCGTACGCCGGCGAATAAGTTCCCCAGTGCTTCTGGAAATCAGTCTTTGCCAAGAACGCTTGGAGGGAGATCGCCCCGGAGGCCCAAGCGTCCATAGTACCTTGCTGGGTCTTATCGAACATTTCCCACCCGATCGCGAATTTCATCTTTCGTTTCAGCAGGCCGCAAACAAGATCCAGCTCGTATCGATGATGAGCCGGGTCATCATGTGTTTCGCCGACATAGACGACATCTGCCTTCTTTACCTTCTCCCAGATGCGTTCGTCCAAATTCGACGCTCCTTCGACTCGCTCCACATTTGATCGCAACGCACACGAACCAAGGCACAGACAGAACACTATTGTGACCGTTGGGCAAACGGATCGGCCGACCCTGGGAAACGGATCGGCGGGTCGGCGGGTCGGCGTTTCCTCCGGCCGGCGGACACCTTTCTGCCGCGCTTCCTTGATCATGTTCACGTTTCGGTCAACCATATCGCCATGTCGTCTTTCGATCTCATTGTTTTGGGCGGCGGCCCGGCCGGTTACACCGGCGCGATTCGGGCTGCACAACTCGGCCTGAATACAGCGATTATCGACAACCGGGAAGTTTTGGGAGGCACTTGTCTCAACATCGGTTGCATTCCAAGCAAGGCACTTCTGTCGTCATCAGATCACTTTCATTTTGCTCGGCATCAGGCAGCTCGACACGGCCTCCAATTCGAGAATGTCAGCTTCGATCTTGCCCAAATGATGAAGCGAAAACAAGGTGTCGTCCGGCAGCTCACCCAGGGGCTCGAATTCCTGATGAAGAAAAACAAGATCACCCGACTCTTCGGCGTAGGACAAGTGGTCGCTCCCGGGAAAATCGTCCTGACAAAAAAGGATGGAAACCAGGAGGAGATTCAAGGCAAACACATTGTGCTCGCTACCGGAAGCGTACCGGCAGAGCTGCCGAATATCGCGATCGATCGGGAAACGATTGTGACCAGCGAAGAAGCTCTTGCTTTTGAGCGCGTGCCGAACGAGCTGGTGGTGATTGGCGCAGGCTCGATCGGGCTGGAGCTGGGCTCGGTCTGGGCAAGACTGGGATCCAGCGTCACTGTCATTGAGTTCTTACCGAGAATCGCCGCCTTTTTTGATCCGGATGTGACGCAAACACTGCAGAAGGCACTGGAAGCCGACGGCGTGAAATTTCATCTTGAAACAACGGTCACCTCCGCTGGGCTCGCCAACGGCAAAGCCACCGTCGAAGCCGTGAACAAGGCCCAGGAGCGCCTGCAGTTTAGCGCCGACAAGGTTCTAGTAGCGGTCGGACGCAAACCGTATTTTGATGGAGCGGTCGCGAAGGATCTGGATCTCAAGTCTACCGAACGCGGCCGCGTCGCGGTCGACGAACAGTACCGTACGAATATTTCCGGTGTCTATGCGATCGGAGATATCATTGAAGGGCCGATGCTCGCACATAAAGGAGAGGATGAGGGTGTCGCGTGCATCGAACGGATTGCCGGAAAGGCCGGCCACGTGAACTACGACGCGATCCCCAATGTCATTTACACGAATCCGGAGGTGGCAGGGGTCGGCCTAACGGAGGATCTAGCCAAACAAAAAGGGATCGCCGTCAAGGTAGGCAAATTCCCTTTTGTCGCTAACGGCCGGGCCCTGGCCAACGATCAGAGCCAAGGCTTCGTGAAAATTCTGGCCGACCCAAAGACAGACAGGCTGCTGGGAGCGCAGATTGTCGGCTTCGGAGCCTCTGAGCTCATCCCGGAAGCTGTGACTGTCATGGAGTTCGGCGGCAGCGCCGAAGATGTCGGTAAAACAGTCCACGCGCATCCTACCATGAGCGAGGCAATCAAAGAAGCGGCGCTGGCGGTCAATAATCTAGCGCTCTCCATTCCTCCACCAAGAAAATGAGCGCATGGCCGAATCGGTGAACGGCATTCTGGTACGGCGCATCCGGTATTCTGACACGAGCCTGATCCTGACGTGGTTCACGGATCTTCACGGCAAAATCAAAACCATTGCAAAGGGCGCCCTCCGGCAGAAGAGCGCATTTGCCGGTAAACTTGATCTATTCTTCCTTTGCGATCTGTTATTTTCATTTTCAAGCAAGACGGAGCTGCATTTACTCCGTGAAGTTTCCATCAAGACGACGTTCGAAGGCATCCGAACGAATTATCTGAAAATATCTGTGGCTTCTTATTTCGTCGAACTGGTCGAAAACGTCACCGAACTGGACCATCCCTCACCGGAAATCTATAGCCTTCTCTTGCGCGCTCTGGGTTACCTGGACAGACAAAGCCCGGAAACCAGAGGAATCCTGTTTTTCGAGTCCGAGCTTTGCAAGTGCCTTGGATTATACACGCCGGACACGCATTCATCCGCTGATAAACTTGTTGAGACATACGGTCAACTGCCGAAGAGCCGAGCAACGGTGCTATGTGCCTTGACAGCGCAAGGATCACCGAATTAGGCTGAAAACTGCTTTCGCGCCACTCCGAGGAATGAATTCCGCGCTCAGGCCCTCGACTCAATTTGATTTCGGCCAAAACTGGGAAGATTACTCCAGGAAGTCCCTCGACCTCGAAAAGGTCAGACAGGCGAAATCGGACTTTGAACGACTGTTCAGTGGAATTCCGCTGGAAAATCGCTCATTTCTCGACATTGGATTTGGGCAAGGCCTGAGTCTCCTTTCGGCCGCATCGAACGGTGCCCGGTGCCTGGGAGTCGATATCAACGCCCGCTGTTTGCAAGTGCTGGGTGAAAACCGAAAGGCATTCTTTCCTGAGATTCCGGACGAACAGATCGGGCGAGTTCAGGGATCGATCCTTGACCCGGAATTGATCCGCAAACTCCAGGTCGATAGCCGGGCAAAGGAGGGACAGTTCGATATCGTTCACTCGTGGGGAGTCCTTCACCACACGGGATCGATGCTCCAGGCGATCCGAAACTCCGCCACGCTCGTTGCCGGACAGGGCCACCTGGTGTTGGCGATCTATCAAAGGCATTGGTCAAGCGCACCCTGGAAGTGCATCAAATTTCTATACAACAAAAGCCCGGCCATCGGCCGGCGCTTTTTCATCTGGCTTTTCTACCCGTCGATCTATTTGGCCAAATGGATTGTGACCCGTGAAAATCCGAAAAATAAGAACCGGGGCATGGATTTTTACCATGATGTCGTCGATTGGGTTGGAGGTTATCCATATGAGTATGCCGACCGAGCCGAGATCACCTATTTTCTAAAGGAATTGGGATTCGACTTGATCGGTTTTCATCCGCCAACTGCTCCCACAGGTTGCATGGAATTCGTGTTCCGAAAGTCTTTCGTTCCTGCAGGGCCAACTGTTTCATTGGGTGGTTCGCAGGGGTGAAACCCCACAAGCGCTAACTTAAGCTCAGCCTCGGCGAGCGAATGTATTTTGTCCCGGAGGGACAGCATGATAGTAGCCAGGCACGAAGTGCCTGGGTAGCGATGCAGAGGGGCCCCCGTCCCGGAGGGACGGTCGAAGTCATTGTCAGTCCCAGGAGAGAGCAAAAGGTGTTGGCCACGGCCGGATTATTTTCTGGCATTTCGCATGCTAAAACATGTTTTGCTGAAGTTCCTCTCACTAAGCCGAGATCAGTTCAATCGTCCCGCTGGGACGAGGCTATTTTCCTCGTGACTCCAGGCACTTCGTGGCTGGCTACTATCAGCCTGTCCCTACGGGACAAAAGCCATTCACCCATCGAAGCGCCTCGCATAAGTTAGCGCTTATGGAGGTGAAATCCAGGCTTGGAACCTGTTGCCCCGCCGGTTTCGGGAAGAATCGTCCTAACAACCCCTTCATCCGACGCGATTCGTGGCAACGCCGAACCCACTGCGACTAGAATTTTGCAGCTCAAGCTGGTATCATGTACTGCTTCATCCGCGCATCCAGAAGGGAGTCGAATTGAAGCCTGGTCCGCGAAAGTCAAAGCCAAACCTATGGCCGTTCCCCTGGAAACCCTGATCAGCTACGTCCCGAGACGACTTCTACGAAGATTTGTTCCTGGAGAGGCTGCTGCACCTGAGCCTGGATATGAAGTCTTTCGCGGCCCGCTCCTTTTCGCCGACATTTCAGGTTTCACCGACCTCACCGAAAGGCTCGCACGAAAAGGCCCCGCCGGGACCGAGGAATTGACTTCGATTTTGAACTCCTATTTCGGCCGGTTGCTCGATCTGATCTCTGACCACGGGGGAGACACGCTGAAAATGGCAGGAGACGGGCTGGTAGTGGCGTGGGAAGCCGAGACGCTCGGACAGATTCAGGAAGCCGTTATCCGCGCGGTTCAATGCGCCCAGGAGATTCAACGCGGCGGCTCAGCCGCTTCACCCGAAAGTCGCCTGGCCGTCCGGGTTGGCATCGGCTTTGGTGAGACCCACATTTACTATGTAGGCGGCCTTTTTAATCGGTGGGAGTTGATACCGGTCGGGGAACCGTTACGGCAGATGGGTATCGCACAGAGCCGCGCGAAGCCCGGAGAAATTGTGGTTTCGGGAGACTGCTGGGCGGCTCTGGACAACGGCGCCGAAGGTGATGCTCTGGATTCTGGATTGGTTCGAATTCGTAGACTCCGCGCGACACTGCCGCCCAAGAGCCTTCCAAAAGTCCTGGGCGCCGGCGTCGCACGCGACCGAATCGAAAAATATGTTCCGGCCGCCGTTCGCTACGTTCTGCACGAAGCGGGGGAAAGTTGGCTGGGAGAATTGAGGCCGCTCACCATTCTTTTCATCAACCTGCCCCAGGTCTCCGAAGCGAGTCCTGATCTCTCCCGGATACAGGAAGTTGCGACTGCTTTGCAGAAAATTGTCTATCGCTTCGAGGGTAGCGTTAATAAGTGGACGGTGGACGAAAAAGGAATGAATTTTATCGCGGCCTACGGGCTTCCCCCGTTGAGCCACGAGGATGACCCGTATCGGGCAATCCGGGCTGCTACTTCCATCCATGAGACTTTGAAAAGGACTGGGATCCAGGCCAACTATGGGATCGCCACCGGGCGCGCCTTCTGTGGGTCGATCGGAGGCGCCCAGCGGCGGGAGTACACAATTATAGGCGCGGTAGTCAATCTGGCAGCGCGCCTCGCCGAGCGATCCTCGGGAGCGATTCTTTGCGACCAGGCTGCCTTTAAGGCTTCCTCTTCTCGCATTCAATTTGCCGCTTTGCCGATGATGAGACTTAAAGGGATCTCGCAGCCTGTCCCTGCCTTCCAGCCGTCCAGCGATTCGCGCGCAGTGGAGAAGGCGGCCGTTTTGATCGGTCGAAATACGGAACTGAATAAGTTGGTTGAAGCGATCGACGCGTTAAAGGCCGGCGAGACTTTCGTTGGATTTGTCGAGGGTGAAGCCGGAATTGGGAAATCCACCCTGATCCGGCAATGGTCGCAAGCCGTGGAACTCGCCGGTGTCCGCCTGGTCAGCGGCACGGCCGAAGCGATCCAGGCCGCAACGCCCTACTTCGTCTGGAAGGACATTCTGGAAACGCTTTTCAAGATTCCAGACTCAGGAACGCCGGAACAGCGGCGCCAATATTTCCTGACGACTTGCCAGGGGGCGGCCTGGGAACATCTTGCGCCTCTCCTTGAAGACATTCTGGAGATTGGGATACCGGATAACAGCATCACCGGGCAGATGACAGGGAAAAGCCGTGCGAACAGCACCAGGGAACTCATTGCGCACATCGTGGATGGCGAAGTCAAGAGGCAGCCACTCGCAATCGTTCTAGAAGATTGCCATTGGATGGATTCCGCTTCACTGGCCCTTGCCATGTCAATCGCCAAAACTATCCAGCCGCTTTTGATGATTTTGTCTTCCCGTCCTCCCATCGATGGAAAGCAACAAACGCTCTGGGAACAGTTCGGTCTGCCAGGGACCCATCGGCTCGTCCTAAAGCCGCTTGAACCCGAAGAGTCCGTCACTTTAGCTGCTCAGCGGCTCGGCGTCCGGCGCCTGAGCAAGCCGGTGGCAGACCTGATTGTCGCCAGATCTCAGGGAAACCCGTTCTTCAGCGTGGAGCTCGCTTACGCGCTCCGAGAAAATGGATTCGTTTTTATCGACGGAGACCAATGCAAGGCAGCCGGCGGTTTGCAGCTCGAAACCGTAAAATTCCCTGACAGCATTCAAGGAATTATTGCCCGTCGAGTCGACAGTTTGGATTCACTCGTTCAATTCGCAGCGAAAGTCGCGAGCGTCATTGGGCAAAAATTCCCGATTTCGCTCCTTCGCGACATCTATCCGATTGAGCATGGCAAGGTGGAGATCGAAGGCTATCTGCGGACACTCGAAGAGGCGCGCCTTTTATCGCGGGATGACGACGAGACTTACAAGTTTAGTCACGCCATTGTCCAAGAGGTTGTTTACGATCGAATGCTTTTGTCTCAGCGGAAGAAATTGCATGAGAAGGTCGCCCTCGCACTGGAGAACAACGCCGCGCTTGATCCGGAAGCGGTCGCGCCATTGCTCGCTTATCACTGGGCTAAAGCGGGCAACGAGGAGAAAGCCGCGGGCTTTTTCAGCTTCGCCGGTCAATGGGCGGTTCGTACGGGGGCTTACCAGGAAGGACTCGATTTTCTGGATAACGCCATCCGGATGGCAGATCCTCACCAGGTCAGCCCGAACGACGAATTGAATCTGGGCAGATCACAACGGATGCGGGCGGAGGCCCTGCTGGGCTTAGGTCGGCTCGATGAAAGCCGAAAGGCGGCTTATGAGGCGGCTCGAATCCTTGGCCATCCTGTTCCTGAGGAGAAGCTTGCTCATGACCTCGTTCGCCAGATTCGGGCCCGTGTTGCCGAAGGGATTTCAGTCCAGCACACGAAACGGAGCGAGCATGAGCAGGATCGGCTCCGAGAGTTGGTGGCCGCTTACGAGATGCTGAGCCTGCTGGATCTTTTTGCCAATAACATGAGTTCGAGTCTGAACGCTGCTCTTGAAATGCTTGGGCACGCGGAAGCGCTGGACAACTCCGCAGAGTACGCCCGCGCGCTTGCCGCGCTGGCGCTCGCCAGCAGCCTGGTTCCAGCACGGTTCCAAGCAAAGATCTGCGCCAGGAAAGCGCTCAAAGTGGCCGAAGAGCTTAATCAGGAGGCAAACCTCTCGCGAGTGCTCGAGTTGACCTCCATGTACTACCTCGGCGAAGCCCGATGGAGGGATACGGACAATGGTTTCCGACGCGCGATCAAAGGCTTCCAGGTGGTCGGTGACCGACGCCGCGAGATCGAGTGCACCTGCCTTCTATCGACGAGCCTTCATTACCAAGGCCGGTTCGCGGAACGCGTATTACTCGGTCAGCAGGTGGCCCGAATGGGTCTGGCCTCCGGTGATCTGCAGGCTCAAGCATGGGGTTTGCTCGATCAGATCGAGAGTTTGCTGAATTTGGGCGATCTCGAGTCTGCGGGTGCAATTGAAGTGGAGCTTCGCAGACACATCGGGCAGAACATCTATGGGGCGGACCAGATTATGGCTTTCGGGCTGCTTGCCAGCCTCGAACAGTTGCTTGGTCATCCCGAGGAAGCCTGCAGCTTCGCGGATCTGGCGCTTGCGCTCATGACGAAAGTGACACCCACGATCGTCTACAATCTTGAAGCGTACGCTGCGGTCGCGGGAGTCTACTTGCACGGTTGGGGCGATCTCAATCGACCCGAGTCAATCCGAGCCGGTTTTGCCTGGAAAGTGAGGGAGGCTTGCCGAGCCCTGCGCGGCTTTTCCTGGGTCTTCCGCATCGGTCGACCCCGGGCATTGCTACTAACCGGACGCGAACTCGAGTTCTCCGGTAATCGCCCGGCTGCTGTGAAAGCGACGATCAAGAGTCTGGCCACCTCGATAAGGCTGGGCATGCCCTATGAAGAAGCGTTAGCACGTCGCCAACTGGCCCGCTTACTTCCGGACGCGGATCTGCGAAAAACAAACGAACTGAAACAGGCACTCGGTTTGTTCGCGCGTTTGGCGACACAGGGCGAATTCCAGGCCACATCCCGATTGGTAAATCAGCTCGTAGCACCGCACCTGGCTGGCTTATGATCAAACCCCGAACGTGGACGATTGAGCAATCAAAGGCGGTCCTGGGCGCTTTGACCAGCATCGCGACTCTCCACGGAACTGCTCCTGCGGACCCGGCCGAAACCGCGCTGATTGACGGTATCCGAATCAACATCTTAAACCATTCGGAACTTAGCGACGCCGACGAGAATCTCCTGCTGCAACCCGGCGATATCGCGGAAATCATTCCTGATGTGGAGAATCGCAAGCGTGCTTCACAGCTGATTGCGCTAATGCCATATGCCGTCCGGCCGTATTCCGACGCCAAGACTTATATCGCCGAGAGGTTCATCGAGGCAATGGGCGAAAACATGCACCTTTTGGAGGACTTTATCGGCGCTCGCCAGAAGCACAGCAAAAACATGGAATATTGCGCGCTGCGAAAGCTCGGGCCGGAAGTCTATTCAAAAGTGGATGTCGATGGTCAATATAAGGAACTCCTTGAGCTGCTGAAAGATGCCGAGGGAAATCCCGAGGAACTCGAACGCTACAAAGCGTTGAAAGGTTATCCGGCCGGTTCTTTGGGGAAAGGATTCTGGGATTTCTACACGCAATTCGCATGGCCACTCCCCGGCGACCCGCGATGGATCTCTGAAGACCTGACGGTCCGCCATGATCTGGTCCACATCCTCTGCGAATATGACATCTCTATCAACGGAGAATTCCAGGTCGCGGCATTCACGGCGGGCAACTCGGAACAATTCAACTGGATGATCGCCATGCTCGGTTTCACGCCTCCCTACGTTTCGACCGGACAGCAGTTTTCCCCCAACGATTTCTTCCAGGCGTACACTCGCGGCGAGAACGCCATCAAGAGCTTTGTCGATAACTGGGAATTCTGGCCCGAGATGGAACAACAAATCAAGGACCTCCGGATTGAGTACCAGATCTAAAGACCTATTCGTGCCGCAGTGCCTCGATCGGGTCGAGCGATGCGGCTTTGTGGGCTGGATACAACCCGAAACCCACACCGATCGCGGAGCAAACCAGCACTCCGAGGATCGCCCATCCAAAAGGAAACACGACATCCGCCCGGAGCCAGATGGCTAAACCGTTTCCAGCCAGAACGCCAAGCATGACGCCTGCCGTTGCACCGAGCAAAGACAGAAAAAGCGCTTCCAGAAGAAACTGCATCCTGATGTCGCTCTGACGTGCCCCTAACGATTTTCGGATGCCGATCTCCTTAGTCCGCTCTGTTACGCTGACGAGCATGATGTTCATGATGCCTATCCCGGCGGCTACCAGCGCAATAGCGCTGATAATGAACGCACCAACCCGAACCGTTGCTGCAATGCTGCGAAAAGCGCGCGAGAGAGAATCGTTACTGTAGATCTCGAAGTCGCTGAAATCCTCCGGACGCAGGCCGCGGGCAACGCGGAATGCACCGATCGCAATTCCTATTGTTCGCTCATAGACTATCTGGTTTTTAGCTTCAATGGCTATGTTCAGCGATCGCTCACGCGACCCGTAGTTTTCGAAGAATTTCGTGATCGGGATCAAGACGATGTTGTCGTCGTTGCCTCCGAAATTGCTTCCTTTCTCCGCGAGGGTCCCTATCACTTCGTAGTTCTTCTCGTTCAATCTGATCACGCTTCCGACCGCGTGCCCTTGCGGGAAAAGCCGCTGAACCAATTGCTGACCGATTGCGCAAACACTCCGCGAAAATTCGACGTCTTCCGCCGAAAGATTGCGGCCTTCGCTGATTCTGAAGTTATTGGCCGCCAGAAAATCCCGAGTCGTCCCGCACAGCTCGATGTTCGGATTGGTCTTCTTGTTCTCGAATACCGCCTGCGTACTGTCGTCCCAGACTTTCGGACAGATCACATTCACCTCATCAGCCATCAATCGAGCGAATCTCAAGTAAGTCTGGTAATCAATGTTCCTCCGATTCCGATATTTCTCGTCTCCCCACACCTTGATTCCGCTCGGGTACTTGGAAAACTGAAACGTATTCGAACCCAGGAAGCTCAGACCCGTCTCAATCGACGTCTGGAGAGCAGAAATCGCGGTCATCACGCTGATGATCGAAAAGATGCCAATAGTGATTCCGGAGGTCGTCAGAGCTGGAGCGCAGCTTGTTCGCGCCCAATGCCTTCCAAGCCATTTTGCCGAGTTCCCAGGCCTTCATGGTCATTCGTATCGGAGTGCCTCCACCGGATTCAATCGAGATGCCTGCCAAGCCGGCGCGAACCCGGAAACAATCCCGGTAATCACACAGATGCAGAGGGCGGTCGCCACCAACATCGGTGAAAATTGCATCGGGAAATCCGGGAATGCCGAGCCGAGCAACACAAATAGCCCAAAAGCCAGGGCAAGCCCGACCGTTCCCCCGATCAGGCTGATTGAAACGGCCTCAATCAGAAACTGGATCAGGATGGTGCGGCGCCGCGCTCCAAGCGCTTTGCGAGTTCCAATTTCCCGAGTTCGTTCCTTCACGCTGACAAACGTGATGTTCATGATCCCGATAGCACCAACGAAAAGTGCGAGACCGGTGATGAATAAGCCTGCGATCGCCAGGCCGATCTTGACCGGTTCGATCGAGGATCGAAGCGCGCTTTGTTCGTTAATGGCAAAATTGTCCGGTTGCTCAGGCCAAAGTCCACGAATACGCCGAAATTCGCCTCGCAATTCTTCTCTCGCCTCAGCGATCCGATTTTTGACTCTCACCTTTACTCTGATCGACGCGTTTTCCTGGTTCGACTTGAAATATCTGATGTACGACATGAGAGGAATCACTACCTGCGAATCCCAGCTAAAAATGCCCAGGAATGATCCCTGCCTGGCAAAGACTCCGACGACCCGATACTCCTGATCGCGAACCCGAATTGTCTTGCCGATGGGATCTTCGCCACTGAAGAGTCCACTCGCTACATCTTGACCTATCACACAGACGTTTCGAGCGCCCCGACTCTCGGCCTCGTCGATAAATCGGCCCTTTTGACAGTTCGTCGCGGAGAGATACGCATATTCATTCGTCGTTCCCATGGTGTAGACGTTGGAAACCTGCCGTTTTCCAAAAGTGAGGGTTTGGACGGATGCCGGCGCCGCGACCGCCAATTCCAACAAGGAACTCGGATTCGCCGCGATCATTTCGTTCAGACGTTCCGCACCTGATAGTTTGATGTCAGGACGATTTCGAAACTGCCAATAGTCGTCGAGCGTCGTCCATGGCCATTGTTCGATGTAGAGTACGTCGTCTCCAAATCCCGACATACTGCGATTAAACCCTGTATCGATGCCAGAGATCGCTGTGCCCATCAAAGTGACAGCAACGATGCCTATAGCCACCCCCAATGTGGTAAGTATCGACCTGGTCCGGTTCGCCGCGACCTGGCGAACCGCGATGCGGAATCCCTCCGCCCATTCAGCCAGGTTCTTCATCGCTTTCGATCAATCCATCTCTCAGGCGCACAATTCTCCTGGCGTTACACGCGATGTTTTCTTCGTGAGTCACGACCACAATCGTGTGGCCGCTCGCGTACAGATTCTCCAACAGTATCATAATCTCCTCGCCAGTCCTCGAGTCGAGATTTCCGGTCGGTTCGTCCGCCAGGATGATCGAGGGCTCGTTCACCAAAGCTCGGGCGATCGCCACCCGCTGGCGCTGGCCTCCGGATAACTCGTTTGGTTTGTGGTACATTCGATCGCCCAAGCCGACGGCTTCCAACGCTCGTTCCGCTCGCAGTCGTCGTTCCACCGCGTTCACGTTCGCGTAGATCAACGGAAGTTCGACGTTTTCAAGACCAGTTGAACGTGGAAGCAGGTTGAAAGTCTGGAAAACAAATCCGATCTCTCGATTGCGAATCTCCGCAAGCTCATCGTCCCTCATTGCGGCTACATCTCTTCCAGTGAACTCGTATCGCCCGGTCGTCGGTGTGTCGAGGCACCCGAGCATGTTCATCAAGGTTGATTTGCCGCTTCCGGATGGCCCCATGACAGCCAGGTACTCGTTACGACGAATTGAAAGGTCAACACCCCTCAACGCCCGGATGGTCGTGTGGCCCATCTCGTATTCCTTGGTAATCCGCTCAATTCGAATCACCAGATCGCCTTTCAGGCGAATTAGCTGCCCCTCCCCCACATTCTCACAATCATTTCGCATCCTTCGGGACCTCGATTTTGACCTTGGACCCATCTTTGAGATCTTTGCTGATTGCCACGTAAGACCCCGAAACGATCTCATCCCCCTCCTTAATCCCCGAGCGAATTTCAATGAAATTGTTATCTGCGATTCCCGTTTGAACCGGAACCAGCCTCACCCTGTCCCACTCCTTCCGAAAGACAACTCGTTGAAGCTCACTTCTGGCTTGCCGCTCCAGCTCGCTCAAGTTCGCACCTGTCTGTTTCTCGCGATCTTGTTTCAGTTGTTCAGCCGTTTTTCCGCTCTCTCTGCTCCGGACCGTCACCGATTGGATGGGCACCGCAACCACGTGAGGCGACGTCTTAGTCTCGATATCGACGCTCGCACTCATCCCCGGACGGATCTGCACCGCCGGATCCGACACCCGGATCCGGACCTCAAAATTCGTGACCTCCTGCTGAGTTCCTTCGTTCTTCACGGTCGCAGTGCTCGCGATCCTTTTGACGGTGCCAGTCAGCACTCTGCCAGGATAGGCGTCCACCTTGATCCGTGCGGCATCCCCGACATCGACATTCACCACATCGTTCTCGTTGACGTCAACCCGGACTTCCATCGAACCGAAATTCGCCACTCTCATGACCTCGGTTCCGGCGAAATCACCAGTCGCCACTACACGTTCACCGATTTCACTGCTCAAGACGCTGATCACGCCGTCCATCGGCGAGTAAATCACGCATTTGCTCAAAAGGTCTTCATTCTGGTCGAGGTTACTCTTCGCCACGTCGATCTGATGCAACGAGGAGGCGTACGATGCCTGGGAGACCTCAGACTTCGTCTCCGCCGCCTTGTACTCGGTTTCAGACAGGAGCTTCTTGATGAAAAGTTCCTGAGCCCGATGCAGGTCAAGCTGGTCGTTTAGCATCTGGACCTTCCGCTGCAAACTATCCGCCTGGGCCGCGCTCAAGGAAGCCTCAGCTTGCTTCACCCGAGCGATATAATTGTTGGGCTTGATTTTTATCAGGAGATCACCCTTGTGTACCGGTTGCCCGACAATCACTGGCATTTCAATGATTTCGCCCGCAACCTCTGGAGAGATTTTCACTTCAACCTCCGGCCTGACCTTGCCCGTAGCCGACACCAGCTGGGTAATATCCCGGACAGCCGCCTTCTCGGTGGTAATCGCGATCGGATCGGGACCACGCCGAACAAAATAGGCTCCCATCCCGGCTATCATAACCAGAACTGCCCACCAAAACCGGGCGCTTCCACTTGGCGCGTTGTCTTTTGGTTATGCTGGAAGCCGCGACCCGCTCATGCATGCAAATATTCCCGTCGTTGCGGAATAGTATACTGTTCAACCGGCCTAAACGCGAGTCTGCGGGAATCAGGAATCAGGAATCAGAACTCAGGAGTCAGGAGTTGCAGAATGGATGCCACGCTCTTGCTGTTACATTCTCCATAAATTGCGCGGCTTTCAAACTTCGATCGCCAAGAACTTTCTCCGATTGAATCGCAAACCGGGCGCCCAAGCGCGATCGCATGTCCATTCTGGAACTCCTGCAACTCCTGACTTCTGAGTTCTGAGTTCTGAATTCCGCCTTCCCCTTCCCGACGCAAAGGCTTGCAGACTTTCCGCGAAACGCGTAGTGAAGCGAAAGTTTTAGCTCCTCATGATTTTTGGCTTTCTAGGCTTCGGCAAAATGGCGTCCGCCCTGGTGCAAGGGATGTTGCAGGCAGGGGCCTGCAAGCCCGAGCAGATTCTGGTCATTAACAGGCATCCGGAAACCATTAAGGAGGAGGTCGACCTGTATGGTCTCTCTCTCGCCTCCTCGACAAGGCGACTGGTTCAGCAAGCCGACACTATCGTGCTCGGCACAAAACCAGCCGATTCGGTCCAGCTCCTTCGCGACGTTCGGCAAGACCTGGACGGGAAGCTTTTAATTTCCGTGGCCGCAGGAATCACCCTTCAGGCGTTGCAAGACGCGGCCGGCCACCGTACCCGGGTCATTCGAGCAATGCCGAATACTCCTTCACTTGTCAAAAAAGGGGCAACTGCCTACGCATTGGGCGACCATGCAACCGCTGCCGACGCCGAGGTGGCGGACAAAATGTTTGCCGCAGTCGGTTTGGTATTTCGAGTCCGCGAAACATCTTTGAACGCAGTCACCGGTCTGAGCGGTAGCGGCCCCGCGTATGTCTTTATCTTTGTTGAAGCCCTCGCGGACGGCGGGGTGATGATGGGTCTACCAAGAGAAATCGCCTTCGAGCTTGCGATCCAGACCGTACTCGGTTCTGCCCAAATGATCCGCGAAACGAAACTTCACCCGGCCGAACTGAGAGAGATGGTTGCCAGCCCGGGAGGAACCACGATGGCCGGGATCGAAACTCTGGAAGCCCGCGGGCTGCGATACACCATCATGTCCGCGGTACGAGCAGCCTCCGAGCGAGCACGCGAATTGGGCAGAGACAGGTGAAGAAACGTGTTGGCGTATCGGCGGTCTGGGGAAGCGTATCGGCAGGTCGGCGTATCGGCGTTCGGGAAAGAAGATTGCGTTTCGAGACAACGATAGTGACCAGGAGATCTCCACGAAGTTGACAACACCTTGCCAACGCCGACCCGCCGATACGCCGACCCGCCGACGCGCTTCTTATCTGAGGTCTGTCTCTGTTCTGTGGCTTGCGGTGAACGCCTTGAGCGGATCGCTGCTTCCGGCCGCGGATCCCCCTGAAAAGGGACTTCCGGCACTTTCAGAGGATGCTAAGATCGCCGCAGCCAGAGGGCTTGCTGATTTTCGAAACGACAACTTCGAAGACGCCAAAAACGAGTTTCAAAAAATGACCGAACTCGCGCCCACCCATCCAATGGCCTGGGCAAACCTTGGCTCAGCAGAGTTTCGACTCGGCGAAATTCCGCATGCAGAAGAGCATCTTCAAGAAAGCGGTCCTCCTCGATCCCACTGCGCAGCAAGCATGGTTGACACTCGGTATCATCGATTACCAAAAAAATGATCTTGATGCCGGGCTGGCGGCTCTTAGCCAGGCCGTCTATCTCGATCCTCACGATCCGAAAGCCCATCTCTATCTGGGCATCCTGATTCGTAAGCGTGGCTGGTTGGAGGGCGCAGAAGACGAGATGCGCAAAGCCATCGATTTGGATGAGCAATACGCAGAGGCGCACTTTAACCTGGCGGTCCTCTACCTTGAACGCCAACCGCCTGCCATAGAACTTGCCCGCCGCCATTACTACCGCGCCTTGAAGCTCGGCGCTGAACGGGACGCAGAGCTCGATCGCGTTTTGAAGAACACGGAGACAAATTAAAAAAAGGGAACTTTCCATCAATGCTTCCCTACGACGAGCTGCTGAGCCGGCTTCGACAGAAATCGCTTTTCCGGGAGCTCCGAACCATCGAAGAAATTCAGGGGCCCGTGGTTCGAATCGGTGACCGATTTCTAGTCAATTTCGCCGCCAATGATTACTTGGGACTCTCGCAACACACTGCGGTCAAGGCCGCCGCAAAAGTCGCTATTGACCGATTCGGCACCGGTTCCGGCGCTTCCCGGCTGATTACCGGCACAGAACACCCGCACACAAAACTTGAAGAAGAAATTGCCGCGTTCAAGGGCACGCAGAGCGCGCTTTTGTTCAGCTCCGGCTTTGCGGCAGCCATAGGCACAATTCCCAGCCTGGTCGGTCCGGGCGACGTCGTCATCCTGGATAAACTGGCGCACGCTTGCCTGATCGACGGTGCAAAACTTTCGGGCGCCTTGCTGCGAGTATTTCCCCATAACGACGCCGCGAAATTGAAGCACCACCTGACCTGGGCCCAACAAACCTATCCTCGTGGCAAAACGCTCATCGTAACCGAATCCATTTTCAGTATGGATGGCGACGTCGGAGATCTGGCCGCGATTGCGGACCTGAAGGCGGAATTCCAAGCGCTGCTGCTCGTAGACGAAGCCCACGCCACCGGGGTGATCGGCCCGCACGGTGCAGGCTGGGTCGCTGAACTCTGTTTAACGCGGCAGGTCGATATTCAGATGGGCACACTCAGCAAGGCGTTCGGCGCCAGCGGTGGATTCATTTGCGGTTCAAAAACGCTGATCCAACTGCTTGTCAACAGGGCGCGCAGCTTTATCTATTCGACGGCTCTGCCGCCATCTTCTGCGGCAGCCGCATCCGCCGCGCTTGAGATCGTTCGTACCGACGAGGGAGATGCACTGCGATCCCGGCTCCGAAGCAACGTTCGTTTCCTCGTCGAAAGCCTGACGACTTTTTCCGGAAAGAATCCAGACCCAGTTGGTCCGATCTTACCTTTGGTGATCGGCGATGAACGGCAGACCCTGCGTTTGGCGGAAGCTCTTTGCCACAATGGTTTTCTATTACCCGCGATTCGCTATCCGACGGTCGCCCGGGGTGCGGCTCGCCTGAGGATCGCGCTCTCCTCAGCACATAGTCTGGAGCAGATACAATCGCTGGCAAAACTCATAAATTCGTTGCGCTGATCTAACCGGGTTCCGCAGCCACAGACCTTTCCAAATGGCCATCCGGAAAGGTAATTCTGGAAAAGGCGTGAAGTTATCGGCACTTTCATTTTAAATCACAGGGGATATGGCGAAGAGAAACAACCAATTCACGGAGGTCGTAACCATTAGAGCAAAGACGTTCTGAACAAGCGCGACACAATGTTGACCTCAATCCGTTCACGATTCCTGGCACTGACGGTACTGCTCGTAGGCGCGAGCACCATCTTTGCGGATGTCTGCGAAGATTATGCCAGGGTAATCGATTCGCATATCGCAATTCTTCGAGTGGTCGAGAAACGAGCGAACGCGGTGACCGATTCCAAACAGGCCGTAGATGTCATCAATCAGTACGTGGATGAGATGATCAACTGGCGCCGGCAAATGGCGCCGCTCGATCGCGCAGTGTTTGAAATGGACCAGGGCAATGTTGAGAACGCGCCGCCACTGTGCCAGAAAGCGATCGAACGCTTCAATTTCTTTGCCAAGGAAGACCTGGATCTCGCCGAAAAACTTGGCGATCTGCTGGTCCGATACATCGGCGACCCCGCGGTCGTCTCCGCTTGGCGGCGCATGCAAGAACTGCCACACCATTAGGCAGAACGGGTCGGCGTACTCGCGTATCGGCGTTTGTGGGAAAAACGTCTAGGCGGACCGGCGTGGAGCTGCGACGGAGTGCCTCGCGATAGTTGCAATCGCCGACCGCGCGCGTTCTAATCTGGCACGCCAATATATCGATCCGCTCCCACAAACGCCGACCCGCCAATACGCCGATCCGCCGACCCGTTTCCGCCGCCATGTCCCAAAAAAAACACGATTACGACGAAAGCAAGATTAAGACACTCTCCTCTCTGGAGCACATTCGGACGCGTACCGGAATGTATATCGGCCGCCTGGGGGATGGCACACACCACGATGATGGCATTTATATTCTTTTGAAGGAGGTGATCGATAATTCTGTCGACGAGTTCATCATGGGGTTCGGTCGCCAGATTGATGTATCAATGGATGGCCCTCTGGTTCGTGTCCGGGATTACGGTCGCGGCATTCCACTCGGCAAAGTGATCGACTGCGTTTCACGGATCAACACCGGTGCGAAATACAATGACGACGTCTTTCAATTCAGTGTTGGACTGAACGGGGTTGGCACAAAGGCCGTCAATGCGCTTTCTTCCCGTTTTTCGGTGTCCAGTCACCGGGACGGCCAGTATTTCCGCGCAGGCTTCGAAAGGGGGAAACTCAAGTCACGACAAAAAGGCAAGCAAGTGGAACCCGACGGCACGGAAATCATCTTCGAGCCCGATCCCAAGATTTTCAAAAGCTTTCGATTTCGCGAAGAGCACATCATTCGGCGGATCCGGCTCTACACGTTTCTCAACGCCGGCTTGAAAATCGCCTGGAACGGCACCGTCTACTCTTCTGAGAAGGGTTTGAAAGACTTGCTGGAGGAGGATGTGGGCGAGGAGGCTGTTTACCCGGTTGTCCACCACCGGGAAAAGATGCTCGAAATCGCGTTTACCCACACAAACCGCCTATCGGAGGATCACTACTCCTTTGTAAACGGCCAGCATACTTCGGACGGCGGAACGCATTTGAGCGCCTTCCGCGAAGGACTGCTCAAAGCCATCAACGAATTTTCGAAATCAAAATTTGAAGGGGACGACGTCCGCGAAGGCCTGGTCGGCGCCATCGCCATCCGCTTGCAGGATCCGGTGTTCGAGTCGCAAACCAAGAACAAACTCGGCAACACGGAGATCCGAGCCGATCTCGTCAACAAGGTTCGCGAGACGGCAATCGGCCTGCTGCATCGAAATCCTGAGGTTTCCGACCAGTTGCTGCTCAAGGTCAATGAGACCCGGCGACTGCACAAAGAGCTTCAGGACGTCCGCAAACTCGCCAGAGAGCGAACCGCGGCGATCTCGCTCCGCATACCGCAACTTAAAGATTGCAAGACCCACTTGAACCTCGAAAAGCAGACCGGCAACGAATCGATGATCTTTATCACGGAAGGTCAATCGGCTGCGGGGTCGATTACCAGCTGTCGCAACCCCGATCTACAGGCCGTATTTACGCTCAAGGGAAAGCCTCTGAATGTCTGGGACTTGAATCGCACGATCGTCTATAAGAACGATGAAATCTTTAACCTCATGCGCACCTTGAACGTCGAGGAGACCGTGCAGGGGTTGCGCTACGGCAAAGTGATTATCGCGACGGACGCAGACGTGGATGGTTTGCACATCCGAAACCTCTTGATCACCTGTTTCCTCCGCTTTTTTCCTGACATTATCATTCGCGGATTTGTGCATATCCTTGAGACCCCACTATTTCGTGTGCGCGACAAGAGATCGACGGTTTATTGCTACTCGGAAACGGAACGGGATGACGCCATCGCGAAACTGCGAAACACCGAGGTGACCCGGTTTAAGGGCCTTGGCGAAATATCACCGGCAGAATTCAAGGCCTTCATTGGGCCTGACATGAAACTCACGACCGTCAGCGTCGATGATGCACACACCATCCAGCCTCTTCTCCAATTCTACATGGGCAAGAACACGCCCCAACGTCGCGAATACATCATGGGCCACCTGGTCGTTGAACCTGACTAGAAGAGTCGCCAGTTGGCAGCAAGACTAGCAAACGGGCTGAATGACAAGCCCCTCTGTGCAGGGACCGATACGCGCCAGGAAACGGTGAGACCGCCGTCGACAACTAATTACTGAATACTGATACTAACAACTGATTACTTTTCCCCTCCCATGTCCCTTGACTCCGCATTACTGCATCTGCCCGAGGATCCCCTGAAGGATCTTGTTAATGAGAATTTCCTTCAGTACGCCTCCTATGTAATCAGGGATCGAGCAATTCCCCAATTGGAAGATGGATTGAAGCCTGTTCAGCGCAGGATCTTACATGCTTTGTACGAAAAAGATGATGGCCGGTTTAACAAGGTCGCCAATATCGTCGGGCACACCATGCAATATCATCCGCATGGCGATGCATCCATTGAGGAAGCGTTAGTCAATCTGACGAACAAGAGTTACCTGATCGAAGGCCAGGGAAATTTCGGCAACATCTTTACCGGCGACCCCCCTGCTGCTTCTCGATATATCGAGTGTCGGCTGACGGAGTTGGCGCGCCTTGAAATCTTCAATCCAAAACTGACCGCCTATATTCCAAGTTACGACGGCAGAAACCGCGAGCCGCTGATTCTGCCGAGCAAACTCCCCCTCTTGCTAATGTTAGGCTCCGAGGGCATTGCCGTCGGGTTATCAACTCGTGTATTGCCGCATAATTTCATTGAATTGCTCAAGGCACAGGTCGCGATTCTCCGGGGTAAACGATTCAAACTTCTTCCGGATTTCCCACAAGGTGGATTGATGGACGCCACCGAATACGACCGCGGCAACGGCAAAATTAAGTTGCGCGCCAGGATCGTAAAACGAGAAAGTAACAAGCTGGTAATTAGCGAGATTCCCTTCAGTACCACCACTGAATCGGTAATCGCTTCCATCGAAGAAGCGGCTCGAAAACGGCGGATCAAAATTCGTTCTCTCAGCGATTTTACGGCTGCGCAGGTGGAAATACTCGTGACACTTTCTCCCGGCGAGGAACAGGAGAAGACCATTGCTGCGCTCTACCATTTCACCCAATGCGAAGTGACCATTCACTCCAATCTTGTGGTGATCAAAGGGGAGCGCCCGGTACAGATGGATGTCGAAGAAGTCATCCGATTTAATACCGACCAGTTAATCTCCCTCCTGAAACAGCAGCTCGAAATCCGGCGCAACGAACTTCGGGACGACTTCCATTGGAAATCGTTAATCCAGCTCTTCATCGAAAATCGTGTCTACAAACGCATTGAAGAGTGTGAAACCTACGAGGGCGTTCAGCGGGCAGTTCTGAGAGGGCTGGAGCCGTTCCGAAACCGGCTTACACGCGACATTACCATGGAAGATGTCGAGATGCTTTTGAGCCTTCAGATCAAACGCATTTCCAAATTTGATCTGAAAAAAAATGAGGAAGACAAACTGAAAATCAATCTCGAGCTCAAAGAGGTTGAACAGCAGCTCAAGACGCTGACGACCTATGCGATCGAGTATCTTCAACGACTCATCGATAAGTACGGCAAGCAGTACAAGAGAAAGACACAATTGACAACGGCCGAAGAGATTGACGTCCGGGAACTGACGGCCGAAGAGTTGGCGATTGCCTACGATCGGGAGCGCGGCTTTCTCGGACACGAGGTGAAAGCCGAACCTGCATTTCGATGTTCTCCACTCGACCGCTTGCTCCTGGTCTGGAACACCGGGCGTTATCAAATGGTCCCCCCTCCGGATAAATTGTTTGTGGACAAGAATCTCACCTATTTTGGGATCTTCGATCGTGAAAAAATTTTCACGCTGGTCTACAGCACCTCGAAAGCAACTTTCGTTAAGCGTTTTGCGTTCGGCGGGGCCATCATGAACCGCGACTACAATTGCGCCCAGGAAAACGCAGAGGTAAGGCTTTTGGTCGATCATCCGATCGCTGAGATCCGATTGAAATATCGGCACGCGAAAGGCGCTCGGATCGACGAGCAGTCTTTTGCCGCCAGCGATTTTTCCGTGCGCGGCCCGAAAACACGGGGAAATCAGCTAACCAAACGAACGGTCACCAGCGTGACGGCAAAAACGTAGCGTTCGCCGTTCAACTTACTTTGACGCGATTCGCGGCTGACTCCGGATCTGAGGCACCCGATTTCACTGACCACTAACCACCGGCAACTAACAACTAACAACTGCCTACTGCCTACTGCCTAACGATTCCTCCGGATACATCTTCGAAACCTCCGAAACGATCGAAGCCAATTTGCCAGGCATCCCCGGGCGTAGCTTGGTTTGTCTGTGGTTTACGAAGACGAAGGCGTGCCTCGATTGAGCGATCGTCAGCGCCTCCGAGCCAAGATCGAATGTCGCCACGTGCGCGTGCTCGAGGTTATACTCATCGACCTTCTTTTCAAGGCGATCGAACAGAAGATGGTAGTTGCGATCAGGTACCTTCAGATGAGCATGGATCCGCTCCGGCATCTGTGACGCCAGAACCGATCCATGATTTTTGACGATCAGGCATCCTTCCAAACCAGGCAGCACGGAAACAAGTTTGGCCACCATTTTCGCGTCCAGCACTTCATCTGTGTGAAATTCACTTTCCAGCGGGTAAGAATCCCATTCCGGGGCGATGCGGTGAGGTTCAGTCCCAAATAAAAGCGGAAGCCCTTCGGCGATTCGGGCTTGCTCGGCCTTTTCCGCGGCCTCGGCCAATTCCTGAGACCGAGCCTCGAGGGCGGCGACCTCAGCATGCAACGCTTTATGCTTGTCAGCCGCCTCCCCAACAACCTGTTCCAAGGATCCTTTGCGGGCCAGCAGATCGCTGACCTGAGCCTGTTCCTCTGCCATCGATTCTTGCAGGCGTTGCCGCTCCGCAACAGTCGCCGCAATCTGGTTGTGAAGATCGCTCAGTCCGGCTTTAAGCTGCTCCCTGTCAGCGGCATGTTGCGCGACGTCCCGATGCAAATTTTCAATCTCGGAGACTAAAGACCCATGCACGATTTGCAGGCCTTCAATCTTATCCTGAAGTTCAGCGTGGTTCGCCGCAAGCTCCGAGACCTCCCCCGCTCGTTGCTCTTTGTGCATTGCAAGATCAGACACCAGCTTGTGAAGCAGTACCACCTCTGCAATCAAAACCTCCCGCGCCCTGATTCGTTCATCCACCTCCGCCTGCAGAGGCGCCAGCGTATCCTCCAAAACTGCTTTTTCATTTTTGACTCGAGTCAGCCCAGCAATTGTCTCGCGATGCTGGGCCAACTGAGCTTCCGTGGCCTCTTTCACGCTGATCAGATTCCGATTCGCCTCGTCGAGAGACTGCTGCGTTTGCGCAGCTTCGTTTTTCAGGCCGGCAACCATCTCGGAGTGCTGCTGGTGCCCCTCGCGAAGAACTGCTAACTCCCCCCGGACGCGGTTGATCTCCTCATTGATCCGGGTCTGTTCGTTCAAGCGGGTCGCGACTTCCTCCTCTGCTCGGCGAATTTGTCCTCTGATCGTTTCGAGTTCGTGTCTCGCTTGCTCGCAATCGATCTGAATTTGCGCGAATCTGCGGCTTACCTGCTCATGCTCAACCTTATTGCGCATCAAGGCGGCGAGGCTGCCAAGCAATTCTTCTTCGGTCTTGGCGAGAACCGATCTTGTGAGAGACGGATCCATCCGAAGCCAATGCGCGTCCTGTGGCTGAATTTCGGCCGGCTGGACAGGACTGATATTGAGCTTGTTCCCCTCCTCCGGAGACTGCTCTTCGATGCTTTGATGAGAATATGAATCAGTCGTTTCGCTTCTATCTGACGGCATAAGTGACTTATTTTAAATGATTTACTTCTTTTTAGCGTTCGCTGTTTCCTACTGATTCGTAGCACTTTCTCAGAACAGGTTTTTAAAAAGGTTCTCGTTGTACATGACCGCCCCGAGATTGAAAATACCGTCGCATAGATTCACGTCGCTGTGCAAATATGAACCACTTTTATGGAACCGATGTTGGACCCCAAGATCCAGAGAGTTGTATTCCCGGCATGGCACCGATGAAGATGCTCGATGCGCCAGGGTGAGGTGCCGCCGGTGACTAACAAAAGCGAGTGGCGAATTGAACAACACAAGAAGAGGAACGCCTCAGCTTGACTTAATGGAGGATGCATCGTTTTAGTTTCTCATCGATCTCTCCACAGAAAACTTGCAGCAATTGTGCGCGATCCTGAATGAGTTTGCATTGCCCCGGGCAATCGTGGATTTCGAGCGGCATTCGTTTGTAGCCTGGAACCCAAAATTTCTTGAACATACGGACTTTTCTGAAAACGAAATGAGAACCTCCCAAGCGGAAGAATTGCTGACTTTTGGCGAGTCCTGGTTTCCGCTTCCGGACGGGGAAGAAGGGCGGGCGGTCGAATATACCGCCTGCACCGCTCGCCGCCCTTTTGGTGCGGGCCACGCACCGGGATTTGCCGTCCGGTCTCACGGCAAAATCGGTTACGTAATGCTCGACGTTTTCGATTCTTCGTCTGGACAATTCGAGCAGGGTCGGCAAGTGGGCCGAGAGGAAGAACGTGACCGAGTCACGAAAGCCTTTCACGAGGAAGTTTCTTCTTCGATCATTGCCGCCCTCTTTTTGATTGAAACAGCCAAAAGCGAACTGGAAGAGGCAGGGTTACCGCAGGCCGAGGCCGTGGCAAAAGCGTCTGACATTCTCGCCGAAACCACCGAGAAAATAGCGCACGTGATCGGAGAACCAGACCAAACTGCAGAGTAAATTCAAAACCGCGACGGCAGTGAGCGAAGCGGCCGACTATTTCGAAAATCGCAAGGGCGCCCGGGCTTTCGAGATTTCCAGGTTAGTTAAAGCCTGTTGCGAAATGTCCCGGAGGGACGGTGCGATCGTAGCCTGGCACGAAGTGCCTGGGACAGCGCCACCCCAAAAGAGCCGTCCCGTAGGGGACGGTGTAATTCGCGCAGCTGTGCGCACCGAATTCAGGATTGGAGTGACGAAATTTCGGATACGAAAACTGAAAAAATTTATGTTGTATGCTTTCTGGCAGACATTTCGCACCAGCATCTAGTCGTAGAGCACGGCCAGAATCGCCTCCACTAGTTTGTCTGGAGTGAAAGGCTTCGGCAAGAACGCCTGGAAACCGGCATCCAGTAAGCGCGCACGATCCGCGGGCGTGACGAAAGCGGTCATCGCAATCACAGGTACACTGCCTCCGGATTCCGATCCAAGCGCACGAATTTTACGCAGCAACTCAAAACCGTCCATCCCGGGCATGCTAATGTCTGAAACCACCAAATTTGGACGGTTATTTTTTATTGCCTCGAGACCTTCAAACCCATCCCTCGCCATCACAACGTTTGCACCCAGGCGATCCAAGAAAAGGCCCAAATACCTCCGCGCGTCATCATGATCTTCCACCACCACAATGGTGAGGTTATTGAGACGGTTAGGCGACATATAGACGGGCCAAGGACAGTCTTAACGATGACATGCGATCTTCTAGTTCGAATCGGTCTCATTAAACGGTTTTTTGAAAGATCCAGGAATAATCGACCTGAGAACGAAGCTCTGGGCACCAGTCTGACTGTGTACCGATCACGCCTTACATCCCGGCAAAAGCCAGGCCAAAGACAACGATCGCAGCAACAACACAGTAATAACCGAAAAACTTCCAGCGCCCCGATTCCAGCCAGCGCGATAGCAACCGGAGCGCCAGCCACCCAGCTATGAAACTGCAAACCATTCCAAACAAGCCGGGCAACAGGACGTGTATCAGATGCGAAGGTTGACTTGTCTCCGAGTGCGCTTTGAACAGCCGCCACAACTCTCTTGCGATCACCGGTGGAGTCAGAGACCACCGCAAGGGCAAAACTGAATTCCTCCATGCGGCGCCGACCGATCCCCAGGAGTAAACCGGTCGAAATCGTCGCGCCGGAACGGGAGAATCCGCGAAACGGTAAACAGAGCCCCTGAACAGCCCCAATCCAGCACGCGCGCGCGGCGTCCACGTCGACATTGCGTTCGGCTCTTTCGCGGCGCATCCCCGAATAGATAATCAGCAATCCCGCGGCCAGGAGCGCTCCACCGATGAGAGGAAGCTGCGAGAAGAGAGCTTCGACCTCCGCCTTAGCGCTTCCCTTCAAGAAAACCTTCTCGATCAGCAACTGAAGAGCCAGGCCGACGATCGCTGTAATGATCGTGGCAATCACGACGTTGGTTGCTACGGTTCGAAACACCGCGGCACTCGAGAAGTAATGCTCACGCCACGCATTCCAGAAATAGACGATGACGGCAAACATCGTTCCGGTGTGAAGCATCACCAGCACGAAAGTCATTTCAGGACTGGAGGGATCCAAGCCCATAAACTTCTCAGCAACAATGACGTGCGCCGAACTTGAAACCGGGAGAAGCTCCGCCGCACCCTGGACCAACCCAAGAAGAATGATTTGAAGAAGAAGATTCACGCTGTTCGATTTCTTTCAGATCGTTGAAATGAAGCCGGCTCGCGACCGTCGCAAAAGAGTCCGGAAGCGCAGGGCGCGTTTTCGCGGCCACGCAATACAAGGTTTGTTGCCAAGCTCGGTCCTTTTCATAACCGGCGTAGCTTTAGACAGGGCTGTCGAAAACGCAAGTAGAACACCTCTCGTCGAATTCAGCTTAAATTTGCAACCTGTGGATAAATCCGCGATTACCGGAGAACAGGCTCCTCCTGCACTTCATGAAATCTTCGTTCCAATCACGCATCGGGTTCTCAACCACGCTTTTGGCCTTGCTCGGGCTCAGCAGCTGTACCGAAACTGTCGTTTACAGGCAACCTGCGCCACCGCCGGCCGTTGTGGTAGAGCGCGGTCCCTACCCGGCGCCACCACCGCGAGTGGAATATCGTCCGCCTCCCCCTCCATTTGGAGTTGTCTGGGTGCACGGACATTGGCGTTGGAACGGGAAACGTTGGGTCTGGATTCCAGGACACTATCGGCGGGTCTAAGTAGCGAGGCAGCGTAAAAATCTTTGGGGAAAACTCATTATTGGTTCAATGAGAGATGGCGACATTCGCGTTGGCTTTGCCAGGACGCGCTTCCAGCCCCTTATGTATCCCGACGGGCTAACATCGAACGGTGGTGAAGACCCTGACCAGGTTGATCCTTGGATTCAGGCGCAACTCTCCACGGACCAGATACGTTGGCTAAATAACCAGGGGGGCGCCGTAAAGCAGGGCGACTTGCTCAAAAATGCCTTGGCGGAATGGGTCATTCGACATCCAGAAGATTGGTTTCGAGGCACCCGCCTCAGCGATGCAATTCGATTGGCCCTGACCGAGTTCATCAGCCGACACAAAGACGAATTTCTCGCGCTCGATTGATGGACTCCGTCTCAATCTGCGCGCCCGATCGCTGCAGCGCGACTTAGATCGTTGACAACCACCTTGGCCGGCCGAAAGACTTCGTTGCCACGCCGATACCCACGCTGAAAGGTTTCGAGTATGACGTTGTGGGGTCGAGATGGGTCGTGGCGCACACTGACGGCTTCGTGAAAAAGCGGATCAAAAGGCCGGCCGTGGCTCTCCTCGGGCTCGATGCCATGGCTACGCAGCAATTGCGTCAGTTGTTGGAGTGTCATTTGGACGCCTTGCCGGAGTTGTTCCGGTGAGGTCGAGACGTCGCTGCCAAGCGCGCGTTCGAGATTGTCGATGACCGACAGCAGTTCGCGGATAAAACTTTCCTTCTGCGCCGCTGCGCTACGCTCGGTTTCCCGTATGGTGCGCTTGCGGAAGTTGTCAAAATCGGCCGCCAGCCGTAGGTAGCGGTCCCTTTCGGCGGCCAGCTCCGCTTGAAGCGCATCGGTGGTCGACGCAGCAACAGCATCCGAAACGCCGTCCCCAGCCAACCCCGCTTTGGACGGATTCGATTTCGGGTCCGCACTCATCGCTAAGCGCGACGTTAAGGCGGTTCGTGATAGATCACAACGGAAACCGCGGTTTAAAATCGGCTTACAGCATTGGAAGATGCCCGGGACGCAACCCAAGCGGAAAGGCCTCGTCGATCCGGGCGATCTCGGCTTCAGTGAGGTGCAGGTCTCCGGCGCCCGCGTTTTCAACGGTGTGTTCAGCGCTCGAGGCTTTTGGAATTGCGAAGATGGAGGTTCGTCGCGCAAGGAACCGGAGCGCGACCTGGCGGACGGTCGCCTGATGCGCCGCAGCGATTTGATTCAACACGCGGCCACCGGTTGTGCGTTGGTTTGGAAAGCGCCCATGACCGAACGGGCTGTAGGCGACCACGGCGACGCTGTGCTTTTCACACCAGGGAATCACGGCGTGCTCGATTGCCCGCTCTTCCAAATGGTAAAGGACCTGGTTGCAAACTAGATTGCCCTCACCCGCGATCTTCAAAGTTGCTTCCAGGTCAGGCAGATCGAAGTTACTGACACCCCAGGAGAGAATTTTTCCCGCCTTCTTCAGTTGCTCGAACGCATCGACCGTGTGCTCCAACGGGCGGCTCCCGCGCCAGTGCAATAGGTAGCAATCCAGCCGGTCGGTTCCCAAGCGGGCAAGCGAGCGGTCGCAGGCTGCAATAGTTCCGCTTCGCGAAGCATTCTGGGGAAGCACCTTCGAGACCAGAAAGACCTCATCGCGTCGTCCGACAACTGCGTCGGCAACCAACTCCTCGGCGGCCCCGGAACCGTACATTTCCGCAGTGTCTATGTGGGTCAGGCCAAGATCGATACCCCGGCGCAAAGCGGCAATTGCGGAGAAGCGATCGACGCTTTCGATGCACCAAGTTCCTTGCCCGATCATCGCGACCTCTTGATTCGTGGAACCGAACTGCCGACGTTCCATGTTATTCTTTATGAGATAAATTCAACCGCTGGCGTTCTCGACCTATTTCACACGGCAGATCGATCACAAAACAACTCTCATTTTTCGCTTAGCAGCTCTTCTTTAGCTTTTTGCAGCTCGGCGAGTTCTTCATCGCTGACCTTGGGATATTTCAGGCCAAGTGAGCTTAACGTAGCGACGATGATCTCAGAAACGCAAAGGCGCGTGAACCATTTATGGTCAGCCGGAATAATGAACCAAGGTGCCCATTCTGTGCTCGTCTCGTTGAACACCTCCTCGTATGCGTCGATGTAGTCGTCCCAAAATCTGCGTTCCCGGATGTCCGCGGCTGAGAATTTCCAGTTTTTCTCTTTCTGTTCGATCCTCTTGAGAAACCGGGACTTTTGCTCCGATTTCGAAACGTTCAAGAAAAACTTCAGAACCAATATGCCGTTGCTCACCAGGTAACGCTCAAAGCAATTGATTTCCTCGAATCGGCGTTTCCAAAGGGATTCTCTTTTGCTGAGCCTGGGAAGATGTTGTAGCGCCAGAAGATCCGGGTGCACCCGGACAACTAACACCTCTTCGTAGTACGACCGATTGAAAATGCCAATCCGGCCGCGTTGCGGAAGCCGGATGGCCGAGCGCCAGAGGTAATCGTGGTCCAACTCCTCGTGGGAGGGCGTCTTGAAGCTGAAGACCTCACATCCCTGCGGGTTGACACCTGACATCACGTGCTTGATCGTCCCATCTTTCCCCGCGGCATCCAGGGCTTGGAACACCAGGAGAAGTGCGTAGGTATCTCCGGCCGACAGAACGTCCTGTTCGCTAGCCATGCGTTCAATGTTCGATTTGAGCTCCGCCAAAGCGGCTTCCTTGGCGTTGAATCCTCCAGTGTATTTCGGGTCGAAATCTTTTCTCAGGGAGATTTTCCTGCCCGGCTCGACGAGCAGATGTTTCAGGTTAAACCCGGAGGATTCAGGGAGATGGTTCGCCAAGTTGCGCATGGCCAATGATATAGTCGTGATCCAAAACTTTCCATCAATGACCGGCGGCTTGGAATTCCACGAAACCCAACCCAGGAGGTTTTTGCACGATGGAGCCGCTTTGCCAGCGCCGCAGGGGAGGAAGATCGGATTTGGGTGAAACCAAAACAGGTAGCTAAAATGTAGACTGGACACGGCTAAAACGCGCCCTGAAGTCTGAATGTCAAACTCGCTTGATATGCGTTATGCTGCTCTTTCCGTTCTTGCGTTGATTGTCTGCCTTCACGTTTTCCCCGTTCAGGCAGCTGATAAAAGTAATTTTCCCGATCGATTGAATACGTTCGGTTTCAACCTGGTTCAGCGGCTTAAAACTTCCGGGCAACGAAATCTCCTGATTTCGCCGACAAGCATCGAGATTGCCCTCGGAATGACCTTCGCGGGTGCGACCGGGGAGACGGCGGAAGCAATGAGCCGTGTCTTGGGGCTCGACGGTTC
Organism: uncultured Verrucomicrobiae bacterium; assembly: GCA_963846195.1. Classification (GTDB taxonomy): domain Bacteria; phylum Verrucomicrobiota; class Verrucomicrobiia; order Chthoniobacterales; family JAFAMB01; genus JAFAMB01. The sequence continues at coordinate 133,084 of CAWJVG010000010.1, forward strand.
GTCAAGAGAAGCGGCGCTCAAGGAACTCGGCGCCTTGCAGGCAACGCTCGAGAACCCAGGAACAGGTATCACTTTGAAGGTGGCAAACGCCGTCTGGATCGATGACTCCATTCACCTCAACCAAAAATTTGCAACCAATCTGGCGGATACCTTTAAGACGAAACTCGAGACCGTCCACTTCGATGATTCGACAACGATCTCGCGGATCAATGACTGGGCAGGCAAGGCCACGGACGGTAAAATAAACCGCCTGCTTGAGGATCCGCCCAGTCCGCCGATGTTTCTGGCAAACGCCGTTTATTTTCACGCTTCATGGAATTTTCCTTTCCAGAAGCAATTGACTAAAGAGCAGCCGTTTCGCACGGCTGACGGTTCAAATCGGACCGTCGAGATGATGCGGCAAGATGGCCTCTTTCGTTACGCGAAAGGGCCGGGATACGCAGTGGTGGCGCTGCCCTATGTTGACAATCGATTCGCGATGTACTGTTTTCTTCCCGACGAAGGAGTGAACGGGGTGAACGCAGTCCTGGAGGAGTTGCAGCAATCGTCCTGGTCGGATTTCTCCCGTACGCTGCGTCCTAGCGAAGGATCAGTGGCGCTGCCAAGATTCAAGTTCGAATATGGCACTTCCCTGAACCAGCCGCTGAGCGAACTTGGCATGGGAATCGCCTTTGACGGCCGGCGAGCCCAATTTGCCAGGATGGTCGATGACCCGCGCAGACTGTATATAGGCGGTGTCCTTCACAAGACGTTCGTGGAGGTCGACGAAACGGGAACGACAGCAGCCGCCGTCACCAGCATCCAGATGAGGGCCACCGCGATCCTGCGACCAAATATAGAATTTAACCTCATTTTCAACCGGCCCTTCGCAGTGGCAATTGTCGACGAAAAAAGTGGAGCGATTCTATTTCTAGGGATCGTCGGGCAACCCTGACGTTCAGCGTTCAGCGTTCAGCGTTCAGCGTTCGGCGTTCAAGGTTCGGCGGGCGCAGTCAGGACATAGGTAAAAGCTGTTACTGTAATTTTTCAGGGTTAGCCCGAAAAACTCACAAAAAAGCTAGCAAAGCGGCGTCTATTTTTTGTAAGTTCTTCTTGTTCAAGGAGTTAAACTTTACAAAAAGGACGCCGCTTCGATGACAGACTGTAAAGAACAATCGTGGTTATTTCAAGACTTAGGTCGCCGAAAAGTAGAGGTGGATTTCGGGGGTGGCTACCTCTCCAGCGATGGGGGCGGGTTAATCTTGCGCGAACTGGAGCGCCACAGCGGCTTGATACGGGATTTTGCCGGCTGCTTCGTCGATTACCGTGACCAGCGTTATATCGAACATAGCGTTCAGGAACTGGTCAATCAGCGGCTTCATGGCTTGGTGCTAGGTTACGAAGATCTCAATGATCATGACCATTTGCGGCTTGATCCCATCCATGGACTGATTGCCGGCAAAAGCGATCCAATGGGCCAGGATCGGGTTTTGGAGCGCGATAAAGGCAAAGCGCTGGCGGCTCACTCCACGCTCAATCGTCTGGAGCTAAGCGCCGAGGCAATCGATGAGCGTTACCACAAGATTCAAGCCCAGCCCGACCAGATCGAAGGCTTACTCATCCAGCGCGGAGTCAAAGCCCTGCCACGCAAGAGCGCTGAGATCGTGTTGGATTTTGATGCGACCGATGATCCGCTTCATGGCAGCCAGCAAGGCGCTTATTTTCACGGCTACTATCGCCACTACTGCTACCTGCCGCTCTACTGCTTTAGCGGAAACATTCCGCTTTTTGCTAAGCTGCGCGATTGCAAGCGCGACGCCAGCGATGGCACGGTGGAGGCACTCCGGAAGATAGTGCCGGCCATTCGTCAACGTTTTGGCAAGAAAGTTCGGATCATTGTGCGCGCCGACAGCGGGTTTGCACGTGAAGCGATCATGGCCTGGTGCGAAGAAAATCAGGTGTTCTACTGTTTGGGTCTGGCACGCAACGATCGGCTCGCGGAGCTGCTGAGAACGCACTTTGAAGCTCTCAAGGCGCAGATTAAGGAGGGCAAAGAAGAAACGCCCTGTCGGAGTTTCACCCAGTTTGATTACTCGACTCTGAACAGTTGGTCCAAAGCGCGACGGGTGATTGGCAAAGCGGAGATTTTAACCCAAGGTGACAATCCGCGCTTTATTGTGACCAACCTACCCAAAGATGGGTGGACTACTCGGACCCAAGCGGCTCGATTTGAAGCAGGGGCTTTGTACGAGAAGTTTTACTGCGCACGGGGCGACATGGAAAACCGCATCAAGGAACAGCAAATGGATCTCTTCGCCGATCGCACCAGCACCCACTGGATGGCTTCCAATCAGTTGCGGCTGTGGTTCTCGACTTTTGCTCACTTGATCATGAGTACTCTGCAGGCCGAAGTTTTGAAGGGTACCGAACTTGAATCTGCTTCAATCGGCCAGATCCGTTTACGACTCTTTAAGATTGCAGCTCGGCTCAAAAGGAGCGCTCGGCGTATCCACATCGAACTCTGCACGGCCTATCCTCTCAAAGCGCTTTTCAGCTTGGTTCACCAGCGACTCAGTGCCTTGAGCAGTCCCGCTTAATTTTCAAGCCCGACCGACAAAAAAGTGTTGCTCGCAAGAGGCGAACTCAAGGCACAAGAGCTTTGTCTCTGAAGCGTGCAAAAAAATTTGGCCCAGCTCCCAAAAAATAGCAGAACTGTGAAAAATGACCTGAAAGCCACGAGATTTCGCTCTACAGACGATCGGGAGCGAAGCTCTTGTGCTCAATAACATTCCCTATGCATGTTACGATCATATTTTGTGATTTATTGGGGTTAGAGCTCCGCCGAACGCCGAACGCTGAACGCTGAACGCTGAACGCCGAACGCTCTCCTCACTCAGGCGCAAGGTCGCGTAACTCTTCCACCAGGACTCGCTTATTTTCAGAGTAGTCCACCGGGACAACCACCAAATGAACGCCGCCGGTTTCGAATGCCGATTCCAGAGCGGGAACCAGCCCGTTCGCCGTCTCAACGCGTGCGCCCTTTGCGCCATAGGCTTCCGCATATTTTACGAAATCCGGATCCCCGAAGGTTAATCCCCAATCGACGAACCCGTCGACTGCCTGCTTCCAGCGGATCATGCCATAGGCATAGTCTTCCACGATCAGCACGACGAGGTTCAAACCAAGCCGGACGGCCGTCTCCATCTCTTGGGAGTTCATCATGAAGCCACCGTCGCCGCAGACTGCGAGAACGCGCCGTTCAGGATGCAGGATCGACGCCGACATCGCGGAAGGCAGCCCGGCGCCCATAGTGGCGAGCGCATTGTCCAACAACAGGGTGTTGGCAACCGTGGTGCGATAGTTGCGCGCAAACCAGATCTTGTACATGCCATTGTCGAGACAGACGATACCGTCCTCCGGGATGACTTGGCGGACGTCGTGGACGATGCGCTGGGGTGTGAGTGGGAACCGACTTTCGGTGGCCCGATCGGCCAGATGCGCGAGTATCTCCTCGCGCAAAGGCAAGAGCGCCGAAGCGTTCTTCAGCCTGCCCTCCAGCTTCGCCGCGAGCAATTCGAGGCTCGGACCGACGTCGCCGACTACCTCCGCATGGGGCGAATAAACCTCTTCCACCGTTGCCGGCATGTAGCCGATATGGATTACCTTTGGCCCGGCGCGGCCCATGATGAATGGAGGCTTTTCGACCGTGTCGTGGCCGATCGAAAGAATAAGATCCGCCCTGTCAATCGCCTTGTGGACGTAGTCCCGCGCGGAGAGCGCCGCTGTTCCCATGTAAAGATTCGAGCCGCCTGCCACCGCTCCTTTACCCATCTGGGTATTGAAAAACGGAATCCGCACGCGACGGACGAAGTTTGTCAATGCATCTTGCAGCCGCGGTCGACTCGCTGCGGCTCCCAACATGATCAGCGGACGCTCGGCCGCCAGGATGATCCCCGCGGCGCGGTCCAATGCCGCCGGACTGGCGACGGGGATTTCGATCGGATGCGGCGGTACGGGAGGCAGGTCCAGCGTTTCCTCTCCGGCGATGTCTTCCGGCAGTTCGAGGTGTACGGGACCCGGCCGCTCCTGCTGAGCGACCCGGAAGGCTTCGCGTACGATCGACGGAATGGTCGTGGTGCTGACAATCTGGCGCGCCATTTTAGTCAACGGAGTCATGCTTGCGACCACATCGACGATCTGGAACCGACCCTGTTTGCTGCTGAGGATTCCTTTCTGCCCGGTGATCAGGATCATCGGCATAGCGCCCAGAAGCGCATAGGCAGCTCCGGTCGAAAAGTTCAATGCCCCCGGCCCGAGAGTGCTAAGGCAGACGCCCGGTTTACCCGTTAGTCGCCCGTAAGTCGCCGCCATAAACGCGGCCGGCTGTTCGTGCCGCGTCAGGACAAGTTCGATTTTTGAGCGGCGCAGTGAATCCACCACATCCAGGTTTTCTTCTCCCGGCACCCCGAATATTCGCTCGACCCCCTCGTTCTCCAGGGCTGCTACCAACAGATCAGATCCTTTGCCCATGATTCTCAGTTTCCCAGCCTTCAATCGTCGGTTTTCAGTCGTAACCGAAAAAGAAGCGAGCAGTTCGTCGAACGTCCATTCGCCGATATGTCCGCACGCCGCTTCGGTTCATTTCACCCTCCTCTTGACTGCGTAACCATACTGAATCGGCCAAGACGGGTCCTCACCCAACGCCTGCTGCGCCTTTAGGGCCCAATAAGGCTCCCGCAGCATTTCGCGAGCAATGAATACCAGGTTCGCATCCCCTCCGGTAATAATCTCGTCCGCGTGATGCGGCTCCGCAATCAACCCAACAGCACCGGTTCTGATATCAGCCCCCTCCCGGATTCGCCGGGCAAATGGCACTTGGTAGCCTTTCGCCACCGGAATGCGGGCATAGGGGACCATTCCTCCCGATGAAACGTCAATAAGGTCGACACCTGAGGCCTTCAGCCGCCTGGCCAACTCAATCGACTGCTCGATGTCCCAACCACCCTCGACCCAATCGGTTGCCGAGATCCGCACGAAGAGCGGCATCTCCTCCGGCATCAGCGCGCGGAGTCGCTCCACGACTCGCAACAGCAGCCGCATGCGATTTTCCAGGCTGCCGCCGTACAGGTCGTTCCGACGGTTGCTCATCGGAGAAAGAAATTCGTGGAGCAGGTAACCGTGAGCCGCATGGATCTCAATCACTTTAAATCCCGCAGTCAGAACGCGCCGGGCGCCGTTCTCGAAGGCCGTGACAATCTGATCAATCCCAGCCTCATCCAAGGGGACGGGTACCGGCGATTCCTCGGCAAACGGTACCGCACTCGGCCCTACGATGGGCCAACCGCCTTGCTCGGGGGTTTTCAGGCCGGCCCCGCCTTTCCATGGCAGGTCGCAACTCGCTTTCCGACCGGCGTGCGCCAACTGGATGCCGGCGACAGCCCCCTGACTGTGGACAAACCTTGCGATTCGTTCCAGCGGCTCGATGTGCTCATCCTTCCAAATTCCCAGGTCGCCCGGGGTGATGCGCCCGTCCGCAGTAACCGCCGTTGCCTCGACCATTACCAGGGCGACCCCGCCGGCGGCACGGCTACCCAGATGAACCAGATGCCAGTCGTCGGCAAATCCGTCCCGGGCACAATACTGGCACATCGGCGACATGGCGATGCGGTTGCGAAACCTGGCACCCCGAATCGTCAATGGGCTGAGCAGATCGATCTCGGGCACTTTCCTGTCGTGGTCGGTGCCGGCCCGACCGGCGTGTGTCGTGACCTGCGAACGTTCGTCCTTCAATGGTTCGGTCATGAGTTCACTCATGGCCGGGTTCTCCATCTTTTCAAGGCCCAGCCTGCGCGAGAAGAATGGTTTTATGCCCCAAAGCCCCAAGGAGCCACGGACGCTGGCACCCGTTGCACCACCAACGACTGAACTCGGCATCACGCCCCGAGATTCCGGGCCTCTTCAGCCTTAAGGAGGCATGGCGCCGAGCCGATTGTATCATAGGCGTCCCGCCTGTGTTCTTGTCTCGGCTCCCACAGCGACGCTGCCAAGCCCAGGGCAAAGATGGCTTCTCTTCGTTTGCCGCGAGCTTCGGTTTGCCGGCGTGATCCCAACGCGAAATTAGGATCCAACGTCAGCCCAGTTCGTGAGACTGAGCCCGGTTCTCGGGGTGACTGCTGTGCATACCTCTTAGCTGAAGAAGGGCCCGAAGAAAGAGAACGGTCTCCCATCGCTCAGGTGGCGCTACCGGCCGGAGAACGTCACTCCAGTTCGCGTGTATCCGGAAATGTTGGTGTTGGAATGCGGGCCACCGCTCATTGGCCCGATCAGTTCAGGCGTTTCCTCCGTGCATCCTTGTAACAAAAAAAGACCCGCCGCCATGAAGATCGTCATCAGCCGACCCGCCTTTCGCAAACTCATATCGGCACAAGTTACTTGTCCGCGCAATCTGCTTCAACTCTGCTGACATAGGGTTGTCACTACCCATGCTTATTCTGCGTGCAGGCAGATTTTGACTCATGACAAATTCACGCGACATAAAATCTCTTTCAGCCGTGATCAGTCTGGTGGTGCTAGCTATCGGGTTCAGTTTGCTAGGCCTGCTAGCACTAGTTAATCAGCGGCACGAACCTGGGGCGAGCGCCACAATTCTCGAAAACAACTTTTGTGTCCTCGGAAGCGTCATCAGCATTGTTGCAGGCGCGATTTTCCTGACGGCCGGTTGCATTTACTGGAATCGGTCGGCAGCGAGCGCCGGATTGCGGACCAACAAGGAACAAGGAGGAGTGGAAAAAGAGAAGGAGGTTTTCAGGCGACCTCTTACCGCCAAGGCGCTTTCGCCAGGGGTTTCGATTCTTTACAGCAAAAACTCTTTGTCGCAAAACGCTCTTGTACAGGCCAAGCCAAATGGTAACCGTATTGTTTCCGAAATTTTCTGATGAACCCGAATCTCACGATGCGAACTAAAGTGGGAGTGGACGCGTGAGACTCACGACAATCCTCGCGGCCCTGGCAATTTTTGGAGGTGCGGCCTCCGGGGATGAAAAAAACGTCATTCAGTTGCCTCCGCCAGCAAACCAAGATGCAGCACCGCTTTGGTCTTTTGACCTGAATTCAGACTACACCCTGGGCAGTAAAATTATAAAGTCCGGAAGTTTCGGGTCTCAGGCAGTTTCTCACTACGAGATTGAAGCTCTTCGCAACATCCATTTGTTCGATAAATACTATCTTCAATTCGGGGTTGATTCGGAACGATATGATTTCTCTCGTTCGAACGCCATTTATCCATCTTCCATCGCGAGCGTCGCCGGAGAAGTCTCTTTTTCGTACTGGACGGGCGACGATTATTATCAGCTCCTCAAATTGGAACCTGGCGTTTTTTACACTCGGGATTATATCACAACCAATTCATTTGATGTTCCCATCCGGGCTGTCACAGGATTCAAGGTCCGGGATAAGGTTCACCTCGTGCTTGGAGTCGACGCGGATCCATTCGAACAGGAATGGGCAATCCCAATTTGCGGTTTTAACTGGGAAATCAACGACCAATACAATTTGAGGGCGGTTTTTCCCCAGCCGCGCTTCAGTTACAATCCAAACAAGGCACTGGAATTTTTTATTGCCGCGGATTTGATCGGTGGCGGATACCGCAACGGTCCAACGAATGATCGTCGAACGAACAATGCTCTTTTGGATTATTCGGAGTACCGCGCGGGGAGCGGTGTGAATTACAATCCCCGAAAAGGTCTGTCATTCGAAATGACAGCGGGCTGGAGCATCCAGCGACGGTTTGACTATTTCCGCGGGGGACCCGATGATTCGAGCAAGAGCGCCCCGTATATCAAACTGGATATCAGCATTGATTTGTAATTGATCAGAACGGACCAGAACTCAGGAGTCAGAAAATCAGAACTCAGGAGTCAGGAGTTGCAGGAGTTACAGAATGGGATCGCGCTTGGGAGCCCAGTTTGCGGTCCCATTTCGGAGGAGGATTCTCGGCGATCGAAGTCTGAAGCCGCGTAATTTGTGGAGCAAGCAACCGCAAAAATGTGGCATCCATTCTGTAACTCCTGCAACTCCTGACTCCTGAGTTCTGATTTTCTGACTCATCCCCTCTGCGAGTGCCCGCTCACCACGGCACCAGCAGCGGCATCGAGCTTGAGAAAATCAAGCACCGAGACTAGCGCGATCAGTCCAATCAAGACAAAGGCAAGGTGAAAATCCGGAATTGTCGGATTGCTGACTCAACCCCTGGCGCAGCAGGGCGGCAATTCGCAAGGCAATTGCGCCGGCAGCGACCCCCATACCCATCGTCATTTGCTGGACCATGCTGGCAAACGTCGTGGCCGCGCTCATTTGGTCGGGCGGAACATCAGCGAAACCCAGCGTATTCAGGCTGGTGAACTGCATCGATCGGCAGAGTCCTCCAAAGAACAGGATCGCGGCGATGACCGGCGTGGGCATTTCCGGGGACAAAAAGGCGCAAGCGAACAAGGAAAGCGCAGTCAACAGCCCGTTACCGATCAGCACTTTGCGAAATCCGAAGCGGCGAATGACCGGCGTGGTGACCGTCTTCATTCCGAGATTGCCGGCAAAGACGGCGAGCACCAGCAGCCCGGATTTAAACGCGCTCAGCCCAAAACCGATCTGGAAGAGCAGTGGCAAAAGAAATGGAATCACGCTGATCGCCACTCGAAAGAGGGAACCGCCCCAAATCGTGACTGCAAATGTCGGGATACGCAGGGACGAAAGATTGATCAGAGGAGTCGCGTGCCGACCGGAATGCCAGACCATCAGCACCCGGTCAGAAGGCTCACAGTGAGCAGCAAGGAGCGATCGTCGAGCCAGGGAGTGGGCTGCTGCCCAACGAGTTCCAGACCGTACATCAGCGTCGAGCAAGCGATCGCGGATGAAACAAATCCGGTCCAGTCAAACGGGCGATTCTGGTCTTCTCGATCTGTTTCCGATCCAAAGGGCGGAGAGAACGATCCCGATCAATCCAAGCGGCACATTGAGAAAAAAGATCCAGCGCCAGGATGCGTAGGTGGTGATGAAACCGCCGACCGGCGGCCCAAGCACCGGCGCCACCAAGCCGGGCCAGGTGATAAAGGCCGTGGCCCGCAACAAATGTTGTTTTTCGGTGCTGCGCAAGACCACCAACCTGCCTACTGGCACCATCATGGCGCCCCCGATGCCCTGGATGACTCGCGCGCGACGACGAATTCCCCAAGGCCGTTGCAGAATCCACAGAAAATCGATGAGATAGTGAAAGACGGCGATCGCGCCGCCGAATACGGTGCGCGCCCCGAAACGATCGGCAATCCAGCCGCTGATCGGGATGAACACCGCGAGGGTCAGCATATAAGCGGTCATCCCGACGTTGAGGCTGACCGGACCGACGTGAAAAGATTGCGCCATCTGCGGCAGCGCTGTCGCAATGACCGTCCCGTCGAGGTTCTCCATGAAAAACGCCCCGCGACCAGCACGGCGATCGATGACGAATGTCGAACCGAGAGAATGCATTAGGGACGGACTACCCAAAGCAATTGATCCTGAGGACCGGCACGCGGAGATAAACCACAGGTAAACTGAGGTTTTAAATTCGGAATTAGCTTGGGGCTAGTGTGAAACATTGCTGTCGGACTTCGCGGCTGCCACGACGTTGCCCTCTCCAAGGTTTCTCTTGAAGAGTTCGAACGCCATCCCATAGACGATCCGGGCCGCGGCGGCATCGTAGCGCGCTCCCTCATCGCGCATAAAGGCGTGCGCACCATTGAATTCATGCCAACTGAAGGTCCGATTCGCATCAGCCAATGCATTGTAGATGATTGCCCTTCCCTCGCGCGGGATGTGCGGGTCCTGCCGACCAAAAACGACCAGCAACTCGCCATGGATTTCCGAAATACGATCGAGCGAATCGTCATTGAGTCCCTTGCCAAGACTTCGTTTGTGAATGTCGGTCGGGTAACAACAGGTCGCTGCAAGCACATCAGGATTCATCGCAGCTCGAAATGCAAGATGGCCGCCGATACAAAAACCCATCACCCCCAGTTTGCCGGTACACTGCGGGTGCGTCTTCAGATAGCTCAGGGCGGCCCTCGCATCGCTGTCGTAGCTGGACAATTCTTTCGTAATTTTATCGGCATTGCCTCGGTCAGCGCCTGCCTGATCGTATGGCAGGACTGTACCAGGTTGCTCAAGTTCGTGAAAAATTTCTGGAACCGCCACGACGAATCCGTGACCAGCCAGCATCGAGGCAGTTCGCCGGATGGGACCAGTCACCTGGAATATTTCGGAAAAGAGAACGACGCCAGGGTAACGACCCTCAGCGACAGGTCGCAGAACGTATGTCCTCATCGGGCCGGTCGGTGTTTCGAGGTCGATCATCTCGTCGTCTTTGATTGTCATAGGAACAGGGAATAAAGGGGAAAGAGGAGCAGGTCAAATCTCGAAACCAGTTGTAAGCAAAGCGTCCTCGCTTTGCCTGAGGTGTTTCACATGTAATTCGGACGAGGCACAGAGCTGATAGCGTATATTTTGTTCGCACGCAGCGATGCCTCGGAGACAATCGCGTCGGACAAGTTCGACGAAACAGCTTTGTAGTTCTTTATGATCATCGACGCTCAAACCCTCAAAGTTCTGCAAAATGTCGAGGTTTTTGGCCGTTCAAACGATGCACAAGAGACAGATCGCGTCCGACGGATGCTCAATCTTGAGCGGAACACCGCGGAATTGATCCAGATTCTTGTCCTCTGCAGCGCTCGCAAACGGATTCTGGAAATTGGCACCTCAAACGGTTACAGCGCTCTCTGGCTCGGCACCGCCCTGCGGGCCATTCCAGGGGCGCAACGTTTAGAGACCATCGAGCGCGACGCCGGCAAGGTGCGACAGGCTCGATCGAACATTGCAAGTGCCGGCCTCAGCGAAACGATCACCGTGCACGAGGGTTCGGCTACTGAAATCATTATGACCCTGCCTGGTCCGTTTGATTGTGTCTTTTTCGACGCTGACCGCTTCAGTGCTCCCGAGCAATTGCGGCTTTTGCTTCCCAAGCTGGCACGCGACGTCCTGCTCCTGGCCGACAATATCATTTCGCACCCGGACGAAGTCGCAGGTTATCTCGCAGAATTCAAGCATCTGCCGGAATTTGTAACGACTACGGTGACGGTTGGCAAAGGTTTGCACATCGCGCACCGCAGGTAGGCGGAGGCGCTCACAATCGTCCTCGTACTCGTCGTCGTCCTTCGTCCTCGGGCTCTTCGGCACCAGCGCCGCTCGCTTCCTCCCCGCCCTATTCTCTCGACGCAAACCGCATTAACCTGGTCGATTCGGACGGTGTAAGCGAGGACGAAGGACGACCACGACGACGATGACGAGCAGCAAAAAGCACTGAACTGTTGACCTGTCCTTTGGGGTCACCGCAGCGTAGGCTCTGAGGCGCTGACTTAATCGTCCTCGTCCTCGTCGGCGTCCTTCGTCCTCGCGCTCGGCGCCACCAGCACCGCTCGCTTCCTCCCCGGGCTCTTCGCTCGACGCAAACCGCATGAACCAGCTATCGCCGGTGAGCGCGGCCGAAGGACGACCACGACGACCAGGACGATCTGCAAAAAGCACTCAACTATTGGACCTGTCCTTTCGGGTTACCGGAGGAGGCCGGAGGCGCTTACTAATCGTCCTCGTACTCGTCGTCGTCCTTCGTCCTCGTGCTCTTCGCACCAGCACCGCTCGCTTCCTCCCCGCCCTCTTCTCTCGTACGCAAACCGCTTTAACCAGTTATAGCCGGTGAGCGAGTTCGAGTTCGATTACGATTGTAAGGATTATACGCGACCTCTGCCCTCTCAAAAGCTCGGTCTTGCGGCCAAATGAGCTTGAAATGGTTGATCCTCCCCGATATTTAAAGCTGCGGCCTTCCCCCGCTCACTGAGTTCCCTGCAGTCAATATGGCGTACGCGAACGTTTCTTTAAAACAACGAGCGGCCGGCGAAACCATGAGGCGAGACGCATGGTGGACGCAGCCCCTGTTCGTATTTCTCGGACTCTCAACGTTCATTCTGTACTCGACTTGGGCCGCATTTCAGGGAACTCATTACTGGCTCGATCAAAACGGCGCCAACTATCTTTCGCCCTTTTATTCGCCTGAGATTTTCGGGAACTCGCCGCACGCGATTCTTGGTGCGAAACCTGGATGGTGGCCGTCGTGGCTGTTCTTTTCACCCGCTCTTCTGGTCCTCTGGGCGCCGGCCGGCTTTCGCCTGACGTGTTACTATTACCGAGGCGCCTACTACAAGGCGTTCTGGGCTGACCCACCTGCGTGCGCCGTCGGCGAACCCCGCAAAGGCTATCCGGGCGAAACCTCGTTTCCGTTGATCATGCAGAACATTCATCGCTATTTCCTTTATATCGCTCTGCTGTTTCTTTTTGTACTCGCACACGACGCCTGGAGCGCGATGTGGTTCAGCGACAATTTGGGTTCAAAGCATTTTGGGATTGGAGTTGGTACAATTGTCCTGACCCTCAACGTTCTGCTGCTGGGCAGCTACACGTTTGGGTGTCATTCCCTGCGCCATTTGATAGGCGGTTTCCTGGATGAGATTTCGAAAAGGCCCATGTGCGCCAAAGGCTACGCTTGCGTGAGCTGCCTGAACCGCCGCCACATGCTTTGCGCCTGGATGAGCTTGTTCTGGGTCGGCTTCAGTGACCTTTACGTACGCCTCTGCTCGATGGGTCTCTGGCACGATTGGAAGATCCTCTAAACGTTGAAATGTCGACACAGTTACATCGTTAGCCTCCTACACTGCATCAACCTCGAAAATCGAACGTTTCCGCGAACCAAGTGAGCAATTACGAAACTCTCGAATATGAAGTGCTCGTCATTGGTGCCGGCGGCGCGGGGTTGCGTTCTGCGATTGAAGCTTCCGCGGCTGGCGTGCGAGTTGGCTTGATTTGCAAATCACTTTTGGGGAAGGCCCACACCGTGATGGCCGAAGGGGGCATGGCCGCCGCGCTCGCGAACGTCGATGACCGCGACAACTGGAAGGTTCACTTCGCCGACACGATGCGCGGCGGCCAGTACGTCAACAACTGGCGAATGGCCGAATTGCACGCGAAGGAGGCTCCCGAACGGGTCCGCGAACTGGAGGCGTGGGGTGCAGTGTTCGACCGGACCGCGGACGGCCGAATTCTGCAACGCAATTTCGGCGGTCACCGCTATCCGCGACTCGCTCACGTCGGCGATCGTACCGGCCTGGAATTGATCCGCACGCTCCAAGATCACGGCATTCATCAGGGAATCGAGGTTCACATGGAGCACACGGTCGTCACGCTGCTCAAGGATGGCGATCGCGTTGTGGGCGCGTTTGGCTACGATCGGGAACGCGGACGATTCAAGGTCTTCAAAGCGAAAGCAATCATCCTGGCAACGGGCGGAATCGGCCGCGCCTATCGGATCACCAGTAATTCCTGGGAGTACACCGGTGACGGACAATCGCTGGCCTATCATGCAGGAGCGGAATTGATCGACATGGAGTTTGTCCAGTTTCATCCGACGGGGATGATCTGGCCGCCCAGCGTGATGGGGATTCTTGTCACTGAAGGCGTGCGCGGCGAAGGAGGGATCTTACATAACAACGAAGGCAAGCGGTTCATGTTCGCCGGAATTCCAGATGCCTATAAAACTCAAACCGCAGACAATCCGGAAGAAGGATGGCGTTACACGCAAGGCGATAAAAATGCCCGCCGACCACCCGAACTTCTCACCCGCGATCACATCGCTCGCTGCATCGTTGAGGAAGTCAAAGCAGGTCGCGGCAGTCCCCACGGCGGCGTTTTTCTCGACATTGCATGGATCAAAGAAAAAATCCCGAACTCCGCGGCCCATATTAAGAAAAAGTTGCCGAGCATGTATCATCAATTTATGCAGCTCGCAAATCTCGATATCACCAGGGAACCAATGGAAGTGGGGCCGACGACTCATTACGTGATGGGTGGCGTGCGCGTGAATGCCGAAACCCAGATGTCCAATGTGCGCGGGCTATTCGCAGCGGGGGAAGTCGCAGCGGGCTTGCATGGATCAAACCGGCTCGGCGGAAACTCGTTATCCGATCTCCTGGTGTTCGGCAAACGCGCGGGCGAATTCGCCGCCAAATTCAGCCAAGAATCTGGTAGTGGCAAGGTCAGCGATGCCCAGGTCGAAGAAGCCGCCCGCGAGGCCTTGGAACCATTCGAACGCGCCTCCAAATCGGCTGGAACCGTCGAAAGCCCTTATCAGGTGCAACAGGACCTTCAGGAGATGATGCAAAACCTGGTCGGCATCGTCCGTCGCGAGGAAGAAATGGCGCGAGCCCTGGACGGGTTAGACAAGCTTTGGGAACGGGCGCAGACTGTCGCCGTTTACGGCCACCGGGAATATAATCCCGGCTGGCATACCGCGATCGATTTGAAGCATCTCCTCACGGTATCACATGCCATCACCCGGGCAGCAATCGAACGTAAGGAGAGCCGTGGTGGACATTTTCGCGATGATTTTCCAAGCAAGAATGAGGCGGAAGGCAAAATGAATATCATCCTGCGCAAAGAACCGGACGGCTCGATGCACGCTCGGCGAGAGCCGATTCCCGAAATGCCGGACCACCTGAAACAAATCATCGAAGAGCTGAAATGAAAACTGCGGTTTTCAAAATCTGGCGGGGCGACGCGAACGGCGGAGACTTTTCCGAATTTGTCACGGAGATTTCTGAGGGCATGGTGGTGCTCGATGCAGTCCACGACATTCAAGGGAAACAAGCCAACGATTTAGCGTGCCGCTGGAATTGCAAAGCAGGCAAGTGTGGTTCCTGCTCGGCGGAGATCAACGGCGTGCCAAAGCTCATGTGCATGACTCGGCTGGACGCCATCCCGCTCGATAAGCCGGTCACCATCGAACCAATGCGGGCTTTCCCCGTCATCCGCGATTTGGCGACCGACGTTTCGTGGAATTTTCGCGTGAAGAAAAAGATCAAAAAATTCAAGCCCCGGGCGCCCGACGCCCCGGACGGGACCTGGCGGATTGCCCAGGCGGACATTGATCGTGTCCAGGAATTCCGGAAATGCATCGAATGCTTTCTTTGCCAGGATGTCTGCCATGTTTTGCGCGATCATCATAAGCACGAGGAATTCATTGGACCGCGCTTTCTGGTTTTTGCCGCCGCACTGGAAATGCACCCGCTCGATACCGAGGACCGCTTGGCGGAATTGAAACAGGCCGGCGGAATTGGTTACTGCAACATCACAAAATGCTGCACGAAAGTCTGTCCTGAAAACATCACCATTACTGATAACGCGATCATTCCGCTGAAGGAGCGCGTGGTGGATGATTTCTACGATCCATTAGGGAAGTTACTTAAACTCTTCCGTCCGAAAACCTGAAAGGAGAAAATCATGTTTGAACTCAAGCTGCTTTCTGCGGATGCCATTCCAGCGGCGCTTGAAAAAGCTTTGCGCTATCGGCTGCTCAACGACCCTGCGGAAGCCGAAAGCATCTGTCACGATGTGCTGCGCATCGACCCAGAGAATCAACAGGCCTTGGTGCTTCTCCTACTCGCGCTGACCGATCGTTTCGGCAAAGGCTATGCGGTCGGGGTGACCGAGGCCCAAGAGGTCCTGTCTCACCTCCGTGAGGAGTACGAGCGAGCTTATTATGCCGGCATCGTCTGCGAGCGCCGCGCCAAAGCGCAATTGAGTCAGGGTCATCCTGGCTCAGGGCACGACGCCTACGAACTATTGCGCGAAGCGATGGCCTGGTACGAAAAGGCGGAAACGCTGCGGCCACCCAAAAACGACGATGCGTTGTTGCACTGGAACACCTGCGCCCGTCTGATTATGGGGAATCAACTCACCCCCAGAGTGGAAGAGAAAATCGAGCTTTCGTTGGAGTAAGCAAAGCGTCCTCGCTTTGCCTCTTGAGAACCGAGCAAAAGCTAGGACGATTTACTAACAAAATGCATGCCATTTCGGGGACAGGACAGAATGGCACTAAGACAAGGCGGTTTGGGATGTTTTTGCCCCGCAGGGCTACAGGATTCAGCCCAGGTTTTAACCCTGGGAAACATCCAAGAAAAGCGGTTCGCCCTGAAAGGGCGAGAGATCACGTAAGCCAAATGCGTCCGATTGCTACCGAAAAAGGAAGAGGGTATTTATTAGGCAGAGAGGCAATCTTCCGGTTGGCTAAAATAATGCGCACCAGCTTAAAGTGGAGCGATTCAGGGCCCTAGATAAATATGTTCTTCGCGTCTGTTTCTTATACGTCTGATCTGGTGCCCTTTCAGGGCGCGTCGCCGGGGGGTGGGTTCCCAGGGTTGAAACCCTGGGCTGAATCCTGTTAGCCATTCGGGACAGGACGCTAACCCACGATGAGCTTGTCGTTTCGGTTACTACCTGCTTCTTGCATGTTAAGCGCGCTTTCCGCTGTGATGGTATGTGCTTTCGCTCTGTCAGCACAAGCCATAGATCCAGCCGATCAGGAATTGCCAGCCCCAATTCCTGCGCCTGCCATACCTAGTAAAAAATATGTTGTCGGCATCGCTCCCGGTCCACCGTTTAACATTCGCGATCCGGACGGTACCTGGACTGGTATCAGCGTCGAATTGTGGCGGGAAGTTGCCGAGGAGCTCGGCATTCATTTCGAATTTCGCGAGACCAACCTCATCGGGAATTTTGATGGGCTTGACCAGGGATGGCTCGACATCGCCATCGGCCCCCTCACGATCACGCAGCGTCGCGAGGAGGTCTGCGACTTCACACATGCTTACTTTTCTTCGAATCTGGCGGTGGCTGTGCCGATCAGCCACTTGTCACACAACTTCGGATTTCTCATTACGTTCTTCGACTTCGGCCTCTGGGTGACGGTTCTCCGAATTGCAATCGGGTTACTCGCAATCATGGCGGTGGTAGCCGCTCTGATCTGGCTTTGCGAACGCCGGGCGAACCCCGCCAATTTCGGCGGCGGCGGTCGAGCCGCGCGCGGATTCGGGGCGGCCTTATGGTGGTCAGCCGTCACCATGACTACCGTCGGCTACGGCGATGTCTCTCCCCAGACGTTCAAGGGACGCGTGATCGCTGTGATCTGGATGTTCATCAGCCTGGTGCTCGTCTCGACATTCACTGCGACGATGGCCTCGGTTCTAACCACCGCGCGGCTTAACGAAGGCGCTATCATTCGTGGACTCGACGACCTCCGCAAAATTCATGTCGCCACCTTCGCCGATAGCTCTACCGCGCAGTTTCTACAGCTAAATCACATTGATTATGTAACGCTCCCTCGAGATGGGCTCTTTGAAGCGCTGGAGCAAGGAAGAATTCAGGCTGTCGTGTATGATGAACCCTTTCTGCGTTACGTTACCCGAACGCAATACTCGGGGAAGTTTACCGTGATCCCGTTAACCACCGATCCGCAACTCTATGCGTTCGCGCTCCAGGAAGGCAGTCCTCTCCGTGAATCGATCAACCGGGTGCTCTTGCGGAAGATCCATGAACCGGCCTGGAGCGATTTGCTCTACCACTACCTGGGTAGTTCCTCTGGTGAACGGTGACCCAACAAGGGTCCTTTACGGGCAAAGTCATATACACCAGCAGCGATCAAAACCGAGGACCAGTTCGAGTTCGACGTTTACGATTGGGAACTTCGAACAGAGAGAACTGTGGTTTATCTGTCCGATTTCTCCGCTTGGGAGATAGCGTGATCCTCGGGAGGAATCGGCCTGCGCTCAAGATTCGCCCCGCAGGAATCACGCACCACCAAAGTGCAGTCCAGCAGGATATCTCGAATCGGCGTATCGGGGGCGGCTACCCGTTCCAGCATAGCGGCGACAGCAGCCATCCCGATCTCCTTGCACGGTTGGTGAACGGTCGTCAGTGGCACGGGTAAAAGACTCGCATATTCGACGTCGTCGATTCCGACAACTCGGAAATCCTGTGGAATCCGATAGTTCCGTTGGATCAGACCGTGCATCAAGTGCCCCGCCGTGCGGTCGTTCGCACAGACAATTCCTTCTGGTTTTAGCTTTTCTATAACCATCTGGACCTCGCTCGCCTGATCACTGTCAAGGGTCCGAACCAGGTCGCCGCCCATGGAGATGCCAGCGGCATACAGTGCATCTCGATATCCCCCGATTCGCGCCGTGACCGTCGCCGCGGAATTGGGGTACCCAACGAAGGCAATGCGCCGACATCCCAACTCGATCAGATGTTCCGTAATCATGTATCCAGCGCGCCGATGATCGATCCCAACCAAGTCGTGCTTGCTACGTCTCGGATAGGGCAAAATGCAGCGATCTAGCAGAACCACGGGGATATTTGCTCGTTCCAGGGCCGAGATGACGCGATGATTGGTTTGATCATTTGTGGCCGCCCGCTCAAGCGGAGCAAAGAAAACCCCGGCTACCTTTTTTGCGATGTATTGTTGGCAGAGTTCCCAGGTCTGCTCTTCTTTTGTCTCCGGATCCGGAGCAATATTGCCCCAGAGAAGCGCATTTTTCCGCGCTTGCGGCGCCTGCGACATACCCTGGCAAATGGGTCCGAAAATCTCGGTATCCCCAAGGTTCGGAATCAGCAAACCAAACAACAACCCATCATCCCCGGAAGCAGCGGGTCCAACGTAACTTCCCGAACCCGCCCGGCTTTGAATCAGACCCGCTTGTCGCAATTCGCGAAGGGCTCGGCCAACCGTGATTCTGGATGCCCCGAACCGTTTCACAAGAGCCGCTTCACTTGGCAGTTTCTGGCCCGGCTGGTAGCGCCCCGAGAGAATTTCGTTCTTCACGGCCTCGACCACCTGCTGATACTTGGGGAGTTGGACAGTGGCTTTTGAAAAGGACATACAAAGAACCTGTTATAACATGTTAATCGCTTGCAGTCTAGTATCTTACGCATGTTTTTGAGTGCCGCTCTGCCAATATATCTTAAAAATCGTTAGACTTGTCCTACTGCGCTGTCATATTGCTCCGTTGCAAGGAAATTTCTCTGGGCATTTTGGAAAGCAGCCCGACTAGGGCCGACCAATCCAGAATGCTGAGAGAAAGAAGGAAGCCAGGTCCCCACGAGGGGAAATGTCTTTCTCTTGATCTCAAGTAAGTCAACCAAATTGAGAGAAAGAGAACCTATGGAATCGTTAATCTTTGCAATAATCGCGGCACGGCATTTAGCCAGGCGCCAGGAAACTGTTCTCGGTGAGTCCGAGGCACTCCAACCGTTCGATGTTCATTCGCTTCGGTTCGTCTTCCGAGCAGCGGGCAGGTCCAATCGTGGGTCGACTGATCGGAACAACTCGCACCTGGCTCAAGCAGCCTCCTGAGGCATCCACTCATGAGTCCATCCTATGGCCCGGTTTCCTCCCAGAACCCTTTTTCAAGTTCAGCATCTCGGTAACTGATGAGGATTTCACCCGGAGCATTTGCTTCTGGGTGAGTTAGATAGTGAAAGGTGAAATCCTTATGGAACACGAGATTAAAGACACCAGCACCAAGAGTGCGAAAAGCACTCTGACGACGATCGTAAAGTACAACGCAGCCTCCTGCGCCGTTTTTGCGGCAATCTGGGCGCTCGGATCCTTACTACACCAACACGACAATCCGTTGACCGGTCTGTCCGGCTTTGGCTTTTTGTTAGGATTACTAGTTACGATCTCCGCGCTCAACGTCAGACTCCGAGTTCAATTGGAGGAACCGGACTCTGCAGAGTGATAATGGAGCGCTTCATTCAGAGTCCGTCCCCCGTTGCTCAGGCATCGACCACAGGGAAACAAACGGAGAATTCTGGCGGAGCCTAACGGCTCGCTCACTGGAATCTTCGAGTAAGCGAATCACTTGCAGCGGGGACCACAGTGTGAGGATGATATACCACTCCCATACGTCGTCGCTGAACGCCCCGGCGCACCTCGCCGCGGCCAATTTTGATCTCAGTCTTTCGGCAAGGACGCGCACAAGCCCTGGTTCCTTCCTGAGCACTAAGGCGATCCTCCGATGCAAATCCAGATTGCCAAAGTCGACATATTCTTGATTCATAGACTTCTCCAGCGCCAGGACCATCAACTCCCCGCTCGCTGATCGAAAGTAACAATTCTGTCATATTGTAGTGACCTTCTGCGGTATCTTGCGAAAATATCGACCGAAATGATGCCTCTGGACTGGAAGGCTCAAAATATCGTCGTAACTGGAGCAGGGTCAGGACTCGGTCGCGCTATCTGCACGCGTTTCGTACAACTCGATGCAAGCGTTCGAGGCATCGACATCCAGAAGTCCGGATTGGAGGAGATTAAAGCGGTTCTCGGAGCCAATTTTATTCCTGTGCTCTGCGATGTGGCGGATTGGGAACAAGTGGCCAACGTTTTCGAGGAGTTTCCCCCGATCGACGTCCTGATCAATAGTGCAGGAATTACAGGGCGAACCAACCAGAAAAGTCATGAAACAGGTCCTGCCGAGGTGGAAAGGGTATTTCGAATTAACTTCTTTGGGTCTTACCACACCTCCAAGGCGGTCCTGCCGAAAATGCTGAATCGCGGGTACGGTCGAGTGCTCCACATTGCCTCGATCGCCGGAAAAGAGGGCAACGCAGGAATGCTGGCCTATTCCGCCTCGAAAGCTGCTGTGATCGGCATGACCAAGGTCCAAGGCAAAGAAGTGGCCGGGAGCGGCGTTACAGTGAACGCGTTGGCCCCGGCGGTGATCCAGACGCCCATGGTCCATGCCCTTCCGGAACAGCAGGTCAAATACATGACTGAGAAGATCCCGATGGGCCGTTGCGGTATGCTGGACGAATTGGTGGCGATGGTCGAGTTCATCGTTTCACCAAGCTGCAGCTATACCACCGGTTTTACGTTCGACCTCTCAGGCGGGCGCGCCACGTACTGAGTAAGTTGCCAGTCTCAGCCCCATTCCTCACCGGCTCAGCGTCACTCTTCCGTCCAAAGTATCATAGGCGTCTCGCATGTGTGTTCCCGGGGGCCGGCTCAATCTTCAGAGGGGCGGCTCATCGGTTCTTCTTCGCTCGTTCTGTTGCCGCGTGGCCCATTAACTAACCAGCAACGGTCGTGGATCGCGAACGACGACGATTCAGTTCTAAGTTTGCCCAACGAGAATCACTGTGAGATCCCGCGGGCCGTGAGCACCGAGGACGAGGATACGTTCGATGTCACCAGTTCGGCTGGGCCCCGTAATGAACGTGGCAAAACTGGGATAGTTATCGCCATATTTCACGTAGAGCAGTTCAAAAGCCGCGGGGAGATCCGGTAAAAGTTGATCAGTCGTTGCAATAACCACATGATGCGGAGGCAACACCGACAGAGCGCGTCCGCCGGCACTGCGGGCTGTCAGGAGAATGGAACCGGTCTGCGCGATCAGTGCGTCGCACGCGGTGACGCCCACCGAACATCGTTCCAGCGATATGCTTTCCGGACGCTCTTCCACAAACAGAATTTTCAAACCAAGTGACTGCACCAGCGAGTCGATCAACGGGTGATGATGCGCGCCAAGAACAGACCAACCGTGCTTGTCACGAAGAGCCGCGAGCGCCGACGCAGCTTCCTCCGGGCCGGCGACCGCCTGGAAATCGGTTCTGAGCTGAGTGCATTTTTCCCGAAATAGGCCGAGTCGGCTCCCGACATCGGAAGGAACGACGGGCAGCCATTCACGAGACGTTTGTTCCGTCCGGACCATGTGATCAGGATCGTCGCGCTTGAGTCCGCCATGCGAATGCGGTGCCGGCACCCGCAGCGCCTCGCGGATACGGCCAAGTATCTCCTCGCGCTTTCCACCGCTCATCGCTTCCTCCAGTAATCCCGAAAACTCTTCCGTGCGATGGTGGGCAAATCGCGGGAGAGGATCCATCCTTTGATTGGCGCTGGCAAGATCGGTTCGACCATCCGCGCCAACGGTAAAAGAGGACGACCTATTCGGGCCAGAAGATTGACCAACCCGGGATAGCGCGTGAGAAACGCAAAAACGCGGAAAGCCATTTGCTCCGATGGATCCGGCTGGATCGCCACAGCATTCCGCCGATTTTGCAACAAATGATGATGGAGATCGATCTTAACCGGACAGACCTCCGTGCACGCACCGCATAGCGAAGAGGCGTACGAAAGATGCTTCCAGTCCATCAGCCCGCGCAGGTGAGGTGTAATGACCGAGCCGATCGGGCCCTGGTAAGTGGTCGCGTAAGTGTGTCCTCCCACATTACGGAAAATCGGGCAAGCATTCAGGCAGGCGCCGCAGCGGATGCAATGCAGCGAGTCCCGCTGCTCGGCGTCGGCCAGCAGATGAGTCCGATTGTTGTCTAACAGAATCAAGTGGAATTCTTCGGGACCGTCGGTCTCATCCGGTTGCCGCGGGCCGCCAATCAAGGAGTTGTAGCAGGTGATCTGCTGACCTGTTCCTGCCGTGGCCAAGAGCGGCAAGAAGAGCGCCAGATCTGAGAGCCTGGGAAGGATTTTCTCGATCCCCATCAGAGCCACGTGCACCTTTGGGAGCGCAGTGGTGAGTCGTCCGTTTCCTTCGTTCTCGGTGATGGAAATCATCCCGGTTTCGGCAATCCCGAAGTTAGCACCGCTGATTCCGATATCTGCCTGGATATATTTTAAACGGAGCTCCTTGCGCGCTATCATCGTGAGCTCTTCGGGATTATCGCTGGGCGCCGAATGCAGCTTCTCCTGAAACAACTGGCTAATCTCGTGACGGGTCAGATGCATCGCCGGGAATACCAGGTGGTAGGGTGGTTCCCCCCGGAGTTGGACGATGAACTCTCCCAGATCCGATTCCACTACTTCGTATCCGGCCCCACGCAAAGCCTCGTTGAGGTGGATCTCCTCCGAGGTCATGGTCTTCGATTTGATGATCGTGTGAGCATTCTTCTCTTTCGCGAGCGCGACGATATAGTCCCGGGCTTCCAGGCCGTTGCCCGCCCAGAAGACTTTGGTGCCGCGCGCGGTCAGCTTCTTCACGAAATCGATCAGGTAAGCATCGAGATGGTTGATCGCCTCCCATTTGATATTCGCAGCGCCCTCGCGAGCCGCCTGCCAATCTTGATATTGCGCCTTTTTTTCGTCTCGCGCGGTTTCGTAACTCTTGAGAGCCGCTTGGATCTTTGATCGATGATCGAGATCAGCGGTTAGCTTGGTGGCCTGGCGGTTGAATTCAGAAGCAGACGAAGAAGGCATAGGGAAACAGAACTCAGGAGTCAGGAGTTACAGGAGTTGCAGAATGGGACCGGGGCTTTTCGATCTTTGGTTGGGCAACACAGGCTTCCATACGACGAAGAATTACATTAAACACCGGCTCCTGGCTCCACAATTCGGAATTGGAAAGGCAGAACTCAGGAGTCAGGAGTTGCAGAATCTCTCAATATTTCGCGGCTGGACTTGACGGCGCTGGTGGATGTGTAGGCTTTTTTGTGTGTGGGTCGGTTTTGTTTTAATAACTGACTTGTTACGTTGATTCCAAAACGACCAACGAACTGGCGCGCAGACTTATCCATAATCGCCCCAGGCCGGCGGGTTGCGAGAATGCCTGGGACAGGTACACTACGTCGCAGCAGCACGCCGGCCCGGAGAAAGGCGATTGTGGGTAAGTCGCGAGTTGAAGCCGCTCGGCTCCAGCGCCTATGATTTGACTTTCTGGCTTTGGCAATGATCGGCTGCTGCACGTTTTTCAGATCTCCACGGCAAAGAATCTTTGACCAAAGCGAATGGCAAACTGGCGGCTTTAAGCGAGCCCTGCGCGACGGTGATTCGCTTGCTTCCGTTCTGCAACTCCTGCCTTCCGCCTTCTGCAACTCCTGCAACTCCTGCAACTCCTGAGTTCTGCCTTTCCAATTCCTGCAACTCCTGACTCCTGAGTTCTGCCTTTCGCAACTCCTGACTCCTGAGTTCTGACAGTTAGTTGCTCGCAAGAACCTCAGCGAGATGAACAGTCCTAAGCTTTTGATTTTGACGGCTTAACAGGCCTTGCAAATGCATCAGACAACTGGAGTCGTTCGAAACCAGGTACTCTGCGCCGGTCTCCAATGCCGATTCCGATTTGGTTTCGCCCATGGCCGTCGAGATCATGGGAAACTTCACGGCGAACGTTCCACCAAACCCGCAGCAACTAGTTTGGTCCGCCATTTCGATTAGCGTGAGATCCTTCACCCGTTCCAACAGCAATCGAGGTTGACGTTTGACCTGCAGCTCACGCAATCCATGACACCCGTCGTGGAAAGTTACCTTCGCGGGGAAACGGCTCCCGAGATCGGTCACTCCCAATTGGTCGACCAGGAAGGAGGAAAATTCGAATGTCCGTCCGCTCAACTGTTCGGCGGCCTGCGCCTGCGATTTGCCTCGAAAAAGTTCAGGGTAGAAGTTTTTAACCATGGCAGCGCAGGATCCTGAGGGAACCACTACCGGATCCTCGCCTTTTAAAGCTTGAAGGACTCTTCCGGCGATTTCGCGGCTCTCCTCCCAGAACCCCGCATTGAATGCCGGTTGGCCGCAACAGAAGATGCTTTCCTTGAAATCAACGGTGTGTCCGAGTTTTTCAAAAATGCGGACCACGCTGATTCCCACGGCGGGAAACAACTGATCCACAAAACAGGGGATGAGCAGGTTGATCTTCAACGCAGAAAAGCCTCAATCAGACCGCCATCCACCGTGATCACTTGCCCGGTCGTTTTACTTAAGCGGTTTGTTAACAGGAGATAAAAAGCTTCCGCTTGGTCGCCCGGCGTAATCGGCAAATGCGTTAAGGTGCGGTCGGCATAAAAATGGGCCAATTTCTGCGTGAGCGACTCGGTAGGTTCCTCGTCGCCGTAGGGGATTTTATATTTGGCCAGGGAGGCAATCACCCTTTCGCGCGGAAACATCGCACTCCCTTGCACCACTGTCGCGGGCGCCACCGCATTGACGCGTACCAACGGTGACAACTCAATTGCCAACTCACGAGTCAGATGATTGGCGGCCGCTTTGGAGGTGTCGTAAGCCAAACTCCCTTTTTTCGCCACGACAGCGTTTGCACTGGTGGTTAAGACCAGGCTACCCGACAAACCTTGTTCCTTCCAGGTCTTCGCCGCTTCGTCCGCGACGATATAAGAGCCCGTAACATTGATCGCGAACGTTACACCCCATTTGTCATCCGGAATGTGGCCGGTCGGATCCGGAGAAATGAAAATTCCGGCAGTCACTGCAATCGAATCGAAACCGCCATAGGCCAGCACAGCGTCATTCAACAGCGCTCGCACCGAAGCGCGGTCAGTGATGTTACCGCCCAAGCCGATGGCCGGCCCGCAATTGGAAATACCTGTCCCGGCGACTCCGATGCCAACCCCGTATTGGTCAGTGATTTCTTTCGCAGTCGCGGCCGCGGCGTCTTTGTTCAGATCGACACTAACGACATGCGCTCCTTCTTTAACGATTCGGTGCGCCACCTCCTTACCGATTCCGGAACCGGCGCCGATCACGACTATCACCTGTCGGGCAAGCTCTTTTTCCGCGGGCATTCGGCGAAGCTTGGCCTCTTCTAGAAGCCAGTACTCAATATCAAACGCCTCTTGTTGCGGTAAAGCGATATATTGATCGACCGCTTCGGCGCCGCGCATGACTTCAACCGCGCAGTTGTAGAATTCGGCAGTCACTCGCGATTCCGATTTGTCTTTGCCCCAGGCAACCATCCCCAGACCAGGAATCAGCATCACTGTCGGATTCGGATCGCGCATCGCCGGTGAATCCGGTCGCTTGCAGCGGTGGTAGTAATCCGCATAGTCTGCCCGGTACTTCTCAAGGCCGACTTCCAATTTCGATTTGAGAGTCGCTGAATCTTCTATTTGCGGATCCCAATCCACGTACAACGGCTTGATTTTTGTCCGCAGGAAATGGTCCGGACAACTTGTGCCAAGCTCCGCGAGTCTAGCGGCGTCCTGTGAATTGACAAATCGCAGAATGTCTTCGTCGTCCTGCACGGTGCCGATAAATCGGTTTTGCTGGCTGACCCGCCCGCGCAGCCACGGCAGAATGCTCGCAAAGACTTCCTGTCGTGCCCGTTCCTCCAGAGCCTGGTACTTGGGGCCGCCGAAGGCCTTTGGATCGCCCCCTTTCTCTCTGTATCGGGTCTCGAGAAATTTCGCCGCCTTTTCGATCAAATCCAAGGTCAGCTCGTAGCATTCTTTGTCGTCATTTGCCCAGTTGATGAGGCCGTGCTGGCCAAGGATCACGCCCTTCGCATTGGGATGTTCTGCGCAAATGCGCTGCAGCTCCAGACCAAGCTCAAATCCGGGCCGAAGCCAAGGGGTCCATATCACCTCATTTCCGTAGATCTCGCTGGTCAATCGCTGTGAATCTCTTGATGCGGCAACCGAGATTGCCGCATTCGGGTGCATATGATCGACGTGCTTGAACGGGATAAACGAATGAAGCGGTGTATCGATTGAACTGGCTCTCGGATTGAGATTGAACGTCGCATGGGTGTACATCCCGACCATCTTGTCTTCGGCCGGCGTCTTTGCTCCTTTTTCCGGTTCACTCGCATAGAGTCGCTGCATCTCGATCAGTTTTTGCTGGTAGAGCGATGCGAAATTTTCACGCTTGCTGGTGCGCAAGTCCCCTCCGGACCCTTTGACCCAGAGCACTTCGACTTTCCCACCGGTCAACGGATCCTTTTCGAGGATTTTGGCGGAGGTATTTCCCCCTCCCGTATTGGTGATGCGCTGATCGCTTCCCAGGATATTTGATCGATAGACAAGTCGCTCGACGGGGTCCAGTTTTGACGCTGCAGCGTCATCCCAGAGGTGGTTCACGTATTGATATTTCATGTCAGCAGGTTGAGTCCGAGGAATCGTTCATAGGCAGCCTGCCAATCCTCGGACACATGGGGTTCGAAGGCCTGAAGCGAAAAGGAATCTCGCACCACCCGACGTAACGCTGTCAGCGATTTGACGTGGCCCAGTGCGATCGCCTGGATCAGAACATTGCCAATCGCGGTCGCTTCCACCGGGCCGGCGATGACTTGGCGTTTGGTGGCGTTGGCAGCAAACTCGTTGAGCAGAGCGTTCCGGCTTCCGCCACCAACAATGTGCAGGCAATGAAGCACGCGCCCGGTAAGCTGCTCAATTTCTTCCAGGGTCACCCGGTACAAAAGCGCCAGGCTCTCCAAAATGCAGCGAACAAATTGTCCCGGTGCTTCCGGAGCAGGCTGCCCGGTTTCCGTGCAATAATGGGAGATTCTCTCCGGCATGTTACCGGGCTTTATAAAGCGGACGGCTCTCGGATCGATCAGTGAACGAAATGGTTCAGCTCGCTCGGCTTCTTCGATCAATTTAGCGTACTCGAGCTGGTGGCCCTGTTTCTGCCATTCACGACGGCACTCCTGCAAGAGCCAGAGACCGACGATGTTTTTCAGAAAACGCGTGGTGCCACCATAGCCGGCTTCGTTCGTGAAATTGTGTTCGCGAACTTTTTCATCGATCAACGGGCCCGGCAGTTCCACCCCAAGCAGCGACCAGGTACCCGACGAGAGATAAGCCCAGTCTTCTTTAGCTTCCGCAGGCACGGCCGCCACGGCAGCGCCAGTATCGTGCGAACAAGTGGCTACCACCTGGAGCTTGCCAAGTCCGGTTTCGGCTGCCACTTCGGGCAACAAGGGACCGAGGATTGTCCCCGGTTGGACCAGTTGCGGAAAAATTCGCTTCGGAAAACCGTAGCGCTCGATCAGCGCGGTCGACCAGGCATGGGTGCGGGGGTTGTACATCTGCGTCGTACTGGCGTTACTCTGGTCCACCCGCGGTATGCCCGAAAAAAGATAGTTGAAATAGTCCCCGATAGTCAGGAAACAGTCCGCCAACTCGAGGAGCGGCCGGCTTTTCTCTAAATCAGAAGCCAAGTGGTAAAGCGTATTGATGGACATGAATTGAATGCCCGTCTCTGCGAAAATGAATTTGTCGCCCAAATTGGCCCGCACTTTGTCGTACATCTCCTCTGTGCGGGCGTCGCGATAATGAAACGGAGGCGAAAGGACGGGGTGCACAGCGTTGAGCAGCACATAATCTACGCCCCAGGAATCCACGCTCAGGCTGGCAATCGGGAGATTGCGTTGAGCCACCGCGCGCAGCCCAATTTTCAGCTCCTCGAAAATCCGCAATACATCCCACCGCAGCGTGCCACGCACCCGCACCGCAGCGCTCGGGAAACGATGCAACTCCTCAATTTCCAACCGGCTATCCTCCAGCCGGCCCAGCATCACCCGGCCGCTTTCGGCGCCGAGATCGCAAGCGATGTAGTGATTCGGATTCATAAATGGAATGGATCCTCCTAAGAAGACGGGTGCAGGAGTGAAAATATGACGCTCACGTTATTCCGCTTCGGCGCCACGATTCAATTCCGGATTCTACAATACTTCTTTCGGGACGCTCTCTTCGACACTCGCCACACGGCTGTCGTCTACGATGGACAACGAGTTGATTTTGCGAAGCGCGGGAAATAAGCGCATCCACAGGAGGGCAATCAATATTGTGCCAATCCCACCGACAACGCCGGAAGGGATGACACCCAGCAGACCTGCGAGCATGCCAGACTCGAATTCACCTAGTTGGTTCGAAGTTCCAACAAACAATGAGTTGACGGCGTTGACGCGCCCTCTCATCGCATCGGGAGTCGAGAGCTGAACCAGGGAAATTCGTATCACCACACTGACATTATCTGCTGCTCCCAGGATGACGAGAGCCAGGAGTGAAATTGCGAAATTGGTGGAAAGAGAAAAAATGACCGTCGCCATCCCGAATACGATGACGGCCACGAACATCTTGATGCCCACGTGTCGGTTCATTGGCAAATGGACGAGTAACACGGACATTGCGAGCGCTCCCGCCGCCGGGGCGGAGCGCAAAAATCCAAGCCCCCAAGGGCCGGTGTGAAGTATGTCGCGGGCAAAGATGGGCAGCAGCGCAGTGACGCCCCCAAGCAAAACGGCAAACAGATCGAGCGAAATCGCACCGAGAATAATTGGTCGACTCCGAATAAATGAGACACCGGAAAAGATCGAATGAAACGAGACCGGATCTCGCCTTGGGGGCATACGTTCCGTCTGGATTACCAGCATCGCACTGCAAGCGGCGGACAAACAGAGCGCGGAGACCCCGAGTGGTACGCTTGCTCCGGTCGCGAAAAGCAATCCCCCAAGCGAGGGGCCGACGATGGTCGCCGTTTGCAACGCAGAAGAAGAAACGGCAACCGCCTTTTGCAGAAGTGCATCTGGAACAAGGGCCGGTAACAACGCCGACATGGTCGGAGTCTCAAAGGCTCTCGCAGCACCGAGAAACGCTACCGCTGCGAACAGCACTGACACATCGAGCTTCCCGTCTCGGTCTCCAAACGTTAAACATGCCAGTACCATGAATTCAACGAATTGGCAGGTGGCAACGATCCGACGTCTGTCAAAGCGATCGGCAAAGTGCCCCGCTAGAAATGTCAGCGCGATCATCGGGAGGAATTGAAACAGGCCAACCAGTCCGAGCGCATAGGCGCTTCCGGTCTTTGCGTACACGAGCCACCCGACGGCGACGGATGCCACCTGGAAGCCGAGTGCCGAGAAAATCCGTGAAACCCAGAAGAGCGCAAAGCTCGGATGCCGGAACAATGGTTCGGGTTGTGTCGATCGTTGATCCAATGAAAGCTTCGGTGAGGTAGCCGGGGCACTTTAAGCAGTTGTCAATGGCAGTGCCAGTGCCCTTTCGGAAATCAGAAGTCAGAAGGCAGAACTTAGGAGTCAGGAGTTGCAGGAGGCGGAGAGCGGAAGGCAGGAGTTGCAGAGCGGAAGCAAGCGAATCACCGTCGCTCAGGGCTCGCTTAAAGCCACCAGCACCGTCAAGTCCAGCCGCGAAATTTTGAGAGATTCTGCAACTCCTACAACTCCTGACTCCTGAGTTCTGCCTTCTGAAAGTTTCGCGTTGAGTTTGCACCGCAACGACCGAGAGGTGAATCATGCAAGTCGAACTGAATTACGGGCGGAGTACACTGCCCGTTGAACTGCCGGACGAACTTGAGGTCACGGTCGTCCGCAAGCCTCCGATGCCGGTGTTGCACGACCCAGCGGCGGCAATTAGGGAGGCACTGCAGGAAGCCATCGGTGCAGCTTCGCTTGATCAATTGGCTCGCAATGCCCGAAGCGCAGCCATCGCGATCTGCGACATCACTCGGCCGGTTCCGAACAACTTATTTCTACGGCCGCTGATCGAAGTTTTGCTCAAGGCCGGCATACCGGCCTCGGCCATCCGCGTGCTCGTGGCAACTGGCTTACACCGACCCAATCTGGGCGCCGAGATGGAGGAACTGATCGGAGATCCCTGGGTCCAGCGCAACGTGCGGGTGGAGAATCATTACGCCACCAGGGATGAGGATCACGTCCTGCTAGGAACGACTTCAACCCGCGGGACGGTTGTTCGGCTCGATAAGCGTTTCGTCGAGGCCGATCTCAAAATTGCGACTGGTCTGGTTGAGCCGCATTTCATGGCCGGCTATTCCGGCGGGCGCAAAGTAATTGCCCCCGGCTTGGCGCATGCGGAGACGATCACAACCTTTCATAGCGCGCGCTTTATGGCAGATCCCAACGCCGTTAATTGCAATTTCGAAGGTAACCCCCTTCACGAAGAGCAGCTGGAGATCGTGCGCATGCTTGGGGGCGCCTTGGCGCTGAACACTGTCGTCGATGAGGCTCGCAGACTCTCGTTCATCAACTTTGGTGAGATTGTTGCCAGCCACGCGGAAGCGGTCGCCTTCGTGCGCAATTACGCCCAGGTCTCCTTAAAGCGCCGATTTAAAACCGTCGTCACCAGTGCCGCAGGCTATCCGTTGGACCGCACCTACTATCAGACGGTGAAGGGTATGGTCGGTCCTATTGACATTCTCGAGCCAGGCGGCCGACTCATTGTTGCTTCCGAGTGTTCAGAGGGCCTGGGATCCGCAGAGTTCGTAGAAGCCCAACGTCGGATGATTCAACTCGGATCCGACGAATTTTTGCGCAGCATTCTTCGCAAATCACACGCAGACATTGATGAATGGCAGACGCAAATGCAACTGAAGCCGATGGCGATCGGTCAACTTCAACTTTACAGCACCGGCCTGAGCCCGGCACAACATGCGCTCACCGGCGTCGGATCGATCCGCTCGATACGCTCCGCGGTTCTTGAGAGCATTGCCGAGAGCGGCGACCCGGCCGTGGCCGTAATTCCCGAGGGACCGTACGTCGTGCCGTTCTGCAGGACGTAGGAAGGTGGCAGTTGTCAGTTCCTAGTTGTCAGTTGTCAGTTGTCAGTGAGACCTTGAATGGAAGGCCACGCTCTGAGATCCCAATTACGACAGCGCCGCCTCTCGCTCTTCTACTGACGCCGAGAGCCAAGAACCGCCAACTGACAACTGACAACTAGCAACCGACAACTATCCTGTTTGCATGCCTAACGTGCCGCCGAATTCGCTCGCCAGTGCCAGTGAACTCGTCGTGCGCTATGGCGTCCAGACGGTGCTCGACAAGGCGACGCTCACGATAAACGAAGGAGAGCGGGTCGGACTGGTCGGTCGCAACGGTTCCGGGAAATCCACTTTCCTGCAAATCGCTGCGGGAATTCTCCAACCGGATGCGGGCGAATTTGTCCGGCGCCGCGATCTCGTTACGGGCTACATGGCGCAAGCCCTCACGCTGGATGAAAACGCCACCGTCTTCGCAAATATCCGCGCCGGTGCGCAACAAATTCTGGATCTAATTGCCGAATACGAGGGTCTTCTGGCGGACAGCACCCACAGCGCTGCGATGCTCGACAAGATTAATCATTTCGACGGTTGGCATCTTGAGAATCGAATCAAGGGCCTCATCAGCAATCTACATGCTCCGGACCCGGAACGGATGGTCGGAGAACTGTCGGGCGGAGAAAAACGGCGAGTTGCGCTTTGTCGCGCATTACTGGCTCGCCCGGATCTTTTGATCCTCGACGAACCGACCAATCATCTGGATACCGACTCGATCGAATGGCTCGAAGATTTTCTGGCCCGCTACTCAGGCACCTGTCTGTTTGTCACCCATGACCGCTACTTCCTTGATCGTGTCGCGACCAGCATTGTTGAACTCTCACGTGGCAAGTTCTATCGCTATCAGGGAAACTATACGGACTTCCTGCTAGCCAGAGCGGCTCGTCAGGTGGTTGAGGAACAGCAGGAAAGCCAACGCCAGAAGTTTCTCAAACGTGAATTACAATGGGTGCGGCGAAGTCCGAGCGCCCGCCGCACCAAATCCATCAATCGAGTCGAGCAGTATTTTGAGTTGGCAGCCCAAAGCGCGCCAGAACCGGAGCTTGACGTCGAATTGATCGTTCCACCCGCACCGAAGCTCGGAAATCGGGTGATCGAATTGCGCGCGGTGACTATGGAGCTAGGCGGTCGCCGGCTCTTTGAGGATCTGAACCTCGACATCCGGCCGGGCGAACGGTTGGGGGTGGTCGGTCGCAACGGACTCGGCAAATCGACACTATTAAAGCTGATGCTAGGGCAATTGCATCCCTCAAAAGGCGAGATAGAAATCGGTCCACGAACCGAAACCAACTACGTCGATCAAAGTCGAACGCTTCTGGACGACCAGAAAACTGTTTGGGAAGAAGTTGGCGAGGGAAGCGAATATGTGCGCCTTGGCGACGAGAGCATCACGTTGCGAGGATATTTGCGGCGCTTCCTTTTCACCGAGGATCGCATCAATTCAAAAATTGAGCTTCTGAGCGGCGGGGAACGCAGCCGGGTCCTGCTGGCGAAGATTCTCAAGCGCGGAGGCAATGTTCTGATACTGGATGAACCGACAAACGACCTCGACTTGGGTACGCTTCGTTTGCTGGAAGAAGCTTTGGTTGCGTTTGACGGGAGCGTTGTCGTAGTGAGCCATGACCGCTATTTTCTGAACCGGGTCTGCACATCCATTCTAGCTTTCGAAGGAGAGGGAGTCGTCCGCTATAACACGGGAGACTACGACTACTACCTGGAGAAGCGTGCCGAAAGCATCGTGGCGAGTGCGCCTTCGGTCAAAACAGGGTCGCCCGAGCGTCCAGTCACTGCGCAGAGAGTTCGGAAGCTAAAATGGAGTGAAGCGCAGGAACTGGAAACGATCGAAGCCAAGATCCTGGCGGCGGAGCAAGATGTCGTCCAAATTGAATCGCAGTTTGCCGACCCGGATTTTTACGCCAAACACCTTCAGGATTGGCAGACGGTCGAGACGCAACTCCGAACCGCACGAGAAAATGTTTCCCAGCTTTACAACCGCTGGGAGGAGTTGGAGCGAATCCGAGCCGAACGACCGGACTAAAGCTAATTTTTGTGGTTCGGGACTGAACCGCGCACCGGTCAGATAATCTCCAGATAATCGGCGCCCGGAAGTTGCGGCAACGGAGCGGACGGCAGCGATTGGTACCAATAGGCCACTGAGGCAATGTCATCTTGAAGCGGCAGGTAGCGTCGATCCTCTTTCTCGGTTCGCCAGCCCAACGCCTGGATCGTGACTTTTAGATCTCTCTCGAACCGGATCGGATCCGTAATGTGCCAGCGGTACATCCCAAAGCGGGTCTGGGACTGATAGATGCCGTCCGGACGCAGCACCTGCG
>CAWJVG010000011.1:0-209449 GCA_963846195.1 uncultured Verrucomicrobiae bacterium
CAACAACCGTCGGGTCAAGTCGATTCGGCTTTGCGGCAGGATTTAGAAAAGATTTCACCGGTCTCCACAGCTTACACCCTCACCGAAGACGATCTGCATTGGATTGGGAAAGTTCCGTCCGAGCCGGCTGGCATGGCAAAGCTGAAAAAAATTTTGTATCGTTCTGAGTTGGACTACTTGGCCGAGCGTTATCATGCGGATCCCGAATTCATCCGGAAATTGAATCCGGGTCGGAATTTGAACGATCTGAAGAAAGGCAGCACCGTTCAAGTACCCAACGTGCAGCCGTTTCAGATCGAGACGATTCAGCCTGTGCCGGATCTGCCGCCGAGACCAGAATTCGCTCAACGCGTCATCAGAGTTGATACAAAAGACCGCATGCTCGATCTGGTGG
The DNA here is from genome assembly GCA_963846195.1 of uncultured Verrucomicrobiae bacterium. Classification (GTDB taxonomy): domain Bacteria; phylum Verrucomicrobiota; class Verrucomicrobiia; order Chthoniobacterales; family JAFAMB01; genus JAFAMB01. The sequence goes on from CAWJVG010000011.1 coordinate 395, forward strand.
ATGCGAACCGAGTCATCGCCTCTTTTCCAATCACTCCTGGATCAAAAAGCCTGCCGGCGCCCATTGGTACCTGGAAAGTAGTGAAAGTGACGACGATGCCGATTTTCCGCTGGGACGAAGCAATGCTGAAGCATGGTCGCCGGAGTGGTAATTTTTATACCATCCCACCCGGTCCGCGCAATCCGGTAGGGATCGTCTGGATTGGCTTGAATAAAAAGGGCATCGGCATTCACGGTACCGACGACCCGGACACGATCGGGCGATCGGCCAGCCACGGCTGCATCCGCCTGGCTAACTGGGATGCGGCTCGAGTCGTCAACCAGGTAACCGTGGGAATGAAGGTCGAAATACGGTGAGACTGCGCTATAAAGGCACGACCGCCCAAATCTCGACAGCTCGATTTTGACCCGGTTGCTTGCTGTCGAGAAGTTCGGTCCCTCCCATGCCGATGGTCTGCATGGCGTTGAGCAGCTTTGCCTGTTCCTTAAGGATTCTGCTTACATTTTCCGCTCGCGCCCGTGAAATGCGTAGATTCAGTTCTGCGTTGCCTCCGGGGTCGGCATAGCCGGCTACTACCAGAATAATTGTCGGGTCACTCAGTCTATCGCGCATCTCAGGGGTATCGAAGGTTTTCAACACTTCGTCCGTCGCGGCTCTGCGTAAGGTTGACCGACCATTGTCGAAGGGAATGACAGCAATGCGTTCCATCGAGCGAGCTTTGTGCATCTTCTCAATCAAATTTGCTTTTTTCTCGGCCGAAATCCCGGGGATCGCATTAATCCGCCTGACAACGTCCTCTTTGATCGCCTCAGCCTCATTTCCGTTGAGCGGCGCTTTGGACGGGGCAACCTGCCTTTCATCCGGGGCCGCAGCCTGTTGTGTGGCAGATGTCGGACTCACCTCGACGGAAGGCGTTGGACTCACCTCGACGGAAGGCGTTGGGCTCGCCTCGACAGAAGGCGTTGGACTTACCTCGACGGAAGGCGTCGGATTCACTTCACTGGAAGGCGTCGGATTCACCTCCACGCGAGATGTTGGGCTCACCTTAGAGAACGGTGTTGGTACGGACGGAGAGGTTTCTTTCCGAGCGGAACCGGTGGCAGAAGGCGCAACAAATTTTATAGCTTTGTGCCCGGTCAGCAGGTGAAACGAAAAGTATACGATCGCTGTTCCAGTAGCCAGAATCAGAAAAATCCCTGCTATCACCAGCCAGCGTTTCCGGCTAAAAAGCGTTCGCGGCGGAAGGAGATTCTTTGCGAAGATCCAGGTTCACGTTCAAGAGTCGAACCGACGTCAACCGAAGATCCGCCGCGATTTTCAGCCGTTGCTTTACTTCGATCGCACTTTGGGGACGCTGTGCCGGATCTTTCGCCAAGCAGGCTGCCACTGTTTCTTCCCAAAGCTTCGGAATGACTTCTCCTGCGATTCCAAGTTCAGCCCTCCGATCAGTCATTGAAGGAAGGATCTTCCCGCTCATCACGACGCCAATTTCCCCGGTACGGAAAGGTGGTTTGCCGGTGAGCAACTCATAAAGGATAGCCCCCAGGGAGTACAAATCGTCCGTGATTACCGGCCGCTCGCCTGCCGCTCGCTGCGGACTCTTATAGGACAGCGTCTCGCCAGTGTCGTGAAATCCCTTCGACTGACCCATCGCCTGGGAAATGCAATTTTCGATTCCAAAGTCTTTCAACTGCAGATTACCCGCGGAATCGATGTTTAGAAAGGCTGGCATGAGGTCGCCGTGAATCAGTCCGACCTCTTTGTGGGCGTACTCCAAGGCTTCGCACAATTCACTCACCCATTTCTCCAAGTCCCGGGCTTCAAATACCTGATTCGTCCTGGCCAAACGCAGGCTTGATAGGCTCTGTCCATCCAGATATTCCATCTGGATAGCGACCCCTCCTTTGCTTTCCACCAGGTCATAGACGCGCAGAATGTTGGGATGCTTCAGCGCCGTTCTTTGGCGAATTTGGTCCTTCAACCACTCGCCCAGCGTCTTCTCGCTTACGATGTGTTCGGGCAGAAACTTTAATGCTACTTGATCGACTGGGCGCCCAAAGCTGTAATCCTGGGCCAGCCAGACTGCTCCGGTCCGCCCATTCTCCAATTCACTTTGTAATTCAAACCACGCAAAAAGCTTCCCCGGTTTCAGTGTGTCAAGAACGCCAGACGTCTCCGGTTCCTTGGGGACTGGTTTTTTTACCGACGTGGGCTTAGGCATTTGGTTGTGTACCCCAATTTAGGGATCGACGGTTTGTTGCGCAAGTTTACGACAAGCATCAGACATGCCACGAGCCTTCTTCGCGATAACAGCCTCATTCTCAACGTATTCGCTGGGGAGAGGCGTAAGATTGAGAAAAGCTTAAGACGCCTTCCGTTCCGACATTGGACCGTCTAATCCCGTTTGCGGGACACGGGCGTCCGGCGCGCCGCCAAGCCCAAGGCCCAAGGTATCATAGGCGTCTCGCCTGTGTTCTCGGGACCGTATTTTGGCGAAGAAAGTTGCCTGACAATGTCCTGGATGCCGCGGGCTGGTCCGTCGGGTAGTTGGATCGCGCGCGGATCGATCTCCGGGCACCTTCCTAAATCAGGAATCAACAGCATAATGAATATGACAGAAAAACTTCCGCATCAGAAGACCCCTAAAAATCATACGAAAAGAGAAGGAGGAGCCCTCGTGAAGGATCTCGTGTTCTCCAGCGCGATGGAACTGGCTGCCACAATCCGGGCACGACAAGTTTCGGCAACAGAGGTATTGGAAGCGCATTTAGCGCAGATCAAGCAGCACAATCCCGCATTGAACGCGATCGTTATTCTCGATACTGGAGGGGCTCGAACACGAGCGCATGAGGCGGATGCTGCCCTCGGACGCGGCGAGGTCTGGGGACCACTCCATGGCGTACCCTTCACGCTGAAGGATGCGCACTTGACCGCCGGTATGCGCACCACTGTCGGATTTCCACTTCTGGCGGATTACGTACCCGAGGAAGACAGCACCGTGACTGCGCGCCTCCGATCCGCCGGTGGCGTCCTGGTCGGGAAGACCAACGTGCCGATGATGCTGGCCGACTACCAGTCCAACAATCCGGTCTTTGGTCGCACCAACAATCCGTGGAACGTCGAGCGTACAGCAGGCGGATCTAGCGGAGGCGCGGCGGCCGCGTTGGCCGCCGGCATGACGCCCATCGAGATCGGCACCGATCTCTCCGGCTCGATTCGCATCCCGGCGCATTTTTGCGGCGTATTCGGGTTGAAACCGACCGAAAATCGCGTCCCTCTCACTGGCCTTTTCCCCAACCCGATGGGCATACCACGAAGTATCCGCCTGATGTCATCGATCGGACCGATGGCGCGAACGATCGAGGATCTGGTGCTGCTCTACCAGATCATCTCGGGACCGGACGGACGAGATACCGAGGTGCGGCCCGGTCCCACCGACGAAGTGCCGCAACTCGACATCAAGAACCTGCGAATAGTCACCGCGCCGACATTTCCCGGATTTCCTGTAGCGGCCGATATTCGCGATGCCGTCGAAGACCTTGCACGACAGCTGGAAAGGTTTGGTGCGATCGTCGGGGAAGCGATCCTGCCGGAGCTCGACTTCACGCAGGAACTGTCGAGCGCAGGTGAATTGATCGGCATGATGGTCGGCGCCTCTCAGCCGGACGGAGAAGGGCAGCCAACAACTCTCGTTCACTACCTCGATGCGCTGCACCGGCGGGACCAATCCATATTCGCGTGGGAACGGTTCTTCGAGAATTGCGATGCGCTGCTCTGCCCGGCCGGCATGATCACGGCGTTTCCTCACTGCGAGCCAGGAAATCCTCTCAAGGTCAACGGCAAGGACGTCAACTACCGGATGGTCAGCGCTCACAGTACCCTGTTTAATTATAGCGGCCATCCGGCGGTGGTCCTGCCTTATAAGCTCGACCGCGACGGGTTACCGATCGGGCTACAATTGGTGTGTAAGCGCTGGGATGACTCGCGTCTCCTGGCGATCGCCAAAGCCGTTTCGACAGTAATTGGCGGCTTCCGGCGGCCGCCGAATATATAATACGGTACGGCGATACGACGCCGCGCTTCCGACACGCCGATCCGGCCGACATGCCTCTCCTACCGCCCGCTGCCAAGCTTGATTCCCTCAATGAAGAAGCGCTGGAAGAAAAGGAATAGCATTACAACCGGCAACACGACCAAACAAGAGGCCGCCATAAGCAGGTTAAATTCGATTCCATGCATCGTTTTGAAGAATTGCAGGCCGAGCGACAAGGTATACAGCTTGTCACTCTGCAAATAGATCAACGGACCAAGAAAATCATTCCACGCGTTTACGCCGGCGAACAGAGCGACAACGATGAGCGCCGGACGCGTTAATGGGAGAATAATGCGGCACATGATTTGCCATTCGTCCGCCCCATCGATCCTTGCTGCTTCCGACAGATCCGCAGGAATTTGCAACATAAATTGCCGCAACAGGAAAATGAAGAATGGGTTTCCGAAAAACGTCGGCAGCACTAACGGGAGATAAGAGTTCACAAGACCGAATTGAGCAAACAAGGAAAAAAGCGGGACCATCGTAATCGGGTTCACCGGAAACTGGACAAAGATAAAGATAGACGCGATAACCGGATAAAAGCACAAATCGCGCCCGGGCCACTTGATGCGAGAGAATCCGTAGGCAATCACAAAATTCGACAAAAGACTTCCTACTATTGTCAGAATCGCATAGAACACCGTATTGCTAAGATAGGGAAGAAACGGGAAGGTTAAGGTTGCCCGCTGAAAGTTTTCCCAAGCCAGGTTGTGAGGCCAGAGCGTCGGCGGAAATGCAGCAAGTTCTTGATCCGATTTCATTGCCGTAACGAACATCCAATACATTGGCGAAATGTAGAACAGGCTCATGGCGATCAAGAAGAGCCGGGACCCGATTTGGCTCTGGGCAAGGTGTTGGGGAAAGCCGACGCCGGACCGGTTCAAGCGGTGAGACACTGGTTTATTCAATGGAGTAGTTCACCCAATATTTCGAAGACCAAAACGTCACTACTGCCAGTGCCGTGTTGATAGCGAAAAGTATCCCGGATACTGTCGCGGCAAAACCGACGCGGCTGTATTCGAATGCGTTCTTATAAATGTAGAGAGCCGTGAACATCGTGGAGTTCAGCGGACCGCCGTCCGTCATGATATAAGCCGGCGCAAAGACTTGCAGCCCGAAACCGATTCCGATGATGATGTCGTACAGAATCACGGGGGTCAGCAATGGCAGTGTAATATGAAAGAATCTTCGCCAGGGCCCTGCTCCGTCCAACGATGCAGCATCGTACAAGGTCGACGGAATCGCTCGTAGAGCCGCAAGAAAGATCAATGCGAATTGCCCGGCTCCAAATTGCGCGATGAGCACAATCGCTAGTTTTGACCAGCGGATGTCGCCTAGCCAGTTGATCGCCGGAACATGCAACAAACCAAGAAGATAGTTGAACAAACCGTACCGCGGGTTCAACAACCAGATCAGCATCATGGACAATGCAAAGATCGGAGCAACGCTCGGAAGGTAGAGGAGCGTTCGATAAACGGCTCCCTCACGGACTTTCTGGTTCATCGCCAATGCTAGAGCGATCGCTACGAAGACCCCCAGGGGAACCGCCAGAATGACATAGTACAAGGTATTATAGAGCGACTTCCAGAAGAGCGGATCACGAACGAGTTCCACGTAATTCTGGAACCCGACCCATTGCGGTTCACCAAAGCCCGAGTATTGCGTCGCACCCAGGTAAAAATTGGCTAATACCGGGTAGACCAGAAATAGAAAAAAACCGACAATCCAAGGACTGATAAACAGCAGGCCGACCAGTAAACTCCGAAGATTTTTGAGGGCCTTTCTGCGATGACTCCTTTGCATCATTTACAAAATCGATCCATCTGCGGCTGCACAGCATCCACCACCGCTTTCAGCGCTTCATCCGGTTTCTGGCTATTCGCGATGACCGCTTCCTCCGCGTCCTTCAGCTTGTCCCAGTAGAGCGCGCCGACCGGGACCGGTGGCCGGGATTTCGACACTGGCAAAAGGGTAAGGAAAAACTTGTATTCTGGTGCAAACAAATCCGTGCGTTCGAGAAGCCGTTTGAGTGTCGGCAAAGAGGCTGCTTCTTTCGCCAGGAGCGTTTGACCTTCCTCGCCAGTTACGAAACGCAAAAAGGCGTAGGCGGCTTCTGCATTTTTAACTCCTTGCGGAATGACCACCGACCATCCACCCGACCAGGAGGTTTTCAGACCGTCCGGTGCGGGAATGTAGGTCACGCCGTAGTCAAGATCCGGGGCGACTTCTTTCATCACGGGGAAGACCCAGTTCCCTGTGATGACGAAAGCGACTTTGCCGGTGAAAAACGGCATCTGCGCATCAGGCAATGTTCCGACAGAAGGCCATTGCCAATAGGTGTCAACAAAGGTACGCGCTTTCTGGGGATCAAGTGCTTTCGCCCAATCCCACAGAAATTGGTAACCTTTCATGACGCCGGGATCATTGGCGGTAATTTTGCAGGTGGCAGAATCGAAAAAGCTGCCGCCGAAAGCGTATCCCCAGGTATAACCCCAGCCTTGCTCGAGCCAGGGAACAAAGCCGATGCGAGTGTACGCGCCTGAGGAGTCGCTCTGGTTGAGCTTAAACGCGATTTCCTTGAAGCGATCCGGTGCGATTGGCCCATGAGCCGGATCGAATTCGCTTAGATCGATTCCGGCCTCCTTTAGAATCTGTTTGTTATAAAAAAGAACCCGAGCATCGGTGTTGGTCGGCAGCGCATAAATCTTGTTCTGATAAATGACCTCTTTCCACGGGCCTTCAGAATATTCCTGACTAAGGTCTTTCCCTTCCTTTTTGATGAACGGTGTCAAATCGGTCAGGAGCCCGGTGGACGCACGCTGCGCGATAGTAAAACGATCAAGCACAGCGAGATCCGGACCGACCCCGCTGCGTACGGCGGTCATAAGCTTGGCTGCGTCCGTCTCAGATCCGGGGACGGCTTCGACGTTGACCTTCACATTGGGATTTTTCTGACTGTATTCGTCTGCTGCTTTTTGATAGGCGACTTTTTCATGGGCGCCCAGCGAGGAATTAAGCCAAAACTTTAGTTGGATCTGTCCTTGGGCTGTCGCCGAAATACAAAGGCAGCAGCCTACCATTACGAGCGTACGATATTTAGCTTTCATTTTGAGGGGGAAAGTTACCGGAAGATCAGCAAGCCGGAATGTTAGGTATCCAGCCTTAGCCTGGCAAGACATTGACAATACAAACCCGCCCAAGTAATTGGTCAAGGTTCATAGACATGGAGATTGTACGCGATGTCCTTGAACAGTCGTTAAGACGGCTTTCGATCCGTTTGCTCGAACTTAGCGCCTGGTGTGACCGGGAACGCAGGCTGATTGCCGAGGGAGAATTTCGTGCCGACCCCGGCGCCAACTGGTCCAAGCTTCAATCCGGGGAACCCTGGCCCGCGTTAGGAGCACCCGTCGAGATCCGATTTACTATTTCGATTCCAGAGGAGTGGGCTGGGCTTCCCGTCTATGGCCGCTTTCGACTGGGCGGCGAAGCGCTCCTGTTCGTGAATGGCCGACCGATCGGCGGGCTGAATCCGCTGCACGTAGAGTACCCGCTCTTGATCCCCGCGAACGGGGGCGAAAGACTTCAGTTCCAGGCGGAGGTCGTGCCGCACGGGTTGTTTGGTGCGCCCGTGGCCGAACCTCGATTCGAGCTGGCATGCATACTGGTTCCGGAGGACGCTGTCCGTGCGCTTCACGAAGATCTTGCTGCCGCTCTGGATGCGGCCCACTATCACGCCAGCACGGGTCGGGAAGCCGTAGCAGAGCGCCTGGTCGGCGCGATCCACGATGCTTTCAGGTCCATCATTCTTCCTAGGGGCGACACGGAAGAATATCTAGCCCGGATCGCGGCGGCGGCGGATGAAAATCGGTCGGCGGATGATTTCTACGGGAACCGGGAGCGCCTCGGATCGCTCTGGGAACGATGGAGGTTCCGCCTTCCGTCCGGGCTGTTGTCGACGGAGCAACGTTCCAGGCTATACGAGGTGAGGGCCGGATTTGCAGCGGAGTTGGCTTCAATAGGTGCCCGTTTCCCGGCCGAAGGCAAGGTTTGGCTAACCGGCCACGCGCACATTGATCTGGCTTGGCTTTGGCCGCTCGAAGAAACGAGGCGAAAAGCCCGGCGGACATTTCACTCCGTCGTCGGACTGCTGGCGAGCTATCCGGAGCTGTATTTCAATCAGTCCAGTGCGCAACTTTACGCCTGGGTCGAGCAAGACGATCCCGCGCTCTTCGAAAAGATACAGGTTCTTGCCCGGGAGGGGCGGTGGGACGTCGTCGGAGGGATGTGGGTTGAGCCCGACGGCAATCTGCCGGCCGGTGAGTCCTGGGTTCGCCAACTGTTGTTTGGACAAAGATATTTCCAAAATAAATTCGAGCAGAGGGCTAAGGTGGCATGGTTGCCCGACTCGTTCGGATTCAACGGCAACCTGCCGCAATTGCTCCTTTCCGCCGGGATTCCCTATTTTTTTACCCATAAACTGACTTGGAACGAACGGAATCAGTTTCCCTACGATCTCTACTGGTGGGAAGGCATCGATGGCAGCCGTGTCCTGGCGCATAGCTTTACCAATCCGAGGAACGGATACAATGCGGACGTGACGGCTTTCGAAGTCGGCGAGACCTGGCGACGGTTCCGAGCCAAACAAAACCAGGAGTGTACGCTGCTCACTTTCGGTCACGGGGATGGAGGCGGTGGTCCCACCCCAGAAATGTTGGAACGTTTTCGCCGGTTTCGCAATTTTCCCGGTCTGCCAAGTCTCCACATGGGTCGCGTCGGGGAGTTCTACGAAAAAATTTCGACTCGAACGCTGCCGGTCTGGGTCGGCGAAAAATACCTGGAATACCATCGGGCCACGTTCACGACCCAGGGGAGGGTCAAGCTTCTTCACCGCCAATTGGAGCACGCTCTTGTGGAAGCAGAAACAGCTGCCACCCTCGCTGCGCTCACTCGAAAAGCGCCGTACCCGGAAGAAAGATTTCGGGGTTTGTGGCAGATCCTCCTGCTGAATGAGTTCCATGATATCCTCCCGGGCTCGAGCATCCACACGGTCTATGAGACTGCCCAACACCAATTGGCTGGGGCTCTGGAGGAATGCTCGGTCATTCGCGATGCGGCAATCCGTCCCTGCAAAGGCAATCGGGAGCCGGAAAGTTCGGCGGACCTCAATGGGCTGATCTGGAATCTGCAGTTGGATGACCGCCCGTTCCTGGCCGAAATCGCTGGCGAAATTCACGGATCTTTGAAGGTGATCGCGGCCGCCGAAAAAGAAGTTGCCACGCAGCAACTCGACGATGGACGTCTCTTGATCTGGGTCGATGAAATGATGGTTCCAGGACTCGGTGCGCTGCCCATCCGGTCCGTTCCCGGAGTACCCGTTGCAGTTCCGTCATGCGTTCAATCACATCCGTCGTCGTTAGAGACCGAGAACCTTCGACTTCAGGTAAACGGTGACGGCACGCTGGCGTCGCTTTTCGACAAGGAATTTGGCCGTGAGATTCTGGCCGGCCGCGGCAACCAGCTCTGGTTATACACGGATATTCCGCGTCAGTTCGACGCCTGGGACATTGATGCCACTTATGGCGATGAGGGCATCGAGCTCTGCTGTGATACCTCGCCGGAGTGTATAGAAAGCGGTCCGCTGCGAGGCGCAATTCGGGTACGCCGCCAACATGAGCAGAGCGAAATCATCCAGGATTACCGACTGACTCATGGTTCACGGCTCGTCGAGATTCGTACGCGCATCCGGTGGCGCGGCCGACGGCAATTTCTACGCGCGCTTTTTCCCCTGGAGATCCGGACCCACGAAACGTGGGCAGAAACCGCTTTTGGCGCGGTCGCTCGAACTAACCATCGAAATACTCCCTGGGATCAGGCTCGCTTCGAAATGCCGATGCATCGTTGGGCTGACCTCAGCGAGCCAAATTACGGGGTGAGCCTGATTAACGTCGGGAAATATGGGTACAACGTTCATGGGAACGTGTTAGGAATCAGCCTGCTGCGTTCTCCCGTTTACCCGGATCCCTACGCGGACGAGGGCGAACACGAGTTCGTTTACGCGATCTTTCCGCACCGGGGTACGTGGCGCAACGGTACGGTCCAGGCTGCCCGTTATTTGCATTCTCCGTTGAGATTTACAAAACTGCATGACGAGACGATCCAACCCTCCTTGTTCCGGCTACACGGCGATCCAATTGAGCTCGCCGCACTGAAAAAGGCCGAGGATTCGAATGATATTATCCTGCGGTTGTATGAGCCTCACGGAAGCCGGGCGAATACGGCGATCGAAACGGCCAGACGCCTGCGAAATGCGTGGCTGGTGAATATTTTGGAGAACAGCGACGAACTGTTAGCAGTCGAGGATAAGCACCGGATCAAGTTGTCGTTTCGCCCGTTTCAAGTGATCTCCCTGAAGCTAGAGTTCGCTGGGTGAGCGGAAGACAAGGAGGTTTTCGCATTGGAGTTTGGACATTGCCTAACGATTTGTTTTTACTCCTGATTTTGCATCCCCTCGCCAGCCGTAAGTGCTTGATCAGCTTCGGACCCGAGCGCCTTGCGAACACCGACTTCCAATTCGACCGGAAATGGACGACGTCCCATCCAGCCGACAAATCCATCCGGGCGCACTAGTGCAGCGGCGCCGCCGGCGACCTCCCAGGATTTCCAAAGTCGCCCATCGGCAGATCCGTCGCGGTGAGCATCGGGCCGTCCTGGAGCCTCACTGCGTAATAACAGCACAATCTTCAAATCGTGAATATTTGCAAAAATCCGCGCGGCGAGCGGAACGTCCCAGCTCGGCAGCCTTCCGTCATCAAATAACAGGAGCACCGGTTGTGGACCCGCGAGATCGAGCAGGCGCACGGTCCCCCCATCCGGCGCGATCAAATCGCCGTCGGGAGCGCGACACCCAACCCAAGTGCCTCTCCCGCTCACGAGCCGTGAGTGTGTATAGGCCGTATCGAGCATGCCAATCCTGGGCGCCAGCCGGGAAATCAATCCCAGTTGAGCACCAGTCCGGAAGAGAGCTCCCACGGCCTTTTGTAAGAAAGCGGGCGCGAGTAAACCGAAGCGCGTCAAGATGTCGGTGTAACGATCTACGTTCGTGAGAACGGCTTCGCGGCGCTCGGCCTCATAGGATGCGAGAAGCGGCTGGGCATCTGCACCCGCGAGTACGCGGGCAAGTTTCCAAGCCAGATTGTGGGCATCCTGGATGCCGCTATTCATTCCTTGGCCGCCGGCGGGACTATTAATGTGGCAGGCATCTCCGGCAAGCAGGATGCGCTCGCTGCGAAAGTGAGGGCTTGTGCGACAATGGATCTGGAAAATGCTGGACCATAGATGCTCGTAAGGACCAGTCCCGAAAAGCTGATTGACTCGACGATCAATCGCAGAGCTCTGGAGAGCTGCCTGTTCAGTCTCATTTTGTGCCAGTGTCGAAATAATACGCCAATGCTCGGCCTCGTAGCGTGCAGCGGCCAACACGTGACCTTGAGAAGGCGCTAACCGTGGCCACGGCAATTGGTCCCTTTCATCCCGAATGCGGATATCGGCGAGAAACACCCGGCTCGGATAAGTTTTCCCCTGAAGCTCCCATCCCAAAGATCTACGCACCGCGCTATGAGCTCCGTCGCAACCGACGAGATATTGACCGCGGTAAGTGTGAATGGCGCTGTCCGGGCCTGTAACCTCCGCTGAGACGCCGGCCTCATCTTGCTGGAAACTCACTGCTTTATGCCCAGAAAGCGTCTCAGTGAATCCAGCAGCTCTCACTGCTTCCAGCAACAGGGCTTCCGTACGATTCTGCGGCAAGAGCAAAAGTCCAGGCACCGCGCTGAGTTGGGAAAATACGCTGAGGTCCACTTCTGCGGCGGGCTTTGGTTGACCGACGATCCAGAAATCGACTTTTGCGAGCAGCTTTCCCTCCGAAATGAATCGCTCATAGATTCCCCAGCTGCGAAAAATTTCAAGAGTGCGTGGCAATATGCCTAGCGCTCGCGAATGCGGATCAAGCTCAGATTTCGCCTCGAACAGCGTTGAGCGCACACCGTGGCGCGCCAAGCCCAGCGCAAGAGACAACCCGACGGGGCCTCCTCCAACTATGAGAACAGGTGATTCAGCCATGACAAAGGAATAATCCATGCGCATCCGACTCACAAAGTAGTAAGCTTATTCAGGTTGGAAAAACTTGTGACTCACGAATTGGACCTCGAAGCGGTCGTAGGCCGTTTTTATGCATCTCTATATCGGTTCGCGCTGTCTCTGACTAAGAACGAGGCGGAGGCTGGCGATCTGACGCAGCAGACTTTTTTTATCCTGGCTCAGCGGTCACACCAGATTCGCGACACCTCGAAAGTAAAATGCTGGTTGTTCACTACACTTCGGCGCGAGTTTCTTCGTGCGCTTCGAATTCAATCGAACCATCCGCACGTGGAATTCCGCCCGGAAGTCCATGACGGTCCATCCATTTCCGCCGACGCACTGCGCACGTTGGATGCAAAGGCGGTGATCGATGCGTTAGAGCAGATCGATCCCACATATCGCACTGCGGTGGAATTGTTCTACTTGAGCGAACTCTCGTATAAAGAGATCGCACAGACCCTCGATATCCCGATAGGAACCGTCATGTCCCGCCTTTCACGAGGCAAGGAGCAGCTCAAAGCACTATTGGCTGCCGCGATTTCGGAGAACAGCGATAAAATCGTCCCAATTAAAAAAGATGAACAAGCCGCGCACTGAAATCACGAACGAATCCGCGAAGTTCGTGTTGAACGCCTATCGCCCGAACGGCGCCGACGCGCAGGACCCGGTTTTTCGTGATGCCCTCGAACAGGCTGCGCGCGACCCGGAACTGGCGGCATGGTTCAAGGAACAGAGAACTTTCGATTCGCTGATTGCCGGCAAGTTGGCTGAGTTCGAGCCCCCGGCGGGCTTGTACGCAACGATCCTCGCCGGAATCTCGAGCCGATCGCCCATGCGTCGTTTTAACTTCAAACCGCTCCTCGCCTTGGCAGCGATCCTCGTCTTGAGCGGGACCATCCTGGTTCCGCGGCTTATGGAGAATAGCTCGCCGTCCAGATTGATGGAACAATACCAAACAGCGAATCTGGAAATGCTTAGCTCAGCTCCGGCCCCGACATTGGATCTTGTCACCGCTGAGTTCTCGCGCACGAAGGAATATCTCGCGGAAATGAAGGCGCCGTTCGCACCTTCTCTTCCCGGTTCGCTCCAGGATCTCCCAACTGCCGGATGCAAAACGCTTCGCTGGAGAGGCCAGTCGCTTTCTCTCACCTGTTTTCGATTGCCGAGTGGAGAACTCCTCCACGTTTTCGTGATTGATGATAAAAAGTTCCGCTCTATCAACTTCGCCGACAAATTCAGAGATATGGATGGTTGGCATTTCAAATGCCAGCGAAGAGCCGGGTTCCTGTTGATGTTTGTCAGCAAAGCTGCGATGTCAGAAATTACACAGTATATTTGATATGCAAATGAGCCCCCTTCAGGCAGTTGTTCTCATGGGAGTCGCCGGTTCCGGGAAGACGGCCGTTGGAATGCAAGTCGCTCAAAAGCTGGATTGGATCTTTCTTGACGCAGATAATTTTCATCCACCGGCAAACATCGAAAAGATGAAGCATGGGATCCCGTTGAACGACCAGGACCGAGCGCCTTGGCTCCAGCGTCTGCACGATGAGCTGCAGCATCAATTGGCCGAGGGCCACTCTGTCATTTTGGCCTGTTCAGCCCTCAAGGAATCTTATCGGAGCGTGTTGCGGGATGAAGCAATTCCCCCAAAGTTTGTTTATCTCGACGTCGATCCGGAAACTATCCGCGACCGATTGCAGAATCGCACTGCCCACTTTTTTCCGAAAGAGTTGATGGAAAGCCAGTTCGCGACTCTCGAGAAACCAAAAGATGCTATCATCATTGATGCGCGCAAGCCGCTCACTGAAGTTGTTGATCTGGTCATTCATGCGCTCACAGAGCCTCCAAAATGTGTCGCATAGGCTCTGTGGTAAAGCGGGACGCTTTACTTACGCGAGTCTCGAATTGCGTAGAGAGGTAGCGTCTCGCTTTGCCAAACCCAAGCTACGGCTTGGGTAGCTCACGCTTCCAACCTGTATTCTGCGTTGCGCCGAGAGCTGCCATTTGATCTCCAAATCGTGCCGAACACGAAACTCCCCTTTCCCGGCGCCGGGTATCTGGTATAAAAAGGATCGACAGGGGGACTATCGAGTGATCAGTCGGAAAGCGGTCGAGCACTTGCGAGCCGCGATTTTCATCAAGAATTTAGACGCGGTATCTGAGAAGGAGGCGATTTCCAAATTGCTCAGCACGCTCCAGGGACACCCGCAAGTCCGGGATTTACAGGAGTTATCCGAGACTGTCTTCGATCGGCAGCAAGCCGATCGGCCTTTATTTCCTGGTGGCATCGCATTCCCACACGCACGGACAAACGCCGTTTCTGGGCTCGTCATGGTGGTAGCGACCTGTTCCCGGCCGATCCCTTTCGGCGAAGTGCCGGTTCGCCTGATTTTTCTAATCGGCATTCCAAAACGAGCGGGAGCGGAGTACCTCGAGCTGATCTCGTTTCTGGCTCGTCATATGCGCGGAGCGAGCGTCGTAGATCAGCTCGTGAAGGCAGAGGACATGTCGAGTTTCCTTGCCGGATTTATCGAAGGCGCCTAGCCAAGCTCCATGGATAACAACGGGGAGCACCGACCGACGCGCACTCTCTCTCCCCTGCTGCGTTTTCTGCTCAAGCTGAAGTTCTGGGTCGTTGATCACCTTCGCTTGAGTGAGCGCCAATTGACGCTGATCTGGGCAGCCCTGATCGGCATACTTGGAGCGCTGGCATCGGAGAGTTTTCGCAAAGCGAGCGAGTTTCTTCACTATGTGGCGACTGGATCCAGTTCAGGCATCATTTCCTCCTTCGCAAAACTGCCATGGTGGCAGAGATTAACTGTGCCCACAGTGGGCGGTTTGGCAGCCGGACTGACCCTTTGGTTCGGGAACCGGCTATTCGCCAGCGTCAGGCAAAAGTCGACCACCGACTACATGGAAGCGATCGTGGTCGGCAGCGGTATCATTTCTGTCCGGGCAAGTCTCGTTAAAAGCGTATCAGCTCTCTTTTCGATTAGTACGGGTACCTCGATTGGTCGGGAAGGTCCGCTCGTTCAGCTTTCCTCGCTTACCGCTTCGCTCGTTGGACGGATCCGGAAAATGCCGATTCCGCAACGTCGCCATCTGGTGGCCTGCGGGGCCGCCGCCGGCATTGCATGCGCTTACAAGGCACCCATCGCGGCGTCTCTGTTCGTCGCCGAGATCATATTAGGGACCGTCGCGGTGGAATCGCTTGGCCCTCTGATCCTGGCCTCCGTCGTTGCGGCGTTTGTTTCACAATTCCTGAGTGGCGGTGAGCCATTGTATAAATCGCCGGGGTTCAACCTGCACACGCGATGGGAAATAGTGCCGCTCTGCTTAGTCGGTATTTTCCTGGGATTCCTGGCACCGGGTTATCTCCGTTTCCTGCGCCTGGCCGAACGCTTGTTCTCAAAGATCGACATCCCAGTACCGTTTAAACTGGCGTTCGGCGGCACAATCGTCGGCGGACTCGCGATATTGAATCCCGATGTTTGCGGAAACGGCCAGGGACTTCTTCAATCTCTCTTTCATCAGAATTGGTTCTGGGACGAAATTCTTGCGATCACTCTCCTGAAATTGATAGCCACCGCGACGGCTTTTGGTTCGGGGGTAGTCGGCGGGGTGTTTACGCCGACCTTGTTCATCGGTGCAGCAATCGGAGTCTTATACGGCCAAACCGTTCTTTATGTTGCTCCGGGATTGCGCGCCGATCCCGTGATGTACGGCTTTGTCGGTATGGGGTCCTTTATAGCAGCAACGACCGGGGCGCCGTTGATGGCAATCCTGATGGCCTTTGAGCTTACGCTGGACTATTCGCTCGTTCCCTACTTGATGGTGAACTGCGTTGTCGCCTATTACTGTAGCGGAATTTTCGAGAGGCGCTTCATGTACGGCGAGTCGCTCGAAAGAAAGGGGGCCGCATTCTTCAAACAGCAACTGGCTGAGGTGAACCTCCGGGATCTGGTCCGCGGCGATCCGCTGACCCTGCCACAGAACGCGACCTTTACCCAAATCGCGGAGGCGTTTGTCCAGCATCGATTTCAACATATTTATATCGTCGATAAGGAAAATCGGTTACTGGGCGCGATTTCGCTGCACGACGTCAAAGCTTTCCTTGACCGACCCGAGCTCGAATCAGTGGTTATCGCTGCCGATATCATGGATGAGGATTTTCCGCGTGTTTCACGGACAGAGGGGATGAACGAAGCGTTGCACAAATTCTCTGAAACGAAATCCGAGCGATTGCCTGTGGTCGACAGTCTGCACTCGAAACGTCTGATCGGCAGCATCTCCAAAACCGACATTATCCTGCATCTCGCAGGAGACCAAAGCGGCGCCTGAACAAACCGGCAGTCTCAAAGGTCGCGATGAACAATTGCGATCGAGGGCCCGGAAACAAATTGATTCGATGGCTACACCATCGAGAATATTAGGTTATCTGTCTCTATGGCAACAGCACTTTCAATCTGGGCCAATCCTTTTCTGACGGCCTCTGCCGAAGAACTGCTGGTCCGTTCGACGGCGCCGCACAAGCTGATTCTGGCTCAAAAGCCTGAGCACGTGCTGGACGTCGGAAATTTGGACCCCCGCCTCCTTCACGCGGAGATCGTTTTCGGTCAACCCGATCCTGCCGCGATCAGTCAGTCCGGAAACCTGCGTTGGCTGCACGTATCCAGTGCCGGTTACACGCGATATGATACCGAGGAAATCCGGAGTGCGCTCAATAAGCGGTCGGCGATCATGACAAACAGCTCGAGCGTCTTTGACGAACCATGCGCAGAGCATCTCATGGCGTGGCTGTTAGCGGACGCGCGGCAGTTGTACCCCTCTCACGAGAATCAGCGGGGAGCTCGCGGATGGCCCCAGAACGAACTACGTCAGAATATCCGTTTGCTCGCCGACGAAACGTTCTTCATCCTCGGTTACGGCGCAATCGGACGACGTTTAGCCGAGCTTCTCGCGCCATACCCGGTCCGGGTGATCGGTTACCGGCGGACGCCGAAGCCAGACTTGGAGGCGCGCGTCGTCGGCCCGACGAACCTTGAAAGCACTCTGGTTGAAGCAGATCACGTCATCAACATTTTACCAGATAACTCTCAGACACGGAATTTCTTCGATGCCAAGCGCCTTCAACAATGCAAGGCTGGAGCGCGTTATTACAGTATCGGGCGCGGCACGACCACGGACCAGGACGCCTTGGCAAAAAACCTGAGATCAGGCCACCTCTCTGCCGCCTATTTGGATGTCACCGATCCGGAACCCTTGCCGGCTGATCATTCCCTCTGGTCCACGCCGAACTGTTATATAACGCCGCACACGGGTGGCGGGCACTTCAATGAGTCGGATCGGATTGTCGGCCATTTCGTCGAGAATCTTCGTCGCTATGAGCAAGACAAGGAGCTCATCAACCGCGTGTTCTAGTGTCCTGTCCCCGAAAAAAATGCTATTTCTGAGCAACACTTATTAACGAACGAAATTTATGACGCTTAAGCGCTGCGCATGGCCGGGCCAGGATCCTCTTTACGTTGCCTATCATGACGAGGAGTGGGGCGTTCCGCTCCACGAAGACAATCGCTTGTACGAGATGCTCGTACTCGAATCGATGCAAAGCGGGCTGAGTTGGATCACCATTCTGAGAAAACGCAAAGCATTTCAACTTGCCTTCCTCCAGTTTGATCCCGCTAAAATTGCAAAATTCGGATCCAAAGAAATCGATAAACTACTTGCTAACCAGGGGATCATCCGCAACCGGGCGAAACTGGAAGCTGCGGTTGCTAACGCCCGCGCCACGCTGGATGTTCAGGAGAAATATGGAAGCCTGAATTCCTTTCTGTGGCGAGTTGTGGGAGGCGAACCATTGGATCATCGCCTGGAAGACTATCACCAAGCCCCGGCAAAAACCTTGGAATCAGAAAGGCTGGCCAAAGAATGCAAAGAACATGGGTTTCGATTCGTCGGTCCCACGGTTGCCTATGCTTTCATGCAAGCCGTCGGCATGGTGAACGACCACGAACTCGCGTGCTTCAGGCATAGGGAAGTGTCAGTGCCGGTGTCAGTGAAAAAGAGCAGGTCCGCCTCCGCCTGATGTCAGCCAAAAACTGGCATGTCTGATGATCGCCCAGTGATTGGGGGAACCCCGAAATCGTGCATTCGTACATTGAACAACCGGCACGTTTCAGGGCTCCTACTGGCTCTGCAACCGACAACTACTACTCCCCTGCGGCTAGGTAATCTCCTTCGATTTGCACGAACTCAATGAGGTTATTGAAGGGATCGCGCGCGAAAAACCGCGGTCGGAGGGGCAACGCGCGCGCCTCGATAATCTTGGTTCCCGCCTCGACCAAAGATTTGCGTTGCCTCGCGAGATCGTCGACCTCCAGGCAGAAGTGGTGTCTCGTATCGGCGGGAACAAATTTCTCGTCCGGCACGCAGTGCAGTTCAACCCCGGGGACACCAGTATCGAACCAGATCCAGCCCAAAGGTTTGACCACTTTGGGGATGGGCTTCTCGCGCAATCCAAGAGCCCCAGCGTAGAAACTCCGGACGCCCGCTTCCTGACCGGGCGGAAAAGTGATTGTGACGTGCTGAAATCTTGGCGGCGCCAATTCATTCGCGTTCATACAATCCCAATATTCGAACGAGACTATCTGTCGCGCAAGATCGCCAAGACGTTGGGTTTTGCCTCGGTTTATTGCTCCTCAAGCGAGACGCTTGTGATCGCGAAAATCGGAACGAAATGCTCTCCGTTCTCTCCCTCATACACAATCAAGTTCGTGCTGGTTCCCGATGGATGGGTACTGATCCAATCTCCCCCAGGAATCTCGAATTTTCGCCCATCGGACAAGTAAAGCCAAAACGGTCGATTGGCATGCTTTAACTCCAAGATTCTTTCGATCGTGCTCATCAAATCTTCTCTTCGAAGTCTATCACTTCACCGTCTTTTGACACGTATCAACAATAGGCTGTCTCAGCACAGCTTCGCCAAGGATAGTCGGGACGGCCCCTCCTGCTTCTCAGGACGCGCCAGCAGCCGTCTTTGATGCCCTTGGACGCTCTGCAGAGACCTCCGGCAGAACTTTCCTTGGCTGCTTCACGTGCCGACGGTGGACTTCACCACCGCAAAAAAGTGCATGTTATTTCGAGGGACGGGCGCTAATTGTTGAACCCAATGAAGCCGAAGTTCCAATTTCGAAACCCGCTGATGAATGGCGTCCTTGCGCTCGTCGCCGCCCTCACAGGTTTTGGAGCGATCTTTGCCCAGGCGCAGCAGACGGCATCTCCGACGCCGATTCCGAAAATAAATTCGGACAATCCCGCATTGCGCTCGGGAAAATCTTCCGGGATGGCGACCCCGGAAGGTCCATTGGTTAATCCGCAGGAACTCGGACTACTAACCAAGGCCGCCGACAAAGTGTTGAACCGGATCCAAAGCGAAGAGAACGACCTTTATCTGCGCGTCAACTATTTTGAGAAACCTGACCGACTTAACCCGAACAGCTACGCTTCAAAGGACGAGATTGCGCAATGGCAGGGTTTGTTGCAGCAACTTAAGGAGAAGTATGACCTCGTCTACCAATTGTACGCCGATCTCGGAAAGAGCCTGGATGCTGAGCTTCGGGCGGCAGGGGGCAACGATGAGGTTGTGGCCCGATTTAAGAAATTCATCTTGGACGGTTTCCCGTGGGCAACGATTGAGAAGAAGAAAAATCTGATCGCTGATTTCATTGATGAGCAGGCGAAATTGCTGTCGTTTTACGAAAAAAATTGGGGCACGTGGAGCAGCAGCGATTCCAATAAACCCGAATTTACTTCCGCTTCTGCGGCAAACATTTACAAGAAGCTCCGCGAGCAAATATTGAATACCAGCGAAGAAATTGAAAAAAAATACAAAGAGATGAGCGAATAGGCCTAGGCCCAATCCTGCTACTCCGCAACTCCAAAGGCGATGCTGGTGTCAGTGAAAAATAGACACCGGCACCCTCCTCCTGATAACTCCCCAATCCCCCACCAGCCAGACCCTGAAATGAATGTATCCTCTTACCAATCGACCCGGTTGATTTTCTGCGTCCTGTTCGCATTTGTACCAGCAACACTTAACGCGCAAAACCAGGCGGTTGCCCCGTCGCAAACTCCTGCATCAAGGCCTACACCAGGCGGGACTCCGAAATACACCGAAGAGCAGATGCAGGACATGATTTCAAAACTACAGGATCGCATCAAAAAGGCCGCAGATGCGGTGATCGGCAGGATTCAAAAAGAGGAAGCCGATATTCGTCTAAAATTCACTTACCTGCGAAAGCCGGAACGACTCGATCCGAACTCCTACGGATCAAAGGACGATATCACCGTTTGGCGCAACTCGCTTGGCCAACTCAAAGACAAGGAGAACGGTTTGGACAAACTGTACGCGGACGCTGAGCTGGACTTGGGAAACGCACTGGTTCAGCAGCGAATTAACCAGTCGATCGCCGATCAGATCAAGAACGAGCTGTTGAAGTCTTTTCCCTGGAGTGTCATCAAAAAGAAAAGCGAGCTAATGCATGAGTTCATCACGGAACACGACGATCTCCTGTCGTTTTGCGACACGAATTGGGGCTCATGGAAACCTGGACCCGAGCCCGGCAGCGCCACATTCGCTGACACCACGCTCGCCGCGACTTTTCAGAACTTGAAAGAGAAAATCAGCACGACAGGGGATCAGATCGAAGAGCAATACAAAGTGATGGTCCAGTAGCTTCAATTCCGCACCTGAAACCACCGATTTCACGGATTCCACCGATCAGGAGGAGAGAATACAGGGCCTTTGCAACTTACGCTTTTATTCCGGACAGATTTTCGGGGTGCCCCGTTAAGCCCCTTTGGTCCAGTCATCTGCGAAATCTGCGCATTCAGCGGTTTATCTCTTATCGTCGGTTATCTGTTGCAGCCGGAAGCATAATACCGCGCTCCATTGCCGCTCAGCTTCCCTCTCCACTCAGCATCGCACCTCGGAGCTAGCCAGCAACTCTTCGAGCCAATCCACCGCCAGTTGGTGCACGACTAGCGATGATTGGACGATGTTTAATGCCTCACGCGCCTGACGCTGGCATTCCTCAGGTTTTCCTTCCACCAACGCCAAGGCGGCCGAAACACGGAGCCAGGCGTGGTACGGAACCTTGGACCAATCGTTTATTCGCTCGAAAGCTGCGCGGGCCTTCGCTTCGTCCCGCCTAAACCACGCCTCGTAAAACGCTTTCTCTAACATGACCCAGGCATACAGTGTTCCTGATTTCGAATTAGCCTTTTCCACCGCCTCCTCCAGAAAGCGGGCCGCGAGATGGATCTCGTGCAGGTCAGCGGCCCTGTAGAAAGCCAGCAAACAGACGGTTACGCGTTCGGCAAGATCCGTGTTTTCGGTCAGTTGAAACGCGAGATCCAGCATCTTGAAAGACCAGTCGCGGGGCCTGACTCCTTCTTGTCCGTCATGGATTAACGCAGTTAATAAAAAGAGGACCTCGCTTGTCGGACGCCCGCGCAGCGCATCCCACAGCAGTACGCCGTAGCTAGCTGACCGGCGGAGACCTAAAGGCAACAGAAGGCGAACTCCACTGGCAATCCCGATAAAGGCGATTGCCGCAAGAAACAGCGTATCGATCGATGCGTGCACCGGGTCGATTGCCTGCACGATCATCAGAAAAATGAGACCGGTCAGAATCATTGAGACCGGCCCGCTCGCGATCAACCACGCACATCGCCACCGCAAGCCGTCAAGACTTTTTGGCGCGAAAACCGTGGTGCCAAAGAGCATCGTCTCCCGATTGTTCCAGCTGAATCGCGTGCGGTTTCGGATTCGCCGGATCGCGAAAGGGCCACAGGCAAAAGCGAGGAATTTCAGTCCTACTAGTTCAGCAACCAGAATTCGAGCCAGATGATAAAGAATTACCAGGATCTCGTAAGCAACAAATACCAGGAAAGGGAGCGGAACCAGGTTCGAAGGCTGCGCAGCGACTGCCGCGAAGCACTTGGGTTCGAGGAGAATCCACAGCCCAACGCACACCGCCAACAGAATCAGAGACGAGAAAATGACCGATCTCCGCCTCCACGATTGTGTTCCTTGCATAGGCAGTGGCGAAGTCTAGCGGCGATGCTTCCGCAGGGCTAGCGTAATTTATCCAGCACTAGTGCACCAAGTCAGTGACTGGTGGAGTGCACTAGCCGGCCGTCGGCATGGCAAACTCTGGGCCACGATTCAAAGTCCCCGGCCACCGGCTGGTGACCGTCTTTAGCTTTGTATAGAACCGGACCCCCTCGGATCCATGCACGTAATGATCTCCAAAGATCGATCGCTTCCATCCGCCAAACGAGTAAAAGGCCATCGGAACCGGAATCGGTACGTTGACGCCCACCATGCCCACCTTGACCTGTTCGACAAACGCTCTGGCCGCTGCACCGTCCCGGGTATAAATCGCGGCACCATTTCCGTATTCATGTTCGTTGACGAGCTTGAGCGCGGCGCCCGCGTCATTAACGCGTACCACGCAGAGGACCGGACCGAAGATTTCCTCCCGATAAATCCGCATCGAGGGCCTTACATTGTCGAACAAGCAACCTCCCAGAAAAAAGGCCTCCTCGGCCCCAGGCAAAATCAGGTGACGCCCGTCTACGACCAGAGTCGCCCCTTCCTGGATTCCCAGGTCGACGTAAGAAGAAACCCGATCGAGGTGCGCCTTTGTGATGAGTGGACCCATCTCCATTCCATCCACATCGCCAGAGCCGATTCTAAGCGATTTGACTCGTGGAATTAACTCTTGCACCAGGCGATCGCCTAACCGGTCGCCCACCGCGATCGCCACCGAGACCGCCATGCAACGTTCACCTGCGGAACCGTACGCTGCGCCAATTAGTGCGTCCGCCGCCTGGGCGACATCCGCATCGGGCAAAACAACCATATGATTTTTCGCTCCCCCAAGCGCTTGCATTCGCTTCCCTGTCGCAATGCCGGTGCGATATACATACTCCGCGACAGGCGTCGACCCGACAAAACTCACGGCTTGAATGTCCGGGTGATCCAGGATCGCATCAACGGTTTCTTTGTCTCCGTGAACGACATTGAAAACTCCATCAGGCAATCCTGCCTCGCTCAGCAACTGCGCCAACTCGACGCTCAAGCTCGGGTCCTTCTCGCTCGGCTTCAAAATAAACGTATTGCCGCATGCGAGGGCGATCGGGAACATCCACATCGGAACCATTGCCGGAAAATTAAAAGGAGTGATTCCTGCAACAACTCCTAGCGGTTGGCGGAACGAAAAGCTATCGACATCGGTGCTGACTTGTTCGGAAAATTCGCCTTTCAACAATTGCGGAATTCCGCAGGCAAACTCGACAACTTCGAGGCCTCGCACCAGCTCGCCTTTCGCGTCGTCGAGAACCTTTCCGTGCTCGGCACTGATCAGCGCGGCCAGGCGATTTTTTTCCTTTTCAACCAATTCTCTGAAACGGAATAAAATTCGCGCACGTCGAACGGCAGGGAGAAACGACCAGCCCGGAGACGCCTGGACCGCTGCCGAAACCGCCAGGTCAACCTCCGTCTTGGTCGCGAAAGCGAGCCTGCCAGAAACTCGCCCGTTCGCCGGATTATAGACATCTCCGAGACGCTGGGATCTCCCTGCATAGCAATGGCCATTGATGTAGTGGTGAATATTTGCGGAGCCGTCAGCCGGTGCCACACGTGCAAATGGGTGGATATTCTTCGTCATAATGCGAGGGGATGAGGGAACTTAGGCGTTCAACGTTCAACGTTCAACCTTCGGCGTTCACCGTTGCACCTTGGCGGGGCGCAGTCAGGACATCGGTAAGACAAAACATCACCCCCACGTTTTGTGCTTGCCTTCATCGAGATCGCCACGCTGAACGCTGAACGCTGAACGGCGAACGCTCCACCTACTTCCAGATATCGCGGTAAAGCCCTTCAATTTCGTCTGCGGATGGGACGCGCGGGTTATTCGCGGGTGACCCGGAGGCGAGCGCTTGTTGGACCATCGACGGAATGCTCTCTTCCCAGGCCCCGCGGTCAATTCCGAACTCGGCGGGAGTTGGTACTTTCAGGGCTCGATTCAATTCGTGAAGGTTCCGAACGAGCTCGCCAACCGCGTCCTCATCCGCAACGTCAGCCGGCACCATGCCCATAACCCTGGCGCATTCAGCATACCGTTCAACGGCCGCTGCAACCGAGTACTCCGTCACAGTCGGCAGCAGCATCGCGTTCGATAACCCATGCGGAACGTGAAATTTCGCGCCGATCGGGCGGCTCATCCCATGTACCAGCGCGACGCTCGAGTTCGAAAACGCGATACCTGCCTGGGTGGCGGCAAGCATCATGGCTTCACGGGCGGCGCGATTGTGCGGCTCAAAACATGCGCTTGGCAAATTGCTCCAAATCGCACGCATGGCGGTCAACGCAAAGCTGTCGGAGAACGGGTTAGCGCGCCGGCTGACATACGCCTCAATCGCGTGCGTCAGAGAATCCACGCCAGTGTCCGCAGTCAACCGCATCGGCTTCGTCATGCTCAGTTCGAAGTCCACGAGTGCTGCGATCGGCAAGTAGGCCAGGCCGATGCAAAGCATCTTTTCCCCCGTTTCTTCGTCCGTGACAATCGTGTACCTTGTTGCCTCAGACCCTGTGCCGGCAGTTGTCGGGATCGCGATGATCGGCAAGCCCGGATCAGACTGGTCGTGTGGTGCCTTGTAATCACGCATTTTTCCTCCATGCACGGCCAAGACTGCGATCGCTTTTGCGGTATCGATCGAACTGCCTCCTCCGAGGCCGATGACGCAGTCGTGCCTCCCTTTTTTCAGAAATTCAACTCCGGCTTCCACCGCAACGACTGTCGGATCTAGAACCGTCTCAGAAAAAATGCGCGGCTCCCCCAATACCTTTAAGGAATCAGAGAGCATTCGTGCAAGGCCGCGCCTCCTCAAGTAGGGATCGGTAACGATTAATGGATTTTGCAAACCCAGTATTTGGAGCACCTCCCGGGCCTCCACAAAAGCTCCGCTACCGATTCTCAAAATTCGCGGAACTGCGATTTTAGCAACCATGTGTTGTGTTAAATGTAAGCGGGCAGGAACGTCGCCTCAACATTCACTTGTTTCGAGCCCAAGCGGTTTCTATGTTTACCTGCAGATAAGGAACCACCAGAATGGCCGATTCCAAAGAATCGTTCCGTTTAATAGTCGACAACTGGCTCACAGACGTAAGGCGTCGTGGAGCGGACCTTTACGCGACCAATGAGGGAGACGACGTTCACTATTTTTCTTTCGAGGGGAAAAACCACTTCAGATTCAGTGTCGAGGTCGACTACACACTTCAGGAGGTTGCGGTGCAGATCACCGATCCGACGACTGGCGGCATGGAGGTGGAAAATCTTGCATTGTCTGCCGAAAACCTCGAAGCGCTTGCCCGATTGATGTGCAATGTCAAAGAGGGAGAGGCGGTTGTGCCGGTCTATCTCCTCGCGCAGCTCGCGGTGATTTGTCACGGGTATCAACGCCTGGTCCAGGAGCTCGACAAAGTGCACGGCATCGAGACGACAACCGGAAGCGTAAGCGATATCGAAGCGGATTTGCGCCGTTTTCTTACGCCAGAGGAACAAAGACGCACCAATAACCCACTCTTGTCGCAGAAAACCAAAAATAGGAGTTAGGATACAGAATTCAGGAGTCAGGAGTTGCAGGAGTACTGGAGTGCATTATTTCGCAGTCCGTAAAGGAAGTCTGAGCTGGTCTTGGCCCGCATTCATTGTTCTCCTTTGCCAACGGCTCTTCCTTCTGAACTCCTGCAACTCCTGAATTCTGAATTCAATGAAAAGCACCTCGGCAACCATTAACGGACACGAACTCGCTTACTCGCTTCATGGTGACGAGAACCGGCCGGCGGTGGTACTGAGTCATGCGCTGGCGACCAGTATGGAAATCTGGGCCTACCAACTTCCGCTTCTGGCGCACCGGTACCGTGTTTTATGTTACGATTTACGCGGTCACGGGAGAAGTGCAACCCCGGGCAACTCCTACACGCTCGAGGAACTCGCTTCTGATGTCGCAAGGCTGCTCGATCATTTGCAGATCCCGCGAGCAACGTTCGTCGGCCTGTCAATCGGCGGTATGGTCGGTCAGGTCTTTGCTTTGCGGTACCCTGACAAGCTCTCCGGCTTGGTCCTGTGCAGTACCGGCAGCCGAACGGAGCCGCAAGCGAAAGCAACGATCGAGGATCGGATCCAAAAGGTCCGTGCCGAAGGAATTGAAAGCCAGGTTCAACCCACGCTGGCACGCTGGTTTAGCGCAAAATTTGTTCAAGAATCCCCCGCCGCCATGGCTTGGGTGTCGGATCTGATTCTCGCCACCTCGGCGGATGGATATGCCGGTTGCGCCCGCGCGGTTCAAGGCTTGGATACGACCGATGCACTTGCTGAAATCCGGGTCAAAACGTTGATGATCGCGGGCGAATTTGACCTGGCGTTTCCAGAAAAGGTCTCGCGAGCAATCCAACAAAAGATCGCAAACTCAGATGTAATTTTGCTTCAAGACGCAGCCCACCTCGGCAACGTCGAGAAGGCTCATCGATTCAACGAAATCCTCCTGGATTTTCTTGGCCGGATTCCGGGCTGATCTTTTCTTTATGTCCTCTCCCCGAAATAACATCTGTCTCGAGGGACGGACAATTGTTATCCTCAGCCTCTATGGACTGGTTGGAGTTTTTCGATCTGGTCGTTCCAGGTTTTGTCGCGTGCGCAGAATTCGGTTTCTTCCTGTTCATGCGCCGTGGAATCCGCGTTCTTTCGGAACGCAACCATGTCGAGCTTGAACAACGATTCCTCCGGACCTTCAATCGCATCTTCCCAATCTTGACCGGGCTCTCGGTTCTGCTCATTCTGGTTTACGCGCTTCGGTTCAAGGAAAACAGCGTCGCCAACCGTGCGGTCTGGGCCGCACTGTTTTTCTTCTCGGCGGCGACAGTGTCCTGGATTTGGTTGAACCAGTCGATCCAGCAGGAGATCACCGGTTGGGACCCGGATCGATTGCCGGAGAACTGGAAGTCCATCTGGAACCGTCACGCCATCGCGCAAGGCTTACGGGCCTCGCTCCAGCTACTGGGCTTTGTCCTTTTCTGCGTATCGATCGCGGCACGATAACGCCAAAGTTTTGCAACTAGTGCACCAAGTCAGTGACTGGTGCACTAACGCGATATTTACGAACGCATCCACTCGAAAGGTTTTCGGATTAAATATCTTTATTTTGCGCCAGCTTTCCAGTTGCTAACCTGGAATTCCGCTGCTATTAGATAAAAGTATTCCGCTAGGAAAGGGGGTAGCCTCTCATTGATTGCGATAACCTATTCAAAGTCTAATTCACGCGTAACGATGGCTGGCCCCACGCGTATGAATCATTGGTCGCGCCAGTGACTTTTCCGGCGCGGGCGAGCCGAACCCGTTAAGCCTGCGCACTGGGTCGATACCACCCCAAAAATTCGAGGGGCCGGGTTTGAGCTCTATAACTTTTTAATGGCTTGTTATATCCTAACAGATCTTTTGTTTTTCTGACTAGTCTGCGATGAGCGCGTCGCTTCGGCTTTCGCGTAATACTCCGGGCTAGATTGATAGTCGCTCACCAAGCGAAAGCAGGGACCATGCTGATCATAGACAGATTTCGTAAGCGAGAGTCAAAGCGCAAGGTACTCTCTCTAAGTTGCAACCGGTTCGATGCCGAGCACATCAATCCCCGGAAGATCATCGATTTCGAATCGGCGAGGAGAGCTTTCGAAAGAGATCGTTCAAGACAACAAAACGGCGAACTGCTTAAGCGGTCACTTTTGAGAACCAACAGAACAGAAACGTCGACCGGCCTCGCCGAATCGCTGGTCACCATCGTTCTGGCTCTGGTCATCGGACTTTCGCTGTTGCTCGGAATGATTTGGGGATTCTAAGGCGCCGTGCGGCAATCGGACCAAATGCTGCGGGCGCCAGTTTTCGGGTGAAATTCGTCCTTGGTTCGAATAAAACACAGGCTCACACACCTATATTGCAATTGCAGCGTTCGCTCCGAAGAGCAATGTAGCATAACGCGCTCGGCCCCGCAGGAGCCAAAGAATGTGCGTCGCCCGAATTAGCGCAAATAGGGTCGAACAAGGCGGAAAAGGGAAGCCTCGTAATCTCGTTTCCAAAGCTCTCTTCGATAAAAATTGAACAACATCAATGACGCGACAAGGAAACTCAACGCCGCGGCGACGAGCAACCCTGGAACATCAAAACTCACCAGGAAAAAGATCGTTAAGAGAAACAGGCTCAGGCGCCCCCAAAAGACTTTGCTCCCATCGAAGAACAGATCTTTGGGGCGCCGCGCCCAAAGCCAGACTGCTCGCTGCAACTCATCCGGATCGAACGCATTTTCAGGAATCGAACATTTTTCCAGCAGTATCCCCGGCGGAAAACCCGTGTATTGATCTCTGCGGCAAGAGAAAATCTGGTCCAAAAACCGAGACATACAGGAATCCGAGGAAAGGTTAAGGAGAATCTACCTCAGTGGTCTGCAGCCTGCACGCTTAAAACAGTTTAATTCTCCCGCGATGGCCTCTTTTTTAGCGATAATCCTGAATGCCAACCGAAGACCGACCAAAACGCTTGATGAGACCGGGCGATTCCGCGGATATGTAGCCATGGCCGCATCGAAACTCGATTCCATCCTGAACAATATCCGCATGACCTTAAACGACGTCGACACCAGACGGGAACTTGAATGGGATCTTCCCACACTCGAACATGCAAAGACTCGACTCCAATGCCTCGCAGCCGACGCCTTACAAGCCATGAATCTGATCGACGAACTCACTGAGCAGCACGCCGAGGATTGAGCCCTTCCCAGGGCTCAGAAGCCTTCTAGATCCGTGAAAAAAAGTACCGCAATAATCGAAGACATCGCGCCCGCGACCGAGCGGAATCTGGGCGGCGTTATTGTTTACCTTGTTGAAGTAAGATTCCGGCTCGATGAGCAAGACGATCAGGGTCATATCGCGACTCAGGCCTGCTTCGAGGAAATCGACAATGTGTGGGGCGTTTCCCACGATACCGGAAAGCTTTGGCAACAGGACTGGTCGGAAAGTGTTTATCCGGTCGAGAACGGAGTCTTTGTTGCCACATTGCCTGCGGATCCTGTCTGGAAAATCGGCAAAAGATTCTCTGTTTTGTTGCCGAATGTTTCAGAATGACGACTCACTGTCGATAGACCAGCGACCTGCGGCACCGCAAAGGCAAACGCCGTCAGCCCGCATATTTGATGTGGTGGTCCTTGTCCGTCAGGGTTACGGAGAATCCGGGCTGGGCAAGCTGTAAGATGGCGATCCGACCGCCTGCTTTGTCGCTCATCGGTCAAAGATCACAGCGGGTATTCTCCCTCGCTTCGCGCATCCAGCCAAATTACGCAGCAGCGCCATTACACCAGTCACTGACCTGGTGCACTAGCGAGCCGGCCTCTGAGGACGAGAAACGAGCGACTCCCTGCCATGCGGTGCCAAAAGGCTCTGCGCCGGTCCGACCGGGACAATTCGGGTCGGATTGATATCGTCGTGCGTAAAATAATAATGACGTTTGATGTGATCGAAGTTCACCGTATCAGCAATGCCATCGATCTGATAAAGGTCGCGCAGGTACCCATACAAATTCGGGTAGTCAGCGATGCGTCGGATGTTACACTTGAAGTGACCATGATAGACTGGATCAAACCGGATCAGCGTCACGAAGAGCCTCCAGTCCGTTTCAAGCGGTACATCCCCAAAAAGATATCGCCGATCGTACAGCATCCCGTCGAGGTGATCGAGCGTTTCGAAGAGAGAATAAGCAGCGTGTTCGTAAGCGCTCTGGGTAGTCGCGAACCCGGCCCGATAGACTCCATCGTTGACGTTCTCGTAAATCAATTCGTTCAGCCGATCGATCGCCGAACGATGCTCTGCCGGATAAAGGTCTAAGTCGCTCTTTGTGAACGAGTTAAATTCGCGGTTGAGGATTCGCAGGAGATCGTCGTCGGAGTTGGTGACGATCCTCCCCGTCTGTTTGTCCCAAAGCACTGGAACGGTAACGCGGCCTACATACGATGGATCCGTTGCAAGATAGGCTTCAGATAAGAATTTAAACCCGTTGATGGGATCTTCTGAATGGCCGGTTCCCTCCCGAAAAGCCCATCCACGCTCACCGCGAATGGGGTCAACCACTGTCATCCCTATTACGTTCTCAAGACGCTTAAGGTGACGAAGAATAATAATCCGGTGCGCCCACGGGCAAGCCCATGAAACGTACAGATGATATCGTCCGACCTGCGCCGGGAACCCGGAACGTCCGTCCGCGGTAACCCACCCTCGAAATGCGTCCTGCTGCCGGATAAACCGCCCTTCCGCGGATTGCTCGTCAGGGAATTGTGCTCTTGCGACGTCCGTCATGTCTCAGATCTTAACGTACAGCCTCAAAAATGCGAATGCCTCTTTCTCCTGGACTAGTGCACCAAGTCACTGACTTGGTGCACTACTGTCACCGAAATGAACTCATTGCCTCATTCCGGCGGCCACCGGATGGAATTCTCGCGGGCCAGACCTTGGAACCGACTCAGTTTCAGCGGCTTGGCGAAAGAGAGTCTTATCGAAGTCTTTTCATGTTCGATAGTATTGCTACACTCGGGCAATGAAACCTAGCTTCCTCCTACTCGTTGCCCTAGCAATTACCCCGCCATTAATGGCCGCACAAAAGCCTATGAAGCACCATTCGCACGTGAAGAAGGAACCTGCTCGCATGGCAGGCCCTACAAACTTCAGCGTGAAAGGTGCGGATGGCTCAACGAAGAATTATTCGATTGAGGTTCCGTCAGCCCCGCCCGCCCCGAAGGGCACCTCGACTGGAAAAATAACCCAGCAAGCCGCTGTTCTGGCTGCTCTTGGGTGGGCCCCAGCGTTTTACGGTTCCACTAGCACAACCGCAACCTCAGTCGATTTCCTGAGCGAGCCGACCCCTTACTATCTCGTGCACTTGACGGGCAAGGTAGGAGACTCCACGCAGCCTCTTTACGCGGCCGTCCTCGATGATGGTCGGATTGTTCGGCCGACTGCGACGACGGCTCCGATGAAAGAGACGAAGCCTGCTCACAAGTCCAAAAAGGCGAAGAAGTAACCTAGCGGCGTCGCTCCAACCGGGAACCACCGTCGATCAATTCAAAGGGTAAGAATGATCAAGGAGTGGGTAGCAATTGTCTCCCCCCGAAAGGTGGCTCGGCAAACAGCGGCCCCGTCATTGACAATCTGGCAATGACGGGGCCGCATGACGTCATTGCAGCCGGCCGCTGGCATTCCGGTATTTGCGGATTAGCCGGAGATATCTCACAGTGTCGCGAAGCGGCCGGATTTTGCTGCGCTGGTCTGTATAGATGGTCCGAATTGGCACAAAACCAAGCCGAAACCCCTGGCGTGCAGCCAGAATAATGCTCTCGCTCTCAAACTCGAAACGATTGCTGGGCGCCGTCAAAACGGGGAGCAATTCTTTGCGCGCAAGCCTGAATCCGCATTGGCTATCCGGAATCGGGATCTTACACATTCGACTAATCTGCCAAGACATGAACTGATTGGTCCAACGGCGAATCAGTGGCATCGATTTGAGATTTCCCATCCGGTTGCCGACCACCAGATCAGCGTTCGAGCGATTGATTGCATCGATAAAAGCCGGGATCTCCGAAGGATCATGCTGGCCGTCCGCATCAAGGAATAAGAAGAAATCAGCCTCGATCGAGACCCCGAAATCGAGGCCTGTCTTTAGGGCGGCGCCTTTTCCGAGATTTGTCCAATGCCGGATCACTTTGGCGCCTGCAGCTTCCGCCTCGGTCGCCGTATCGTCGGGCGACCCGTCGTCGACCACCAAAACGGCTCGCACATACTGTGAGACTTGACGCACCACCTTTCCGATGAACCGCCCTTCGCAATAGGCCGGGATGATCGCCAGAACCCTATCCTTAGAGGCCGTCACCAAGAACCACCTCCTGCGAGTGCGTCGCTCAGCGACGACGACCCATACAATCGAGTCCTAACGGCAGTACTAATCCAACGGATCTGCACACTACAAAAGGGTCACGAACCTGGACGCGCTCGCTCGGAGGACATGTTTCCGTTCGCTGCGGAACGGAAGCGCAAACTGGATCCAACCCGTTCGATCGAAAAAGAGGGTCGGCCCCGACAGTTTTGCGTAGATCGCATCGATATTCGACGTAACGGGAATAGGGACGTCGACCGACAATCCTGAGCCGCTCCAATGGACGATTGCTTCGTGCAATCGCTGGTTGTTGACGGTATCCCAGATCTGCGTGTTACCGGATCTAAACGGAACCGGAATCCTCCAGCGATGTTCGTTTTCCGTATCGGACCTGAAAGCAACCAACATTTCCGAATGCAGTCTCTCACGCCGTGAAGCTTTGAACTGGAGGCTTAAAACGCCTTCGTGCAGGCGCGCCGCTGCCAGCGGTTCGTCGCATGGTTCAGCCTCGACGTTGCGATGCGGGTAAAACGTCTCTTCAATTCTCGCGAAAGCGGTGAAGCGTTCCCTGCTCAAGGCCACTTGGGTTTCATGGCACAGAATGGCTCTCTTTTTGCGTGCGACTTCTTCTGCGCTCAAAAGGAGCTTCACCGTCTCGTGGCGTATCGGGACATGCGGCTGGTGCACCAAATATTCCCAGGCCCGGATTGACGAACCTCCGATCGAGTCAAGCGCCATCGAAAACGAGACCGCCAAAGCACTATGGTCTGGATGCGCGTCGAGCATTGTTGGAACCAGCGCCATGGTTGGCTCCCATTCCTGGATTTCCTCCGAGATCAAGACCGACAGCTCCGAACCGCCCCGCATCAGAAGGTCGGTTATTCCCAGATCGGGGAGATTCAGGAACCGGGCGCAATCCTGTTTCCCGCCGAGCATGCAGATCGCATTGAGCGCTTCCTCACGACGACGCTGACCCCATCGCATCCGGTCATCCGGCCCGATTTTCCATCTTCTCTCCCAATAACGCTGAGCCCAGGGATTATTTTCGCCGTTTGTCGCGAACACAATTCGGACAGGTATCCTTAGGGCAAATATTCGCTGGAGCAAGCCCCCGGTCCCCAAGGACTCATCATCCGGGTGAGGCGCAACGACCAAGACTTTGTCTGACTTCGAAAATGAAAACATTAAAACTCAATTCTATTTTTTGCCTGTCCAAACGGAGAATACCCTTTCTCTATCGCACGCGACCAGACAATCGCCACAGAGTCTTCCGGGGAACTCAGGGCAAGATCATGAATGCCTGCGGACAAGTCATGGGAACCGGCAATTTCAACTCCATCCAAGGTCCCGGAAACCTGGCCGTTCCTTCTTACGACTGTGTATTTGCCGGGAATCGTCACCTCGAATTGAACACGCTGCGCCGTTGAGGGTGTTACCATTTTGCCCAAAACCAGAACAGATCCAACCGAAATATAATTCTGACTTACGAAATGCGCGGTTGCCTCAGTAAGCCAATGCGATTCAATGACCACGGGGGTTCGAGCTGCTATGAGCAGTTCTGGAGCGTCATCGAGGAGTTCGCCCCGCTCTACACGTTCCCGAGTAAGCTGCTCGAATACGTAATAGTACGCTCGCGGGCGGTAAATTGTTTGGCCCTTAGCGTCTAGCACAGTCTCCCCATGATGGGTGAGATTCAACGTATCCGCAATGATCTGCACATTCTTTCGATTTGTTTGCTTCAATGGCGGATGCGTTTTGAGGATGGACGTCACCTGCCAGCAAACAATCAGCAATGGGAACAGAAAGACCGGCAAACCCGTTTTTGCTGCCACCCACTTCCCCAACCCAACTATGGGGCATGCGATCGTGAGCATCAGCAAGGGATAAAACGGCAGGAAATCCTGCTTCGAGACCAAAGGCCAGAATGAGAAAAGGAGCGGACAGAAAAACCCCGTAACAGCGAGAAAAAACAATCTGAGTTGCCCGGAGTCCGGTTGCGCGTCGCGCTTCGCCAGCCACAATCCGCCGGCTATGGTGGGGACGAAAAGCCAAAACCGGACATCCAAAATTTTACGGATGATGAGCTGCCATGGAACTCCCCCGGAGGTTAGATTGTGCGCGATCACGCAATAATAGAGTTGGGGTAACGTCCCTTTAAAGGCGAAAAAGAGGACGACCAGGAGCGGTGCGATCAAGGCTCCCGCGATCGAAGCCAGGAAACAGCTGATCAGATAAGTCAACGGTTTTGGCGGCGATGCGCGAGTTCGGGCGCCGGCAAACTGGAGAAGCCAGACGACGAAACCAGCCACCAGCACGGTCAACAGCAGGAAAGTGGTTTTCATCGACACGGCAAAAGCGATTCCAAACACGACCCCTGCGGCAAACAGTCGGCGTGGATCAGGACTTCCACTGGTTAAGATCGACAAAGCGACTAACCAGAGAGCCGCCCAGAAAAGATCTGGTCTATACTCGCCAAGTTTGGCGTACAGATCGGGAAATGAGGCGGCCAGCAAGGTGCCCCAAAGTCCGATTCGAGGGGAAAAAAGTCGGCTGCCGATCTGATAAGTCACCACCAGGATGGCCACGGCGATGGGCAACATCGCCCAACGCATTGCAGCAACAATATCCGCTCGCTCACCGAGCAACGAAAATAACGGAGCGCTCATTGCCTGGAAGAGCGGCGCATGATTGTCAAAGACGTCCCGGTAAGGAAGCAGCCCGTTTGC
Source organism: uncultured Verrucomicrobiae bacterium (assembly GCA_963846195.1). Lineage (GTDB taxonomy): Bacteria > Verrucomicrobiota > Verrucomicrobiia > Chthoniobacterales > JAFAMB01 > JAFAMB01. The sequence continues at coordinate 35,380 of CAWJVG010000011.1, forward strand.
CCAGGCCCAGACGACGTGGAGGTGCTGAGGCTCGTCCGAATCCCAGGGTTGAGACGTGACATAGAACCATCGCAGACCGAGCAGCACGAGGAAACAGGCCACTGCAAGCCACACTTCCGTTCGCGTCAGCTCGGAAATCGGCCGCCGACCACTCGATCCAATCGGAGTTTGAACGTCAGGCAACTGAGGGCTCCCGATTTGGATTCTTGAAGATGTCATTCCTTTTTTCTCGCACTCGCGCGCTCTTTTGAAACACATCTCAGTGCGATTTGCAAACGACGAAAGGTTCGCGCGAGCACCCCCATGAAGGCAGACGTAAGCAAAGCGTCCCGCTTTGCCCGGGAGTTTGGGCATTTCGATGACGGGTGTTCAGGCGCCGCGCGAAGTGTCGCCTCGGCGGTTGGCGAGGAGGGATCCAAAAAATCAAGCGTAAGGCTAAGGAACATGGTGGAATTACGCACCACGTTAACGGTGGGAGAACGGTCTGTTTTTCCGGCTCCTTCGGCTAAGAGGGTGGCACGGCAGTCAGCCCAAAGTAGCATAGGCGTCCCGCCTGGCGTCTCGCCTGTGTCCCCAGGCGCCGGCTTCGATCTGCAGAGCGGGCGGATGTTGGATCCTGATCCGGGATGGGATCGCGCCGGCAAACCGAAGCTTGCGGAGAACGAAGAACAGCCCTCTTTGTCCCGGGCCTGGCAGCGTTGCGGTGGGCACCGAGACCAGAACACAGGCGGGACGCCTTATGATACCATCGGCTCGGCGTCATGCCTCCTTAACCAAGACCCGTCGGGGTGTCTTACCTTTTTGAAATGTCCAAACTCCAGAGCAAAGCGTCCCGCTTTGCTTACGGCTCCTGAAATTTTCGGGCTAATTTGTTTGAATCTCCGGAGGAATACTCCATAACCTTCCGTCACCCCGCATGAGCTCCGATTCGGTTGCTCCTCCCCAACCAGAAAAAGCAGTCCTTCAGCGAACTTTCCGTCTGCCTCGCGAGATCGGGATCCTCGGTGCGCTCGGGCTGATGGTTCTCGTTCTGGCGGTTTTTATCCCACAGTTCCGGGATCTCCAGAACATCATCAACATTACACGCAATTTTTCCTTTGTTGGCATCGTTGCCATGGGTATGACCCTGGTCATCCTGACGGGCGGCATCGATTTGTCCGTCGGGTCTGTATGGGGAATGACAGCCGTGATCGTTGCTTTTCTGCTGACCCACGGATGGGCTGTCCCTCTGGCGATTCTGGTGAGCCTGCTGGCAGCAGCCGCAATCGGACTCATGAACGGATTGTGCATCACCCGTCTGAAGATGTCGCCCTTCGTGCCGACGCTGGCGACTCTGTCAATCGCGAGAAGCTTCGCGCTGATCGTTACACACGGGAGGCCCATCTCAATTTATGGAGACGAGTATCAGACTTTTCTCTGGCTGGGGGGCGGCGACATTTTCGGAATTCCCAACCCTTTTATCATTTTTTGCGTTACAGCGATCTTCTTTTGGATCCTTCTTTCGCGCACCGTGTGGGGGCGCTACGTCTATGCCGTCGGAGGAAACGAGAGAACCGCTCGATTGACAGGTCTGCATGTGGACCGACTGAAGATCATCGTTTACATCATGTCCGCGGTAGTCGCGGGGATCGCGGGACTGGTGCAATACAGTTATCTATCGAGCGTTACTGCCGACTTAGGAACCGGAGAAGAGCTTGCCGTCATCGCCGCTACCGTAATCGGCGGCGCCAACTTGGCTGGCGGCGAAGGTACAATACTTGGCACGGTGATAGGTGCGATCATTTTGGAAGTGTTACGCAACGGTCTGTTGCTCTTCGGCATCGATCCTTATTGGCAGGGAGTGTTTGTCGGAGCCGTAATCATCCTGGCTGTTTCGATTGACTATTTTCGCAAACTGTGGCGGCGCGAATAATTAAACTTTCTTACCGGATACCGCTTATGGGGTTAGGCGGAACAACAGGGACGCGCAAGCGCCCCCAACTCAACAAAGGTGTGCCCGCAGGCACACTCGCATTCTGCAAAAATCTAACATGAAATTGACGAAATTCGTCCTCTTGGCCGGGATCGCGAGCCTCGCGGTCACCGGGTTGACTGTCTCCAAAGCAGCCGATAAACAACGGGTGTTTGCGCTCGTCCCGAAAACCATCAGCGTTCCGTTTTACAACGATGTGGAGCGCGGATGCAGCGATGAGTCTAAGAAAATCGGTGTCCAGGGTAAATTCACCGGCCCAACCACGGCGGACGCGGCGCAACAAGTCCAGGTGCTCCAGGATTTAGTCAGCCAGGGAGTCGACGGCATCGCGGTCGCTCCGATGGACGCGGATTCCGTCATTGGCGTGATTAGCCAAGCTCGGAAAAAAGGTATCCCGGTGATCACCTTTGATTCTGATTCACCGAAGGCGGACCGGATTGCGTTTGTCGGAACCAACAATCTCGGCGGCGGTCAGGAAGCCGGGAAAGCATTTAAGAGCCTCCTGCCAAAAGGCAAATTCGCTATCATCACAGGCGGTCTGGCCGCAGCGAACTTGAACGACCGAATCAAAGGGTTTCGGGAGTTCGTGAACGGGGATGATTACACCGAAGTTCCGGGCTCGCCTTTCGCGTGCAATGACGATGCGAGCAAGGCCATCCAGATCATCCAGGATGTGCTCACCCGCCATCCCGATCTCAACGGCTTTTTCTTTTCCGGGGGTTGGCCGTTGTTTGGCGCCCCAGAAGCGTACATTAAGGCGATCGGAAAACATGCGGAGGACCTCAAGAATAAGAAATTCGTTGTCGTCTCGTTCGATACCCTCACCGAAGAATTGAAGCTGCTCAAAGGCGGATACTGCAACGTACTGATCGGCCAGCGTCCATACGCGATGGGCGTGAAAAGCATCGATATGCTCAACGATCTGGCGGACAAGAAGACCATTCCGACTGTTGTCGACACGGGTGTGGATGTCGTCGACTCTAGTAACGTCGACACGTTTTTGAAATAGATGAGGGAATAGGGAAGGCAAGAATTCAGGAGTTGCAGGAGTTCAGGAGTTGCAGAATGGCCAGTACCGCGCTGGTGTAGGTTTGCAAAAACTAGTGGAAAGTTCGGATCCACCTTTCCGCAATCTCTTAGCTCCTGAACTCCTGCAACTCCCTTCAACTCCTGACTCCTCCCCCATGCCCTCAATTCTCAAGATCAACGAGATTTCCAAGCGCTTTCCGGGCGTGCAGGCGCTGCAAAACGTCACATTCGAAGTTCAGACAGGGAGCATCCACGCGGTGATGGGTGAAAATGGTGCCGGAAAAAGCACCTTGATGCAGGTCATCGCTGGGGTTTATCAGCCGGATGCAGGAACGATTGAGTTTGACGGAGAGCCTGTCAAATTCACGGATCCCGCGGAAGCGCAGGAGAAGGGTATCGCAATTGTTTACCAGGAATTGAACCTGGCCTCCAATCTTTCGATCGCCGAGAATATCTTTCTTGGCCTGGAACCGAGACGCTCGCGCATCTTCCTGGACCGGCAGAAACTCAGGGCCGCGACACTGACGATCCTTAAGCGGTTGGGGCTTCACCATGATCCCGATGCGATCGTACAAACCCTGACGGTGGCCCAGCAACAGCTTATCGAGATTTGTAAAAGCCTGGTTCGAAATCCCCGTCTGCTCATTCTGGACGAACCGACTTCCAGCCTTTCCGAAACCGAGTCTGCCATTCTTTTCCGGGTCATCGCCGATCTCCAGGCCCACGGGGTCAGCATCCTTTACATTTCACATCGGCTTCCCGAAGTTTTTTCGCTCTGTGATACGATCACGGTGCTGCGGGATGGTCGACATGTTCGCACAGTTCCAACAATGGAAACCACCGAAGCTGAAGCGGTGCGATTTATGGTGGGGCGAGAACTCCTGGCCTTCCAACGGCATCCGGTCCAACCAAAAGGGAACGTCGTTCTGCGCGTCGATAATCTCTCTAGAAAGGGCCAATACGATGACGTGAGCTTTGAGCTGCGATCCGGCGAAATTCTCGCCATGGCTGGGCTGATTGGCGCCGGCCGAAGTGAGACGGCTCTAGGCATATTTGGTTCGCCGCCGCCGGACCGCGGTGCAGTCTTCTTGAGAGGAACCAGAATGCATTTTCGTGAACCCAAGGATGCGGTGATGGCCGGGATTGCGTATGTGCCGGAGGATCGAAAATCCATGGGGTTGGTCCTGAGCGGAGACGTCGGTACGAATATTTCGAGCGCAGCCTTGCGGAGCGTGGCGCGCGGCCCATTCGTTGATCACCCGGCTGAAAATCAGTTGATTGGCAAATATGTTTCGAGGCTCCGCGTCCGAACGCCAAGTTTGCAACAGCGCACCGGGCTCCTGAGCGGCGGCAACCAGCAAAAAGTGCTCTTGGCCAAGTGGCTCGCTGTGCAACCAGCAGTATTGATTGTCGACGAACCAACGCGGGGAGTCGATATTGGGACCAAGGCAGAGATTTACACGTTGTTCGATGAGTTGGTTCGAGAAGGAATTGCGATCCTGATCATCTCAAGTGATCTACCCGAAGTACTTGCTTTAGCGGATCGGATCCTCATCATGCGCCACGGTAGATTGACCGGCGAACTTTGCCGTGCTGATGCGACAGAGGAAAAAGTGATGCATCTCGCGGCAATCGGGAGCGCGACCGTTTAGGGAGGTATGACGCCGAGTGTGACTGGTGCACTAAGCCATTAGTTCCAGCACCGCCTCCTGGGAAAATTTCTCGTGTGGAAGTTGGCCCGTCACGAAGCCTTCTCGCAGCACCACGACTCTGCGAGCGAGGTTGAGTAATTCCGGAAGCTCAGATGAAATCATCAGGATGGCCAAGCCCTGACAGGCTACTTCATCGAGCAACTCATAAATTTCCGCCTTCGCGCCGACATCCACGCCGCGGGTCGGCTCATCGACAATCAAGAGGTCACAGTCGCGCACCATCCATTTCGCCAAGGCAACTTTCTGTTGATTACCACCGCTTAATCCAGCGGTGATCGACTCAAGCGAAGGGGCCTTCACGCGAAGCCGTTTGGTGAGTATCTCAACCTCGCTCAACTCGCGGTTTCGATCGACAAATCCCAGGTTACTAAAATGGTCAATATGCGCAAGCGAGACGTTATCCAGAATGCTCATTCCGAGGACAAGCCCCGCCCGTTTGCGATCCTCCGGCAACAACGCGATCCGGCGCCGCATAGCCTCATTTACATTTCCGAGGGGCAATTTTTGGCCCTTGATAAAGACGCTACCGGTTGCCTGATGGTCCAGCCCGAAGATTGCTGTCGCAACTTCCGTTCGTCCCGCTCCAACCAGTCCACCCATGCCAACGATCTCACCACGGCAAACATTGAATGACACATTCTCGAACTTTCCGGTCGAGGAAAGATTCTCGACCCGCAGGATTTCCTCACCAGGTTCCAGATCGAGATGCTTCGGACGCTTCATCAAAACTTCGCGTCCCACCATCTGACGGATCAAACGATCGCGGGTAGTCTGCGCAACCGGCTCCGTTGCCACATGTTTGCCATCGCGAAGAACTGTGATCATGTCGCACACCCTGAAAATCTCATCCATACGGTGCGAGACATAAATCATGGATACGCCGCGGGCCTTCAATCGGCCCATTAATTCAAACAAATGTTCACTTTCGTTGGTCGAGAGCGAACTCGTCGGTTCATCAAAGATAATAATGCGAGCGTTCACCCCGACAGCTCCGGCGATTTGCACCATCTGCTCCTGACCCGTGGTGAGCTGGGCCAGAGGTGTATCCACATCGATATCGGATCCGATCTCATGCAGCAGCGAGCGCGCCTTTTCCCGGAGTTTAGACCAGTTCATGAATCCGGCATTTGTCGGGAATCCTCCTAGCTGCAGGTTCTCTGCCACGGTCATATTCGGACAGAAGGCCAGCTCCTGGTGGACAAGTGCGATCCCGAGTGACTGGGCGATTCGCGGGTCGGTCGGTTTTACCTCTCGGCCTTCGATTTTGATAATGCCTTCGTCAGCCGTGTAAACGCCGGCAATGATTTTACCAAGAGTGCTTTTGCCGGCGCCGTTCTCGCCCATGACAGCGTGCACAGAAGCTTTTTCGAATTCAACAGAGACATCGTCGAGAGCGCGGACTCCCGGGAAAGTTTTGGAAATGTGTTCTACTGTGAGGAAAGCCATAGGGTTATGAGTGATTTGAGCTGTCGCGACTTACAAGGAAAAAGGCAGGCCTTCGTTGATTCTAGAAAATTGGAACCGAATTCTGCCGGGGGAAACATCAGGCGTAAATATTGGGTTGTAACGCGCGTTTCGCAACCCTAACTCTACACCCGTTTTAGATCACAGAGGAAGGAACTTTGGTGAACAGAAAATTAGCGAATGTAAGCAAAGCGTCCCGCTTTGCCTTTCTGAATCCGACAAACCGGGGACGGTTTGCTTACTGCGCCCCAAAACTTACGAACGCCAGACGCCAAAAAGACATCGAGAACCGGGCGATTGAAGAAGCACTCTAAGAAGTGATACAGTGCGGAAACTCTCCAAGCTGATGACCGCGACCTCTACATCAATCACGGCGCAGGCAGGTGGAAGCCTCGGCCTCGCAGAAGTTCGGCAACTCATCGAACAGGTTTGTCCGGCAAAAGAGTATCGCGACAAAAGAGTCCTGCTGATCGTGCCGGACGGAACGCGCACGGCGCCGATTGGGCTTCTGTTCCGAGCCTTGCACGATCAAATTGGCCAGGCTGCGAAAGCGTTTGACGTGCTGATCGCGCTTGGAACCCATCCACCCATGTCGGAACGGGCGATCTGTGAACGGCTAGAAATTACGGATGCCGAACGATCCGGGAAGTACGCGGGAGTCCACGTTTACAATCACGAATGGGACAATCCGGCCGCCTTGCGAAGCGTCGGCATCATCCCGGAGGCTGAAATCTCGGAGCTTTCTAATGGTCTGTTCTCGATCGCGATCGAAGTGAACGTGAACCGTCGTCTCTTCGAATACGACCAGGTGATTATCGTCGGTCCGGTGTTCCCGCACGAAGTGGTCGGATTCTCGGGCGGAAATAAATATCTTTTTCCAGGCGTGTCCGGCCCCGAAGTTCTGAACTTTTTTCATTGGCTCGGTGCCGTCATCACCAATCCGATGATCATTGGGAACAAATGGACGCCCGTTCGACGGGTGGTTGACCGCGCTGCATCCATGGTGCAGGTCAACAAGCTCTGTTTCTGCCTCGTCGTCGGTCAAGGTAAGCTTGCGGGTGTCTTTGCCGGAACGCCCGAAGCCGCATGGACCGAAGCCAGCGACCTATCGTGCCAGTTGCACATCACCTATAAGGAGAAGCCGTTTCGGACTATACTATCCTGCGCCCCGCCGATGTACGACGAACTTTGGGTGGCCGGCAAGTGCATGTATAAACTGGAGCCGGTTCTCGCTGACGGCGGAGAACTCATCATTTACGCGCCACATCTCGCAGAGATTTCGGTCACTCATGGCGCGTTGATCGAACGAATCGGCTACCATTGCCGAGACTATTTTTTGAAACAGTGGGACCAGTTCAAAGATTACCCCTGGGGCGTACTTGCCCATTCGACGCATGTTTACGGAGTCGGTACGTACGAAAATGGTGTTGAAAAGCCACGCGCCCGGGTCACACTGGCCACCCGGATTTCACCGGAAACCTGCCAGCGAATCAATTTCGGCTATCGAAATCCCGACGAAATCCGGTTGGAAGATTTCGCCAACCGCGAGGCAGAAGGTGTCCTGCTGGTTCCAAAGGCCGGAGAAATGCTGTATCAGCTCCGCGAACCCCCTCCGTGGGCAGGAGGATGTTCAGAAGTTGTCAGTGCCAGTGTCAGTAGATGACGAGGTGCGTCACAGCCGAGTATGCAAAATGATGACCACACTGGAATGACGTTCCCGTATCGATTGGCGGCCGTCGATTTGGATGGGACACTTCTTGGGCCCGACAAAACGATCAGCGAACTAAACGCCACCGCCGTATGCAGGCTGAGTGAGAATGGCGCACAAGTGATCATCGCATCCGGGCGACGCCATCAGAACAGCATCCGTTTCCAACGTCAGCTCGAGTTGAAAGGGCCGATTATAGCCTGCCAAGGTGGGCTGATCAGAGATGGCGAAAGCGGCAATGTGATCGAGGCGCACTTCCTGCCTCAAGCCGCTGCGCGCGAAATCGCGAGCGCGGCGGAGCAGAACGGTGTCCAGCCCATCTACTATCACCTGGACCATCTGTACGTCCCAGAGCGCAATAACCGCTGGCTTGATCTTTATCAGTCGCGCGTGGGTGAAAGGGCTGAAACTCTCCAGGACCTGAGTGAACTGGACGGTCGCCGTGCATTAAAGATTGTTTGGTATGGGGACCCTGTCGTGCTCAAGAGGATCCGTCCGGAAATAGCCGAGCGGTATCACGGAAAAGTAGACGTGCTCTCAACCGAATCGGAAAACCTGGAATTCATGCCCCGCGGCATCAACAAGGCCGCAGCCCTGGAGAAAGTCGCTCGTGAGTTTGGCGTGCCACGCGAACAAGTTCTGGCATTCGGGGACGCGGAAAACGATCTGCAGATGCTCGCCTGGGCGGGAATGGGAGTTGCCATGAGGCACGGGAACCCTCTCGCCATCGCTGCGGCCAGAATGGTGAGCCCTCCCGGTCCGCCAGAAACGGCCTTCTCTCGCGCCGTTGAGGTGTTGTTTGGCTAAGAAGGAACTCAGGAGTCAGGAGTCAGGAGTCAGGAGTCAGGGGTTACAGGAGGAAGAACTCAGGAGTCAGGAGTTGCAGGAGTTCAGGAGCTAGAGAATCTGGGAGCTTGGCGAAGATTTTCCCAGTGAGATGCTGGTCGCGGATTTTCGGATAAAGACCTTGCTCGCGCATTCTGCAACTCCTGCAACTCCTGACTCCTGAGTTCTTCTGACTCCTGAGTTCCTTCCCCTTGAATCTTTCAATGCTTTCGCTTGCTAAGGCGAACCTACAACCGATAGTATCCTCACCAGTCATGGCCACCTATATCTATGAGACGGTGCCGGATTCTCCGGATGTCCCGGTTCGGCGGTTTGAGATCAAACAAAGCATGAAGGAGGCCCCGTTGACTTACGATCCGCTGACGGGACAAAAGGTCCGCAGGGTGATCGCCGGCGGTCTCGGGATCATGACCGGTGCTCGTTCCTCTGTGAATTCCGCGAAGGCCACCTGCGGAACGGGCCGCTGCGGTTGTTGTTGAACCAGATGCACATCTCAGAAGACCAGCCCGGACTGTTCCAGGAACCGGCCAAACAGTCTCGCGGTCCGCGCACAACGGAATCGCTCAACGGTAACCGGACACACATCAAGAACTATGTTCTTGATACGAATGTTCTGCTGCATGATCCCCATTCCGTCTATCGGTTCGCCGATAATCATGTCTGGATCCCGATCGATGTCTTGAGCGAGCTGGACAAATTCAAAAACGAGCAGAACGAACGCGGAGCGAACGCTCGAACCGTGCACCGGTTTTTGACCCGTTGCTTCCATCAGAATAGCAAGCTAGTCATGCATGGGGCGAAGACCCCGGAGGGCGGGACCATTCGCATAGCGATCAACGAATTTCTGACTGCGGACAGGATGAGCAAGGAACTCCGCCGGTTTCAACAGGTTTTTCAGGATCTGAACAATCCCGATAACCGGATTCTCGCCCTGTGCCTGTATGTTAAAAGCAAGCACACAGAACGCACGATTCTTGTCACAAAAGACTTGAACATGCAGTTGAAAGCTCTGGCCATTGGGCTGGAGGCTCAAGACTACGAAAGCGACAAGGTCGAAGTAACCGATGTGGAAGGTTATGGGCAACGCACGATCGAGATCGACCCGCACGCGCTCCAACGGTTCGCGAGCGCCCGCGAATTGACACTCGACACCAAGGGGGCCGAGGGAGTGCACCTTAATGAGTATGTTTTTCTGTCTGCGGGCGATAGCAAGGTCATGGCGGCGTGTCACGCGGGTGGCGGCCTGTTCCGACGTTTGAATCTGCCGCATGCCCTGACCAATCCCCGAGGTCTGCACTTGAGACCCCTGAATTTAGGCCAGCAGTGCCTCCTTGACGCGTTGCTCGATCGAGATATCGCGTTAGTTACTTGTTATGGCCAGGCCGGGACCGGAAAAACACTTCTTGCGGTGGCTGCGGGACTACACCTTTTCTGGTCCCACATTTTCAGCGGGCTAACGGTCAGCCGTCCGGTCGTTGCTATGGGAGAAACGCTCGGATTTCTACCCGGCACGTTAAATGAAAAAATGAAGCCTTGGCTGCAGTCAATTTACGATGCGTTCGAATTGCTTTTGCCCTCCAATCCAACCGGCGAAATGGGAAAACGGCAGAAGAAGAATGGATCGTCTGAAGTCCCTTCGAGCAATGGCGCCGCCGTAACCCCACTGAAACCGTATGCCCAATTGATCGAACAGGGGATCGTGGAGATTGAGGCGCTTTGTTATATTCGGGGACGATCGATTCCGAATCGCTATTTTGTCCTGGACGAAGCGCAGCAACTGACGCCACTGGAGGCAAAAACCGTCGTTACCAGGATGTCCAAAGGTTCCAAACTCGTCATGGTGGGCGACCCCGCGCAGATTGACAACCCGTATGTGGACAGTCGTTCAAACGGTTTGGTTTACACGCGGAACCGGTTGAAAGGTCAATCGATTACGGCGCATGTCTGCCTGACAAAAGGGGAGCGAAGCCCGCTCGCGGAAGCCGGCGCGACGCTGATGTAGAAGTGTCGGTAGGGACGGAGATGGAAGGTGTGATTCTCGATTTTAAGCTTTCTTCGATGGATTGATTTTTATTTCTATTGAGGCATGAGCTATTCCCCCCTGACATCCCTAGATGGTCGAGTTGCAATCGTTACCGGAGGCGCACGCGGAATTGGGCTCGAGACCGCGAGAGCTCTTCAAGAGAACGGTGCCAAGGTCGTGATCGTGGACATCAACGCTGAAGCTGGCGAAAAGGCCGCCAAAGACCTGGAAGCCGATTTCGTTCGCACGGATCTGACCCGGTCAGCCGAAGTCAACAGATTGGCAGCGGAAGTTCGATCGAAGCATGGCCGCATCGACATTGCATTCAACAATGCCGGAATCGCAGTCAACGCACCATCGGAGGAATGCAGTGACGAAGACTGGCACAAGGTGATCAATGTTAATCTTCACGCCGTTTTTTATTGTTGCCGGGAATTCGGCAAAGTGATGCTGGAACAGGGCAAAGGGAGCATCATCAACACCGCATCGATGTCCGGGATTATTTCGAACACGCCTCAGCCACAGTCTGCTTACAATGTGTCCAAGGCAGGGGTGATCATGCTAACGAAATCGCTTGCCGGCGAGTGGGCTAAGCGCGGCGTCCGCGTCAACAGCATTTCTCCAGGTTACATCGGAACAGAGATGACGAAAGCGGGCATGTCCAATCCGGATTGGCAGGCGGACTGGTTGAAATTTACGCCGATGGGCCGCGTGGGCGAACCGCGCGAGGTCGCTACCGCTGTGGTCTACCTTGCCTCAGATGCCAGCAGCTATTTTACCGGCAGCAATCTCGTCGTCGACGGCGGGTACACGTGTTGGTGAAGAGCGAGGGTCGGGCGAGGCTCCGTCCGAGCCGGGGTTCGTCGTCAAAGCTACAGAATGGCTGTCCTTAGAGTGCATAGTCGCCCCAGTACCGATGGATCGATAGTGATTTAATCAGCTTGGCGCATTCCTCCAGTGTATCTCCTATACGCTGACACCGGCTGATGACTTCGAGAAGCTGGATAGGCGCATCCAAACTTTCCGTGGCGAGAATATGTTCCCGGCGAATCTGCTCTGCTCTCAGGCGCAAACCGTCTAGTGCGCCGCGAACCGTAGGGAATTCGCGTCTACAGTCACCTTTACGAAAACAATCAGCGAAGGCATCTATCATCTGACCGAATTCAATCTCTAGTTGATCAAGTTCGGTATGCACAAGAGCCTCCAGCTTTGCCGGAAGTTCTAATCGGCGCCTCGCAAGCGCCGTTCGTCGAGCTGCCAGACTTGAGAGTACGCGTATGAGCAATTCAAACTGGCGCTGCTCTCGTCCCGTAAAACCAGGTAACCGAATTCCTTTTGCGGCTTGCAGCGCTTCGATTGGCAACAGCGCCAGCCGGGTCTGGATCTTCTTCATCGGCAGCTTCGGGTTCGAAAGAGCCTTTAACTGGCTGAAGAAGTCCACCAGATCGTCACGCAATAATCGTTGAGGCAACAAAGGCCAGATCAGCCTTCCTATTACTGTTGCGATCGCAATTCCTGTAATTAATCCCAGTACCGAATCGATGATCGTGCTGGTTTCGACAGGTACCTGCGCATTCAAACCCACGAACACGCTCGTGCTCAGAATAGTCACGATTGCCCAGAACGAAAATCCGGGAGTGCGAAAGGTCATAAAACCAAAAATGAACAGGCCCGCGAACAAGGTCAGGTTCATCACGAGGTAGCTCGCGAAAAACGGTGTTATGACTATCAGGACCGCCGCGTAGACCGACAAAATAAGGCACGTGAGAAAAAGTCTTTGAAACGCGCGGAGATCGCCTGTCCCTCCCGCTCGGAGAAAAGTGCGTTGCAAGACGCTGAAGAGTAGCGCGGCCACAGGCAGCGCGGCCGGCCCCGGAGGATGAGCCCATTTGATTAACAAAAGGGAAAGAGCGGCCGCTAGTGCGGCCTTGAGCGCGGTCCTCATCCAGAACCAGTCAATCGCGGGCAATAAGTCCCAAGCATGTTTCCGCTCCGGGGAAGCCGCCCTGAGCCGCGGTAGTCCTTGTTTGATTTGCCGCATCTCGAGCAGTTCGTTTCGAATGGTCCGAAGCACAGCAATTTGCGAAAAGAAGTCGATATTTGTTTCAATCGATGATTCGACAAATAGACCAGCGGCCCGTAACGCACTCAGCTTCTCGAACAGAGTGTCGAAAGCCTTGTCGATTGTAGTCTCCGCCAGCCGGGCCCCGGGAGAATAAGGGCTCATCAAGATTTGAAACTCCTGAGCCATAGCCGTCCTTGTGGCTGCGAGCTCATTTTGGATCCTAGCAATATAGCGTGACTCTTTTTGTCGATTGCTCTCAAGGTGCAGGGCGGCTTGAAACAGGTTTGTCAGTGAAACTAGGAATTCGTTGTAGTTACCAAGGTGTCCATAAAAGCGCGTACTTTCCCGGGCGCCTGCCTGAAGCAGATTGCGAAGCGTCGAAGCCTGTTGTTCGAATTTTTTTTGCAGCCCTTCCAGTCGTCCCGCCGTATCGCGGACTTCAATCAAAGAGGCGGTTACCAGCGTTACAATCTCGGCAGCTGTCTCTAGCGCTTTGCTGCCGAGTTCGAAGAACTCTTCGCGCGCGTAACGCGGCCAGATGATACTGGTCACTGCCAAAGAGCTCAATGAACCAGCTAGGATTTCCAATGCTCGATTCAGTCCGGTTCTCCATACATCGGAGGGATCCTGAATCCCGTAGGTTGCGACGCTCAAAGTTGTCAACCCGACGAGGTAGTATGCGTATGGCGCCTGGCTGCCCGGATACTGGCCGAACTTGTAAACGGCAAATCCCAAAATGATAAAGATGAAGAGCAGGAAAAGAAGCGGAGTCGAGGTGTAGTACCGACCAGCCAGACTCCTAAGAGTGCCCCAGCGATCGTGCCGGCACATCGAAGAATTGCCTTAAGCGAGGTGGATCCGACATAGTGGGAATTCATCATACGAGGGCCGTCAAGACCGCCCAATTTGGATGCTCCAGTCTGAGAATCAGCGCGACATACAAGGAAAGCAAAGCAGCGAGGCTTAGCTTAATTCCGTACCGCACCCGCAAATCCGAGAAAATGTCCGGGTACGGTGAAAGCAGGGGGGGTGATTTGGTTTCGGCCTGCATTGACTTCAGAAAAGCCGCTCAAATGAAGATGAGTAAAGAACGATTGTTCGTTAAGATGGTTACGAGAAAGGAAAAGGGGTCCGCAAAGTCCCGACGAAAATCCTGATTCCAGAGGGCAACTCAGGCCCAGACGGAGCCTCTTCCTAACCTTCCATTCTAAAAACAAAATGGGCGGCCACTTGGCCGCCCATTTCTATAACTTCTATCTCCTGAATTCTTTAAAAATCGTATTTGTCGACATTGTCCTTGGTGAACACCGTCGGCGGACCAAGAAGAATCTGGCTACCGTTGATGATCTTAAGCTTGCCAAGTTTGCCGGCGTCCAGCTCGGTGTCGCCCGGCTTCAGCTTCCCGTCGATCACCGCGCGCATGGCGTAAGCGGCAGCGTACCCTAAATCAACCGGGTTCCACAGGACATCGCTCTTAACAGCACCGCTTTTGATAAACGGCTTCATCTGATTGGGAGTCGACTGGCCGACGACCGCTATTTTGCCGATCAGATTGGCTTGCGTAATCGCATCGGCTGCACCGGGGAAAGCCACACTCGACAGCCCAATAATGCCTTTTACATTCGGATAAGCCTTCAAGATCTGACCAGTGACCTGGAAAGCCTTCTGCTGATCTTCCTCAGCAGGAAGAATCGTAACCAGATTCAGCTTCGGATAGGCCGAAGCAATGTATTTTTTGATTTCAGCTATCCAGGCGTTCTGGCCGGCGGCAGTCAGGGAACTGGTGACTATGGCAAAATCGGCTTCAGGGCCGATTTCCGCAACCAGAGAATCAATGTCGGCTTTCGCGACTCCTGCCGGTGTGCACATTTGCGCAAACCATTCGCGGGCATCGGGCTGTGACTCTGCATCATAACCAATGACGTGAATGCCGGCTTTAAGTGCCTTGCGGAGTACTGGCGAAATTGCCACGGGGTCGTTCGCAGCGAAAAAGATGCCATCGACGCCACGCGATATGGCATTATCGATGAACTCGATTTGTTTCTGGATATCCCCGACTGTTGGGCCGTCCGTGGTCACTTCGGTTGGAAGACCGGCTTTGGTCAGATCCGCGCAGCCTTCTGCGATCCCTTTTGCCGTGGCATTAAAGTAGCCAATCCCGATGAGCTTCGGTATATCGGCAAGGACAACTTTCTTACCCTTGAGATCTTTGGGGTTTACGGCCTTTCCTCCGTCGTAGGCGGCAGGCGTATCGGCGCCGAAAGCCGTCGCGATTGAGGCGATGGCTAAAAGGAACACCGTTTGTTTCAGATGCAAATATCTAAATGGATTCATGTTTGGAAAGATCCGCTAGTGGACTGGATGTTTGGGGTTGGTTTTGATTTGGTGAAGCCACGTCCTGTAAGGAGGTACTTCTCCAAAAACTGATTGAGCAAAATGGAAAGAATAAGGACGGCGCCGATCAATATCACGGTCGACTCGCCTCGTAATCCGGCGAGCTGCAGACCGTTTTTCAGGAGCTGGATTATCACGACTCCGATGGTGGTCCCGAGAATAGTGCCTCGGCCTCCGAAGATACTCGTCCCGCCAAAAACGACGGCCGCGATCACGTCCAGTTCCAGACCAGTTGCTGCGTCGGCCCGAGTGCTGCTGACGCGGGAAGTAAAGATGAAGCCGGCCACCCCTGCCATGAATCCGCTGAAGGAATACATCAATAGCTTGATCCGTCCGACCCGCAACCCGGCGAATCGAGCCGCCGTTTCATTGTTTCCGATCGCGTACACGGAACGTCCAAGAGGGGTCCCCCCCAGTACCAGCGCGCTGAGTATCAGTACCCCAATTAGAATGAACAATTGCACCGGCACTCCCCAAATGTCGCCGCCGCCCCAAAAGGCAAAGGAATCCGGAAAGCCGTTCACCGACCGGGATTCACTGATTCCGAAAGAGAGTCCGCGGTAGATTGCCAGGGTTGCCAGAGTCACGATCAATGGCGGAACGCCTAGATAGACAATGACGAGCCCATTGAGAAGGCCAGCTAACGCCCCGCCCAGAATGGCGACCCAGATCGCTGCCCAGAGCGGAAATCCGAAGCTTTGCCAGGAAAATCCGAGGAGAATTGTGCTCAGGGCCATCATCGAACCGACGGAAAGATCGATCCCCCCAAGGATGATAATGAAGGTCATTGGCACTGCGATGAGTGCGACTTCGCTTAGAAAGCGAGTTTGGTTGAGCAAATTTGCCGGTGTAAGAAATCTGTCAGAGGTAAACGATAAGACGATCACCGCAACGATCAGAATGCCGATCAACACGACTTCCTGAACCGCCAGCCACCGAA
Organism: uncultured Verrucomicrobiae bacterium; assembly: GCA_963846195.1. Taxonomy (GTDB): domain Bacteria; phylum Verrucomicrobiota; class Verrucomicrobiia; order Chthoniobacterales; family JAFAMB01; genus JAFAMB01. Next base: position 51,533 of record CAWJVG010000011.1, read on the forward strand.
GGTTCATGAATTTTGGTGAAGCAGCCTCTCCACCGCCTCCTCCCGCTGCGACCAATGCCGTTGAACTGCCCGAACTTTGCCTTCGCCGGAAAACATCCAGGAGGATCGTCAGGAGAATCAGGCTCCCTTGCACCGTTTGAAACCATTCCGCTCGGATGTGCAGAAAGACCAGTGCCGTGCCAATGGTCTGAAGCAGTATTGCGCCGAGCAAAGCGCCGATAACTGTGCCGGTACCGCCAAGAATGCTGACACCACCAATCACTGCCGAGGTAATCACTGTCAATTCAAAGCCGGGAGCAACGTTCGACTGGATCGCCGTAAAATTCGTGGCGTATAAGATCGCCGAAATGCCCACCAGCAGGCCGTTCATCACGAAAACGCCCAGCGTTACATTGCGCACCGGAATACCGGAAAGACGAGCGGCTTCCGCATTACCACCTACAGCGTAGATTTGCCGGCCGGCCGCCGCGTACTTCAGCCAGATGGAAAAAACGGCGCCAAAAAGGACCAGGGCACAGATCGGCAGCGGAATTCCCATAATTAGCCGCCGGCTGATGCCGAATCCTGGCGGTAATCCGTAAATCCAGATCCCGCCGGTGGTAAGGATTAGTCCGCCTTTGAGGATACTGGCCATGCCCAAGGTCGCGACAATCGCCGGAATCCGGCAGTAGGCCACCAACAGACCATTCGCCAGGCCGATGAAACCACCAGTGATGATCGTTGCGGCAAAGACTATCCAAAGTGGAACTCCAGCCACCGCTAGCTTCCCTGCAACCGTAGCGCACAGCCCGAGTGCCGCACCGATCGAAATATCGATGTGACCGCAGAGAATGATCATGGTCATCCCCACCGCAGCCACTCCGATGTAGGAAGAATTGTATAGAATATCGACAAGATTGGTCGAAGCGATGAAGCCTCGGTTCATTGCGGTAACGCCACCTAGAACCAACAAAAACGCGAGGACCAAAACGCCTTCTTGCTGGTTGAATACGGCCAGCCATCTCCCCGCTGCGCTTTGACCGGAAAGGTTCGTCAAGGCTGGATTTACTGACTTCTCTGGGGGGACCGCTTGAGACATAGGTTTGAGTGGGGAAATCGCTGAGGGAATTAGGCGTTGCGCATGGATTGAATCGGATGGAAAGGCATTCAGCTAATGCCCCGGGTTGGTCGCGGAGGTTGGGTCGCCGTTCGCTTGTTGCCCGACTGCGGCGGCAAGAATGTTTTCTTGAGTCGCGTTGTGGCGCGCGAACTCGGCCACCAGATAACCTTCACGCATCACACAGATCCGGTCGCTCAGGCGAAGAACTTCGGGAAGGTCGCTGGAAATCACCAGGATCGCCATTTTTTCCTCACGCGCCAATTTGTCCAGCAGGCGGTGAATTTCGGCTCGGGCACCCACATCAATTCCGCGAGTTGGTTCGTCCACGATCAGCAACCGCGGTTTAATAGCAAGCCATTTGCCGAGCACGATCTTCTGCTGATTACCACCGGACAGGTTGCGGGTAACCTGGTGGCTGTTGGGAGTTTTTATCCGCAACATTCGGATGTACTCGTCCGCTAATTTGTCTTCCGCCTCGAAATTCAGAAATGGTCCACGCATCAGTTGCCAGATTCTCGTGAGCCCAATATTCTCGCCCACGGTCATAGCGACTACCAGACCTTGCCGTTGGCGGTCTTCCGGCGCATAGGCAATTCCAAGTTCGATCGCGTCCTCTGCCCGCGAAATATTGACAATGCGACCGTCAATTTCAATCGTCCCCGACTCGAGCGGGGCAACACCAAACACAGCTTGCGCTAACTCCGAACGCCCGGACCCGACTAGTCCGGCGAGTCCCACAATCTCACCCGATCGGACCTCTAGCGAGGCATCCCGCAGCAGAGGCCGCCGCGCCAGGTTCCGCACCCGCAAAACGACGGGGCCATCCGGACTGGCCTCGTCAAGGTGAGGTAATGGCTCGAGCTCCAACGCCCGGCCCACCATCATGCGAATCAGCTCAGACTCGTTCGTTTCGGCGACTTTTTTTACCCCTATGAACTTTCCATCCCGCAACACGGTAACACGATTGGCAAGGATGAAAATTTCGTTCAATCGATGGCTGATGTAGACCACGGCGACTCTCTGCGCTCGCAGGCGGTGGATGATCCCAAAAAGCCGCTCGGTATCGTGCTGTGTGAGTACCGCTGTGGGTTCATCCAAAATGAGGATTCGGGCTTTACGTGAAAGCGCTTTTGCTATCTCGACCCTTTGACGATTCCCAACCGAGAGTGTTCCGACCCGGGATCGGACGTTCAGGTCGCTGGCGTCAAGAGACTCCAGTAGCGCGGACGCTTCGCGCTCAGCGCGTCCCCAGTCGAGAGCGAAGCCACCCAACGTCCGCGGCATATTGCCGGAGAAAATGTTCTCCGCGACGGTTAGTTCCGGATAGAGACTAAACTCCTGGTAGATTGTCGCGATACCGTGCGTCTGGGCTTCGCGGGGGTGAGCAAAATGAACCGCTTTACCGTCAACCTGCATCTCACCGGAACCTGGCGGATACACGCCGGAGACGATTTTGATAAGAGTCGATTTCCCCGCCCCGTTTTCGCCCAGCAACGCGTGGACTTCGCCAGGCCATACGTCGAAGGAAACATCGTCCAGAGCGCGGACACCCGGAAATGATTTGCTGACGTTCCGCAAAGCCAGGGCCGGCTCACCCGGAGGAGTCGTCGATGCAGATGCTGTCGGGTTTTCTTGGACCATGCGCCGTAAAAAAGGGGAAACAGTGAAAGCCAGCCATCAAAGCCGTCGGAATCTCAGATGCTTGACCGCAACGCGTTCTCGGACCCGAGCTTTCCTTCCCTCCGCTGACTTAGCAGACGGCTACCTTGTATCTTGATCCCCCGGGTAAGTCAAGGGGAGCAGACATTTTGCGGGAACCTCAGGACCTCGAGAATTGCATCGTCATCCGGGTTCGGTCCAACCCCTTCCGAAATCAAGCGGAATACGCAATGCGTTCGGTCGCGGCACGCAACTTCTCGTAGAGCGGCTTCAAACCCATGGGGATGATTCGCGTGCCCCCAAGAACGGTCATGAAATTATGATCACCGTTCCATCGCGGAACGATGTGCAAGTGGAGGTAATCGGTGACACCGGCTCCGGAGGCCGCCCCCACGTTCCATCCGATGTTAAATCCCTGCGCTTTGACGACCTCTTCCAGCAGACGCTCGGCATAACTCGCCAGATCGATGAGTTCTATTTTCTCGCCGTCGGTCAACTCCGCCAGCCTCGAGATCATACGGTACGGCACAACCATCAGGTGCCCCGGCGCATACGGATAGAGGTTCATCATCAAAAAACCACTCTTTCTCCGGTAGACCACCAGGTGGTCCGCATCACTGGCGCATTCTGCTGCTTCACGTAGAAAATCGGGCTTACGCTCCCCTTCGAGATATTCGATCCGCCAAGGAGCCCACAGACTTTCAAGCCAACCTCCTAACTCGTTCACAAGCTACGTTTAACCCGGAATCCGCCGAGCGGTCTAAGGATCTTTTGACATTTTCACGCTACGCTTTCACCATAAATCCCACGGTTCCAAGTCGACCCCAAACGGTGTGCGTTGTCCCCGCCTTGTCCGTGACGCCAATTTTATCGTGCTTATATGTCGTTGACACGAAATCGACGAACGACGCATTGAAATTGACGTCATGCGACACTAGAACTCCATTAGGTTTCAATCTCTTCCAGAAATAGCGAAACTCCAGGTACTGATACTTGTATCGATGGGAGCTATCGTGCAGGAACAAATCGATCTGGTCCGGAAACGCTTCCTTCTTCATGAATTGCTTCACGTCTCCAATCAGGGGATTGAAGCCGCTCTTTAGCCTTTCAGGAATCATCGAACCAACAGAGATGTTTGGATCGACCTCCACACTCAACAATTTACCGTCTTGAACTCCTGCCTCGTACATCCCTTGTAGGATAAATGACGAGGACATTCCAAGGTTCCCACCGGTTTCAACGCAAATAGAAGGAGCGAACTTCCGTACCAACGCCATGAGCACTGCGGAGTCAAACAATCCCATCGAGCTTTTGGTTCCGAGCACGCGAAGGCGATCTTCCATTTCCTTCATGAAATCGCTTCGCTGGACCTCCAACACCAATTGGCAAAATGCCGACCATTCGGAGTCATTCATTGAAATCGCCCTTGTCTTCATCACTCGGCCTGAAATTCAGCTCTTTCAAAACCGCCCGAGCCGCGCGTTCGCCTGCGCCCTTCCCGCCCAGAAGCTTGATTACCCGGCGCATTTCACTGACCATCGTCGACCTCCGCTCGGGATCGTTGTACAGCTCCCAGACCGAATCTGCAATTCGAACAGGCAACGCTTCGTGTTGAATGAATTCCGGAATAATCTCCCTGCCGGCAAGAATGTTAGGCATCCCCAAATGGTCGACGCGGATTAGTAAACGCCCGGGAAGATACGTAAACCAGGAGACTTTGTAGATTAAAACAAATGGCAGTAGATAAAAGCTGGATTCCAACGTCGCCGTCCCTGAAGCAATCATTCCAACGCACGCCCGCTGCATCAGTTCAGAAGAGTTCCTCAGCCCGATGGCAACTTCGGTCGGGCCCGCTTCAGCGACCAGTTTCTGCATGAGTTCGCGGGCCGGCTCGGACGCCGCAGACGCTTCGAAACGAATCGCTCCGTCCTTGCTGCGCAGCAGTTTCGCCGCCGCCAGCATGATCGGGAAGATGCGTTTGATCTCCCGATTGCGGCTTCCCGGCAAGAGAGCAACGAGATTCGGCACTCGCGGTTCATTGATTCGGTGCCTGTCCAACTCTTCTATCATTGGATGGCCGATGAATTCGGTTCTCAGACCGCTGGCTTCATACAATGATTTTTCAAACGGAAAGATGCAGAGCATTAAATCAAGGTACTCTGCCATGCGCGGGATTCTGCCCCGGTTCCATGCCCAAACTTGCGGACTAATATAATAGATCAGTTTCCCGCCGAACTGTCTGCGACGGAGGTAATGAGCCAGTCTTAGATTAAAACCTGGGTAGTCGACAAAGATCACCGCGTCTGGGCCCAGTCTGCGGATGTCCCTGTACATCTGGTAAAATTTTTCGCGAAAATAAGGATACTTCACGATCACGTCCCAGAGCCCCACAACGGCTTCCTGCGTCCAATCCGTGAACTGCCCTCCGGCGATTTTCTGCATTTGCGGACCACCCGCCCCAAAAAATTGCGTATCGGGAGCCAACCGGGCGATTTCACGCATTAGAACCGCACCGTGGGCATCCCCGCTGGATTCGCCGGAAATAATGTAGATGCGCGGAGCGTGCATGATTACTTCGTGTTACGGCTCACACTAATCGCACGCGACCCGAGCGCTAAGATTATGACTATTGGGAACGTGTTTTGCCCCGGAGGGGCTCCATGAATGAGCCCGGGGTTTTAACCCCGGGAACCGGACCACCCACGGGGCAGCGCCCTGAAAGGGCGCGAGAGAACCGCTCTCAATCCCACAAATACCGCTCCTCAAAAAGGACGCCGTGTTTATCCAAGAGCGCTCGAAACTCATCTTGAAAATTTATTCTCCGATGATGCGTCCCGACATCGCGTTTTTCCAAATATGCCATTTACGCCGCTCTACTCTCCTCGGATCTCCTTGATCAATTCGCCGGTCGCCGACTTCGTGATCTCGGTGATTTCAATGGCCAGTTCGAGAGCAGCAGCGGCTTCGGACCCGGATACCACCGGCTGGACTCCTCTGCTGCAGCATTCGACGAAAGATTGGAGCTCACATTTCAAGGGTTCATCCTTTTCGACTTCTACCGCCTCCCGAGTGATCTTTCCGTTTACCAGTCGAAACATTTCTGCGCTTTGATTCTGGTAATCGAGCGAGAGATACGCGTCCTCTTGAAAAACCCTGATTTTCCGCATCTTTTCGGGGCTAATCCTGCTCGCTGTGACATTCGCAACACATCCGTTTTGAAAGCGAATCCTGGCATTCGCTATGTCCTCAAACTTGCTCAAAACCGGAACGCCCACCGCATCGATGTTCTTCACTGGCGACCGAACCAGGTGAAGAATGATTTCCAAATCGTGAATCATGAGATCCAGGACAACCCCGATTTCGACACTTCGAAACGGGTAAGGCGACAAGCGATGCGATTCAATAAACCGCGGCTTGGTCAACCGCTGTTCGAGCGCACTCAAGATCGGATTAAACCGTTCAACATGGCCAACCTGTAAGATCAGAGACCGCTCCCTGGCAAGTTTGACCAATTCCTGAGCCTGTTCCGGTGTTTGCGTGATCGGCTTTTCGATCAGGAGATGTTTCCCCTCGCACAAAAGGAATTTTCCCGTTGGGTAGTGATCCGGTGTTGGGGTCGCGACCGTTGCCGCGTCGATCAATCGGGCGAATTCCGAGAGTTCGCTCACCGCTTTTACCCCAAACTGCTGGGAGACTGCGGTCGCAGTCTCTGGATTCGTGTCGAAGATCGCCGAGAACTCCACTCCAGGGAGGGCGGAATAGATCCGCGCATGGTTTTTGCCAATGCTGCCGACGCCGACAACGCCCACTCGAATGTGGCTGCTCATACTTTGTAACCGTATATCGTAACCTGCTTTTCTTCGGCTAAGGCTATTACCGCCTCCTTGTCCAACAAAAGCGTTTTCCCTGCTTCGACCGCAATGACCGCGACGCCAGCAGCCGAGGCAACCTCCAGAGTTTCACATCCGATCACCGGAACATCGAACCGCAAATCCTGATTCGGCTTGGAGACTTTTACCACCGTCACTCCCTTTTTTCCCAGAGTCGCCCCACGACGGATTGCTTCGTTCGTTCCTTCGAATGCCTCGACGGCCAGCACCGTTCCGTTTCGAACGATCACCGTCTGACCGATATCCAGTTTACTGACTTCCTTCGCAATTTCGAACCCGTACTCAATATCTTCGAGAGATCGCTTTTTCAGTCTCGGACCACCGATCAATCCTTCAACCGCCAAAGAGTCTTCCAGAAAGGTCGTTGCCGGCAACAATTGAATGCCGACTTTCGCCAATTCATCACCCAGTGCACCAAACAAGGTTTCTGCATTTCGCCTTTTTAACATGCTCAGCACGATCAAGACCCTGAAATCTGGACGCAGATCAAACAGATTTTTTGGAGCAATCTGGCCGGCCATGATCGCCTGGCGAACACCAGCCGCTGCAAAATACTTCAGGAGCCGGCCGAGTTGGCCTACCCGCATCCACTCGATTGAATCAGCCTCGTTCGCCAATTCCGGCCGCGTTTCATTTTCAAAAGCGGCGACATGGATCGATGCCACCCCGTTCTGACGCGCGCCTCTTGCCACCAGGAGCGGATAAGTTCCGTTCCCGGCGATAATTCCAAGCGGGGACTGATTACCCATGGAAAAGATCTAGCCCGAAAATCGCGCAAGCCAAAGTTTTTCACCGAAGTTGCAATACTATCTTCCCGGTATGTTCCCCTCGCTCAATGGTCCGATGCGCTTCTGCGACCTCTGAGAACGGAAAAATTTCGCAAACGACAATCTTGATTTGACCTGATTCGAAGAGCGGCCAGACGTGTTCTCGCAGCTCGTATGCGATGGTCGCCTTCTCTTCAACGCTGCGCGGGCGCAACGTCGATCCGGTGATCGTCAACCGGCGCAGCATGACCGGCATCAAGTCGAAATTCGAAACCGCGCTTCCCTGAAGAAAAGCGATCTGGATCAGTCTCCCCTCAAGCCTCAACAAGCTGATATTCTTGTCGATGTACGGTCCGCCCACCATGTCCAGAACAATGTCCACGCCGCGTGAACCTGTAATCCTCTTGATCTCGGTTTCGAAATCATGCGTTCGATAGTTGATGACATGATCAGCACCCAGCCCCAGGCAAAATTCTGCTTTTCGTAAACTACCGACAGTCGTAAATACCGTCGCTCCGAAGCTTTTTCCAATTTGGATTGCGGTGTACCCAATTCCGCTTGAACCGCCATGGATGAGGATGCTTTCGCCAGGCTGGAGGCGGCCACGCATCATCACGTTAGCCCAAACGGTGAAAAAGGTTTCGGGAATTGCCGCGCCGCTTGCGACATCGATACCTCTGGGCAAAGCCAGGCAATGGCTCATATCTGTCCGGCAAAACTCCGCGTAACCTCCGCCGGGAGTCAAGGCGCATACCTGGTCGCCAACTTTCCAAGTGGTCACCTCTGGGCCAATCGCGACTATGCGACCTGCCACTTCTAAACCAAGAATCGGTGAGGCCCCAGGAGGCGGCGGGTAGTTTCCTGCCCGTTGCAAAAGATCCGGACGATTGACACCTGCAAAATCAACCTGAATCAGCACTTCACTCGGCCCGACAGCAGGCACGGGACACTCCGCTACACGCAAGATCTCCGGTCCGCCGCCCTCTCCGTAACTGATATAACGCATGTCGCTGGTATCATGAGATTGAATCTGACCCTGGATTCAACGGACATACCGCCGACCACGTCTTAGCGCCGAATTCCGCCCGGAATCGACCTTGAAGCGTTTCGCCGTCAACCTGACTGCGTACGATCGCAAAGACTGTCGAACCCGAACCAGACATCAGCGCGAACAAGGTCTCAGACTGTTCTCTCAGCCAATTCTTCAGTAGGCCCAGGAAGAGGTATTTCGGTAACACGGCAGTTTCAAGGTCATTTCGAAGCTTTCCCCATGGGGTATCGATTTCAGTTCCGCGCTTGCAATTGGTCGCCAAACGGGCGTAAGCGCGGTACGCCTCGGCCGTGGAAATTGCAAAGCCTGGCTTGAATAGACTTATCCAGAGATCTTGGGGAAAGGCGCGGGGTTTGATCCGTTCGCCTCGCCCGGTACACCAAGCCGACCGGCCTTGAATGAAGAACGCCACATCTGAACCAAGATCTGCGGCCAACGCCTCCAGTTCCCGCATTTGAAACCGGGCGTTGTGAAGTTCGTTCAACAATCGCAAAGTCGCGGCGGCATTCGAACTGCCACCCCCAAGCCCAGCCCCGATCGGAATCCTCTTTTTTAGACGAATGGCGTACGCGGTATCGATGGAGGCTGCTCGATTAAAGATCTGAGCAGCTCGAATTACCAGGTTCGACAGGTCCCCTTTGAGTTCCGGCATGTTCGAGGTGAAGGAGGAGAAGCCGGAACACTCGATCTCCATCGAGTCGTATAACCCGATCGGCAGCATCCAGGTGGCCAACTCGTGAAACCCGTCGGACCGTTGACCGAGAATCTCCAGGGTCAGATTGATCTTGGCTGCGCTCAGGGTCTTCATGCAACGTGATGCTGTGCAAATTCCGACCGCAGCAAGGGATAAAATAATCGTTCCATTGGATGTTCCGACCGCGCAAGCCGCCTCCGAACTCATTAAAGCAATCGGAGGAACCGTAGGTTTTTTCAAGATTGGCAATCAACTTTTCACATCGGCGGGGCCCAATATCGTTCGGGAAGTGCGCGCCTCCGGTTCAAAGGTGTTTCTGGACCTGAAGTACCACGATATACCAAATACCGTCCGTCACGCCGTTGAGTCCGCATCTGCGTTGGGCGTCGACATGCTGACGATCCACTTGTCAGGAGGTCGCGCGATGTGCGAAGCCGCCGTTGTGGGTCGAGGGATCTCGAACGTTTTGATTCTTGGCGTCACAGTGCTGACGAGTTTGAATGACATCGCTTTATCCGAAATAGGTTTTCGCGGGTCCGTGCAGGATGAAGTGTTGATCCTCGCTAACCTCGCTAAAAAAGTCGGCATCACCGGTTTGGTTGCAAGTCCCCAGGAACTCGGCATTTTGCGCGAGCGCTTTGGTTCTCATTTCACAATGGTGATTCCGGGGATCCGCCCAGCCTGGTCAGAGTCAGGCGATCAAGAACGGATATTGACACCGCGGCAGGCGGTCGATGCCGGAGCAGACTATCTCGTAATCGGCCGCCCGATCACGGCGTCGACAGATCCGAAGAGAGCCGTGCAAAGAATCGTCGATGAGATGGAACAGATGACTCAATCCAGGAATTGAAGAAGGAAGCAATTTCCGAATTCCGCCTAAACCGCAGATTCCAGATTCAGATCAAATCGGACCTCCAAATAGGTTTTCCCCCATTCCTCGATTTTCTTTTCCGCGACCGGGGTAAAGCCGACTGATTCGTAAAGCCAGATCGCGCGCTCCAAACCTTGGACCGTCCAGAGGTAAACGACGTTGAATCCTTCGTCCCTGCAGTAGCGGACAGATTCCTCGACGAGCCACCGGCCTAGACCAACTCCGCGAACGGCCCTGTCCACAAACAACAGGCGGAGTTGTGCCTGATTATTCGGCCGTTCCACGATAAAAATCGAACCGACGACCCTTCCTTCCTTTTTGGCCAGCCAGGCGCGAGAACGACCCTTATCGGAACTAAGAATGAATTCCACGGCAATCTGGGCGCAGTATGCTTCGTGTACGTGATTGAAGCCATAGTCGGCGAAATTCTGCACGCCGTGGATGTAAACGAGCTGGCCGAGATCTCCGGACGAAAAGTCTGAATGAATCGAGATTCCACCCCAGGGAAACTTTCGTCGCTCGCTGTAATAATCCATCCAGATTCGAAATGCAGAAGGCGTCACACCGGCACCGCACGAGTCGCACCGATGATTCGAAAAGCTCCGGATTCCATGTGACTCAAAACTGCGGGCTCATTCGAGATCTTGGCCTCCTGAATCAGGCCGACGATGTAAAAGTGAAGTTCTTGCGCCAGAAATTTAGGATCCTCCGCAGGAATATCGCCCGCGTCGATGGCATCGCGCAGCGAGGATTCCAAGTACGCGCACTTTCTCGCGCTGATGTGCTGGGCCATCTGTCGGATCGCTTCGTCTTGCGCGCTCAGCTCGCTGCCTAACGAAACAAACGGGCACCCCAATACACGACCATACTTTTCGTAATGTTCGGTCTGATTCCGGCGAATATGTGCAAAATAGGCTTCGAGCCTCTTCAGCGGCGGAACCTGCGGAGAGAAAATCCGATCCAAAACCGACCGGACCTGCTCCCAATGAAACTCATAGGCAGCAACCGTGAGTTCGGATTTAGATCGGAAGAAATGGTAAAAGCTTCCCTTCTTCACGCGAGACTGCTCACAAATCTGGTCGACGCCTACCGACCCGTAGCTTTGCTGCCGGATAAGTTGATGAGCAGTCTGCAAAAGGCGAAGCTTGGAATCACAAAACCGCATTGTGAAATGCAACATACTGGACCGATCGGTCAACAGCAACACCGATTTTAAAAATCCACCGCAAAATGCTTTACCTGTCAGGAATTCGGCCGCCGAATTCTGGCTGAAAACATCCGCTGGATAAGCGATGATTCGCTCGCACTGGTATTGCGTATGATTGGCATTTTTGTTTTCAGTACCTTAGTCGGATATTATTTCCTCGATTCTCTTGCTAAACTCCTCAATTTGCGGAGCCTGCACACCAAAGTCCCGCAGGAGTTTTTAGATGTCTACGACGCCGATCGGTATCGTCGCTCCCAGGAATACACGAGATCGAATACCGGGTTCGACCTCGTCGTCTCGACGATCGATCTTGCGGCGCTACTGGCTTTCTGGTTTCTCGGCGGATTTGAATCCCTGGATCATTTTATTCGCGGGTTCCATTTATCCTCCGTTTCGAGTGGCTTGCTTTATCTGGGGATTTTGTGTGCCGGCCGAGAAGCTCTGATGCTTCCTTTTGAGATCTATCAGACCTTTGTGATCGAACAGCGATACGGATTCAATCGGACAACCGTCTGGACGTTTGTCGGGGACCGGCTGAAAGAATGGGTGTTAGCCGGTCTTCTGATGGCTGGGTTAACTTTGACTATTCTGAGCTTGTTCGAAGCTTTCGGTCTTCGCGCATGGATGATCGCGTGGCTTTGCTCCGCCGCGATATCGATCATTTTGATCTACATCGCACCGACCATCATTCTGCCACTCTTTTTTAAACTAAGCCCGGTGCCTGACGGGCCTCTGCGAGATCAGGTGATGGAACTCTCCTCTCGTCAAGGCTTCCCGGTTCGAGAACTTCTGGTGATCGACGGTTCCCGCCGTTCCTCGAAGGCCAATGCTTTCTTTACCGGGTTTGGTTCGAACAAACGAATCGCGTTGTATGACACCTTGATCAGCAACCATACGATACCCGAGTTGCTGGCGGTGCTGGCTCACGAAATCGGACATTTCAAGAAGCATCACATCATTCGTCATCTGGCGATCGGCCAGCTCAACCTGTTATTGCTTTTCTTCGGGGCCTCGTTTGTTATTTCCCGCCCCGAACTATTACAGACCTTTGGCGTCTCAACGCACTCCTTTTATGTCGGATTCGTGCTCTACCTGGTCTTGATCCGGCCTTTCGCGGTGTTGTTTGGCGTCCTTGTGAACTACTGGAGCCGGAGAGATGAGTTCGAAGCAGACCGTTTCGCCGCCGAAACCCTGGGTGATCCTAAACCGTTGATCCAGGCGCTCAAACGACTAAGCAAGGATAGCTTGTCCAATCTTACACCGCACCCGTTGCTAGTCGGCTTACACTTTACCCATCCGCCCATCCTGGCCCGCGTGCTGGCGCTCAAGAAAGTATCCAGCGTCAGTGAGCCTAACCGCTAAGGTCGCGAATCTTTCTTTGGTGCACTGGCACTGACACTGTCACTGGAAACTTCCTTCGACTGCTGCAACGATCTGTTCTTGCGAATCAGCCATCTTTTTGAAGCCCTCGTCCGTCAAATCATCCAACCCCGCCAGGTGGAGCAGACCGTGAACAAAATAAAGTCGCAGCTCGCGGTCGAAAGAGGTCGAATATGTTTTGGCCTGCCGCTCTGCGGTTTCCACGCTGATCACGATCTCGCCATGTCGAAACGTAATCACATCGGTCGGCCCGTCGACGGACAGGAAGTCGCGATGTATTCCGGAAATCCGGGCGTCCGAGACAAAAACGACGTTGATTTCCTCGGGAAGAGTCATTGGGCTCGGCAGTTCCGCGACCTTGGCTATCGCCCGCTTCGCGAATGCACAAAACTCAGCCAGATCGACCCGCTTTTTCCGTTGCCGACTAGACAGCTCCAGAGATGGCATCACGCCGCGGTGGCAGGCGGAAGATTTCGAAGGCGCCGGCCCTCTTGCTCGGCGCGTTCCTCTTCTTTCGGATACTTGATGCGCGTGTGCAGCATGTTCTGAACGGTGAATCGGAAGGTCTCTGCGATGATCTTCAATTCCTTCAAAGTGAGGTCGCACTCGTCCAGTTGCCCTTCCGCTATCCGACGGCCGATGATGTCACTGACGAGCTGCTCGATCTTTTGCGGTGTCGGTTTCTCGAGGCTTCGAGAGGCGCTTTCGACGGCGTCCGCGAGGCTGATAATTCCGCTCTCTTTAAATTGCGGTTTCGGTCCACTGTACCGGAAACTTTCCTCACGAACATCGGGTATGTCCTCCTCCCGAATGTTCATGATTTTCCCGCCTTCGCGGGCGTCCTGCTGCTGTTGGATGGCCCGTTTGTAAAAGTAAGCGACCAAGGAGGTCCCGTGATGTTGTTGGATTACATCAATCACGCGCTGATTAAGCCCGTACTTGAGCGCCAGATCCACACCCTCTTTGACGTGTGAAATGATGATGAGCGCGCTCATCGTCGGAGCGAGGTCATCGTGTGGATTGTCATCACCAACAATGTTCTCGGAGAAATAGTTCGGTTTCACCAACTTGCCGATATCGTGAAAGTACGCGCAGGCCCGGCACATCGTCCCGTTGGCGCCTATCTTGTTCGCGGCCACTTCAGCAAGGTCGGCAACCACGTCGCTGTGATGCCAGGTACCAGCGGCTTCGAGACTGAGCCGCAGCAGCAATGGATGGTTGCGGTCCGCCATCTCAAGCCACGACATGTCCGTGGTAATCCGGAACGCCGTTTCAAGCATCGGCAATGCGCCGCTGACTACCATTGCCGTGACCACCCCGGTGAGAATCGCAGCGGCCGATTGCTTCATGAACATGGTCAGGTCCATGTCGTTTAGCCGAAGCCACGGGATCGTAATGATTCCAAATGAGACAGCTAATATCCAGGTAGCTAATCCCACATAAATTCCTGCCCGCAACAGCCTGCTGCGTCGGCGCACCTGGATGGTAACAAATACGGAAATGAATCCGCTAATCAGGCTCATCACCAGCAGGAACGCGTCCACTCCACGGAATAAAATTGAGCTCCAGAGGCTGACGAAGATTGCACCGTAGATTCCGAGATTCTTGCCTAACAACACCGATAATACGAGCGGCGCCAAGGCAAATGGAATTAACAATACGCCAAACTCCTTAGGTAACCCACCCTGACTCTGGGTCGAAAATACCATCACCAGCTTCGCCACGCACAAGTGAAAAAGAATCACTCCGAAAACAAGCCCTACACGAGAATTCTTCTGAAACGTTTCGGGATGATTGATCCAGAGCTGAGCGACCGCCGTCAGGAAGATCAGCAGACCAATCAAAAAGTATTTCGCAGGGTCAGGATGCTCTCCCGAAAAGATCAGCAGGGCCAGGACCAGGACAAACACCCCAAAAATCCCCGTCTTCACCCAGGGCTCCGACTCCAGTTTGCGCATCCACTCTTTCTGAGTGGATTTCCGACGGGTCTTGGGACATGCAAAACCCCTCTTGATTAACTTCCTGCGATTTGAGGTTCCAAACATGCTTTAGGTTTCCTCTGCTAGCTAGCCCTTTTTCTCGCCTGACGGCTCGTCCCGGTAAACCTGGTACGCATGGATAATTGACTGGACGAGCGGGTGCCGCACAACGTCCCTTTCCGAAAACCGGGTAAAGTGAATCCCAGGCACATCCCCCAGCGCGTGCATGGCCTCGATCAGACCAGACGTTTTCTTTGGCGGAAGATCAATCTGGGTTTGATCACCCGTCACCACACATTTGGAGTCCGCCCCCAGCCGGGTCAAAAACATAAACATTTGCTCGGTGGTCGTGTTTTGCGCCTCGTCCAGAATGACGAAAGCGTGATTCAAAGTCCTTCCCCGCATATATGCTAATGGCGCTATCTCAATCACCCCTCTATCCATGTATCTTTGAATCTCCTCAGACTCGAGCATATCATACAGCGCATCATAGAGGGGACGCAAATACGGGAAGATCTTTTCCTGGAGATCTCCTGGGAGAAACCCCAAAGCTTCTCCCGCCTCAACCGCCGGTCGGGTCAGAATGACTCTTTTGACCCGTTCTTTTCGCAGGGCGTCAACACCCATCGCCATAGCAAGATACGTTTTTCCCGTACCTGCTGGCCCTATGCCAAACACGATATCAAATTTCTGAATCGCCTGAACGTAATTCAGCTGCTGCTCGCTCTTTGGAATAATCGGCGCCCGCCGAGCCGGTGTGAGAACCTTGTGACCCGCCAGTTGCCCCAAAGGCTGGCGGCTTCCTTCCGATACCGAATCCAACGCGTACTGAAACTCGTGCCGCCGGATCTGGATTCCATGCTGACGAGCTTCCTCAAGCTGATCAAACACTCTGCGCGTCTTTTCGATATTCGGTCGTTCGCCTTCTACACGCAGCCATCCATCCCGGGTGGTCACTTTCACGGCGAGTTTTTCCTCCAGCGTTTGCAATAGCTTGAAATCATTTGCGTACAGATTCTGGAGCGTCCGTGCGTTATCGAACTGAAGCGTCTCGGATTCTACCATCAAGCCTGTAAATGCAAGGCCTTACGCATTATCTCAAAGTTTCGGATAAGCAAAGAAGGTTTTCCGAAGTTCGGCCGAAGGTTGGAATATTTCGTGCGTTGTGCAAAGCGGCAAGACCATTCATTTGTACCCGTACACCATCGCCCACGTGGTGCGTTCTTTGGGCGAACCACTGACTTCGACAATGATATAATATGTGCCAGTGGCAGAAGGCAGTATTCGAGCGGCCGCGAATCGACCCTTTTGCCAAGAGTCACTTTCAGCGAGTTTTCCTTTGCTGTCATACAAATGAATCGCCACCCTGGCATTCTCCACGTCTGAGCCCATACAGAACCAGTAATCGTTCCCCCTGAAGAGGGTGTGCGGTATGGCTTTTTGCTCTCTCAGGCCGAGATCACCTCCCCACTGGTCATCGCGGACGATATAGCCCTGCTTAACGTACGGATCCATCGCTTGAATGGCACTCTTGATTGCGTCGTCAAGTGTTGCATCCGCGGATGTGATGATCGCACCGAGACTTAGTAGAATTAGAAATCGTCTCACAAAGGTTCGTCCGTTAAGCGTGCGAGTCGATCGCTTTCACCATCTGGCCAGTAATTTCGTTGATTCGTTTCACCGAATCCGGTGTGAGCTTCTGATTGATGAGAGGTGAGATCTCATCAAGACCCTTTTGCATCCTGTTGACCAGGGGTTTGTTTCGCATCCGGGGCGGCATACCCGCAAGGCGCTGTTGGAAGTAACGCAGAAGATCGGGCTGATTCAGCAAATCCGCTCCGTCCAGGGAGTAGCTTTTTTGCACGATCGCGGTCAGAACCTCTGTGCCGCGCAGCCAACCGCCGAGGCTGACCAGATGTGCCAACTGCGCATCCTGGAGCTTGATCATCGCGTTTTTCACGTCTGTCAGAGCCCCATCCAGCTCCCGCCGAACGGAAATCCAGTCTCCGGCGTCCGCTTTCGTTACGATCGAGTTTGTTCGGGTCAGCACCGTCGATTCGACTCCGATCGCTCTGGCGAGTTCCAGCACATCGCGCCCAATGGTCTTGACTCGCGCCTTGTCGGCCGCCTCCACTGCCACAAATCCTTCCGCGACAACCGAACCTAGCAACAACGCGATTTGTTCACGTTCTCCGCGATTCTTGACTTTCGGCTCCCGGAGCTGCTCCTGCCAGTTAGGGGCACCTAACTTGTCCAGCACGTTGAACACCTCGCTCGGCAAGGGGACGACCACATCGTCGAGCTGCGTTGCCGGGAACTTGGAAAGATCGACATGACTCGGCGGCGCCTCGCCAAAACTGGTGATTGCCCAGAGAAACAGCGTCGTGGCAATACCGACGCTAAACAGTTTTTTTATCATTCAAGCGCTCTCCATGTGCAGTGCAGTTCTCACACAAACAACCAACAATCTATTCGCAGGTTCTAATTTTTGATCTTCAAGGTACACAAACCGTCAATCCTAGAAGGAAATTTTCCTTTGAGCAAACCCGGTTTGCGAATATGGCTTGAGGACAATGAAACTCGAGCGGGTCGAACACCTCCTCCATGAATTCTCGAGGAAGCGCGTTCTGGTCATCGGTGATCTCATGCTCGACGAGTTCGTCTGGGGCCGGGTTTCCAGGATTTCACCGGAGGCGCCGGTTCCCGTGGTGGAAGTCATCAGGGAATCCTATTACCCTGGAGGCGCCGCAAACGTCGCACGGAATGTAAGAGAGTTTACGCCTTCGGTGTTTGTCATGGGGTTGGTGGGCGCCGATACCCATGCGCAGAGATTGAGGGAGCTTCTCGCTGAAAACGGGATCGGCCTGGAAGGCCTGCAGAGCGACGAGTCTTTTCAAACCATTGTAAAAACCCGGATCATCGCACGGCATCAACAGGTAGTGCGCGTCGATCGCGAACGGCCGCAACCGCTCAGCGACAAAGCTCAGGCGCGCTTCGTGGCTAAGGTCCGTGAGCTGCTGCCGCAGTTGGACGCCGTTATTTTCGAGGATTATGGCAAAGGTCTCTTGCAGCAAAACTTTGTTGATAACGTCACGGAGCTGGCGCGAGGAGCCGGCAAATTGGTAACCGCCGATCCCAATACCCGCAATCCGCTCGTCTGGCGCGGGATTACCGCGGTGAAGCCGAATCGCAGTGAGGCGTTCGCCGCCGCAAACCGGCCCAGGAGCGAGCCGGAACCAGATCCCCTGCGCGATCGTCAGCTTCTGCTTGTAGGAGCCGAATTGCTGCGGACTTGGAAACCGGATCACCTGTTAGTAACGCTTGGAGAGCAGGGAATGATTCTTTTTGACCAAAGGAATCCCCCGTTCCACGTACCGTCGCGCGCTCGAGAAGTCTACGACCTGTCCGGAGCGGGCGATACTGCGATTGCGCTTTTCACGCTTGCGCTGGCTTCGGGTGCCTCGGCGATTGAAGCGGCGGAGATATCGAATCACGCAAGCAGCGTGGTGGTGGGTAAGTTGGGCACAGCAACACTCACACCGGATGAACTGCTTGAGAGTTTTCACCAGAGAAATGGATAGTCGGAGCCCAGGAGGAGCGAGGGCGATTTTTCTTGATCGCGACGGAACCCTGATAAAAGACATCGGATACTGCTCAAACCCTGATGATGTTGAACTTCTCGAAGGAGTTCGCAAACTGCTGCCGAAGCTGAAGGCGGCAGGCTTCAGGCTCGTCATCGTAACGAACCAGAGCGGTATCGGACGGGGGTACTTTACGGAGGAAGAATTTTGGTCTGTCCAACACGAATTGGAGAAACAGCTTGGCCTGGGCGTTATCGACGCTACGTATTTCTGCGCGGATACTCCGCAGAGCGAATCAGAACGCAGGAAGCCGAATCCTGGGATGCTTCTGCAAGCAGCCAGAGAATTGGGCATTGATCTCGAGCAAAGCTATATGGTCGGCGATAAGCCGTCCGACACCCAGGCGGGTGTCCGGGCTGGAGTGAGGGCAACCATCCTCTTCGGCGCAGACGCCGTCAGCGACCCGATGGAATCAGGAGCAACACTGGTGGCAAAAAATTTCACTGAAGTAGTGGAGCACATCCTGAGAGATTGATTGGCGGCGAACCCAAGAATACAAGCGTCATGCCAATCAGCAAAGTTGTCGGCATCATCCCGGCCCGCTGGGGATCCACCCGGTTCCCGGGAAAAGCGCTCCACGGTATCGCCGGCAAACCGTTGATCCGACATGTATGGGAGCGCTGCATCGAGGCGGATTGCTTCGACCAGGTAGTGATTGCTACCGATGATATGCGGATCGCGGAAGTGGCATTTAATTTCGGTGCGGAAGTCGCCGTGACCGCCGCAGATCACCCCAGTGGTACAGACCGGGTCGCCGAAGTGGCGAGAAAACTCAAGAAAGCGACTATCATTCTCAATGTCCAGGGTGACGAACCGCTGGTCGATCCTGCTCTGTTGGAGCGGGTGACCCGAAAGTTAAAAGACAATCCTAATATCCCGATTGTCACCGCGGCATCGCCCGTATCTCTCGAGGAATCTCTCAGCGAACACCATGTCAAAGTGGTCTTCGATCATAAAGGAGACGCGCTTTATTTTTCCCGAAGCTGCATTCCGTTTCGCAGAGGAGTGAGCCACATCAAAATATATAAACACCTCGGTATTTACGGATACCGCCGAAAGGCACTCCTGGACTTTGTGAGAATGTCTCGAGGCGCCCTTGAGCAAGCCGAACAGCTCGAGCAGTTGCGCGCTTTGGAAAATGGCCTGAAGATTCGCGTCGTTGTTTCTGAAATCAATTCCATCGGGGTAGATACTCCCGAGGATGCGACCGAGGTCGAACGGCTAATTTTGAGCAGGAGAACCGGATGAAATACATCTTTGTGACAGGTGGAGTGGTCAGTTCGCTCGGTAAAGGGCTGGCTGCTGCAGCGCTCGGGACGTTACTTGAGCACCGCGGCCTGCGAGTGATCATGCAGAAATTTGATCCGTACCTCAACGTTGATCCGGGGACCATGAGCCCTTTTCAGCACGGCGAAGTCTATGTCTTGAATGACGGGGCAGAGACAGATTTAGACCTCGGTCATTACGAACGATTTACAAGTTGTGTGCTCTCCCGTGCGAACAACGTAACGAGCGGCCAGGTGTATGAAACCGTTTTGGCGAAAGAACGCCGGGGCGATTATTTGGGCAAAACCGTCCAGGTGATTCCCCATGTAACGGATGAGATCAAGGGCCGCATTCAGCGCCTGGCCAAAGAGCAGACCGGCGACGTGATCATCACCGAAATTGGCGGAACCACCGGCGACATCGAAGGATTACCGTTTCTCGAGGCGATTCGGCAGTTTCAGCTCGAAGTGGGGCCCGAGAATGTTGTGATCATGCATGTGACGCTCGTTCCCTACATCAAAGCCGCCGGCGAGTTGAAAACAAAGCCCTCTCAACAAAGCATCGCTAAACTCCGGGAGATCGGCCTCCAGCCGCACGTGCTTCTTTGCCGTACAGAAAAACCACTCGTTCTGGAAGTTCGCCAGAAACTAGCGCTTTTCTGCAACGTTCCACTTCACGCTGTCGTCGAGGTGCGAGATGTCGATCACACGATCTACGAGCTTCCTCTCACGCTCCAGGACGAAAAACTGGACGAGACGATATGCCGCCTCCTCCGGCTTGATACCCCTTCCGCGCAAATGACCGAGTGGCGCAGATTCGTGCAGCGGGTCATTGCTCCCAGGAAAAATCTCAAGGTCGCCGTCGTCGGGAAATACATCGATTTACAGGATGCTTACAAGAGCATCTATGAATCGCTGACGCACGCCGGGGCAGCCAACGATTGCGGAATCGAAATTGTGCGGATCGATGCGGAAGACTTGGAAGGCACCGAACCCGCGAAGACACTCGGAACCGTTGCCGGCATCATCGTGCCGGGAGGATTTGGAGATCGTGGTGTCGAAGGCAAAATCGCAGCGTGCCGATACGCCAGGGAGAAACGACTCCCTTTCCTTGGTCTGTGTCTCGGGATGCAGGTCGCGACGATCGAGTTCGCGCGCAACGTCTGCGGCTTGAAGGGAGCAAACAGCACCGAGTTCGAGGAACACACTCCGCATCCTGTCATCTGTTTGCTCGAGGACCAGAAGGAGGTCCGAATGAAGGGCGCCTCCATGCGTCTGGGCAGCTGGCCGACAGATATCGTGCCGGGAACTCTTGCCGAAAAATTGTACGGCAAGCCTCAGACAATCGAACGCCACCGTCATCGATATGAGTTCAATCTGAAATATAAAGAAACGATGGAAGAGAAAGGTTTCGTGATTTCCGGGACCTCCCCAGACGCCAGGCTGGTCGAACTGATCGAGCTACGGGATCAACTTTTTTTTGTCGCCTGCCAATATCATCCAGAGTTCTTGTCAAAGCCGAACGCACCCCACCCGCTCTTCCGCGGCTTCATCGCCGCCTGCCTGGCCAACTCGGAATAGCAGGTAAGTAAAGCATCCCGCTTTACCGAATGTCCAAACCACAGGCCAGTCTTCCAGTACAGGCTTTCGGACTTTGCCCAGGCGTTAGCCTGGAGTTCACGGGGACTGAAGAAGTAAAGCGGGACGCTTTACTTACTCCGCCTAGAACGATTTTCGCGTGACCGATTAAACGAGACCTTCTTCCCTTCGACCTGCGCACCGTGACGACGGAAGAATTCACCCAACTCCGGTGTGTAATAGCCCCACGGTTCAGGATTCAGCTCGAAATAAATCTCACCCGAAGGAGACAGGACGTTCTTTTCAACGTCGTCGAGGAAAAATTCCCATTCTTTCGCGCCCCAGACATGGTCCGAACCGTGCGAGTTAAAGCAGACCGCAAACCCGGTCAAAAAATCGAATCGACCCCCTAGATCAGGTAGCGGTTGAAAAGGTTCGATCCGCCAGACACAGCGAGGCATCTCCATCATCTCGAATGTCTCTGCGTACATGGGCGGCCAATCCAGATCAAGACCCATCACGCTGTGACCCAACTGCTTGCAAACGAAGAGGAAATAGCCGGCGCCGCTTCCGATATCCAGAACGCGAAGCGGTTTTCCCCTGTCGAGATGCACGGACCTTGCCTGCTTGATCGCTAGTTCCAGCCGATGCCCTGCATCCACATATTTAGGCCAGCCTTTTTTGTCGTCCGGATTCGCGTAATTGGAACGAATCCGATCGAATCCCTTGGATTCGAGCCAGCGGACCATATCTGACGCATCCAACGGCCTGCGCCAGCGGTAATAAGCATCGAGCAAGCTTTCCCAAGCTTCCCCTGTCCGGAGCTTGTTAATCTTGCGAGATAAGTCCACGGTTTCCGGATCCAGTCACGCTCCGCGCAGGAGTTTGACCCTGCCTCATACGAGCCATGGCCAGAAAGCTTAGCCCAAGGATCAGCTTGGCGGGATTACCCCACCGGCTCTCAGCCCTGTAGGGCCGATTTTGAAACCTATTCGACAATCTGCAATGATACCTGCTGTCCCGAGCGCAGGGCCGCCGCGTTCAAGAGATTCCGCACGGCGGTAATCGTATGTCCGTTGCGGCCGATCACCTTGCCGACATCCGATTTGCGCATCTCGATTTTGAAGATCAGCTTGCGGCCCTGCTCGATCTTTGTCACCAGAACCTCTTCAGGTGCTTCGACCAGCTGCCTGATGACAAACTCGAGAAAAGTCTCCACTGGAAGTCATTGTGCCGGCGTCGCGGCGGCTTTCTTGCGGGCTTTCAGGATCATGCTCGCGACCGTTGTGCTGGGCTGAGCGCCATGCGTCATCCAATAGTCAACGCGTCCGAGATCCAAATGAAAATTCTCACCGGCCTCACGTGGATCGTAATTGCCGATCATTTCAATAAATTTTCCGTCGCGCGGACTCCGTTTATCCGCCACCACTACCCGATAGTAAGAACGGTTTTTAGTTCCTTCTCTTCTTAATCTAATCGAAACAGCCATATATCAATGTTGAAACCATGTCCCTTACGTGTCCCTAAATTCCACCGGCTCCAGCCCGCGGGACCCGGGCCAGCATCTTCTTCAGTTGTCCCGCGTTCTTCATCAGTTTTCGCATTTGATTAAACCGTTGAAGCAGCGTGTTCACTTCGGTGACGGAAGTTCCGCTGCCGCGAGCAATACGTTGCCTCCTCCTGGCGTTCAGGATATCCGGACTTTTTCGTTCGCCCGGAGTCATGGAGAGCACGATCGCTTCGATTCGACTCAGCTGTTTTTCGTCTACCGAAAAGCCTTTCATATTACTCATTCCTGGCAACATGCCAAGGATATTTTCCAGCGGTCCCATTCGCCGGAGCATTTTGAATTGCGAAAGGAAATCGTTGAAATCGAAGCTCGCCGTCCGCATTTTTTTCTCGAGCCGGACCGCTTCCTCCTCGTCAATCGATTCGGCTGCCCGCTCGACCAGACTGACCACGTCCCCCATCCCCAGGATACGGCCAGCAAGCCGTTCCGGATAAAAGGGCTCGAATTGATCGATCTTTTCACCGACTCCCGCAAATTTAATCGGGCGTTGCGTCACTTCTCGCATCGAGAGCGCCGCGCCGCCGCGAGCATCGCCATCCAGCTTCGTGAGGATGAGCCCGGTCAGTCCGAGAGCCTTATGAAAATGCGTCGCAACGTTGACAGCCTGTTGCCCGGTCGCAGCGTCGCACACCAGAAGGATTTCCTGGGGCTGCAAAACATCCCGGAGCCGTTTCAATTCGTTGACCAGGGTTTCGTCTATCTCCAGCCGGCCGGCCGTATCAAAAATCTGGACGTTGCCGCCCTGCGTCTCAGCCCATTCCAGTGATTCCCGACCCACCTTGACCACATCCTGCTGGCCAGGCATCGGCCGAAAGACCGGGACGCCAACTTGCTCTGCAAGTTGCGCCAGTTGGTCGATGGCCGCCGGCCGCTGAAGATCGCACGCAACAAGCAATGGTGACTTTCCCTGCTTCTTTAAATAAAGGGCAAGCTTTGCCGAGGTGGTCGTTTTTCCTGCGCCATGCAAACCGACCATCAGAATCCTAGCCGGCTTGCTGAGATTCAGCGGCTCGTTATCGCCGCCCAGGAGCTGAGTTAGCTCGTCATAAAAGATCTTTACAATCTGCTGTCCCGGCGTAATCGAACGCAAAACTTCCTGACCCAGCGCCTTGCTTTTAACTTTGGCGATGAAGTCTTTAGCGACTTGAAAATGAACGTCAGCTTCCAGCAGGGCCAGCCGAACCTGACGGAGAGCGTCGTTAATATTAGCCTCCGAGATCGTGCCATGTCCCCGGAGGTCCTTGAAGATGTCCTGAAGTTTATCGGAAAGCTGCGAAAACACGATCATGTCCCTCTAGCAGCAGCCTGCTTACCGGCAGCCGGCGCCGATGGATCCACTGTGAAGTTCCACCGTGTCTCCATTTTCCTGCCCTTTACCTTCGCCGTTAGAATGACGGTATACGTTTTCGGGACCAGGTTTTGAGTAAATTCGTACGAAACCAGTTTTGTTTGGGCGTCGTACCTCGCCGGCACCAGACCAAATCCGCTGACTCGCATTTCTACGGAATTGGGTTCCACTTCACCCATCGATGCAAGGTTCGCCTTAATGACCGGCCGGGTATCCGGAATTTTTTCCTCGTTCATCGGCTGAGTCACCATCGCAGCGGAAGCTAACTGGGCCGCTTCCACGCCAGGATCGACTCCGTCATTGTTGCCGAAGTTGACCGCCATCTTGAAAACATCCGGATGCATCGACTCAACGGCATAGCGGCCAAGCTGGTCGGCAGCAGCATCGATTCCCATATGCTGGCCATACACCGTGAACAGCGCCTTGTACCCCGCCTCCGTCGCCATTTTCCGCACCACTTCATTGTGCGTTCCGTACGGGAATGCAAATGCCACGATATTGATTCCCAGCTTTTGCTCTAGGATGTCCTTCGAGCCGTAAATCTCGTTGTGCAGCCACGTTGTATAATCCTGACCCTTTGGAGCGTGTCGAAGGTCATGATGCGAGACCGTGTGACTCTCAATATCCACCCCGGCATCACGCATCTGTTCGAGCTGCGCCCAAGTAATCGATTTGCCACCGACGTTCACATAATTCGTGTAGATGAACATCGTGAACGGGTATCCGAATTCCTTCAGGATCGGCCACCCGACCGAGAATCCAGACACATAACCATCGTCGATCGTTATCACGGCGCTCTTTGGAGGAATCGATTTCTCTCCATTGCGCCACGCCAGAAAATCTTTCATCGGAATAACCGCGATGCCGTCATCCTTGAGTTTTTTCATCTGGTCGCGAAATTCCGCCGGGGCGATCGCTAGTGAGTCGCGCGGATTATCCTCGAACCTGTGATAGCAAAACACGATCACCTTGGCCGAGCGATCGACTGCGGGCGCCGGCGTCGGTGTTGGAGTCGACTGCGCCACCGGCGCCGAAGAAGCTGGATTCGCGCCAGGCGATTTGTCCTCCAGTTTCGCCAGAGTCGAACTTTTTTTACAACCCGCCACTAGCAGTGGCAGGACAAGGATCAGCGGGAGAATACGACGAAGCATACCGTTTACTAAGCGCGCAGACTATCACGTTCTAAAAGCAGTTACCAGTGTCATAAAAAGTTATCAGTTAATAGTGGTCCGTGGTCAGACATCGAGACTTTCTGGTTTTGCCCAGTCCTGGAAAAATAGATAAGCACCGGCATTCTTCTCTTCTAATGACGAACTGACCACAGACAACCGACGACTGTTTACAGCTTCTTCAAAGTCCTACATCCCGAAATGTCTGATCGATGTAACGGAAGTGTTGTTCCAGTGAGCAAAGCTTCTCGAGCTCGGCTGGCGGGATCACGGAAGTGATTTCCGGGATCTTCCGGACTTCCGTCAAAAAATCATTCTCGCTTTGCCAGGTTGCCATGGCAGCTCGCTGAACAGCCTCGTAGGCAGTCTTTCGTTCCAGCCCTCGCCGTGTCAGCTCCAGCAGAATAGATTGGCTGAAGTAAAGACCCTTGGTGATTTCCAGATTCTCCAGCATGTTTTGCGGATGCACCTGAAGCCCGGATACAAGCTCGGTCAACGTCACGAGCATGTAATCCATCAGGATGCAGGAGTCCGGAAAAATAACTCGTTCAGCGCTGCTGTGACTAATGTCCCGTTCATGCCACAACGCCACGCTCTCAAGCGCCGCAACCGCATTTCCACGGATGACCCGTGCGAGCCCGCTCAGGCGTTCACCGGTAATCGGATTTCTCTTGTGCGGCATCGCGGAACTTCCCTTCTGACCGGGGCTGAAATACTCCTCCACTTCCAGCACCTCCGTTCGTTGAAGATGTCTGAACTCCGTAGCCCAGCGATCGATGCTTGAGGCGATCACGGCGAGATTCGCACTAAACTGCGCGTGCCGGTCTCGCTGAACAACCTGGGTCGACAAGGCATCCGCTTTCAACCCAAGTCTCTCGCAGACGATCGCCTCCACCTTCGGATCAAGATGCGCGTGAGTGCCAACTGCGCCACTCAACTTGCCCACGGCAATTTCGTCGCGCGCCGAACGGAGCCGCTGTTCGGCCCTGCCGAATTCGTCATACATCAGCGCCATCTTTAATCCGAACGTGATTGGCTCGGCATGGATACCGTGGCTGCGGCCAATCATCGGCGTTTCTTTGTACTGGCGTGCTTTCTGGCCAACCACCTCCCTGAGTTTGGCGACATCCTCCAGAAGAATGTCGCACGAGCGGGAAAGCTGGACCGCCAGCGCTGTGTCGAGAATATCTGAGGAGGTCAGCCCTTGGTGCATCCATCTGGCCTCCGGTCCGATAGACGAAGCAACATTTTCCAGGAACGCAATCACGTCGTGATTGGTTCGTTTCTCAATTTCGAGAATCTCCGGAACAGAGAATTTCGCCCGGGCGCGGATCGCCTTGGCGTCCGCGTCCGGAATCAATCCGAGTTGAGCCATGGCCTCACAGGCCAGGATCTCAATTTCCAGCCAAATTGAAAACTTGCAGGAATCCTCCCAAATCTCCCTCAAACGGGGTCGGGAATATCGTGAAATCACCCACTGACGTTAAATCGCACTTACCGGTTGAAAAGAATTTTCTAAAACTCAATTTCTGGCGCCAATTTACCGAACCCTTGCTCTGACCTGCCGGCCGTTATTCATCAGTGTAACCTGCCCCGAAGCAAGAAGATCGGCCACTGTCGCGGCGGTTTCCTCCTGTGAATCCGAATAGGAACTGACAGCTAAAATTAAATCTCCCAGGCACAGCGGCCGATTTGTCAACTTGCGTCTCTTCATAATTGAATCCTTTCAAGTATTGCCCATCTTGCTCTCAGTCAGCGCCTTAATTCGCCGCCCTCCAGAACCAATACCCTCACAAACACTTGTACGTTCTGAGATATAGACGCGGTTGCCTGCCGGAACGTTTAATTTAATTCTTGGGAACGCTTTTCTTGATTTCAGTTGCAGAGACTCTCCCTATGACCGATTCGTTTGCCGCTTTCGCCTATGGACTGGCTTGCAAAACTCCTGAACATCCTGCTCCACCTGAATGTGTACCTTGGCCAGGTGGCAGAATCCTATGGATCCTGGATTTACGCCCTGCTCTTCCTGATCATCTTTTCAGAAACCGGGTTGGTCGTGATTCTGTTCCTGCCAGGAGACGCTCTTCTGTTTACGGTCGGGACTTTGACCGCCCAGAACGGCCCTTTAAACCTGCCTCTTATTCTTGCCCTGCTGACGGTCGCAGGCATTCTCGGCCATACCACGAATTACTGGATCGGAAATAAAATCGGCCAGAAGCTTTTCAGCAATCCGAAAAGCCGCATTTTCAATCGGAAGCATCTGGAACAAACGCACGCGTTTTACGAGCGGCACGGCGCCAAGACGATCCTGCTTTCGAGGTTCATTCCGTTGATACGCACATTCGCTCCGTTTGTGGCTGGTATGGGTTCTATGAGTTACCGGAAATTCTTCGGATACAATGTGGTGGGCGCCTTTGTCTGGGTCTTCGGGATCGTCTTGCTTGGACACTTTTTCGGAAATATCCCCTACGTCCAAAAGAATTTCTCCCTGGTGATCTTTGCCATCGTGGTGATCTCCATGATTCCGCCCGCCGTCGAGATTGGCCGGGGATTCCTGAGTCGCCCGAAGGCGAAAATGTAAGGCAGAATTGGGGGGTCAGAATTCAGGAGTCAGGAGTTACAGGAGTTCAGAATGGAGAGGGCCCTTTCCCTTCTGTGGGCGATCCAGGCGAAGAATCTTGGTAGGGCGAAGCTCCGTCTGAGCCGCGGATGGCGCGTCCTCCCTGGCTCGGACGGAGCCCTGCCCGGAAGGCAGAATTCAGGAGTCAGGAGTTGCAGGAGTTCAGGAGTTTCGGGAATCTCGCCCTGCCGTGAACTCTTCATCGGATAGAAGCGGATGACACCACGCAAGAACAGCCGTCACCATTCTGTAACTCCTGCAACTCCTGACTCCTGAATTCCTCCTGATCCCGTGTGCTACATTATTGCCTAAAATAGCCTCCGCTTAGCGCCTGCATCTCATGAGTAACTTAGGGACGATTCAATTGGAAATTGAGCAACTGGGCCGGGAGATTCTTCACCTCATCGACAACGACCGCCGAACTTCAAACCTCTTTGGAGGCAGGGATTTCTACGGACGCTTGATGGAATGGGCAATGCAGGACCCGGTCTTCAAGACCCAGATGTTTAGATTCGTCGATGTCCTGCCAGCGCTGACCTCGCCCGATGACGTTTTGAAGCACATGGCGGAGTATCTGACGAGCGTCAAGACCCCGGCGTCCGGTCTCCTCCGCGGCGCCCTCGCCTTCGGTCGGTTGCTGCCGGCGATGCCCGCACGTCTGATCCGCCAAAACGTGATGGCAATGGCGAACATTTTCATCTGCGGCAGGGATGGAAAATCTGCCTTTCCGAACCTTCGCCGGATCTGGGGAGAAGGCACTCGTTTTACCGTCGATATCCTGGGTGAAGCGGTCGTAAGCGACCGGGAATCAGACGAATGTGCGGTGAAATACATCGAACTCCTCGATTTCCTGGCCGCCGGCACCCACTCTTGGAAAGTGGAGGGCCCGTTGGCCGCGAGTGAACCACCGTTCGTCAATGTTTCGGTCAAGATTTCCGCTTTGTGCGCACGGGTTCAGGCAGCCGATCCGCAGGCGAGTATCGCGATCATCATGAAGCGGCTCAAGCGGATCGCGGTTCACGCAGGTAAACTGGGCGCCTCCATTAACCTCGACATGGAGCACTACGGGTTGAAAGAGCTTACGCTCGACCTTTTCAAGGAGCTTTCGATTGAACCGAGTCTCCAAAATTCGCCTCCCCACGGTTTCGTGATTCAAGCCTATTTGCGGGACTCCTACCCCGACACAGAAAAAATGTTGGACTGGGCCCGCAGCAGCGGTCGCGAATTCACGATACGGCTGGTCAAAGGAGCCTACTGGGATTTTGAAAAAGTGGTCGCCGCACAAAAGACATGGGACGTCCCGGTGTTTTTGTCAAAACCGGAGACCGATGCGAACTACGAACGGATTACCCGGTTGCTCCTGGACAATCGCACAGTCGTCTACCCGGCTTTTGCGTCGCACAATGTGCGGACCATTGCACACGCAGCAACCTACGCGCGCAAACTCGGTATCCGTCCCAGCGACTTTGAATTTCAGATGCTGTACGGAATGGCAACGCCGATCAGGCGAGCTCTTGTCAATCTCGGCTATCGCGTCCGCGAATATTGCCCAATCGGAGAACTCGTTCCTGGAATGGCGTATCTCGTCCGACGCCTCCTCGAAAATACTTCTAATGAAGGATTTCTAAGAGCGAAATTCAGCGCCAACAGATCTGTCACCGAGTTGCTGGCTGATCCGGTTCAACAGGTTCCAGATCGGCCGCTGGCGGCGGCGAAACCGGTCGACTTCACGGACGATGGAACTCCGACCAGAATCCAAGGCGCGCTGCTTCAAAAAGAACCTCCGTTCCAAAACGAACCACCTTCCGATTTTGCCGCCGCCTCCGTACGAAACAAAATGAGCCACGCCCTCGAAGTTGTCCGCGGAAAGTTGGGACAGGTGTATCCGCTGGTGATCGGCGGCAAGAAATTGACCGGATCGAGGCAACAGGCGTCGGTCAATCCGGCTCAACCGAGTCAAGTGATCGGGCATGTCGCATTTGGTGCGACTGAAGAGGTTGCGCAGGCAGTCGCCGCTGCCAGAAATGCCTTCTCCTCCTGGAGCAGGACCTCCTTGGAATCCCGAAGCAAGTTCCTTGAGCGGGTCGGCGACAAGATGCGTACGGCCCGCTACGAACTTGCCGCATGGGAGGTCTTTGAGGTTGGCAAAACGTGGTTGGAAGCCGACGCGGACGTCGTGGAAGCGATCGACTTCTGCACTTTCTACTCTCGAGAGATGCGCCGCCTTGGCAATGGCCGGTTGACGCAGGATGTCCCCGGGGAAGTCAGCATCGAGAGCTATCTGCCACGGGGCGTGGCAGCCATCATCGCTCCGTGGAATTTTCCACTCGCCATTCTCTGCGGAATGACGGTAGCCGCACTCGTCACAGGCAACACAGTCGTTCTCAAACCTGCCGAGCAATCCTCCGTGCTTGGGGCGATCTTTATGAATCTTTTGCAGGAAGCTGGATTGCCCGACGGCGTAGCCAATCTGGTTTGCGGAACCGGGGAAGAAGTTGGGTCGCTGCTTGTCGCTCACCCGGACATCGATCTGATCGCCTTCACAGGTTCGCGCGAAGTCGGAACCCTCATCTGGGGGACCGCTGCGGTCACTCACCGGGATCAACGGAACCTGAAAAAGGTGATCTGCGAAATGGGCGGAAAAAATGCGATGATCATCGATACCGACGCCGATCTCGACGAAGCGGTCCCTGGCATTATTCAGTCGGCCTTTAGTTTCCAGGGTCAGAAATGTTCTGCATTGTCACGACTGATCACGGTGCGCGATGTCCACAAGCGATTGATGCCGCGTCTGACAGAAGCGGTTGCAGCGCTTCAGATCGGGTTGCCGGACCTGCCAAATACCGACGTCGGGCCGGTAATCGATGATATCTCATTTGAGAAGGTTCAGGGATACATCGAGCTCGGCAAACGCGAACATCATCTTGCGTTTCAGGCCCAACTGCCTGCTGGACTGGAAGGATATTACATCGCGCCGGCGATCTTTGACTCCGTCGAACCGGCAGCGCGTTTGGCGCAGGAAGAAATCTTTGGACCAGTTCTCGTGCTGATCACCGCGAAAGATCTGTCGACGGCCATCCAAATCGCGAATAACACGCCCTTTGCCCTGACCGGAGGTCTCTACTCCCGCAGTCCGCAAAACATCGAACGTGCGCGGTCCGAGTTTCTGGTCGGCAATCTCTACATCAATCGCTCGATCACCGGAGCAATAGTTGGACGACATCCGTTTGGCGGATTCAAAATGTCCGGCGGAGGAACGAAAGCCGGCGGAAAGGAATACCTGCTCAACTTCATGTTTCCGCGTGTCGTCACCGAAAATACCTTACGCCACGGCTACGCGCCAGAGACCCCGATGGAAGCGGAATCGTGAAGCAGAATTTGATGCCTGGCCGAACGATTCGGAAAGCCACCACTCAACTATTTGACCTTTCCCTATCGCGATTCCTCATCGTTCTCGTCCTTCGTCGTCGTCCTTCGTCCTCGACTTCTTCGGCACGAGCAGAGCGCGGGTTGCCTCCTCCGTTCCCGCGTCTTTCGGCCGCCCGAATGCTTTAGCTAACAATCGTCCATAACCAGAGACGAAGGACGACCACGACGACGAGGACGAGAACGATTTCGGACACGAGGATTCTGAGAGTGAATAGGGCTAAGACGATGAGACCTCACTGGGATTGACGATTCCGTAGAGTTCAACTGTGATGTATCGCCCATCTTTAATCACGTCGTCCTGGAGCATCCCTTCCCGAGTCATCCCGATTTTTTCCAACACTCGCCCAGATGAGCGATTTCCGACGAAATGTCTTCCGGAAATCTTGTGATACGCGAGAGATCCAAAACCATATTCTACGACCGCTTTCGCGGCTTCGGTGCAATAGCCGCGATTCCAATAGCTGATCCCGATCCAATAACCGAGTTCTGCGCGATTGAACAGCCCATCCCTGCTCAACGAGACAGCCCCGATCAAGAGCCCACTCGACAAGCAAATCGCGAAGACTACTCCGTGCCCTTCGTAGAAAAATCTTTGATGCGTCGCAATCCAGGACTCCGCCATCTCGTCTTCGTACGGGTAAGGCACACACAGCGTCGTCTCATAAATTTTCTGCTCGCCAGCAAGCGCCTTGACTCGCGGCGCGTCGATCAGGACGAACGGCCTCAGGATCAGTCGGTCGGTGCGGATCGTATCCTGCAGTAGCATGCAGCCAACAGTAATCGAAGCCTTCGGTTTTGCATGCCTTGAAAGCGAGGCCGGCAGAATCCGAGCGCTGGTTAAAAGGAAGTTTTTCGGGAAATCAATCGTGATGCTATCGGGTTTTCTGTGCATCGCCAAGACCCTGTGGCCTCTCCCTTTAGCGTCCTATCCCCGAAATCTGTGAAATCTGTGGTTTCAAATTCGGAATTTAGATTAAGCTGCGCATTGTCAAACCCGAATAACCCATGCCTCTTCTAGGCTGCATCGCGGATGATTTCACGGGCGGAACCGATTTAGCCAATAATTTGGTGAAAAGTGGCTTTCGGACCGTACAAACTATCGGTATCCCGAAATCGGTTTCGCAGTTCGAAGATATCGACGCCGTCGTCGTGGCGCTGAAGACGCGTACTTCTCCGGCCGAGCAAGCCGTCCGCGAATCGAGAGATGCTCTCCATTGGCTGAAATCGATTGGCTGCGGGCAGTTCTATTTTAAATATTGCTCGACGTTCGATTCGACCCCTCGCGGAAATATCGGTCCGGTCATCGAGCTCCTTTTGCAGGAACTTGGCGCCTCTTTCACGATTGCTTGCCCGGCGTTTCCTGACAATGGACGGACGGTCTACCGCGGCCATCTCTTCGTTCATGATCAACTCTTGAGCGAGAGCGGCATGCAACATCATCCGCTCACTCCGATGACTGATCCGAACATTGTTCGAGTTTTGGCTGCCCAAACAAGTTTAGCGGTCGAACTCATCCGACTCGATCTGGTTCGGCAAGGCGAGAAAGCGGTCGCTCACGCTTTTGAGGCGCGCGCGAGCCAGACTCCTTCAGTCGCCATCACCGATACGACTTCAAACGAAGATCTCCTCGTTTTGGCCGCTGCGGTCAGAAATCTGAAATTGGTGACCGGCGGATCGGGACTCGCCCTCGGATTAGGCCGAAACTTCGGTTTGCAACCGGGACGCGCCGCCCAATCGATCGCCTCGTCCGGACGCAGGGCAATTCTGGCCGGGAGTTGTTCCCGAATGACACTGAAACAGCTCGAAGTGGCAAAAAAAGCCTACCCCCACATGAGAGTCGCACCGAAAGAGCTTGCTACCCAATTCGACGTCACGCTTGAAAGAGTGTTGGGCTGGGCAAAACAGAATCGCGCCGATCCGAATCCTTTGCTCGTCTACACAAGTGGCTCTCCGGATGAAATAGCGTCGAATCAGAAAGCCTTCGGTGTCGATCGCTCCGGAGACCTTTGCGAAAGGTTTCTCGCCGCAGTCGCCGAGAAATTTGTCGAGGACGACATTTCACAAATGATTGTTGCCGGCGGCGAAACGGCTGGCGCAGTCGTCACGAAACTTGGTCTGAACCTCTTGCGGATTGGACCGGAAATCGATCCTGGAGTGCCCTGGACTCTGGCCTCTGGCTTAAATCGTACAATTTCCCTTGCGCTGAAATCAGGTAATTTCGGGTCGGAAGATTTTTTTGTGAACGCATGGCGACTTCTCGGACCACCTGGTGTCCTGTCCCCGAAGTAGCATGTATGAACGCTGAACTGAAGCTGCGGGAACGCATCGTCGAAATTGGCCGGAGCCTTTACCAGCGCGGATTGAGCCCCGGGAGTAGCGGCAACATTAGCGCCCGCCTGGACGATGGCTGGTTGTTGACTCCCACCAATTCGTGTCTTGGCGAGCTTGATGCCGGCGGTCTCTCAAAGTTGGATTGGAAGGGAAACTTGATTTCCGGCGCCAAGCCAAGCAAAGAGTACTTTCTGCATCTTGCGATGTATCAGAAACGCCGCCAGAGCGGCGCTATCGTGCATCTCCACAGCAGCTACGCCGCCGCGATTTCCTGCCTGGAGGGACTTAACCCCGCAAGCTGCATACCGCCCATCACACCCTATTTCGTCATGCGAGTCGGAAAACTGCCGCTGATTCCTTACTTTCGTCCTGGAGATAAGGCTTTGGCGATCGCGATCGCGCAGCAAGCGGACAAACACGCGGCCGTCCTTCTGGCCAACCATGGACCGGTGGTTTCGGGCAATGACCTCGATTCCGCGATGTACGCGATCGAAGAACTCGAGGAAACCTCAAAACTGATGCTTCTATTGAACGGTCAAAAAATCCGTACGCTCGACCACTCACAAATCCAGGAGCTACGTGAAACATTTGGAGCACAATGGGAATCTTGAGGAACGAAACGGCGCAAGGCGTGTCGGCGAACCCGCCTGCCACTGCCAAGTGACAACTGACAACTGCAAGGAACGCTATGCCTAGGTTCAATGCCAATATCTCCTGGCTCTTTCAGGAAAAGCCGTTTGCCGATCGCTTCACAGCAGCGGCAAGCGCCGGATTCAAGGGCATCGAGATCTTGTTCCCATACGAGCAACCAGCGTCGGAGATCCGGTCGGCGCTTCAGGCAAATGGCCAGGAGCTCGTGCTGATCAACGCACCGCCGGGTGACTTCGCCGCGGGCGAACGGGGATTGGCGGCGCTGCCCGGGCGGGAAAAAGACTTTCGAAAAACGTTCGACGCGGCACTCGATTACGCAGCGACCCTGGATTGCAAGCGAATCCATGTCATGTCAGGCATCACCGGAGAATCGGACCCGGCCCAGGCACATCGGACATTCTTGGCGAATCTCGAATACGCGTTGGGAAAGATCGAGAACTCTGATCTTTCCATCCTGGTCGAACCGATCAACACGCGAGATATTCCGGGGTATTATCTCTCGACTGTCGAACAGGCGGATGGCGTCCTCCAGGAGCTCTCCCATCCAGCTCTTAAAATTCAATTCGATTGGTATCACGCTCAGATCATGGGCGGCGATCTCGCGCGACGAACGGAAAAATATTTTTCGAAAATCGGACACTTTCAACTGGCCGGAGTTCCGGATCGAGCCGAGCCGGATCAGGGCGAAGTGAACTATCCGTACCTCTTCACCCTGGTCGACTCATTTCAATACGATGGATGGATCGGGTGCGAATACCGTCCGCAAGGCCGAACTGAAGACGGTCTGGGATGGCTTGCCAAAACGTCTTATGCCTAAAGCAAATAAAGTCGGATTCGTTGGGCTTGGGGCCATGGGGATGGGGATGGCGACACAGCTGCTGAAAAAAGGATTTCGGGTCGCCGCCGTGGATGCTCGTGCGGAGGTTAAAGAGCGGTGGACTGCTGCAGGCGGTGAATGGTGCGACTCGCCGGCAGACGCTGCCATCGGCGCGGATGTCTTCGTTACGATGGTGGTCAATGCCGAACAAATCGAAACTGTGTTATTCGGCGGCAAGGGGGCGCTCAAAAATCTGCCCCTAAAGAGTGTCGTCATCGCGACGAGCACCGTTTCTCCCGCTTTCAGTCGCGAGCTTGGTAAACGTCTCGCCGAATCAGGGCACCTCTTTATTGACGCTCCGGTGAGCGGCGGAGTGGTTGGGGCCGAATCAGGCGGACTTTCGATCATGGCATCTGGAAGCGACGAAGCATTCGAGACTGGAGAGCCAGTTCTGCAGGCAATGGCAGCGAAAATTTATCGGATCGGCACGGAGCCCGGTCTGGGCTCGATCGTCAAAACGGTGAATCAATTGCTGGCCGGTTCACATATCGCCATTGCGGCTGAAGCGATGGCCTTCGGCACCCGTGCCGGTGCCGATCCGCAGGTTCTTTTTGACGTTATTTCCCATAGTGCCGGGTCTTCGTGGATGTTTAACAATCGCGTCCCGCACATGCTGACGGGAGACTTCACTCCGCTGAGCGCCGTCAACATATTCGTAAAGGATCTCGGGATCGTCCTCGACGTCGCTCGCGAGCTGAAGTTCCCGCTGCCGATGGCGGCGATTGCTCATCAGCTCTTCCTGGGGGCGGCCGCCATGGGCCTGGGGAATCAAGATGATGCCTCGGTGGTAAAGCTGTTTGAAAATTTGAGCGGCGTTTCTGTCGCCAAAAACTCGCCAGCGCCCTGAAAGGCGCCCCTGGAGTTTGGACATTTCAAGAAGTTAAGACGCCCCAACGGGCCAAGAAAACTTAGCCCAAGGGTTAGTCGGCATCTTTCTAGCGTTCTCGGGAGGCATGACGCCGAGCCTATTGTAGAAGCATAGGATACAACTAAGCCCGGAACCTGCGCGACTTTTTGCCGAGCGCGCTTTGAACCATTATTAATTCACTGACGTTCTCCGTAGTGAACAAACCAACCAACCGGCCCGAGTTATCGACCACTGGCAAAGCGGAGACATTTGCTTCCCTGATCTTCGAAAACGCGTGATCAAGGCTCATGTGCGGGACCAGCGTCGGCAACCCTGTGATCATGACGTCGCTCACCGCCGTTTCGGGACCCGCCTTCCGCAAGGCCACCAGCAGATCGTGTTTCGTCAACAAACCGGCAAACCCACCGTTGTCGTCAAGGACCGGAAACTCATGTTGAGAACTACCGAGCAGTGCATCCACTGCCTGGTCCAGAGTCGCCCGATGATTGAGCGTATCGAACCGAGTGACCATCGCACTCGACACCGGGATGCCCGACGTCGCGTGGCGCATTTGCACAAAGGACGATTCACTCTCTGCGCCCAGGTAAATGAAGATCGCAATGAGCGCGAGCGAAGCAGGGCCTCTGCTGAACGCCCAAACAGCCATCAGCAGAGCTAGAGCCTGACCGACGGTCGCGGCAATCTGGGTCGCGCGCTCGTAACTTAACCTTGTGGCAAGCAGCGCGCGCAAGACGCGGCCCCCATCCAAAGGAAAAGCGGGAATCAGGTTAAAGATCACCATCATCACGTTGGTATACAGCAGCGCCCACAGGGCGTTGAACCTCGTCGGATCGAATACTTCGCCGAAATCCAGGTTCCCGGTTACCGCCAAGACGAACAACAAGGCAGCCGCGATGACGACGTTTACCAGCGGACCGGCAATCGCAACCACCAATTCCTGCGCCGGTTTTTCCGGCATCCGTTCCATGCGCGCCACGCCACCGATTGGCAGCAAGGTAATGTCCACCGTGCGTATCCCAAACGCCTGCGCGGCGAACGCGTGGCCGAACTCATGTAACAGTACGCACAGAAATACCAGAAGAAAAAAGATGACGACTTTCAATGTCCCGGAAGCCCCGCCTTGTGCGCTGTAAAAGGAAGCGAAAACCGCCAGCAACAGGAAAAACGTGACATGTATCCGCACGTCGATCCCGCCAATCCGCGCAACTTTAAAAGACCATCTCATGCGTTAACTCCAGCGCATTCCAAGGGTGCACCATCAGGCATATGCCACGCCATCCGCACCTGATGCCAGAGTTATTTAGCCGTTCCTTCGATAATAAATCGTTCTCGTCCTCGTGGTCGCTCTCTGTCTTTGCAGGATTGGGCAATCCGGACGCGGGTCCCTTCCTCGACCGTTGTCTCTGAGAGCAGGTCGTTTCAAACCAGTGACAAGAAATCAAGGATAAGTTCGAGTTCAAGGACGATTACGATTAGGAAAAAAGCTCTTCTTCCACTGACACTGGCACCGACAACTGCCCCTGGCACCGAACGGCCGCCCTCGTTGCGATCCAGCCATTTGATGTTAGTTTCGGTGTCCTTCGAATGAATTACAAAGAGACATTGAATCTGCCGAAGACCGAGTTTCCGATGAAGGCCAACCTCTCGCTTCGGGAACCGGAAATTCTGGCCCGATGGGACCGGGAGAAAATCTACCAAGAGATTCAAGAAATCCGAAGAAATGATCCTCCTTTCGTTCTGCACGACGGTCCGCCTTTCGCCAATGGCGATGTGCACATGGGCACAGCACTCAATAAAATATTGAAGGACCTGATCGTGAAAAGCCGGGCGATGTCCGGCTTCAGAGCGCCCTACATTCCCGGCTGGGATTGTCATGGACTGCCGATCGAGTTCAAAGTCGTTAAAGAATCGAAGGGACTTTCTCCGCTGGAAGTACGAAAACGGTCCGAAGCTTATGCCCGCAAGTACATCGATATTCAAAGGCGTCAATTTCGGCGGCTCGGTGTATTCGGAGACTGGGACCATCCCTATCTCACGCTGGATCCCTCCTACGAATCAGTGATTCTTCGCGTTTTTGCCGAATTGGTCGAAAAGGATCTCGTTTATCAAAGCAAAAAGCCAGTTTTCTGGAGCACCGGTGCGCAGACCGCTCTGGCGGAAGCGGAAGTCGAATACAAGGAACGGACAGATCCCTCGATCTATGTCGAATTCCCGATTCGAACAGGACCATTCGCAGGCAAGTGCTCGATTGTCATCTGGACCACGACACCCTGGACGATTCCTGCCAACCTGGCGATCACCGTTCACCCCGCCTACAAATATCTGGTCCAGGAATTCCGACATCCCGAACGGACCGAACCGAAAATCCTGTTGATGGCGGCAGATCTCGCGGGTCATTTCGAAAGGGAAACCGGCTGGAAACAGGTCGGCGAACCGCTTGCTGTTTTTGCCGGCGCCGACATGGAACGATGGCTCTGCCGCCATCCGTTCCTCGATCGTGAATCGGTCGTCCTGCTCAGCGAGCACGTCACCCTGGAGGCCGGGACAGGTTGCGTGCACACAGCACCTGGCCACGGGGAGGAGGATTATCAGATTGGGCTAAAATATGGGCTTCCTCTCCTTTCTCCCGTAGACGACAACGGACATTACACCGAGGAAGTCGGAGTTCCGGAATGGGTTGGCAAATACGTTTTTGATGCGAACAAAGACGTGATTCATCGACTTTCCGAGGTTGGATGTTTGCTTGCGGCAAATGACTATCACCACACCTATCCATTTTGCTGGCGTTCCAAAACACCGGTGATTTTTCGCGCCGTGGAACAATTCTTTATCCGGGTCGACCGCGTGAAGCCGGCGGCGCTTCGATCAATCGACCAGGTCAAGTGGGTCCCGCACTGGGGCAGAAATCGGATGTACGCCACTGTCGAGTCCCGACCGGACTGGTGCATCTCGAGACAGCGCAGCTGGGGTGTACCGCTTCCGGTCTTTTACGATGGTAGTCAACCGATCTTGAACCCGGCCTGGATCCGCAAAATGGCAGACCTCGTCGAAGATCGCGGCACCAATATCTGGTATGAGCTGGGAGACGCTGAGTTTTCAAAGGAGCTCGGTTTGCCGAAAGCGTTCACTCGGCGCAATGACACGTTAGATGTCTGGATTGATTCAGGGGTGAGCCATGAAGCCGTTTTGCGCCGGCACCCGGCGTTGCATTGGCCGGCCGACGTTTACATCGAAGCGACCGATCAGCACCGCGGATGGTTCCAATCTTCTTTACTGACCAGCGTTGCCATCAATGGCAAGGCACCGTATCGAGAGGTCCTCACCCACGCTTTTGTCGTGGACCTTGAAAGCCGCCAAAAAATTTCCAAGTCCAACCAGGGCGCGTATGCTAAACCGACCGAGGCCGACCATTACGTCCAGAAATACGGGGCAGATATTGTCCGATTGTGGGTGTCCAGTGTGAACTATACGGACGAGGTACCGTTTGGTGAGAAGATGTTCGGCCAACTCACCGACACCTATCGCCGGATTCGAAATACCCTCAGGATCCTGCTGGGAAACCTCCACGACTTCGAACCTGAGAAAGTTCAGGGAACGGATCTCCCGCTTGTCGATCGATGGATTGCAGCCCGGCTTCAGCAATTAGTCCAACAATGCCTGGAAGCGTACGAGCAATATGAGTTTCACAAAGTTTACCACGGGGTAAACCAATTTTGTGCGGTGGATCTGAGCAGTCTCTACATCGATATCACAAAAGACCGGATGTATTGCGATGCTCCCTCCTCCCGCCGGCGGCGCGCTACCCAGACCGTCCTCCACAAGGCTTTCGATACCCTGGTCCGGTTGATCGCTCCGATTCTCGTTTTCACGGCCGAGGAGGCGTGGAGCTCCTTCGGCAAATCAATCTCTGTCCATCTGCAGCGGTTCCCGGAGACCGATCTTTCGCAAATCGACACCGGCGCAATCGATGATGCGAATGCTTTGCTCGAGGCGCGTTCGATCGTCGCTCAATCGATCGAAGCTGCGCGCCACCAAAAGATGGTCGGAAACGCGTTGGAAGCCCACGTTGCCCTCTCGCTGCCAAGAGAGCACCGGGTTCACCAATTGAACCTTGGCGAAGTCGAGGAGTTCTTGATCCTCAGCCATTTGGACCTGGGCGCCACCGACGGCGAATCAAGCGCTGTTGTCACCAAAACACCCTATCTGCGTTGCGAACGCTGCTGGCGTCATAGACCCGCGGTTGGAACACTACCGGATTATCCAACCCTCTGCGACCGCTGCGCGGACGTCGTCGGCCATCTGGACATTGAGGAATGAAATATCTGATCCTT
Source organism: uncultured Verrucomicrobiae bacterium (assembly GCA_963846195.1). Classification (GTDB taxonomy): domain Bacteria; phylum Verrucomicrobiota; class Verrucomicrobiia; order Chthoniobacterales; family JAFAMB01; genus JAFAMB01. The sequence continues at coordinate 91,808 of CAWJVG010000011.1, forward strand.
CTTGGACTGCCGCTCTATGCGCTGGACCAATTCACGAAGTGGCTGGTGCGTCAAAATATTCCATACGGCGCCGAAATCCCGATCATTCCCGGATTCTTCAGCCTGGTTCACGCGTCCAATACCGGCGCCGCCTTTAGCCTCTTCACCGGAAACAACTTCTTTTTCGTCGGGTTGGCGGCAGCGGCGCTGGCGGTGCTCATCTTCCTCCTGGCACGGGATTCCCGCGCACGTAAAGCGGAACAGCGGCTGAGTCACCTCTCGAAAATATCGTTCGGACTGCTGGCCAGCGGCATCCTCGGAAACCTCACCGATCGCATTTTACGCGGAGCGGTGACCGATTTTCTCCATTTTTACATCAACGAATATGCCTGGCCGTCATTCAACGTCGCAGACTCTTGTATTTGCATCGCGGCGGGTCTCCTGATCGTCGGCTCTTTCCGAAGAACGCAGAGCGATGGAATGACGACCCGCCGGGGATGATTTATTCGGTGCCTGCGCGCGCTCGCTCACGCCGATGCCATTCGAAGTCCGCAGCCGATTCCGCACCGAATAAATCGCGGGCCACCGCTTTGAATTGGAGGTCCAACGCATTTGGGACTTCGTCCCAAGTCGGCAACACCCGATATGGAGGCGAATCCGCCGTACCAAGAAATTTGTAATTTGTTTCCCCTTTGACCCGCACACCAAATGCAACGGAGATCACCTTGTCTGATGCCGGCTCGGCCTTGATTTCCCAACGATCGTCAATCTCGCCGGTGCGGCTGGCTTCTAAATGCACCTCGCCAAGCGGCTTGGTCCCCGCCTCAATCGGTTGCGGGTTGCGCAACACCAGGCTGGACCACGGCGTTAGCTCCACAGTCAGCTGGTTGTCGGGGCCCGGGCCGAAGCTGATCCCTTTTGCGCCGGAAGCGAAGACCCGTTCCCAGTTGCCCGCCGATGAATAGACTCTGATGTTCGCCTTCTTCGAGTCGCTCGAATTGTTGAAAACGGCCAGCATTTCCTCCCGGCGCTCGCGATCGATTCGCGAAATTGCAAAGATCCCCGGTCTCTCGTCCGCGTATCGCACAACTTGAATCCCTCGTTGCAGCGTCGGATTCTGCTTCCTGACCGCGATCATCTCGCGGATAGCGCGAAAGAGCGGATGATCTTCGTTGAACGCGGCCGCCGATCCGTCTCCGCCCCCAATTCGCTTTTCGTGCATATACTCGGGCACTCTCGACCCAAACATATCCTCGCGCGCCGCCACATCCCCTCCCGTGCCGGTGAATCCCTCTTCGTCCCCGTAATAGATCGCAGGGATCCCTCGTGTGAAGAACAGCACAGCATGAGCCAGGATGTCCCTGGCCAGCAGTTCGTCGTCCGAGGCGGACCCGACATCATTCGATAAGAAGTAGCCGATTCGCCCTAAATCATGGTTTCCAAGAAACGTGACAAGGCTGTAGGCATTCACCGTTGGCGTAGTGTAAAAGCTGTCTTTGGCGAAAAATTCGGCGAGCTTCGCAGGCGCATCCGTGCTCGAGGCAAATCCTCGTACAGCTCGTTGAAACCCGAAATCCAGAACGGAGGGCATACTGGCCCGATGCGTGAATTCGGAAAGAAACGCCGGGTCGAAATCATACACTTCGCCAAATATAAAGAAATCTTTGCGCCCGGCTCTTTGGGAAGCTTCCTGGATCGCCGGAATAAAACTTTGCCAGAACTCGTTGTTGACGTGCTTCACCGTGTCCAGGCGGAATCCGGTGATGTCGAAAGCCTTGATCCAATTCGCATAGATATCGATCATGCCGTTCACCACGCGGAGTTGTTCGGTAAAAAGATCGTCGAGACCGGAGATATCTCCATACTGAGCGCTTTCGCCACCAGTCGAGGCTTCGCCCCGATTGTGATAAACCGTCGGATCGTTCAGCCAGTCTGGCACCTTGATCTTCCGATCTTGTTCGCTCAAGAACGTGGGCGGCACCGGGAAGCTCTTGTTAACGTCAAGTTGCGGAAAATCCGCCCGATTGATGTAGTCGCGATCGTCAAATGGCTTTCCGTTCGAGTCGAGGTAAGGCTTGGAAAACTTGTACTGGTAGGCGCGAATTCCGTTCCTGGGCTGAATTACGGCGGCGGTGTGGTTAACTACCACGTCGAGGATGGTCCCGATTCCATGGTTTTTCGCTTCTGAAATCAGATGTCGAAGATCCTCCTTTGATCCAAAATGAGGATCGACGTCCGTAAAGTCTAGAATCCAGTAACCATGGTAACCTGCTTTCGACCGAGCTCCGTAGTTCTGTACTGCTCGATTACGAAAAATCGGACTCATCCAGATCGACGTCGTCCCAAGGTCATGAAGATAATCGAGTTTCGCAGTGACCCCCTGCAGATCGCCGCCGTGAAAAAAGTCCGGGTTAGATGGGTCGAATCCACTCTCATTCGGATCGGCAGACGTCGAACGCCCTCTGTTATTGGACGGATCCCCGTCATTGAAGCGATCAGGCAGCAGAAAGTAGATTATCTCACCCAGGCGGGGCGATCTCACACTCGGTTGAAAAAGACTATCCTCCCCGCGACTGACCAGAGTAGTCAGAATTAGCAGCAGTATTAGCAGTCGCATATCAGGAATTAGTGTCAGTTGCCAGTTGTCAGTTGTCAGTTGTCAGTTGTCAGTTAGGAGCTACTTAACTCAAAATAGTGGACGGAGGTTCGTAAGAATCTTCAAGCTTTGAGCAATGACGCACTACCGGCGGCTGGAACCTAACCGATTCGCCTGCTCCGAATGCCACTGACCACTGACCACTGGACAACTGGCAACTGGCAACTCCCACCAGCACTAAATCCCGCCTACAAGCGCCCGCAACAATTCAAGTGCTTCCGCGCGAGTGGTGATTTCGCCTTCCAATTGAGCGGTTTGGACCGCTTCCAGGAGCTCACCGATTCTTGGGCCTGGCTTTAAGCCCATCGAAACCAGATCGTCGCCTCGCACCAAAGGGGGAGGAATGAGCGGTTCCCGTGCAAACTCCGACGCTTTGTGGACCAGGAATTGGTAATTCTCCAGATCACCATGGCTGCCGGCGCAATCGACCCGGTGCAACTCGAGCTCGATCCCAAAATGAGGGCGCGCCATGAAGCGCCGCAAGCGGGCAGGCCGCATTTGTTGGACATCCTTGAAAACCATGTGATTCCGTACCGCCTCGACCACCAGATCGATCTCGTGCCTCGGGAAACGAAGGCGCATCATCACCGCTTCGGCCATCTCTGCGCCCACTTTGTCGTGTCCGTTGAAACGAATTCGTTGGTCCAGCGGATCAAAAGATCGTGTCGGCGGCTTACCGATATCATGTAGAAGCACAGCGAACACTTGCGTTGCGCTGGCGTTGGGCGCCAGCAAACTGAGCATCAAACGCGTGTGAACAAACACATCTCCTTCTGGATGGAATTGTTCCGGCTGCTCGCACCCTTTGAGCGCCGCGACCTCAGGAATGATGACTGACAATAGCCCGCTCTTATCAAGGAGATCGAAGCCCCGGAGACGGTTCGGGCTTCCCAGGATCTTGAGCAGCTCATCCCTGACTCGTTCCGGACTTACGATTGCGATCGCGCCCGCGTCAGCCTTGACTGCCGACCAGGTATCGGACTCGATCGCGAATTCAAGAGTCGAAGCAAACCGGATCGCTCGAAGCATTCTCAGACGGTCTTCCGCGAAACGCTCGGAGGGCTGACCGATCGCTCGGATCAACTTGCGGGACAGGTCTTTTCGTCCGTTCACGTAATCCAGGATCTTGTCGTTTAACGGATCGTAAAACATTCCATTGATCGTGAAATCTCTCCGGAGAGCGTCCTGTTCAGGCGTCGAAAACCGAACCTCAGACGGGTGCCTGCCATCCAGATAGACTCCGTCGGAACGAAAAGTCGCCACTTCAAATTCCATTTCGGCCGCCAGGACGCGCACCACCCCGAATTGGACTCCCACGGGAATTGTCCTGTGGAAAATCTCTTGCACCTGCTCAGGTCTGGCGCTGGTGGCAATATCAATGTCCTTCGGTGGAATGTTTCGAAGCGCATCCCGAATGCTGCCGCCGGCAAAATACGCGAGATAACCATGCTCTTGCAGCTTTTGAACGATCGCCGCAGCCACAGCGTATGGCTTCGAGTCTCGAAGGACTTCCAGGGTCATCAGGCAGCTTCCGCGACCAGCTCGGTACCGTCAAGATGCACCAAATCCGCCGTCGCCGCGTCCATTGCACCCTCCAACGACAGGTGCAAATCCAGGTAAGTGTGCACCAAGGCAATAAATTTTTCCTCGCTGCTCAGGGTATCCTTATTTTCTAGTAGTTTCATGGCTTTGCCTCGCAAATCAGCTCGCTGAGGGAATCGGTTGCGGGCAAAAAAAAGCCCGCCGCCGATCGATCAGCAGAGGGTTTTTTCTAAAGTCTTTGAATTTTGGCCGATTAACTGCTCTTACCCTTGCCTGCTGACCGTGTCTCGCCATGACGCATGGCGAAACCTACACACCAACGTTTAGAAGGTGCGCAGTTAGAATCGGCAATGAGAAAGGGAACGAACATCTGTTCGGCAACAAAGTAGTGACTTAGCGCGAAATCAAGCAAGATTATTCGGAATTGACCATAGTGACGCGAACGTAACAAACGCATCAGCGTAAGTACGGACAGGGAGTACAGGATTGATCCACGCGTCTAACGCGGGGAGAGTCGGTGCCCCCCTTTTACAATGAGTCCAAGTGACTGCCCGTATCAAGAGTTGCACACTGCGCTTAAATGCATGTTGAATCGTTAAAGTCGCGTTGCTGAATAGCTAATATGAATACTGAACCAGAGTTAACCCAGATTATGCACGGCAAACGCACCACGAGCGTTCGCCTCGAACATTTAGATACATTGGAACGCATCGTTCGCGATTTTGGGTTCAAGGACCGAAGCCATTTCTTTCAGCTTTGCACGGACGCGTTACTGCAAGCCCATAGAGATGGTCGGCGCCTGGACTGGCCGCCCCGTTTCGTCGTAAGAGACTGATTCGGGACGGTTCCCTGCGAACCCGATCGCCAGCAGGGAGCCGATGACGCAAACAATCGCTGACGAGCGATTGTATCAGGCGATATTCTTACCTTGCTCGATTTCTAAATCCCATAATTAACAAGGCTGACAGTAGCCAGCGCTATCTCTAGTGTTTTCTCGCTATGTTAGTCTCTTGACCTGCCTCGATCCGCGAGTCTCGCCACCGCCTCGGGTGCCGCCCCCCACTGCCCTCCGTATCTGTCCGTCGCGCGCTCTCTGGCTCCGCCGCTCGTAAGCACGCAAGCGTTTTCTTCTGTCTAGTCACACTCCCCCGCGTTTTCCACTGTTTCTATGCTTGCGAATATATTAGTTTTGTTAGTGAAATCCCTTATCGCTGTCACAGGCCAAACGCCATTTGGTAAAAAGACTTTAGCTGCAACCCTCCGAATTCGGACTGGGTGAGACGGTTCTGATATGGACAGCCACCTGCGAGAGAAGATCGAAAAGTACGCCCACGTGCAAGCGTTTCAGTTTACGATCTTCCCGGCTGAAAATGGGTACCGGCTCAGGGTCAATTGCGGCTCAGCAGAATATCTATGGCCGGAATTTTACTCTACCTTGGAGAAAGCTGGGAAGGAGATCCTGCGGGCGCTCACCACCGCTTCAGAATGCCGAGGAGAGATACGAAAAAAAGGCCGTCACCGCTCCATTTGAGCACTCCCCGATTTTCAGACTGTATGCTGTCTTGCCGGAAAGAGCCGCTATCTCGGAGAGCCTTCGGTGCCTGCGCCCGACCAACCTTGCGGATTTGGTTTTGAGCGCCTTCCAAATCTCCTTGCGTTGCCTGTATCCTTGAACATAGTACCGTCCCGAATCACGATGACGGTAAAGATGCTTAACGCGAGTTTTGGTCCATTTGGTTTCCTTATCCTCGGCGATTGCTTCGGTCATCCGCTGATCTCGCCAATATTTTCCGCGAAAACAGCCGCGAACAAGATCGTAGAAAAGCGCCCTTAGCTCAGCCGGATAGAGCAACGGATTTCTAATCCGTGGGTCGCAGGTTCGAGTCCTGCAGGGCGCGTTGTTGTATGTATCTAGGGCGCAACTGCTTACGCAACCCATCCAAGCGGCAAATTCCGCAAATCTCTGCGATCTCTCGCTGCGATTTCAAATCAAAGAGAGTTGCTGGACAAGTATCAATGTATACAAAAAATAGCATCATCTAAGGCCGGTTTAGCTTGGGCTTGCCTAAGTGGCGCGCGGCAAATTGTCGCGCAGCTTGACAACGGCCTTCAGGACCTTGGCGAAGTCATCGCCGAGCCCGATGGCCTCGAACAGTTCGCTGCCGATCCCCTCCAGGCTAAGCTTCCGGCCTGCCGGCGTGAGGCTTACCCGGACCTGCCGCTCGCCGGCTGGAACACGCCGCCGTTGGATATCGCCCATCCCTTCCAGCCTTCTTGAGGATGGGCGTCAGCGTGTTGGATTCCAGGAAGAGCTTCTCGCCAAGGGCGCCGACGGTTTGGTCGTCCTCCTCCCATAGCGCCACGAGAGCAATAAATTGGGTATCGCCTGAAGGGTGTTGCAGAGGCAAATAATTGTGTTCCGAATATGTTGCAAGTCCTGAACGCTGCGCGGAAGGCCAAGCTTCGGGTTTTCTATGCGCTCCATCATCGATATCGTCCAGGTGACTACGAGACCTGGAAGTACATTGCGCCGATTCAGAAGGCAGCCTGGTTGCGAAAGGCCTTCGAAAACGGCACGTGGGGTGGCGAGATCCGCCGCGAGTTCGAGCCTCAACCGGGCGAAATCGTTGCCCAGGAGCATTGGGGTTCCAGTGGTTTCGCCAACACGGATTTGGATTTGCAGCTCAAGAGACACGGCATCCACCAGCTCATCGTCATCGGACTCATCGCGCATACGTGTGTGGAGGCGACCGTCCGCTATGGCGCTGAGCTCGGCTACGAGGGTCACGATGGTGAAAGACGCGACCGCGAGTTACTCGGATGAGGAGATGCACGCCGCTCTCGACATTAATATCCCAAACTACGCCAGCGCCATTGTGACCACAGCTGAGATCGTCGATTCGATCTGTTCTCTCTAAACCGAGTACTCTTCATCCCCGTGTTCGATTACTGATCATCTAATCCCTTCCCGTTGAGAATTCGCTGCATACATTTTTCAACCCTTGACTCCCGAGTTTTGGATTGTTTCGCAGCAGAAAAATTATCCAGCAAGGCAGACATCGACGTCTGCGCAAAGGGTGCATAAATGTATAAAATGATAGGCATAACAGAGGGAGTCAAAGTATCGTGGCCCACGAACCGAACCGCTGTTTGAAGACTATTCTTTCGATCATTCAGGCATGGCTTCGATTGAGTCCCATTGCACATGATTAGAGAGTGTTTGCAATTTTTCATATAGGCTCTGTTAGTCGCTGGTCGTCAATGGCGGTTCTCTCGCTTCGGTTCGCGTAGAAGACCCGAAGCGCAATTTGCTGCTTTGTGATCTGTCGAACATCAGCCGACAATGGATCCGCTAGCTTCAGGTGAGCCAATTCACGGGTTCAGTATGGCAACTCGACTAAGGCGGTATGCCGATATCGCGCTGCTACAACCGTATTGGTACAGGTAATGAAAGTTATTCTTATTCTCGCTTCCCTCTTGGCACTTGCGCCGATGGTTCGTGCTGACGAAGTCATTGTCAGGCACGACCGAAACGTGATCGTACACAACCATACCGTCATCACTACAGGCATCACGACGTTGTGGTTGTGCATCCCGATTAAGTAGCCCTGGAAGGCTACGGAGTATACCAAACTGGACACCTTTCAAAGGGTGTTCCATGTCCGGTGCGCCTAATGCGACCGGACGTGTATCGACTAATCGGGGCAATTTTTTATGGGCTGAGATCGGCCTACGATCCTACTCGTTGTAAAATCCACCAAGCACTTCCCCGGTTGACGGATTGATGCGCTCAACCTTGACAACTGCACGTTGCCCATCCAGATCATCCACAGCCGAAAACAGACTTACCGCTTTTGTCTCGTGATCTGAGATTTTCCCATCTTGATCTCGCACGGTTATGCGGTAGAGGTTCATTCCTAGTTGTTCGAAAATATTGGCGGTGGTATCGAGGGATTCTTTAGATTGCCCAAGTAGTAAGTTGCTTTGTTCAACTCATCCAATACGGATGGGAGTCGATCTCGAAATTCAGAAATGCTGATCTCGTTCTCTTCGATAAACCGTATCTCCGATATTGCGCATTGTAGTGCCAGCAATGCTAGTTCAACATGGATATGTGAGGGTATATTGTGCTCTTTAGCCATTTTCGCCACATCCTTGCTCCCAAAACAGCTTTCCAGATCTAACACAGGATCTCCGAATGCTGACATACCCCTTTCGACCTGCCGCGGTTGCCTGTCGGTATGACGAAAATGGAGTCTCTCGCTCTATTAGCCACACGCCAATGCCGATACTCATCATTTCGACCAGCAACTCTTCAATTGAGACGCTCCAGCAAGCCGTCAGCGTTATTCCGAAAGTCGCCCACCTAAAGAGCGCAACGAAGGCGCTCGGATGTTAATATCCCACCGAGAACGCCACCTCTTTTACTCTGTGTCCAGCAACTAGCAATTCAATCCCCTTCATCGACCGCACCTGGCTTCGCCAGCACTCGAAGTCGGCGCCGACCTCCATGTGAAAAGCTCTCTCGACCGTCCTGAAATACTATGGTGAAGAACTCTATTTTCTGAGCGATTCCTAAGGTCATTCCTTCGGGTCAAAAAAAGTGGCTGGTTCTTGGTCTGGCGTTTCCATAAAATTGTGATTCGTTGGTCGACGGGAGCTTTCCTATCACCGGGTCCAGGCGGCAGCGTGTTTTCGGCAGAAAATTGGCTGTTTGATGAATGGAATCAAAATGAATTTAAATGAATCGGATCAATCGACGCAGGTGCCCATCGCAGAATTAACGAAAGCGAGTTTGATCGCCCGGTTGACAGCAATCGGTGCGGTGATCGCACTGATCGCTAGCCTATTCGCGTATGCGGGCGGGTGGTTGACACCGCGCGCGCTCACGCCGGCATCCATGATCAATACGTTCGAACGAGTGAACGGACCGCACCCTGGCTTCCGCCGCAATCACGCCAAAGGCGTCTGTGTCAGGGGTTATTTCGAGAGCAATGGTCGCGGCGTTACGCTGTCCAAAGCATTGGTCTTCCTTCCTGGACGCGTGCCAATCATCGGACGTTTTGCACTGGCGGGAGGACAGCCGTTTGCCGCTGATGAACCGCACACGACGCGCAGTATGGCGCTTCTCTTCAAACTGCCAGATGGCGAAGAGTGGCGCACGGGGATAAACAACACTCCCGTTTTCTCCGTCAACACGCCTCAAGGATTTCACGATGGGTTGTTAGCGTCAGCGGCAGATCCGGCAACGGGAAAGGCCGATCCAGGCAGGATGAATGACTTTTTCGCCAAACATCCTGAATCCGCCAAAGCAATGCAACTGATCCGCACTTACCCGGTCTCGTCCGGGTTCGAAAACAGCATCTTTAACAGCTTGAACGCATTTCGTTTCATCAATGCCGGGGGCACGGTAATTCCGGTTCGTTGGGCGATGGTGCCAGTCCAACCTTTCGAGGCGATTAGCCCTGCAGATCAGGGGCGAGCTGATAAGAATTATCTATTCGATGCGTTGATTGCGAGCATTCATAACCATCCTCTCGAATGGCATCTGATCATCACCATAGGTCAGCCGGGGGATCCAACCAATGACGCGACACTCCCCTGGCCGCCGGACCGGCAACAGATCGACACGGGAATGTTGACCATCGACCAGGTCGAAAGCGAGGACACCAGTCCCGCGCGTGACATCAATTTCGATCCCCTGGTGTTGCCGAACGGAATCGCCGCGTCGGACGATCCGCTGCTCAGCGCTCGATCGGCGGCTTATGCCCAATCGTTTACCCGACGCGAAGGCGAGCACAAAGACCCCAGTGCGGTTTCGACCACCGAAGCCGGAAAGTGAAGCATGGCCACCAAGAACAATCCCACGCAATTTGCCCTCTTGTCGCGCATCCTTCACTGGTTAATGGCCGCGATGCTTCTCGCTATGCTCTTTATCGGCGTGTCGATGGTAGCCTCGTTGGGAAGTTACCAGAGGCTAGTTGCAATCCACCGGCCACTGGGCATCATGATTCTGATTCTGGCGGCCGTCCGGCTGATAAACCGGAAGTTAACAAAACTGCCGCCGTTTCCCCCAACCATGTCTGCGCAGGAACGATTGGCAGCCTCAATGTCTGAGCGGTTGCTCTACGTTCTGATGTTCGCCCTGCCGTTGGTGGGTTGGAGTATGCTGTCAGCCGGCCACTATCCAATCGTGATGTTCGGCCCAGTGCATCTGCCGCCAATTCTCCCGGCAAACCCAACTCTCTATTTTGTATTGCGCAAAGCGCACACCTTTCTCGCCTATCTCCTGTTCGTGACGTTTCTCGCCCACCTCAGTGCAGTGCTGTTCCACACCCTAATCGTTCGTGACCGGCTCCTGGACCGCATGGCCCTCTGGCCAATCCGCCCTCGCAAAAGTAAAACCGATTAGCTGCTCTGAGTTCGACGTGATCCGGAGACAGGCGGAAACTGTTTTTTCATCGCATCTGCTCTTGACATTTAGTTTAATAGTTCATAAGTTCGGAACTATTAAAGTATCTCCCGGTGAGGTCTTCCGTGAACAAACCAGGATTTTCGGCCCCAAGCCTCTTGAACCCATGCCATTAATCAGCCCGTTCCTATGGAAACTCAAATCAGCCTATCCAACGCTCCCAGTGACGGGCGGCGTGGCGAAGATCTAAAGCAACCCGCGGCGAGAAAAGCAAGTCGGTTTCGCGCCTTCCCTGCCATCCTGGGGAGCGTCGCCTTCTCAGCGGTGGCCGCCTGGTTCTTCCTCAGCCATAGGGAAACCTCTGCGGCCCCCGCTGCGGAAAACGGCCTTCCCGCTTCGATCCCGGTTTCCGTACAGACCGTCGCGCGACAAAAGCTTCGCCTCTGGAACGATTTTTCCGGACGCCTCCGCGCCGTCAATTCCGCCGACATTCGACCTGAAGTGAGCGGACGAATCACCGAGGTCCGCTTCCAGGACGGCCAGACGGTGAAGGCCGGCGACATCCTTTTCGTCATCGACCCGCGTCCTTATCAGGCTACGGTCGATCGCGACAGGGCAAACGTTGCGTCGGCGCAATCGAAGCTCGAACTCGCGCTGTTTGACCAGCGACGCGCCCAGGCGCTGTTCGGCAATCGTGCCATCGCGCAGAGCGACTTCGACAAGTTTAACGAGCAGCAACGTAGTGCCCAGGCGGCCCTCGACGCGGCCAGGGCGGACCTCGCCCAGGCCGAGGTCGACCTCGACCACGCCTATGTCAAGGCCTCGATCTCGGGCCGCGTCAGCCGAGCCGAGCTGACGGTGGGCAACCTGGTCCAGGGCGGCTCTGGCGCCAGCACGCCGCCGCCCCTGCTCACCTCGATCGTTTCCGGTGAAAGCGTCTACGCCGACTTCGAGGTCGACGAACAGACCTACTTGGACACCATCCGCGACGCCGCCAACGGCAACGCCGAGGAGAAGACTATCCCTGTCGAGCTGGTAGTCCAAGGGGACACCGGACGAGTCTATCGAGGCTTCATCCAGAACTTTGATAATCGGATCGATGCCGCTTCTGGCACGATCCGCGCCCGGGCCAAATTCGACATCACCGAGGCAACGCTGGTTCCCGGCATGTTCGTCTCGGTCCGGCTGGCCAGCAGCCGCCTGCGGGACCTGACACTCATCCCGGATCGCGCAATCGGCTTCGACCAAAGCAAGAAATTCGTTTTCGTCGTCTCCACCGAGAACAAGGTGGGATACCGCGAGATAGAGTTAGGGCGCGAACTGGGCGGTCAGCGCGTTGTCCTGAAGGGTTTACAACCAGGCGACCGGGTGATCGTCGACGGGCTGCAGCGCGTGCATCCTGACGCTATGGTGAGCCCGCAGGAGGTTGCCCCGCCGGCCCAGGCCGCAGCGGCGGAGGGCGAAACCCGTACGGCGCAGGCCAACGACATGGTTCAGAAGAAGGACGAGGCCCAATGAACCTCTCCCGCTTCTTCATCGACCGACCCATCTTCGCCGGGGTCATCTCGTTCCTGATATTCCTGGCGGGACTGATCTCGGTCTTCCAGTTGCCGATTTCGGAATATCCCGAGGTCGTCCCGGCCACGGTTGTCGTCAGCGCCCAGTTCCCGGGCGCAAACCCTAAGACGATCGCCGAGACGGTCGCGACGCCGCTGGAGGAACAGATCAACGGTACCGAGGACATGCTCTACATGTTCTCCCAGGCCGCCAGCGACGGCACGCTGACACTAACGGTCACCTTCAAGCTCGGGACGGACCCGAACCTGGCCCAGCAACTGGTCCAGAATCGGGTCAACCAGGCGCTTCCCCGCCTACCGGAGGTAACCCAGCGCATCGGTGTGACAACGATCAAGAGCTCCCCCGATTTGACGATGGTGGTTCATCTGGCTTCCCCCAGCGGGCGCTATAACATGCTCTACCTGCGCAACTACGCCGTCCTTAACGTGAAGGACCAGCTAGCAAAGATCCAGGGCGTTGGCCGAGTCCAGCTCTTCGGCTCGGGCGACTACGCAATGCGCGTCTGGATAAACCCCGGGAAGGTCGCGGAGCGCGGCCTGACCGCCGACGAGGTCGTGGCCGCCATCCGCGGCCAGAACGTTCAAGCTTCCGCCGGCGTGATCGGCGGGCCGCCGTACAAAAAGGGTGTAGAGCTTCAGATCCCGGTCAACGTCGAGGGGCGACTCCATGATCCCCAGGAGTTTGGAGAGATGATCATCAAGCGTAGCGCCGAGGGTGTAGTTACCCGCCTCCGAGACGTGGCCCGCGTCGAGATCGATGCGTCAGAATACGGTCTCCGCTCGCTCCTCGACAACCACGACGCCGTGGCACTCCCGATCTTCCAGCTTCCCGGCGCGAACGCGATTCATATTTCCGATCAGGTCCGCGCCACCATGACCGAGCTGAAGAAGGACTTTCCCGAGGGTGTCGAGTATTCTATCGCCTACGATCCCACCGTCTTCGTGCGCGATTCCATCAAGGCCGTCGTCCACACACTCCTGGAGGCGTTGGCGATGGTGGTCCTGGTGGTGATCCTCTTTCTCCAGACCTGGCGAGCCTCGATCATCCCTCTCTTAGCCGTTCCTGTCTCAATCGTGGGCACTCTCGCCGTAATGCTACTGGTTCACGGTTCGATCAACGCCCTCTCCCTCTTCGGCCTCGTGCTGGCGATTGGCATCGTAGTCGACGACGCAATCGTCGTGGTGGAGAACGTGGAAAGGAACATCCATCGCGGATTTTCTCCGCGCGACGCTACCGTCCAGGCGATGAGCGAGGTAACCAGCCCGATCATCGCGATCACCCTGGTGCTTTGCGCCGTGTTCGTTCCCATCGCCTTCATCGGCGGCCTGAGCGGGCAGTTCTACCGGCAGTTCGCGTTGACGATAGCCTTTTCGACGCTCATTTCGGCGTTTAACTCTCTGACCCTCAGTCCAGCGCTTGCGGCAGTCCTGCTCAGGGCGAACAACCAAAAGAAAGATGGCCTGACGCGACTGATAGAGCGGGTTTTCGGCCCGTTCTTCCGAGGCTTCAACCGCGTGTTCGAGCGCAGCTCGATCGGCTACGGCAGGGGCGTCGGCGGCATCGTGGCCCGGAAGGCGCTCGCCCTCGGCGTCTATGCTGCCCTGATTGCTGGGACCTGGTTTGCGTTCCAAAGGGTTCCGCCCGGGTTCGTGCCGGTGCAGGATAAGGCCTATCTCGTCTGCTTTGCGCAGTTGCCAGATGGTGCCAACCTGGAACGGACCGAGAAGGTAATCCGCCAGATGACTGATATCGCCTTGCAAGAACCCGGCGTCCGCAACTCGGTCGCATTTCCCGGGCTATCCATCAATGGCTTCATCAATAGCCCCAGCGCGGGGATCGCGTTCCTCGGTCTCACCCCTTTCGAGACGCGGCGAAGCCCGGATCTTTCCGGCGTCGCTATCGCGCGCAAGCTCCAGGCGAAGTTCAACGGTGTGCAAGACGCCTTCGTCGCCGTCTTTCCGCCTCCGCCAGTCCAGGGCCTGGGGACGATTGGCGGATTCAAGCTCCAGGTCGAGGACCGCGCCGACCTGGGCTACCTGGCACTCGATACGGCGATGAAGCAGGTAATGGCGAAGGCCGCCAAGGCGCCCGAACTGGCCGGAGTCTTTAGCAGCTACCAGATCAATACTCCTCAGCTCTTCGCCGATCTCGACCGGACCAAGGCCGAGCAACTGGGCGTCAGCGTTCAGGACGTCTTCGACACGATGCAGATCTACCTGGGATCGCTTTACATCAACGATTTCAACAAGTTCGGGCGAACCTACGAGGTCATCGCCCAAGCCGACCAGGACTATCGTTCCGTGCCGGACGACATCCTGAAGCTGAAGATCCGGAACACGGCGGGAGAAATGGTCCCGCTTGGCGCGATGGTCCGACTCAGTGACGCCACAGGGCCGGAAAGCGCGATGCGCTACAATGCATACCGATCCGCAGACCTCAACGGCGGAGCCGCACCCGGCTATTCGACCGGCCAGGCCCAGGGGGCGATTACCCGCATCCTCAAGGAGACGCTACCGAAGGGCATCTACTTCGAGTGGACCGAACTAACCTATCAGCAGATCCTGGCCGGCAATACCGCACTGATCGTCTTCCCGATCTGCGTCCTCCTCGTTTACCTGGTTCTGGCAGCGAAGTATGAGAGCCTCTTTCTCCCCCTTGCGGTGGTCCTCACTGTGCCCTTGTGCCTGCTCTCCGCGATCTGCGGCGTCTGGATCAGCAGAGGGGACAACAATATCTTCACGCAGATCGGCCTCTTTGTGCTGGCAGGCCTGGCTTGCAAGAACGCGATCCTGATCGTCGAGTTCGCCCGGGAGCTGGAAGCCGACGGCAGGGAAACCCTGGCCGCCGCAATCGAGGCGGCGCGGCTTCGTCTTCGGCCCATCCTGATGACCTCCTTCGCTTTCATCATGGGCGTCCTTCCGCTGGTCTTTTCCGAGGGCGCAGGCGCCGAAATGCGCCGCGCCATGGGTGTCGCGGTGTTCTCCGGGATGCTCGGCGTCACCCTCTTCGGCCTCTTCCTGACCCCGGTCTTCTACGTGGTCCTGCGCACGCTGGAGAAGCGAATCACCAGCCGCACCCGGCCCGTAAACCACAGCCGCGGACACCCTTTGTCTGTCGAAGGCCCGGTCGAGCACGCGGCGGTCGATTAGAGCAACGAACCAATCCTCAAGGACAGAGTTAACTCCGGTGGTGTTTCGATTCGATAGGGAGCGGTTTGCCTCCATTCATAGTTATTACCCTGGATGCGGCGATGACGCGACAAATTCGACTGCGGAACTTTTAGGCTTAACAACCATTCGGACCGGAGAAGGCCCTGAGGTCAAGCCGCGACGCACGGGCCGCACAGAACGAGCATCAGCCAGTGCGAGTTCAAATCCGGTCAAAATGCTACTGATTACCAGTTTCATCTCGAATTGGGCAAATGCCATTCCGATGCAACGCCTGACACCTCCGCCAAACGGCAAGTACTCAAAGGGCGAATAGCGACGTTCCAAAAACCTTTCGGGCTTGAATTCATCCGGATCAGGGAAAACTTCTTCGCGGTGATGAGCCAGGTAGATACAGCCGACCACCACCGTACCTGCCTCAAGAGAGGAACCCATCAGCTCGACACGCGCTCTGGTGATCCGCGGAAATGTGAGCAGGCCGACGGGGTAAATTCGTAGTGTTTCAGAGCAAACGGCGTTCAAATAAGGGAGCCGAAACAGGACCCCGGGATCAGTGTGACCCTCAAGGGCCTGAAGTTCGTTCCACAATTTTTCACGTACCGGCGGCAACTTGTGAATCCAGTATAACGCCCACGTGAGTGCCGTGGCTGTTGTTTCATGACCGGCGACCAGCAGGGTCATCAACTCGTCGCGCAACTCCAGGTCCGTCAAGGCCTCACCGGCCTCATCACGGGCGGACAGGAGCAGAGTGAGGATGTCGTTCCGGGAATCGTCCGGTTGCCTTCGGCGCTCGGAAATTTCGCTGTAAATCAATCGGTCCACTTCCTCGCGGTTACGAACAAACTCACCCCATGGACTCCATCGACCGAAGTCCTGACGGAGCATCGGGAAAAAAAAGGGCACCTACGCTTAGCGGATTACTCATTCTGTCAAGCATCGCTCCCAAAAGCTTTTCCATTTGCAGATAGCGGGATCCCTCGTCTAAACCAAACACCGCCCGCAGGATCACGCGCATGGAAATCTTCTGCATGGACTTCCTGACCAGAAAGGCCTTTCCGATGGCCAACTCGTTCGCTACCTGCTCCGTGATGTCTCGAATGAGCTGCCCATACGAACGCATCCGTTCCCCATGAAACGATGGCATTAACAATTGCCGCATCCGCCGATGGCGATTGTCACTTAACCCAATCAATGATTGCGATCCCAGGAGAGGCTCGACCAGACCATTTAGTTCACCGGGGGCACCAAACGTCTCGGAATCATCTCCTGTCAGAATGACCTGCAGGGCTTCCGGATTGCTGAAGAAGACCATGGGGCCCAATCTCTGGCTGAGCGTGACCGTGAAGCGGTCGCCATAACGCTGCCTGCAATCCCGCATGAACGAAAATGGCGTCGTGGCCCACTGGAGCATTTGCCAGGCAGCGGGAGATTTAGGTCCGTCGGGAAGCGACATATCTGTTACCTGTTTTGAACTTCACATTTTTGCGACGAAATGCCTGAAAAAGCAAATGAGGTTGTTTCCCCAATATCTCTTTTAAACTTTGGGCTGAAAAAGTGGTCTAATGATCCGGGGAAAGTTGTTCCCGTTGAAATATGCCTCACCAAAAGCTAAACCGAATCCTCAATTACATCTTCTTGCTCCTGGCTTTTCCCCTGACGGTCGCCCTCCTCGTTGGACTATTCGCTCACAGCGCCAGCCTCGGCATCAAGACGTTTCTTCTGATCGAGTTTGGAATGGCTGTATTGATCCCGCTCTTGAACGCGGTTATAGGAGACCGCGGTCAATCGCATCACAAGCGCCCAAAATAGGCGTTCAACGGGCGCGGTAAGCGAACCGTCTCGGTTTGCCCGGCTTAGAAATGCAAAGCAAAATGCTTTGCCTGCCAATCCATTGTCCTGACTGCGCCTCCGCGCCACTGAACGCCGAACGTTGAACGTTGAACGCCGAAACGCTAAACGTCCACAGATTCCCCGGGACGCAGCACATGCACTTCCGCCCCCATCCCTTTTGCCATCCGGGCGAACTCCTGAGGATCGCCGACGAGTGATGGAAACGTGCCGTAGTGAATCGGGACGACATGCTTAGGCGCCAGAAACGCCACTGCCCTGGCCGCGTCCTTTGGACCCATGGTGAAATGTTCTCCAACCGGAAGCAGCGCCAGATCGATGGGGGCATCTTCCCCAATTAAACGCATATCCGAAAAAAGAGCGGTGTCCCCAGCGTGGTAAATTGTCTTTTCTCCAGTCTGGAGGACGATTCCGGCGGGTTCACCGAGGTACAAAGGCCGACCTCCCTCTTCGATTTTCGATGAACTATGAAAAGCGATGGTGAACCGAACCCGGCCAAACGAGAACTTGCACCAACCGCCGTGATTCATCGGAACGACCTCGGCGCCCTGTGCACCCAACCAGTTCGCCAGTTCGAAGGTTGTTATGATCGGTGCGCCCGTTCTTTTTGAAATCGCGACGGCGTCTCCTACGTGGTCCTGGTGGCCGTGCGTCAGAAGAATATAGGTCGCATCCAGCTGATCGGCTGCCACCGCAGCCTTCGGATTGCCAGTCAGGAACGGATCGAACAAAAATTTGTCTGATCCATTTTCGAGTAATCCGGCCGCATGGCCGAGAAACGTGAATTTCATAAGGATTTGTCTTCAGTTGCCAATCAATTGTCGAAGTTTTGATCCATGAGAATTGTTTCGCAAGCGCTCTCGAGGTTACCCGAGCAGTAATTCCGAGATTTCTGCCATAGAAAGTCCACTCATCACCGGTTCTTCGCTCTCGACAGTTGATTTGATCATTTCCCGTTTTTTCTGCTGCAGATTTAATATTTTCTCCTCCACAGTCCCGCGGGCAATCAACTTATAGGAAGTCACCACCCGCGTTTGCCCAATGCGGTGGGCCCGGTCCGTCGCTTGCGCTTCGACTGCCGGATTCCACCACGGGTCAAAATGGATCACCGTATCTGCCGCCGAAAGGTTTAAGCCAACGCCGCCGGCTTTCAGGCTGACTAGAAAAAGTGGGAGATCGTCAGATTGCTGAAACGCATCAACGGCTTGCGCCCGATCTTTTGTCGCGCCGTCGAGATAACCATATCGAATTCCGGAGGCGTCCATGCTGGTGCGAATCAGCCGCAACATTGAGACAAACTGCGAAAACAGCAGGACGCGATGTCCACCATCGATCGCCTCTTCCAACAGTTCTTCCAGCAGCTCCAACTTGCCGGAAGGCCTCTCCGCCTCCTGGCCCACTAGCCGCAAGTCACAGCAAACCTGGCGAAGGCGCAGCAACGCCGTCAGCATCGCGATTCGAGTACGCCCCTGGTCTTTCGCACCCGAGAGTTCATCCAGTTTGCGCCGGCTTTCCTGGCGCAATTTTTGATAAAGCTCTTCCTGTTCCGGAGAAAGGTCGCAGTAGGTGATTTGCTCGATCTTATCCGGTAACTCTTTCACAACCTGTTGCTTTAACCGCCGGAGCATGACGGGTCGCAGTCTCTTCGCAAGGCGCGCCTTTTCAGGCTGCGAACCACGGCTGATCGGCAACTCGTAGCGTTCCCGGAAATCTTCGCGCCGCCCGAGGTAACCCGGCAGGACGAAGTGGAGAATCGACCAAAGATCCCGGACCGAATTCTCTACCGGCGTGCCGGTCAACACAAACCGATGCCGGCCAACCAGCGCCATCGCGGCCTGTGCGTTTTGTGTATCCGGATTTTTGATATGCGTAGCCTCATCGAGAAAAATCGATGAAAATTTGAAATCCCGAAACCGGTCAATATCCCGCCGCAGAAGAGGATAGCTCGTGAGGACAAGATTGCTTTCGGGAATCCGTTGGAAAAGTTTAGCTCGGTCCGCACCCTCAATACACAGGACCGTCAATTCCGGTACGAATTTTTGCGCTTCTCGCACCCAGTTGAAGAGGAGGGAGGAAGGACACACCACTAGCGAAGGGTCATCGAGCGTACGCAAAAATGCGAGGGTTTGCAGAGTTTTTCCCAATCCCATTTCGTCCGCCAGAATCCCGCCAAGACCATTTCGGCTAAGAAAGCGCAACCAGTAAACGCCTTCTTTTTGATACGGGCGCAATACCCCTTCCAATGAGCCAAGAGGTTCGGACTCCAGCGGAACAAGTTGTCTCTGTGCGCGAGTCCAGTTCTCCCATTCCCGCGTGCTTTGGATGGCGCCGGCCAATTCCCCAAAAGCCGCATCGACGTAAGCAGCCTGGCTTCGCTCAATTCTGTAAGTCCCCGGACGCGATTGGGCCGGATTACAATCTCTCAAGGTCGCTTGAAATTCTTCCAGGCCGGCCGTGTCGAGGATCGCGAGACGCCCATCTCGCAGCCGCGTGACGTTCTGCCCAACCTGCAGAAGGCGCTGGACCTCCGCAGTTGAAAACTGCTGGCCACTCGCAGACTGAACCGAGAAGGAAAAATCAAACCAATCTTCGCCGGAACCAACAATTTGCAGCTTCGGCGTGATCCGTTCGACGTCGCGCGTGACATACTCAAACCTGCTGCCAATGGTCACCTTCCATTCCTTTTGCAGCTGCGGAAGATCATGAGCGAAAAAGCTTAGGATCGCGTTCTGGCCTCGCAGCAAATATTCCCCGGTAGTGGATGGCCCGGTAAACCCGGCATCTTGAATGCGGCGCAGCGTATTGCGTTCAAATGGGAGATTGCGGGAGCGCATCGCGTCGCCCTCCTTGTAGACGAACGCTTCTGCCGGTGAGGTCACCCCAAGTGTCACCATTCGATGGCCGTACCGGCACTGGATCTTTGCACCGAGCTGATTCAGGGACCCTTCGAAGATTGCGCTGACTTCCGGCAGAGCAGGCTCAATCACCGGCCCGGCTTTTATCTGGTCATCCAGTTGGAAATAGCTGCTGAGCCCAGGCAATTCGCGTTGGACAAAGTTCAAACCTTGCTCAGCGGAAAGCGTGAGCGGTTCGCGCAGCACCGGCAGATAAGCCGCGGGCAATCCAGGCGAAACCGGCCGCAGACACATCTCGGACCACATCCACCCGGACAATGAACCCACGAACCATGTCCCTGGCAAACTCGACCTCTCCACGCCGATTCTCCAACGACCATCTTCGAGCATTTCCGTCGAGAGGCGCGGCAAGAGGCGCTCTCCGGTGATTGCAACCGGAGTTTTTCGCGCGAGCGTGACGCGGGGATGGCCGTCCAGCTCGCCAACCAGCTTGAGGAATTTATCCCTGTCAAGAATGGTCATCCCGGGGAGTTTGCCGCCGGCGAATTCACGCCCAAGTTCAAGTACCTCCCGATCGATTTTCGAACAATGATAGGTCAGGTTCGCATCGAGTGCACTTGCCAGCGTGCGGCTACCGCTCCGCACAACTTCAAATCCGACGACGATCTGATTTTTTTCCCAGCTCGCTTCGAGATTCGGCGGCAGCACAATATGGAGTTCCAACCGGAGAAGACCCCGTGATCTCTCTAGCACGCCGCTGCCTGGACCGGACCCTCTGTCGGCAAGGGTCGCATCGACCTCGGCAACAAGCACCGGTAGACGAAGCGGAACGGGCGCGTCAACCGGTTTTGCCGGCGCTCTTTCGGGCCGAATCGACGCCAGGCCGAGCGCCAGGGAATGGGCACAGATTGTCCCCCACTCCCGCGAATCGCGACAGGAACAAAGATTCTCGACATCCGTATAACTCCGAATCTTCAATCCGGCGCGATATTCGGTTTCTCCTTCGCGAACCAGGCCGCGCAGAATCGGCGGCGAATACTGGAAGCTCACCACTCGACCCATCTGGACCAGAGCCTTGGCATGCTTCAATGCCGGAAAACCCCCGGTGTCTAACAAAAACCGTTCTGTGATTTGAATGGAAGACATGGCACCACCCCGAAAACTCGAAATGGAGGACTCTCTGTATCCTCTTTCGCTGGTCCCTGCAAATCGCGGCGTTCCATGCGGGAACTTCCCGGCTGCGTCTTGAGCGCATACAAGAAGGGTTTCCCAGTCGAACCAACTCTTCCATTGTAATCCTCCTCGTTCTCGGCTTCTTCGGAAGTCCCAAGTCCGGGAAGGCTTCGAGGACGAGTTCGAGAGCCGACTACGATTCGCAGAAATGGCGCTGCCCTTACACCCGAACCACTTTCTCCTTTGCTTGTGAATCTCCGGGGCCGAAACTGTCGAGCCAATGAAGCTACTCGCAATCGCAAACCAGAAAGGCGGCGTCGGCAAGACAACCACTGCCGTGAACCTGTCGACCTGTCTTGCGGCGAAAGGAAAACGGGTGCTTTTGATTGACCTTGATCCGCAGGGGAACGCCACGAGCGCTCTCGGCCTGGAGGGCATTGCCGGACAAAGCCTTTACGAGGCCCTGATCGGCCACTCGGATATCAAAGAGAAAATTGTCCCAACCCGATTTAAAGGTCTTTCGATGATCCCTGCAGATCTCGACCTCGCCGGTGCCGAAATTGAGGTTGCACGTCTGGATGATCATCTCACCAGGCTGCGCGAGGTGCTCGCCGGCCTCAACAGAGAAGCGGGATTCGACTATCTGTTCCTGGATTGTCCACCCTCCCTCGGGATCCTCATGACAAACGCCCTCGCAGCAGCTCACCAGCTCTTAATCCCGCTGCAGTGCGAATATTTCGCATTGGAAGGCCTCTCAAAAATCGTGCACCTGGTGAATCAGATGCGCACCGTGAACGAAGTTCTTTCCATCGGAGGCATCATCATGACTATGTACGATGCGCGGACCAATCTAAGCCAGCAAGTCGTGAACGAGGTGCGAAAACATTTCCCCAGTTTGGTCTACCAGACCATTATCCCACGTTCGGTCCGTCTTGGAGAAGCGCCAAGCTTCGGAAAGCCGATCATTGAATATGAACCCAACGGGGCCGGAGCGACAGCTTACCGCGCTTTGGCAGAAGAGTTCGTGCAGCGTGAAACAGGGCAGATCAAATTCGTCAATGGGTCAGCGACCCAGTGAAGGTTTGGTTTCTCAGGGAATTCGGACTAACCTCCAGACAATGATTTTCCGAGCGATTGTTTGTTGCCTGCTTGTTACAGCTCTCTTCGACATTTCCTCTGCGAAGGCCCAGGCGCTAAGGGCTGCATGGGTCGCATCGGTCTATAACATTAATTTCCCGTCGCGGGCCGGCCTTTCTGCGGGAGAGCAGAAGGCACAAATCCGCCAGATTGTCGAAGCGGCCGCGCGCAGCGGCTTGAATGCATTAATGGTCCAGGTCAGGCCGGAGTGTGACGCACTCTACCCCTCCCGTCTCGAACCTTGGAGCCGTTATTTGACGGGGAGACAAGGAGAAGCACCGGGTTACGATCCACTCGACTATTTTATCCGGGTCGGCCATCAGCAGGGCGTTGCCATCCATGCCTGGATCAACCCGTACCGAGCTGCTGCCAATGCATCGGCATATGAGGCCGGTAACCATGTCACCCGTCAACTCGGCAGCGCGGTACATCGGATTGGCAACCTACTCTGGCTGGATCCGGGAGACCCTGCGGTCAGGGAACATGTCGTCGACGTCGTACGGGATATCGTCGAACGTTACCCGGTCGCCGGCATTATCCTGGACGACTACTTTTATCCATACCCGGGCCACGGTTATACCAACGGCGCTTTCCCCGATCACGCCTTTTACGCAAGATATGGTGGCAACACCGATGTAGGGGATTGGCGGCGGCAGAATGTTAACAAACTTATCAAAGCGCTACATGACACTATCAAAGATGTACGCCCCGAGATTCTGTTCGGCGTAAGTCCGTTCGGTATTTACAGAAGAGGCTTTCCGGCCAACGTGACCGTCGAACTGGATCAGTACCGGGACCTCTGCGCAGACCCCGTTGCCTGGTTAAGAAACGGATGGGTCGATTATCTTTCCCCACAGCTCTACTGGCGTGACAAAAGCGCACAAAGTTTTTCCGCGCTCCTGGAATGGTGGCGCAGTCCGGAGGTGAATCCCCGCGCGGTTCCAATCTATCCGAGCATCGCAATTGATCGGTTGGGAGGATCATACGGCTGGCCTTCCAGTGAAATTGCGTCGCAGCTCGCGATTGAGCTCTCGATCAAACCGAGGTCATCCGGGGGATTCATTCTTTGGAACGTCGGACCTCTGCTGGAAAACAAGAAGGGAGTCGCCCTGGTCGTCGCGAAAGAGCGGTAACCCCCCCTCGGCTGTTGCAGACAGCGATCGAGCGAACACCGCGCGATCAATTATGGCAGTTTTCTCAAATTTGATACTTCTACCTGGATTTCCTCTTGCATTTCTTCGAGATTCAATGCTTGGGAACGTCCCGCGGGTCCGCCGGGAGCGAGCGTCGCGATGAAGCTCAGCACTGAGACAAAGGTTTACGCTTTTTTTGTTACCGCTTTCGCAGGGGTTGTGATTCTCGGTTTCATGACATACCGGAGCACCCGGGAGTTGATCGTGAATGATCGCTGGGTGGCTCATACCCACCAGGTGCGTCAATCCATCGCCGACCTCGAGGGTGCCGTTCTGGAGGCCGAAAACAGGCGAAGGGATTATCTTCTGACCGGAGATTCGCGTTACCTCGCGCAGTTTTTAGCCAATCTGGACAGAATTCCGTCCGCGACCGGAAAGATCATTGAACTCACCGCGGATAACCCGGACCAACAGCCGAGAATTGATGAGCTCAAAGCTCTGACAGATCAAAGTCTTTCGATCTGGTCTGCAACCGCCGACGCTGCGCGAGCCGCGGAACAAGCCGGTGGACAGATTCCGCCCTTGGCTCGTGAAATCGAATTAAGGAGCTGCGTCGCTGAATTGACCGCCCTGCTAGACAAGTTGAATGTCAGCGAGGATGACGTGCTGAGGACCAGATCAGCAGCCGCCAGCGAAAGCGGCGAGAGAACAATCTCCGTCGTTCTCTTGGGAGGGGTCTTTTCAACTCTCGTGGTCCTGCTGGCGATCGGGATTCTGCGTCGGGACCTCGCCGAAAAAAGGCGCGCTGCGGAGGAATTGCGTAGACGAGAGGCTGAACTCCGAGAAGCGCAGCGCGTGGCAAGCGTTGGCAGTTTTGAATGGATGATCGAGTCGGATACGGTGTCTTGCTCCGAGGAGCTTTACCACATTGCCGGGCGCGATCACCAGGGAGTTCTGCCCCACTATAAGGAATTGCAGCAGATAATGACTCCGGAGAGTTTGTCGCGCCTCAAACCGGCGACAGATCGTACGTTGAAAACGGGGCAGCCTTACGAGCTTGACCTTGAGATTGTTCGCCCGGATGGATCGACCAGATGGGTCGCTACGCGAGGCGAAGCAGTGCATGACCCAAACGGTCAAATCGCTAAGATCCGCGGGACCGTTCAGGACATCACCGAACGTAAGCACGCAGCAGAAGAAATTCAGGATCTCTACGATCATGCCCCCTGTGGATATGACTCGATCGATGAGAACGGTGAATTCGTCCGGATCAACGAGACGGAACTCTCGTGGCTGGGCTATACTCATGACGAACTCGTCGGCAAAAAAAAGTTCAAGGATCTCCTGACCGAAGAGAGCAAGAAGGTCTTTGAACAAAACTTTCCAAGGGCCAAGGCGGAAGGGCGCCTGAAGGATCTGGAACTCGAAATGGTTCGCAAGGATGGCACGATCCTGCAGGTGCTGCTGAGCTCCATCGTGGTAAAGGATAAGACCAGCGATTCGTTCGTGACCCGAACAACTCTTTACGATGTTACGGAAAGAAAGCGAGTGGCTGAGGAACTCCGGCTCTTTAGCGAACGGCTGACCTTGGCCACCAGGGCTGCTTCGATCGGCGTATGGGACTGGGATTTGCGAACGAACCAAGTGTATTGGGATGAAAAAATGTTCGAAATCTATGGATTACCCGGACCGAACCGGATTCCATACGACAGATGGCTGCAGACCATCCATCCGGAGGATCTGGCTCGTGTCATCGAAACTCGCAAGTCGATTGTCGCCAACAAGAGCCATGGCGCGCTCGAATTCCGTATTACCGGGCTGAACGGCTCGCTGCGCTATATCCAAGGTGTCGAATGCGTCGTCCTGAATGAAAAACAGGAACCCATCCGACTTCTAGGCGTGAACATCGACGTCACGGAAAACAAAAAGTCGGAGTATAAAATTCAAGAGCAAGCTAACCTCCTTGGTCTCGCCAGCGATGCTATCATTGTCCGCGGGCTCGATGAGGAGATCCGGTATTGGAACAAGAGTGCCGAACGGCTTTATGGCTGGACCGCGGAGGAGGCCCTCGGCGCAGATTTCACAGAAATTTCCATCGAAGATCCAGCTCCATTCGAGGCGGCCAAAGAAATTCTGCTTGAGAAAGGCGAATGGTCTGGAGAGGTCCGTAAAGCCACCAAGTCGGGCACGAATGTGATCGTCGCCAGCCGGTGGACCTTGCTGCTCGATGATAAGGGAAAACCGAGATCGATTTTGTCTATAGATACGGATATTACCGAAAAAAAACAGATGGAGGCGCTCTTTCTGCGCAACCAGCGCCTGGAAAGCATCGGGCAGCTAGCCGGCGGCATCGCGCACGATCTGAATAACATTCTCGCCCCAATTCTAATGGGTGCCCAGATGCTGCGCGAAAGCGTGAACGACCCGGAAAGCCCCTTCATTCTCGCCACCATCGAGACGAACGCCCAACGCGGGGCCGAAATCGTAAAGCAGGTCGTTGCCTTTGCTAGAGGCGCGGACGGGAAACGAGTTCTGTTGCAGGTCCGCTACGTGCTGGCGGAGATCTGCGGCATCATTCGTGAAACGTTTCCCAGATCCATCACCCTTAAGACCGATCAGCAACAAGATCTTTGGACGATCATGGGAGACGCCACGCAGCTCCATCAAATCCTGCTTAATCTGGCCGTGAACGCTCGCGACGCCATGCCACACGGTGGAACGCTGACAGTTGCGGCTGAAAACCAATTACTGGATGAAGACGAGGCTGCATTGAGACCTGGTCTTGAGCCAGGGCCGCATGTGGTATTCAGGATTTCGGATACCGGCACAGGGATTTCGCCGGAAATTGCCGACAAGATCTTTGATCCCTTTTTTACCAATAAAGGCCCGGACAAAGGTTCCGGACTAGGCTTATCGACTGTCATGGGTATCGTAAAAAGCCATCGAGGACATGTCGAGTTCGACAGCCAGGTCGGGCACGGTACGGAATTCCGGGTTTACCTGCCGGCGGAACCAGGATTGCCACGGTTGGCGCCGGTCAAACATAGAGCAGGCGCCGTCTCTCCGCCCAAGGGACGTGGGGAACTAGTGCTCATCGTCGATGATGAAGACGCCGTACGGTCCGTAACCAAGCGAATCCTTGAATCAAGCGGATATCGCACGCTGATTGCCACCAAGGGAACCGAAGCTGTTGCGTGTTATATAGAGAAAGGATACGAAATTAGCGTGGTGCTGACAGATTTGCATATGCCGGACATGGGTGGAGTGGAAGCCATCGCTGTACTCCGGCAAATAAACCCCTGCGTCAAAATCATCGTCGTCACCGGAGCTGGCTCTGCGCTTGGAGCGCCCAGCCCAGAGGAAATGGGCGTGCAAGCGTACATCAAGAAGCCTTTCGATGTGGCCCATTTGCTGCAGACATTGCACAACGTGTTGCGAGGAGAGACACTCAAATGAAACCTTCTATGGCGATTGGCGCAATTTTACTCGTGATCCTCAACGGGCTCCTCCTGGTTCCGGCGACCGCCGGCCATACCGTTGAGATTGCAGCACTCTCCATTCTGCTTGCGCTCCTCATTCTGGTGCTTTCCCTGGTAGGCGGCAGGAGTAGCGCACCGGCGCAACCCGTCCAGCCTGCAACACCGACGCTCACCCCGGTCCCTACGCAGCCACCAGCACCCACAGCGAATCAGGCGGAAGCGGAAATCGTAGCCTTTTTCGGCCTTCTTCAGGAGAAAGGCCGGCTGGTCGATTTTCTGATGGAGGACATCACCTCCTACCAAGATTCAGAAGTGGGTGCCGCCGCGAGAGTGATTCATCAAGGATGTCGGCAGGTCCTGCAGGAATACTTTCAAATCGCCGCCATCTCCGACGCCGCGGAGGGGACACAAGTGACGGTACCAGCCGGCTATTCCGCTGATGAGTACCGCCTCGTCGGAAGACTTTCCGGAGAGCCCCCGTTCACGGGAACACTTCTCCATAAGGGTTGGAAGACCGAATTCGTCAAGCTCCCGCGCATCGTGAATACGGAGCGATTGCCGTCGATCGCGCCCGCAGAGGTCGAACTGAAGTGATATAACCTCTTCGGGATTCAATGCCAATCCAATGAGCATACGTTTCAGCCTCGGAATTGACCTTGGCACCAGCAACAGTGCGATAGCACTTGAGGATTTCGCCAGCGGCCGCAACGAAATCGTCGAGATCACCCAAATCCTCGGACTCAATCAGGTCGGCGAAAAACCGACCCTTCCGTCAGCCCTTTATATTCCGCATCCAGACGAGTTTCCGCAGAATGGGATGCAGTTGCCCTGGTCGAAAGGTGTCTCCGAGCCAATCATCGGCCATTTTGCGCGGGATCATGGTGCACTGATTCCGGATCGATTGATTACTTCCGCCAAATCGTGGCTTTCCAATTTTCACATCGACCCAAAGAAGCCGGTTCTGCCATGGAAATCTGACATCAAAGAGCAGAAGCTTTCTGCGTTCGAATGTTCGCGCCGCTATCTCGAGCACATGAGGGAAGGATTTCTGTATGCAGAATCTACCCACGGCCGCGCGTGGAAGCTCGAAGAAGGTCTGGTCGTGCTGACCGTTCCGGCATCTTTCGACGAAATCGCACGGAATTTGACCGCCGCCGCCGCCGAATCGGCCGGGTTTGGCGGAGTCGTGCTACTCGAGGAGCCTCAGGCGGCATTTTATGCGTGGACAGCGCAGGCCGGTAATAGCTGGCGGACGCAGGTCCGTCGCGGCGATATCGTACTCGTCTGCGACGTCGGAGGCGGTACCGCCGATTTCAGTCTGATCGCCGTGACCGAAAAGGATGGCAATCTCGAAGTAGAACGGATCAGCGTCGGCGAGCATATTCTTTTGGGAGGCGACAACATGGACTTGGCGCTTGCCTACACGCTGAAAGCGCAATTGGAAGCCGCAGGAAAGTCGATCGACGCCTGGCAGTTCCTGGCGCTGATGCACGGCGCCAGCCTCGCCAAGGTCAATCTTTTCACGGACCTGTCCCTCGCAGCTAGCTCCGGTCGCAGTTCCCTCCCGAGGTTCGAGTTTGCTCGCCAAGACTCTTTCCACCAAGCTAAACCGGGACACCCTCGAACAAGTGATCCTGGACGGTTTTTTCCCTCTGACCAAAGTCGCCGATCTACCACGGGAATCCAGGAGCGCAGGTCTTCAGGAGTTCGGCCTCCCATATGCGTCGGACCCGGTCGTCAGCAAGCATCTCGCCCGCTTTCTGACCCGAAGCCTCATGAACGTCAAGGGCAGCGATACGCTTTCCTCGCTCCTCCGATCACGACCAGAAGCGCTGGAGGGCGAATACCTTCAAACCGACGGCCGTCCTTTTCAATGGCGGCGTCTTCAACGCTGCACCAATCCGGAAACGTGTTCTTGATCTCCTGATTGCATGGGGCAAAGGCGCACCGGTTCGAGAGCTTGCCGGATTTCAACCTGACTTGGCAGTCGCAAAAGGGGCCGCGCTCTACGGGCGCAATCGCGCGACCGGGCAAGGGATTCGGATCAAAGCTGGGACTGCGCGTTCGTACTACATCGGACTTGAATCCTCGGCGCCGGCCATCCCCGGATTCAAACCCCCGATTAAGGCACTTTGCGTTGTCCCACAGGGCATGGAGGAAGGCAGCGAACTGCTGATCGATGAACAGGAATTCGGGTTGATCACCGGGCAACTTGCTGACTTCCGTTTTTTTGCCTCCGAGGTTCGCAGCGGAGATGCACCCGGTACGATCATTGCAAACCCGGAACGCGAACTTGAGGAAACCGGTAGAATTGAAGTCACGTTGCCCGCTGTCGAGGGTTTCCCGGAAGGTCAGGCGATTCCGGTTATCATCAATCCGATCGTTACTGAACTGGGAAATCTCGAGCTTTGGATGAAGCACATTGGATCAGACCGCCGTTGGAAGGTCGAATATCAGGTACGCATGGAGTAACGTCGGTTTCCGGCTCCGTTCAATGGCTCATCCGCAATTCAGCATTGGAATCGATCTTGGGACGACGAATTGCGCCATGGCGTTCGAAAAGCTCGACGCTGGCGTGGGGCAGCGCGAGGTGTTCCCTATCTCGCAATGGGAAACCTCCACGCGGTTCTCTGAGGCGTCGACGTTACCTTCATTTCTTTACCTTCTTTCGCCCGACGAGGCTGCGCACATGTCGGGCGATAGCACGCTGCCTGCAGAATGGGTCCCCGGACGTTTCGCGAGAACAAGGGCCGCGGAATCGCCGGGTCGCGTTGTCCACTCCGCAAAGTCATGGCTTTGTCATCATGCAGTGGATCGCAACGCGCCGTTCTTGCCATGGAGGTCCAATGAAATCCCGGTCGAAAAGCGGATTTCGCCCGTCCGCGCGTCCTCGCTGCTCCTCGAATATCTGCGCGCAGCATGGGACTCCCGGTTTGGCGCCCAGGGACTACGATTCGACGATCAGGAGATTACCATCACTGTTCCGGCCTCTTTTGACGCCGCGGCGCAAAGACTCACTTTGGACGCGGCACACGAGGCAGGGTTTCCCGACGGCGTCCGTTTGCTGGAAGAACCACAGGCGGCATTTTATCGGTGGCTGGACCGCGGGACCGGAGAGAGCGCCGCTCTCGAAAGAGCTCTCCGATGTCGGCGTTCACCACGTCCTGGTCGTCGATATCGGGGGCGGCACTACCGACTTCACACTTTTTGAGATTGCTTCTCCAACCGAAACGGCCCTCTCTGACATCAAGCGAGTCGCGGTGAGCGACCACCTCCTTTTGGGAGGTGACAATATTGATCTCGCCATCGCGCATCGGGTCGAATCTCAACTGCCGGCGCACGAACCACTTTCCGAGGTTCAATGGAATTTTCTTGTGGCGCGTAGCCGTGACGTCAAAGAGCGGTGCCTCTCGGATTCTTCGAGTAACCTGTTCACGGTCTCTGTTCCCGGTCGGGGATCAAGCCTGCTCGGGAGCACCCTCGGCGCTCAGATCGACCGTACTGAGATCGAATCAATCGTCCTGGAGGGCTTTTTTCCCGAATGCGGTTTGAATGACAAACCGGCGCAGACCCAGTCCGGGCTGCGAGAGTGGGCACTTCCTTACGCGGCGGACAGCGCAGTTACCCGTTATCTTGCAGAATTTCTACGCGGACGGCCCGTCGTTGATGCGATTTTGTTCAATGGCGGGTCGCTATATCCCGACGCGTTGCGTCGGCGTCTCCAAAAACAGATCGCCCGATGGCAACATGGTATCGAGCCCCGCCTGCTTGAAAATCCGGAGCCGAGCCTCGCGGTCGCACGGGGAGCCGCTCATTTCGGAAGCATTGTTCATCGACAAGCCCGGCGCATCGAGGCGCGTGCGGCGCGCGCAATTTATCTGGAAGTGCACAAAAAGGATTCCGGAAAGGAACCGGGTGTCCACTCTTCCGCACTGATTTGTATTTTGCCGAGCGGCGCTCCGTCAGAAGAGATATTCCAGGTTTCTCAAGAGGGTCTCGAACTCCGTATCAATCGACCGGTGCGATTTCGACCCTACTATTCGACCCGGCGAGCAAAGGACAAAGCGGGGTCCCTGGTAACCCTGAACGATCACGACTTTCACCGTCTGCCGCCTCTTGAGACGACCGCCAGGCTAGCCGGGGCCCGTCGAGAGGGCACCCGGTTGCCGGTGACTCTCACCGCCCGCATCAACGAGCTGGGATTGCTGTCCGTTGCCTGCGTCAGCAAAGATCCGGACGCGCAGGGCTCGTGGCCGCTCGAGTTTGATCTTCGTCCGCGCGAATCAGGTAGTACAAACAATCCCCTTGGGGGTGATCACGAAGCGATCGACGATGACATCGGAGTGGATCCACAACGGCTTGTCGCTGCCCGCGGTCGGATTTCGACCCTCTTTTCCAAGCCTCTCGACCGGCGCGATAAAATCTCGGCCACCAACCTTCTCAAGAGCCTTGAGCAACTGCTCGGCAAACCGAAAGCTGATTGGAACTACCTGCTGATTCGTTCGCTCTGGGGTTCGCTGAACGAGCGCTTTCCAAGTCGCCGGGAATCGATCGAACACGAGGAAACCTGGCTGATTCTTGCCGGCTATTTCCTTCGGCCTGGATTCGGCGCGGAGGGCGACGACGCCCGGATCAATGAGCTTTGGCGCATTCATACGGAGGGGCTTCAATACCCGGGTAAACGCAACCAGCTTCAAGTCTATATCCTCTGGCGACGAGTGGCGGGAGGCCTCAGCAGTGAACGGCAGGAGGCAGTTCTGGCGCCGGAGTTATTCAGGCTGCGCGGACAGACCAATCCGCCCGCAGAACTCGTCCGGTTCGCTGGATCACTCGAAAGGATCAACCTGGCCACCAAAACTGAGCTCCTCGATCTGTTTCTCCAACAAGCACGCGAATTGGCGCTGCAAAAACAACATTCTGCGCCTCACCTCGCGGCCCTCGGGCTTCTGCTCAATCGCGGCCTATTTTACGCGGGACCCGAGTTCGCTCTGCCGCCAGGTCACGTGGAAAAGGCCTACGACGCTCTTGCCGATCTGGATTGGACCGACCCTCATCTGGCCGAAATTCAGACGCTTTTCCTGCGCGCTGGGCGCATGATGAACGATCCGCAAATTGATTTGCCGAAATCCCTCCGCGAGAAAATCGCATCGAAACTCCAAAAAGCGGGTGTCGCACCCTCTAAGGTTGCAAGGCTCCGCTCCTACGTCCCGCTTGCCTTAGCCGAGCGCGCCAGTCTCTTCGGCGAATCCTTTCCCCCCGGTTTGGTGATGGACTAACGGAGGCAATAGACGGGCAAAGCTCCGCCCCAGCCGGGAACGGCGCGCCCTAACCCGAAAAACTCACAAAAAAGCTAGCAAAGCGGCGTCTATTTTTTGTAAGTTCTTCTTGTTCAAGGAGTTAAACTTTACAAAAAGGACGCCGCTTCGATGACAGACTGTAAAGAACAATCGTGGTTATTTCAAGACTTAGGTCGCCGAAAAGTAGAGGTGGATTTCGGGGGTGGCTACCTCTCCAGCGATGGGGGCGGGTTAATCTTGCGCGAACTGGAGCGCCACAGCGGCTTGATACGGGATTTTGCCGGCTGCTTCGTCGATTACCGTGACCAGCGTTATATCGAACATAGCGTTCAGGAACTGGTCAATCAGCGGCTTCATGGCTTGGTGCTAGGTTACGAAGATCTCAATGATCATGACCATTTGCGGCTTGATCCCATCCATGGACTGATTGCCGGCAAAAGCGATCCAATGGGCCAGGATCGGGTTTTGGAGCGCGATAAAGGCAAAGCGCTGGCGGCTCACTCCACGCTCAATCGTCTGGAGCTAAGCGCCGAGGCAATCGATGAGCGTTACCACAAGATTCAAGCCCAGCCCGACCAGATCGAAGGCTTACTCATCCAGCGCGGAGTCAAAGCCCTGCCACGCAAGAGCGCTGAGATCGTGTTGGATTTTGATGCGACCGATGATCCGCTTCATGGCAGCCAGCAAGGCGCTTATTTTCACGGCTACTATCGCCACTACTGCTACCTGCCGCTCTACTGCTTTAGCGGAAACATTCCGCTTTTTGCTAAGCTGCGCGATTGCAAGCGCGACGCCAGCGATGGCACGGTGGAGGCACTCCGGAAGATAGTGCCGGCCATTCGTCAACGTTTTGGCAAGAAAGTTCGGATCATTGTGCGCGCCGACAGCGGGTTTGCACGTGAAGCGATCATGGCCTGGTGCGAAGAAAATCAGGTGTTCTACTGTTTGGGTCTGGCACGCAACGATCGGCTCGCGGAGCTGCTGAGAACGCACTTTGAAGCTCTCAAGGCGCAGATTAAGGAGGGCAAAGAAGAAACGCCCTGTCGGAGTTTCACCCAGTTTGATTACTCGACTCTGAACAGTTGGTCCAAAGCGCGACGGGTGATTGGCAAAGCGGAGATTTTAACCCAAGGTGACAATCCGCGCTTTATTGTGACCAACCTACCCAAAGATGGGTGGACTACTCGGACCCAAGCGGCTCGATTTGAAGCAGGGGCTTTGTACGAGAAGTTTTACTGCGCACGGGGCGACATGGAAAACCGCATCAAGGAACAGCAAATGGATCTCTTCGCCGATCGCACCAGCACCCACTGGATGGCTTCCAATCAGTTGCGGCTGTGGTTCTCGACTTTTGCTCACTTGATCATGAGTACTCTGCAGGCCGAAGTTTTGAAGGGTACCGAACTTGAATCTGCTTCAATCGGCCAGATCCGTTTACGACTCTTTAAGATTGCAGCTCGGCTCAAAAGGAGCGCTCGGCGTATCCACATCGAACTCTGCACGGCCTATCCTCTCAAAGCGCTTTTCAGCTTGGTTCACCAGCGACTCAGTGCCTTGAGCAGTCCCGCTTAATTTTCAAGCCCGACCGACAAAAAAGTGTTGCTCGCAAGAGGCGAACTCAAGGCACAAGAGCTTTGTCTCTGAAGCGTGCAAAAAAATTTGGCCCAGCTCCCAAAAAATAGCAGAACTGTGAAAAATGACCTGAAAGCCACGAGATTTCGCTCTACAGACGATCGGGAGCGAAGCTCTTGTGCTCAATAACATTCCCTATGCATGTTACGATCATATTTTGTGATTTATTGGGGCTAGCCCGCATATTGCATGGTTTTCCAGCTTTGAAATATTCGTTCGGATGAGTAATGGTGTGCGGCAGCCAGGGCGATACTAATAGGGCATTTTGAGGTGGTTTTTCAGCGCTGGAAGACACCGCGGGCACAGCCTCCATTTTTAACAGGTCGACTAAGGGACAGGTCAAATATCGACGTCAAATATCGAGCGGACAGACTAAGGGACAGGTCAAAGGGACCCTCCAAGGTTGCAAGGCTCCGCTCCTACGTCCCGCTTGCCTTAGCCGAGCGCGCCAGTCAAATCGGCCAGGGACAGGTCAAATATCGAGTGAATAAATAATTTTCTACTACACTTTTATTATCTGTTGTGTACAGTTGCTCCGCCTTATGCGTTTCCCGCGAGTCAAAGCCGAGGGTCAGGGTGTTTACCACTGCATCTCTAGGGTTGTCGATGGCCTCTTGATCTTCGGTTCTGCGGGCGCCCGCGCTCTTGAGGCAGAGCAGTTTATCGCCCTCATGCGGCGACTGGAGGCTTTTAGCGGGGTCCGGGTCCTGACCTACACTCTGATGGCTAATCACTTCCATCTGCTGTGTGAAGTACCTGAACCCAGGTCTCTATCCCAGAGCGAAGTGCTCGAGCGCATCCAGGCCTGCTACGGCCCGGCCCGGGTCCAAGCCCTCCAGGAACAATTGGGCCGCCTGGCTGGGCAACCCGACGCCCTGGAGCAGTCCAACCGGCTGCTGGAACCCTATCGCAAGCGCATGCATGACCTCTCGATCTTTATCAAAGAGCTCAAAGGCCGCTTTGCCCAGGGGTTTAACCGCCGTCACGGTCGCTACGGAGCTCTGTGGGCCGAGCGTTTTAAGAGTCTTTTATTGGAAGCAGGCCAGGCGGTGGTGAAAGTGGCCGCCTACATCGATCTGAACCCGGTTCGAGCGGGCCTGTGTGCCGATCCCAAGGATTATCGTTACTGCGGCTATGGCGAAGCCCTCGGGCAGGGATCCTGCACTCTGGCCAAGGAAGGGATCAGGACCATTCTGGGTCTGCCACCGAGCACCTGCTGGGAGCAACTCAGCGCAGAGTATCGCAAGCAGCTCTTTTTGAGGGGTGCGGTTGCCACCAGTCGCCATGGGCCGGCTTTTGATTCTGCCAAGACTCAAGAGGTTGTTGACCAGCAGCAGGGTCAACTCTCGCCCCAGGAACGGCTGCGCTGCAAAATTCGCTACTTTAGCGATGGGGTGATCCTGGGCAGTCGCTCCTTTGTGGAATTTCATTGCCAGCGGCTCAAGCAAAAGATCGGCCTTAAGCGCAAGAGTGGCCCCACCCCTTTAAAGATCCTGGGTCCAGCAGCGCTGTGGGTCTTTCGCAATCTGCGCGTTCGGACTTTCGGTTAGGATTTTCCGGCTTGACACTCTCCGATCACGGCACATAACGAAGGTCTTGAACTAACCGAACTTTCTAGTATTACTTTGTTAAGTACTTTCTTGCCAAGCGGTTGCACTTTTTCGTAACACAATAGGGTAGGACGGGTGCCATACAAAGCGATAGGGACCATCCTGAATCACGCGTTGCCCCTCCTGAATAGCGACGTCCACAGTGAAAACTTTCCAAGATGGACGATGGACCAGATCCGCAGGGCGGTACCGCCTATCACCAGCAAATCGCCAAGGAGAACAATCGCCAAGCCATCGGGGCCAGTTCAAAAAAGAGACCTTAGGCGCAAGCCAAAAACCCAATCAGGCAACCAGAGGTGATGAGGATCCAGACAACGCGAAGGGTTCCACGATCACTCTGTTGCTTTGGGTCACCGGAACGTCTGAGGGCCAGCAAATAAATCTCAACCAAAAGGAAACCGAGCGCCAGAAGTGAGTGATCCAGAATATCATTCGCTTTTCGACCAGAACAGATATGCGTTCCTCAATCCCGCCCGGCGAATTCGCGAGAACCGGGACCCCGTTATTTTTGGTGTTCCCAAGAGGCCCGTGGTTGCATCGAGGGCTCGCCGCAGCGAGGAGTTCATCTCGAAAGGAACATTATGGAATACGTACCCCTTGGAAATACTGGCCTGAAGGTATCACGCATCTGTCTTGGCTGCATGAGTTACGGATCGTCAAAATGGCGGGATTGGGTTTTAGAGGAGCCTGAAGCACTCCCGTTTTTTCGGCAAGCCCTTGACGCAGGAATCAACTTTTTTGATACCGCGGATATGTACTCCGTGGGTGCCAGCGAGGAAGTCACCGGTCGCGCGCTGAAAAAGCTCAGTGTCAAACGCGAGCAGGTGGTGATCGCTACAAAGGTATACAATCCGATGGGCGAAACGAAAAATGAGCGCGGCACTTCAAAAAAGCACATCCGCCACGCCATTGATGCCAGCTTGAAGCGCTTGGGAGTCGAATATGTCGATCTTTATCAGATTCATCGATACGACTCCACGACGCCCATCGAGGAGACTCTGGAAGCATTGACTGATGTTATCGACCAGGGAAAAGCCCTGTATGTCGGCGCCTCAAGCATGTACGCTTGGGAGTTCGCTAAATTTTTGTACTTGGCGGATCGACATGGTTACGCGCGGTTTGTTTCCATGCAGAACCACTACAACCTGGTTTACAGGGAAGAAGAGCGTGAGATGAACCCGCTTTGTCGAGCCGAAGGAATCGGATTGATTCCATGGAGTCCCTTGGCTCGAGGGTTCCTCGCAGGCAACCGACGATTAGAGGACAAAGGCGAAACGGTCCGCGCGAAATCGGACGAATTCGCTCATGGCCTTTACTACAAAGAGGACGATTTCCAAGTCGTCGAACAGGTGACCGCGATAGCAAAAAAACGAGGCGTACCAAATGCGCAGGTTGCGCTCGCCTGGGTTCTTCAACAACCGGGCGTTACAGCTCCAATTATCGGCGCCACAAAAGCGCATCATATTGAAGATGCAATCAAGGCCACCGAACTAAAACTGAGTCATGACGAACTAGCCTCCCTCGCGGCGCCCTATAAACCCCATCCGATTTTAGGTCATTAACCTCGAAGCGTTGGGCTTAAGGCTTGGTAGTGGCGGTCCGACCGGGTCGCGGGCGTGGTCCCCACGGCTAGGACCGAGAGCCTCTACCAGATACCGCGGCTCTAGCTTCTCCGGTCAGCTCGCCGCCAGGACGACCTTGCAGCCGGGAATATCGCGTAGCAATCGTTCCGGTCCAGCCGGGGAATAGACGACGATGAGTTTCAACGTTTCCGTTCCGGTATTGAGCGTGGAATGGTAAACGTCCGCCGGAATATAAATGCTCGAACCAGCGCTGACTTTCACCGGTGGTCGATCATCGACCATTTGTTCGCCTTCTCCGGAGACGACGTAAATAATTTCTTCAGAGCCGGGATGATTGTGTCGTGCGTGACCTTTTCCCTCTGCCAGGTCAACCAGGCCAAAACTGAAGCTCTTTGCTCCAGTCACGGCAGGCTCGCTCAGAAAATGAATTTTGCCCCAGTCAAATTCCAGGGAATCGACATCCTGAGTGGTCGTGATAACGCCCGCGCCAGGTCTTTGCATAGGGGGAGAAACTTTTCTCTGTTTATCTAAAGGATCCGGCGAAATCAATCCTTTTCGCCCCCCGGATCACCTCAGATTTCTCCGACCCGAATACAGGCTGCAAGCCGATGAGGTTCTTTCTCTTCGAGCTCCGGGCGTTGCAATTTACACGCCTCGATTGCGTACGAACAACGAGGATGAAACGCGCAACCGCGCGGAGGATTTGTGGGCGACGGGGGATCGCCTTCCAGAATAATACGCCGACGCGCGCGCTCCACTTGTGGATCGGGCACCGGGACCGCCGATATAAGCGCCCTAGTGTATGGATGCAGAGGCCTCTCGACGACTTCCGCAGCTGGCCCCAGTTCAACCAGACGACCTAAATACATCACCGCGATACGGTCGGAAATATATTTTACCACGGAGATATCATGCGAGATGAAAATCATCGTCAGCTCCCGCTCCCGGCACAACCTCAAGATCAGATTCAGGATCTGAGACTGGATCGAGACATCCAAGGCCGAGACCGGTTCATCCGCGATAATCAGCTTCGGTTCAGGCGCCAGAGCTCGAGCGATGGCAATACGCTGGCGTTGACCGCCGGAAAACTCGTGAGGATACCGCCGCATTTGATTGGGCGGCAGCCCAACTGTCGTCATGAGCTCGGCCACCTTTGACACCAGCAGTTTGCCACTGAACTTTTCTCTCGTCCGGATCGCTTCCGCCAGCATGTCGAACACCGTCATTCGCGGATTGAGCGAAGCGTACGGATCCTGGAAAATCATCTGGAAATTCACTCGTTCCGCCCGGATCATCCGTTTGCTGATTTTCGAAAGATCTCGTCCTTCCAGAACGACCGCTCCGTCGGTCGATCGGCATCAGCTGCATGATCGTACGAGCCAGCGTCGATTTTCCGCAACCCGACTCGCCTACGAGGCCGAGGATCTCACCGGTTTTGAGCTGAAGATCGATGCCGTCGACTGCTTTGACCGATCCAACCTGCTCGACGAAAAACCGTACCCTTATAGATCGGGAAATATTTTTTCAGATGGTCGACTTCCAGGAAAGCGCTCATAGGGCCGGAACAACGCTGCTAGATCCGGACATCCGAGATCTCACCTCGCTGGAACCGGGCACATGCCGTTCGGTGGCTCGGAACGATCTCGGCGAGCGAAGGAGATTGCTCTTTGCAAGTGTCGGTTGCGTGAGCACAGCGCGGGGCAAACGAGCATCCAGGAAGATCCATCGTGAGATCGGGTGGCAGCCCGGGAATCGTGAACAAGAGCTCCCCTTTCTTATGCAACGCCGGAATCGATTGTTGAAGCGCCGCGTTATAGGGATGCATCGGACGAGCGAATATTTCGTCCGTTGACGCCGACTCGACGATGCGCCCGGCGTACATGACATTGACGTCTTTGCAGAATGACGCGACGACGCCGAGGTCGTGCGTGATGAATATCACTGCCGTTCCCAAGTCTTTCTGGCGCTGCTTGATCAGCTCAAGAATTTGCGCCTGCACCGTGACATCCAGAGCGGTTGTCGGCTCATCGGCAATCAAAATCTCCGGCCGGCTGATCAAGGCCATCGCAATCATGACCCGCTGACGCATACCTCCGGAGAACTGGTGTGGATAAAGATTGATCCGGCTCCCCGCGTCCTGGATGCCCACTTCTTCCAAGCTGGCGATCGCATTGCGAGCGCCTCTGACCGGCTTACTTTTTCATGCACCAATAGCGGTTCGACAAGCTGATCTGAGATCCGCATGTACGGGTTCAGCGAGGTCATCGGATCCTGGAAGATCATCGAAATTCTTTTGCCGCGAATACGCCGCAACTCCGGTTCCGGGCAATTGAGCAAGTCCACGCCACCGAAGTTTGCATGACCGGAAACGATCTTTCCGGGCGGCTTGGGAATCAGGCCGAGGATCGAATAACAGGTCACCGATTTGCCAGATCCCGATTCGCCCACAATTCCCAGTGTTTCACCTCGACCCAGCGAAAAGGAGACATCGTTCACTGCACGGATCACGCCAGTTCGCGTATAAAAATAGGTCCGGAGATTTTCAACTTCGAGAAGCGACATGAAACAGAATTCAGGAGTTACAGGAGTTCAGAGTTACAGAATGGAGCGGCGGATTTCCCCTGGTCGATCGTGCCATTTCGTTCCTTTTGCATTCGATTCAGGTCGTAACATTTTATTTCGATGCTGCAGGGTTTTGCCTCCTGAACTCCTGTAATCCTGACTTCTGACCCATTAATCTTTCGATGATTTTGGATCGAGTGCGTCCCGAAGACCATCTCCGAGAAAATTCAATGAGAAGAGCGTCAACGAGAAGAAAAACGCCGGGCAAACCAGTAACCAGATCGACGTCTCCATCGTCCGGGATCCCTCATCGATCAATACGCCCCAGGAACTGAGCGGGGGTTGTACTCCAAGACCGAGGAAGCTCAGGACCGCCTCCAGAAGCATCACTTCCGGAAAGGTGAGCGTGGCGTAGATAATGATTGGTCCCAACACGTTTGGGATCAGATGGCGAAACAGGATCCGGTGGCCAGGAAGTCCCAGTGAAATTGCTGCTTCGATAAATTCCTGGTTTTTCAGCGAGATGATCTGACCGCGAACGATACGAGCCATGGTAAGCCATTCCACTGCCCCGATCGCGACAAAGAGAAGGATGATATTCCTCCCGAACATCACCATCAGCAGAATAACGATGACCGTGAAGGGCAATGCGTAAAGAATATCCGCGAAACGCATCATCACCGTGTCCGTCTTCCCGCCTAGAAAGCCCGCAATCGCACCCCACAAAACCCCGATGCAAACCGAGACGATCGTCGCCGCGAAACCGACCGCCAGAGAGATCCGGCCTCCGATCAAAACGCGCGTCAACAAATCTCGACCGAGTGGATCAGTGCCGAACAGATGACGTCGATTGGACGATCCGTAGGTGATCTTGCCTTCGCGGTAAGTTTCGCCTTTGGCAATTTTATCAACGATCTCTTTGCGATCCGATTTGCGTTTTATCCAGGAATTCGTCCTCGAGATTTGAGAGCGCGACGAAGCCTTTTCTCGGCTCCCCTGTTTTGAAAGTTTCGGAACGCAAAAAGATCGGTTCCATCGGCGCACTTGCTTTCAGACTGATCTCCGTCTGCTCGTACGTGTACCCGGTGAAAAACGGACCAACCAGACAAAGGAAGCGCGATCACACAAAACGCGTAGAGACCAAACAGAGCGATATGATTCTTTCTAAGGCGATACCACGCATCCTTCCAGAGCGACGTACCTTGCTCCAATTGATCGACTCGGATCGGAGCGGGCTCAATCGACGCTGTCGCGGCAGAGTTCATTTTCCTATTTTCGCGATTTTGGGTCCATCAGCGTCTGAAGAATGTCCGAGGCCAAATTAAAAACCACGATCAGAACTCCGAAAAAAGCAACTGTTCCCAAGACAAGCGGATAGTCACGATTGAAGACAGACTTGATAAATTCCTGGCCAATGCCCGGGACGTTAAAAACCTTCTCCACGACGAAGGAACCGCTGAGGAGCCCGGCAAAGGCCGGACCGAGAAATGCCACGACAGGAAGCAACCCGCCGCGGAGTGCATGTTTCAAGATGATCTCATGGTCACGAACTCCCTTTGCACGAGCCGTCCGGATAAAATCCTGATTCAAGATGTCAAGCATCCCGCCTCGAGTTAAACGGGCGATGTAGGCGGAATAAAACAGCCCAAGCGTCACGGCCGGCATGATCATCGGATGGAACGGCACATAACTCAGCCCATACCAACCACTGACCGGTGCCAGCTTCAGCACCAGACCGAAGAGCAATGCGAGTATCGGCCCTAAGACAAAGGTCGGAAGACAGATCCCAAGCATCGACAACGACATCGGAAAATAGTCCCAAAGCTTGTTCTTGTTCGCGGCCGCGATCACTCCGGCGGTGATGCCTAGCACCGAGGCAATACAAAAGGCCAAAGTCCCGATCTGTAACGAGATCGGAAAGGAACGGGCAATCACTTCGTTAACCGACTCGCTTTGATACGTATAGGAGGGGCCTAAATCGAATCGAATAAATTTGCCCAGGTAACCGAAATATTGCTCCCAAAGCGGCTTATCAAGGCCGTAATAGGCATTCAGTCTCGCAATAACTTCCGGCGTGGCCTGACGTTCCGCGCTGAACGGGCCACCCGGTACCTCTTTTGACATGAAAAAAGTCAGCGTCAGGATGATCCAGAGCACCGGAATTAGCTGGAGTAACCGCCCGACGATGATCTTTATCATTTGGCTAAATCGCGCTCACCCTTCAGATCGATATACTTGTAGTTGTGGTTACTCAGCACGAGCGGATTCCAATTCTGAACAGACGGCTGCAACAAATACGCGTTAGTGTACCAGTACACCAACACGATCGGTAGTTCGCTCAGAAAAATGTCTTCGGCGTCATGGAGAATCTGGAAGCGGCCGCACGGGATCACCCGTCCGTGCCGCCTGCTCGATGAGCGCATCAAACTTCGGGCTCCCCCAATTCGTATTGTTGTTGCCGTTACCGGTCGTCCACATGCTCAGGAACGTGACCGGATCCATGAAATCTCCGATCCAGGCGGAACGCGAGAGGTCATAGTTCTTATTGTTCTGGGTGTCCAGGTAGACCTTCCATTCCTGATTCTCGAGCGCGACATCAATATTCAGCTCTTCCTTCCACATCTGCTGGATCGCTTCCGCGATCGCCCG
This sequence comes from uncultured Verrucomicrobiae bacterium, assembly GCA_963846195.1. GTDB lineage: Bacteria > Verrucomicrobiota > Verrucomicrobiia > Chthoniobacterales > JAFAMB01 > JAFAMB01. The sequence goes on from CAWJVG010000011.1 coordinate 134,100, forward strand.
ATGGGATTCCAGCGTATTGAAATGGATCGTGAATTTCGGAAACCCTTTCCCGTTTGGATAACCCGCTTCAGCCAGCAACTGACGCGCACGCGCCGGATCGTACGTTATCTTCTTCAGCGGCTCGTACCCACCCATTCCCGGCGGCGTATATCCGGTGGCCGGTTTTTGGTCTTCTCGCAGGATATTTTTCACGATCGCGTCTCGATCCACCGCAAGATTCAGCGCCAATCGAACCTTCGGATTGTCCAGCGGTTTCCGGGCGATGTTGATGCGATAAAAATAGACGCCTTCGTACGGATCGATCCTGATGATTTCGGGATGCGCGCGGCGGTAATAAGGCACTTTATCCAGAGGGTATCTGGTCGGTCTTATGCAATTGCCCCGCCTGGAATGCGCGCTCCTGCGTATTCAAATTCTCAATCGAATAAAAATTGATGCCATTCAATTTTACATTCGCCGCATCCCAGTAGAGCGGATTCCGGACAACCTCAATGACGTCGTTTGGATGCCAGCTCTTCATCTTGAACGGACCATTCGCCAGATAGTTCTCCGCCCGCGTCCATTTGCTGTCGCGGGTGTCGATGTTTCCAAATTTCAAAACCGCAGTCGGAGAGACCGGAAGCCAGGAGTCATGCTGGACCAGAGAAAGCAGATACGGAGTGGGCCCCACCAGCTCGATTCGCAACGTGTGATCATCGAGAGCTTTCACTCCGACCTGACCGAAATCAGTGGTTTTGCCGTTGTAATAGTCCTCCGCTCCTTTCAAAATGAAGAGGTTTTCGGCGTACTGCGCGCCAAATGAAGCCGTCAGCATTCTCTTGTACGAGAACACAAAATCCCCGGCTTTAACTGGTTCGCCGTTCGACCATTTGCGGTCCTCGCCGATATGAAAGGTCCAGACAGAATAATCATCATTGTGTTCCCAACGATCCGCCATGCCGGGGACAACCTTGGATTGATCGTCGATGCTGGGCGCAACCAATCCCTCGATCATCGCCATGATAATGTGATGCTCCGTTACCCCCTGCGCTTCCTGAGGATCAAGGGTTCGCGGTTCGCTTCCGACGGTGATCAAGAGAATCTTGTGTTCATTGGCTTCTCGTAGAGTCAGGCTGTACCCGTCGTTCGTGGCCGCTGCGCGCCAGGCGCCAAACCAGACAATGACGCCGCACACCAACAGAGCAACCAAGAGAACTCGGAGAATTTTCATAAAGAAGCTGCCACCCCGGCAGCTTTTAATGATCGATCGATTCACCCGGCAATCTCTTGGAGATCCGCAGGGACCGGATTGCATCACGTAGTTCCGCCGCGCGCTCGTATGCTTCATCCGCAATGGCGCGCTTCAAGTCACGCTCCATGAGTTCCAAAGGCGTCAGCGGAACAGCATCGCGAACCTCCTTCAGCCAGTCACTCAAGAAAGCCAGCTCATTGCTCGACTCGATCCATTCCGGCTGCCCGATCGTTCGATAGAAGGTTTCAATTTTCGCTTTGCCTTTCTCGATCCAACTGTACCGCCTCGCCCGTGTTGCCATCCTTCAACTCCAGCGACGCTCTGGCTCTCGTATTCATCATGATCACATAGGGCCGAAACTGTTCCAGGTTCCATTTGGAATCTTCATCGGTCGCATGTTCGCTGACAAAATCCAACATCTCCAGATTACGTTCGGTATCCCGAATCACGTTTTGAAAATCCCGGAGCTGAAACAGGCTCAAGTAGCGATGGTAATATTGAGCGCCCTCCTGTTGCAAGGCCGCCACGTCTGATTCCGTAAGCGCGTATCCCTGATCACCAGTCTTAACCATCGCTGATTTAGCCTGGTGATAATGTAACAACGATTCGAAACCATGCGGCCGAACTCCATCCGGACGTCCATTCAGCTCCATTTGGATCAGGCCGAGATCGATCCTGAGCTGGATTTTTTCGGAGCCGTCGCGTCCGACGATCTTTCGGGCTTTTACTTGCCCCGGCTCGTGCGGCCAGCCTTCGAGTAAGTCATTTAGATCCAGATTGCTCACTGCTTGAAATATCCGAACGGCTTGACAACTTGTCAAAAGCTACATCTTCGGTGTCGATGCCCAACCGCAAGTCATGCAAGCGATTCTGCCATCGTGCGCATCTGAATCTCGATAATTCGCGAGCGGGCCGATTGCGTACAAGCCAATAAGACAGCGCCAGCAACGTCTTCCGGGTCAAGCATTTTTGACTGGCTGACGCTCTCCTCCGTTCGCCCTCGGCCAATGGCGAACTCGGTCTTAACCCCGCCGGGACAAATGACGCCAACCTTGATCCCTTCGGTGCGCAGTTCTTTGTCGAGCGCTTGCGCAAAGCCAACTTGTGCAAACTTCGTTGCGCAGTATACCGCTTCGCCTGCAAACCCATAAATACCGGCCATGGACGAGATCAAAAGGATTGTGCCCTCTTTCCGTTTGAGCATGACCGGAACGGTGTGCCGCGTGAACAAGAACGTTGAGCGCACGTTGGTGTCCATCATGTCGTCATACTCTTCGGCGCTGGTGTCGATCAGTTTCTTATAATTGCCGACGCCAGTGTTATTGATCAGGATATCGATCTGCCCAAAAGTTTCGATGGCGGCTTTGACCGTGTTTAAGGCTGTGCTTTCCTGCCGAGCGTCGCCGATCACACTGATCGCCTTGACACCGAGCTTTTCGGCTTCTTGTATGAGTTGATCAAGACGCGCCTGGCGTCGTGCGGTGAGGACAAGCTTTGCTCCTGCTTGGGCCAGGAGGCGCGCGCAAGCCTGTCCGATGCCTGCGCTCGCGCCCGTAATCAATGCGACTTTTCCATCCAGTTTTGTTGTCATGTCTTTGCTTTCTTCTTTGAGGTAGAAATGGACGCTTCATTCGAAATCGTACACGACGACCTTTATCCAAAGCGTCTTGGACTTCGCCACAAACTCCAAATGCTGCGGATGATCTTGATATTCGTCCTGCGCTTGCTTCGTCTCAAACTGGATGTTCAGTCCAACCTGGTAACTTTGATCGACGACCCCGCGATGGCTAGGTACCATTTTGCCGGCATGGAAATCGACGACCCCGGGAACTGAAGGGAGGTATTTCTTTGCGTTGGCGACCACTTCATCCGCAGCGTTGGGTTGCGCCGGATCGACCCAAAAAATAACGATATGCGAAAACATTGGGCGTTTTATGAGCGATTTCGCAGCCGGGTGCAACCCAGGAAGCACCTTAAGCTCGCATCGGTGCGAGATTTGTATACCGGTCAAATCATTGTCGGACAGGGTGAGGTTATCGAACCGACGGCAAACGCCGGTCGGCGGCGCACTTAAAGAAGGTGGATTTCCTTCTCTGAAAAAAGCGAGGGTCCACCGAACGTGATTTTCTTCTCAAATCTTCACGCGCGCTAGCCTGTGGATTGCTCCTGAGGAAACGAATCGACTATTTTTTTACACCGAGAACCGCGTCCTTTGCCGCCTTGGCGACTCGGAATTTGACGACGGTTTTAGCTGGAATCTTGATCTTCTGCTGCGTCTTCGGATTGAAGCCGGTGCGCGCTTTTCTCTTCTGCTTTACGAGCTTTCCAAACCCGGGCAGGACAAATTCGCCGCTCTTTTTAATCTCTTTGTAGGCGATAGTACTCAGCGTCTCGAGGAATACTCCCGCAATCTTTTTGTTGGTCTGCGTGGCTACAGCTAGTGCGACTTGAAGTTCGGTCTTAGTCATGTCTAGCCGTCGCTTATGGCAGCGGAATTGCAAGAGTTCAAGACATTCGCAGTTGCCAAATCAGAAAGCAGGTGGAATTACGCGCGGCATTGACCATGAAAGCGTAGCCCGGCTTTGAGCCTGAAGCTCGTCGGGGGCTAACACGATGTCAGCCATCCTGGCACGAATCGGCCGCCATCGCGCAGTCGCCGGTCCAATTGCCGATAGTCAGGGATATAAGACTCGACCAATCGCCAGAACCTGAAGCTATGGTTTAGATGCTTGGTGTGACACAACTCATGTACCAGCACGTAGGTGACCAGGTCCGGGGGCAAAAACAACAGTCGAGCATTGAGGCTGATCAAGCGCCGCGAAGAACAACTGCCCCATCGGGTCTTTTGCTGGCGGATTGCTACCGATGAGTAACCCAGTTTAGTTTCGTTACTTACCCGGTCGAGCCAAGGAATCAGATGCTCCTTCGCCTTGTCGGTTAACCAGCGCTTCAAGGCTTTCTGCCAGGCGGCGGCCTCCTCGGTTGCGCCGCGCAATAGAAGAACTGTCCGGGATTTCTCCCGCACAACCACCGACTTCATTTCGTTATGGCAGCTCACCACCTCCCATGTCAACGCCAGAGCCCGAAACGTAATCTCTTCTGGCACCTGCCATTCCCGGATTGGACCGACCGGTCCCTGGAAGGCCTTTGTCTTTTCGAAAGCCCGTTCAATCCATTGGCGGTTCTTTTCCACGAGCGACGGCACCCGTGACACGCTAAACCGCTTCGGCACGACGACCTCCAAACCCTTTTCCACACTTACCTGGAACCGCACATGTCTCGCCTTTTCACTGATACGAAGGATGTAGGGGAACTTCAGGCTCATCACAGACTCCGCACCATATGAAAATATTCGTGTCCCGCGATCCACTTCCTGTAGTCCGCGCAGAAACCTAACCGCTCGTACAACCCTTTAGCCGTCGCGTTATCAACGTCGACCAGGAGCGCCAGATGGCTGTGTCCGAGTTTGCGGGCCCGATCGCAGGCCGCCTCGATCAATTTGCGACCCCACCCTCTCCGTTGGCAAGAGGGGCACACGCTGAGAGTATCAAGGTAAAACTCCGACGCTTCCGCTTCGGTGGGGATACAGTAACTGGCATCTCCCGACTTCTGGGCAGCGGCACGCTCGAGCGGTAAGTCGAGGTCTCGGGCTTTGGCGCCATCATAGAGGATAGCCAATCCCACCAACTGCCCTCCATTTTCGATGACAAGAGCATTCTGAAAACTGATGCGTGTAGCCTCCTGCCCAAAAAAGCCCTCTAAAATGGAGGCTGTTTCCCGGCTATTGGTCGTTCCGGTCAGGACAAACGCGATGTCACCGATCGCTTGCAGGATCAGCGGGACAGCCATTACGGCGTCGCTGCGAACCGCTTCTCTTATCACGCAGCACTCTTAAGACAAGCAACTGCGTGAACCAAGCGTAAAATGTGGTTCGAATATCGCACCGGCTCTTTGGCCTCTGAGATATTCGCGCTATATACTCCAGCCGGCGGCGTAAGCGCTGGACCAAACGGCGATCAAGAGAAGTGATTGCACACAAATCTAGACCAAGACTATGAGCGGATTGAGTTTTAGCCAGATAGCAGCCGGCCTCCTGCACCTCGCGGTCCTGTTGGTCATCCAGCATGCACTCGATCGGCTCGCAAAAAATCTCCGGGTCGACCGCCTCTCTCTGGTCAACGACCAAGCCACAAAAACGGCCGTAATTCGGGCGCTGCTGACCCGGTTCGACCTTTGGATATGGGGTTGTGGTGTGTACACCCTCCTGGCCTGGCACTTGAATGGATTGCTTGCCTCCGCCCTGGGACCGGGCTGGGCGACGCCCGATCGACAGGCCGCGATCCTCCAGGCAATCACGATCCTGGCGCTCAGTTCCTTAGGAGGCAGGCTAATCTATGTCACGAATCGGCGACTCCGTGCTTCAGCGGCCGGCGACTCCTCCCATTGGGAAAGCGTCGTCGCGGTTCTATGCGCGGACGCGCTGCAGGTCGGGATCCCATTGGTAGCGACAGTCTTCGCGCTGAGTCGAGTCGGTCTCCCGTCGTACATCACGGCTAATTCCCGGGACATCATCACCGCGCTGGTAATATTGGCGACTGGTTACCTTGCCTGCCGCCAGGTTAGTTTAGCCGCAGACAAGATCATCCAGGCCCACCGAGTTCGAGGAGGCGTTGATGTTCGCTCCCGCGCGCTTTACACAGAGGTTTCTGCCCTGCGCAAGGCAATCCTGTTCGTTTTGGCGTTCCTGACGGTCGCGACTGCAATGATTTTCTGCGAACCGTTGCGCCACCTCGGAACAAGTCTGTTAGCATCGGCGGGCCTGATCACCGTCCTGGCCGGCGTCGTGGTACAGCGCTCGCTCGGCCATCTCTTCGCCGGATTTCAATTGGCACTAACGCAACCCATCCTGTTGGACGATCTTGTGGCTTTAGAGGGTGAGTTGGGAAAAGTGGAGGAAATTACGCTGGCCTACGTTGTCGTCCATCTGTGGGACGAGCGACGTCTCGTTGTGCCAATCAGCTACTTCCTCGAGAAACCGTTCGAGAACTGGACGCGCCGTTCTTGCGAACTGCTTGGAACGGTATTCCTCTACTTCGACTATCATGTGCCCGTGGGGGAACTCAGAGAGGAGTTTTTCCGATACGTTGACACGCATCCAGGGTGGGATAGGCGGGTAAAGTCCCTGGTCGTCACCGACGCGAAAGAAACTTCGATCCAGATCCGCGCCCTGGTCAGCGCGGCGGATCCCGATAAACTGTGGACATTGAGGTGTGATGTCCGTGAAGCGCTTATCTCCTATATGCAAGAAAAGCATCCAACTCATTTGGTCAGAACGCGCGTGAGCGTCCAGCCTCCCTCCCCTCAGGCCTCGAGTGATCCGGTTCTTAACAATCGCGCCCAGCGGACAGATGGCGACGCGACTTCAATGTAGCATGAAGGATCAGTCGAAGCCGACGAGCACTTTGGTCAACGCCTCCGGGGAAATCAGCATGGCGTCGTGGCCACTGGCAAACTCCTAGGACAGGCGATGCGGCAGTATTTGGACCATCCCGCGCCGTACCAGATTTCAATCTGCCCGGCAACTTCCGCCGACAATTACTTCTTGAATGAAAATTCGAATAGCCTCGAGGACGCGCTGGTCGACGATATTCTGGGTTTCGCCACACGCCTTGAGTCGAGCTTGGGTGACAAGTAGTGAATGGTCCCCCCCTTCAACGATGTGGAGTTGATTTACCGCCTTCATCTCTTTCCTTGCGCTCTCCAACAGGTGCAACGGGCAAAGCCGGTCACGTGTGCCCTGGACGAACAGGACGGGCGTGGACATTGCACGGAGCACTTCCGTTCGCAGCTTGGCCGGATCGCCCGCGCCGCACAGCGGGTAACCCAGGCAGATTGCCGCTGCAACCTCTTCTTTCAATGTCACGTGACATCCAACCCGTCCCCCCAGGCTTTTGCCGATCAGCACAATTGGACCGATGTGTCCCTCTCGAGCCTGGGCGAGCGCCTCACGATGGGCCTCCACGAGCTTCGGCAGCGGATCAGGACGTTTGCGCAAGCTTTTGATATACGGATAGTCAAAAGCGGCGACGGTCCCAAGGGTGGCCAGTCTCTCGCTCCAACCTCGCATCCACGGATGCGAAGCAGGTGCACCGGCGCCATGGGCAAAAAGAAAGAGTGGCGTTTCCATACGGACCTCTGAATATGCCCAGTTCTGCGTACCGCAAGAAAAGGAGTGTCGACGGCGAGAACTGGTCGGCGCGGCCATGGGAGCGGTGATTATTGAAGATTCGTCTTAGGATATCGGCGGTGACAGCTTACAATAGTCGCCTTCGACGAAGCCGAACGTGACGACCGAGCTATATGAAACAAGAGGACCCGGATCTTACCTTGGTTCAGGCGCTGAAGGTGGGCAAAGACCAGGCGCTAGACGCGTTGATGGAGCGACACCGGGAGGGGTTATTTCGTTTCGTATCGCGGCTTGTCCACAACGAAGCGGACGCACTGGAGCTATCCATGGAGACTTTTGTCCGGGCCTACTTCAACATCGAAAAATTTCGGCCGACGGCCAAGTTCACAACGTGGCTGTACCAAATCGCATTGAACCTCTGCCGCGATCATCTGAGAAGCCGAGCTTACCAGTATTCACTCCGAACGGCGTCCATTGACGCTCCAACGCAGGAAGGTACAGACCCAAGTCTGCTTGTGGAGACAGAGGGCGGTCCGGACCAAAAAACCGACCGTCGCGAGGAACTACGGGCTTTGGAAAAGGCGATTGGCGAACTCCCTGAAGAGCTCAAAGACGCATTCATCTTAACTGCATTGGAGGACCGCCAGCAGGCCGAAGCCGCAGAACTGCTCGGAATTTCTTTGAAGGCGGTCGGGATGCGCGTCTATCGCGCTCGCAAACTTCTCCTAGAAAAAATGAGTAAAATGGGGTTTTAGGGGAAATGCGCCGCGCGCATCGGCGTAAGGCGAAGCTTTTCAAACGCCGACCCGCCGATACGTTTCCTCTCCTAGCCGCCAGCAAGCCGGTCCGAGTCGGCAAGGCCGGTCCGAGCCGGACTGGCGGAAGGAGGGAATATTGAAAGCCTCTTCGCCGAGAAGCTGGGCGTTCTCTATGACGTTCATCCCCTTTTTCCTGACAACGGTACCGCTGACAGTCACAATTTTTGCGGCGTAAGGCGCCAACTCGGCGTTGAGCGATTCATGCATCGGAGCCGGTTGGGGACTCGGCGGCTCCTGCTTGCCTATGAGCACGTAGATGGTTCCATCCTTCGCCTTCAGCCCGACCGGAAGCCCGCTGGCAATGCACATTCTTGCGCAAGCGGCGTGACTTGGTCCGCTTGACCCATTGTCAAAATAACAAGCCATATCGATCACTTCGCCCGTCACAGATGCAGCTAGTCTGGCGTCGGTCGCACTCGCTCCCGGACTTGTTGTCATTCGCCCTAAAAACCACCCGGCCAGAATTGCAAGCGCGAACCCTGCGACTGCCCATTGTGGCGCCGCCAACGTCGGCAGAAACCTTTGAAGCCAGCTTCCTCCTCTGGCACCGGATGCCCTCTCGCGGCTTTGAACTTTTGACCAAACCCCCGCATTAAAGTCGGCCGGCAGATTAGTTCGCGGACGTTTCGCAAGAGCTTCGAGATCCTCGTCTAAACGTGATTCATTCATTTTGCCCTCCTAAACCATACAGCAAGCATTCCTCTGTTCACTCTCCTTTCTCATTTAAACGAGGAAAAACGCCGGATCCCTCAAAATTTCGGCATTTTTTTTGCGGAGAACGCTCCTTGGGTGCGAACGTCCCGGGAGACCGGTCTCTTTTTCCGGCCCTCTTCTCCAGCTGAGAGGTACGCACGGCAGTCAGTCCAAAGTAGCCACTAGGCGTCTCGCCTGTGTGTCCCCGGGCGCCGGCTTCAACCCCCAGAGCGCGCTGAGGTCGGATCCTGATTCGCATTGGGATCACGCTGGCAAAGCGCAGCTTGCCGCGAACGAAGAGCAGCCCTCTTTGTCCTGGCCTTGGCAGCGTCGCCGTGGGCGCCGAGACATGAACACAGGCGGGACGCCTATGATAAAGCCTATCTGAATCGATAGGGCCGATTAGGTCGGCCTTTTTAAAGCCCGCTGAATTCCATCGGAAATGGGGGACTCAAAAAAATTTTTCTCTCGCCAAATATTTTTAGAGGGATCGGACCGTTTACTTCGTTGGAGATAGTAAGCACGGCTCGAGGATGCGAGGCAGGGTAAGCCCGGACCTTTGCTAGTCGAAGTCCAGGCACAACTAACTAAACACTACGCTTCAGGTCGCGGTTGGCCTTTTGAGCAGAGAAACTCTGCACGAACTGATGTCATCATCGGCACAAGCAAAAAATTAATACCTAGAAAATGAAAATTGATAATATGAACCTCGCGAACAGCGAGGTAGCTAGTTATACGCCGATGCGTAACCGGGTAAATCTCGGACGGATCGCGCGCGTTTGCGCAGTCGTTACTGCAATTGGAGTTCTGCCGGCCCACCACGCCTTGGCAGATAGCGACGATCAGCACCAACAGATCCTTCCTTTTCCCACTCTGGTGGAATCTACCATCCCGACGAACGGCGATGTTAATCCCTACGGGGTCGCGTTTGTACCGAATGGCTTTCCGGCCGGAGGACTTCTCAACCCGGGGATCTTTTAGTCTCCAACTTCAATGACGCTCAGAATATTCAAGGAACCGGCACCACCATTATCAAGGTAGCTCCCAACGGTCAAACCTCTCTTTTCTTCCAGGGAAATGCTCAGCTCGGCTTAAGCACAGGCCTGGCTGTGCTTAAAAAGGGTTTTGTGCTGGTCGCCAACTGTCCGACCACCGGGGGCGGTACCCCGATGGCAAAACCGGGTTCACTTCTGCTCATCAACTCCCACGGAATACTGATCAACACCATTATCAGTCCGATGATTCAAGGCCCATGGGACTTCACCGTGCATGACGAGGGAGATAAAGTGATGGTCTTCGTTTCCAATGTCCTGTCGGGGACAGTGTCGCGTCTCGACCTGGACCTGGACGGCGGCAACGTCGTCGTCAAGAGCGCTGTCTTGATCGCCTCGGGCTACACACATCGGCCCGACCCCGTCACGTTTGAGGTCGGCCCCACTGGATCGGCCTACGATGCGCACAACGATGTGCTCTACGTCGCCTCCACAGGAGACAATGAGGTCTTCGCAGTCAAAAATGCCGGCGACGAAAATCAATCGAAAGGTCGCGGCCAGTTGATCTACAGGGACCAGGTCCACCTGCATGGGGCGTTGGCCATGGTTCTGGCGCCCAATGGGCACCTGCTGGTCAGCAATAGCGATGGAATCAATCCCGATCCGAATCAGCCTAGCGAGATCGTGGAATTCACCGTGCACGGCCATTTCATCGGTCAACTCGCGGTTGACCCGGCTCAAGGCGGGGCGTTCGGACTCAATATCGTGCAAGTCACCGACGATGTGGTTCGATTCGCGGCGGTAGACGACAACGCCAACACCATCACCATCTGGAAGTTGAACACCGCGAATCTCACCGATCCAGATCATCACTAAGACCTAGCCCGAGTTCGACGGAATTCTCGGAAGAGCTAGTTCCGGGAGGAGGGCGAATCTGTTCTCAAATTCGCCCTCACTCCACTCCAAACCAAGCGTCATCCACCGGATTCCTCGCAAAAAAGAACAACCTGGACCTTATGAAATTGCAATCGTACATACCAATTTTAGTAGGAAGCGGATATTTCGTGTTTACCCCTTTGTACTCTGCCAATGGCGCGTCCGCTGGCCACATGCCTGGCATAACAAGCCACGAGAACGGACAGCCTGAAGAGCATCATCGTCACCTCGACCATTATTGGGGCTTATCTTACTTCGACTATGCCGGAATTTACGATTCGGAGTATTCCTATACACCAACTCCGGAACAGGAGACCAAGGCGCAACAACAGGTTGACGCCTATCTCTTGGCCGTAAAGAAGGGCCGAAGGCACGCCGCAGGCATCGCTATATATCAGTCGAAACGCTAAAGCCGACCAAAAATCAGCTCAAAGATTATACTATTAAACAGCCTTCCGCGCGCCGCATTGATCCCGCAGAACTTCGCTGTATAATGGTATTTGATACTCAGACGAGACAGTTCGTCGGGTCCGGCTGTTATATTGTGAGCGGCGGACTTCCGACCGGCGAGATAGCCCAATTCGAGACTGTCAGCGCGGAATTTGTCGGTCAACTAACATTATAGGACCCACGTAAGCAAAGCGTCCCCGCTTTGCTCAGGAGTTTGGACATTAGGAAGAATACTCGCGCGTTCGCCAAGGTATTTTCGAAACGTCTTCTCAATCAATACGGACTTGCCTGACTTGGCGAGCGGCCCTTTTTTGCGCCGAAGGGGTACGGCCTGACGGGCCAAGACAGCATGCCGGCTAAAGCCCATGCGCGTCAACCTAAGCGCCTAAACGGCAGTCTTAAGCGCCGAAGGCGCGTGGGAGCTTAGCCCAGGCGTGGAGCATAGCGGAACCCTGGGTAGTGAAAAAAGATGCGGCGTAGCTCTGAAGGAGCGGAAGAATCTGGCCTCCGAGACCATAAAGACTCGCTCGGTATTTCCATAGCGCCGGCGATAGTCTGCGACCCGGTGTTCGTCTCTTCCGCTCCTTCAGAGCGGTGTGCATATTAATTCGAATACCCAGGGTTCCGCTTCGCTCCACCCTGGGCTAAGTTCGTCTTACGCCTTCGGCGTGCAGCCGTTAACTAAGTTGACGCGCATGGGCTTTAGCCTGGGTCAATTTCGGAGCGACGGCCGCCCATTGGGCGGATCAGTTTGTTATTGGCGCGCTGCTCCTTAATGTGCGCTGCCCAGCCGGTCACCCTGGCTAATACAAAGATCGGAGTAAACAATGGCGTCGGAACACCCATGAAGTGGTAGGAAGATGCTGAAAAGAAGTCCGCGTTTGCAAAGAGCCCTTTTTTTTCTCTCATGACCGTCTCGACCTCCTCCGAAATTGCGAAGAGATAACCGTCACCCTCTTTTGCTGAAGCCGCCAGTCTACGCGCGCACTCCTTGATCACGGCATTGCGCGGATCAGAATATCGATAGACAGCGTGGCCGAAGCCCATGATTTTCTCTTTCCTCGCCAGCATCTCTCTTACAGTTTCGCGCGCTTGTTGCGGCGTCTTGAATTTTGACACCAGTTCCATCGCGGCTTCGTTGGCACCTCCATGCAGCGGGCCTCGCAGGGTGCCGATCGCGCCGGTGATGCATGAGTAGAAGTCCGACAGCGTCGCGGCGCAGACTCGCGCGGTGAACGTGGAAGCGTTGAACTCGTGCTCAGCGTAGAGAATCAAAGAAATGTCCATACAGCGCCGGTGTTCGGCGCTCGGCTTGTCTCGTTGGAGCAGCGACAGCAAATGGCCCGCGAACGTCTCCTCATCCGATTCCAGCTCGATCCGTTTGCCGCCATCGTGAGTAAAATGATACCAATAGCAGAGCATCGAGGGGAGGCAGCCCAGCAACCGCTCCGCGATAGCATCCTGCTGCGTGAAATCGCGCTCCGGCTCCAGGGCGCCAAGCATGGATGTGCCCGTGCGGAGGACATCCATCGGTTGAGTCTCCTTCGGAATTCGCTCGAGCACCTCCTTGAGCACCGGCGGCAAGGATCGCAACCCTTTCAGCCGGTTCTTAAAGTCGTCCAACTCCTGCCGGTTCGGCAGAGCGCCCTCCAGCAGAAGGTAGGCGATCTCTTCAAAAGTGGCGTTCTCCGCGAGGTCCTCGATGCGATAACCACGGTAGGTCAGGCCGACACCTTCCTGGCCTACGGTGCAGATTGCGGTCGAGCCCGCGGATTGTCCGCGCAGCCCGCCGGCTGAACTGACTGGCTTGCCGTCGCTCATAAATTCAAACTTTTTGGTCTTTGGAATATAGTTTATCTAACTTCTCTTCGAAGGAGTAGTAGTTCAGTACGTCGTATAACTGTTCACGTGTCTGCATCTGGTCGACGACATCTCTTTGCGTCCCTTTATTCCGTATCGTTTCGTACACGCGAACCGCCGCCGCACTCATCGCGCGAAATGCGCTTAACGGGTAGAGCACGAGTCGAACTCCAACCTCTCTGAGTTCCCCGACCGTGAAGAGCGGCGTTTTTCCAAACTCTGTGATATTCGCCAGGACCGGGACCGGAACCGCCTTGGTGAAGGCCCGGTAATCTTCCAGGGAATGGAGCGCCTCGGCGAAAATCATGTCTGCACCGGCTGCGGTATAAGCCAAAGCACGGTCGACGCCTGCCCGCACTCCTTCCGAAGCGACTACATCGGTACGAGCCATCACGACAAATTGGTCCTCAATGCGGGCATCGACCGCCGCCTTGATTCGATCGACCATTTCTCCTTCGGAAACGATCACTTTATTCGGGCGGTGCCCGCATCGCTTGGCTTGCTCCTGATCTTCCAGGTGACAGCCTGCGGCTCCGGCACGAGCTAAATCGCGAACACTCCGAGCAATATTGAATGCACTTCCCCACCCGGTGTCTGCATCAACCAGTAGCGGTACCTCCGTCGCAGCGGTGATCCGACGAACATCTTCACAAACATCGTTCAAAGTCGTGATCCCGAGATCCGGCAATCCAAACGACGCATTGGCTGCCCCCGCCCCTGAGAGATAGAGCCCTTTGAATCCAACGCGCTCGGCCAATCGAGCGCAATAGGCGTTGATCGTACCCACGACCTGCAGTGGGACCTCTTCTTTAACCGCGTTTCGCAAATTCAATCCTGCAGACATAGTTCAAGTTATTACTGTTCATTTTCCGAGTCCCCATGGGTGTCCTGCCACGTTCATCACATCGTCGGTTCGGTCTAAAATAATAAAATATCTGCCTTCATCTTGTTCAGCGTCGTTGAAGGTCGAGAACACGTGTCGGCCGGGAATCTGTTGAAGTGACGTTTTTCAAACAGCTTATCATTTTGTCAGACCGTGGCCAAACATCCCGGGCCAGGAGGGCTGCCAGCAATTGTCTAACCCATCAGACATCTGCGGCGCAAAAGAAAGTTTCACCAGGCTTGCCACCAAATATCCTTGGATCATCATGGTCCGGAGAACCGTCAGAAGAAGCGCTTGACAGCGCCGCCTATTTTGGTACCTTGGTACCATCAAAACGGTGCATAGAGTCCAGACCGGCGTTCGCATCGAACGTCGGTTGGTCAAGGTGCTGAAGGGCCTTGCTGAACATTTAGACATTTCCTTGGGTGATCTTCTGGAGGGAATTGTGCTCCATGCCTTTGAGGGAAAATGCGCGTTCACCGCACCCTCGCTCGAGGTAATCCGCAAGTTAAAGGCCGTCTACGGCCTTGATCTGACTTCCGAAGATGCCCACGCACTTATGGAAGATGAATCCGAGAACTTTAATGTCTGAGGATGCGGATTGGGAACTCGTTCGCTTCGAGCGGGGTGAACTCGATCCGGAAAAATTCCCGCATCGGGATTACGTTCGTCTCGGCTTTGAGATGCTGCGGCGCCGTTCTTTTACCGACGCGGTCACCCGATTTGCTTGCGGCCTCCGGACCATGGCGATTAAAGCCGGGCAACCGCACGTTTATCACGAGACAATCACGGTAGCCTTTCTCGCCTTGATAGCAGAGCGAATCGCGAACGCTGACGAATCAAGACTTCCAAGCGTTCGCGCAGGCAAATCCGGATCTCTTTGAAAAGGCTATACTCAGTCGCTGGTATTCGACCGAGCATCTTCGATCTGAGCTGGCGCGAAAGACGTTCATGCTTCCAAAACCACACAGAGCACTGAGAATGAGCGCCATCACCTGGCTAGAGTTATACAGATGGCTATTCATCGGCCTTTTATGCTTCTCGAGCACTCAGACAATCGTTGCGGCACACAATCTGGACGGGCACGCAGGTATCCACCAAATCGCCTTGGGCTCGGTCGAAATTGTCGGTGCAATCTTGTTTCTTTTTCGCCGGACTCAGGTAATGGGCGCCGGAATCCTGATCCTTATATTTGCCGTTGCTACGATTCTAGCTGCTATGATGGAGGAGCTAACCGGACGTTTCCTGTTCTACGCCGGAACGGTCGCATACATTCTATTGACGGATCGACGACTAGCGTCGAAGTGGCTTTAGTCTAATGCGCGAATTCGTCCGCCCGGCCCCTGCCATGATTGGCGCTTTTAAGGGAGGGAGGAAGAAAAGGGTCGCGTCTTTTGTATAGGGTGTGTTGCCCAATTAATAACCCGTATAGTGTTGCTCTGAGAGCTACCGCTTTGGTAGTGTATATCTCCCATGATGGACGAGGAAGACTCGCAGGTTCCGCTCTGGAGTCAGCAGGTTAATCTGGATAAGCGGGTTCGGGACGATCACCCACTAAGGCGGATCAGGGCGGCGTTAGATTTGAGCTTCGTGCATAAGGAGGTAGCGCACACCTATGGGCGAAGAGGCAACAAGGGCAAACCAGCTGCAAGGGACGTATCTGAAAGACGTGACGCTAGGACCCTGCTCATTTCTCATCAATCAGATCGCGGCGCTAAGGCCGACTTATTGGCTGGCTCGGGCCTTTTCTGAGCGATAGGAGAGGAGTTCCGGGCACCCGAAAGTAGTATAGCTTTGAGATCTTCGTCAGCATACTGTCCACAAACAGTCTTTTTGGTAACCGTCTCCTAAGAAACTAGATCAGTATCAACTAAAAAATTAAGTCGAAACTAATAGTTTCTTACCCGCAGGAAAACTGTCCGCAGTTTGGGAGGCTAACTAAGAATTTAAGAGGAGATTATGCTGAATCCAGGTAAGCCAACAATTGGTCCAGGCGCAACGGGAGATGTGGTCGCAGCTCTGGCGCGAATCCAAGGGGTAAAAGTCGACGAAGCCGCGATCCGAGCACATGTGATGCGGCCTGAGAATGTCGTGGGCGTAATTTCAGATCGGGGCAGGGAGGACGCACCGATAATTCAACACTTACCTGCACAACCGGGCCTGAGCTATGAGCTCAATATTCAGGGATTTATCGATGCCCTGCAATCCGCTCTGACCAACTTAACCACCGGCTACTCGCTACGTCTGCGCCTAGACGGTGTGGCGACGCTTGCGATGGTCGATTGGAACTGGGCGAAAGAACCTCAGGACGGTAGCGAGAGCTGGACGCCCGATGTCAGGATGCATGTCGCCAGCCTCAGCAAGATCGTGACCGCCATCGCCATGACCAAACTCTTGAACGACAAAGGCATGTCGTATGACACGCCGATCATCGACTTTTTACCGGGCTACTGGAGCAAGGGGCCCAGCGTCAATTTGATCACGTTCAGGCAGCTCATGACCCATACGTCCGGCCTCGCCTTTGGAAATACCTCATCACAGTCCGACTACGAGTTTATGAAGGAACAGGTTGCGGGTGGAACTACGCATCTCGGTCAATACTCTTACCAGAACATGAATTTCGGCTTGTGCCGCATTTTAATCTCCACCATTAACGGCAACATCCCGGTGGATTGGATCGTTCCCGGTTTGGGGATCCAGTTGATCGACCAGATCTGGGATTCGGTGACTCTCTCAGCTTATCAAGCGTTCGTTAAAGCCAAGCTATTCTCTCCGGCCGGTGTCACCGGTCCGACTCTCTATCACGAGCCCGCTGATGCGCTCGCGTACAATTTCCCGGTCTCGGGAAATGGTTGGAATTCGGGTGACCTGACAACCATGGCCGGCGGTGCAGGCTGGCACATGTCGGTCGATGAGTTTCTCGCTGTCATGAGCTCCTTCCGGCGCAGCGGCACGATTATGAGCCAAGCGGATGCTCAGACCCTGCTCGACGCCGGATTCGGAATCAATTGGACTGTGACCACGCCACTGGGAACCTACTACGCCAAGATTGGTACGTGGTCAGATGGATCTGGTCACATGGAACAAAGCATCGCGTTTTACTTGCCGCAAGAAATGGAGCTGGTGCTTTTCGTCAACTCGCCAGTCGCCTTTGCAGCACCGGGCCAACTGCTGTCCTACGGTGATACCGGAACTCCCGGTAATGTCTCGGATCCGGTGATCGTGGGCTTCGGCGGGTGGACAGATTTCAAATTCCTCTTCGACGGCAGGAACTTGGCCGGACAAGACCGCATCTACGCTGTGAACCAAAACGGTCAACTGCTGTCCTACGTTGATACTGGAATTCCCGGTAATGTCTCGGATCCAGTGATCGTGGGCTTCGGCGGGTGGGAAGTTTTCAAATTCCTCTTCGACGGCAGGAACTTGGCCGGACAAGACCGCATCTACGCTGTGAACCAAAACGGTCAACTGCTGTCCTACATTGATACTGGAATTCCCGGTAATGTCTCGGATCCAGTGATCGTGGGCTTCGGCGGGTGGACAGATTTCAAATTCCTCTTCGCCGGCAAGAACTTGGCCGGACAAGACCGCATCTACGCTGTGAACCAAAACGGTCAACTGCTGTCCTACGTTGATACTGGAATTCCTGGTAATGTCTCGGACCCGATGATTGTGGGCTTCGGCGGGTGGAGAGATTTTAAATTCCTCTTCGCCGGCAGGAACCTGGCCGGGCAAGACCGCATCTACGCCGTGAACCAAAACGGTCAACTGCTGTCCTACTTTGACGCTGAAACTCCCGGTAATGTCTCGGATCCAGTGATCGTGGGCTTCGGCGGGTGGACAGATTTCAAATTCCTCTTCGCCGGCAGGAACCTGGCCGGGCAAGACCGCATCTACGGCGTATGGGCTCTACCAACTCCGCCGCCCGGGGAATCTCTGTATTCAGTCGTGTCCAGCGCCTACACAAATAACATCGTGGAACAAACCGTGTCCAAGTAAGCAGGATCGCGTTAGGCCTCGGCCAAGCGAATATCCGCACGCGGTGCAGGAGTTAAACAAGGCGATTGACCGGGCTGAAGGTTTGCTGTTGCAGTGAGGCGTGCGCCTATCGATCCTTGCAGTCTTTGCCAAGCTGACAACACCAGTCTTTGCCGTTGAACGGTACCGATATCGAGGTGCGGCCCGATGGTGTGTGCACTTGTATACCTCAATTTTCGCTGGAACTGTTCGCCTGATCGTTTGCGTTTGATTATCTCAAGCAACTCTGTCGCATTTTCTAAAAGTTTTGCCGCAGCCGCCATCGCCTTTCGTCCGTCTTCCTTCGCCGCCGAAGATCTGCCAGCATCTATCAAAGTTTGCGCTTCGTCAGTCATTTCTTCGACCCGCTTTAGCAAGCGATCGATTTCCTTGTCGTGCTGTTCTTGGAGCTGTTTGAGTGTCATCAGAGTTTTAGGGGGAGGACCTAGAGGAAAGCATCAGGAAGAAAAATGACTGATGGAACAGGAACACGCGGCACGTCCAAGTCGGCGCTCTCGAAACGCAGGAGTTTCACACGTCGCCGGTGCCGTTCTGGCTCGTTTGCTTCTCGGAGACGTTTAGGGACCGTTGCGCCAAATGTTCTTCGTCGTTCTGTTGCCAGACGGGATGGTTGTTGAGCCGAGAGTGGCCAAACGGCTTTAGGCGCTTCAGAGCGCGGGCCCGCTAGGATGAGGCCGCTTAGAATGTCGCAAATTTGACCGGGCCAAGCCTAGGCGCGTACAGTGGCCGGAAGCCACCGATACCCATATCAAATGAGCGAGCCGACGACACCAAGTTTCGAGCCAACTTTTCAACAAATGTTTGAAAGTGCGATTATCGCCTACATGAAATGGCAATTAGGTGACCGCGATCCCTCAAACATGACTGATGAAGAGTTAGGATCGTTTTTCATGGACGCCATCGACACGACTCACGAGGTTGTCCGGTCACTCCACGACGAAGTACCTGAATGGGTTATTTCAGCGTGTCAAAGATTTGTAAACTGGCCGACCTGGCCAGTATATACTCCAGAGGTAATACAGCAACAAGGCGTGTTGCGTGAGCGGCTGAAAATGCTTTTGAACGCCAAAACTGGAAACGGATGAAAGCTGCCAGAGGCTCACAGGTCGGTCGGCCCTGTTACATCAGGGATCTCAAGACCAAATGCCACGGTATCGAACCCAACCAGCCTTAGAACAGCGCGAGTTTGGGACGCGGCCACCGGCCGCGAAATCGGTGTGCCGATGAAGCACGATGGGCAAGTCAATTCGGCGGAGTTCAGTCCGGATGGGCAACGGATAGCGAAGGCCTCGGACGACAAGACGGCACGAGTCTGGGATGCAAGGACCGGGCGCGCGATAGGTGAGCCGATGAAGCACGAAGGCCGCGTCTTTTCCGCCCGGTTTAGCCCGGACGGCAAACGAGTCGTAACGGCTTCGGGTCCGCGGAGCGCACGGGTCTGGGACGCTGACACCGGTCAACCACTCACTCCACCGCTACAACATGACCGCGGGGTCGTCTCGGCAGAATTCAGCCCCGACGGCAAACAGGTCTTAACGGCTTCCCGGGATCACGAGGCGCGAGTCTGGGACTCAGCCAGCGGCAACCTTGTCTTTGAAATGAAAGGTCACAACAACTGGTTGACCTCCGCTCATTTCAGCCCGGACGGCAAACTTGTGGTGACCGCTTCCGATGACTCCACCGCTCGCGTGTGGGAGCCGGCAAGCCGCCGGGAGGTGCTGACCAGGCCGCTAATTCACAGTGCCGCCGTCATCTCCGCGGAGTTCAGTCCCGATGGTCGCAAAATCGTGACCGCGTCCGCGGATCATACGGTTGGAGTTTGGGATAGCCGGACGGGTCTGCCGTTAATCGAACCGTTGCAATTGGAGGACAAGCTGGAAGGCGCTAGCTTCAGCCCGGACGGGACACTGATCATCACCGCTTGCGATGACGGGACTGCGCGAGTCTGGGACTCAGGAACCGGGCAGCCCCTCGCTGATCCGTTGCATCACGAGGGAATTGTGTACATGGCAGGAATCAGTTCGGACACCAAACGGATCGTCACGGCTTCGGCCGACAAGAGGGCTCACATCTGGGATTTTGTGCCGCCGCCCACCAGGATTCACCCCTGGTTGACCGAACTGGTTGAAGAGATATGCGGAGGCAGATTGGCTGAAAACGGCTCTTTTGAAAGCGCGGAGAAGACTGCGGCCGAAATGCTCAATCAGGTTCGCCAGGAGGTGAGCAGCGATCCTGAACAGGGCGTCTGGATACATTGGGCGGATTGGCTCCTGGCCGATCCGGCTGCAAGGAATATTTCACCTTTCTCACAAGTGTCCGTCTCCGATTACAACCATCCAGACAAATAAAACGACCGAGGAACATGGAAGAAACCGAAGATAACGCGAATCCAATCCTCAAACGATTGGACGACCAGATCACCTGGTATGACAAGAAAAGCAATCTTAACCAGCGCCGGTTCAAGACGCTGAAGATCTCTCAGATTGTCGCCGGGGCTCTCATCCCATTTACATCCAGCATTGGCGCCCCGGCCTACGTCGCGAGTGCACTGGGGGTACTGATCGTCATTTTTGAGGGTTTGCAGAGTTTGAGTCAATATCAGCACACCTGGATCTCCTACCGATCCACGTACGATCAACTGACGCACGAAAAATACCTGTGGCTGGCCAAAGCGGGACCTTACGCGAGTGCGACGAACGCCAATGCACTCCTGGCGGAACGCGTCGAGGCCAATTTAGCGGGAGAAAACGCCGGCTGGACCACGCAAATGACGCAAGAAACTCAGCAGCAACCCGCTGGTGCCGCCAATTGAAGTCGGATAGGCTGAGACCTACCGCGCTTTCGGGGCAATAAACATCCCAACTTTTAGCTCAGCGCCATCCTGGTCAGTTATCCAAAGTTGCTTCCCTTATTGTGCGTGCTGGTCATCGTGCACATTGCTCTGGGAGAAGAAGATCTCTCGAACGCGGCGCTCGTCGTGTACAACCCGAACTTTTCGGAAAGGTCAATCTCTCGCGGAGTATTACGCCTCGAGACGTGCCATTCCAAAAGACCGGCTCTTCGCCTTGCCCTGCTCCAACGACGAGGAAATCGATCGGCACGAGTATGATAGCACGATTGCCGAGCCGCTCCGAAGCTATCTTCAGGAAGCGCAACTCTGGACCATTGGTCAATCAGCAAATCAGAGGGGTGCCAGAGCGTACAAGAGCCGCCCCGAAAAAATCCGATGCGTTCCGCATCAGGCAGACCTGTTTCAATCCTTGGGCGCGTCGCAGAACTCGTCGCGCTGTTCAAGAAAGATTCGTCGCGATTTCCCGACAACGCGTCGCAACGAATCTTGAGAACATACGGGCAACCCGGGCCGTAGATCTGGAAGCGAAGCCGGTTCCTCAAGCAATGATCGCGACTTTTCTGCCGATCGGCTGATTCCTTAACCCAGTTTTCATTCGAGGCGGCTGCCACATTTTGAATGGCTGGATCGTCGCATCGGGTAAATCCTTTGCGTGCAACCTCGTCACTCGCTCGCTGCCAACGTTGCCCGAACGCTTTGGGGCAGGAGTCGATTCCGGGCTGGGGGAAAGATGCCGAGTTCGCATATGAGGTCCCTTCTCTCATAAAATCGGCGCGAATTATTGTAACTCAAGAAGTTTTCTACAATTTGTCGGGGCAAAAACGCGGGCATCGAGTTTGAAATCCTCTCCCGAGAGCTCTTTGCGACCCTTGTCTCAAACACCGGGCCTACGGCTATTGTCGAAGGTCCCAATCTGCGGGTCGATGGGCCTGATTTCGAAGAACAGGCCACAGTTCAGACAGGGGTTGCCCTGGGCGATCTGCGCAGCTTCGTCGAGGTTGTGGGCGAGAATAAACCAGTAGCCGCCGACCACTTCTTTGGATTCGCCAAAAGGGCCGTCTGTTATCACATTTTGCCGTGCGACCGTTTTGCCTTCATACGTTAGCCGTTGCCCGGTCTTCATTTTTCCCTCGCTGACCAGTCGATCGAGCCAGGTGTAGAATTGGTCGATTACGTTCTCGACTTCCTCCCGCGAGCAGGATTCGTCCCACTGTCCGCGGGCAATTACCAGGTATTCGGCTAGAGGCGGTCGTTCGCTCATGACGGTTTGTCTTACAGGTTCGTCTACGATTCGATGCTCCCAATCTCGGAAAAGAGCCATGATTGTCAATTCACCCGCTGAGCGGTCCCATTTTATTCATCCTTATGGTTTAACGCCGATCTAAGATTTCTCGATTTTTTTGGAAACGGCATTGCAGTTGTAAGGTTTTTGCAAGAACGGCGGTTCGGGCTGCAAGGCTTCGAGGTGATCGAAGCCATAGCCGCTCAGGAATAGCACCTTTAAGCCGCATCACGGGACTGGAGTACTTCGGCCAACTCCCGGCCACTCATGCCTGGCAGGAATACGTCGGTCATCAAAAGGTCGATCTTCTCCCGGTTGATTCGCGCCAACTCCAAAGCCTTATCCCCGCTTGGTGCTTCCTGCACCCGGTAACCGAGACGTCTCAGAACCAAGGCAGTCATGACTCGAACAGAGTCCTCGTCTTCCACCAGCAGGATAAGTGTATGCCGCGTCAAGCTGCCGCCTTTAGGTACCTCCGCGTTGGCATGCATCGTGACCTCCGGTGGCGATCTCCCAAGGTAGAATGCGTAAGCTGATGACTCTCAGATGCATGAGCAGCCCTCTTGCGGACTACGGGTTCATGGCGCCGGGAAATGTGCCCACCACGGCAGAGGGTAGTAATTCGTTGGCAAGGACACGCCGCCGCTCTTGTCGGTACGGGAGAGCGGACCAAGCCTACATTAAGTCGTGAGCGACACTGTGGTTCGGAAGGGTCCTTCGTTATGGCTCGACGGGCTGATGTTTTCCTCTGAGAGGCCCGAGCTTGGCCAAGGTTCACCCGGAGCAGTCGGGACAACGATTACGGCAACCGGACCAAGAAACGTCCGGTCCCTCAAATCCTGCTGTCTATTGCTCCGACAACCGTGAGCGACTCGAGAGTTATTTCCGCTCCTCACTTTGAACAAATCGTATTTCAACACACTAATCATGCCAACTATGCGTGACCTAAGCTCCCCGAAACAGATCACCGCTGATATCGATGTAGTCAATCCTCGACTGGAATTCCTAATCAATCCGAATGACGGTACCTTATGCGTGATAAAGGGCCTCATTCCCTCAAGTTTTGGTGGATTCCTTAGCGTGCTACCACTGTCTCGACTGCCGCGTCACAACCCGAACGGTACGAAGATAAGGGGTGTTTGCGCCATTCAACAGGAGAGTTAACCCTGTGAAAGGTCTCCTTGCGGGGACCTCCTATGCGCAATTCGAGGCTCAGCGTCTCGCTTCACCAAATGTCCAAACGCCAGGCGCCCCTTTCAGAGCGCTAACGCCGTGGGTGGCCGGTTCCCGAGGTTAAAACCCCATAAGCGCTAACCTAATGCGAGGCGCTTCGATGGGCGAATGGCTTTTGTCCCGGGGGGGACAGGCTGATAGTAGCCAGGCACGAAGTGCCTGGGCAGCGATCCAGGCAGAACCCCGTCCCAGGGGGATGGTCGAAGTGATTGTCAAACCCACGAGAGAGAGAGAGAGAGCAAAAGGTGTTGGCCATGGCCAGATTATTTCCTAGCATTTCGCATACTAAAACACGTCTTTGCGACGTTTTTATCACTAAGCCGAGATCCGTTCAATCGTCCCGCTGGGACGAGGCTATTTTTCCTCATGACTCCAGGCACTTCGTACCTGGCTACTATCATGCTGTCCCTCCGGAACAAAATACATTCGCCCGCCGAGGCTTAGCTTAAGTTAGCGCTTATGGGCCGTCTACTCACTCGCGTCTGTAACGTGAAGCAGGGATCCCATCTGTGAGTGGATGCCATCGAGTTCAGGCAGCAATACGACGCTTTCTTGCTCATTTGGATCTGTGCGGGAAATAACCGCAACGCAGCTTTTCGTCGCGCTGAGATTATAGGGCAGATGCGGCATACCGGCCGGGATGTCGATAAACCTCCCGGCCCGAGCGGAGAGGCGCTCTTCGAGTCTGTTGCCATACCACATACCGGACTCGCCGCTCAGGATATAGATGGCGGTTTCGTGGCCATCATGCTTGTGTGCCTTAGCCCATCCACCGGGTGGGATGGTCACTATCTGCAAGTGGATTCCTTGCGCACCTACGGATTCCGCCGAGATCCCGGGCGCGTACAAAAGCGCTTGTTTGCCAATGAACTCCGCGCTGGGGCCTATGACCCGACAAGTCAGCATGCTACTGAGGCGGTCAGTAGTTTCCGGTTTCATATCTTATGCTCCGGTTAGAGAAATTACTCCGGCGCGATTTACCAAAATGGAATGACTCCCTAGGGATGAAAAAGTTGGTTGCTTGCATAATTTTCGGTTCCTCGTGGCTTGTCCCATCCAGCGCTCTGTAACTTCAGTCTGCATGTCGCTACATCGCGCCATTTGAATTAGCCGTAATGAACGGCAGGATTTCAGAGGCCGGTCCTTTTTTGTCCCAGTTGTCGTAATCGTTGCCCCGACCGGCTCCTCACACCGTTGAGGAAGACCTTTTTATCCCAGCTGTGAGCTTTTATCCGGCCCAGCATTTTCGGTTCCAACTGCCGCGCCAATCGGTATTGCTCCAGTCCATAAAACACTGGTGTCCCCGACACTTCCTGTGCAAAAAAACGTTTTGCTTAGACGGCGATCATTCCGCCATCAACCACCAGCTCAGCGCCAGCGATAAAGCTGCTGTCATCGGAGGCAAGGAAGACCACCGCCTTGGCGATCTCATCGGGCCGACCCACCCGCCCGAGCGGGATTTGTGTCGCCATCTGCGCAGCGAATTGCGCGACCTGCTCTTCGTTACCCAAGCTTTGATATCCCTCAGTTGGCACCACCCCGGGGCTGATGGCGTTCACGCGAATTTTACGTTCCTTCAAATCACTAGTCCATGTGCGGGCAAAGGAACGAACCGCCGCTTTCGTCGCGCTGTAAACGCTGAAGGCTTCCATGCCAATCGAGGCGACGATTGAGGCATTCAGGATGATGGCTCCCCCATCCTTCAGCAGCGGAAGCGCTTTCTGAACGGTAAAGAGCAGGCCCTTGACGTTGATGTTGAAGATCTGGTCGAAGTGCTCTTCCGTAATGGCGCCCAGCGCAGCAAAAGTTCCTCCGCCGGCGTTGGCGAAAACGATATCGAGGTGCCCTTTCTGCTTTTGGATCGTCGCATAGAGTCGATCCAAATCCTCTAATTTGGAGACGTCGCCTTGAACGCCAAGGACGTTCTGACCCAGGCGTTTGACGGCGGAATCGAGCTCGGCCTGTCGACGGCCGGTGATGACGACTTCTGCTCCTTCGCTCAGAAAGCGTTCGGCGGTGGCGAAGCCAAGACCGGTCGTACCACCAGTGATAAGAGCTATTTTTCCTTTTAGTTTACTCATGATGTTCTTTCTATGTGGCTTAGGGTCAGGTTGGCTTCAAGTGTGTTTGGCTGAGTTGCTTTATTGTTTGTTTACTTCACCATACTTCGAAAGTTCATGAAGAAGACCCCCGACCCTGTTAGAATCGGTGTGCTTGGCTGTGGGATGATCGCCCAGGCTGCCCATTTCGAGAGCTGCCAGAAAGCGCGGAACGCCCGTCTCTACGCAATCTGTGATGCCGCCGACGACTTGCGAACCCGGATGGCGCAGATTTGGGAACCCGAGGCAGCCTATGTCCAATACGAGGAGATGCTTGCCGATTCTAAGGTTGAAGCGGTCATCATCGGCATCGCCGATCAGTTCCATGTTTCTGCCGCGGCTCGAGCGCTCGAAGCCGGCAAGCACGTGCTTGTCGAAAAACCGCTGGGAGTAAGTGTGGAAGAAGGCGTCGACTTGCTGAAAATAAGACAGGCGGCTCCCAATTTGGTCTTCCGAGTTGGCTCCATGAAACGATTTGATCCCGGTGTAGCGTTTGCGCGTCGCTTCATTGACCACGAGATGGGAACTCGACTTGCGCTCAAAGCCTGGTATTGCGACTCGACTTCCCGGTATGTGGAGACCGCAAATGTACAGCCATTGATCGTACAGAGCGCCAACGCCAAGCGCCCTCAGGGTAATCCCAAAAGCAACCGGGAGTCCTATTATCTGTTAGGGCATGGGAGTCACCTGGTTGATATTGCTCGGTTTTTGGGCGGCGAAATCACCTGCGTTAACGCCAAATTGGTGCAGAAGTACGATGCTTACTGCTGGTTCGTGGCGACAGATTTTGCGGATGGTAGCGTTGGTCATCTGGACCTCACCTTATCCGTGCGGATGGGGTGGCACGAAGGATTTCAAATTTACGGCGAGTTTGGCAGCGTCGTAGGCAAGCTCTTTAATCCATGGTATCTACGCTCGGCGGAGGTGGAATGCTTTTCACTCAAAGATGGTCAATTCAAGCGGGTCCTTGGGGAGGACGCCCATTTCTATCGATTGCAAATTGAATCGTTCGCTGACGCTGTTCGTGGGGTGGAAAACTTCCCGGCGGCTGGGATTGAAGACGGCTTGGCGGCCCTCAGAGTTCTTCGAGCGATTCGGTTGTCCGTACAAAAGGGAGAACCCGTTGCGGTTGCCGACGTCACAGGAGCCATCTGATGAAAATCGGGATCTTCGCCAAGACTTTTAGCCGGCCGACCATCGAGGAGCTATTTCAGGCAATCGCCAGTTACGGGATTCATTCCGTGCAGTTCAACCTGTCCTGCGCTGGGCTCGAAACCCTTCCAGAAAACGTGCCAGCCGAGTTGGTTCAACGGATAACCGACGCTGCGGAACAGGCGACTGTAGACCTGGCAGCAATCTCAGGGACGTTCAACATGGTTCACCCCGATCCTGGAGTTCGGCGCAACGGGTTGATAAAACTCCAGATCCTGTGTGAAATCGCGGCTCAGCTTCGCATCCCGGTGATTACGCTTTGCACAGGAACGCGAGACCCGCTTAACATGTGGAAATGGCATTCCGACAATGATTCCAAAGAAGCTTGGGATGACATGGTTCAATCCATCGAATCTGCTCTCGTCGCCGCTGAGAACAATAACTTGATCCTGGCCTTCGAACCGGAAAGCGAGAACGTCGTCAATTCGGCAAGCCGTGCGCGGAAATTGCTCGATGAGCTACGGAATCCTCGCTTGCGGGTTGTCATTGATCCAGCCAACCTGATTTCTCCCAAAGGCGATCAGAAGGAAGTCCTGGATGAGACTTTTGCATTGTTAGGTGATGTGATTGCGATCGCACATGGTAAAGACCGGGACAATGACTTTAAGGCTTGCCCTGCCGGGAAGGGCATTCTCGATTTTGAGTATTACCTTCGACGTCTGAAAGAGATCGGGTTTAACGGTCCCCTTATTATGCACGGACTAGAGGAAGAAGATGTTGTGTTCTCGCGTGAGTTCCTCCATCGACTCCTTCAATCTAAACCTTGAATAACTCGATATGCCATTCTATGAAGCAGAAGGAATAACGTTCCATTTTGCAGACGACAATAACGATCGGACACCCTTCGTGTTCCAGCATGGGCTCGGAGCCGACCTCAGCCAACCGATGTCATTTTTTGGTGAGGATCGCCCGTTTCGCCTCATTTCAATGGATTGCCGTGGACACGGCAGAACCGTGCCGCTCGGAAACCGCCACTTTCTGAGGTTTAACTCCTTCAGCGACGACATCATCAACCTGCTCGATCACCTAAATCTGCCCAAGGCGGCGATTGGCGGAATTTCTATGGGAGCAGGCGTTGCCTTGAATTTTGCGGTGCGTCACCCAGCACGTACGCGAGCCTTAATTCTAAGTCGAGCCGCCTGGCTGACTGAACCCATGACGCCTAATTTGACCGTTTTTCCGAAGATCGCCGGCTTGATTCGCGAGAACGGCGCCCAAAGAGGCAAAGAGTTGTTCGCGTGCACCGCAGAATATGAAACCGCCTTACAATCTTCACCCGCAAACGCTGCATCGTTGATGGTGCAATTTCTTCGGGAGCGGGCTAACGAAACATACGAAATGCTTGAATCCATACCCAAAGATGTTCCGGCTCCAGATATTGCCTCCTGGAAAAGAATAGATTTTCCAACCTTGGTTTTGGCCTGCCGCAACGATCTTCTACATCCCTTCGAATATGGGCAGGTCCTCGCACGCGAAATTCCTGGAGCGCGATTCGCGGAGATTGCCGGCAAACCAATAAGTGAACAAAAGCACGCCGAGGATGTACGGCGAGAAATTCTCCAGTTCATGGGAGAAATATAGTTTCCCGCGCAAAAGGAAGCCAACGAGAATTCAGCCGGCCTTTCGTCGTCGCAACTACATCGAGTGTTTCCCAGTAAGGCGAGACGCCTTACTTACGACCGCGGGCGAACCGGAGTTGTTTGATTATCCCTTCCATCCCAATATGGCCAGCCTATCCGCGTAAGTAAGGCGTCCCGCCTTACCTTCCCGGGTTCAAACCTTGGGCTGAGTTCTCCAGCCCTTCGGCTTCGGGGCAACAAATCGTCCAAAAGATTCGTTAACTTAACGCTATTCCATGCTTTCCCCAATTCACACTGATCGAATCATATGTCCTGCTATTTCTGTTTGTCAGCGCTCTTGCGGTAACAGAAAGCTGTTTTGTTGAGTTGTCCCATCTGCTTCAAAGCGATGCGATTCGGGGTTTTACCACTCAGGCATTACAGCCACTGCGACAACCGGGGCAGGACGGAACAGCAAATTGGCCTTTCCAATTCTGAAAACACCGAAACTCTGTGAGAACAGCCTTTGTCAGATCTTCCAAATCAGATCAGAGCTACCCAAGGCTACGCTGCAAGACAGACAGCATCTCGGTGACAGAAGGAAACGGGCTTGACTTATCAATTTGATGCTTGTACAACTGTCTAAGTTAAGCTGACCTCTATTCATCATGAGCAAGTTACTCGGTAAAGTCGCTGTTGTCACCGGTGCTTCCAAAGGGATCGGTGCCGGAATCGCCAAGGCCCTGGCCGCTGAAGGCGCTTCGGTAGTTGTCAATTATTCTACAAGCAAGGAAGGTGCTGATCGCGTGGTTGACGAAATTACAAAACGCAACGGGCGGGCCGTTGCCATTCAAGGCGATGTCGCCAAAGCAGCTGATCTCGAGCGGATTTTTGCTGAGACCAAGCGTGCGTTTGGTCAACTCGACGTCCTGGTGAACAACGCAGGCGTCTACGAGTTCGCTCCGCTCGAAGCGATCACCGAAGAGCAATTCCATCGTCAGTTTAACACTAATGTACTCGGCCTGATTCTCGCCACACGTGAAGCGGTAAAATATTTTGGCGAGCGCGGTGGCAGCGTGATCAACATCGGGTCGGTTGCCTCCCGGCAGACGCCTCCATCCACTTGCGTGTATACCGCCACCAAAGGCGCTGTAGACGCAGTGACCAGTGTTTTAGCAAAGGAACTTGGTTCAAAACATATCCGAGTCAATTCGATTAATCCGGGTTTCGTTGAGACCGAAGGCGTGCACGCATCCGGTCTGATCGGCAGCGAATTCCTCCAGGGTCTCATCGCGGAAACTCCGCTCGGCCGCGGCGGTCAGCCTGAAGATATCGCACCCGTTGCGGTATTTCTCGCTTCGGACGACGCGCACTGGGTGACCGGCGAACACGTTCTCGTTTCTGGCGGACTACGCTAAACCAGAAGGTGGGGAGATATCATTCGACTTGCATAGATGGCCGCACAAAGCCGATTATTTGAAGGCTTCTTCGCGAATTCGAACCACCGGAAAACGCTCCGGTGTTCGACCGTTGGTTGCCGCCAAAAATGCAGACACCCAAATTTACTGGACTGTCAGAGGACCAAGTTCAGAACATCGCGAAAGCGCTAGCTGATCCGCGCCGGTACGAGATCATCAAGAGGATCAGCCGCTCCACACAACCAATGGCCTGCGAATCCGTGCGCGGGTGTCTGGAGATCACAGCGCCAACGCTTTCGCATCACATGAAAGAGTTGGAAGTCGCCGGCCTGATTACCGTCAGGCGTTCCGGGAAATTTATTAATTATGAGTTTCGGCGCGACGTCCTGGAATCCTTCCTCGCCAGTCTGCGCCGCGAATTCATGTAGGCGTCTCGTCGCACAAAGTCTCGCCGCGAATCTCGTCCGTAATTACACCGCTCATGGACAGGCTGAAGTTTATGAACGTGGCGGGCTACCAGCCTTTAAGTTGCGCCTCGTTACCTTCCATTTAGCCGCAACTCTGTTATCCGCATAAGGTATCGACGATTGACGCGTCTGAAGCTTGAGAAATTGAGGGGGCGATCGCGATAATCACCGCCAGGACGCAAACCTTCGGAAATATACCTATTCATGGCTACAAGAATCACAGCCTTCAAAGCGCAAAAAAAGCCGCAGTCGTGCACGGCGCTTGCGATTAAAGTGACGCTACACGAACTAGGAGTTTCAACTTATTCGGGAATTGATGGGGGAGAGCTAGCTCTCTGGGAGCAACTCAAACGCAGCAACACTATCGGCGAAGAAGAAATCTTGCCTCATGCGGCAATCCTGTATCTCCAGTCGCGTGGCTGCACGGTCGAGCTGATCGAAGATAAATTCCGCACTGCACCGCTCTCCTTAAAGGCGCCGGACGACTACCTCCAATATACGAAGGGGTTAAGCACGAACGGTATCGTTGCGCAATTTCGGATCAGCCGCGTCTTCTTTGACCACGGAACCAAACAAGTGCGTTTTTACGACCATTTGCGCTCAGGATAGTCAACGAATTTTACGCCAGTAATTACTGTTGAACGAAGACGCGGCGTGTGTTGGCCGCCGCTTCGAATCATCCACGAATGCACCCAACAGAGTTCTTTGCGAAGTCCCCGGTTATCCCGTGAACCCAAATCAAAGCCATCGTGAGCAGTGCCCTCTGGGCTAGCGTGGCAAGTACGCTAAAGCCCGTCCATGCCGTCAGATAACCCAAAAGGAATTGTCCGGTCGATACGAACGGGCTTTCATGTAGAACAGGTATGCCCACGACAGAGTCGCGACTCCGATCAGACCAAACCCGACTATCGCGCGGTCGCGCTTGAGCACTGTTGCCAGGATCGAGCTCACGAACGCGCCGGTTCACTCAGACTGGTATTCGAACGGTGAAAAGAATCCGGTCTTGTTCGACACCTCCCACTTTAGACCGTAATCGCCAAACCTCATTTGTTTAGATTTCGCCACCACGGCCGGAAAGCCCGGAACCGCGGCAAAGGGATGGTTACCGATAGTCACATCACCACCATCTTGCCCAGGCAGCCCATCAATCTCTGCGTCGGCAAAGTCACCCAGACGCAAGCTGCGTCGTTTTCCTTCTGAACGATATTCGATCGGTGCCGCCTTAACCCCTAGGACTTCGCCGATAAGCGGCGCAAGACCCGCCAAGTGACCACCCGCTTGGCCAGAGAAGATTTGAGCTAAAGCACCCTGCTGATCTTGGTTTGCCCGTTCGTCCAGGTAGAGAGCGACTTTCCATTTTACCTCCAGCATGTGACCGGGCGCATAAGCTGCAAGCGCGGTGTTGAACCCATCCAGATTAACCTCTCCAAAGCGACCCTGGTCGATGTGCCAAGCAAGCAAGACGGTGCACTCCCCACTTGTAGGCGGGCTCAGAAAGACACATGGACACGCAATGTCACAATTACAGGCTTCAAAGTATGATCCGGCAATTTTCCAAGAAGCAGGCATAAGGGGGGGTCCTTTTTAATCGATAAAGCTCTTGCACGCACGGGGTACGGATCTCAAAAAACTTTGAAGATTAAATACTATTTGGCCGGGTAGCGAGCAACTAAATTCTGCTTGCGTGGTTGAGGCCGACTCTTTGGAACTAAAGGCTGCCCAGTGGAAATTAAGTTGGGTGAAACCGGTTCGCATTATGTTGCCCATAAATGGCTTGACCGATAACATCAACCAACGTCCTCTAACGTCCCTCGAATCTGCGCCCAATTGCGGTGCACAAAAGCTATATCCTATTACGACTCAAGATAGGCATGGAGTTCGCTGGCAAATCGCCTGGCGACTTCCGCCTGCTGATGCGTAATACTTGCTGAAAGGCCGGTGTGGCTGGCAGGATCGAGCAAGGCATCAATCGCGCTCCGGCTCAGATGCGCCGTGACGCGGTGATCGGCCGCCAGGCGATCGGGAAAAGATAAGTTTTGGGATGCCGCGGCTTGCGCTGCTTGATATACCACGTCGTGCGCGTGCTGCCGGCCAATGGTCTTCCCAAGCTCTAACATAATAGCTTCGCCACTGATCATGCCACCAGACAAGTCAAGGTTGGAACGCATACGTTGGGGATTGAGACGCAATCCGCCAACCACCAAATGGATGCGCTCAAGTGCTTCGCCGATGAGTATCGAACTTCGTCTGACCGCTTCAAACGCGATGCCGGGGCAATGGTCTGCTTCGTGTTCGCTTTGAACAGCTTCCAGGGCCAGCGGCACCAGCGCTCGAATTTCTGCTGCAATGCTGAGGATATCCTGGCAAAGCTGCGGGTTGCGCTTTTGGGGCATCGTCGAACTGCCGACTGTTCCTTCCGGTACGGGTTCTTCAACTTCCCCGTATTCTGTTTTCATTAAGATATAAATTTCCCGGCCCACCTTGCCGCAAGTCGCACCCAGCAAGCCGAGCACGCATACAAACTCAGCAAAATGGTCAACGATACTACGCGACGGAACGGGCATCGGCGCAAGGCCCAGCCTTTTGGCGACGCCGTTTTGCACTTCGGGTGCGCGATCGCCTAACGACGCAAAGCTCCCTGCCGCGCCTCCGACAATGGCCACGAACAAGCGCGGTTCAAGTTCACGCAGGCGGGCGATATGCCGGCCGATTTCGTCGATCCAGCTGGCAACTTTCAGTCCGAAGGTGATGGGGACCGCATGCTGACCATGTGTGCGACCAGCCATGACCATGTCCGCACTCCTCTCGGCAAGCTTGGCCAGGGCCGTCATAATACGCGCTAAAAGCCCGAGAATAACCCTGTGAACCTTGTGCAGAATCAATACGTCGCCGGTCTGAGTGATATTTTGAGTCGTGGCACCCCAATGCACCCAGCCGCCGTGCGGTTCACCGACGACTCGACTGAGTTCGACGATCAATGGCATCAATGGATGACTGGTCCGTGCAATTCCTTCCCGTATACGCCCAAGATCCAAGCGCTCGATACGGCACGCCGCCGTAATCGCATCAGCCGCTTCGCGCGGAATCATCTCAAGATCCGCTTGGGTCAAGGCAAGCGCAGATTCAATATCAAGCCATGCCTGCCATCGCTCCTTCGTAGCAAATAGTACCTCCATACCTGAATCAGGCACCCGTGATGTAGTAAATCGCTTGTTCATACTCGCTCCGGTCGTCAAAGGCTGTTGGTTTGAATGGCAAAGTACCGAATTCACTCAGAAAATCGGCTTCACCCACTAAATTAAGAGCCGCTGTCTCCGGAGCGAAGAAGATACTCGAGATCGATGCGATCCTTTTCCCGGTTTCCTTGCTTTAATCGAATCATTAGCCCGCGGCTGGCGAAAGGAATCTCCACGCCGCCGATAGCCCGGAGGATAAAAGCCTCCTTCGCCTCGGCGAAGGTCACTCCACAGGCAGCGGTCATTAGATCAACAGTGATCTCGTCGTTGACGCGAACCACCACCCATTCCCGCAAATCTTCCTCCGGACCGAGCTCGTCAATCGCGCGCTCTGGCAAAATGCGGAGAGCCAGACGAACCAGCTGCTGGTTTTGCATCGATCCGTCGATCAGAAGATCGATGTCCTCGGTGACTCTGACGAGGCCGAGCTCATTCATCGCGAGGCCTCCAATTATGATATATTTTGCCCCCAGCCTGTTAAGCTCGGCGCATAATCGCAGGAGGTCGCTACGCTCAGGTGGTCGTGTCGCTTCGGCCATCCTGTAGATCCGTGTAAGAACGGAAGCGTTCAATCGGGGATCGCTTTGGTCTGCGGCACAAGAAAGGCCGCAAATTCCGCTGCAAGCGGTCGAAACGTTCCCAGCGGTCGCCCCTCACGCGACCCACCTCACGGAGTTCGTTCTTTGGTTTCGTTACCCGCATAACGGAAGGCGATTGTAGTCTGATGTCCCGATTGCGTGCTACGCATTTTATTACTGTTCGGCTCTGGGACAAGGATTACGAGACTTTAGACA
Organism: uncultured Verrucomicrobiae bacterium; assembly: GCA_963846195.1. GTDB lineage: Bacteria > Verrucomicrobiota > Verrucomicrobiia > Chthoniobacterales > JAFAMB01 > JAFAMB01. Next base: position 168,339 of record CAWJVG010000011.1, read on the forward strand.
AGAAACAACCGATTTTCCAAGGTCAGGCCAACCACAGTGTTTGCCCGCGCGTCAAACCTGGATTTGGTGGCGGTACTCAATCACCAATCAACCCCTCTTCCACCCAGCGGCGATACCCCCAAACCTTCCAGCACCGACCGCACGATCACGAATTCGAGCCCATCCGATATTTACCCCAGGGTGGCTCTCTGCCTATAGTGGCTTGAATGAAGCGAGACGCAAGCCGCCGGAATCGATCGTCCGATCCCTCCAATCATAAAAATCCGCCCGTCACGGACCGCCGCATCGTCGCGGTCAACGACGGTCCGCTGCGGAGGCGCGCCGCCAAGGAGTGCAACAAGGCGATGGCAAAGCTGGAAAAGGCACGGGCCGAGTTGCAGCGTTTCGAGCAAGAGGACCGGCCCTCGTTCGGGCGTTGGTTGGCCGCCACCTTCGGCGCGCTTTTGACGGAGCTTCGCGATAACGCACACCTGATCCATGAACAGGAGGGTTTAATTCTAGACGTAGAGACCGAGATGATATGGAGCAACCATCGCAATCCGCGCAAAGCATACGCGGCGATGATGAAGCGCCGTGAGAGGCCCGATGCGGATGACGATTTTGCAGAGGGGGACGACTTTGACCCATTTGAAGAAATGGGCACTGAAAACCCAAAAGAGGAACGCCGGGCATTGTTTGACGATTTCGTGAGGTCGGTTCTCGGCATTAACCCGGAGCAAATGGGCAATGCGGATTACGCGAAAATGTTTGCCGAGTTTGAAGCGAAAATGTTCGGGGAAGGCCCGCAAGTGAGCCCGTTCCAGACTCACGACCGGGAGAAACCATCAGCGAGCCGCGAAGAGGCTCGCATCAAGGAGACTTACCGGAGTTTGGTTCGCCGGTTGCATCCCGACCTGCGAGCGGACGGCGACGCAACAGTTTCGGCCATATGGCACGAGGTGCAAGAAGCCTACGAGGCACGAAATCTCGACCGGCTGGAAACGCTACTGGCGCTCACTGAAATGGAGAGCGGCACGAATGGTCAGGCCAGTCTCTCCCAAATCCGAGGTGCTTTGGCAGATTTCAACCGGGCGTTTCGGGCGATCCAGCGGAGCCTCGGGGAGGCGAAGCGCGATCCTGCCTGGGGCTTCAGCCGAAACCCATACCATGGCCCGATGGAAAAGCGGATTCGGCGCGAGATGGAAGAGAGCCTCTCCCGCCAGCGAAGGGTGCTTGCGGACCTCAAGGAAACCATCGACGACTGGTCGCGTCCCTGGCATCCGCCCGTAAAGAAGCCCAGGAAACAGTCCAAGTCACCGGAGAAACCCAAAGCTGAGAGACCGAGGCACGAATTCAATAAACCGAGGCCGGTCCAAACGGAATTCTTCGCATTCTGATGACGATGGGCGCACCGTCCCCGGACGAAGAGGGACAGGTTGCAGGATGACCCAAAACTCGTTCCTCCGCATTCTCACTCTCAAGGCTCTTTTCCAAGAGGATACAATGACGAACAACCAAGCCGTCGCAGCTTATCGGCGCCTGCGCCAGGATCCACGAGTTGGTTTGTTGGGCGAGCCTGAAGGTCTAGAGGCTGACTGGTTCGCGTTGGCTTCCTTGAGAACGCCTGCTCCAAAGCGCTGGATGGACGCCTACTTGTGCGCTTTCGCTCGCTCGGTCGGGGCGGATCTAGTGACATTTGACCGCGAATATCTGCAGTTCGAGCGTCATGCCCTGAAGATCACCCTGTTGGCGTCGTGATCATAGGCCAGGAGTTGAGAGACAGTAGATTGAGAAACTCTCGGAGACCATAGATTGAGAATCTCTCGGAATCATTACCTTGTTATTCTTCCACGCCATGGAAGAATTGCCTCACCAGCCAACGGTTGTTAGTGGCAATGAGACCTGCATGCACGAATTCGCTGACCCCTTTTCAATCTTTAGCTTTACAGCAGGCCCTTCGTGAGATTGCAGGCACCTTCGAGGGTCAATTGCTGCGCAGAGCCGGGAGTCATCCATATGAACCAAGTGTCGTCACCGAGAACGCCGTTTGGTGCTTGGCCACCCCAGGTTTGGAATGCGCGCACCGCCGCGTCGGTTTTCGGACCGAAGATACCGTCGATCGCACCGCTATACGGCGTAAATTCGACTGTAACGACATCTCCGGCGAGCGCTTTCTGGAGCCATGCGACAGCCGGTCCCTTCGATCCCTCTCTCAGCTCGGGTGATGCCTCACGATAACTAGGTAACACTGCCCAGGTTGCCGGACCGACAATGCCATCAACCGCCAGTCCATTGTTTTGTTGAACGAGTTTTACGGAAGTCTCGAGGCTCGCATCGAACACTCCCGTGACCGGGCCGAATGGGTTCCAAAGCAATTGCCGCGCAAGAACCCGTTGGAGGCGTTTGACATCCTCACCGATTGAACCAACGCTAATGGTAGCGGGCATCGTTGAAGTTTCTTTTGCAGCCCGACTACAGGCCAACCGCGCTCGCCTGTAAAGGAGGTTGTAAGGAACTCGACACGGCACGGAGATTTTACGAATTAATAGACTCCGCATCAGAATTAGAATCGCTAACGTTGGGCAAGTACGGCGACGCAGGTCTGGAGTACTAGGAGGCTTGGAAGCTTAATCCTGCTCGCGACGACTGTCGGTTACGTGCCGCCCTCGCTTATACACTCGATAAAAGGCGGAATGAAGCGGAAGCACTTTTGAACCAATTGATAACATCGAAACTTGCAGGTGGCTCGCGAGGCTACCGCGCAGTTAGCGGTGCTGCAATCACTTGAGCAGAATGACGCTTCCATATCAGCAATGGATCGCCTGATGGAGGAGCAACGGAATTTGGTCCAGCCAGCAGCTTCAGAGGCTCACGACATTATGAATTCTATTCCCAAGGTTTCTTCACACGAAGTGCCGATTTGGGTGTTCAAACCTCGTCCGGTTTCTATAGGATTAGAAGCTGATGACGCAATACGACGTCTTGGTTGTGGGCGCCGGACCTTCGGGGCTGTTCGCTGCCTGCGAACTCGCCCGCCACGGAATAGGGGTGCGGTTGGTCGAGAGGGAGGTCCGACGGCACCGACAGGCGCGTGCCACGGCGATCCAGCCTGGCACCCTTGAGATCCTGGATTCTGTCGGTCTGCTTTCGCCGTTCCTCGAGACAGCTGAGCACGTCCGGTGCACTCGCTTGTACAACGCTGAACTGTCCGAGCTTCGCACCGCGACCTTCGAAGGCGTGGACTGCCGCTGCGAGTTCCTGTGCAGCCTCCCGCAGTACGAGACCGAGCGAATCCTGGAGGCCCATCTCGCGTCGCTCGGCGGCGCGGTCGAGCGCGGGATCACGGTGACAAAGTTGGACTTGGACGCTAACGGCGTCCTAGCTGAGCTCGCGCACGGAGAGTCCGGCATCGAGACGGTCCACGCCGGCGTCGTCATCGGTGCGGGCGGGGCGCACAGCGTCACCCGCGACTCGATGGATCAGCCGCTCGAGGGAGCCACCTACGAGGGCCACTTCCTCGTCGCCGACATCGCGATGCAGACAACGTTCCCACGCGACGAGACCAGCTTCGTCTTCGGTCCGGATGGCTTGCTGCTGCTCGCGCCGCTTCCGGGCGGGCGGTGGCTCAGTTTCCAAGACCTGGAAGAAGCAGTCGAGACGGTATCCGCTGAGGAGGTCGTCGCCCGCATCGAGACACGGCTTGGCGGGAGGTGGCGGCCCACGGACGTCGCCTGGTTCGCGCCGTTTCGGATGCACCGGCGGATCGTCTCGCGCCTAACGGACGGCCGGCGTTTTCTCATCGGTGACGCGGCGCACCTATCGAGTCCATTTGGCGGCGAGGGACTCAACTCGGGGCTACATGACGCCTATGACCTAGCATGGAAACTTGCGCTCGTCTTGCGCGGTCATGCGCGCAGGTCGTTGCTCGACCACTACGCGGTGGAGCGCACGATCGCGGACCGCCACTTCCTGGAGGTTTCGGACGAGGTCCACCGTGCGATCGTGGACATCGCGGACGCCGTCCGACAAGGCCGTGAAGTGCCAGCCGAACACGTCGACCCAGTCGCGGCAGCGCTGCAGCGCAACGCGCGCGCCATGATCGATGTCGACTACGCGGGAAGCCCGCTCGTCAACGATTACGCGGAAAGCGGGGCTGGCATGGCGGAGCCGCATCCCGGGCAGCGCTACCCAGATTGGACACGGTTCGACGGAACGTCTCATCACCTGCTTGTTTTTGGACTCGTCAAGGACGCCGAGGGGCTGGCAAAGCTGGGCCGCCGGTGGGCAAAGTGCGTGGAGATCTCTTACGATCCCGACGTCAGACCCGTGCGCGCCGGCCTCCGAACGGGCGGCGTCGTCCTGATCCGCCCCGATGGCCATATCGGCTTCCGATTCCCCGCCGCCAACGCAGCAGCGCTCGCGGCACTCGACCGCCATCTCTCATCTTATCTGATTCCGGACCCGATAGTCGCTCCATTCGAGACGGCAAAAGAGACATCGAAGACAGAATAGCAGCGGCTATTCCGTCTTCGCCTTCGCTAAAGTCATCCCAAATCTAACCGCACAGGCACGCTTGCGCGATTGCTCAAAAAGCCTATGCAAAAACAACCGCTAGTTGTCCGCGTCGCCGTATGCACCGTGTAGGAATCGAGCCTACAACCGGCCTTCCCAACGAACGCTGGAAACCATACGGAAAGGCAATTGCACCCGATCGGTAAAAGTATAGGCGAGAGCAATGGAACGGGACGAGCTACCGCAGAGTAAGGGCAAGTCAGAGAGAGGAACAGAATAAATGTACAGGGGACCCCGAGCTTAGCGAGGGGGAGCAGGCCGTTTATGCCGGCTCCGACCTTGACCTGCCCTTACTCTGCGCTCCGCGGGCACGTCGCTAGCCCGAAAAACTCACAAAAAAGCTAGCAAAGCGGCGTCTATTTTTTGTAAGTTCTTCTTGTTCAAGGAGTTAAACTTTACAAAAAGGACGCCGCTTCGATGACAGACTGTAAAGAACAATCGTGGTTATTTCAAGACTTAGGTCGCCGAAAAGTAGAGGTGGATTTCGGGGGTGGCTACCTCTCCAGCGATGGGGGCGGGTTAATCTTGCGCGAACTGGAGCGCCACAGCGGCTTGATACGGGATTTTGCCGGCTGCTTCGTCGATTACCGTGACCAGCGTTATATCGAACATAGCGTTCAGGAACTGGTCAATCAGCGGCTTCATGGCTTGGTGCTAGGTTACGAAGATCTCAATGATCATGACCATTTGCGGCTTGATCCCATCCATGGACTGATTGCCGGCAAAAGCGATCCAATGGGCCAGGATCGGGTTTTGGAGCGCGATAAAGGCAAAGCGCTGGCGGCTCACTCCACGCTCAATCGTCTGGAGCTAAGCGCCGAGGCAATCGATGAGCGTTACCACAAGATTCAAGCCCAGCCCGACCAGATCGAAGGCTTACTCATCCAGCGCGGAGTCAAAGCCCTGCCACGCAAGAGCGCTGAGATCGTGTTGGATTTTGATGCGACCGATGATCCGCTTCATGGCAGCCAGCAAGGCGCTTATTTTCACGGCTACTATCGCCACTACTGCTACCTGCCGCTCTACTGCTTTAGCGGAAACATTCCGCTTTTTGCTAAGCTGCGCGATTGCAAGCGCGACGCCAGCGATGGCACGGTGGAGGCACTCCGGAAGATAGTGCCGGCCATTCGTCAACGTTTTGGCAAGAAAGTTCGGATCATTGTGCGCGCCGACAGCGGGTTTGCACGTGAAGCGATCATGGCCTGGTGCGAAGAAAATCAGGTGTTCTACTGTTTGGGTCTGGCACGCAACGATCGGCTCGCGGAGCTGCTGAGAACGCACTTTGAAGCTCTCAAGGCGCAGATTAAGGAGGGCAAAGAAGAAACGCCCTGTCGGAGTTTCACCCAGTTTGATTACTCGACTCTGAACAGTTGGTCCAAAGCGCGACGGGTGATTGGCAAAGCGGAGATTTTAACCCAAGGTGACAATCCGCGCTTTATTGTGACCAACCTACCCAAAGATGGGTGGACTACTCGGACCCAAGCGGCTCGATTTGAAGCAGGGGCTTTGTACGAGAAGTTTTACTGCGCACGGGGCGACATGGAAAACCGCATCAAGGAACAGCAAATGGATCTCTTCGCCGATCGCACCAGCACCCACTGGATGGCTTCCAATCAGTTGCGGCTGTGGTTCTCGACTTTTGCTCACTTGATCATGAGTACTCTGCAGGCCGAAGTTTTGAAGGGTACCGAACTTGAATCTGCTTCAATCGGCCAGATCCGTTTACGACTCTTTAAGATTGCAGCTCGGCTCAAAAGGAGCGCTCGGCGTATCCACATCGAACTCTGCACGGCCTATCCTCTCAAAGCGCTTTTCAGCTTGGTTCACCAGCGACTCAGTGCCTTGAGCAGTCCCGCTTAATTTTCAAGCCCGACCGACAAAAAAGTGTTGCTCGCAAGAGGCGAACTCAAGGCACAAGAGCTTTGTCTCTGAAGCGTGCAAAAAAATTTGGCCCAGCTCCCAAAAAATAGCAGAACTGTGAAAAATGACCTGAAAGCCACGAGATTTCGCTCTACAGACGATCGGGAGCGAAGCTCTTGTGCTCAATAACATTCCCTATGCATGTTACGATCATATTTTGTGATTTATTGGGGCTAGTCAACGTTTCTTACCCACTTAAAATAGCGAAGAGCCACAAATCCTGACTGAATTGCAAGTTTTACCTTCGTACTTTCAGTTTTGAAGCCATTTTCTCCCGAATAAGTTGCTGGCTGAGTTCCTCAATCACGCGACGAGGTCAATTGTGAGCGATAACCATTGCAGAAGCGAACGAACGTGTCGCTGGGCTCTCCCAGAGCGCCACTGGGAAGGACCCAGTAGAATCCGCGCCGAACCAACAGATCGGAAATTCGCACTGTGCGAAGCTGGCCGAGAGCCAATTCATTTTTTACGCTCCAGCGAGACAGAAACGCCAATCCCATGCAGTGGATCGTGGCAGTCTTAATCGCCTCGATGTCGGCCATGACGTACTGATACGCGAGCCGCTTGGTTTGGACTCCGAGCTTGCGCATAGCTATTTCTACAACTGCCCTTGTTCCAGAGCCGGATTCCCGCCAGATCAGCGGGAGTCGATAGAGATCCTGGACTGTCGCTACCGACGCGCACAGCTGTTGGTAATCACGAAACGTCGGATTGGTACCTGCAACCAAAACCACCTCGTCTTCAACAAACTGTTCCAGCCTCAGCCCAGCCACGCGCGGATTGCCCTCCACAAGTCCGAATGGGTAGCTCGCCTCTCGTACCGATTCAAGGACAACTTCCGTGTTATCAACCCGCAGCTCGATTTGGACGACCGGATAAACCCTGGAGAACTCAGCGAGGAATGAAGGGATCACATGGGACGCGATCGTAAGACTCGCGCCAAAACGAAGCTCGCCGCTCAATTTATGCTCGGTGTGAAACAAAGTTGCTATCCTGGAGAGCGTGTTCTGAACTTCGGTCGAGAGAGTGCGCAACGCGTGGCCGTGTTTCGTCAGTCTGACGCCGCGCGTCGAACGGGAAACGAGCGGTTTACCCACGATTTCCTCTAGTCTGCGAAGATGGGCGGTAACCGCTGGTTGCGATAAATGCAACTGCTTCGCTGCAGTCGAAACTTTTCCACACTGCGCGACGGCGAGGAACGATCGAAGAAGTCTCAGGTCAAAGTCGTTCGGGTTCATGTCAGCCATTCTAAAGAATCGCCCATGTCAACATCTTATGATGTCTCAATATCAGGTTCCCTGATGTTTTGCCCAACCAATTGATTGTTGACGAGCGAAAACTGATAGTCAACTCTACCGCCGAACAAAGGTCGAGATTACACTGAGAGAGGTGGAGCGAATCCACCTGTGACATCAACCAGCTACGCGCGGATCACCCAATCGATATTGGCTCGCTCCTGCGTCGGGTTCGCCGCCCCGCCATAGGGAGAAGAAGAAGGACTTGGTAGGTGCGACCTTCCAGTTGCCCCGATCGGGCTGCCCTCCAGCGTCGCCGTGGAAATCGCACTGGATCGCTTCCGAACCCGCCGGAGCTATCAGTATCTGTGATAGCCGATTATAAATTGCGATTAGCCTACCCTTCGGCGTGGCCGTATCCAGAGACATGAAAAATGAACTATCTGTCAATAAAAGTAACTATCTGCGATTACTCGTGATGGTCCCGGCTGTCTGCCTGCTGGGATTCACTGGATGCTCGAGCGTCGATGCTACGGCGGGAAAAAAACAGACCGCCAACTATCTAACAATCGGGTCAAGAACATATAACTCGGAGAGTCAGAGCTTCGATCGGCCGTGGCCATTTGGTCCGGAATCTCATCAGCAGTAGCAGGAAAACTGATATAGTTATGAAAAAGGGGATTTTTTACTTTTGCCAGGGGACCACAAGGGGCCGCAACCCAAATAACCTCGTCCTGATAAAACGGGCGGACCTAGACTTCGCGCCCGCGGCAGGGACCTTCCACGAGTCCCAGTTCAATCCATTGGTCGAGAAGCAGTCCGAAAATGACTGTCAATTCCATATCAGATTTGAGGCGTTATGAACAACGAACTCAAGGCTCCCTATGATGTGGTCATCGTCGGTAGCGGTTACAGCGGGACGATGGTGGCCGTTCATCTGGCTTGGACGCAACGCGGTCTACGCGTCGCGCTGATTGATCGCAGCAAGACCTTCGGACGCGGCGTGGCGTACGGTACCACCGACCCAAAGCATCTCCTCAACGTCCCGGCGGATCAAATGGGCGCGTTTCCCGATGATATCGGTCACTTCTACCGATGGTTGAAGGCGCATCCGGCGAATCTGGGCGCTGCCGGAATCCACGAATTGCGTCCCGATGCATTTATTCCCCGTCTGGTCTTTGGCGACTACATCCAGGATTTGCTGCGCCAGGCCTGCGCGTTGCCCGGTACGCTTGATATCATCCGCGATGAAATCGTCGATCTGACGCGAAGCGAAGACGGATCGTTCCAGTTGATTGGCAAATCCGGAAGCAAGCTGGAAGCCGCCCAAGTCGTTCTCGCGCTGGGAAACTTTCCTCCAGGTGAAGCGGCGCAGAAAGAGAAAGGCGAGTGGTTCATGAACAACCCGTACGCCGCCGAAGTTCATGCGAAGCTCGCCGAACCGGGCGACATTTTGATCGTTGGCACGGGACTAACGAGTCTCGATCTCCTCCTCACGCTCGATAAGACGAAGCACGAGGGTAAAATTCATCTTCTATCACGGCGCGGACTCTTCCCGCAGCCACATAAAAAGGCTGCACCCTATCCGGCGTTTCTCGATCCGGACAACTTGCCGAAAACGGCGCGGGCGCTGTGCCGGCGCGTGGCCCAGGAATTACGACAAGCCAATGCGCGAGGGATAGACTGGCGTCCCGTGCTTGATTCGCTACGCCCATTGAACCAGGCGCTCTGGAGAAACCTAAACCCTACCGAACAGCGGCGCTTCTTGCGCCATCTCGGCGCATTGTGGGACACCCATCGGCATCGTTGTGCCCCTGAAATCATGGCGGTCAAAAATCGTCTCGAAGCCGAAGGCCGCCTGGTTTGTCATCAGGGATATATCAAAGGCTACCAGTCGATGGGCGAGCAAGTTGAGGGGGTTGAGGTCACTTATCGGCTGCGTGGAACCACGCAAGAGAATAAATTACGGGTGCGCTATGTCCTGAGTTGCACTGGTCCACAGTCTGACTATCGCAAGCTAAACGATCCCCTTGTCCAGCAATTGCTGGTTCGCGATCTTCTCGCACCCGATCCCCTGCGGATCGGCGCTTATACCGCCGAGGGAGGATATCTCTGTAACCGAGAGGGCCGGGTAATCAGCGGCCTTTACACCTTGGGCAGCACTCAAAAAGGGCGACTTTACGAGTCCGTCGCCGTTCCAGAACTGCGTGCCCAGGCTGCCGATCTCGCCGCACACCTCCTCGCCTCGGCCCATGCGTGATTTTTGTGGCCTTGTTCTTCGGCTCCGTTCGATCTCTCGCGGAATTTACGCAACTCTATTCGGCGTCCAGCAATATGAACTCGCCACCGGAAAAAAGAAGGGAGCTGCAGCTTTTTCCCAGGCAACTGCCGTTTTGTCCGAGACCATTGCCCGCGAACTACTCACATCCTGGCTGGAGCGGGTAGCGGTGGTCAATCTGCTAAGCGGTAGTCAATTACTGGACAGCCTCGGCATTGGCCCGAATTTAATAAGGTTTGTCCGTGCCTAGACTACGATCAACCGGCCGATTGGGCCAAGGCGATAAACCTACGAGTCAGAGATTTTCAAACCTTGAGCCGGTCTGACTGTCTATGAGAAGGCGGTCGCGCTAGAAAATTTGCTCCTGTTTAAAATCCTTCCGGCTTCGCACCAGTCTGCAGGTTCGAAGATCCTAGATTTGCTGCTCGCGTTTCTTAGGCGTGGGACTTTGTCTTTAGTCTTTCTTTCCACGCGAGGTGCTCCATAGCTTTCTCGAACGTCTGGTAAGTCCCAATCAGATGTCCATCCTGCCATGCAAAGAAATCGCGTCCGCTATGCGAGACTTCTCCAAAGGGACCATGATATAAGTACTGGGTAATTGTCGCTCGATTGCTCATGGATCTGACGGATCGCCTCCGTATCGTTCAATCTCTATCTTTCGCCTCCCGATAGAACCGCCAAACGCCGTTATACTTATGACGAACGTCGGTCAATCTCAGACGTATTTCATCATTTGGTATTGTTAAAAGAATCGTGGATCGTTTTGATCGCGTACATCAGCGTTTTGCGTTCACTGACAACCATCGCGTCGGATCTCTTTTCCAATATCGGGTTCAATATCCGACAACCTTCCGCATCGAAAATGATCTCAGCTTCCTCAGGTAAACCGTATCCGCCAAAGGCGTTCCTGGAGCGATATTCAGCCTGACAAGTCCACGCCTTTGGCCCATAACTAGCAAAATCCTGCGTCCACAAGGTGGCAGAGACAAACTTGAAAGAATCTGGATCCCTGAGCGTCCTTTTGATCGCACTGTCTATGTAAAACGAGTGGTTTGAACCGAACCCCATGTCTTGATGAAGATCGTTCGCAGATGGATACTGCTCGGGAATGCTTGATCGCGTCTCAATAACGTTAGCAGCATCCTGTTTTTTTTGTCGCGAAGAGGGGCCGGGTTCGAAATACACCAAGTAGAACAGGGCAGTTAGACTGGCCGTCAAGACAGCAAAGGAAGAAACGCGCCCGACAATTCTCACTAATCTCGTTCCTCGATAGTGGTGTAGTATGTTTCAGGGTTAACCTCAAACAGCCTGCGCTTGCGTTGAAGCTCACTGAGCCAGCCCTGCAATTGCTCGTAGTCCATGTCCTCAAACGCCCCAAGCAACTTCCCGCGAGTCACGGGCTGGTGCTGCTCAATCCAAGCCACTAATTTCGCCTTTGTGCGGTTTTTCATTTTCTGTCAACTTTACCTGCTTGAATTTCAGAGGCATCTGTCGCCCGCGCACCGAACTAATCACTGGCGAACTCACTGGACTGGGTTGGCCGCATCGGTCCCTACGATTCTTATTTGTGAGAAAGTCGCTCAATTAAAACAGATTCTCCTATATTTTCTTCCATGGATTGGTACTGCTTTTGGGTATGCCACTCTGACAACTGTTCTCCGTCGTTCTTCTGCCAACGCCACACTTACTCGTTCTCGCAGTCGCATCCGCGTAGAGCGGATCCTTTTCGCTCCGAATCTGCCCGCTTGTCGCAGAGGTGTCGCAGTTTTGCGAATTAGCCTCGACATAGTCTGCAAGGAAGCCGCATACTGGGGGATTCTTTCTCTTCCTCTGGTGCCTGTCCTTGCTTGAAGTCGGACCACCACGTGAGGGCTAGTGCAACATCCGGCTTCAACAGCTTGATCTGAATGCGTTTCGGTTGGAGAAATCCCATCGAATTTATCCGAGTTCTTCAACGATAGCGATGATTCGGCGTCGCTATGCGGCAACAAGGAGCGGATCTGGACAACCGAACCGCGTCTTAATACAGTTCAGCAATACCTGGAGACCGAACGGCTTCACCAGGAAATCATCGGCTTGCTCAATGCCTTTGTGAGACGCAACCAATTCAAGGCTTCCGGTCATCAGTACAAACTGCCCCGACATTAGTTTCGGATCACTCCTAATCTGGCGAAGGAGGCTCACGCCATCTCTTCCGGGGATAACGATGTCGCTTAGTATCAAATCGGGGAGATGCTTCCGCGCCATATCGAGGGCTGTGCCTCCCGAATCCGCTTCGATGACGTGATAACCGTTTCTGCGGAGAACCAAGCTGTACAATGTTCGCACCGGCTGATCATCGTCGACAAGTAAAATTGTTTTCATTCCGATTCGGTCTCCAATGTGAGGCCATTGCGCAGTTGTCGGCACCTCTACCTCGCTGGAGGCAAAGAGAAGTACTCCCAGCTATTTGCCATATTTATTGAGTATATCAATGGTACTTTTAATGTACCGCGAATTCCAGAGAATCCAGCGTGCTGGACTTGCAACCGAGGTCATCCAACGCAGGAACGTGAGAGACGGCTGTTGCCGCTCGGCGGCACGCCCGATTCAGAAACGGCAAGTCTGCAGCGTTTTAATGGGCCCCGGGACGGCTAGGTCGCAATCTGCAACCTTACGCAGACTCAAAGAACGCCCGAGTCGACGAGGCCGCCAAAAGCCGCGCGGGCTTGACACTATTGGTTGATCACGAACGAAGAGTACGCAGAGAGGTCGATCGGTCTCTTTAGCCTCTTGCAGCGCAAAATCCAGAGTTCGTCCGATGCTACCGCGCACAGCATCGCAGGGCCTGACGTCTCGCTCATCGGCGCATTACGTCAAGATTGAAAATGTTATCGCTTCCGGAGGGGTCGAACAGCATTACCTCGATGGGCTCGACAAAAAATCACGCTGGGGGGAGACGTACTCTTTGATATCTCTCCTCGACTTTCCGAGGCAGTCGCAAGCGCTTGCAGAATCTGTTTACCGGCCTGTTCCAGAGTGCTGTAAAGATCCGGCCACATATATTCTTGTTCACCAGAACTAACTTGGAGACGGTACCCGTTTTCTACAGGCAAGACGGTGAAATGAAACGATAGCGTCACTGTTCTCTTCCCCTGAGATCGCTTTTTCGTTGTCATTGCCACCTCCGCCTCGCACTGCCAGAAATATTGTGTAGATTACGAGAATATCACAAATGAGTCACTAGTTTAATAATCTGTTTTTACTGAACGGGGGTAACGATGCTCGGGTACGAAGAAAATCTTTCGCGACTACAACGGTGGATTCTAAACAAAGCTTACTGCGGGATCATTGAAGCAGGGTCTGACGAACCGCAGGGATATCGCCGGGCCGATTCTTTACCGCCCGTTCACCTTTTGAGAATCCAAGTTTTACAACACTACTTTAAGATTCCGCTTCGAACTTAAAAGAACGATTACGGACATAAATGGCTCGTTATCGACAATTTGACGGCGGGACCAAAGAAAGCGAACGCAGCGCGAACATCCCTAAGCCGCTCATTGAAACGACTAAGAATCCGAGGACTTATCTCAGATTCAATTACGTTAACGCCTCGCGGAATTGACGTCGCCAAAAGAGCTTTCAGTCAAATCAGATGGAACGGTTCTTAAACGCGAGACAAGCTTAAGCCGCTCCAGACCTTCAGGCACGGTTAATTCACTTCTCCCTCCGGTCGATCATTTTTTTCGCTTGGTCTGGCGCCATTCGGGATGGTCTCAAAAGGGGTCAGTCAATGGGTCAGTCACGAATGGCACGAAGATAAGGCCGTTTGGGATGTTTTTTTTGCCCGGCAGCAGGGGCTGTAGGATTCAGCCCAGGGTTTCAACCCTGGGAAACATCCAAAAGCGGTTCGCCCTGAAAGGGCGAGAGTTCACGTGGGGCCAAATGCGTCCGATTGCTACCGAAAAGGGAAGAAGATATTTGTTAGGCAGAGATACAATCTCCCAATGGCTAAAATCCTGCGCACCAGCACAAAATGGAGCGATTGCGGCCCTAGATAAATATGTTCTTCGCGTCCGTTTCTTCTACGTCTGATCTGGCGCCCTTTCAGGGCGCGTCGCCCGGGTGGACGGTTCCCCAGGGTTGAAACCCTGGACTGAATCCTTGTGGGGTCTCAGATATGGGTGACACTTTTGTCTCAGTATTTAGGTTACACTTTGTCTCAGCATTTGGGTGACACTCGACGCAGCTTTGGGTTCGATTATTCGGAGGATTTTGCAGGACTGGTTCGCGCCGTTTTCCGCCTTGAGACCGTAGGTCGAAAGGGGGAAAATGGCGCGTCGGGCAGGTGACCTAACAGGATATTGCCGAGGTATATTTCATGAATCGTATCATTCCACCTCCTCAGCCCAAGTCTCTGGCTTTTAAAGGCTTCTCCGATGAAGCGGCGATTATTCAACCACTGGATATCTCCTTTGGAGTTGACTTCCCTGACTTCGAACTCACTTCCGTATTCAATCGCCCTTGGAGGATGGTATCTGAGTTCCGAAGTGACGTACATTTCAGCCGGAGTTTTCATATCTAACGCTTCGTGAGGTCGCTCCTCATTGAAGCTTCTGATCCAATTCCTGGTCCTGCGCTGTTGTGCTTTGAGGTTGACTGCTGCGGGATTGGCGATCTCCATTTTTAAGGTCAAATGCATGCGTTCGTGCGCTCCATTCTGGTAAGGTTTGCCCGGATCAATGAAGTCTACTTGGATACCTAGCAGACGCCACCACACGCTCAACTGAGTCAATCCCAACACCCAACCACCCCCAAATGGTTTGCCGTTGTCGACCCGGATCGCTCGAGGCAGCCCATATTCCTTAAAGGTTCTCTCAAAGCTCTTCCAGACAGCCGCTAGGGCCATCGAGGCTAAATCCTCGCAGCAGATAATGTATCGGCTATAAAGATCACTTATCGTCAAGGGGTAGCACTTGTGACCATCGCCAGTGTAAAACCAGCCCTTAAAGTCTACGCCCCAAACATCGTTACACCATACAGGGGCCAAGCGTGTGGTATCCGGATGCTCCGGGCCAACCTTTTGCCGAGTCCAGCGTTGTGCCGTGACCAATCCAGCCTGCTTCAAGATTCGACTTATCGTCGCTCGCGAGGGAATCTGTTCCCCACAAAACATTCGCCTCAAGCGCGCAAATAGTTTTTTCGATCCCCAGCTGGGATGCTTTTTTTCTGTTCCAAAATCCGAAGCTTCCATTGGGCACTCGCCACATTGACCGAGTTTTGCCGTGGACCGCGGCGCCTGTCTCCTAGTGACTTACTTCCTTCTTCACCAGATCGTTTGAGCCACTTGTAGCCCGTCTTGCGACTAATCCGGTGTTGCTGGCATAGTTCTTTAAATGGCTTCTCTTGGCGAAGCGCTTCTCGCACAAAGTCTTCTCGCTGTTGATCTGGGGGCGTTTCTATTTTCCACGGCATCCCTTTAGTCTCTCTCCACCTTCTAAACTGTCACCTTTATTCTGACGCACCCCAGGCCAAATCTCACCCTGGGGTGTCACCCAAATACTGAGGCAAAAGTGTTACCTTTACGGTGAGATCGGACCTCCTCTAGCCCCTCCGGGGCGATGAATCGCCCCAAATGCTCCTTATCTTCGTGCCATTCGGGTCCGTCACAAATCTTGACTGAATGGCAAGTTTTACCGGTCTACTTGTACTCATTGACCAGCTTGGTCTCCGAAACACCGGACATGGAGGACGGCGTGCTTATTCCGAATGCTCCAGGCTGAGGATGCCACACCTGTTGTCAGTCATGAGAAGACGGTGCTTTCGCGGCGAGACAGCTTAACCTCTTCTCGAACTGCACCCCGTAGCCATCAGACTTTCGGTGGCGCAATGTATCAATCCTGCCCTGATTGGATGGTGCGGGTAGTCAATCAGGTTGCTTAAATTGTCGCCAGATCCTGCCTTCCAAATCAAGAACCAGCCTAGGCGTTAAGAACGCGCAAAATCCCTCAGGAATTCTCCCATGGATTCAGCAGTTTTACTCCGCTTCTTTGCACATGCTCGACGTTTCTGGTGACCAGCGTCATTCCGTGATGGAGTGCGGTTGCCGCGATTAACCCATCTGGTTCGGGTAAAGGGTCATTTGGACAAATCGTACCCCAGAACTCAGCGATCTCCTGTGTAATCGATAGTATCCTGTCTTGGTAGTCGAGCTGGAGCCTGCGCAGCCAAAGCTCGAGCTGAGAGGCAAAGACCGCGTCGGTCGGCCGAATCTTCTCGATTCCCCGGCGGATTTCGCCGACGACAATGATGCTGGTGAATAGCTCTTCGCTGTGCACCGAGTCAAGCCAGCCTTGAACTCTAGGCTCATTTCTACGCTTCTTTCGAAGTTCCGATAACACGTTTGTGTCCAATAGAAACGCCATTAGAGCAACACCTCACGGGGCCGGCTTCTGTGACGATCGAAAATGCTGTCATCTCCACCTTCCGGCATCTCCAGAAGGAACTCTTTAAAGCCCTTTTTGGGTTTCTTGGAGAGCAAGGCAAGGCGAAGAATGCGTCGGTGAGCCTCTTCTACCGAGGTACCCTCTTCAGCGGCCTTCTGCCTGAGAGCGTGGACCACGGCATCTTCAAGGTCTCTAACGAGTAACTGCGCCATGAAGGATGATATCAGTGATATCACTCTTAGTAAAGTCTTTTCACCCGCACCTACTCTCCACTCACCAAGTGATTACGGAAGCTCCCAGACTGCCGAGCTACCCTCCTTTGCAACGCGATACCGGGCCGAAACCGATCCAACATTTCAAGGTAGTACGATCGGGGACAATTGGACATTGCTCTGAACAAATACATTATTTCTATATAGCAATGTCGGGCCCCAATAGACTTCAATATAATAAGCCCCGAAGGGAACATAACCGAAATAATAACGGCCAAAAGCGTCGGTTATTGCAGGCGAGCTCCTAGAGTAGGGAGTGACGAGCGAAACGATGCATCCGGGAACCGGCTGACCGGTTGTACGTAACACTTGCCCTGTGACAGCTTGTGAGAACGCGCGATCAAAAGCGGTTAAGGACATCGCAACCAGGAATATTGTTAGTATACCACCTTTCACGTCGGTCCCTATATTATATTAACGCGGCTATTTTCTCAGTTCCCTCCATGAAGCGCGTCCGCGAAAGATAACATGCTCAAATCTGATGTATTATGACTAGTTGCTTTGCTCTAACGGGGGCAACTTGGGTGCGGAAACGATATTTTCCGGCCTTGGAGCGGGCATCTCAGTAACTTTTTTCCCTGGATCTAAGTGGCCAAAATCAATGAAATGGTCGTGAATATTCTGAGGAATTATAACTCTGGAGATTTTTCCTTGAGCATAGCCAGGAGTAACTATATCTATCCTGATTGCGTCAACCCTTGTGGGATAAATGAGCGCATCGATACCCCCATCCGATGCTGGAACAGTCTGTAGCATGATAGCAGAACCAACCACCGTCGCGGATTGCGCATCATCGATCATCAGTTTTCCTTGGATCTCCAAGGGCCGTTCGCTATTCGTTTTTGATAAGTACAAAACGAGACCTAGGAACGCCCAGCCGATCACGAAAAGCCCAAGCGCCGGGTAGCGGGTCGTAATGTTTATCAGCTTCTTGAATTCCACTTGCACCGCTTCTTCGGCGTCCTTTTCGCTGAGCGTGATGGTCCCCTTATAAAGTAGGTAGAGCGACCCTACCACCACAAGCAGCGAGCAAATCCCACCGATTATGCAGAGAATATCGAATGTTGACACTGTTTCCTTACGACTTGCTCAAATCCCCTCAGAGGGGGTATTCTAAGTAGCATATATCAAAAGCGCTTTTGTTTATGAAAAATAGGCACCCTGTGTCAAGGTTTTTGTCTAAGCGTCCGCTGGTCCAAATATTTTCGGTACTCCTGAATAGACTTGGACCAGATCGAACACCGTCCTTAACCTATCTGCCTCCCGCATAAATCTGTTTTCCTAGCCGGTGGCGGGAACAAGCGGACCCGTACGACGAAGGATATTGTCTTCGCTGTCTGGCACCAATTGACCTGAACGTAAGCGCGTAGGTTTCATGTCGTGAGCGAGCTCCCGCCTTTTTATGTAAAGGGGGTTATCACAACAGGTGATTACCGGGCCTTCCTGAGCCAACGGCCTCAAAATCTCAGCGACTTCCGGTTCCAGCGGAACATATCGCTTGTGGTCTCGGGATCTCGTTTGCTTGGCCACTTCGTGGCGCACGACGATTAGGTTTTTGGCCCACCCTTCGACGCGCTTTACGCTTGCTCAGGGCAGGCGCGTCGAATGGCTTGCCATGAGCAAGCGTTAGCGCGTCGAATGGCTCAGCTTTTTCAAAAGTTCGATCTGATTGCGGATCAGGGCCAATTTCTTGGCTCGGCTCCAGCGTTTGAGCTGGCGTTCACGTAGGAGCGCCAACGCGATGGAAAGCGGTCCTTCAACGTAGATCAGGCGGCCGCCTGGATGATCGCGCGTAAATTTTGCGCCCTTTGGTCCACCGTGTTCGGCGAGGCGTTTTGGTACGTCGGCGGCGCTCCCGACAGTGTAGCCCGAAGTGCAGCCCAACTGCCGCCAGCTACAGGCAGAAGATCACGCGTTTCGAGGGCGTTGTGGCTCGCTCGAACACGTCCGCTTCGAAAGGCCAATGGTGCTGCGGAGTGCGCGAAGCCCCTTACAGCTATTTCGCGCTGCGATTGGAGTCCGATACGAAAACCCTTCGGACGACCTCACTCACCCGGGCGATCGTCCAAGGCTTCGGAATTATGTCGTCAAAGCCGTATTTACGCAAATCCGACAAGACCGGTGCATCCGAATAACCGCTGGAAACAACTAGCTTGAAGGAGGAGTCCAACTCCTTGAGCCTTGCGGCAGCTTCGAGATCCCCCATCCCACCGCTCACGGTCAGATCCAGTAGGATGGCATCAAACCCGCGTCCGCAACCTTTCGCGTTCTCAAAAAGAACAATTGCCTCGGCTCCATCCTCAGCAGTCTGCACTTCATAGCCAAGTTTGATCAAAACGTTTTTCATCAAGTTCCGGAGAGCCTCCTCGTCGTCCATAGCCAATATTCGTTCCGTCCCCGTCTGTATATAGGCGGCAAGGGAAGCCTGCGGCGCGGGACTCTCTTCCGACGCGGGCAGATCGATAATGAAGACCGTTCCGTCCCCGGATTTCGTTTGTACGGAAAGACTACCGCCGTGTTTGGCAATGATGGCATATGCTGTCGCCAAACCGAGGCCGCTGCCGCCAGGCTTCGTGGTGAAGTATGGGTCGAATATGCGAGGGAGGTCCTCGTCGGGTATTCCGCGCCCATGGTCCTGGACGGAAATCCTCACTCGCAAATCAATCCCAGCCACGGTTTTTAGGTCGACGTTTTCCGCTTGAACCTTGATGGTTCCCCCTCAGGCATCGCTTGCCGCGCATTGAGAAGAATGTTGTGGAGCACCTGACCAATCTGGCCTGGGTCGACCTCTGGACATTTAGTCGCTTTGGCATATGCTCAGGCATATGCCACATGCACACCTGCCATGAGTCTCGAACGCCACGTAAAACTATTCAGGAATGGAAGAAATCAGGCCGTCCGCATTCCGCGTGAATTTGAACTTCCCGGGGAGGACGCCGTCATACGCAAGGAAGGAGACCGCCTGATCATAGAAGTTTCCCCGCCCAGATCGCTGCTCGCCGTTCTGGAGAGTTTATCATCTCTAAGCGAGGATTTTCCATCGATTGCAGACCCGGCTCCCGACCCAGTCGATCTGTAAATGCGTTACTTGCTCGACACCAACATGGTCTCGGACCTGGTCCGCAATCCGCAGGGCAAGGTTGCCGCGCGTATCGCGCACGTTGGCGAGGAATCGGTTTGCACAAGTATCATCGTGGCCGCGGAACTACGCTACGGAGCCGCCAGGAAGGGCTCCGCCCGTCTGCTGGCGCAGTTACTAACTGTGCTCGACGCATTTGAAATTCTCCCCTTCGAGACGCCAGCGGAAATTACCTATGGCGATTTGCGCGCCCGGCTGGAAGCCGCCGGCAAACCGATCGGCGGGAACGATATGCTAATCGCCGCTCATGCGGTCTCGCTTGGCCATACGATTGTGACGGACAACGAGCGAGAATTTTCACGGGTCGATCGTCTTCCTGTTGAGAATTGGCTCCGGCTCTAGATTTCGCGACTGAACATTCTAAATGTCGTAACTGAAACTTACGACGTTTGCAGTTCCTTCGAGTCAACATATGACTGCATGCCTCTCCGCGTGACTCCGCGTGACGCTTACGAAACACGGATCATAGAGCAGGAGAAAATGGTGATGCGGCACGTAGGATCGAGCAGCCGAAACCTCCCGACACCTCTTTGATCAAATCAGGAACGAAACACCGTCGTGCGCAGGAGATTGAACGATTTTCCGTGACGGAACGGAGCCATCGTCTTTGTGCAACCCGTCAATGCTCACCTCGATGGGTCGGTGATTGAAATTCACTGCGACGGCGAGGATTTGAGCCAGTGGAGAAATTTCTGCAGAGAATGGTCGCAATAGCAAAAAATATTGTTGAGATAGTCGAATGCCGGATCGATGTGTGGCTCGTTCCAGACGTCGAACGCAATCAATGCTGCATCGCCGGCATACCTGTGCGCTACCTCTGCGAGAAAACGATTCGCAAGAACCTCGACAGCCGGTTTGTCGCGGCACAATCCCGGCCACCCGCCGGACGGCAGATTTGCAGCCCCGCTAAAGCCCAATGCCAACCCGTTTTCCGCTTTGTATCGCGCGTCTGGATGCAGACGCTCCAGCCAGTATGGAGCCCCTTCCGGGACAAGGTTGATCACGGTCTGCAACCCTTTCGCGCCGCAAAGTTCAATCAACTCATCGAGGTCGTCGAAATAGTAGGCGCCGTTTGATCGTTCAATCCAGGACCAGACGGCCCAGAGTTTAACCGTATTCATCCCTGAATCAGCAATGAGATTCAGATCGCTGCTCCACGTCTCCCGATTCGGGAATGGAGGCCGATAGTACTGAGTGCCGAAGACCAGATCTGTCGTGCTCATCGATTGCCTTATCCTTTGACGGCTCCCCCAACCGTCCCTCTGGCCAGATATTTTTGCACAAAGAATCCCAGCAGAATCATCGGAACCATCGTCATCGTCGCCGCGGCGCTGCTCTTCCCCCAGTCCACCGAAATAGAACCGACAAATTTCGAAATCCCAACCGGTAACGTGTAGGTATCCAAGTTGGTTAGCTGCAAGGAAAACAATAACTCGTTCCAGGAATATTGCATCGACAGTATTGCCGACGCCGCGAGCCCGGGCATTATCAGCGGGCTAACAATCATCCAGAAGATCTGCATCCGCGTACATCCGTCGATCTTTGCCGCCGATTCCAAATCGTCGGGGATATCCTGGATGAAACCCATGACCAGCCAAATTACAAAAGGCAGATTTATCGCGGTGTGTGCGAGAATCGGTCCCACATACGTTCCAAGCAGACCTGTCAGGTTCATCATTGCGAATAGTGGCAGAAGCATTGTGATCGCCGGGACAAGCTTTCCGAGCAGCAGAACGTTAGCAATAGTCATCGCAAATTTTGGCCGGAGACTGACGATAGAATAGGCAGCGAGAGCGCCAAAGCCGACTGACAAGAGCGATGAAGTTGCACTGACAAAGAGACTATTCAGGAAGTATCGACCGAAGTCGCCTGAGGTGAGCGCTCGAATATAGTTCCCCAGCGTGGGAACAAAGAAGACCGTCGGCGGAACACTGAAGATATCCAGCTGCGTCTTGAAAGAATTCGAAATCACAAGCGCCACCGGCACTACCGTCCAAAGAAAAAATCCGCCAAGGAAGAACGTCTTTAATCCGGCGGATAACAGCTTCGTTCCCATAGCAAACAAGTTATGCACGGATTCGCGACCGTCTCAGAAACGGCCCAAACAGTAAGGAGAGTACCACCATCATAATGATTGAAATCGCCATCGCGTATCCCATTTCGTACTGCTCAAAACCTTTCTTGAAGGCGTAAATACTCAGCGATAACGTGGAGTTTGCCGGTCCGCCATTGGTAAGAGCATAGATAATGTCGAATACCCGAAATGCGTCGGTTCCGCGGATGATCAATACGACCACCAACACCTTCCGAAGCGATGGAAAAGTAATGCGGAGGAAACGATTCCACCACCCGGCGCCGTCGATCCGGGCCGCTTCGTAAAGATCTCCAGGGATGGCCGCCAAGCCGGCCGTTGCGCACAACATGACAAAGGGCGTGGTTTCCCACACATCCGCAAGAACGACGCAGAGCATTGACCAACCCGGCTGCTGAAGCCCTCCAAAGAACCGGTCACAACCGACCTGTTTCGCGATAAAATAAACGATTCCAAAAGTAGGATCGTACATGTATCGCCATATCAACCCGACGATAATCGGAGAGATCAGGAGCGGAATACAGTAGACCCCGCGGAGGACCTTCGCGACCCACACTGGGATTGTCAGGAGAAGAGTGGAAAAGCCGACGCCCAACAGCAGTTCCAGTAACAAAGCGCTGAAAGTGAATACGAGCGTGAGCAGCAGCGACTGGAGAGCGATCTTATCCTGAAAGAAACGCAGATAGTTCTGCAGAAACAGGAACTTGCCTTGCGTTTCAAATCCAGGCCGGAAGTCGAACAAGCTCATTGTGAGTGCGTAGACAAGCGGCAACAGCATCGCCGCAATAACGACTGCCGCCGCAGGAGCAATCAGGACGACGGCGAGCAGATCGCCGTCGTGCCTCGATTTTGACGCGTTGCTCAACATCAAGACTCACTTGAAGTCGTTGGAGAGCTGTTGCTGAACGGACTCCAGTTCCGACTTCGGATCACCGCCGCCGGCCGCTATGCGTGACAATGCGGCCTGCATGGCGTCCATTAGCTTCGGTGAATTCTTGTCCCGGGGCTCGGTGTCTGCGTTCTCCAGCGATTCTGTGATCGCGGGAAGATACGGTGCTTTATTGACGAGATCAGGATCTGCCAGGACAGATTTTCTTGCGCAGACCTGCCCGTTTTTCAAGCTCATCGCTTTTTCGACTTGTTTGCTCGTCAGCCAGGCGGCGAGACGGAACGCTTCCTTCGGATGTTTACTATCTGCTGTGACGCACCAGCTCCAGACAGACAATGTGCCAAACGGCCGCTGCTTGAACGGCAGAGGAGCGTAGCCGATCTTGCCGGCCACCTTGGATTCTTTCGGGTCTTCGAGTTGGCCGGCGAGGCCGGAGATCGTTATTCCATAGGGCGCCTGACCGAATTGGACCGCTTTGTTGACGTCATCAAAGTGCCAATTGGTGCTTCCGCGCATCGAGACGACCACCAGGTCCTTCCAGAACTGACAGGTAGCGATGTTCTCCGGCGAGACAAGGTTTAACTTGCCAGCCGAGTCGAAGTAGCCGCCATTGTTTGAACGAGCGAGCGCAATCCAAACATCGACGGCCGCAAGCCCCTCCTTCGCCGGCAAAGCAATCCCGGTCCCATTCTGATGCAATTTTGATGCAATGGAAAAAGTGTCATCCCATGTCTTCGGCGTCTGCGCGCCAAGCCTCCCGAACACGTCTTTGTTAAAAACGACGAGTGGAGTTTGCACGAAAGTCGGCAACCCGTAGAGCTTGCTGTCCATCGTGTCAGTCTGAATTAGGCTCTGCTCGAAATCTGCAAAATCAAAATCTTTTCCGGTTAATGTGGGATTGCTCAGGTAGTCATTCAGCGCGTGGAGATACCCGGAACTCACATATTCCGGAATCCAGACTTCCTGGGCAAAAACCAGATCATAGGCTCCGGTCTTGCCCCCCATGTTAAGCCTCTGCTTCTGCCTCAACTGCCCGTAATCGATTGCATCCATTCGGACATGGATTCCGGTCGCTTTTTCGAACTCTCCAAGTTTTGCCGCCTGATCATCGGCGTGGGACCCTGCCCAGCGCGAGATTACCAGCTGCACCTTTTCTCCTTCTTTGTCGCCGGCCTCGTCTACTCCCTTGGCGTCGGACTGGCTCTGCGTCAGTCCTTCATTACAGCCGAGCAAACTGATTACCGCTGTCGACAACAGGGGCAACCATGGGATTACGTGTTTCATTGTTATTTGATTTCTATTTCTCGATACTAACAAAGCGGTTTGCGCGAGCGGATCGATAAGCCGCTTCGATTACTCGTGCGACCTTCAACGCGTCACGGAAAGTGGTGCGAAACGGCTCGCCTGACTGAAATCGCTTCACCACATCAGTAACCTCGCGCTTATAGTGCTGCACGTGTATCGGCCAGCTCAGATAGTCATGCGGCTCGCTGACGCCAGGTTTGATGTGCGGACTTGTCCATCCTTGAAGCGCTTTGTCTTCCGCACGTTCCGAGTACAGGCAGAGTCCTGGAGCCTTTGTCGTTAAATCGACGAACAATGTGCCGTCGGTCCCAAAGAGTTGCAGTGTGCTTCGCATCCCGATGTCGATGTTGAGACTCCACAGCGTGCTCAACGACCCAAGCGCGCCACCCTCGAATCGGACGAGCGTCATTGCATTGTCTTCGACGCCGAGCGCCGGCTTGGCTGTCTTCGCAGTCGCGCTACAGACGGCTTCCAAGTCGCCTACGAACCAGTGCAACAGGTCAAATGCATGCGAACCTTCATCAATAAGTGCGCCGCCTCCGCCGCGAATCGGATCTTCCATCCAATCGGCCATATAACCTGGGCACCCGATTTCCCGGATACCGGCGAGGCCGATCACCGCTTGAACACTGATGATTTTACCGAGCAATCCCTCGTCGATAATCTGCTTCGCGCGTTCAGCCTCAGGAATATACCGGCTACAGAATCCAACCGTGTTGCGTAGTCCCGCTGATTCCACTGCGCGTGTCATTTCCAGAGCGTCTGAGGCGTTGGTGGCCAGCGGTTTCTCGCAGAAGAGCGCTTTCCCGGCGCTAACCGTATCGAGAACCATCGCCTTGTGCTCGTTGTTCCCGGAATGGATAAACACGAGATCCAAGTCGCTCCGCTCCAGGAGTTCCCGGTAATCACGGTATAAGCTGCCACCGAATTTGCGTTGCGCCTCGCAGACCCGTGCTTCATCGCTATCAGCGACCGCGACGATTTCCACGTCATTCGCCATCTCTTTCAGCGCGAGAGACCGAAACTCCGCGTGAATATGGTCGTAGCTGATCATTCCAACTCTAACTTTTGACATATTCCGCTTTTTCGGGGTTGCAGTGCTTTGTCGTGGGCCATCGCCGGACTATAATTTCAAAGTAATATTGGACGTTGTCGGCCGATAGATTGGTAGGCGGCATCGACCATTTCCATAATTCGGAGTCCGTCCGCTCCGGTGGATTCGCACTGCTCTCCAGTCAGGAGGCAATCGCGAAAATGTTTAAACATCGCGAGATGACCGTCTTTAACAAAATGTTCGTCGACCGCGTGGTAGTGGAACAAAGATCCTCCTCCTTCGCTCGCGCCACCAAGAGCGGACCGAATCGGATGACCAGACAAAAGGTCCAGATGGGCGTGTCCCTTCGTTCCAAAAATTTCAAATCGGCTGTCGAAACCGCCTGCTAGGGACCAACTATCTTCCGTTTGCCCGATCATCCCGTTTGCGAACCGGATAACGATCACCGATGTGTCTTCCACATCGTAGGGGTGCAGGAACGTGCCTGCTTCCGCGTGAATTCTGACAGGGAGACTCTTGCCTGCGAACCAGTTCAGAAATGCCAGCCCGTGGACGGCCATGTCGATGACGCATCCGCCCCCACTCAATTGTCGATTCTGAAACCAATCCGCGTGCGGCTGCCCGATTCCTTCGCACGCTTTGATGCGAAAGACCTTCCCGTACGTGCCGGCGTCCACCAGCGCCTTCAGGCGCCTGAGCGCGGGAATAAAATTGACATTCTCTGCATAAAACAGGCGGCGCCCAGACTTTTCTGCCGCCTCAACCATCTCCTTTGCCGCCGCCAAGTTCGATGCAAGCGGTTTGATGCAGATTACATCTTTACCGTGCTCGAACGCAGCCAAGGCAAACTCCCGATGGAGATGGTTCGGCGCACAGATGTTCACTATCTGCACCGCCGAGTCTGATACCAGTTGCTCCGGTGTTTCATAGGTTTTTGGGACGCCGAATCTTTCCGCTGTTTTCCTGGCCTTTGCAGATTCGCGAGAGAGAATGCCAATAACCTTAAAGTCAGGGATCTGATCGAATACCGGCAACTGGATCATCTTTGCCCAAAACCCCGTCCCAACCATGCCAACGCCAATCACAG
Organism: uncultured Verrucomicrobiae bacterium; assembly: GCA_963846195.1. Taxonomy (GTDB): domain Bacteria; phylum Verrucomicrobiota; class Verrucomicrobiia; order Chthoniobacterales; family JAFAMB01; genus JAFAMB01. Next base: position 194,586 of record CAWJVG010000011.1, read on the forward strand.
TCCCCTCCCCTCTCTCTCGACTCGAACCGGATCACCGGTTCGAATCGACTGACTGGCGAGGATTGCCAACCGTTGCGCCTCAATCGCATCGCGGCCAGTCGCCTGGGGCTGTGCTTTGCCCAAAACCGTATTTACAAAATGTTCCGCTTCGCCCTGGTATCCGTATTTCCACAGCAGTCCGAGGTTGCTCCAACCTTCAGGTCGGGCTCCTTCGGAGGAGCGTTTCTTAATGTGAATATGCCCGCCTTGCTTTCCGACAAGATCGATAAGTATCGATCCCTGCGTCCCGTATACCTCTAACGTCTTGTCGCCAAAGCCTGTCGTCCAGCTGCCGAATATGTCACCCATCGAGCCGTTGCGAAAACGCATACTGCACATGATGTTGTCAGGGGTGCCGAACTTCTTTGCCCCCTCAAGCACGTAAGCTCCCCCGCTTGCAAACAGAAGTTCGACCTCTCCGGCGTACCATCGAAACAGATCCAACGTGTGGATGATCGTATCGATCAGGACCCCACCACCCTTAAGCGGATCATAGAACCACTCCGCCGACGGCTCCCAACCGAAGACCGAAGATCGCAAGGCGATAAGATCCCCAATCTCTCCCGACACAATAGCCTCTTTAACGTCAGCGAATGGTGGCGTGAATCGCACCATGAATCCGGCTTGGAGAACCACGCCGGCGGCTCTCGCGGCGCGATCGATCGCTTCGCAGGCTTCAATCGTAAGCGCCATCGGCTTCTGGCAGAAGATGTGTTTGCGGGCCTTTGCTGCCGCGATAGCAATTTCTTCGTGTAAAAATGTTGGCGTACAGATCAGCACCGCATCCACTTCGGGGCTAGCAAGCAGATCCTCGTATCGCCCAAAGGTCAACGGGATGTCAAACTTGCCAGCCAGCTTTTCGGCCGCCACCGGGACGACGTCTGCAACAGCGGCCAATCTGGCCTGGTTGAGCTTGGCATAGGCGGCCACAATGACATGCGAAATCCGGCCTGCACCTATAATTCCAATACCGATTCTCTCCATTGTTAGGAAGACGTGAAGTTTCTAATGTCTGGCTCCAGCCGGCGATTCGTATGCGTTCAGATCGATCGCTTTTCCTCTCTTCGAGGATTCGTAGGCTGCCTCAATAAGATTGAGCGCGATCCTGCCGTCATTTCCGGACACACACGGCTCGCGACGCGCACGGATGCTGTCCGCAAACTCCAGCAGTGCATCGCGGTAGCAAACTTCATAGCGGTCCTCGCCCAGCCAATCGTAGTATTGCCGCCCGCTGATTCCCTTGCCCGAGACTTCCAGTTGCGGACTCGTCTGGTAATGAATATGAATTTCGCCATCTGTTCCAACGATCAGGCATTCCTCCTGGCTCGTGAGAGGCGCATACCATGCCGGCGCGTGCCAGGTGCTCTCAATCGTGACGATTTCCCCTTTGTTCGTCGTCACCACGCAGACACCGTAATCGTCGACCTCGATGCGATGGTCCGTTAGATTTGCGACTTTCCCAAATGCCTGCACGGGCTCGGTTCCAAGTAAAAAACGGAGCGTATCGGCGTAGTGAATCCCATGATCGAGGAAACCTCCGGCTCCGCCTCGCTTAGGATCCGTGTACCATCCGGGCTCGGAGGCATTCGGATTGTCCCGAATAAAATTCAGCGGGCACCGGATCCCGATGCGCATCGAGAGCGGCCGACCAATTACACCTTCCACGATCAATTCCTTTGCCTTCTTGTAGGGAGGAAGAAACCGGATCAGGTAGGCCATCATGAAGACGACGCCTGCCCCCTCGGCGGCGGCAACCATTTCGGCCGCCTCACACACATTGATCGCTATCGGCTTATCCAATAGAACATGCTTTTTTTTACTTACACTAGCCAGGAGGTCGCCGTAGTGACTCGCGGTATCGCTGGTAATGATGACGGCGTCGATCTCCGAGCGCTCAAGCAGGGACTCCCGCGAATCGTGAACCTCCGGAACCTGATAGGTGCCGGCAAACTCTCTCGCCAGAGAGGTCCGTTCGTCGTAGATCGAGACTAGCGCCAATCCCGGCAACCCTTTCGCCAGATAATCCGCCATCGGATAGATATGGTAATGGTTGTGCAGTCCGATGATTCCTAATTTAATTTTTTCGCTCACGTTCGATTGTGCGGTCGGTTCAGTGGTTACTGGTTAAAAAGGTTAGGTGTTGCCGTCGACCTGCGAACGACCAGTTTTGGAGTCAGACTGATTTTCTGGCGGGCAGCGGACATTGCGACTCCAGGCGGCTGCGCATTAAAGCGTTCGATCCGGTCCATGAGGAGGCCTACGGCGAGGCGCGCGAGATCTTTCAGCGATGTCCCGATGCTGGTTAACGGGGGATACATGAATTCGCACGACGGAAGATCGTCATACCCGACGACGGATACATCGTCCGGTATCTTGTGGCCCATTTCGTAAAGCGCTCTGTAGACACCAAACGCGAGCGTGTCATTGTGGGCGAAGATAGCGGTCGGGCACCGGTCTGAGCGCATCACCTCCCTTACGACCCGATATCCGTACAATGGATCGTCTGCTTCGCAGAACGTCAGGTTATCGTCCAGTTGATGCTGGCGGATAAAATTGTGATATGCTCCGATTCGTTGCTTTTTGACACTCCCGTTTTCGGCTGGACCGATGTAGGCGATGCGGCGGTGCCCCAATTTGCGCAGATGGTCCATCGCCTTGTGCGCGCCGGTGAAGTTATCGATCGCGACGGCGTCAGCCTCGAGATCCTCGATGTCGCCGAGCAACACGACCGGGAAATTTTGCGCCAGCAAATTCTGTAGAACATCCAGATTTTCTGTCGCTTCTGTGGGAGAAATCAACAATCCATCAACTCCGCGTGACAGCAGGCTTTCGATCCCCCGTCGCTCATTCTCCGGATGCTTGAGGCTGCTATAGATGTAGGAGCCGTATTTGACCTCTTCTGCGGCGGTCTGCACGCTCTCTGCTAATTCGCTATAGAACGACCAGGAGAGGTTGTCGACGACATAACCGATCGCATGCGACCTGCTGCTGACCAGTCCCCGGGCGAGAAGATTGGGCCGGTAGCCAAGTTCCTGAGCGACAGTTTTGACCCGCTTCCTCACTTCGAGAGTGATCCGGGGATCGTTCTTGAGTGCGCGCGAAACCGTAGTTGGAGAGACACTCGCCAGGGAAGCAATATCAACAATCGTGACTTTCATTGCGGAACAGGATGGATGGACAGGGATTTCAGAAAAGGGGTCCAATTAGCCCTCGGCGTGCCAACGTTCGCACGACAACGATTTATTGGGAGTTTGAGAGTCAAATAGTGGGTCTAGCACAAGTCTTGTGCGATCGTTTGCACGAATATGAGATTTTATCGTGATTTGTCAACGCCGAAACTTTCGTGCAATACCGGCAGGCCACCGGCGAGGGTGAACATTTCGCTCAGAACCGATACAACCGAACGCGTTTCTGAGCCCGTTTTCGGCTTCATCGACCGCCGGAGCGCTGTCACTCACGAGAACAGCTGGAAGCCCCGGCAAACCGATCGGCGGGAACGATATGCTAATCGCCGCTCATGCGGTCTCGCTTGGCCATACAATTGTGACAGACAACGAGAGCGCGAGTCATCGATTCTGGCCACCTACCGGGACACGGACCAGCAGTTGATGAATGTCTGCCTGCAACGGTTTGAACAACAACAGGAGGAAAAGGCGTTAGGAGTAGGTACTTTTCTATACGAGAGCGTCAAAAGTTATCCAACCCGCTACGAGGGCTGGATGATTCGAATCTCCGAAGGCATTTATCGCAAACAAGTAGCGGAACGAATTCCGGAATCAACCATCGCCTCCAATCAAAGGAAATTCGGCAACGAGTGGATCGTGCGGACCATCGAGCAATATCAAGATCGAAAACTCGCGCCCTCGCCACTTGTATCTTAGATAGCTGTCGGTATGCGACAAAGGCTAAGCGCAAAAGCGGAGAAAATCTCTTGGAGAACAATATTATTCAAACAAGCAACGGCACCTTGTTCATAGTGACGGGCGATTCCGCCGAGTTCCGGATTGTAGTTCTCGGACTGGCAATATAGAGAATCAGAAGAAGATGGTTGAAGCAAAGCCTCTGCTGGGTTGATGACATCTAGGACAAATCGATTAAGAGTCCTGCGCCGATTTGCTTCCTTGGCGTATAGATCGCTCGGCAGGTGCTCAGATGCCGCAGGAAGGCGTGCCAGTCTTCCGATCCTACGGACGAGGACGGCATTTGGCCACGCCAAATACCATTCTCGATCAAATCCTGGTCGACTTTCACGTTATTTTGCAGGCTGAACGCTTCCATAAGAGTTCCCCACTACTCGAACGAGAGGGGGCAGCGCCTTTCAACGTTGAAAAGAACGCATCGTTGCTAGACACCGGCAATCAATTCTAATATTCTTGTAGTTGTGACTACTCCTCCTATGGTCGTCGGCCTCGATGTTGGGGGCACCAAGACAAACGCGACTCTCCTCGATTCCAAAGGAGTCTTTCTCAACAACCGGATGGTAGAAACACCGAGCCGAGTATTGGAGGGCCCTGAAGCGGCGATTGAAGCAATGGCGAAGGCGATTGAACTCGCCATCGGCCGTGCAGGAGTGCATTGGGAGTCGGTGCGGGTGATTGGCCTCGACACGCCTGGGCCGGCCAGCGCGAACGGGGTCATCTCTTCCAAAGGAGGCACGAACTTTTCCGGCAAAGAATGGTGGGGGTTTGATATCCGGACCGCGGTCGAAGATTTTTTCAAACTACCGGTGGTCTACAACAACGACGCCAATGCCGCCGCTCTCTACGCCCATCAGTGCTTCTTCGGCGAAGATTCGATGCGGCACTCGTCGGTGGCGGCAATCGTCGGTACCGGCCTCGGCGGCGGCGTTGTCGACAACGGTCGCGTCATTCGCGGCTCTTGCGGCATGGCAGGTGAGTTGGGTCATATTCGAATTTCTCTGGAAGATTTGTTGCAGGACGATCAACCGATCCCGAAATGCAACTGTGGTCTTTACGGCGATCTGGAAAGCATTGCGTCGTTGACGGGCATTACGAAAAATCTGCTCCCATATTGGTTGTCCAAATACCCGAACCATCCGTTGGCGAACTCCGAGTCGATGATCGCCGGAGCCAAAGCCGTACGAGGCTACGCTGAGAAGGGCGACGAGATGGCGCTCCGCATTTTCGAGCAACAAGCCAAAGCGATCGGGCGTATGTTCAGCATTGCCGCCAATTTTACCGACCCTGACGCCTATTTCGTCGGAGGCGGTATCGTCGAGGCTGAACCCCATTTTCGTGATTGGTGCATGGACATAGTTCGCGCGTCCACCGAGCTGCGCGACGAACAGCGTCAGAACGTCCAGTTCGCGGTAGTCCCTGACCTCGACATGGCAGGCGGACGCGGCTCAGCGCTGGCAGCTTTGCAAATGTTGCGAATCGCTGCAGCATAACGGGATTATCTTAGCCATTTCGTCGCTGGTGAGGCCAGAGATTTAAGCTTGACCGAATGGCGCATGGTTTTTGCCAGATTAAGAAGAGCAAGACTCCTCGCTCGTGAAGATCCGCATAATCCTGGACATCTCGACACGCATCCTCTGGTCCGTGAATACTTTGGCGAACAGCTTCGGAGTCAACGGACCGAAGCTTGGAAGGAATGCAATCAGCGGCTCTTTAACTATTATCGAGCACTTGCGCCGCAGTTGCCGGAAAGCTTTAGGGAGATGGAGCCACTTTTCTCGGCAGTAATTTGCGGCTGCAACGCCGGTTTATATCGAGAAGCGCTGCATGAAGTTTACCTTCCGAGGATCCAGCGGGGGAATGCGTCCTTCGGTGCTAAGGTCCTCGGAGCCAGAGGGGCATTGCTCTCGGTTTTAGCTCATTTCTTTGAACAGGGACGTTGGGGTTCGCCCGCGCAAGTGAGCGTCAAGGCCCAAAGTCTCACTGCCGAAGATCAGCTCTTCGTCCTCATGCAGGCGGGGTTATATCTAACGCTCACGCGAGGATTGGGAGCACCGGAGGCGCTAATGCTTTGTATTGCGCCAAATGCCTCGTAAAATGTATCATCAATGAAGCTAAAGCTGATCCTCCTCGCGCTCGGAATCGCCGTGACCGTTTGCACCGTTTCAGCGCAAAATACGGGTACAGAAGAAGATTTTGTAAAACCTATAGTCCCAACAACCTCCTTAGTTGTTACGAAAATCACTGGTCAAGAGGCGGGATTTGATACACGAAATAACCACTTGGTCAATGCTTTGTACGTTTCCGGTACGTTTCACTAACACGAATAACTTAGCGATTAATCTGCACAGCTACCACGTAACCGGACTTGATGTTAACGGTAAACAAGTTGCTAATAGCGATTGCGATAAAAGCGTGGTGAGTTTACGGATTCTTTGGCATCTGGAGAGACAATAAATTTTAATGCCGAACTAATCGATGTGAAAAGGAAAACAGGCTCCTGAAGGTTGACCTCAACTAATCCCCTTAACTTTTTCAAGTGCCGGAATCACAGTCGCAATCGGAATTCCGGCGAAAACTTGCGACGGCAGACACTGATGCTCAGGTATGAAAATACCGTCAGAAAACTAGAGTCTAGACGGAGGCGGCTGCTCCCGTGCTCCTTCATCCACTCGAAGCGCCGTTATTACTCGGGCTCGCTGATCGTCATTGTGAGGATACGAAGTTCAAAGATTATAGAAGATACTTTTGCGCTCGGTTCAGCGGCTGGTGCGTGCGAACGTCTCGGGAAGGTAAAGGCAGCGGTCGATCCGGACTAGTGGCTTAAATCGGCTAAGAAGCACTGTTACACTATTACCAATAGTGTAACAGCCCGTGTTGATTTCGTGGCTAAATAAGGTTCCAATCCCGATGTTTCCTCACCTAAGGAGCCCTCCATGAGGTGGACACTACCACTTGTCGGGAACACTTCATCTGTGCCAGGGGGATAGAGAGTTTTCGTGGCAATAATTTGGTCGTGGTAGAAACCGTCTACACGGCCAAAGGTCATCAGTATCAACGGTTATTACTCACTCCCGGGGGCGGAGAGATTTCTAAACTGTCGCTGCCTTTTAACGAGTGACCCCGACGAAGGCAAAAACACTGAGAAGCGCAAACCCGGCCATTAAAGCTCAGATGGTGTGGTGGCCGGTATAAACTCTCCCCTACCCAACAAGCCGAGGCCATCAAAATGATTCGACTGGGCGCGAAGAGTCAGGCTGAGATTGCCGAACTGTTCAATGTTGATCTGAGCACGATCTCCGAATGATGAAAGAGGTACGGGAGAAAGAGCTGTTGAAGGCGGTACGGTGATTCTGACAGCGCGACTTTCACTCTGATGGCTAAAATCTCTGATTAATACTGCTTGCGTGAAAGCAAGACATACCGACTGAGCCACCGTCAGTAAGGTGATCTCAGTCGCCCCTAGAATAATTACTGATTTGGCCACGAGCGCGGCTCGATCATCGTCACCCGCAATATCGCTTTTGAGCATTGGCCCCGAGCATTCGCTGGTGATGCCATCATGATTCCAGCTCTGCTGATCGCAGAGCGGCTTGCCATTGGCTGGCGAAGCGGGGAACTCCGACGTTGAGACACAATCTTGTCGCAGGGAAGTGCCAATGGCGCGATCGTTGCCGAGATACAAAGCAATGCTTTCCGTGTGAACGAAGATCGGCTTAATACGTCTAACTCTAAAGGAAGGATCGTGCAATATGAGCAGCCGATTTTTCTACGTCCAATTGAGGTTCGTCCCAAAATCAGGACTTACGGGGTTGCCGATGAGTAAACGACACGGAGCGGTCGTGGAAGTTCCGAAGGATCTAGTTCAGCGCAAGCAATTAGAAATTATAAACGAGAATCGCAGAGAGAAGGCAATCGCCCTTGAGCTGGCGAGAAGGGCGGCTCTTGGCACATTCCCGACCGTTGAGGAGCGAGTCGTAGGGCTGTACCACGAAGATGCAATCTGGTTGGCGGACCGGCCTCCCATCATGAACGAGCGACCTTGCGACAACGAAGAAAATGGCACGAGGGCGTGGAAAATCATTTTAGAGACTCCGATGTTCGCGAACTCGCCTATTGGAGATTAGCTATAGCGTACTTTTGTGTTCTGACCAAAAGTCTGAGATTTAGGCCGAGCAGCCGCGCGGTGTCCTAGTCATTCGCACGCCAATGCCCCCGACCCATTTTTAAGGGTATTTCCTGAGTACTGAAGCCAGCATTCACATGCTAAAAGATCGAGAGTATACACACAAGGAAGTGCCCGGTGACAAGCGACGCGATCAGAGGTTTCAATCGTGATACTGCGTGGCTTGCAACCGGGGTTTTGGGTGCCATTATTTTTGCGGCTCTCGTGCTCGCGGTCCAAGAGCATCATCCGACGAAGGTCAATCCCACAGAGGAAGCGGTACAAGCCGGAAGCGATCGCTTACCGAATGCCAATGTCGTCACACTGGGGAGCGTAGTTGCAAAGAGTTCCAATGACAAAATGGCTTCCGAAGAAGGAAATGGCGTCGATCACGCGTTCAATAAAACTTCTCCAGAGGATGATCCTTTCTCGCACATAGAACGTGCAGGGTCGGCTCCCACTCCGGTTTTTGCGTTCGCTCCTGAAATAAATCGTGATGACACGCAGGGCAATTCAGGCTCCGGAACTCTGGTGCATCGGCAAGACTCCTCGGGGGCGAGAGGACTACAGACTCGCAATAGAAGAAACCGATCGTCTGTGGTTTTTGGTTCTGCCTATGTGAAAAGGCGGCTAATCGAACTTTGGCATCAAAGTTTGGCGAAAAGTGAATAATCTCGGAGCTGGACGGCCTTTTCGAACTTGAACAGAGTGGAAAGCAAAAAAGCAGCCTACACTCGCTTGCCGAGCAGAGAGGGCCAATGTGATTGCCATCATTTTTCTGGGAGCGGGTCTGACGGAGCAAAAGGTATTCGGGCGATCAAAGAAGCAGGTGGGATTACTTTCGCGGAGAGGAAAAATTCTGCCTCCTCTTTTGGAATGCCAAGTAGCGCCATCCAAACCGGATGCGTCGATTTTATTTTAGACCCGCGCGAGATCGCACAGGTGCTAAGTGAAATCAGCCGTCGTCTTTCATCTTTAGTAGCGGCTGCTGATTACTGACTCGGCCCGCCTGTGCTTGTATGAGAGGCCACAATCTTCCAATCGGTGTCAAACTTTTCAAAGTCCATAGTCGTCGTGCCCACCACCTTCCCCTTTGCGGTCGGAAAGGAAATCGACCACCAAGTCAGGGCCAGCGCCAGATCTGGCCTCAACATCTTTACTTGAATGCGTGTTGGCTGGATGAACCCCATCGTACTACGGTCCGCATATCCGTTAATGTAGGAATCATGAAGCTGTTGCCAGCCGTTAAACTGCTCGGAATCAACCAGAACCAGCAACTCTGGTGATTTCCAGTACACCTCCATATACCCCTCGATGTCGTGGGCATTCCAGCGATCCAGCATTTTGAGCAATGCTTCGTAGATCTGCTGAACATCGGGGTTTGAAGGGCTTGAACTCTCATGCCACTGCGATTCTTTCAGGTCTTGTGCCTTCAATGGCAGACAAAAAGCCCACGCGGATATTCCTAGTAGGCAAATGAAGCGTCGAACCCATTTTGGCGACACGATTTTGCGATACAGTCCGAAATTGCAATTGGGCTTCTGATTCAATACTTATAGTATACATGGGTTTTACCCATACAATAGTAAATCAAAAGCCTTTCGAATTTAAGAATGTTCAGCCCCGAAATTTTCTTCTGGGTTTCCGAGCATTCATCCACCTTTGCGGGCGTTTTTTCTCATCCATGAGCAAAATGCATTGAAGCATTCACTTTCCGATCCCGAGTTTTCAATCTACCGCCGAAGGCATCCGCCACTATGGACCCTTGGTGGCGGCTCCAGCAAAGTCAGTGTACCGAGGTGCGGCTGAAGGATGGTGGGACACTTGAGTACGTGTTTGAGGCCGGTGAACAGAATTTTCCCAACGCCGTAACGAAAGAAAAGGCGGCCTGAGATCGCTGCTGACTTTATGACGACCTTTTATCACGTGCAGGTCCGCGCACTTGAGACGCAGGAGTTCCGGACAACGCCGGTCCCATTCTGGCTTATCTGTTTTTCGGACACCGTTAAATCGCCACCGGCCCCAGAAGACCTTTGATGCCGAAGGCGAAGCCTTGGAACATGCTTTGACCAAATCCCTGCACCTCCGGAACGAAGCGATCAAAAGTCTGTGTTCATCGGTCCGCCGATTTCGGGACGCCACCGTCAAACCAGAATGCAAATCCGATTATATGACAACGGCTGCAAAAGCGCTCGTCAGCGAAGGATTTCGACAGTTGGAGTTAAACCGAATTCAAGCGCGGTTCGCTACTGAAAACTATCCCAGTCAAGCCGTCTGCGATCGTCTGGGCCTAAAGAAGGAAGGAATATTGCGACAAGCGGAATGGGCGAACAATCATTTTATTGATCTCACCATGAATAGCGTTCTGAGGAGCGAATGGAACCAGAAGGTGGCAAAATTCGATACCCGATAAACATGGAAAACGATTCTACAGTCGCTTTTGCGGGGTTATTATGGGTCCTACCTGTTTATGTTTTCAGCTCGCTACACCTATGCGTGACATGATTGATCGCTTCCTAACTTGGGCTAAACGTCGGCCCGATGTACGAGCCGGAGTTATTTTGGGATCATGGGCTCGCAACGACATGCCCGCAGATAATATGTCCGATCTTGATCTGCTCGTAATCGTCAGCGACCCATCAGTTTTTCTTTCGGAAACGAGTTGGCTTCTTACCTTCGGAGAACCCCGTCTAACCTTTGTGGAACCGACAGCTACCGGAAATTTTAAAGAGCGGAGAGTGGCATTCAAGGACGAGAAAGATATTGATTTTTCTCTGGTTCCCGTGCAGGCCATACAGCAAATGGTCGGACAACAGATTCCCGCCGAGATCGCTGATGTTTTTAGAAGAGGGTTTAAGGTTCTCGTGGATAAAGATCGTCTGGCGGAGCGGCATACCGACAGTGCTCGTTGGCCTGAAAAAACCGATAAGTTACCGACCGCCTTGTTGTGGCATGAGACGGGACACGATTTCCTGTATCACGTTCTTTTGGCAGCTAAGAAAGCCCGACGGGGAGAGTTGTGGGTGGCTACATCATCCTGCAATGGGTATTTGCAAAACCTGCTCCTTCGCTTAATCGAATGGCACGCCAAAGCGAAAGGCCAGCGCGACACTTGGTATAAAGGCAGATTTCTGGAACGCTGGACTGAGCAGGAGATTGTGCGAGCCCTGCCCGATACGTTTGCAAAGTATGCGCTGGAGGAATCGCCAGTGCGGAGGAAGGCTGTCCCACGTTGCTCGTAAGTCAAATGGTGAAAATTTGGCTGCACCACACTGCAAGCGAAGAATATTTCAATTCTAATAAGCGCGAACCCTATTTGTTTAGCGTCGGCACCGCATTCCTCGCTCCCGGCAGAGCGAACGGAGCCAGCCGGTCCGTTGCCCCCGTGGCTCTCAAGATCCTCGATCCCGTAATGTCCGACGTTAAAGGACCACGCAGCTTATCCCAGATACTCGACCTGATTGTTCTTATCCCGAACGATCACGGAGTTGCCCGGATCGACGATCGTTACGTCGAGAGTGCTGTCGTCTTCACACTCAAATAAAAGCTTCGTCTGATCCTCCGAAATCTGTCGGATTCTGGCCCCCTCTTGAAGTGGTGGGCTATTGCATTCGGCGATCGTTACCGTCATCTTCGAGCCGTCCACGAAACTGATCAGGAGTACCGAGGCATTGAGTTGAAAATTTTGGACGACGCGATCTTTAATCGCATGGGTCAGCTTGTTATTCACAGCCATAGTCACTCTCCCTTACCGTTCGCTGGCAGATACCCTTTCTGGACTGCATCTTTTTCGGACATGAATTCGCCCTGTTTGGTTTTACCATAATATCGCGATCCGGGCTTCCAATACTTCCCACTTCCGAAGTTCACCTAGACTTGGCCCGGAAGTCTCCGTAGGCCCCGAAGCACGGCGCGAAGTCGGCCCCAGGCGAGGTGGATTCGGACTGACGTATTTCTGGTAATTCGCGAAGGCATCATTCTTCAGACGTGCTTCTGACCAAGCGAAAAGCAGGCCCGAGCCCCTGGGCCGCTATCTTAATACCGTTCGAACCTCGCGCCGTCGGAAATATTTGGAGGTGAGAGCGGGATCGGGCATGTGATGTGTAATCAGTAACGCCGTCCTTAGCCCATACTCTAACCACCTGAAATTTGAACAAGTGAAGAGGAAGCAAATCGAACAAGAAGAACTGACTCCATGAAAATCCTCATAGCCGAGGATGACAATCTTTCGCGGCTCGTACTGGCATCCACTTTGAAGAAACAAGGCCACGAAGTGGTTGCCGCCGAAAATGGTCTCAAGGCATTGGAGGCATTTCAAAAGGACTATTTCCCCGTTCTGATCTTAGACTGGCTGATGCCAGGGATGGACGGCCTGGAGGTGTGCCGCCAAGTCCGCAATTTGCTGCTCGAAAATTACACCTACATCGTCCTGCTCACCTCACTCGAAGGGAAGTCCAACCACCTCGAAGCAATGGAGGCCGGTGCGGATGATTTTATGACCAAGCCCTTTGACGCCGACCAACTGACAGGCCGCATTCACGTGGCGGAACGCATCATCAGCCTCCAGCGGCGCGTTGCGGAAGGGGCTCGGGAGCTGCGTGAGAAAAACGAGCAGATGGAGAAGGATCTAAAAATGGCGCACGAGCTGCAAATGGCGCTGTTGCCTCAGCAGTTTCCCAGCATCCCTCGCGGTGCCCCGCCAACGGAAAGCGCCATCAAGTTTTCGAGTTTCTACTATCCGATGGCAGCGGTCAGCGGGGATTTTTTCACTATCAACCGTCTTTCAGACACCGCTGTAGCCGTTTTCATAGCCGATGTCATGGGCCACGGCGTTCGCGCTGGATTAATCACCACCATGATAAGCGCACTTGTCGAAAGATTCAGCGCTACGGCTGCAGATCCAGCCGTGATGCTTACCAAAATTAACCGCAACTTGTTTGCGATCCTAAAGAACACCCATAGCGACCTCTTCGTCACCGGTTTTTACCTCGTCGCCGATGCCTCGCGCTCACGAATTCTCTACGCGAATGCAGGCCACCCAGCGCCGCTGCTGTTACACCGCGTCCGGGGCGAGCTTGAGTCGATAAGCTCCAACGGCGGCAGCGGACCGGCACTTGGCTTGTTTGATGAAGCCCGATACCGGACCTGCGAGTGTCCGATGGCGGTGGACGATTTTATCATGCTGTTTACCGATGGTCTGTTCGAAGTGGAAGCAGACGACGATAAAATCTACAGTCGCGAGCGCTTGGTTGCTGCGGTGCGCGAACGCGTCAGACTGCCATCGGCTAAAATGCTTGCCGAACTCTTTGGCGAGATCCGACTGTTCTCCAAGAGCACTGGGTTTTCCGACGACGTATGCCTCGTGGGCATGGATGTTACGCGGCTCTGCAACGATTGACACAATAAGGAAACTGCATGCAATGGGCTTGATGAAACCGTTGTTGTATATCTGTAAAGGGCTTAAAGGTGACAGCGAAAGCAACTCAAGCGACCATACAGCGTGATAAGTAAAGACCCCGCGCATTTCTGGATAGCCTGTCTGTCTTCGTTTGTAAAAATCGGCTACGCCTTCCTGCCAAGGCCATTTTCCGTTTTTTGTTACACGAAAGCCAATTCTTCTTCCGGGCCAATTCCCATCTCGCGTCACCGGAAAGGCAATCTCTATGCTTTGCCACTTACCACCGGTTCTGGCAGTTAGTCTGTTGGACTCGTAAAGCGCGACATATCCATTGTTGATCAACCACAGAAACACCTCCGAACTTAATCCACGATATTCTGCCAGAAGTTCAGCCGCTTCTTCCGGCTTGATTGATTCGGATCAGATAGGCTTTTGAGGGCCTCTAAGGCTACCGATCGAAAGCGTTGGTTAGAGGGGCAAAGCCCTCGAACAGCCATTACCAGAGCCATTTTCCCGGAGAATGAGGGAAACTACCGCGCATGGATTCGAACCATGAATAACGCCTCCAAAGGGCGCTGATAGTCATTCATAAATAACTCATAATAAGTATCTTACGATTATAAGGAAATCTGTAGCCCTCAACGTAGCCCAACTAATTCCCAAACAATCGATAGAAGAAATCGAGAGCTAGTCGACGTCTTCCTCCCGAGTTGCGCGATTTTGCACTCGGGGGGGCAGCATCCGTTGCTGCCTCAACGGCGGATCGAGACTCGCCGACTGAGCCACCTTCCTATAACGTGATCGCATTCGCCCCCTCGAATAATTGCCGGTGCGAAGCCATCACGTTTTCTGCTCGATCGATTTTTGATTGACACACAAAACCGAGGACCCCGACTGCAAGGGCAAAGTCATTTTGCCGGTCGAACGAAGTTGCGCCAAGTTCCTCTTCGTGATAGTACATCGCCAGAAACTTTTTTCGATTCCGGTGAGTGGGGAACATGCCGCGATACTAACTTTCTTAAACTCGTCTAACTAGACGACTCGGGCCCCGCGATCGATTCCGGCCCCGCGTCTACTACTCGCACGAGCATTTGGGCCAAGTCGATTTACCGGCCGTTTCGACGGGCAAATGACGGTGCATCAAAACGGCGAGATTCGGATAATTTCCATAGGAGCGGCGCATGAATAAACCAGTTGATCTGGAATAGAGGCCGGAGACGTGCTTGATTCCGGAGGGCGCCGTTCACAAAGGCTTGTTGTAGCCTTTGGGCTCGATCCAGTACTTGTCCCCGTTGAACACGCCGGTTAGCGTTGCCGTCACATTTCACTCGCAGACGATTTGCGT
>CAWJVG010000012.1:0-107756 GCA_963846195.1 uncultured Verrucomicrobiae bacterium
ATGTTTTAAGGCCTGGAGGCGGTATGAACCCACCGAACTCAGGTTCGATGAGTTCGGCGAATGTGATTGGCGTACGATCCTCCAGGTAGGGTCCAACGATCTGAATACCGATCGGCAAACCGGTTTCCGAACGACCCACTGGAACCACCGTTGCCGGGAGACCTGGGAGCGTAGCCACTCCGGGCCAAACCGCTTGCTCGTTGTAGTCGACCTGCTTGCCGTCCACGTCGATTGTGCGCGGTCCTTCGGCGGGCGAATGGTCATGAGGAAAGGCTGGAGTCGGCATGATCGGACACAGGACCACGTCGTACTGGCGGAAAAGTTCACGCCATTGCCGGCGCAGCCGATCGCGGGCCACGATCGCCGTTAGCCAATCACGATGGCTCAGGATTGCCCCCCGAATCCATAACGCGCTGGAACTTTCGTCCTCCGGTCTCAGCTTGGCCAAAGCCGCTTCCATCTCGCGATAGTAGTCGGCCGGCCTTCCATAGCTGGCGAAGGAGTACAACAAAAGCATATACGTCCGCCTGGACTCAGCCCAATCGGGAAGCAGCGGCGTTACGCGGGCAACCTTTGTACCTGCTTTGACTAGCTGGTCTGACAGCCGGTCGAGAGCCCCGCGAATCGCAGCCGAGGTCGGAAGGAACGGGTTCGTATCAATGATGAGCACCCGGAAGTCCTTCAGCGCATTATGGCGCGGCGGCGGTAAAGCAAACCGATAGGCGGTTGCTTCGCGGTCCTCAGGCCCCGCCAGTACATCGAGTGCCAAGGCCAAGTCGGCGGCAGTACGTGCCATCGGGCCCAGGACAGGCAGATCGCTATCGGCGCTCAACCGTTGTTCGACGGTCGGGGGCGCGAATCCGCCCAGGGGGACGACTCCATAGCTTGGTTTGTGGCCGAACACGCCGCAGAATGCAGCCGGGGCGCGGATAGAGCCGGCCAGGTCTGAGCCGAGCTCCAGGGATACATAGCCTGCCGCCAGCGCAGCGGCAGCACCGCCCGATGAGCCACCCGGGGTTCGGCTAACGTCCCAGGGATTGTTAGTCGTACCGTAGATCTCGTTGTAGCTCTGCCAGTCGCTGATGGCGAAGGGGACATTGGTTTTACCGATAATGATGGCTCCAGCACTCTTGAGCCGAGCGATCACCACCGAATCTTGCTTCGGCATCCAGCCCTTGAACATCGGCATGCCCCAGGTAGTGGGCAGCCCGTTGACGTTGAGGGCTTCCTTGACGGTCATTGGCAGGCCGAGGAGCGGAGCTCGTTCGCCTCGAGCCAATGCGGCGTCAGCGGCCACGGCAGCACTGTGTGCCCGCTCGAAGTCGCGCACTACGACGGCATTGATGCGCTGATCCAGCGCTTCGATCCGGGCGATCGCGTGTTCCAGCAACTCTACTGCGGAAATTTTCCGGTTCGCCAACATCGCGACCAGCTCCCGCGTACTGCCATAATCCAAGGTGCTGTTTGTTCCCAAGGTACTGTGGGGCGTCTGAGCGGGCTCGTCGGCCGCAAATGCGAGTCTGGATAACATTCCGCCACTGGCCGCTGCTGTTCCGACAGCTGCGACCCATATGACTCAGATATGGGCGCTTCGCTCGTGCCTTGAAAAACAGCCAACTGACCTCCGGCAAAATACCTCTTATTTCGGGGACAGGACACTAGGGCGTTTCCAGCCTGGTGCCCGTCACCTCGTCAATGTCGTTTAATACGACCTTCCAGTTTGTATCCAAAAATTCTACCTGGACCTTGTCTGCCGTAAACTCGTTCCCCGATTCGGACAAGATCATGGTGCTACGGACTCGCTGGTATCCGTTGACTACGCCTTCCTTCCAATAGGATAGAATAAAACGTGAGCTTGAACTCTCTGTCGCCTGTTTGGACCCAGCGGCCGTATCCGGGGCCCCGCTCGTCCGCAAAGCCAGGAAACGGCGGAACGGGGGGCAGTTTCGTACTGAGCGATGCGGTGAAGCTGCCGTCCCCGCCAAAAATCGCGAGGTTCAATAGAGGCGGCAGTGCCACGCCACCCGCCGATATCTTCACGTCCCACACTCCCACCAACGTCTTTTTCTCACTCGATTGCGCGAGGAGCGTAACCGGAATGACTGCGCACAAGACAGCCAGCCCAACCAATCGATTTTTCATGGTTTTAATTACTTCGGCTCGGTTTCTCCGGTGGTACAGCTTCTGGGTTTAGGTATCCGCCAGTTTAAAGGCCAGTTCTGTTTCCCATTTCGCTGAATCCGGCTCCTCTTTCGGGTCAGTGAGGTAGTTCTCGACACGGGCCCGCCAGCCCTCGCCTGTAGGACCTACGGGCCACTTATCCCAGACGATGGCTTTTTCCTTTGCCCAAGCCAACAGATCAGCAGTCGCCCGCATGAGACCGTCGTAAGGTCCGGTGTATATGAGCGTGGCATAGCGACCCGCTGGGAGAATGTCTGCGGTAACGCGGCCATCGCCCGTCACGGTGGTTGCGACCGGAACGCCCACATCAATCTCCATCTTCGCCTCCATATTGACGACGCGATAGCGCCAGAGAGGTGCACCAGCAGGCTTCAAGCCTTTGCTTGCCAACCAGCCATACACTTCCCCCCACAGCGGTGGCAGCACTGGTCCCATTTCCTGCACAGTGACCTGGGTTCGAATCCCCACATAGTGTTGCTCATTGCGATCTTCAATCTTTTGTTCAGTGATCATTTTGTCTCCTTTTCGAGATGTTGCGGACACAGCCAGTTAGATTTTCGCAGTGGGAACTTGAATTTCAGTGACATAAGAGTCGTCATCCTGGCGCAGCGGTTCTCCGCACTGCAGATAAATTTCGCGAATCGGTCCATCAACCTGATATCCGTTCGCTTCGACCCATTTTAGAACCATCTGGTAGCTTTGCGGCAGCGTGTTGTAGGCGCCATGATGAATGACGCTTGCCACTTTGACCGTTGGCAGATCGGCGCATAGTACTGTTGGCAGCCCGTGATATTTCTCGTCGACCGGAACACAGGCTTCGGCGTCCACGTCTCCATCCTTGTGCTCGTCGTCATGCCAGATTGCGAAGCACGGACCTCTCACGGCCGAGCTTGGGAGAACGCGGAAAAGCGCCGCGAAAAGTTGGCCTATCTGATTGTAGACGGGGATCGTCTTACGGATCGATGCGAACCTTTGAGCTGCGGTATCTTTAGTAATGACCGCGTCTGTATTGACGGTGTTCTCCTGGTGAATCAGCTGAAGAAGGGCCTCGACTCGGTCCAGGCACTCCTGTTCTTTGAGAAGCCGCTGCTGCTGTTCAGCCCGGCGCAACCGCAGCATTCCACGGAGTTCTTCCATGGAGAGATCAGCCTCGAGGACGTACCCGATCTGGTCCAAGGAAAATCCGAGATCGCGCAGCGCTAGAATCCGATGCAACTGGCGGAGCTGAGCCACCGAGTAGTAACGATAGCCCGACACCTCGTCGACCTGAGTCGGCTTCAATAAGGCGACTTCATCGTAATAACGCAGGGTTTTTACCGAGACCTGGCTCAATCTCGAGAAGTCTCCGATCTTCAACATAAGCGCCTCGTACGCCCTCCAGCGAGGGGAGAGTCAAGCGAAAATTAGGGATTTATTGCGAAACAACGACAAATTAACTGGTACGATCGCGGGGTTCACGGCGGAATTCGCTCAGCGTTTGACAGCACGCGGCCGTACGGTTTCCGCTCAAAGATCGCGATGTGGCAGTCGGCGCCGACCATTATGTCAGGTCATGCTCTTACTGGCGCTGTCGTACTTTCTCCGATGGGCTCCACAGCCGCTGCCCAAACGGCTCCGGACGCGGCAAGAAAAGCGATGTTCGGCGAAACGGCCGTGCTTTCAGAGGATACTATCCATCTTGGAAAGCGCGCTCTTTTGAAGCGTAAGCTCAAGGTGGACATCGCGGGAGCGTTTTCCACCGCCCTTTCAGGGCGGCCGACGCTACGAAATTAACCCAGGCTAAAGCCCATGCGCGTCAACTTAGTTAACGGCTGCACGCCGAAGGCGTAAGAGAACTTAGCCCAGGGTGGAGCGAAGCGGAACCCTGGGTATTGGAAAAATGCACACCGCTCTGAAGGAGCGGAAGAGACGAACCCCGAGTCGCAGACTATCGCCGGCGCTATGGAAATACCGAGCGAGTCTTTATGGTCTCGGCGGCCAGATTCTTCCGCTCCTTCAGAGCTACGCCGCATTTTTTTTCACTACCCAGGGTTCCGCTACTCTCCACCCTGGGCTAAGCTCCCACGCGCCTTCGGCGCTTAAGACTCCCGTTTAGGCGCTTAAGTTGACGCGCATGGGCTTTAGCCTGGGCTATGCTTTCTTGGCCCTTCAGGCCGTACCCCTTCGACGCAAAAAAGGGCCGCTAGCCAAGTCAGTCAGGCCCGTATTGATTGAGAAGACGTTTCGAAAAAAACTTGGCGAACGCGCGAGTATTCTTCCTAAATGTCCAAACTCCAGACGTAACTCTGGTGAATCTCGTCGCAGGTGAGGCGCACGGTTCCCAGGACGGTATCCAGCCGTCTGCAGCGGAAGTCTTTGACCGGTCGCTGCTTGCCACAAGTGAGACATTTCCGCCTTTGTTCTACGGTGCCTTGCAACCGATTCGCAATCTGCTTGGATTCCCGCAGATTGACTCTGAGGTTTTCCGCAGTCGTACTCGCGGCGAGCGGTTCGATGGTGTCCAGCGTAATCGTGGATCGTTGACCGTGTTCTCCTACGCACTCCACTACGATGTTCCAGCGCATATTTCCTCCCGGTTAGGCTTACGCGCCAGCGAACCATAAAGGCGGAATTTCGGTCAAGGCCCCCAGCTTCTTTCCAGTCCCGATCTAATTGCAAGAATCTGGCCCGAAAGTGATTCAATCTACGATTTCACTGCAATCGACATTTCCTCTCCGATGCTATGGGTTGCCCAGGTTAGTCTGGGGGGAACCAGGATTTTATTATGATTCATAAACAGACTATTCAGGGTGCGGTCTGAAGTACGTACGACCGCTTCCCATCGAATGGTCTGCCCTGAGAATCGTGCTTGTTCTGATCCGGCAATCTTAGCGCTTGAAGATCAAACGCCTCAAATTTGGCCGGTTCTGGAACACTCACTTTCTGTTGTCGATACATGTTACCAGTAGCGATCAATGCAATGACTAACTCTTCCATTTTTTGTTTCCTTTGGTTGTGTTGCAGTAAAGAGCGCAACAATAGTTTAGATGGACCTTGATTTGTTGTTATGGCTTTGGCGCCAGACGATTATTTTCGATTGGCGAAATAGGTCGCGATTGCTCGCGGAGCTAACACGAGAGCGATAACCGCCACTACAAAAGCGACGTCGTGAATGTGAATAGCTTCCATTGTCTTTCTCTTTCTCCAGTTTAGTGGTTATTAACTGTGAGAGTCAGATCCAGACATCCCTTATGGGATTTCCATTTCTGTTTCTCTCAGCATTCCGGACTCATCGTCCCTAATCGGGACGCCTTCCGGAATGCCCAGAGAAATTCATTCACTGCTGCCCAATTGCATTTTGGACCAGGCTTCGCTGCTCACGTTGGGTGGCCCCGGCCACCATTCCGTTTAACCGTTGCAATGTAGTAGTCGCTTGCATGGTCCAATCTTCGCGCCTGGAGCACGATTAATCCAATGGCATTATTTCATTACGGTGATAACTTTTGGCTATGGATATCCGCGAAGTCCGTTCCTTTTTGGCTCTGGCCGAGCAATCGCATTTCGGCCGCACCGCCCGCCTGCTAAACCTCAGCCAGCCCGCCCTGACTAAACAAATCCGGCGGCTGGAAGAAGACTTGGGCGGTCCATTGTTAGTGCGCGGCCGTCACGGCGCGCAGCTAACATCCCTCGGCCGTCTATTTCAGGCCAAGGCACTCGATGTCGTCCGCGATTGGGATGATCTGCTGGCGCACACCCGACGCGTCGCTCGCGGTGAAGCCGGACGTCTGCGCCTGGGTTTCGGCATGCACACGTTCGAGCTGGTTCCCAGGGCGATTGTCCGGTTCCGCAAAAGCCTGCCGGACGTCGATGTCTCTCTGCGCGACATGTCCACGTTCGAACAGATAGAGGCGCTGCACGCGGAAAGAATGGACCTTGGATTCATTCGCCTTGGCCCGGTCAAAAAGCTCTCCATTTTGCCGCTCACGCAGGATCGGATGATGCTCGTCACCAGTCAGGCCGCCGGCTACTCGGTGACAGATGATCTTTCTGCGGTACGTCACGAACCCTTCGTGCTGATATCCCGCCAACGTTCACCCACTTTTTATCAGCACGCGTTGAATCTCTGCTCCAAATACGGTTTCCGCCCGCGAATAGTGCAGGAGGTTCCCGAAGTGACCACCGTGCTGGCCCTGGTGAAAGCCGGCCTCGGTGTTTCCGTGATCCCTGAGTCTTTTGGCATCAACCGTTTCCAGGGCATCCGCGCCCATCATTTAACTGACAAAGCCGCCGCCTGGACAGTAGCCGCCGCCTGGCGCAAAGACGACCCCAATCCCCTGATCCAAAGGTTCCTCGCCCTCTTGAAAACAGAATTGGTCTCCCACGGCGCTTGAAACGATCTCTACCTAGCCCCAATAAATCACAAAATATGATCGTAACATGCATAGGGAATGTTATTGAGCACAAGAGCTTCGCTCCCGATCGTCTGTAGAGCGAAATCTCGTGGCTTTCAGGTCATTTTTCACAGTTCTGCTATTTTTTGGGAGCTGGGCCAAATTTTTTTGCACGCTTCAGAGACAAAGCTCTTGTGCCTTGAGTTCGCCTCTTGCGAGCAACACTTTTTTGTCGGTCGGGCTTGAAAATTAAGCGGGACTGCTCAAGGCACTGAGTCGCTGGTGAACCAAGCTGAAAAGCGCTTTGAGAGGATAGGCCGTGCAGAGTTCGATGTGGATACGCCGAGCGCTCCTTTTGAGCCGAGCTGCAATCTTAAAGAGTCGTAAACGGATCTGGCCGATTGAAGCAGATTCAAGTTCGGTACCCTTCAAAACTTCGGCCTGCAGAGTACTCATGATCAAGTGAGCAAAAGTCGAGAACCACAGCCGCAACTGATTGGAAGCCATCCAGTGGGTGCTGGTGCGATCGGCGAAGAGATCCATTTGCTGTTCCTTGATGCGGTTTTCCATGTCGCCCCGTGCGCAGTAAAACTTCTCGTACAAAGCCCCTGCTTCAAATCGAGCCGCTTGGGTCCGAGTAGTCCACCCATCTTTGGGTAGGTTGGTCACAATAAAGCGCGGATTGTCACCTTGGGTTAAAATCTCCGCTTTGCCAATCACCCGTCGCGCTTTGGACCAACTGTTCAGAGTCGAGTAATCAAACTGGGTGAAACTCCGACAGGGCGTTTCTTCTTTGCCCTCCTTAATCTGCGCCTTGAGAGCTTCAAAGTGCGTTCTCAGCAGCTCCGCGAGCCGATCGTTGCGTGCCAGACCCAAACAGTAGAACACCTGATTTTCTTCGCACCAGGCCATGATCGCTTCACGTGCAAACCCGCTGTCGGCGCGCACAATGATCCGAACTTTCTTGCCAAAACGTTGACGAATGGCCGGCACTATCTTCCGGAGTGCCTCCACCGTGCCATCGCTGGCGTCGCGCTTGCAATCGCGCAGCTTAGCAAAAGGCGGAATGTTTCCGCTAAAGCAGTAGAGCGGCAGGTAGAAGTAGTGGCGATAGTAGCCGTGAAAATAAGCGCCTTGCTGGCTGCCATGAAGCGGATCATCGGTCGCATCAAAATCCAACACGATCTCAGCGCTCTTGCGTGGCAGGGCTTTGACTCCGCGCTGGATGAGTAAGCCTTCGATCTGGTCGGGCTGGGCTTGAATCTTGTGGTAACGCTCATCGATTGCCTCGGCGCTTAGCTCCAGACGATTGAGCGTGGAGTGAGCCGCCAGCGCTTTGCCTTTATCGCGCTCCAAAACCCGATCCGGGCCCATTGGATCGCTTTTGCCGGCAATCAGTCCATGGATGGGATCAAGCCGCAAATGGTCATGATCATTGAGATCTTCGTAACCTAGCACCAAGCCATGAAGCCGCTGATTGACCAGTTCCTGAACGCTATGTTCGATATAACGCTGGTCATCGGTAATCGACGAAGCAGCCGGCAAAATCCCGTATCAAGCCGCTGTGGCGCTCCAGTTCGCGCAAGATTAACCAGCCCCCATCGCTGGAGAGGTAGCCACCCCCGAAATCCACCTCTACTTTTCGGCGACCTAAGTCTTGAAATAACCACGATTGTTCTTTACAGTCTGTCATCGAAGCGGCGTCCTTTTTGTAAAGTTTAACTCCTTGAACAAGAAGAACTTACAAAAAATAGACGCCGCTTTGCTAGCTTTTTTGTGAGTTTTTCGGGCTAGAAGGGCCAATCGTTTCTATCGGAGGCTACGGACCCGCAACTGCATGCCGGGCACTGTTCGCGATTATCAATCCAAAAACGATAACCAGCGACAACGCTGCCGGCAGGCTGAAGAGAGAGGCCAGAGTTCCAATCAGGGGCGGTCCAACCAGGAAGCCGAAATATCCAATGGTTGTCACAGCAGCGATTCCGGGACCTACGCCTGCCTGGTGCCTCCCCGCTGATCCAAACAAGATAGGAACTAAGTTTGAAAGACCGAACCCCACCAGAATAAATCCCGCGATCACAACCTCCGGCCTTCGTATCAGAAGAGCGAGGGCCAGGCCGGCCGCGGCCGACAGCCCGCTGAAGCGGAGAAGGAGGATGGGTCCGAGCGCCGACAAAAGCCGGTCGCCGAGAAATCGCCCTCCAGCCATCGCCAAAGAGTAGGCCGCATAGCCAAGTGCAGCTGTTGATACCGGAACACCAATAACAGTCTGCAGATAAACACCGCTCCAGTCTGCCATGGTTCCCTCACTGAAGAGTGCCAGAAACGTGAAGGCAGCAACGCTGAGGAGAGCTTTGTCCGGCCAGGCAAGCGAACTGGTCTGCCCTGCAGCCCTTTCCCGAATGAGATAGGGAACGCTCAAGAAAGCAATCGCCAGGATGAAAGCGCCTGCTGCGGCGAGATTTTCTTCGGCGACGAGCCCGCTGCGCAGAGCCGCCCCCGCGAGCGCCGCACCGGCCAATCCACCAACGCTCCATGCGGCCTGAAACGACGACATGATCGGGCGACCATAGGCCGACTCGACTCCGACGGCCTGAGCATTAATGGACACATCAAGACTTCCTTTGCATGCGCCCAAAAGAGCAGTCCCCAGGACAAACAGGGGATAGGATGGCGCATGTGCGAGGCAGGCAATTGCAATGGCGTACAGACTTGCACAAAAACCGGTTAAAGCTCGGCTCCCGAACCGTCTTAGCCTGTGCCCCACGATCGGCATGGCAACTATTGCTCCAAGGGCTACAGCAAACAACGCGACACTTAGCTGCGCGTCGCCCAGGTGGAATTTCTGTTTGAAAATCGGAATGTGACCCGCCCAGACACCGAATCCCAGGCCATCTCCAAAAAAGATCGCGTAGGTTGCGGCTCGCGCAAATCGAATGGTCGATGGATTGAGTTGCCTCTGGATAGGAAGGCAGAAATTTCGCGATTTGGTGTGGGGAGCTGAAAGTTCTGACATGCCAGAATGTGTGGTGCTCAATTCGATTCTTCCAATTGCATCTTTGCATCGATATAATAACTCATGGTTATGGAACTCGCGCTTCTCCGACCATTTCTGGCCTTGGCTGGACAGCTGCATTTTGGCAGGACCGCCCGGCTCCTGAACGTCAGCCAGCCGGCTCTAACAAAAAGGCGAATCAGGCTTTGATTCGGTCCCGCATGCCGCCGAAGACAATGGCGCGGACCGGCTCCAACGCCATGAAGTCGTGCGGGAAACCCATGGACACGGCAGAGGCTTTGTCCAGTCGCTGGAGTTGTGCCTGCGAAAGCGTCACGTCCAGGCTGCGAATGTTGTCCTCGAGCTGGGAGAGTTTGCGCGCGCCGATGATGGGAATCACCGGAACCGGGCGAAAGCGCAGCCAGGCGAGTGCGACTTGCGCCGCCGAGACACCCAGTTCCTCGCCGACCGCCACGATCTCCCGGACGGTCGCGTGGGTCGCCTCCTCCACTGAACCGAACCCCTTCATCATCTCGCTGTGCATCCTTGCGCCTTCCGCCGCGGATTGTTTCACGTTTTCCGGCAGGTACTTGCCGGTGAGCAAGCCGTTGCGCAAGGGCGACCAAGCCAGCACGGTCATCTGTTGGTCCCGGGCCATCGGAACGAGTTCCCGCTCGACCGTGCGCTCCAGCAGGCTGTATTCGATCTGCAAGCCGACGTAGCGGGTCCAGCCGTGCAATTCGGCCAGCGTGTTGGATTTCGCCACGACCCAGGCTGGCGCGTCTGAGATGCCGACGTAGAGGACCTTGCCCGCGCGTACGAGGTCATCGAAGCCGCGCATGACCTCTTCGACGGGGGTGAGCTGGTCCCAGATGTGCAGCCAGTAGAGATCGATATAGTCAGTGCCGAGACGCTTAAGGCTGGCCTCGACGGCCTGGACCATGTTCTTGCGCTGGTTGCCGCCGGCGTTGGCGTCCGTGCCGGGCCGGCCGCTGAAGCCAGCGGTGGCGTTGGTGTACTTGGTAGCCAGCACCACTTCTTCCCGGTGACCGGCGATGAACTCGCCGACGAGCTTTTCGCTGGAGCCGTTGGTGTAAATGTTGGCGGTGTCGATGAAGTTGCCGCCCGCCTCGCGGTAGGTGTCGTAGATTCTGCGGGCCTCGTCCCTGGCCGCGCCCCAGCCCCAGTCTTCGCCGAAAGTCATGGTGCCGAGGCAAAGGTCAGAAACACGCAGGCCGCTGCGGCCGAGAAGTTGGTAGTTCATTGGGAGATTGCTCATGCCGCCAACCTAGACCGGCCTCGCAGTTGGCGGGTAGACCATTGCTGCCAAGTTCTTGCCTAAACCTACCACGGTATTGACCCGCCCGCTAAAAGGCAGGACTGATAGGACAGGAACATGAGCGAACTCTGCGCCCTCATCACCCGGCACTGCCATCGTGACATCACCCCCACGGCGGTCCCGCGGCTGACCCTGTTCCGTTCGAGCGTCACAACCGAATTGTCGCCGGTAATGTGTTACCCGCTGCTCTGCGTGGTCGCACGAGGCCGAAAACGAATTTACCTCGGTCAGGAGGAGTTTCGCTACGATCCGAACTCTTACCTGATCGCCTCCATCGATCTCCCAGTCAGCGGACAGGTCATCGAAGCGCCTTGCCTGGGAGTGACTCTCGCTCTTGATCCTGCCACGCTCGCCGCGTTGCTGCTGGAGATGCCGCCCTCCAGTCGGCAGCGCGCGGCTTCGAAGGCGATGGCGGTCAATCCGCTGGATGACGATCTGCTTGATCCGCTCCTCCGGATGCTCCGGCTGCTGGACCGGCCACGGGACATCCCCGTGCTGGCCCCGCTCATCGAACGAGAAATCCTTTACCGTCTGCTGTGCGGCCCGCGGGGAGAGATGATCCGGCAGCTCGCTCTGCCTAGCAGCCAATTGTCGCAGATCAGCCGCGCGATCAAACTGATCCGCGAATACTACGACCGGTCCATCAGAGTGGACGAGTTGGCCCGGACCGCGAGCATGAGCGCGACCTCTTTTCACCGTCATTTTCGCTCTGTGACGGCGATGAGTCCGCTCCAATTTCAGAAGCGCATCCGCTTGCAAGAGGCGCGCCGCAGGCTGCTTTGCCAAGAGGTCGACGCGGCCCGCGTGAGTTTCGACGTGGGCTACGAAAGCGCCTCGCAGTTCAGCCGCGAGTACCGTCGAATGTTCGGCGCGCCGCCCCGGCGAGACGCCGCGCAAGCCCGCCGTGTGCTGGCAAGAAGCAATGGTAAGCTGATCAGCAGCCATCACCCTTCCGGAAGATAATGAAGACCATCCGGGTTTTTGTTTCCTCCCCAGGTGACGTCCGAGCGGAACGAACGATCGCGGACCGTCTGATTCGCATGAGCGCGGAAGAACTGGGAATTCCACTCAGTGTTCAGTATTCGAATCTTCTACACGACGCACCAGCCCGGGAGTCGCCAAACAGTTCGATCGAAGGGGACGACAACGAAGTGATTCTCTGCCCATACTTTTGGGAATACCAGCGGTTTTCGCCCGAGCTTGGCTATCAGGATCAAATGCCAAATACCGCCAAATTCGATTTGGTCATTTGTATCTTATGGTCGCGCCTGGGCACGAAATTGCATCCCCGTTTTCAGATGCCGGACGGAAGCGAGCCTCGGTCTGGGACGGACTTTGAGGTTGCCTGGGCGGCGGCCCAGCGCAAAGAGACACCAGGCATTCCGGCGCTGCACGTCTATCGCAACCGTAGCCAGCCAAATCCGCCTCTCGACTCGCCGGAAAAACTCGAAGAATTTCTCCGACAATGGAAATTGCTCCAAGCATTTTTCGAGTCCTGGTTAAAAGACAGCGAGGGGCAGTACATAGGTGCATTCAATAATTATTACAGTCTCGAAGAGTTCGAGCGCCTGTTTCGGGAACATTTCCGGGATTTTCTCTCCACCCAGGTTTCCAGCGAACGCCAACGTCAATTGCTAGGTCGACGCAGCCAGGCTCGCCGCTGGAAAGAAAATCCGTTCCGCGGACTGCAGATTTTCGATTTCGAACACGCGCCCATCTTTCACGGCAGAACAAGAGCGATCGGGGCGGTCCTGGAGGCGCTGGAAATGCAGGTCAGAGTGCAGCGGCCGTTCGTGCTGGTCGTGGGTGCGAGCGGCTCAGGAAAGAGCTCCCTGGTACGAGCGGGCGTGCTTCCGCTATTAACGCAACCGGAAACGATTGAAGGGATTGGACTCTGGCGGTGGGCGGCCACCAGACCCGCGGCGGGTGGAAGCGACGGCGATTGCTTCGACGCCCTGGCAGCCGCGCTGCTGGAGCCCACGGCGCTGCCGGCCTTGCGAGACCCGGAATCACTTAACGCGACCGGCGGTCTGGCGACCGAATTGAGGGAACGCTCCGACAGCGCCGCACTCCGGGTCCGGGATGCGCTCGATCACGCTGCGCGGGAATGGAAAATCCAGCATTCCCATTCCCTGGAGGAAAGAGAGCGGCAAATTCGGGGGTCAGGAAGATTGGAGGACGCAGATTTGGCTCGACAGCAGAGGCAGAGGGTTGAGCTGCCGAAAGCCCGTTTGGCGTTGGTAGTTGACCAGTTAGAAGAATTGTTCACGACCGGCTTTTCACCGGAAGTTCGCCAGAAGTATATCTCCGCGATTGCTAGTCTGGTTCGAAGCGGTCGCGTCTTTATCCTGGCCACGTTGCGGAGTGATTTTTACCCTTCTTATCAGCAGTTCCCCGATCTGATCGAGCTCACCAGGCCGGGTGGAAGAGTGGATCTGCGACCGCCGACAGGGTACGAGATCGGCAACATGATCCGACTGCCGGCCGAAGCCGCCGGCTTGCACTTCGAGCAGGAGCAGGGAACAGGTCAACGCCTGGATCAAGCGCTGCGCGATGCCGCTTCTGCGACACCGGAGTCCTTGCCATTGCTCGAGCATATTTTGTCGCTGCTCTACGACGAGCAGTGCGCCCGGGGTGACGATTTGCTTCGGTGGTCGGACTACCGCGAACTGGGGGAATTGAAGGGCGCGCTGGCCAAGCACGCAGAAGCGGTATTCAGCACATTGCAACCGGATGAACAGAAGGCGTTTCCTTTGGTGATGCGGTATCTGGTCACGCTCGGTCAGGGGGAGGAAGAGGTACCCAACCGGCGGACGGCGCCTTACCGGGATTTCGTCACGTCCAAGGGGACGGATGATCATCAGAAAGCCGGTGCGAAAGGCTTTGTCGATCTGTTTATTGAGAAGAGGCTATTGGTAGCAGACACCGATCCGCAGGGAGAGGTTACCGTAAGCGTAGCGCACGAAGCGCTGCTGCGGGAATGGCAACGCGTCAAAGAGTGGTTGCAAGAAAACCGCGAGTTCCTGCGGATGCGGGACCGCCTGGATTCGAGTTTGAAGGTCTGGCTGAGCCGCGGAAAACAAAAGGATGATCTGCTCGGTCCGGGACTTCCTCTGGCAGAAGGTGAAAAGTTGGTTAGCGACTTTGAATCGTCGCTGAGCGTGGAAGAGATCGACTATTTTCACGCGAGCATCCTGGAGCGGAAACGGCGTAAACAGGTCCAAGAGCGTATTCGTTATGCGGTCATGGCGGCTATCGGCGTTCTCGCGATCGTCGCCGGTTTTCAGTGGTTCCGGGCTGAACGCCAGCGGGAGAGCGCAGCGCAGGCATTTAAGTCTGAGGCGCAAGTCACGGCGAAGCTGGAGGATCAGTTACGGCTTGCGAGTTGGGCAAGCTTTAATCAGGCTGAGCGCCAGTTTCAGTCAGGAGAGTGGCAGGAAGCTATCGCTTTTCTCGCGCGCGCAATAAAGTTCGACCCGGCAAATCAAGTTGCTTCAGAACGATTCTTCCAGGAACTGATTATTCATCGCGAAAAGGCGCAGCCGCCGCTCATCGCCTCGTTTGCCTATCAAGATGTGATCTATGGTGTGGCCCTTAGTCCGGACGGTGCTCAGATCCTGACGGCAAGCTGGGACAAAACTGCGAAGCTCTGTGATGCGGTTTCGGGCAAGCTCATCCTTGTCTTTGCTCATCAGGGTACGGTGAACGCTGCGACCTTTAGTCCGGACGGCACTCGGATCCTGACGGCAAGCGCCGATCACACCGCCAAGCTCTGGGAGGCGGCCTCGGGGAAACTGATCGCCTCGTTTGGTCACGAGGATGCGGTCAACGGCGCGGCGTTCAGTCCGGACGGCGCTCGGATCCTGACGGCGAGCTCGGACAAAACTGCCAGGCTCTGGGATGCGGGTTCAGGCAAGCTGATCGCATCTTTCCAACATCAGGCGACCGTGTACGGTGGAGCGTTTAGTCCGGACGGTGCCCGGATCCTGACGGCAAGCAAAGACAGAACCGCGAAGCTTTGGGATGTGGCCTCCGGAAAGCGCATCGCATCCTTCGACCACCAAGATTCGGTCTACGGCGCGGTGTTTAGTCCAGACGGTGCTCAGATCCTGACGGCGAGCGGGGACAGAACAGCCAGGCTTTGGGACGCGGCCTCTGGCAAGCTTATCGCCTCGTTTGTTCATCAGGATCTGGTCGTAGGTGCGGTGTTTAGCCCGGATGGCGCTCGGATTCTGACGGCGAGCTGGGATAGAACTGCCAAGCTCTGGGATGCGGCCTCTGGCAAGCTTATCGCCTCGTTTGCCCATCCGGAAAGTGTTCAGAATGCAACGTTT
Source organism: uncultured Verrucomicrobiae bacterium (assembly GCA_963846195.1). GTDB lineage: Bacteria > Verrucomicrobiota > Verrucomicrobiia > Chthoniobacterales > JAFAMB01 > JAFAMB01. The sequence continues at coordinate 15,220 of CAWJVG010000012.1, forward strand.
AGTTCGAACGGTGAACGAGTGCTCACGGCGAGCTGGGACAAAACTGTGAGAGTCTGGGAGGTGACATGTGGGGAACCGGTCGCCGCGTTTACGCATCAAGATGGTCTCTATAACGCGGCATTTAGTCCAGATGGTGCTCGGATCCTGACGGCGAGTGCGGACAAGACCGCTAAGCTTTGGGACGCTACCTCAGGGAAGTTAATCAGCTCGTTTGTCCATCAGGATGGGGTTACCGATGCGGCGGTTAGTCCCGACGGCGCCCGAATCCTGACGGCGAGTGCGGACAATACAGCCAAACTCTGGGGTGCGGCCTCTGGCAAGCTGCTCGCCTCCTTTGCTCACCAGGACGGGGTTAACGCCGCTGCGTTCAGTCCGGACGGTGCTCGGATTCTGACGGCAAGCAAAGACAAGACTGCCAAGCTCTGGGATACGGCCTCGGGCAACCTTATCTCCACCTTTAACCACCAAGATGCGGTGAACGATGCAGTGTTCAGCCGGAACGGTGCTCAAATCCTCACGGCAAGCGCCGACAGATCCGCCAAGCTCTGGGATACAGCCTCGGGCAAACTGGTCTCCTCCTTCGACCACCATGATGCGGTCTATGACGCGGCGTTTAGTCCGGACGGTACTCGGATCCTGACGGCAAGTGCAGATCACCGCGCCAGGCTCTGGGACGCGGCGTCAGGGAAGCTCGTCGCCTCCTTCGACCATCAGGACGAGGTCTTTCAAGCGGCGTTTAGTCCGGATGGTGCTCGGATATTGACAGCGAGCCTGGACAAGACCGCCAAGCTCTGGGACGCCGCTACGGGCAAGCTCCTCGCCGCTTTTGTTCATCAGGCTTCGGTGTACCACGCGGTGTTTAGTCCGGACGGTACTCGGATCTTGACGGCCAGCGCAGACAACACTGCCAAACTCTGGGATGCAATCTCAGGGAAGCTTATCGCCTCGTTTGACCATCAGGATACTGTCCGATGGGCCGCATTTAGTCCGGACGGTGCTCGCATCCTGACCACGAGCTGGGACAAAACTGCTAAACTTTGGGATGCGGCGACTCCAGTGGCGCTGGCCCGAAAGCTGAAAGAGTCCGCTGGCGACGAAGCCAGAACGCGCTTCTCTGGTTCGATGCCGGGTTCCCCGGGGCCAGAAGTAGAATCGCTCTCTATAATCGCCAGCGGGCTCAGATTCTCAGACGACGGCTCGCTCGTAGCGGTCGATGGCGAAAGCAGATCGCAGCTCGCTAGACAATTGAAGGACTTAGCGCGAGACCCCCGGCCGAATGCGCGCTTTCTTCGGTGGATTTTCAGTACCGGAACCGCGCGAACGATCTTTCCGGCGAGCGAGGTCAAAGTTATCGAGTGGGTGGACGACGCTCTTGTGACGAATCCGAACGTAACCGAACAATGGCTGCGAAACGCTTTGGTTTTTCTTCCCGATCACCCATTGCTTCACATCGCTTTGGCGGGGTTCGAAACTGACACCAGGCGCGCTGATTTTCTTCGCTCATTTGGTTTGGCGCGGCTCCCGAAAGACAGCGTTTTCTGCGGGCGGGCTGTCGAGATGCTACTGGCGCAACACCGGCCGGAACTGGCACTGACTGTGCTTGATAGGGCGTTAGCAGCAAATCCGACGGACTTACCCGCCCAGCGCCTCCGAAGCAAAGTTCTGGAAGCGATGCCCCGCTGATATGCATGCCGACTCGTTAGCAGTTCTTTATCGCCTAACCCTTTGTTTTAGCTATAGTAAGCAAAACGACGTTTAAAGGAGGCGTCGGATATGAAAAGACTCCTATACTTAATGACTGCAGCTTCCGTTGCAGCCCTGCTTGCTCTCGCTTCAAGCGGTCCGGCAGGTGCTTCCGATAAGCAAACGTCGGATCCTGCCGAGAACACGACAGGAAACAAGGCGGAGGTTCTGAATCAAAACGCTTCTCCGCAGGAGGCGAAAGGAACTGCGACAGCCAAGGTAAACGTAGATAGTCAGGGGATTATCTTGAAGGGGTACGATGCGGTCGCCTACTTCAAACAGGCAAAGCCGGTCGCAGGGAATCCACTCATCCAGAGCGTCTATCAGGGCGCTACGTACTTTTTTGCCTCAGCGGCGGACAAAGCCGATTTTGACAAAGATCCGGCGAAGTTTGCCCCGCGGTATGGCGCATTTTGTTCCTACGGGGTAGCGAACGGAGTGTTAGCTGATATCGACGGTCCGGGCGCGTTTGCGGTCTACAAGGGCAAGCTTTACCTTTGTGGGAATGAGGGCGCGTTGAAGGTATTTAAGAGTGATATCGACAATAACATCGAAAAGGCAGACACCAACTGGCGACAGTTAACCGCGCGGTAACCAGCCGAGTCGTTGTGACATCGGGCGTCCCAAGTACAGGAGGCAAACCGAGAGACGGTTTGCTTAGGGTGGCCTCGCCAATGCCCGCGAGTTCCTTTTACACGCTCACCGGCTCGAGCGGACGGGCGCGGTGGGTGATAAGCCACTCGGCGTTCTCCGAAAGGGCTTCTCTGCCAACAGCAACGATGAGCGACTGGATGTGGGTGACCATTTGTCTTTCAACAGCTTCTTTCCGTTCCTTGGCGGCTTGTTCAGGCCAATGGAAATAGTCATCAAAACGCAAGCCCGCAGCTTGGAAGAGAGAGGCCATGGATGCGTAATGACGGATGTGTTCTGCGAAGAAGTTAACTTCCACCCATGCTCCGCAGAGAACGCCGCCGGCAAGCGCCAGATATTTCAAAATGCTTCCGAGCTTATAGGCAGTTGGGAGCCAAGGCACAAATCCTTCCAGGAGATAAACCGTTCCGATTGCGAGAAGGGTGAACGCTCCTGCCAGCAGGCTGGTAAGAATCAGGTGTCCGCCTTGATGTGATTGTATTTGCTCCGGGAAAAACATTTTGGGCAACGAAAACAACCACTTTCGGAATTCGGACATCGATGGCTCCGATTTGCGATCATTGCTCTTTTGCCCGGGCCCATCCTTCTGCCTGCCGCGGCCGACGCTTGGCGCGCTCGCGCGATAGAGAATAGCGAGGATCAAAGCACCTGTGGCAAAAGAGAAAAGGGCAGGCAGGCGCGGCAGGACGGGAGTCTCGGAGCGCTGGGCAAAGAAAAAGAAGGCGAAGAGGACGAAGCCGGTCCAGAGCAGAACGTGAGCGTAACTTGAAAAAACCTCTCGACGAAGGTTGAGATCGTCCATTGTCTTCTCAAAATAAGTGTGCTGTCCGCCGATCCAGGCTTCCCGGACGCTTTGCAACGCCGCATATTGATCGTTCAGCGAAAGCTGGCTAAATCGGATGCGGTTTAGTTCGTAGGGGAATGCGGTGGCGCTGATTACATTGCGGATCCAGCCTAGTTCACCCCGCTGGCGCTGCAGATAGTTCGAGGCGACCGATTCTCCGGTTCCACAGGCCGTCCAATAGAACTGCACGCGCAATCCTTCCGCGATAGCGCGGTAATCGTCACATCGCTCGGCGGCGGCAGTTTTTTTAAAACAGAAATAAACAAGCCAGGCGGCGAGTGTTAATCCTAAAGCGATGACGAAGAAGGTTTGCGGCAGCGGCCAAACCGCAGCCTTCACGTCCCAGTTGTCTGCCAAGGAGAAGAAGAAGGCAGATCCAAAAGCCAGAGCGAACAACGCGCGCTTCAACCGGGTAAGATGCGTGTTGTAGTGTAAGCTGCAGTCGGCGACGCGGCGCCGGAGCCTGGCAAGCCGATCGAGAGTAGTCTTTAGATGCTCGTTGGCGTTTTGGAGCGCGTGACTCCGCGGTGCTCCCGGGAGAAAATCGGGAGCCGCGGGGAGGAGCTCGGCGAACGCTCTGTCTTCTCGACCCGAGTCAAGGTGGATATTTTCTGCGTTGAGGCGTTCCAGATGCTCAGCAACCACTTTGAGGATTGCGTGACCGGCTCTGAGCCAGTCGGGATTGTCGTCCTCTTTTTCGTTGATTCCAGGTGGCCGGCAGTCATAAGGATAAAGTACCTCCAAGGATTTGGCTTCGGCCCAACTCCATTTCTCTGCACTTCTGGATCCGTCTTTTGGTTTTCTGGGGGCGTAGACATGAATTACGGGTCCGTTATCAGCCCAGCTCAGCGTCGGCAGAATAGGCAACAGACCTGGCGTAACTCCTCGGCGCTTTAACTCCGCGATGGCTCGGGCGCCTTGGTTTTCGTCCGGATCCGGCAGCGCGGTTTCGGCCTGACCAATGGGTTTGTCAGTCAACGCGATGAGAATGTCACTGTAGGCGGCTACATATTCGCCGGCGCCTGCGTAGCGGCGGTCACGCTCTTGTTTGCCTTCGGGATCGGACACGATAAATTTGTGTTTGGCACGAAGCGCGTTATCATCCAGGTCAATTTCATCGCGCAGCCGAACAGCAAAAGCATCCTCGTCCGGAAACTCAGCTAGAAATTTACTTGCCGCTTCATCTTTCGTGACGCCATCGCGTTTGAAAGTGGAAGCCTCCAAATACTGATCTTTAAGGAACGGCAAAGGCGCTAGCACGCGAACAGGCGGATCCATTTCCCGGGCCGCTTCTACGGTCCACTGGTCCGCGCCCGGGGCAAGCGAGGACAGAAGAATAATGGGCGTATTTTTCAGGTCAAGACCTGGGCCGAGAGGCGTATTGCTTTCATTATTCTGGTGTTTGCCGGGTGAGGCGCGAAGCCAGGCGAAGATGCGTTTTACCTCGACTTTGACTCGGTCCCGATGGGTCGGATCGAGGTCCATGTGACCGGTAACGCCAACAACGAAAGCAGGTTTGAAAAGATCGGCTGGCATGTCCGGATCCGGGTCGGCGCGCGAACTTCAAATATTACAAAGGGGATGCAACTTCAACTGATTGCGGGCGCTCGCTTGGCGGCGCAACCATGGTCGCGGCCGCAACAACCAGGCGCGTCCCTTCGGAGACCAAACGCTCGACAATGATCCCCGCAGGGGGCCTTCTTGTGCTTTTCCAAGTCACCCCGCGTTTTGTGTTGCTCCCTTCTGCGCAGTTTCCCCGTTCGGGCGGATCGGGAGTGGCGGCCCGCCCGATTCTTTGATCGTGCACAGGGAAATTGAGGTAACGGTGCGCTCGACTCCGAGAAATTCCCTGATCCTGGAGAGCAGACGCCGGAGAGATGTTGGCGAGTCAGTCCGGATTTTTAGCATATAGCTGTCTTCTCCGGAGATGTCGTGGCATTCGAGGATGTTTGGTTCGTCCACCACAAAACTTTCAAACGCTTGCTCGTCCTTGCCAGAGGCGCTGTTCATGACCCGCACGAAGGCGAGCAACGTCTGGTTGACCGCCAGCGGATCGATCGATGTGAGATATCCACGGATGACACCGTCTCTTTCGAGACGCTTGACCCGCGCGTGAACCGCGGGCGCCGTTAGACCGAGCCTTTCACCAACCGACGCGTGCGCAACGCGAGCATCGTTTTGGATCAATGCCAAAATTTCCAAGTCGAGCGAGTCCATTTGATCCTTAACGCCAATCTATAAATCTCAAAATAAAATTAAAGGTTTTGACTGATTCTCTATTGATCGTAATTCAGCGTGCCTGGTCGACGCCAAGTCATTTTTAAAAGGTTTTCCTGCCTGCGCGAGTTTAATCGTTGCAATAAGCAGGGTTTTTCCGGGGGTAAGAAGGCGATGTCAACGCCAGTGACGGTGTCAGCGGGAGGGAATTCAGGAGTTTCCTTTGACGGCTTGACATGTGATCAGCATTCCGGCGTCGGGTTCCGCTGCCAAGGCGATCCGAGTCGGACTGCCGTTAGGAGGGAGCATCTCTTGAATGGATAGGTGACCAACGAGCAACGCAGCCGCCATGAGACGATGCACTAGCCGACTATTCGACGTAGCGGGTCAAGCGACGGCCTGCTTCCGCAAGATAGGCGTATTTCCACGCGGTTTGGAGCCAGGCGCGATCGAATTGAGAATAGAGGGCGCTTCTCGGCATTGGACCAAAGAAACCGCGGGGTCTGGCTAACCGCTTAAAAACGGACCGAGACTGACGGTCTTCTTTGCTGCCCAATTTTTTCATCCCCCAAAAGGTGACCGCGGCTCCTGGAGCGTCGCGTTTTCGACGCGACGCTCCGTTAATTCGCATTCAGGAACAAACGAAAGATGCAGCTCGATTGGATTTCCCCCCTCGTCGTTAGCTACAAAAGCCCCCGATCTCATGCAGCTATTACCCACTCCAATCGAGCTGCGCTCTTTCATCTATCCTAGCTGGTAGCCGAACAACGGTAGTAAAAGCACCTATCATGCCATAAACGATCGATGTGTATCTGCCTTGGGACAACGCTAAACTCGCGAAGTTTTTCGGTGCAAGCGCAGAGCAAAACCGCCCAATCACTGGCAAAAACACGCCAATCCACTGGTTCCGGACCCGCAGTCGTTCGTTAATTAATTTGGATCGATGGCTGTTTTTTGCCAGCATCGACGGGATTCTAGGCTCGGATGCGTACCCCTGGTCATCAAGCAGCAGAGTTCCGCCGCCAAAGCCTGCACCTCTGCAAAACTCTAAAGATTTGTGAGCAACTCAGGCGAGCGGTAATCTGCGAGTGAATCCAACCAAACTGCTTTTCATGGAAAGAGTCGAAGAAGCCAAGCGCCGGATCGAAGAGTTGAAAACTGAAATCGCCGAACATGACCGGCGCTACTATCTGGAGGCCGCGCCGAGCATCAGCGATGAGGCGTACGACCATTTGTATCGGGAACTCCGAGAGCTGGAGGAAAAGTTTCCGGCGCTCATGACGCCGGATTCACCGACTCAGCGAGTTGGGGGGGCTCCGCTTGAGAGTTTTCTTCAGGTGACACACCGGACTCCGATGCTGAGTCTGGACAATACGTACTCGCAGGAAGAGGTGGCCGATTTTTTCCGGCGATTGCAGAGGTTAATTCCAGGGGAAACGATTGACGCGGTGATTGAACCCAAGGTTGACGGGGTAGCGCTTTCTGTTCTTTATCGGCACGGGAGCCTCGAGTACGCCGCAACACGAGGAAACGGTGTCGTCGGCGATGATGTTACGCGAAACATTCGGACAATCCGGGCAGTGCCGCTGCGATTACGCGGTTCCGCTCCTGAAGAGGTTGAAGTGCGCGGCGAAGTTTTTCTGCCGAAGAAAGTATTTAAAGCATTGAATGTCGAGCGGCAGGAATCTGGAGAACCGCTCTTTGCTAATCCACGCAATACGGCCGCCGGCAGTCTGAAACAGCTCGATCCGACGCTGGTGGCCAAGAGAAAATTGAGCGCCATTTTTTATGGTTTCGGACTCTTGAGTGGAGACAATGTCACGACGCATCAGCAGGCGTTGGAACGGTTAAAGAAATGGGGTCTACCGACGCACCACAAGATCTGGACGGCCCAATCTGTGGAAACGGTCATTGAAGCGATTCAGGAACTGGGTCGAATTCGGCATGACTTCGAATTTGAGATTGATGGCGCGGTGGTGAAAGTCGACCGCTACGATCTTCGGGAGCGACTCGGTTATACCTCGAAAGCCCCACGTTGGGCGATGGCGTTCAAGTACCAGGCCGAGCGCGCTGAGACGAGAGTACGGTCGATTCAGGTTTACGTGGGCCGGTCCGGAAAATTGACCCCGGTGGCAAATCTTGATCCGGTCCTGGTGAGCGGGACCACCGTTGCTCGGGCAACGCTGCACAACGGTGAGGAAATCCGGCGAAAAGACGTTCGTGAAGGAGACGTCGTGGTCATTGAGAAATCAGGAGAGATTATCCCGGCTGTGGTTGAGGTTTTGAAGGACCGGAGAACCGGAGACGAGAAACCGTTTGAGATGCCAGTGAGGTGTCCTAGCTGTGGCGAGCCGGTGATCCGGCTGCCGGGGCAGGTGGATGTCCGATGCACGAATGTGGAGTGCCCCGAACAATTGAAACGGCGGTTGGAACATTTCGCCCATAAAGGCGCGCTCGATATCGAAGGGTTAGGAGAAATGATGGTCGAGCAACTGGTGGAAAAAGGGCTTGTGAAGCGGGTCGACAATATCTACGAGCTGGACGAAGAGAAATTGGGCCGGCTCGATCGGATGGGCCAAAAAAGTATTTCGAATCTCCTGAACGGAATTAAAGCGAGCAAGAAACAGCCGTTGTGGAGGTTAATATTTGGCCTAGGGATTCTACACGTCGGTGCGACCGCAGCGCGAGAATTGGCGGAACATTTCAGGACTCTGGAGGCGCTCCGAAGCGCGTCACTGGATGAACTGGTTCGTGTTCCAAACACCGGCGAGGTGGTTGGTACGAGCATTCGCGATTGGTTTCTGAACCGTGACAACATCGCGCTCATCAAGGCGCTGAGGGAGCACGGATTGAATTTCGGAGAAGGCGATCGCCACGAAACAGGAGGCGGAACGCTCCTTGGCGGTTCCTGGGTGATCACTGGGACATTGAGCGAGTCTCGCGAAGTTTTTGAGGAGTTGATCCGCCGGAACGGCGGGCGCGTCGTGTCAGGCGTGAGTAAGAAGACCAATTATCTGCTGGCCGGTCAGGATGCGGGAAGCAAGCTGGATAAAGCACGGCAGCTTGGGGTCAAAATCGTGGATGAAGGCGAGTTCAAGATAATGATTGGCTGAATCGGAGCACTCCTACTCCCAAGTGAGTATAGGCGAATCGCGATGAACAGTTAGAGTTTTCAGCAACTTCGGAGGGAACTCTCGAGGGCCTCCGGCAAATGTCGAAAGAGTCATCCGGTTGCTTATGAATACTAACTACGGTTACCAGGAAATCAGCGTGAAGGACCTGTTTGATGATGCGGCTGGAGTTCCAGGAAGTCTCCGGACGGTTCGCACGGAGAGGTGGGAATGGGCTTCGATGCCAGAAACAGATCCTATACTCGAGCTGGTCGGCAACCTTCGTGGAAGAGGTATCTGCTATCCTGCGGTCAAGAACGGCAAATCGACCGTTGAAGGGATCTTGCTGACCACTGCGCCGATCGAACGTGTGGTCGAAAGGGTGCGTTCGGTGTGCGAAGAGCATTTTCTTTGCTATGAAATTGAGAAAAGTGGGACGCATCTTAGCATCGTTATCGGCGGAGGTGAGAGCTATCAACCGAAACGCGAGCTCTTCCTGTTTACGAGCAAGTTTGGCGATTTCGCGGGAATCAAATTCTCAATGGAGCTTACGGAGTGCTGGAAATGGCAGTCGGAGCCGCTTATTGAAACGCTGAACGAATTGCAGGGTCTGGGCGACGAGATGATCGATTACAAAGAAATTCAACTTGATGGCCGGCGTTCGTGTGTGATCCGGTTGGCCGAATCCGCGTCACGGCGAGAGGCCCTTCTGAAGATTCGCGAACGACTGGATCGGTCCGGATGGATGCCGGTCGCAAGCATTGAATCTGTTCCCCAACTAGCGAGGTCCGGAAATTTCGTTTACCGCAAAGATCGATACCTGGCCTCTGTTCGGATCCAGGACAGCAAATCGAGCGACGAAGAGATCATCGTTCTCTGCCAGGTATCGGAGGGATGAGGGTTGGCGTTCAGCGTTCAGCGTTCAGCGTTCACCGGTAGTGCAGGTTCAGGACATAGGTAACACTCGGAGGGCAAAGCAGGCACAAAGAAGTCGTTGGGGTCCGCGCAAGATCCCGGCGCTGTGCCATCGGCGACACGGGCAGGCGCCCAGCGAGAGGCTGCTGCAAGGAGGGCGGTTGAGCAGCGGGCGCCGAGGACAATGGCCCCAACTCGCGACTTACCCACAATCGCCTTTTTCCGGGCCGGCGTGCTGCTGCGACGCAGCGTACCTGTCCCGGGCATTCTCGCAACCCACCGGCCCGGGGCGATTATGGATAAGTCTGGGCGCCAGTTCGTTGTGCGATCTCAGTTCGCAGATGACAGAATCAAACCATAAACTAAAACAGTAACAGTGTTACCGATGTCCTGAACCAAAAGCGTTACCTATGTCCTGAACCTACACCAACGTTGAACGCCGAACGCCGAACGCGCAATCTCTTGACTTCCTCGGGTGTCTCGCCTAAGGCCTATTCAATTTTTCATGGCCAATCTTCAATCGGCAGGCGGGCAGCCAAAATATCGACGGATCGTGCTCAAGTTGAGCGGAGAGGCGCTTCGCGAGCCCGGGAGCTATGAAGCAATCTCTCCAGTGATCGTGACCGATATCGCGAAGCAGATTCTGCAAGTGCGGGATCTCGGGGTGGAAATCGCGATCGTCATTGGAGGCGGCAATATCTGGAGGGGACTTACGGCCAGCCATCGCGGGATGGATCGGACAACTGCCGACTATATGGGGATGCTCGCGACGGTCATCAATGGGATGGCGCTCCAGAGCGCTTTAGAACAAATCGGGGTGGTCACCCGTCTCCAAACGGCCATCGAGATGGCCAATGTCGCTGAGCCATTCATTTTGCGGCGGGCGATTCGTCACCTCGAATTAGGACGGGTGGTGATTTTCGGGGCCGGAACCGGTAATCCGTTTTTCTCGACCGATACGACGGCGGCGTTGCGAGCAAGTGAAATTCGGGCCGAGGTCATTCTGAAAGCGACGAAGGTCGATGGAATCTACGACAGCGATCCAAAGACGAATCCGAAGGCGGTACGCTACGAGACGATCAGTTATGCAGAAGCATTGGGGAAGCGGCTTAAGATCATGGACTCCACCGCGTTCAGTCTTTGCATGGATAATCGGGTTCCGATTATCGTTTTTGATATGGCAACGCCGCAGAATGTTAAAAGGGTAGTCTGTGGTGAGAAAGTGGGTACTCTGGTAACGGCGGATTGAATATAGCGTTCGGCATTCGCCATTGGGCGCTCGGCGTGCAGACGATGCGTCTCAGCGATGCGAATCGAACGGTGAATAGAAAAGAGTTCTTTATGGCACCTGACGAGATTTTACTAGAGACGGAAGCGGCGATGGAGAAAGGGGTAGAGTATATGCTCCATGAGTTTGCCGGTGTGCGAACCGGAAAAGCGTCAACTGCCCTTGTTGAAAACATCGACGTCGACGCGTACGGCACTTCAATGAAATTGAAGCAACTGGCCTTGATCTCAACGCCGGAACCCCGTTTGCTGCTGATTCAACCTTTTGACGCTTCGGTGACCAAAGATATCGAAAGAGCGTTGAAAGAGTCGAAAATCGGGATTACGCCGGCCGTGGACGGCAAGTTGATCCGATTGCCAATTCCGGAGCTTTCGGAGGAACGGAGAAAGGACTTAGTCAAGACGGTACGGCACATGGCTGAAGAAGCGCGGGTACGTCTTAGAAGCAGTCGCCGGACCGGAATTGATGAAATCAAGAGGATCGAAAAAGCAGGGGAGATCACTGAAGACGAACGTCACGATCTCGAAGAGGAGATTCAGAAATTGACAGATAAATATGTGCAAGAGGTCGACTCACACGCGGAAACGAAGGAAGTCGATATCATGAAGGTATGAATCGCCTTTGGGTTTATTTTCTTGCTATCGGATTCTGTTCGTTCTCTCTGGGTGCCGAAGGTCAGACATCAAAACCAGGGCCCACTTCTCCGATCCCCTCGGTCCCGCGCCCGGCACCCGATTTCCTCTGGAGTGGTGTGAATGGAAAAGTGCGCCGGCTGCGTGATGTGCGAGGTCATCCTGTGGTGCTCATCTTCGCGGAGAATCCAAGCCAAAAAATGTTCATAAAGCAGATCAAGGAACTGAATCGCCGGTCGAAACAACTGGCCATACAGTATGCCTTGTTCTTTGTCGCATTTACCCGGGAAACCGGTTTGGTTACGGGTACTGATATACCTTTTGTGATCCTGCCCGACCCGGGCTCGGTAGCGGACGCGTATCGAGTGGGCGACTTTGGGATTGCGGTGATCAGCCCTGACGGGAACGTCGACTACGCTACTGATCACGTGATCACCGGTCAGAGAGTCCTGGATGTGATTGTGAACAGCTACGCGGCTCAGGTGCATGCGCGAAGGCTGTAAAGGGAAACGTATCGGCGTATCGGCGTCGGGGGGAAGGAAGATTTGCTTTTCGCAAAAGAATCGCTATGGACGCGGTCCGGTACAGGAAGGTTGTTTTGTTTCAGAACCCGACCAGCGGCGCACCCAATCCGGAGAAGCGCCAGCGGATACGGGGGCGCTTGGAAGCCATCAGCGAGTCGTTGGTCGAAGTGGTTGTTGATCGTGATTTGAATTTGGCCGGGCGAGCCGCGGAGACGGCACAGGAAAATGCCGACCTGGTTGTCGTCGCCGGGGGAGATGGGACGGTCCGAGAGGTAGCTGGAGCCCTGGTGAGCACCGACGTCACGCTTGCGATTATACCGCTTGGAACCTTCAACAATCTGGCCCTCAGTCTGGAGCTCCCGCCTGATCCGGATGCAATTTGCGATTTGATTGAAGCAGGTCTCACCCGCCGTATTGACGTCGGAATGGCGGACGAGCAGCACGCCTTTTTTGAGGCCGCTGGAGTTGGGGTTGATGCCGATCTGTTCCCGATCGGCGAAGAAGTCAAGAGCAGGCGATTCGACGGCATCGGACGCGCCATCCGCCTGGCTCTGTTGTATCGGCAAGCGTCGGTGGAACTGCAATTTGACCGCCCAGTCCTTGCCGCGTATCAGAATTCGTTTCTAGGGAATGAGCCGCTCAAACGGCGGCGCCGGCGGTTCCGTGATAAAAGGAGTGGAGTCAGACTGAGGTGTTCCTTTGTGGTGATCGGAAACGGGCCCTATTACGGAGGAAATTTCAACGTCTGCCCGGGCGCGGTTCTGGACGACGGGCTCTTTTCAATTGGGGTTTATCGAGACTTCAGCAAGCTCGAATTGCTGCGCCACTTCTGGTCCATTAGCGGCGGCAATCGTCATTATAACCCGAAAATGGAGATGTTTGAGGCGAAGAGAGTGGAGATATCGTCTGGGAGGCGTTTATCCGTCCATGTCGATGGCCATCCGATTGGAACGACGCCGGTGCGATTTGAGGTACTTCCGAAAGCTTTGAAAGTTATCACGGCGTAAGCGTCGTGCAGGCTTCCCTGCCCGGCGCTGGCAATCAGTTACAGGCAAACCTCAGCCGAGTGCATGCCTTGGATTGCAAGATGCTGCAGGCAAAAAGAGAGCAGGAGGTCCCGACTGGGAACGGCGGGTATTTCCATTTGATTTACCGGCTGCCAGGATCGAGTTTTGGTACCCTTATGACGCTGACCGAGAAAATTTTAGCCAGGGCAAGCGGACGAAGTCAAGTTGCTGCCGGAGAGAACGTTTGGGTAAACGCAGATATCCTGCTTACCCACGATGTGTGCGGTCCGGGCAGCATCGGGGTATTCAAGCGGGAATTTGGTCAGAACGCAAAGGTTTGGGATCCGACGAAGATCGTCATCATTCCTGATCATTATATCTTTACGGCGGACCGGCTTTCGAATCGAAATGTCGACGTTTTGAGGGAGTTTGCGAAAGAACAGGGACTACCCTATTTCTACGACGTGATCGATGATCCCAACGGGCATTGGGCATTTAATGCGGCCCGTGGTCAGATCGGCCGGCAACATGGTGCTCGATACCAGGGTGTATGTCACGCCGCACTTCCGCAGCGTGGCCATACGCGGCCTGGGGAAGTGCTTTTCGGGACCGATTCGCACACTTGTATGGCGGGTGCGTTTGGCGAGTTCGCAACCGGGATCGGAAACACCGACGCCGGCTTCATCCTCGGTACCGGCAAACTCTTGATTAAGGTGCCGGAGACGATGCGCTTTTATCTTGAAGGCGAGTTGCCGAAGGGTGTGATGGCCAAGGATGTGATATTGAACGTAATCGGCGATATCGGCTTTGATGGGGCGACTTACCGGGCCATGCAATGGGAGGGGCCCGGCGCCTCCGGGTTAAACATTGATGACCGGATGACCATCGCGAATATGGCGATCGAGGCTGGAGGGAAAAACGGAATTTTCCCAGCCGATAAGAAGACGTTTGCGTATGTCGATGCTCGTGCCCGAGAGAACGGCACAAAATCTGAGTATGAGCCGGCCGAACTCGACGGGGATCAGACTTTCGTATTCGACAGGGTCTACGATTTGTCAAAGCTGGAGCCGACCGTTGCGATGCATCCCAATCCCGGCTACCGAGCGCTGGCAAAATCGCTTGAGCATGTCCGTCTGGATCGCGCGTACATCGGATCGTGTACGGGCGGCAAAACGAGTGATTTTGTCGCTTTTGCGGAGGTCGTCCAAGGGAAACGTGTGAAGATCGAAACCTACGGGGTACCCGCCACTTCGGAAGTGGTGCGAGACCTGCAGCAAGCTCGCTTAGGCGCAAATCCTGTCTGGGACGTTTTGGTCGACGCGGGGGTCATGATGACCGAAAACGCTTCCTGCGCGGCTTGTCTGGGGGGACCGCAGGACACCTTTGGGCGGCTGAATGCGCCGCTCACTTGTATCAGCGCAACGAACCGGAATTTTCCTGGGAGGATGGGGAGCAAAGAATCGAAGGTTTACCTTGCGAGTCCTTACACCGTAGCGGCTTCGGCTCTGACCGGCCATGTGACCGATCCGCGCGAATTCCTGAGTTGATATGCCAAAGAAGCTCACAAGTCCCGTGTACGTCGTCGAAGACAACATCGACACCGACCAGATCATTCCAGCGCAATATCTGACCCTGGTCCCCACGATCCCGGATGAATACGAAAAGCTCGGATCTTACGCGATGGTCGGTCTCCCGGATGATCTTTATCCGATTGAATTCATCAAGAAGGGCACCACAAAGACCGACTACAAGATCATCATTGCTGGCAAGAACTTCGGCTGCGGCAGTTCGCGTGAGCATGCCCCGATTTCCCTTGGAGCTGCGGGGGTAGATGTGATTGTTGCCGAGTCGTACGCACGAATCTTCTTCCGGAATAGTGTTGCGACTGGAGAGCTCTATCCTTATGAGGCCTGGGAGCGCTTGATCGATGGGGTGAAAACAGGAGACGTCGGGACGATTGATTTTGACAATGACACGATCGAGATCAACGGGAAGGTACATCAGTTGAAGCCGATGGGTGACGTACGTCCCGTAATCGATGCGGGCGGCCTGTTCAATTACGCGCGGCAATCCGGGATGATTCCCAAGGCCTGACGGAGACGGATAACAGGAGTTGCTGGAGTTCAGGAGTTGCAGAATGGAACCGAGCGTTCCGTCCTGTAAATCATGGTTCTTCCGTTTCTATGCGATGGACCACCAAAGCAAAGTTAGCTCGACCCGAGCATGCGTTACCGGCATGGATGGCGCTTCTGAACTCCTGACTCCTTCCTTGAAGATTTCGATCATCACCGCATCTCTCAATCGAAGAGAATTCATCGGCGCGGCAATTGAGAGTGTTCTGGCTCAAAACTATCCGGACTTTGAGCACTGGATTATCGACGGCGGATCTTCGGACGGGACACTGTCGTTTCTCGGGCAATATCCCCATCTGAAAGTGGTCTCCGAACCTGATCGCGGCGTCTACGATGCCTGGAATAAGGGGATCGATCGAGCAAAGGGAGATTTCATTTCGTTCCTCAACAGTGATGACGTCTTTGCGCCCGGGGCATTTAAGAGCTGCGCGAAAATTGTTTCCGGTTCTCCGTCCGCGGTGGTGGTTTCGGGCGGTTGTCAGATTTATCAAACGGGGCGTTTTAGGAACGAGGTGGAGATGCATCGTTATCAAGATCCAAGGCGATACCGGCTTAGTTTGCGAAACGCAACCATCGGTCTGCCGATTATCAATAGCCGGTTCTTTCGGCATTCGTTGTTTGATAAACTCGGTCGTTTCGATCTTGCGTACGCAGTCGCTTCGGACCGGGAATTTTTGATCAGAGCATCGCTTGCGGGAATTACGGATGTTTGCACTTCGGAGATCTATTATCGCTACCTTTGGCATCCTGGATCGCTGACGATGAACGCCGGTAATCGAAGCATGCTCAGAGGCTTCGACGATGGATTGGAGATGATCCGCAGGACGCGGTCCTCAGGAGCCATTGGATCTGCCGACGACAAGACGCTGCAGGAATGGCAGCGTGAATTACACGCCATGATGGTGTTGCTTTACGCGGTGCTGAGAGACGGCGATAAGGCCCTTGCCGTGGCGAAGGAATCAGTGCTGAATGATCCTCGGTGGCTTTTCACTTTCTCGCGTTGCGGCCTGTTAGCGATCGGTCGTCGCTTGCGGACGGAATTACGGAGCTGGCAAAAAAGATGAACAGCGAGGAGAGAAGGGTTCGGGTGCTGCATCTGATCGACAGCCTCGATCTGGGTGGGGCGCAAACAGCGCTCCTCGCCTGGCTGGAGGCGCATGATCGGAGCCGGTTCGAAGTTCATTTTGCGGCGATGCATGGCACACCGAAAAGCCTCTTCTACGAACGTGCCAGGGGTTTAAAAATTCCGATCATCCTGTTATCGCCGAAGAAGTGGGCGCCGCTTTATCTTCTTCGTTTGCCCCTGCTGCTGGCTGGCGGCCACTACGATATAGTGCATTGCCACCTGTACGCTTCAAATTGGTTAGGCAAACCGCTCGCTCGCTACTTTGGTATTCCGGTCGTAGTTTCTCAGGACCAGTGTAACGATCTGTTTCGAAAAGGGTCGACCCTGGCGAGATGGATCGATAGTTTCGCGAATCAGTTCGCAGACCAGATCTTTGCGGTTTCAGCGAGTATCCGAGAGTATCTGATCGAAAATGAAAATGTCCCGGCCGAGAGAATCCGGGTCATTCCAAATGGCTTATCGGAAAGAGAGAAGGTTGGGCGTCGTGATCGCCCGGCGAAACTTATAGGGGGCGCCGGACGCCTCGTTTCGCAAAAAAATTTCGAGAGGTTTCTGCGGATCGCCCGGAGACTCCAGGGTATCGACTCCTCCTACCAATTCGTGATCGCGGGCAGCGGACCGCTCGATCGATCGCTGCGCCAGAGAGCAGGCGAACTGGGCGTCAAAGTACAATGGTTAGGTGTTGAACCTTCACTCGATCGGTTTTTCCGCTCGATTGACTTTTTCCTGTTAACATCGGATTTCGAGGGCTTGCCAATGACGATGCTTGAGGCGTTGCAGTGCGGGGTTCCGGCGGCTGCGATGGCGGTGGATGGCATTCGAGAAGAATTTACGGACGAAATCGCTCTGTTGAATCCCGAATCGAGTGACCTCGAAATCGGGCGACGACTACATGCGTTGCTGCAGAATAGGGCGGAGCTATGCGCACAGATTCAGCGCGGAATCGAACTTGTGGCCCGCCGTTTTTCTGCGCGAACCCAAATCCGCGAAATCGAGCACGACTATCTGGAGCTACTTCTGAAGAAGAGGGGCAGGTCGGCGTAGGTTGTAAGCAAAGCGTCCCGCTTTGCTCTGGAGTTTAGACATTTCAAGAAGGGTAAGACGCCGACCGGGCTTAGGAGGGAGGCATGGCGCCGAACCCATGGCAGCATAGGCGTCCCGCCTGTGTTCTGTTCTCGGCGCCCACCGCGATGCTGCCAAGCCCGGGACAAAGAGGGCTGCTCTTCGTTCGCCGCAAGCTGCGGTTTGCCGGCGCGATCCCATCGCGAATCAGGATCCAACGTCCGCCCGCTCTGGAGGCCGAAGCCGATGCGCGGGGACACACAGGCGAGACGCCTATACTTCTACTTTGGACTGACTGCCGTACCAGCGGCCTGAAATCCGGCAAAGCGGGACGCTTTGCTTACAATCTGTCCGACCGGTGTAGATCCTGACGCAGTTTTAAGATGCTGTTCTCCGGTAGAACGCCGCCGAAGTGGCTGAGCGGATAAATTAATGAACTGCGACCAATGATGGAACCCGGGCTGATGACGGTGTTGCAACCGATTTCCACTCGATCGCCGACAATAGCGCCAAATTTGCGAAGTCCGGTCGGAATGAGCTGGGTTTCCGTCTTTACGCTGATTTCCTTTCGATCCAATCGAACATTGGAGAGGATCACGCCGGCGCCAAGATGGACTTGATAACCCAACACGGAATCGCCGACGTAACTGAAGTGAGGGATGTCGGCGTCATTGAAGATGATGCAATTTTTGAATTCGCACGAATTACCGAGCACAACGCTGTCGCCGATGATGACGTTTTCGCGTATATAACAGCCGCTCCGTATTTCGCAGTTCTCCCCGATCCAGGCGGGACCCTTGATGGTGGCTCCGTTCTCGATAACTGTTCCGCCGCCGATGTAAACATTCTCACTGATAAAAGGCCGGCCCATCACTCGAGCGTAAACGGCCGGCTTCAAACGGAACTGAAGATAGCTGCCGATTTGCTTCAGGACATCCCATACCTGGGCGCTGTTATCAAAAATCGTCCGATGCTCTGTCTGGTCGAGATTGAGAAAATTCGAAGGCGCAAACATAGGGGCAGGAAAGGAGGGTGAATCGTACTCAGCAGTTAGAAGAAGAAATTAAACCGATTTCTTTGTCAGTTTCTGACCTTCTTTGGTGTCTTTGACAAGCCAGCCGAGCTGCTCGATTTCGGCGCGGAGCGCGTCGCTTTGCGACCAGTTTTTGTCTGCGCGTGCTTCAGCCCTTTTCTTAAGGAGTGCGATGACATTCTCCGGAGTGGATTCCGCCTCATCCTGGAGTTGCAGTACTTGATTGATCCGTTTCCACCAACCCAATAGCGCTGCAGCTTCTCCCGCTGCCAGTTCCTGACGATCAATGGAGCTGTTGGTTTCACGGATCTGATTGAACACTTCGGCGAGCGCGGCCGATATGTTCAAGTCGTCGTCCAAAGCGTCAAAGAATCTTTCGGATTTTGCTGCTGCAAATTGCGAATCTGGAGCGGCGTCGCCGGCAATATCCTGGAGGCGGCGAATCCATTCATCGATCCGAAGTAAAGATTGCCGGGCTTCGCGGAGTCCATCGAACGTGAAATTCAGCGGCAACCGGTAGTGGACCTTAATGAGCGCATGACGGAGTTCGCGGCCGGAAAAGCCTTTGTCGAGGAGATCGCGTAACGTAAAAAAGTTGCCGAGCGATTTCGACATCTTTTGTCCTTCGACTAATAGATGGGCGTTGTGCATCCAGTACCGGACAAACTTTTTTCGATTCACGCACTCAGACTGTGCGATTTCAGCCTCGTGATGCGGAAAGATATTATCGACGCCCCCGCAATGAATATCGAGTTCTGGTCCGAGGATTCGGGCCGCCATTGCGCTGCATTCAATATGCCAGCCTGGCCTTCCTCTGCCCCATGGAGTGTCCCAACCGACCGAGCCATCTTTTTCGTCCCAGGCCTTCCACAAAGCAAAGTCCCCGAGATTCTCTTTGTCGTATTCGTCATTCTGAATTCGGCCTGTCGGCCGCAGCTCCGCGAGATTCAGATGCGCCAGTTTGCCGTACTCGGGAAATTTGTTGATCCGAAAATAAATTGAGCGGTCGTCGGCCTGGTAAGCGATGTCTTGTTGCAGAAGTTGATCGATCATCTCGATCATTTTCGCGAGATTCTCCGGTTCGGTGGCTGCCGGAAAATAATTGGCGCGCTGGAGGCGCAGCGATTCGATATCTTCAAAAAAGCTCTCTTTAAACCTGGCCGTAAACTCGGGTAAAGAGACACCTGCTTCCCGGCTGCCGCGGATCGTCTTATCATCCACGTCGGTGAGGTTCATCACCCGCTCGACCTCGAATCCTCTTGCTTCCAGGTGTCGCTGCAAGAGGTCTTCAAAGACGTAGGCGCGGAAATTTCCAATGTGGGCAAACGAGTAAACGGTCGGACCACACGTATAGATCTTTACCTTGGGCGGCGCGATCGGCTCGAATACTTCTAACTGTCGGCTGTAAGTGTTGTAGAACTTAATTGGCATCGGAACGATGATGTCTGGCGTTTCTCCTATTGGAGGTCAGGACAACTAAACCAGCCTCCCGCCGGATTCTGCCGGGAATCGCGACTCAATCTCCTGGACGCTGGCAATTGCCATGGCAGCGATGCCTTCGCCTCTGCCGATAAAGCCGAGCCCTTCGTTGGTAGTGGCCTTCACTCCGATGCGCTGTGGCGGAATTTGCAGCGTTTCCGATAATCTCGTTTTCATCGCCTGCAGGTGCGGGCTGACCTTTGGCGCCTCGGCGATGAGCGAACAGTCGATGTTGACGATGGCCAGGTGCCGGGTCGTTAGGATCGCTTGCACTCGCCGCAGAATTTCCTGGCTGTCGATGCCTTTGATGAATGGATCGGTATTCGGAAAATGGTGCCCGATATCCTTTTCTCCGGCTGCACCAAGAAGCGCATCTGCGATCGCGTGTGTTAAAACATCTGCGTCGGAATGACCGTCCAGCCCGCGCTCGTGCGGAATCTCGATGCCGCCCAGGATTAACTTCCGCCCTTCGACCAGGCGATGCACATCGTAACCGATTCCGACAAAGCTCATGGATATATCTTAGTGAGTTGATCGCGGTCGATTTTTCCGTTCCAGGCAATCACCGAGAGTTTCCCGTCTTGAATTGCGCTTGGAGCGATAGCCAACCGGCCACCGGCACAATTGACCAAAAGGACGCCCGCTGCAATATCCCACCAATTCACGCTGCGTTCGATGTAAGCGTCGAATCGTCCGGAGGCGACGTAGGCAAGATCGAGTGCCGCGCTGCCCATCATTCGACACTTTCTGGCCCGGACCAACAGATCCTGAAAAATCAAAAGGCCAACCTCCAGTTCGGCCATCGTTTTCGACATCCCGACAGCGACGACGGATTGGGAAACTTCCGTGTAACGGCTCACCTCGATTGGTTTGTCATTCAGGTAGGCCTTGCCGCCGAGTTCGGCATGCCATAGTTCTTCTCGCATCGGATCGTAAATCACGCCGACGATGATTTCACCCTTCTTCCTTAAGGCGATCGAGATGCAGAAGTGAGGGATGCTGTAGAAGTAATTGACCGTGCCATCGATCGGATCGATCACCCATTCAAACTCGGTGGACTTATTTTCGGCGTTGCCTTCTTCGCCCATGATCGCGTGGTCGGGAAATCTTTCCAAAAGCAATTCCGTGATGAGCGCTTGAGAGCGGACATCAAGCTCCAGCTTGATATCGTGAGCTTCTTCGACGTTTACTTTCAGCGGTTGGCCGAAGTTCTCACGGACCAGTGCCCCGGCTGCGCGAGCCGCTTTGAGGGCGGCGTCGAGGTATTGATTCATAACTGGGTCACTATCGGCAGGTCGTCGTCGATGTCGAGTTTTAAGGCGATTCGACCGCGACTGGATCTTAGTCGAATTACCTAAATCTTTAACGATGTTACAAATTCTCATTGACGATCTAACGATTGTTCGTTAGTCAAGCGAATTGGAATGACATTAATTTCTTATCCTCCGCAACTGCGGAATGAAAGGGGGGATAACTGATGCCAGCTGCAAAAAAAGCTGCGGCGAAACCAGCAGCCAAGAAACCGGCTCCCGCTAAGAAAGCGCCTGCCAAGAAAGCACCTGCTAAGAAGGTTGCGAAAAAAGCCGCTTCGCCGGTGAAGAAAAGCGCCGTCAAGAAGTAGAACGCTAAGTACTCAGTTCTGTCGTTTGCTGGAATAGGAGGAGATTGATCTCTCCTCCTATTTTTTTTGCGCCGGCGCACCTGCGGAGCGTCAGCGCTTCTTGTATTCAAGGGCTTTGGCGACGATTTCGTCGACTGGCCAGAGACGCCCTATCCCTTCATATCCGCAAGCTAACATGCCCTCTTCCGGGCCGATGAAACTGGCCCCGCGATGTCTGAGGGTTTCGACGTTTGCGACCGTTGCGGGGTGCAGCCACATCTTGCCATTCATCGCCGGGGCCAGCAGCAGTGGCGCTTCGGTGGCGAGGACAATGGACGTCAAAGCGTCATCGGCGAAACCGTGAGCAAGTTTCGCGAGGATGTCAGCGGTGGCTGGGGCGACCAGCACGAGATCGGCGTTGTCGGCAAGTTCAATGTGTCCCGGGTGCCAGCTCATCTTTTCGTCGAAGATGTTGGTGGTGACGGAATGACGGGACAAAGTCTGCAAAGTGAGCGGAGTAATAAATTGCGTCGCGCCGGCCGTCATTACGACATGCACGGAACGATCCTGCTTAGTCAGTTTGCTCGCTATATCAGCCGCTTTGTATGCTGCGATCGAAGCTGTCACGCCGAGGATGATATTCATGGGAGAGGATTCATTCCACGTTCTGGATTTGTTCCCGGACTTTTTCCAATTCGGCTTTGCACTGGACCACAAGTTGGGAGATCTCGGCGTCGTTTGCTTTGGCACTGAGCGTATTCAGCTCGCGGCCTAGTTCCTGGCTGATGAACTCAAGCGTTCGACCGATGGCCTGCTGCTTGTTTGTCGTCTCGAGGAATTGATCCAGATGCGATTCGAGCCGACTCAGTTCCTCCGAGAAATCAGAGCGTTCGGCGAAGAACATCACATCTTTTGCCAGGCGGTCATCGTCGAGAGTGATCTCAAGGCCAATCTTCTGAACACGTTCTAAAAGGATAGCGCGATACCGCTTCGCGACACGCGGTTGAAGCTTGCGAATCTTTTCGAGAGCACGGTCGATGGCTCTGATCCGGCGAAGTAATTCCTTGTGGAGAGTGGAACCCTCTTTTGCCCGCATCTGTAGAAGCTGTTCGAGCGCAAGATCGAGAGCGGAATCGACCGCTGATCGAGTGGAGGAATCGAGGACCACCGGCTCAGACGCAGAGACAACCCCTGGCACTCGCAGAATGGTTTCGATCGTTATATCTCCCGGCAGCGCGAGCTCTTTCTGGAGTTGTTTGAATCGAGCGAGGTAAAGTCTCGCCAAATCGGCGTCAATGAACGGTTGATGATGCGCCGCGGGACCGGAGGCGGAGATTGTAACAATGATCCGGCCGCGATGTAAGGTGCGGTCGATTTTTGCGCGAAGATCACTTTCCAGCGACGCGAGCGGAGCGGGAAGGTTAACCAGGATTTCAGTCTGGCGTTTGTTGAGTGATTGAATCTCAGCGATGACCTTGGTGCCTTGGCTGATGGTCTGCCCGCGCCCGTATCCTGTCATGCTGTGCATAGGAGTCACGAACTAAGATGGTACTCCTGCAGAGTCTTTACCGTCAGCCCCTTGGTTTGAATAGAACGCATTGCCCGGATGCTTGCTTCAACGCCACTGATGGTTGTGAGAATCGGAATGCGGCGCTCGACAGCAGTACTGCGAATTTTGACTTCGTCCTTCCTTGGAGTCGTGCCGCTCGGCGTATTGATGATGAGAGCGATCTCGTCGTTCTTGATCATATCAATGACGTGCGGGCGGCCTTCGCTCAACTTGAAAAGTCGATTCACGGTTAAACCGGCGGAAATGAGTGCAGCAGCGGTTCCGCTTGTCGCATAGATGGTAAAGCCAAGATCAACGAGCTCTTTCCCGAACTTCACGATGTCAATCTTATCGGCATCCTTGACGCTTAGAAAGACGTTGCCTCCGGTCGGCAGCGGCGGTTGTGCCGCCATCTGGGACTTGGCGTAAGCCAAACCGAGATCCTGAGCGATTCCCATGACTTCTCCTGTCGCCTTCATTTCGGGACCGAGCGTGATATCGATGCCTGGGAATCGAATGAAAGGGAAGACCGCTTCCTTTACGGAATAGTGCGGTGGTATCACCTCGCGTGTGAAGCCAAGTTCCGATAATGTTTTGCCGGCCATGACTTTGGCAGCGAGCTTTGCGAGAGGCACGCCGATCGCTTTGCTGACGAACGGTACGGTGCGCGAGGCTCGGGGATTCACTTCCAGAACGTAGACTTCTTCATCCTTGATGGCGAACTGGACATTCATCAACCCTCGAACCTCGAGCTCGCGCGCCATAGCTTTGGTGGCAGATGCAATCTCATTCAATACCTTGGCAGAAAGAGAAAACGAGGGGATCACGCAAGCGCTGTCGCCACTGTGAATACCCGCTTCTTCAATATGCTGCATGATTGCGCCAATCACTGAAATTTCTCCGTCGGAGATACAGTCAACATCCACTTCAATGGCGTCTTCCAGGAAGCGATCCACGAGAACGGGCCGTTCCGAACTGGCTTCGACCGCGGTGCGGATGTAACGTCGCAAGTCATCTTCCTGATAAACGATTTCCATCGCGCGCCCTCCGAGTACAAAGGAGGGTCGAACAAGGATCGGATACCCGATCGCGTTCGCGACGTTCACGGCTTCCTGTTCGTTGGTGGCAGTGCCGTTCGGTGTTTGATTGAGTCCGAGCCGATTTAACATTGCCGAGAAATGTTTTCGGTCCTCTGCCATTTCAATGCTCTTTGGCTGAGTGCCAATGATATTAACGCCATTTGCCTGCAGAGCGTTCGCAAGGTTGAGAGGAGTCTGGCCGCCGAACTGCACAATGGCCCCCCAACATTTTTCATGTTCGTAGATATTGAGGACATCTTCGAGGGTCAGCGGCTCGAAATAAAGTTTGTCACTGGTGTCGTAATCGGTCGAAACCGTTTCCGGATTCGAGTTGACCATGATCGTCTCGAATCCGTCCTCTTTCAGCGCAAACGCGGCGTGCACGCAACAGTAGTCAAACTCGATTCCTTGACCGATCCGATTAGGTCCGCCGCCTAGTATCATGACCTTCCTGCGGTCGCCGCTGGAGGTCTCGTCTTCGTCGCCGTAGGTGGAATAATAGTAGGGGGTGTAGGCTTCAAATTCTGCGGCGCACGTGTCAACAAGCCGATAGGTGGGGAGCACTCCTTCCCTGATCCGCATCGATCGAAAATCTCTTTCGTTCGATTTGGTTAGATAGGCTAGCTGGCGATCAGAAAATCCGAATTGTTTTGCCCGCCGTAAGTTGTATGACCCGCTGGTAATCTTAGCTTCTTCGTCAACGATCTCTCGGATGTTTTCCAAAAACCACGGGTCGATATTGGTCAGTTCGTTAAGCCTGCTGATCGTGAAACCGGCCAAAAGCCCGTATCGGATATAGAAGATTCGATCCCACGAGGCGTTGACAAGCTTGCGTTGGATTTCTTCCACATCCCATCGCCCTGCGTTGGTCCGTGGTTCACGATTCTTACCGTCCGCACCGAGACCGAAGCGACCAATTTCCAGGGATCGGAGCGCTTTCTGCAACGCCTCCTTAAAGGTCCGGCCAATTGCCATTGCCTCCCCGACGCTCTTCATCTGGGTGGTCAGTGTCGGATCGGCCTGGGGAAACTTCTCAAAAGTGAAACGCGGAACCTTAACTACGCAATAGTCGATCACTGGTTCAAAGCTGGCCGGCGTTTCGCGAGTGATGTCGTTTCGGATTTCGTCCAGCGTGTATCCGACAGCTAGTTTGGCCGCAATCTTGGCGATTGGAAACCCGGTCGCTTTAGACGCCAGAGCGGAAGATCTGGAGACTCGCGGATTCATCTCAATCACGACCATCCGCCCGTTCCGGGGGTCCACGGCAAACTGAATATTCGAGCCGCCCGTTTCGACGCCGATTTCGCGAATCACGGCAAACGAGGCGTCGCGCATAATCTGGAACTCGCGGTCTGTGAGCGTTTGCGCGGGGGCGACCGTGATCGAGTCTCCGGTATGAATCCCCATTGGGTCGAAGTTCTCGATTGAGCAGATCACGACGCAGTTGTCCGCGCGATCACGCATCACCTCCATCTCGAATTCTTTCCAGCCGAGTAGCGACTCTTCAATCAGCACTTCTCTGACCGGTGATTGATCCAGACCACGACGAACAATTTCTTCGAATTCCTGACGGTTATACGCGATGCCTCCTCCCGCCCCACCGAGAGTGAAAGCTGGCCGGATAATGAGAGGTAAGGACCCAATGACAGTCGCAATCTCCCTCGCATCGGCAACGCTGTGCGCGTTGCCGGATTTCGCGACGTCCAAGCCAATCCGCAGCATGGCCTCCTTGAACAATTGGCGATCTTCGCCCTTGGAAATCGCTTCTGCATTCGCGCCGATCAACCGGACATTGTACTTTTTCAGGATACCTGCGCGATAGAGTTCCATCGCGCTGTTGAGAGCAGTCTGACCGCCCAGCGTAGGCAGGAGCGCATCCGGCCTTTCCCGTTCGATTATTTTTTCAAGGATCTCGATAGTAATGGGCTCAATGTAAGTCCGGGCGGCGAATTCTGGGTCCGTCATGATCGTTGCCGGATTGGAATTCACCAAGATCACTTCGTATCCTTCTTCCTTCAACGCTTTGCAGGCCTGAACTCCCGAATAATCAAACTCACACCCTTGACCGATGACGATTGGACCGGAACCAACTAGCAGAATCTTGTGGAGATCTGTGTACTTAGGCATGGGCGTTGCCAGATTAGCGGACGCTATGCAAAGGTCAAATGATGAAGTTTAGGTCAGGGCGCTTCCAGAAGGTTTGAACAGAAGAAAACAGAATAAGGATCGGGATTGAGTTTCCCTATGGTAATTGAAATCGGTCTTCATCTCCTTCAAGGGCGAAGCTCGGCATGAGACCGCGACGACGCGTTAACCCCGGCTCGGACGGAGCCTCGCCCTACCAGCAGGCCATGTCTTCCAGAAGGCCGAAACCGGGGAAGCTAAGGAGGACTCGCCATGGTCAGAAATCGGACGAGGACGAGGACGAGTTCGAGGACGACTACGATAGGTGATGGGGTCAAAGGATGGAGCGGATAACCCAAGTCAGGTGCTGATCCCGACGGCGCCGCGGACCCTGGTCATGGTCCTTTGCGCGACTTCCTGCGCTCGTGATGCGCCGTCTGCCAGGACATGATCGACATAACCGGGGCTCGAGTCGAGTTCCGTCCGACGCTGCCTCATGGGAGCGAAACTCTCCCAGATAACTTCAAACAGCCTTTTCTTGAATTCGCCGTAACCGACGCCGCCCGCTTGAAAGTCGTGTTCCATTGACGCGACCATTTCGGGTTCTGCGAACAATCTGTAAAGCGACAGAATCGCCGAGTTGCTCGGATCCTTTGGCGCTTCAACCGGCGTCGAATCCGTGACGATACTCATGATTTTCTTACGCAACATCTTTTCCGGGAGAAACAACTCGATCGTATTACCGTAGCTTTTGCTCATCTTCTGACCGTCCAAACCGAGAATCGTTGCCACTTCTTCCCGGATGCTCGGTTCAGGCAACTTGAAGACTTCGCCGTACAGCTCGTTGAATTTAATCGCTATATCGCGAGTGATCTCGAGGTGCTGCTTTTGATCCTTTCCGACGGGCACCACATCACTGTCGTAAAGCAGAATATCGGCCGCCATCAGAACAGGATAAGCGAACAAGGCGTGATTCGGAACCATCCCGTGAGAGATCTTGTCTTTGTAAGAGTGGCTTCGTTCCAGGAGCCCCATCGGTGTGACATTGCTCAGGATCCAAGCCAGCTCCGTGACTGCCGGGATATCCGATTGTTTAAAGAAACAAGCCTTCGCGGGATCAAGTCCACAGGCCAGCGAATCGATCGCGACTCCGCGAACGTACTCCCTCAAAACTGCAGGGTCCCGTACCGTTGTGAGAGCGTGATAGTCGGCGATGAAATAGAACGCTTCCCCCTTTTCCTGAAGCTCGATGGCAGGAAGCAGAGCCCCGAAATAGTTCCCGATATGTAGGGCGCCAGTCGGTTGGAACCCGGTGAGATAACGCACCATACAGAATCCTGACAAAACCCGCCCCAGTGTCAAGGGAACGTGTCGACGGGTCGGCGTATCGGCGTAGGGCCTCAGACGTTTGATAGATGATTCTCCGCTTAAGCCGACCCGCCGAAACACCGAACCTCTTCTTCAAGTCCACCGGGCAATCTGGCGTTGCTCTTCGGCGACAAGTTTGTCCCAGATTTTACGGTGTTCAGGCTCGTAGCGATTGTCCTGGAGCTCGGCCATTTGACGGCGAATATCGATCAAGGCATCCAACTGCGGTAAGAGGCTGACATAGAGTTCCCGGAGAAAGCGGGTCGCAGCGGCATCACGTTCCCAGATCGCTCCGAAGGAATCGACAAATTCGATGGCATAATTGTAATCGCCACGCTGATTGTGCTGCCAGAGTTCCGGTGAAGGTTCGGGCAGATCCAGCAGAAGCGGCGCCAAATAAAAATTCTGCAGCATCCCGCGTTTGTAGCGCTCGGTCGCACTGTTTTCCTCATCGAATTCGAACAGGGTGAGAGCCCATCCGAAAAAGAATCCCGGATCCTCAAGATCATCCGGGTACGATTGGCGATACCAGGTAAAAAATTCATTCGCAGCTTCAAACTGGCTGAGGGAAAGCTGCAGCAGCGGTACCAGAAACCGCACGCCAGAATGATCTGCGGGATCGACGAACAGCAGTTCTTCTCCGGTGGCGACGGCTTCATTCAATTCACCCTTTTGCCAGGAAACCAACAAACGTCCATGCTGCGCCCTGAGGAAATAGCTAGGTTGTCCCTGGACATGAAAGGGAGCCGCGGCGGCGGTGGCTTTTGTGAATCCTTCTGCCGCTTCGTCGAGATTGCCTTCCTGAAGATCGAGATCTGCTAGTTCGACCAGGGCTTCGGGCAGGTTTTCGGAGAGCTCAAGAGCTTTGGCTAACAGTGATCGCTGCTTATCACGGGATCGCGTATGCTTCACGGCTTTGACCAGACCTTGAGCAACAAATTGGGCTCCGTGGCTGGCTAATAGACTTTCGGCAGGGCCTGCAATTAAATTACTGAGCTGAGATTGGATGCCATCCTCGTCTTCCGACTCCACCTCGCTGGATTCCACATCGACAAGGTTGATCTGGCATTGGTACTCCTTTGAAAAGCTCTGCCACACGGACTCATCCCATTCGTCTACATCCGGCACGAGCAACTCATCCGGCGCGCCTTTTTCCTGAAACGCCCGATGCAGGAAAAGTTCAACTCGGCGCTGATCCAGTTCCCTGACGAATTCGTGCCCGAGCAGCATTCGGGTATGCCGATGCACAACATAAAGGCAGGTGGGCAGGATGAACATCGATCCGAATTGGATTGGGACATCCAGGTCGAACCAATCGAACGCCCAGATTTCCTTAGTTGAGCGCAGAGGCAAAATCATGTGATGAACTTCTCGAGACTGTGTTCGATGCGATTGGCAGATCAGGAGATTCTGGAAACCCCGACGGTTTCCGCGTTTACCATTTTATTTCGAACCGTTGTTTCCGACTGAACTTGTCGATAAAGAAGAGTTCGCGATGTTCGACGGCATGTTCATGCACAAGTTTGGTCACTTTTACGTCGAAGCAACAATATTCGGCGATTTCCATTAGCCGCTTTTCGCGCCACCATTTAATGGCGTCAACTCCGCCACCTGTCTTGCCCACGCCAAGGGTCGCTTGAGCGATGTTTTCCAATTTAAGCTTGTTTCCCGCCGCTTTCTCAACCTCGAGTAGCAAGTCGAGGGTTCGTAGTTGATGCGGCAGATCGAGGATAGTGTAACCCATCAAAACTTCATAGTCGAAGTTCACGATGTTGAACCCAACAACGAGATCAGCACGCAGCAACTGCTGAACCAGATCGTTGACCCGCTTTTCCGGATAGACCTGATACTCGTTGAGGTTTGTGCTGTAAGTGACTCCGAGTGACATCCCCATGTCTCTCTTCCTGTCCCATCCACCGACATCATTTGCAGTGCGCTGAGTCTCGAGATCGAAGTAGACGATGTTCATCCTGAGTTAGTGTCCTGACCCGAAATAGCATGCACTAGTCAAAGGAGCCCGCATCAAACCGGAATAGATTTTCAAGGCTGGTCAGATGGTATTCCTCCACAACCGTTCCGTCGGATGTATAGACCCGCAAGCCGTTTGCACCATCAGAGACCCATCGAGTCTGCTTGATGTTTTTTGTTGCGCAGACCTGGAACAAGGGGAGTCCGTCCACATTCGCGACCCAAGCCCCGGTTTCATCTGCCACAATTGAAAGCTGGAACACCGCTTGCCGGGTGTTTTCCATCGGGTTATTAGCCGGTTTCACGGGAACGGGCGGAGAATCGGTCTTCACAACGGCCGCGACTACCTGGCCCTCCTTCAGGTCGAAGAATTTGAACGGGGTCAACGTTCGTTCAAACCATTTTTCCCAGATGGACTTTCCCTGGTCGGCCGCTTGGAACCGGACTCCGATGACTCGTTGAGTCGTACCATCATCAGACATCAATAACAGTGTATCCTCGTTCCGGGACGCGCCGAGCCGGGTGACTGTTTGCAAGTCTGGAGGGAGTTCGATCTCTCTGCGAATTTTCCCGGACGAATCAATCTGCTTCAAGAGGGTCGCCGTGCCTGCCTTTACCAGGAGCCAGAGGCTTTCGAAGGAGCCGGCACCCATATCGAGGAGTTCGCCGATTTCCCCCGCGTCAACCGCGATAGATTCCTGGCCATCAAGTTTCCAGAGGTTCGCTTCCTTTGACGCAACCACAATCGAGGAACCCACAACAGCACAACGGAAAAGATCTTCTGCAGGCGGTTTGAGATCCTGGGGGGTAGCATTGATCTGGTTCTGATATTTGATTTGATTTCCGCTCAGCACGACCGTTCGATCTCCCGAAGAATCCGCGTCTCGGACGTCAGAAATGCTCTGGCGCGAAACCTGAGCACCCGAAGTCGCGTCGATTAACATCACTTGTGCCTTGTCAAAGAGGAGGAGGTTCGGTCCGGCAGCCTTGATGGTGCTGGGGTTGAACGGGAGCGAGATGGTGCCTGATCGATTTCCGTTGCTCTCAAGCAGCAACGCTTCCGGTTGTGGTACATCGACGAGCACCGCGGTACGCTGCGCATCTAACAAAGTCGCTGAAAGAACCTTTTGGATTCTTAGATCAGCCGAAGAGTCGACCCAGTCATTCAGATGAAAGGCCACTCCTTCGATTTTGACATCGCCGACCAGCACGCCGCGGGCGAAGTATTTCCCGTTTGGAACCGGTTTGCCCTGCGAATCATTTCGGTCCCAGTCGATGACAAGACCGTCCGACGCTGCTTTAAAGCTATCAATTTCAGCGGCCTTTTTCAGGACCCGCACCAGTTTACCTTTGCTATCGTAGGCTCCAAGACTGATCACTCCCTCGATGGGAGGTGGGACAAACTGCAATTGGTCCCCACCGGACTCCTCATTCTGAGCCTTGAGCGCCTGCAGCGAAGCAAATGAAAGGAGCAGTGCGATGCCGGGGAACCACCGCGGACGGTCAAACATAGTACTTCCAATTCAAATCCGGGAAGATGTTATCCCGCCACTCACAATTCGAAAGAAACTCTTCGTCGATCACGCCTCCTTTTTGCTGATCATACAGTCGCGTAAATCGCAGAATATGATCCCTCGTCCTTTTGGTTGCATAGTCGCGAGCCGTTCCCGTTTTCATGAGAAAGGCCCAATCGCTCGATTGCGCAAGCAAAAGTTCGCGCGCCATTTGTCTGAGGACTGGCTCTTTCCATTTTGCCGGGTTCTTCAGGCAGGTCCGCGCTGCCTCGGTCATGCGTCGCGCGGCTGCGTGAAGATGCGGATAGATCCAGGAGTTGGATTCGTCTAACCAAACCTCCCAAAATCCCTTGTGACCCCAACTCGACGGACTCGGGGCAATGATCTGAAGCGTATCGTGACGCTCCAGGTAGGCGCTCGGCGTGGTTAATTCGAAGACCTTCTGGTCGTAGATCGCTTTGCGGATAAACAGATTCAAAAACCTCGGTCCTTCATACCACCAGTGTCCGAACAATTCTGCGTCAAAAGGGCTCAACACCAGAGGCTCGATATTGGTAGCTTCAATGAGGTGCTGGATTTGCTTTGCGCGGCTGACCATGAAATCGCCGGCGTGATAGTCCGCGGCGCCTTCGGCCCATCCGGGCACATAGATCTGCTTGTCCGGCGTGCGGCCTGTAATCCGGTAATACTTGATGCCGGTGAATTTTCTCGCGCCATTGGCATGCAGAAATGGACGCAGATAATCGAGATCCAGATCGTGGCCGATGTCGCGGTAGAAATCCCGGTAGGCCGGGTCCCCGGGATAGCCCTCCTGTGCGCTCCAGACCTGCTTGCTCGATTCGCGATCCCGGCCGAACGCCGCCGGGCCTGCAGCGGTGAAGCAGGGGGTAAAGATCGCGTACCGTGGTCGCGGGTTTCCAAACATCAGACCGTGCGCGTCGAGGGAAAACCAGCGCAGTTCAGCCTCTTGCAGATAGTTTTCCAATCCGGAGAAATAGGCACATTCAGGGAGCCAGATTCCTCTCGGTTTCTGCCCAAAGTTGCTCTGATAATCGTCCCGAGCGATCAGGATCTGGGCGCGGACAGCTTCGGGATGTTGTTCCATTAACGGGAGGAACCCGTGTGTCGCCGCGCACGTGATGATCTCGACAAACCCACCATCCTGGAATCGTTTGAACGCGCCAACAAGATCGCAATGCAATCGGTCGAGATAGATCTCGCGGCACTCCAGAAAGCGGTAATGATAAATCCTAGCAAGATGATTTATTTCTGATTGTCCCTGAGTACGGTCGATTTCGCGTTTTGAGAGGGCGATCGCGCGATCCAGGTACACGAGGTAGCGCTCCCGCAACAGATTGTCGTTGAGCATCGCGCACAGAGGAGGCGTGAACGACATGGTTAGCCGGAATGGGATACCATCGCGGATCAAACCCTCAAATACTTGCCACAGGGGCAGATACGTTTCTGTAATCGCCTCAAACAACCAGTCTTCTTCCAGGAAGTCTGGATACTCGGGATGTCGAATGAACGGCAAATGAGCGTGGAGAACAAGAGCTAGGTAACCTTTTCGCATGCTGGAAAACCCGGGGGGTGGATAGGAAAGTAACACAGGGGGCAACCCCCTTCACCAGCAAGAAAGAAGCAAATTTCGAGTGACTCGGCGGTTGGCAGAGTACAATCGTAATCGAACTCGTTTTTTTATTCTTGGTGAAAGTCGAGGACGAGTTCGAGTTCGATTACGATCATAGGATTTGGGCTCGAGCGGTTGACTCGTCGTCCGCGGCTCAGACTGAGCTTCGCCCCAAAGCAAAAAGGGCGCCCGGAAGCATCCGGGCGCCCATGCGGCGATCGTTTGCGAACCCTTTCCTAAAGATCGAAATACATGAAAAACTCGTAGGGATGCGGCCGGAGGCGGAGAGCATCGTATTCCTTTTTCT
This sequence comes from uncultured Verrucomicrobiae bacterium, assembly GCA_963846195.1. GTDB lineage: Bacteria > Verrucomicrobiota > Verrucomicrobiia > Chthoniobacterales > JAFAMB01 > JAFAMB01. Next base: position 48,122 of record CAWJVG010000012.1, read on the forward strand.
TCAGTTCGATCCAATTTTCGAGGAAATCCTTGGTAAATACATCCCCCTTGAGCAGGAACTCGTGATCTTTCTCGAGTGCTTCGATCGCTCCGAGAAGTGAGTCAGGTACAGTGGGAACCTTGGCTAGTTCTTCCGGTGGGAGTTCGTAGAGGTTCTTGTCGAGCGGATCGCCGGGATCAATTCGATTTTGAATCCCGTCAAGACCTGCCAGCAACAAGGCCGAGAATGCGAGGTAAGAAGTTGCCGCCGGGTCTGGCGTGCGATACTCGACGCGTTTCGCCTTGGGACTCGCTGAATAAGTCGGAATTCGGATCGCAGCTGACCGGTTCCGCGCAGAATAGGCGAGGTTGACTGGCGCTTCGAATCCCGGCACGAGTCGCTTATAACTATTAGTGGTCGGGTTGCAGATGCTCGTGAGGGCCGGAGCGTGTTTCAAGATTCCGCCGATATAGAACAGAGCCAGTTCACTCAGGCCCGCATACTTATCTCCCGCAAAGAGGGGTTTGCTGTCTTTCCAGAGTGAAGAGTGCGTATGCATTCCAGAGCCGTTATCACCAAAGAGTGGTTTCGGCATGAAGGTGACGACCTTATTATACTTTTTGGCAACATTCTTCAGGATGTATTTGTAATACATCATATTATCGCCCATGACCCGAAGCGGGGAGAAACGGATATCGATTTCTGCCTGACCTGCCGTGGCGACCTCATGATGCTGCCGCTCAATTGGCACCCCGGCTTTTTCCAGCTCCAGGCACATCTCATTTCGCAGATCCTGGAGCGTATCAGACGGCGGCACAGGGAAGTAACCTTCCTTGTGGCGGATCTTGTAACCGAGATTTGGGAACTCCTCGCGAGCGGTGTTCCAGATTGCCTCGCTGCTATCAACGCTATGGAATGAGCTGTTGGAGCTGTAATCGTAACGGACGTCATCGAAGATGAAAAACTCGGCTTCCGGTCCGAAGTACGCTGTGTCGGCGATGCCCGTGCTCTTCAGATATGCTTCGGCTTTTTCAGCTACGCCGCGCGGATCGCGGTCGTACGGTTCCCGGGTGATTGGATCCTGGATTGTACAGATGAAGCTGAGGGTCGGCTCGGCATTGAATACGTCGATCCAGGCGGTCGCCGGATCCGGAATCACAAGCATGTCGCTGGCGTGAATTACTCTCCAACCACGGATGCTTGAGCCGTCAAAGCCCAAGCCATCGGTAAAGATGTCCTCGCTGTATTCGTTCAGCGTGGTGGTAAAGTGCTGCCAAGTTCCGAGAAGATCGGTGAACTTGAAGTCGATCAGTTTAATTCCCTTATCTTTGATAAAAGAGGTGACTTCGGCTGGGGTCATAGATGGTTCAGTTTTAGGGGGATTAGGGTTTTAGACAATCACATTTGGGCTTGGACAAAATATCCGAAGATGTCGCAAACGGCATCCTTAGAGAGCCCGATCCCCGCGTTCTTCCGTTCTGATTCGGATAACTTCCAGGAGATCCTGCACAAAAATTTTGCCGTCGCCTCGTGTTCCAGTCCGCGCGCTTTGCTTTATTGCAGCAACGGCAGAACCTAGCAATTCGTTTCTGACGATCAATTCGACTTTTAATTTGGGTATGAACGGGAGTCGACTGGGACCGTAGGGCAGACGACTGGATTGAGTGGGGTTCCCGTAACCTTTGACCTCGCTGACGGTCATGCCTTCGATCCCGAGTTCAGCAAGTCCCGACTTTACCTCCTCCAATTTAAACGGTTTGATGATCGCCTCGATTTTTTTCATGTCGGGTAATCACCTGCCATTCCTTACAAGGGACGGCATTTCAGCGCTGCCGCTCGCTCCACAGGTGAAAAGGATGCGAGGAAGTACGACTCCCTCCAAGTCGACTTCCTCGCAAGGTGTTCACGCGCATGATCCACTTTTGACCATCCAACCCTTTCTCCCTTTTAGAGGTCAAAACCCCCCTTCGTTACCACGCTGCGCGAATTAACATTCGGACCTCCCCCGAATGAAGCCACCGCTCTAAGTAGCACCTCGTATGCCAACCCCGTTTCCCGTCGCACCCCCGAAGGAATTGGCCGATTCGCGACCGGAACATTTCGAGTTTGTTGTTCATAAAGCGACAACCGGACCATCGTCTTTGGTCTTCTTGTTGCATTTTATCCATGAGAGCGATCATCGAAAAGCCAACGATCCCCAGCTCCTCCCGCATTTCTCTCTTAAATGTGAGATCTTGCGTTTTGGGTTTTGCGTCGCTTCAATTGAAGGCTACGATCCGAAACGGTCCGGAGCGCGGAACTGAGAGCTCAAGACTACTCATTGATTGTAACCAGATGGTCAATTTGATCATCCCAGACAAATGGCAGCAGGATGCGGTCAACCTGCTGCGCGAGGGAAAAGATGTCGTGGTCCAGGCACCGACCGGGGCAGGCAAGACCTACATTTTTGAGCTCATGTATGAATCGCTTCGAGGCCAGGCCGTGTACACGGTCCCGACTCGGGCCCTGGCAAACGATAAGCTTGCGGAGTGGAGAGCCCGGGGTTGGGATGTCGGTATTTCGACAGGTGATGTCGCCGAAAATCTGGGTGCACGCGTAGTGGTGGCGACCCTGGAGACTCAGAAAAGTCGCTTCTTGCGACGCGAAGGCCCGCGGTTGCTGGTCGTCGATGAGTATCAACTGCTGGCCGATCCGGTGCGTGGAATGAGCTATGAGCTGATCCTCTCGTTGGCGCCGCCGGAAACGCAGATTCTGCTTTTGAGCGGAAGCGTGGCAAATCCGGAAGACGTTGTCGCATGGCTGCAGCGGATTGGCAGAACCGTTGCGCTTGTCGAGCACCACGAACGTCCAGTCCGTCTCGAAGAGGTGATGTTAAATGACATGCCGGTACAAGCTCGGAGCGTAATCAATGGGCATTGGCCGAGACTCATTAGCCGGGCACTACTCGCCGACCTCGGGCCGTTGTTGATCTTCGCGCCCCGGCGCAACACGGCCGAGGAACTGGCGCGAACTCTCGCAGTGGCACTTGCGATCGAAGAACCGATGCCGCTCAGTCAGGAGCAGACTGCGGCTGCCGGCGAGAGGTTAGCGAGGTTGTTGAGACATCGGATCGCCTATCACCATAGTGGTCTCAGCTATGCGGTCCGGGCCGGAATCATCGAACCGTTGGCTAAGCGAGGTCAGCTTCGCGTGGTGGTCGCGACGATGGGACTCGCTGCCGGAATCAATTTCTCCATGCGCTCGGTTCTCGTCACTGGCACGCACTACATGGCGCGCAATATTCAACGCCACGTTCGCCCGGACGAGTTGTTGCAGATGTTCGGCAGAGCTGGCCGACGTGGACTCGATGAAGCTGGATACGCCCTCGTCACACCGGAAGTTCCGAGATTGCATGAGGCTTTTCCGCTGAAGCTCAAGAGAGCGGAACCGATCGATTGGCCCTCTTTTTTGGCGGTGATGAACGTTGCCGTGTCTCGAGGCCAGGATCCTTTCCTGAGCGCACTCGAGCTTTCCCAAAGATTATTTTCCGCGAGAACGCTGACGCTCGGGGTAGAGAATTTTTACGTTGAAGGCTCGCGCCCGTGCGGTCTACGCGTGGACGGGGAAAGAGGCAGGTTTGTCCGTCGGGACCATGGAAAAAATGCAAAATTCGCGCGGGCGCTGGCAGAATCAGCCGGCGATCGCCGAAACGACCCTTCGAAAACTGCTGGTGCGGTCCGAAGGAGATCGGTGGCGCCCGGCCCTGAGCGTTCCTTCGACACTGGATGAGATCGGCTTTGGCAACCTTTGCAAGATTCCGACGGAACGTCGTCATTTTATGTATGGGCGCGAAATCGCGGTGGCTGCGGTTTTGGAGGAAGAATGGCGCCCGGTTAAATGGTTGCGCAAATTGCTCCGCGAGCGGTACCCGCTAGTCAGCGGAAAGCGGAACCTGACGCGAATGGATTTCGAGCGAGAGGTGGTGCCTCTGGTGACTCGAGAAATGGGGGGCCAGCTATGGGATCTGTTATGGAGAGAGAAACTTGTGGTGGCGCGGTTTCGCTTCGACGGTTTATCGGTGCGGGGATATCTCGATGAATTCGGGAATTGGCTGGCCAATCCGCCGACGAAGCGCGATTTTCCGGAGATTTGCCAAGGCTGCGAATATCGGGCCGAATGCGAGGGAATGGAACTAAGTGTAACCCCTGCATTGGCATGGCGACAGCTCGGTTTGATCAATGAATTGGGCGAGCCGACAAGGCGTGGCATTCTCTTCAGTTTCTTTAATCAAGGGGAGGGTCTTGCCATTGCAGCGGCGCTTGAGAATGCGGATTATCCGCTGGAGGATCTGGTGTTTGATTTGGCAAACCTTCGTGCCGGGCATCGGTTCGCGCTGGATGAATCTCAATTCGGCGGGCGCTTGGGTTTGATCTGCCAGCAGACCTATCAAAGGGCCGATTTTGCGGGGTACCTCGAGATGGGCGCGCCGCCGGCGTATGGCGCAGGCGCAGCGGAGGTAATCCGGGAGGTGGTTGAAAACCAAACGCCGCGGCACAAGCTGGTCAACGAGCTCTTGCGCCATGGGGATATCGAGCGTGCAATTACGGAATGGCGGAGTCTGCTTCGCCAGATCGTCTTGGCGCCTGATTATGGTTGGGATCGCTGGCTGGATCTGAAACGGATGTCGGAACGGTTCGTCAACTCAACCCAGAGCAACGCCCTTCAGGCTTTGCCGATCCTGTTGCCAGCACAGTTGAAACGGTATCAACCGCGATGAACCGGGAGGATTTCGAGCACTCGCTCGCGGAAAAATGGGCGTACGGCCTAACGGGAGGGTTCCTGGCAATGATGTTCGTTGTCGCCCTCACGGTCTGGGTCGATTCTCAGAATCGATCAAACCTGGAAAAAATAACGGAGCCGACCGCGGTCGGAGACCCGGTCATGCTGGATTTCGATCCGAGAGATAATCCCGGTCGAGAAGTCTTGAATTGGAAGGGACAACCCTATTTTTTGCAAACGAATGAGCCGGTAAAGCTACCAGAGTTCGACGCGTTCAAAGTCGGCAAGGAGGACAAGGGAAGAATCGAGCTCTACCAAGTCAAAAAACAAAACGATTTGAGGGTTGTCCTGGTCAAAATCGGGCCGAATGAATTCCTGCGGTTGACGCCGAGGTGAGAACGGAAAGAGATCGGCGGATCGGCGTGCCGGTGTTCGAGGGAGCTTAGGCGAAGCGTCCCGGTCTGATTCTTTGAGACCGGCAGGGGAAACGGGCGGATCTACGCTGCGGTCACTGCGGGCGGCGCTCGCGACCGTAAAGCAGCAGCATCGAGACGATGACGATGCCATAGGTGATCTGCCGCCCGGCTTCCGGTACCTGCACCACCGAAAGTATCGATTGCAGGAGAGTGATCAGTATCACGCCGGCGATCGTTCCGAGAAAAGTGCCGCGTCCACCGAGAATGCTGGTGCCTCCGAGCACCACGGCTGCGATCGCCGGGAGCAGGTAGGGATCGCCCATGGCCTGATACGCATGGGTCGAGTAGCCGGCCAGCAGCACGCCGGAAAGCGCTGAGCATCCGCCGGAAATCGCAAAGCAGCCAATCACGACGCGGCGCGTGTCGACGCCCGATAGATAAACCGCCGATTCGCGATTTCCGATCGCGTAGACGCGTCGGCCAAAGACTGTCCTGCTCAACAAAACCACCACGACGAGGCCGACGATGGCCCATACCCACAGAGCGTTGGGAATGCCGAACACCGAGCGCCCGACGGCGATGAGATGCATCGTCGCGGTCGAGCGTTCCTGCGGTGCGAACCCGCTGGTGTGGACAACCATCAGCCCTTGAGCAATGGCGTTGGTACTGAGGGTAAAAATCATCGACGGCACCCGAAGGTAAGCGACGCCGAATCCATTGAGGAGACCGACACACAGGCCGCAAGCGATGCCGAAAGGGATGGCCAGGGTGTTGCCCACCTGGCCCCAGCCGGCCGCGGCAGTCGACATCATTCCGCCGATTGTCACCACCCAGGGAATCGAGAGATCAATTTGGCCGAGCAGGATCACCAGCATGAGACCGGCGGCAATGATGCCAAGAAACGAGGCAACCTGCAGTTGCTGGAGTAAATAGTCGGGGGATAAAAAATTTGATGAATAGAGCGATCCGATGAAGAGAAGGGCGATAATACAGCCGAACGCGGCAAGCACTACCGGATCAATCCATCTAAGTATGCGGCTTCGCATCGGTTCTTAGGTTCCCTTATAAATATCGAGTTTATTTTTGATACGAAGCAGCCGCAATGAACCGAGGCTGACCGAAACGAGCAGGACAACGCCGAGGAAGAGCGGTTGCCAGAGAGGGTCCAGATCGAAGACGAGAAGCAGATCGCCGATCGTTCGCAGGACGAAAGCTCCAAAGATTGAGCCGATGGCCCCTCCCGAGCCGCCAAAGAGAGATGTGCCGCCGATCACCACCGAGGCGATGGAATTAAGTGTGTAGCTGCTACCTAATAGGGAGTTCGCTTCGCCGGAATACGTAATACAAGTGAGCAGCAAGCCGGCGATCGAAGAGAAAAGGCCTGCCACGATGTAAGCGAGGAACTTCGCTCGGGCAATTGGAATGCCGGACATAAAGGCTGCCTGCTCGGAAGAGCCGATCGCATACGCGGCGCGTCCGAGAACGGATCGCCGATAGGGAGCCCAAATGAAGAAGACGACGCCGAGCAGGAGGATGAGTGTGGCCGGGATATTTCCGGCGAACGAACCCACCATTGCATCGGCGAAATCGGTGTTGACCTCGCCACCCGGGGCCGGTCTGAGCCAGAGCGCGAATCCGTAATAGATCGCGCCGGTGGCCAAAGTCGCGATAATCGGTTGAAGCCTGCCATAGACCACAATGGCGCCGTTCACTGCGCCGCATAAACTTCCAACGACAAGAACTGTGAGCGCTCCGAGGGTCGTCTGGAGCGGCGAGCCGACCAGAATGTTCGACGCAAGGCAGTTGGCCAGCACGAAGACCATTCCGACCGAAAGGTCCAGCCCGGCGGTGAGGACTGGGATCGTCTGCGCCATTGCGACCAGCGCGAGCAAAGTACCTTTGGTGGTGGCGGTATTGATGACTTTGGCGCTGAACCCGGCCGGATGTTTCGATACGTAAAGCGTGAACATGGCAACGAAGATCGCGACGGCAAAAAGGACTCCGCGGTGTGCAGAAATGAAAAACTTCAAATCGCCCTTCCGGGCTCGCTTTCCGGCCTGTTTGGGACCGAGAGCCGCGAGCGCTTCGCTCGATGGAATGTTCGAAGGCAGAATCTCAGCGGGCTCCGTCCCGGATGTTGCGGAGGGCGCCAAGTTCAGCGCACTTGCGACAAGGTTGCGCTCGGTGATTGCGGCGCCTTCAAGGATCCGTACGACGGCACCATCATAGAGGACCAGGACTCTGTCACAACAGCCAACGAGCTCGTCGTAATCGGTTGAATAAAAGAGGATCGCCGCGCCCTCGTCGGCCAACCAGCGAACCCGATGATAAAACTCCTGCTTGGTGCCGACATCGACGCCACGGGTCGGGTCGTTGAGAAGGATGATTCGCGGCTTGGTCATCAGCCATTTTCCGATAACCAGCTTTTGCTGGTTGCCACCTGATAAAGCACCCGCGGGACTTTCGATTCCATCACACCGGATCTGCAATAGCTGGATGATCTGGTCGATGGCAGCCCTCTCGGCCTCCCGGTCAATCAGGCCGAAATACGAAAATTGCTCGATCGCCGCAAATGAGAGATTGTCGCGCACCGACATTGGCAGCATCAGCCCTTCCGTCTTTCGGTCTTCGGGTATGAAGGCCATGCCGACCTCGCGCTTTTTCGCAGCAAGGGGACTTTTGATAGCGACGCGTCTGTCTCCTATCTTTATCTCACCGGAGACACCGACCAGGACGCCAAATAGAGCCAGCAGCAGTTCATGCTGACCCTGGCCGTCAAGTCCGCCGAGACCGACCACCTCGCCGGGCAGGACGGAAAGGTCAATTCCTTTGAGTCGTTCTGCCCAGGCCAGATTCTTCACTGTCAGCGCGGCTGGACGGTCTGGCCGGTTCTGCGGTTTGACCGGGAAAACGCTTTTGTACTCTCGTCCGATCATCATCTCTACGATTGCGTCATCGCTTTTTGTGCCGGCTTTGAATGTTGAGACGTACCGACCGTTACGAAATACTGTGCAATCGTCCGCCAGTTGGGCGATCTCGTGCATGCGGTGCGAGATGTAAACGATGGCGAGGCCCTCTGCACGGAGCTGGTTTAAGACCGCGAATACCCTTTCAACATCAGCGGCGGTCAATGCCGACGTCGCTTCGTCGAGGATCAGGATTTTCGGGCTGCGGGCAAGTGCCTTTGCGATTTCAACCATTTGCCGGCGCGACAGCGGTAAATCTTTCAGTCGTGAGAGAGGGTGAATTCCGCCGGCGCCGGCCCGGGTGAGCGCGGCCTGTGCCAGGCGGCGCTGGGAACGACGATCGATCAGGCCAAGTCGGGTCGGCGGGCTGGTGATGGCGATGTTATCGGCGACTGACAAGTCGGGGATCAGCGACAACTCCTGGAAAATGCAGGCAATGCCGGCCTTCATTGCGGCGGCCGGATTGCGGAAGATGACCGGGCTGCCTTCAAGCTCTATCGCGCCTGAATCAGGTTGCACCACCCCTGCGATGACCTTGATCAAAGTCGATTTCCCCGCGCCGTTTTCTCCAAGGAGAGCATGAATTCGGCCCGCGGAAATTTCCAGGTGCGCTTCTTCAAGCGCCCGGACACCGCCGTAACGCTTTGAGATCCCGTCCAGGCGGAGCAGCGGGACCGCGGCGGGGTTGTCGAGATTGCCGCTTTTCGGAATCTTGTTTTCTCGCGCGGATGCCATTTCGTACGGCCGACTAAACCCAAAGAGACGAAGAAGAAGCTTAAGCCATCGGGGTCAGCTTGTACGGCCCAAAGGGCCAGGAAAACGTAGCCCGGGCTTTAGGCTGGGTAGGTGTGCCCACCGACGCCTAGCCCCGTAAGGGCACTTCTGAAATGGCATAAACTGAAGCCAAGGAGTTTGAGGATAAGTTTCAAATTCGGAGCATAGTTAGAACTACCTCGACGCTTCGTTGAGATGTTTGCGCTGCGGGCCTCGTGTCCGCAGCGCACTTTGCATTACGCGAGATTACTGGTTTGATTCGGACTTGCCCATGATCTCGGTGGCTGTGAACCCAATATTGCAGGCGGGGAACGAGTTTCCGACAAAGAAGTTGTCGCTTAGATCCGGATAATAGTCCTGACTTTCCTTCATGTTTGGATACTCGACATAAGAGACCGGCAATGAGATCGATTGGGGAACCGCATCACCCTGCAGCGCCGCAATGGCGGCCTTGATAGTCACCGCCACCTGCGCCGGACCGGTTCCGCCCGATGATCCGTAAAGGCCCTGGTCTGCATATTTGGCGCAAAGTTTGCGAAAGCCATTTTCGGTTTCGCCGGATACCGGTATAAACGGGTGATGCGTGTCAATGAGCGCCTGGACTGTGCCGGTGGAACCACCTTGCGTATAGATCCCGTCGAACTTCTTGTGAATCGCGATCGCGTCGGCAGTGGCCTTCTGAGCTGTGCCATCATCCCATTTTCCAATGACTTCGATCACCTCAAACTTCTTTCCGGATTTATCAAGAACTTCATGGAACCCGTTGTGTCGATCACGGTCGACTGAGTTTCCAGAGGGACCGCGTACCTCGAGGAGTTTTCCGGTGTCGGCCTTGATCTCTTTCAAGAGCCACCGGGCGGCGAGCCGGCCCAGTTCGACTTGGTCGACATTGACCGTGATGGCGTCGGGCGACTCGATCACGTTGTCGAACGACAGAAGCACCACCCCGGCGCCGTTGGCGCGTTTTACGACGGGAGCGAAAGCGGCCGGGTTAAGGGCGTTCACAATAACTGCATCATAGCCTGAGTCGATAAAGTTGTTTGCTGCGGCGATCTGTGCTGCGAGATCCTCACCGGTTGAAACCACTTTGAACTCTTTCAACTGGCTCTTCACGCTAGGTTGGTCGGCGTAGGCTTTGGCAGTTTTGATCATCTGGATACGCCAGGTGTTCCCAATGAAGCCATTGACCAGGGCGATTCGATAGGGACCGTCTTTCTTCGGCCACTTAAAATACTTGGTGGTCTCACTCCACGGTTTGAAGCAGTCGCTGTCGGCGCCAGGGCCGGAGACGACTTGCGGTCCGGCCGCGGGCGCCGGCGTGGAGATGCCGAATAGCAGAGAGAAGGCGCCGATCGACGTCAGGGCCTTGATGCAGTGAAACGGATGTTTCATTCAGATTTCCTCAGAGTTGGTTGGGGGAAGGCTTGCGCTTACGGTTCGTCGAGAGAGTGGGCATCTGGGGGATGTTGGAACCCTCTAAGCAAGTCCGAAGCAGGGAGAGGGTATCTCGTTCCTTCACGCTTGGTGTCCGCAAAGGCCGGTAATGCCGACTCTAGCGTCGAACTTGATGATCAGCAGTGACTGACCAATGGCACGATGATAGGCGGCAAAAAATGAGCTTGTCAATCATTTCATATGATATAAGTCTTCGATTCATATACGATGCCCACCAAAAGGAAGCCACGCGTCCAGCGGGAGATCGTCGCGAACCTGGCGCGCCGCATTCTTTCAGGCGAAATCCAGCCTCTCGAATACTTGCCTAAAGAATCAGACCTGTGCGCTCACTACGGCGTTAGTCGGACCGTAATCAGGGAGGCGACCAAGATTCTCGAATCCAAGGGTTTGCTCCGCAGTCGCAGCCGTGTCGGCACTCGAGTTCTGGAGGCGAGTGAATGGAATATGCTCGATCCAGATCTGTTGGCATTAGCGAGTTCGGATTTCCACGATCCGCGTTTCGTTGACTCGCTTATGGAAGCCCGGCGCATTATCGAACCGGCTGCGGCGGAACTTGCGGCGCGACGAGCCGGTCCGCGCGATCTTTCAGCATTGGATGATGCTTATCGGCGCATGTGCGCATCGTTACCGCATGACGTTCCGGAATGTTCCAAAGCCGATATGGAATTCCACACAGCGCTTCTGGTGGCTAGTCATAATCATGTGCTGATGCGGCTTGCGAGCGTTATCCGGGCATCGATGCGCGCCTTGTTTGAGCTAACGACTCATCTTGGGTCGGCGCATGAACAGGCTCTTCATTTGCACGGCGCCGTGGTCGAAGCGGTTCGGTTGCGGCAACCTGATATGGCCAAGGCGGCAATCGTAAAAATTCTGGAAACGGCCGTTTCGGATTTGCATTCTGGCGATGGATCCTCCCTACATTGAACGGCTTGCGAGATATTTGTGTCTGGCGTTCCAAAGAAAGGCTGCGCCGACGACAAACATGAAGAGCGAAAGAAACTGGCCTCTGGTGAAAGGGCCGGTCAACGGCGCATCTGGCTCTCGAAAGTATTCGCCTGCGATGCGCATGAGAGGGTAAAGAAGGAAAAAGCATCCGGTCGTGACGCCGTCCGGTTTCTTGAATTTGAGGCGAATTACTATCAGGAGGGTAAATAGCAGAAGACCTTCCAGAAATGCTTCGTAGAGCTGGCTCGGGTGACGGGGCGTGAGAACGCCGGCGAGAATTTCACGAACCTGCGGGCTGTGCCGCGCCGCGGCGATGATCTCAGGAACGGTGTCTAAAGCGGGGTTGATCTTGCCAGTCTGTTCAATCACCAGCGTTGCTTCTCCCGGGTGATCGAGCAACTCCGCCGGGAACTGGACAGCCCAAGGGACGTTCGTGATTCTGCCGTACAACTCACCGTTGATGAAATTTGCCAGGCGACCGAAAAAGAGCCCGATGGGAGCCACTGCCACCAGGTTGTCGCCAACGCCGGTCCAGGAAATCCGCTGCCGCCGGGCGTAGATCGCACTGAAAATAATTAGGCCGAGAATCCCTCCGTGGCTTGCCATACCGCCATCCCAGACCCGAAATATCCCGAGCGGATCCTCGGTCAACATCAATGGCCGATAGAAAAGCACGTACCCAACGCGTCCCCCGATGAGGACGCCGAAAAGTGCCGCATAAAAGACAAAATCAGCGACCTGGTTTTCCCGCAGTGAGCCGTATCCGTTTCGAGCCAGCCATTTCATCAGATAGAATGCGCCAATAAAACCGGCGATGTACGCCAGGCCATACCATCGTATCCCGACCTGTTCATTGAATTGAATGAGAAACGGACTGAGATGGTGAACGTAAAATGCGAAGAACATGGGCGGGTTTAGCTGGAAATCTCAGTGAGGCAGAATTCAGGAGTTCAGGAGTTGAAGAATCGGAAAGCACCGAGCGGCAGTCAATTCAATGTGACAGTTGTTCTCGGCTCTAAATATTTGCCTTCTGCAACTCCTGAACTCCTGCAACTCCTGTCTTTTGCCTTCTTGACTTGCTCGCGGCAGGCTAGATTCTTTTGGATGCAGGAGATCGGGAAATTGGTCGTGATGATTGGGGTGCTTCTGGTCGTCGTGGGCGTTATCCTTTGGCGGTTCCCGAGTCTGTTCAGCTGGGTGGGCAGACTCCCTGGCGACATCTCGATGAAAAAGGGAAATTTCTCTTTCTATTTTCCAGTCGTCACTTGCGTTCTGATTAGCATCGTCCTGACCTTCGTGAGTTGGTTGTTCAGGCGATGAGAATCCAGGATGGAAGGCGAACCTTCAGGGTTTGTCCGGTTATGGGAGGCAACGCGGGGACGTTTGGCTTACGGAATTTTAAGGGGCAAAGCGGGACGCTTTGCCCTGGAGTTTGGACATTTTAAGCAGGTGGCAAAGCGGGACGCTTTGCTTACTAGGGCTGCCGAATTCCTTCTGGGGAAAGCTTCACATTTGGAATCGCGTCGATCCAACGTGAGCCTTCGGGCGCCACCCAATGCACGGCGTTTCGGAGAACCGTTTGCACTTCCGGTTGGCGGTAAGTTGGAAAGGATTCATGCCCGGGACGAAAATAGAAGATTTTGCCGTTACCCCGTTTCCAGCAGCAGCCGGACCGAAAGACTTCACCTCCCTCGAACCAGGAAATGAAGACGGTCTCGTCTGGAGTTGGAATGCCGAACGGTTCGCCATACATCTCTTCGTGAGGGATCTCAAAGTAGGTCTTGATTCCCTGGGCGATGGGATGTCCGGGGTTGCAGACCCAAATCCGTTCCTTTTCTCCGGCTTCGCGCCAGACGAGGGAGCAGGTCGTGCCCATCAACCGTTTAAAGACCTTGGAGTAATGTCCCGAATGAAGAACCAGCAGCCCCATTCCTTCCAGAACACGTCTATGGACACGCAAGACAATCTCCTCCGCTACCTCTTCGTGAGCGATGTGCCCCCACCAGATCAAGACGTCCGTGTTTGACAGCCGGATTTCCGACAGACCATGTTCGGGATCCTGGAGCGTCGCGGTTCCGACTTCGAAAGATCCATCGAACGATAAACCATTTGCGATGCACTGGTGGATGCCCTCCGGATAGACTTTCCGAATCGCTTCGGACTTTTGTTCGTGGACGTTTTCGCCCCAGACTACAACCTGAATCTTGTTCATGAGAGATCCAAACCATGGTTCGGCCAGCGAGGCAAATGGGGGAAGAAAAAAAGCGCGCGAGGAAGCTAACTCGCGTGCTTGAATCCTTCCTTACTGACCTTACGTTCCGTCAGCCCCATGCACACTCACCAGCAACCTTACCAGGACTTGGAACGAATCGTTGAGTTTGATTTTCTCCGCGCGACCGAAGCGGCGGCGTTGAACACTCTGCCTTGGATCGGTCGAGGTGAAAAAGAAAAAGCTGACGCTGCCGCATGTGACGCCATCCGGGGAATGTTCGATTTGGTAAACATTTGCGGCGAAGTGGTCATCGGTGAGGGGATCAAGGATAATGCTCCTGGGATTTTCAAGGGAGAGCATCTCGGAACTTGGACGCCTGGCAGTCATAAATTTGATCTGGCCTTGGACCCTATCGATGGCACGACGAACGTGGCGAAGGGTTTGCCCGGGTCGATCTGCTGTTTGGCTGCAGCGTCTCCGGAAGCCGGCACCGAGACATCCCTCAAAGACATTCCAACCTTCTACATGATGAAATTGGCTTATGGAGTAAAAGTCGTTCGATACATGCAAAGAACGGGGATTGGTATTGTATCGATCCGCAATCCGATCGAAGAGATCATTCCCATCATTGCCAAGGCCCTGCGCAAGCGTGTCCAGGATTTAGCGGTGGTGGTGCTTGATCGCCCGCGACATGCCAGGCTGGTGGAAGCGGTTCGATCTTCGAACGCCATGGTTCGAATGATTTCCGACGGGGATATCACCGCCGCGATTGCTCCCTCGATTCCCGGAAGTGGTGTCGACCTTTATGCAGGTATCGGCGGAGCGCCTGAATGCGTGCTGGCGGCTGCCGCGATCCGCTGTCTGGGCGGTGATCTCCAGGCGATGATGTGGCCCCGCGACGAGGAGGAAAAGCAACAGGCGATCGATTCAGGGTACACCCAGGAATTGCAGCAAGTGTTCTATGCGGCCGACCTTGCCAGAGGAAACAACGTCATTTTCTGTGCGACCGGGGTAAGTGACTCGCCTCTTCTGCGGGGTGTGCGCATCAGCGGGAACACCGCGGTCACACATTCGATCCTGATGCGAGCCAGGAGCAAGACGGTGCGGATGATTGAGGCATACCACGATCTTGCCCACAAGACCATCCGCCTGAGATCGACGAAACGAGAGACCTCGCTTTGAGATCAAGCGTACCTGGCGCAGTGCGTAGGAGCGTCGTTGCAGGTATCGTCCTCGCTTTGGTTCGTAAGAATCTTGCAAAGCGAGGACGCTTTGCTTATTTGCCGGCGGCCCATTTTGACCGCAACAAAATACCTGCTATTTCGGGGGCAGAACACTAGGGTTTGGGAATCAGCTATGAAACTTCAATTACCGGATGGCGTCGTGGTGACAGGAGAAAATTCCCAAGGCGCCTCGCAGATACTAACACATGACGCTCTGACGCTTGTCGCGAAGGCGCACCGCGAGTTCAATGCGCGGCGAATAGAACTTCTGAGACGCAGGGAGCAACGGCAGAGCGAGTTGGATGCGGGCCGGTTGCCGGATTTTCTGTCGGAGACTACGGAGATTCGCGAAAGCAACTGGACAGCCGCGCCGATTCCGCCCGACCTGCAGGATCGACGCGTAGAGATTACAGGGCCAACCGATCGGAAGATGATTATCAATGCCCTTAACTCCGGCGCAAAAGTGTTCATGGCGGACTGCGAAGATGCGAATGCGCCGACGTGGTCGAACATGGTGGAAGGTCAGTTGAACCTGTCGGATGCGGTACGGCGAACGATCGGGTTCAAAAGTCCGGAAGGGAAAGAATACCGAGTCACGGATAAGCCGGCTGTCTTGTTCGTTCGCCCGCGTGGCTGGCATCTGTTGGAGAAACATGTCCTGGTCGACGGAGAACCTGTCTCGGGCGGATTGTTCGATTTTCTGTTGTATCTCTATCATAACGCGCATGAGCTCATCCGGCGGGATTCCGGACCATATTTCTATCTCCCGAAAATGGAGAGTCATCTGGAAGCGCGACTATGGAACGATGTGTTCGTCATGGCCCAGGACGAGATTGGAATTCCGCGGGGTACGATTCGAGCCACCGTTCTGATCGAAACGATTCTTGCTGCCTTTGAAATGGACGAGATTCTTTACGAGTTGAGGGAACACTCGGCCGGCCTGAATTGCGGTCGCTGGGATTACATTTTCAGTTGTATCAAACGATTCCGGAACGACCCGCAATTTGTGCTGGCGGACCGTGCCCTGGTGACAATGACCACCCATTTCATGCGTTCGTATTCGCTGCTCTGCATCAAGACCTGTCATCGCAGAGGGATCCATGCCATGGGCGGGATGGCGGCGCAGATCCCGATCAAGAACGACGAGAAAGCCAACGCAGATGCCTTTGCGAAAGTCAGGGCCGACAAAGAGCGCGAAGCAAACGATGGGCATGACGGCACCTGGGTGGCCCACCCCGGCCTTGTTCCTGTGGCGCTCGAAGCGTTCAACGCGGTGATGAAGAGTCCAAACCAGATCGATCGAAAACGCGAGGATGTAACGGTGGGCGCATCTGATATTTTGGATTTTGGTCCGGCAGAACCGATCACTGAGAAAGGGCTCCGAACAAATGTCAGCGTGGGCGTTCAATACATTGAAGCGTGGTTACGGGGATCCGGAGCGGTGCCGATTTTCAACTTGATGGAGGACGCCGCCACGGCTGAAATTTCGAGGGCCCAGGTTTGGCAATGGATTCGAAATCCTCGCGGTGTCCTGTCCGACGGCCGGAAAGTAACGAAAGAGCTGTTCCACACCGTGTTGGGCGAAGAGTTGACCAGGATCAAGTCGTTAGTGGGCGAGCCGCAGTTCGCGAAAGGCAAATATGAGGAAGCTGCAGCGCTGTTTGATGAGCTGACGACGAACGACCAGTTTGTGGAATTTCTGACGCTTCGAGGCTACGAAAAGCTCAATTAGCCCTAAATCCCGGATTGGAACCACAATCAGCGAAGGCGGATAGAGGCTTTTACCAGCGTCATTTTTGTTCCGACCACCTCTACGTCCGGTCTCCCGCCGACGGCCAGTTGCAAAGTCTGATCCAACGGTCACGGTTCCGCCAATACGATGAAATCGTTGCATTTCGACGAACGTGATCCGCTTCCCGGATGAGAATGTTACGGCAAAATCCCTCGAAAAGAATATTCTCTCTTAATGGAGAGGTGGCACGCACCGAAAGGGTAAGCAGCCACAAAGTGTGGAATTCGCGACATTGAAAATGCCAAAACCATGCTTTCCGACTTAGTGAATCCATCCGCTGCGATCCTTGTCGTGGACGACGATGAATTCGTCCTGGAGATCGTGCGTCTCCTTTTGGTGCGCGCCGGGTACTCTGTCCTCACCGCCCAAAATGGGGAGGAAGCATGGAATCTGATCCTGGCGAACCGGCATGAAATTCGCCTCCTCTTGACCGACATTGTTATGCCCGATTCTTTCGACGGTTTCGAGCTGGCGGATCGGGTACGCAAACACCAGCCGGATTTGCCAATTCTCCTGATGACAGGAGCATCGCTGCATGAATATCCTTCCGAGGTTCTGGTCGCCTGGGAACCGATGCTGTTGCGCAAACCTTTTACACCTGATCGGCTATTGACGTTTGTGATGGAGAATCTCGAAGCAGCTCACCGATCAATTTAGCTGGCGTTTCCTGCGAGACACCACTCAAAACTACATTGGATACTTCAAGCGATTTGACATTGCGGGTGGAAGGTGGTGAGTATTGTCTGTTCGCAGGGTTTAGCTGGCACGCGCATGTCTTCTACAGACTTAAATAACGAAGACTATTTCTCGGACCACCCAAAGCGGTTGCCGTCGTTCGACGACCTGTTTCGGGCCCAGGCGCAACTTTCCCCTGAAAGGTTCTTCCGAAACTTGGAGCAACAGTCCGGCGAGTTTCATTGCAGCCAGGACGATTTCCAGAGAGCGGTATTTTTGTTTCAGCGACTCCAATCCTCGCGGCACACGATTTCACGCCTGATTCTGTTCCTCATTGCTGTCTCGGTGGTACCTTTCGTTTGCCTCGCGCTTCCGGAGGATTGGCGATTATCGGTGTTCGCCGCCGGCATCCTTTCCGAGTTTCTCGCGGGCGCTTACCTTTTTTTTGAGCATGCACGGTGGCAGGCCAGACGCAGAGACTATTGTCACTGGCTGCGGCTCGTTCACCGACGCCTAAGCGACTTATAAGAGCGGGTTTTGGTATCCGAATTCGTCGGCCAGTGCCAGGCAGGCGCTGATATTTTCAACGCTTCCGGAAGTACTCGGATGGCGGAGCGACGCGGCTGCGGTACAGACGCCGTTCACCAGGCAATCTTTCATCGGACGACCATCGTGGTATCCCAGCAATACACCCGCGGCAAACGCGTCGCCTGCACCGACCGCGCCGGCGATTCGGTTCGAAGGCACCTCCAGACTCGGCTGAAAGAGCTGCTGGCCGTCTTTTGACATAGCTAGTGCGCCCTCCGGAAAATGGATGACTACCCAGTCGCGCACCCCCGCATCCAAAAGCGTTCGGGCAGACTCCAACAGCAACGGGACGTCGATGCGGCCACCTTGGCGGATTTTCAGCGAGACGGCTTGTCCCGCCTCAAACTCGTTAAGGAAGATGATGTCGACAAATCGAAGCGCCGGTAATACCACGCGTGCGAACCGTTCGCTCTCTTCACTCACAACATCTGCCGACGTAATGAATCCGAGCTTAGAAGCGTTTTGGAGAAGCTCTGCGGCCTTGGTCCCGAACCGGGCGCATGGCTGATCCAGTCTGTCCAGGAGCAAAAGATAGCCGAGATGGAATATCTTCGCGTTGGAGGTATCGAGACGAATGGACTCCTGGTCGAACAAGCTGTTTGCACCCCTCTGATGAAAGAAGGTTCTTCTTCCCGTGCTCGCGACAGTCATGACGTCGGTGTAGGAAGTTGGCTGCTCGGTACTCCGTCGGATCAGCTCTGTATTGACTCCAATGTCTTTGCAAGTCTGCAAGATCCAGTCGCCAGGCTCATCATGGCCGATGAGTCCTGCACCGGTCAGCGGAAAGTCGGCTCCGAGCTTCGCGAGATCAATCAGGACATTGCAGGGCGAACCACCGGTTCCGCGATAATCCGAAAGGATATTCGCCAGCGTGTCCTGGTTCGGCCAGGCATCGATGACTTTGACGTGGTCAACAATCCAGTTGCCTGCGCCGAGAATTCCTTTGCGATTGCTCATCTTCCGTATCGAACAATAAAGGATGAAACAGGAAAGAAACGGGGAGGCGTCTTCCCGGTTTGATTATTCCAAGAATACTGCGGCCTCCTCAGCCGACGCACCGTTGTGGACGATCGTCAAAAGGGCCTTGGTCATTCCAGCTGGATTTGCGTGCTGAATAATATTTCTACCATAGACGATCCCAGCGGCGCCCTGAGCAATCACTTGTTGCGTGCGCCTGAGAACCTCGAGGTCGTTCGCCTTGCCGCCGCCGCGGACCAGTACCGGAACCCGCGCTGTCTGAATCACCCTGTGATACTCCAGAGGGTCATCGGTCGGGTCGGCTTTGATCACGTCGGCGCCCAGTTCAACGGCTTGACGCACCAGCGGAAGAATCTTTGCAATGTCGCCGTCCACCATATAGCCACCCGCCTCTGTATTGTGGCGGAAAACCAGCGGTTCGATCATGAGAGGAATATTGAACCGGTCGCATTGCGGTTTCAGCTCCAGGATGTTCTGGATACATTGATCGGTTACCTCGGGCTGGCCGGGAATCCGGAAGAGATTCACGACCACGCAGACGGCATCCAGTCGGATCGCTTGTTCAATCGGCTGCGTGATCATTCGGCTGAAGAGTGTTCTCGGCAGCTCTTGACCATAGACGTTCGCGACGTCGGTACGCAGCACGAGCGCAGGTTTTGATTTTCCTGGAATACGCTGCAGGAGTTCGGCCTGCCCGACCGTCAACTGAATGGCATCCGGATCAGCCCTGACAAGAATCTCAACAGCTTTCGCGAGGTCTTCGATGCCGCTCAGAAAGTTCAACTCATTGAAAAATCCATGGTCGACCGCGACATCCAGACAACGTTTGGAAACAGGATTAAACAGGCGATTAAGGCGAAAGATTTTCATAGGGCGAGGGGAACGTGTCGGCGGATCGGCGTGCTAGCATTCGTTTCGTTCCGACCGTAGTCAAGGCATCTCGCGCTGCGTTCTTCAAATCCTGCCAAACGGAAGACGGTTGCCTGGAATTCCGGCCCCACGCCGAACCGCCGACACGCTCCTCAAGGGCGCCGCAGGCGGCGGTCCCAGTCGAACGAACGGTCGGTGACCGCGCTCTCCATCTTCTGGATCCGCTGATCTAACCGCGCTAAGCGCTGTTCGAGATCGCTCAGGGCATCTCCGAATTGTTCCGCGACGGGTTTGTTATCGTCGCCCCTCTTCGATGCAGGAGAATGCACAGATGAGATTGCAGGTTCACTTTGTTCCTCGTGCGGCGCGCTGATGGGCGCTGTTCCGCGATCTTTCTGGCAGTTGTTTGGACTCGTAGCTCTGGCGTGGCGCCGGTCCCTCCATCGTCGGCCCAGGCTCGCGTCGCGATACCGAGAGGTACACGAAATCTTGCGCACAATCAGAGAGATAGCGACGTAGATCAGGATGCTGATCCACCAGGAGTTCCGGATAGAGACTCCGAGCCAATAGGGCGCTCCCCATAAAACAAAAAAGCCGATAACCCGAACCATGGCTCGATTCCAGCCAAACTGATCCGCTAAACTTCCGAACGCCCCGGTAACAATGGATCGCTCGGATTTCAGAAGTTCAAGAAGTCTTTTCATGAGTGGCCTCTCTGCTCGCTTGATCGTCTTTCAATAATGTTTCCAGCACTGTGATCCTGCTCTCCATTTTTTCGATCATTTCAGTGATCCGGCGGAGCTTTGCACGATCTTCAGCCGTCAGGTCCGCCCGGATTGGGCGGTCTTGCATAATTCTCAAGGCCTTCACCGTAAAAACACCGATGATCGCAGCGAGCGGAATGATCAAAGTAGCCAAGGAGTCAATAGAAGTTGCGAACATAACTGGATTAGAGCTTTTCGGCGAAGAAACAGAACGACCATCAGGATTGACCGCTTGGCGTCGACTGCTTCTGGAGCGTATTTCTTCTTAAATCGTTGAGTTCAGCTTCGATTTGTTCCGATCGTTCGAGATCCAGGAATTTTTCCTCGAGGCTCGTCCGTTTTCCATAGTTTACAACATCCGCCTCCGCCTCCATGCGGTCGATCTGTTGTTCGAATCGCTCAAGGTCGAGCGATTGCCAGATGGGAGTCCGCCCTGCGAATTTGTTCTTGTGCCCTGGTGCGTTGACGTGCTTGCAGATGGCGTTGAGCTAACACGAGTTGCTTCTCTCTGGCCCCGGTGAGTTTTTCCTCTAATTGAGAGATCTCGCTGCGGTATTTGCTAATGATTTCCTCTAGTTGAGCGATTTCGGATTCCGCAGCGGCGCTTCCCTCAAGAGCTTGATGTTTCTGTGCGAGAGCCTCACGCGCCAAATCCTCTCGCCCTTTCTCGACGGCTAGTCGGGCCCTCTTCTCCCACTCAGTTGCCTGTTCTCGGCGCGTTTGCAGATTCCGGTCCGCCGTTTTGCGTGCCGCCATTGTCCCAGCACAAGCCGCTTTGATTTCAATTTCCGTCTCCTCCATTTCCTGAATAATGAGCCGGATCATCTTTTCCGGATCCTCGGCCTGATCGAGCATCGCATTGATGTTCGAGTGAATGATGTCTCTGAATCGGGTGAAGATATACACGTATTGATTTCCTTTCGGTTGACACGAAGATAAGCACACCGGATGCCAATTTTAGTCAGACTGACACAATACGCTCAACAGCAGTAACTTACGCATAATGAACGAATTGTTGCCTTTGCGATCGGGATAGGTGAATTTGCCATTTTATGGCAAATGCAGCCTCAGAACGGTTTTCTGCGCCTCTAGGGGGTCCCAGCGAGGCGGTGGGAATTAGCGAGAGTTTCCTCGTTTTTCAGCAACGGCTGGCGCGGGTTGCCGGTGCTTCGAGACCCGTCATTCTCATCGGTGAACGAGGCACCGGAAAAGAACTTGCCGCTGCGCGGATTCATTATCTGTCACCCCGGTGGAGCGGTCCATTTATCAAGCTGAACTGCGCTGCGTTAGCTCCCTCGATTCTCGAATCCGAACTCTTCGGTCACGAAGCGGGGGCATTCACAGGCGCACACCGGCTGCGTCAGGGACGTTTCGAGCTCGCGCATGGCGGGACCCTCTTTCTCGATGAACTGGGACTCATGCCGCTCGCCGTTCAGGAAAAGCTATTGAGGGTGGTGGAGTATGGCACGTTCGAACGCGTTGGCTCATCGGAAGCGATCGGAGTCGATGTTCGGCTTGTCGCAGCGACCAGTGTTGATCTGTGCAGCCTGGTAACCGAGGGACGATTCAAAGCCGATCTGTTGGACCGGTTATCGTTTCAGGTTCTCTATTTACCGCCGCTACGCTTTCGGGAGGGAGATATCGCCGCGCTCGCGAATCATTTTGCCAAACGCTTTGCGATTGAACTGGGCTTGAAGTGGACGCCTTCGTTCAGTCTGTCCGCCTTGGGAGAACTTCAACGGTACGACTGGCCTGGAAACGTCCGGGAACTCAAGAATGTCGTCGAACGCGCCGTGTATCTTTCTGAAACAGCTGAAATTTCGGTCATTACATTGAATCCATTCAACCCGCCTTTTGATTTAAAGGGCAACGGTTCAGGCGCGGCCCTCTTTAGTTCCGGAGGATGCCCGAAGCGAGCGAGTCAATGTCGCCGTCCAGTTTCCTGTCAATTTTGATTCCGTGATCAGGAGCCACGAGGTTGAATTGATTCGGTCGGCCCTGGCTGCGGCGCATTATCAACAACACCAGGCCGCCGGACTGCTCGGTCTCACCTATGATCGATTTCGCGGGCTCTATCGAAAGTACAGGGAGCGCCTGGAAAGCGAAGCCGGAGCGCCGAATGACAAGCGCATCCAATCCTCTTTGGGCGGTTAAGGTCGACGCCCAATCCAGGCTCATTTTCGCCTGGCTCGCGGATGACGTGCTGGTCTTCCGAGCAGCCTCGCTGGTGGAGATTTTCCATGAAGCGCGAGCGTCGCCAAAATCGTTGCCGATTTCCTCTAAAGAGGCCGCTGATCTATCCGATAAACTCGAATTATACAGTGAACGCCGTCGCCGGATGTTCATTCTTGCACACATGAACGCCGACGGCGGCGAAGCTGTATGGTCGTGGACGAATCCAAAATGGGGCAACCGCTCGAAAAGGCCCCTGACCACTTCCTAGGTGGCTCGCCTCCGTGACCCAACCTGCTCCTTACCTAAACGATTTGATGCCGTCCGAGGGTAGCGGGAGCCGACGAGCCTTTTTGCCGGGAACGTCAAAGCACTGGTAGAAAGAACCCCTGACTCAACGCGATGTGAGTCAGGGGTGATCCAACCGCAAGCAATGAAAAGAGAGCAGACGATCTCTATCTCCGGATAGTAGAGACGCGGGAGCGAGAGGAAGGTTACCCCAGACGAACCAATGCCGTAGAAGATCAAGTTCCAATTGCGGCGTTTGGCCCGTTCTTAGTCCGGTTTTCTTCCGCCCACATCGGCGAGAGGCTTTTGAAGTGGCAGACCATCGCACGTTCTTCAACTTGGAGCCTAGGGGATTCGAACCCCTGACCTCCTCAATGCCATTGAGGCGCTCTACCAACTGAGCTAAGACCCCGCATTTGTTTGAGGGAAACGGAGGATAACGCGATTTCCTCTGAAGAAAAGAGAAATTTGGGCGGGTCCGGGAGACAACATCCTGCTTTGGAGACTTCCCATGACCCCTGAAACTCTCTACAAGCGAACGGGTACGTTATGTTTGAGATTCCAGACCCGCTCCATCCGGCAATCGTGCATTTCCCGATCGTGTTGATTTTTCTCGGAACTTTTCTCTCGATTCTGACAATATTTACGCGCCGTGGAGCGCTTCCGCAATTTGCTGCCGTTTTCCTGATCCTGGCTGCTGGGGCGGCACAGCTTGCGGTCAACACCGGCGGCGACCAGGCGGATGAGGTCCTCCGGCGGATGCCGGACGCCAAACCGCTGCTCTTTGTCCACGCGGAGTGGGGTGAGCGGATGCGTACAGCGTCTGTGATTGCCGCGGTCAGCGCGGTAGTGGCGCTCGCATTTTACCGGTTTTCCAAGTTTCGCCGATTTCTGGCTTTGATTACAACGATCGCCGCTTGCTGGGCGTGTTACTCCGTTTTCCAGGCAGCCAAACATGGCGGTGCGATGGTGTATCATCATGGCGTGGGCGTGCAGATTCTGCCGAACGGATCAGGCGCCGGCGATGGTGCCGTCAGCCCGACGCCCACGGCGACTCCAGGCGGATAAACAAGAGGAAGAATTCAGGAGTCAGGAGTTGCAGGAGTTACAGGAGTTCAGAAAACAAAGCCCCTGCGGCAGCAAAACGGTGCGTATCGTTGCAAATCTCGAAGGCGAAATCCGCAGATCCATTCCATTCTGAAACTCCTGCAACTCCTGACTCCTGAATTCTTCCTATGCGGGTCTTCTCTCCAATCTGCCGGAATGTGATAATCTAGTTGTTATGAAATCCTCCAGAATCGGTTTTGTCGGGGTGGGCCGCATGGGTGCAAACATGGCTCGGCGTTTGCACGAAACTGGCCATCCGGTTGTCGCAATTTATGATGCAAATGCCGGAACCGCGGGGCAGTTAGCTCAGGAACTGGGCAGCAAAGCTGTCGAGAAAGTCTCTGAGGTGACCAGGCTTTCCGATGTCATTTTCACCGTTGTCACAGACGACGCGGCCATGAAAACGATCTTCCTGGGCCCGGATAACCTTTTCACGGAGGCGAAGGGAAAGCTGTTCATCAATTGTGCAACGATCAGTCCGGCGGTTCACGTTGAGATCGAGAAAAAGGGGGTCGAGCAGGGCGCTGAAGTTCTGGAGGCACCGATGGCGTCCAGCCTGACTCACGCCCGCGAAGGCAAACTCTACATGATGCTGGCCGGAAAGGAAGAGAGTTTCCACAGGGTGGAACCGCTTCTCAGAGACTTGACGCTCTCGCTTCGATACATTGGGGGTCCCGGCAAAGCGGCTGAACTCAAAGCGCTCGTGAATATGGTCATGAACATCAATACCGCGGGGCTAGCCGAAGGGTTGGGATTGGCAGAAGCACTCGGCCTGGACCTGAAAACTGTGAAAGAGGTCTTCTCGCAAACAGGGGCCAACTCAAGGGTGTTAGAGACCGATGGTCCAGACATGCTTGACCGTGAACATTCTACTTTCTTTTCTGCTTCCCACGCGGCAAAGGATTCCGGGATTGCACTGGTGCTCGCCAGACAACAAGGTCTGAATCTTCCTCTATTGGAAGCTTCGAAACGCCAGTACGATCAGATGGTCAAGGCGGGTCTGGGGGAAATTGATAAGTCGGGCATCTCAGAACTGACGTTCAAGTCGCGGAAAGCAAACCTGGCAACGCAATCGACCTGAAAGCGGAGCGCGTTCCCTGATGACGATGAACACAAAGGTCGTTGCCGGCTATTCGACAGAGATGGTTCCCTCCACGGATGGTCTCTCGCTTTTTTGTCGCAAGTGGGATCCGGCGAGGGATCCTGTCGCAACCGTGGTTATTGTTCATGGCCTCGGCGAACATTCCGGGCGGTACGTTCAC
Organism: uncultured Verrucomicrobiae bacterium; assembly: GCA_963846195.1. GTDB lineage: Bacteria > Verrucomicrobiota > Verrucomicrobiia > Chthoniobacterales > JAFAMB01 > JAFAMB01. The sequence goes on from CAWJVG010000012.1 coordinate 73,346, forward strand.
GTCGGGAAATACTTCGCCGAGTCCGGGTTTCAAGCGATCGCATTTGACCTGAGAGGCCATGGCCGGAGTTCAGGGCGACCTGTCTATTTAAAACGTTACCGGGAGTTGGCGTCCGACGTCGACTCCGTTCTCAAATATTTCCGTGGAGGTCCAACCTTTCTTTTTGGTCACAGCATGGGTGGACAGTTGGTTCTCTGGACTGCGCAGCATTTCCCGCTCAAACTGCAGGGCTTGATTGTGAGTTCTCCCTGGTTGGCGCTCGCTTTTACGCCGCCTCGATGGCAGCATTTCATTGCTCAGAAAGTGAACGGACTGATTCCAGGACTGCGCTTTGCCACCGGCGTCCGTTCTGAAACCTTATCGCACGATCAGGCGCATCTTGACTCACTCGAAGATCTCGATCTGCTGCACAAGTTTACGACAATACGATTCTATTTGGAGGCGGAAAACGCGGCACTAGAAATTATGAGAACGCCCGCGCTCGACTTTCCGGTCCTTTGCGCGTACGGAGATGCCGATGAGGTCACCTCCTGCAAAGTTGCCGAAGAATATTTCATGAGGGTGCGGGCACCGTCCAAAACGTTCAAGATTTATCCCGGACTCCTGCACGAGTTGCACAATGAAAAAGAACGCATGCAGGTACTGGCAGATTACGCGGGGTGGATGAGATCCGTCATTCAAACCGGATTCCTTGAGCGAGAGGGAGCTCCGAACCGTAGTTGATGGTTACCGTCTGTCGACGCATATAGGCCCTCCATGCGTCGCTGCCACTTTCACGGCCGCCTCCGGTTTCCTTCTCTCCGCCGAACGCTCCGCCGATTTCGGCGCCACTAGTCCCAACGTTTACATTGGCAATGCCGCAGTCGCTGCCTGTCACCGACAGGAATTTTTCGGTTTCGCTCAGGTTGGCAGAAAAAATCGCCGAACTGAGACCTTGGGGCACAGCATTATGAAGGGTGATTGCTTCTTGTAGTTCGCTGTAAGACAGAATATAGAGAATCGGAGCGAACGTTTCGCGCTGCACAACAGGCCATTCGTTTTTTGCCTCCGCGAGGCAAGGAGTGACATAAAGTCCGCCCGGGTAGTTAGAACCGGTGAGTGGTTCGCCTCCGGCAAGAACGTGGCCGCCCAATGTCTTGATTTCTTTCAGGGTTGCGTCCATCGCATTCACGGCGTCCGCATCGATCAGCGGGCCCATCAGGGTGTCGGGGTGCAATGGGTTTCCGATCCGAACCTGGCTGTAAGCGGCCCTTAGGGATTCCACCAAAGGTTCTTTAACGGATTCATGCACGATCAGGCGGCGAGTCGACGTACAACGCTGGCCGGCAGTGCCCACGGCCCCGAACAACAGTGCTCTCAACGCGAGACGCAGATCCGCGGAAGCGGTCACAATCACGGCATTGTTGCCGCCGAGCTCCAGAAGCGTGCGGCCGAGCCTGCGCGCAACAATTTCCGATACCGTTCGCCCCATGCGAGTCGAACCGGTTGCCGAGACGAGTGGGACACGCGTGTCTTCCGCCAGCAAACGGCCGATAGCTGAACCACCGACAGCGAGGCTCCAGATTGCCGGATCGATCTCGGATTCCTGACAGACCTGCTCAGCGATCTTGATGCAGGCGATCGCTGTTAACGGGGTTTTTTCGGAGGGCTTCCACAACGTTGCGTTGCCGCACACGATCGCGAGTGCGCTATTCCAAGACCAGACGGCTACGGGGAAATTGAACGCGGAGATGATGCCGACCAGCCCGAGCGGATGCCATTGTTCGAGCATCCGGTGATTCGCGCGTTCCGAAGCTATGGTGAGCCCATAAAGCTGGCGCGATAGACCATTGGCGAAGTCGCAAATATCGATCATTTCTTGCACTTCCCCTTCGCCTTCCGCAAGAATTTTGCCGGCTTCGAGTGCAACGAGGCGACCCAGCGGAGCTTTAAGTTCACGAAGACGTTCACCCAGTCGACGTACGATTTCGCCGCGCTTCGGGGCTGGGGTGGTGCGCCAGGTCAGAAACGCGTGTCTAGCACCGGCAGCCGCACGCTCGTAGTCCTCCGGCGTCGCCTGGGTAATACGGGCGAGCAGCGTGCCATCAATCGGGGATCGCTTTTCCAGACAAGGTCCGCTGCCGAACCATTCTCCCGAAAAGACGCCCGGCAAGGAGTCTGCGAGCCCGAGTAACGGAAATATCTCAGATTTAACAGAGGCAACGTCTGTGTGGGTTGAGAGTTGGATTTGCATCCCGTTGTCTCCGGCAGGGTCGAAAGAGTAATCAGGCCTGAATTGAAATGCGCGGCGCCACGGTTTCAGCCTCACGATAAACACGGCCGCCCCACTGGGTGTCGAAAAATTGATCGAGAGCGATCGATTCCTGCTTTACGAAACCGGTCGGCAAAAGCCCGCGTGCAAACAGCTCGATGACGGCTACTACGCCCGCCGCAGTGGAGAGTTGTATTGCCGAAAGCGGACGGCCGCCTACGGTGCCCGCGTAGATCTTTTTAACGAAGCTTCTCTGGAGAAGACCTCCCTCCTCATTGCCCACGCTGTTTACATAAACGATGACGACATCGCTAAAACTGAGGGGCACTTCCTGGTCAAATATCTGCGTCAGCAAATCCTGTTTTTGACTCAGGTTCAAATCGTACAAAAGAAATTTCATCAGATCGCGATGGCCCGGATATCGCAACGTTTTGTAATTGAGTTCATTGACCTGTCCTTCGAAAGTTTCGCACATGGTTGCAACACCGCCGGAGGTGTTGAAGGCTTCGTACTCCACGCCGTCGATCGTAAGGTGTTCGACGCCGTCCAACGGCAATGTCGGCATCCGGTGCCCTTGGTAAAGTGCTTCGCCGCAGTGGCAATATTCATTGATGAGGCCCGCCGTGCTCCAACTCAGATAATATTTCATCTGGTTGCTGGCTGAGAGCGGCAAGGCGCCGACGCGCATTTCGACGGACCGAACCACTTTGAAAGAATGGGCAAGACCGCTCGCGATAATGTTGATGGCGCCTGGCGCCAGACCGCATTGAGGCATGAACGTTGAGCGCGATCCGGTCGCCAGGGCGCGGACAAAGTTTGCCGTATCAACGTCCTCCGTCAGGTCAAAATACGACCTGCCGAAACGTGCGCATGCCTCAGCGATCGTTTTGTTCAGGTAATAGGGTGCCGCGCTCACAATCGCATCGCAATCATCGACGAAATCTGCGAGATCCGGTCCCGAAAGGACGTCGACTTTCCGGAAACGGGCTTTTCGGAACGCATCCAGATTTTCGACCGAATCGACATCGGCTAGAACGACGGAGTCGACGAAACGCATGACATCCAGGAGAGCGGCGATTGCGATGCCGACTTTGCCTGCACCCAGAATGCCAATTTTGATTGCCATAGCTCCCGGAGGCTTGATTCAGGCCGGTCCGATCGAAGAGAGCTGCATCGCTCTTGGGTCCGTCGCGTCGATAATCACGCTGACTGACTTTTGATTGAATCCTTTAAAACCTCCCTTTCGCTGAAGATTTTCCAGGTGACTTCCCACCGCGCCGTTTTTGATAAAATCGTCTGCTTGTTCCGCGGTGATCAGATTCTTTGCTAGCAGGGCTTTGGCGCGATCGGGGTTTACCCGCCAACGTTCTGCTTCGGTAAAAGCCTGCTTCAGGAATACAAAGTCGGAAAAGGGTTTCATGGTGGTCACACCTTCCGCGGCCAACTGTTCGCGGAGCAACGAGAAATCGAACCGTGCCTCCAGGTGATGCATACCTGCCTGGAGGAAACTGTCTCCATGGAGCCCGCACCAGAGTCCCACTGTGGAAAGCCGGGGCGCCTCCGGCAATCTTTCGATCGAAAAATCGATTCTGGTTTCCTCCGGCATCAGATCGACATCCGCGAAAACTGTGATCCCAGTGGTGAAGTGTTCGAGGATCTGAGCGCCCCAGCCCGCCTCTCGCGCCCGCGTAGTACCGTTCCCGTTTTTGAAATCCGAATCGCAGCAGGAACTCGATCAGATCTGCGAAAAAACGACGGGAAGATCGAAAAGTATGATGATCGTGGTTACTCCAACCCAGACCCAGCGAATCCTGGCGCCGCTTCTGGAGTTGGCCCGCGCGGTTGCGTGATTCCCAGTAAAAGCGCTCTTCCGCGAAGAAGAGCTCGCAGGCGACGTCCGGACCGACGAGACGGATCGCTTGTCTCTGGAGACCCAGCGCATGGGCTACCCCTTCCGCGTCGTTGGCAAAATCCCTTTTTCGGGCCCGCCATAATTCGCGCACCTTAATTACCGCCTCGACATGCTCCGGTTTGGGGGGAACCGTGAGGAATCCCCGGTAGCCGAGACGTTCCACTGCAAGGAATTGATGGTTTGCTTCGTCCGAAAGGAGCGCCTTTCGTAAACCGGCGCCGAAGTCGCCATGGATTTCGGTCAAGACATTCTGCTTCGCGATCACGTCCGCAAGGGACTCGGTGCGGATTGCGAGACTTGCGGGGATAGACCGTGAACTGCAGCTACGCTCCAGAAGAACCCGCGGCATCATCGCCCTGGGATGATAGTAGCTTTCGGTGTCAGCCGGAGTTTCAACCACTTCCCGGACCAATCCGACAGCCCGCAGTTCTTCAGCGTGTTCTACGTTCAGCGAGAAATGATCGACCCACTCGTAGAAATCTGTGCCGGTTCGGTCGCCCATTTCTCCGACCAACCGGTTCGCCACCTTATTCTGATCAAGGAAGGAGCAAATGTATCGTCGCAACAATTTCTCGGCCTCATAGGCAAGCGGCCAGTTGAAATCGTTGGGTTCCTCCGAATTCTTTTGCGAGTTCATTGGTTGTTTCACCGTCGGAAACCGGGCTTGCCTTTGACCTGATTCGGCGTTAGTCAATGTAGGTCAACCCGGAAAATGGTTCACCTGAAAATCCTGCGAGGCATTTTCGGGAGGCTCTTAGAGCGGCTCACGGGATGCCGACACCGACCAAGGTCCCGTCCTCGATTTCACTGGCACCCAGGCGGTGCATGGTTGGTTCGTTTCTACGCTCTTCTCTCCACGCGAGCCGCAGTAGCCGATAATCGCCAGTGATCGACGCCGAGGACGACCACGACGACGAGGACGATCAAGAGCGAGCATCGGGAAAGCGAAAAATCCTCAAAACAGTTGGTATTTTGGGATCGGGACTTCAGGGCGGAGGCCTGAAAAGCACCCAAACTCTACAGAGAAGTAGAGATTTATTGCGTCGCACGTTTATTTGTGTAATGTCGGCTGGTATGTCCTCCACCGAATACGCTCATCCTGAAGCATTGGTCAGCACGGAGTGGGTTGCTGAGCATTTGAACGATCCGAAGGTGCGAATCATTGAAAGCAACGAAGACGTGCTGCTGTACGATACCGGTCACATTCCCGGAGCTGTCCATGTTGACTGGCGGCGGGACCTGAATGATCAGACAGTGCGCGATTACGTTGATCCCAAAGGTTTTGCAGATTTGGCTAGCCGAATTGGAATTACCCCCGAAACCACGATCGTCTTTTACGGAGATAAGTCGAACTGGTGGGCCTCCTATGCCTTGTGGGTGTTCTCTCTCTTCGGGCATAAAGACCTGAGACTCGCGAACGGAGGCCGGGACAAATGGGTGGCCGAAAAGCGGGAGCTAACGCGCGAAGTACCGAAGTACCCTTTAACCCAATACCCGGTTCCGCCAGGTCGGGCGGACCACACGATTCGCGCGTTTTACGAAGAGGCGTTGGATCAAAGCAAGGCGCGCAAGCCCCTCATCGACGTACGTTCTCCAGGTGAATTCAAAGGAGAAATCACCCACATGCCGGAATACCCTCAAGAAGGAGTTCTCCGGGGTGGACACGTTCCGTCGGCTAAAAGTGTTCCATGGAAAACTGCGGTCAAGGACGATGGGACCTTCAAGTCAGTCGACGAACTCAGGAAAATCTACATTGATAATCTTGGCTTTGATCCGTCTGAGCACACCGTCGTTTATTGCCGGATTGGCGAACGATCGAGTCACACGTGGTTTGTTCTCACCAAGCTTCTCGGGTTCGAGGATGTGAAGAACTACGACGGATCGTGGACAGAGTGGGGTAACAAGGTGCGGGCCCCGATCGAGAAGCCGTAGCAGATCACGGACCATTGCGTTTGCGGGCTTGCTTGTTTGGTCTTTTGGCGTTTTTTTCCGGAGTATGCCTGTCAAGGCAATCGCGTTCGCGTGGACCACTAGGCGGCTTGGACATCAAACCATATGGAGAACGGAACCTGGAACCCTGAAGTCGAAGCTGAATCTGTCTACCCAGATGGGCTAAAAAAAATTGTCAGTTTGTTCGAATCCTTACCCGAACAGGAAAAACGGGACGCGCTGATTTCGTATGCCGACCAGGCGCGCAAATGGGAGCCCAAGGAGGGCGAGGCTTTTAGTCTCGAGGATATCCGCAAGGACGAAGAGTGTACCGATACCGTGGGTGTCTTTCTCAAGGTCGGTGACGAAGACCGGGCAACGTTTCGCGTGACGCTTGGTCCGCAGGTGCAAACTCTCACCCGCGCGATGACATCGATCCTGTGCCGCGGGCTGGCAAACTCCACAGTGACCGAGATTTTGGAAGTGCCGAGTGACTTCGTGCCGAAAATCGTCGGTGGAGAATTGATCCGAGCTCGCAGTCAGACCGTTTACTACGTTCTCACGCGGATGAAAGGGATTTGCAAAGTCTATCTCGACCGGCGGCGCGCCGCGATAGCGCGTTAAATCTCAAAAGGAGTTGCTTCCGCGATGGTATGCGAACAGGCCTCCGACGCCGTGCCAAAACCTCGCGAGTTCTTTGGATCGCGAAAGTTTCGGGCAGGTGTCTTAACCTCTTCTCTTTGACTCTTCTGCTGAGTTGCTCTCGTGAATTGCAGCCCTGCCGGAACGTGACGACCTCGGAAGAGGTTTCCCCGAACGGGCAGTTGAAGGCAGTGACCTTCCGGCGGCTCTGTCCTGAAGAGCATTCGATTACCACACATGTCTCGATCCTCGGGGCGAAAGAGACGTTGCCAGACGGGAATGGGAATGTTTTCGGATATGACAACGAGATTGCGATTCGCGTGTCATGGCTGAGCGACTCTCGCCTCGAAGTTTACACGTACGCGGACCCTGCCAAGGCGACCAAGATCGAGCGCGCCGGCAACGTCTCGGTCGGATACTCGAGGATTATCGAGACGGCTTTGGTTCCTCCAATCCAGGGCTCCGTAACAAGTGGATCTGGAACACCTGCCGGCACGGCGTCGCCTGCTGGCACGCCCTGAACGGCGAATTCTTGGGCGCGCTTCACAGAGCGGCTGTTCGCTGGGTAAACGCGCAAATCGATGGAACCCTGCCCACGGAAAAGAAATCGAGGACGAGGATTAGCTCGAGGACGATTACGATTTTGGGAATTGATTGTATTTCACCCTGACCAGGTAGAGGCCTCCAGCCGGGGCAGTGCAGTTTGTTTTGCTTTTTCCCGGATTGGTGAGTAACTCGGCGATCCAGCTAAAATCCGCTCGTTGTGACGCGACACGGACGACGGTGCCGGTCAGCATTCGGACCATGCGATAAAGAAAGCCATTTCCTTCGAAGTCCAGGGTAACGAGTTCCTTTCGGCGCTGGATGCGAATCTGGTGAATGGTGCGGGTCGTTGTTTCTGGCGCCTTTCCTCGATTTGCCGCAAAAGAGGCAAAATCATGCGTGCCGGTAAGCCGATCGGCGGCTGCTCGCAGCAGATCGAAGTCGAGACGCTGCGGAACGTGCCATGATCTCCCAATTTCCATGGGATGAAATACTGGCGCGTTCCAAATACGATATCGATAGACCTTTCCGACGGCGGAGTATTGGGCATGAAAGTCAGCCGGTGCCAGCTGGCATCGAACGACGCGAATCTCGGGGGGCAGATGGGCATTGATAGCCGCGGTCCACGTCGTCACGGTCAATCGGCGGCGCGGCACATCGACATGCGCCACCTGTCCCAGGGCGTGAACTCCAGAATCTGTACGTCCAGCCCCGTGCAATTTCACCGGTGCCGACGACGATCTGCGAAAAAGCACGTTTGAGGTGATCCTGAATTCCGTTCTCGTTTGGCTGACTTTGCCATCCGCTGAATGGTCGGCCGTCATACGCGACGGTAAGCTTCAGGCGTTCGAGAGGCGGGCCCACTGCAAGGAATCGAGGTAATTCTGCAACAGAATCTGCGCAGCGACCTGATCGATCATTTTCCTGCTTTGCTTGGTGTTTTTACCTGCGGCGTGCAACACACGTTGCGCTTCCCGAGTGGTCAGTCGTTCGTCCCAAAAAAGGATCTTCATCGATGGAATGATCCTGGCGAGCTGTTCACCAAACAACTTTGCCTTCGCGGCGGATGGGCCAAGCGTCCCATCCATATTTTTTGGTAGCCCAATGACAATCCCACTGATCTTTTCGCGATCGACAATTGCGCGAATCTCCTCAACCACATGAGCCCCGGACTGTAAGGTTCGGTACGGATGAGCGAAGGATCCAAGCTCGTCGGAAATAGCAAGACCGATTCGGCTGTCTCCGTGATCAATGCCGAGCAAGCGCGTATTCATTGGAGTTGTTTCGGTATCGTCTGGACTAGATTTTTGATCTTCTCCACATCGTGGCGGTGACAGACCATGATCGCGTCGACTGTTTGGACTACCACCAGATCGCTCACCCCGAGGAGCGCCACGTGGATTTTCGAATTTGAAAAAACGATATTGTTGGAGGCCGCTTCGAGCGTCACTGGACAATTGGCGGCGTTGCTTCCTGGCAATTGTTCCAGATATTTCGAAAGAGCGGTCCAGCTCCCGACGTCGTCCCAGTCGAAGGTCGCAGGCTTTACCAGGACGCGGCTGGCCTTCTCCATGATCGCATAGTCGATCGAAGTCTTTCGCAGGCTCTGGAAGCGGTCGCTTAATAACTTTTTTTTATCGGAGGAATTGCGGATCGCAGACACGAATTCTGCGAGATCCGGTGCGTGACGGTTGAACTCGGTCAGGATGGAATTGACAGACCAGATGAATATGCCTGCGTTCCAGTAAAAGTTGCCGCTTCGCACAAATGACTCTGCGAGATCTGGATCAGGCTTTTCACGAAAGCGGATTACCTCAAATGCATTGGAGTTCTCGATTTGTCTGCCGCGCTCGATGTAACCGAAGCCGGGACAGGCCCAGGTGGGTTTGATCCCGATCGTAATCAAGTCTCCGCTCTTTTGTGCGATGCTGGCAGCGCTTTTCAGATCCGCCTGAAATGCAGTCTTGTCGGAGATTCGATGATCGGCGGGCAGCACGACCATCGTCGCGGAAGGGTTTCGTGCAGCGATGATGCCTACGCCGAGCGCAATGGCTGCCGCTGTATCCCGTTTTGCCGGTTCGGCCAATACATTGTCCTCCGGATGGTCGGGCAATAGCTCCCGTATCGCAGCCTCCTGCTCCTGGTTGGTCAGGATCAATATATTCTCTTGGGGAACAAGGCCATCCAGGCGGCGGACAGTTTCTTCGACCAGGGTTTGAGAGCTGAAGAGTCGCAACAGCTGCTTTGGCGCCGTTCTCCGGCTCAATGGCCAGAATCGCTCACCGCTGCCCCCTGCCAATATCAGTGCATAAAAAACATTCGACATCGCTCGAATATCGCCCAAGATTTTTCTTCGACTAACGATAAAGGGCACCGGAAGCTACAGATGTTCGCCAACCCCTCAACAAAGTACTACTGTTTTATGTCGAGCGATAATTATAAGACCATCGTTCTTTCGCTCCCGGCAGCGGCACTCCTCACGATCTCGCAGGCGGCGATTGGCTGCGGAATTGGGATATTACTGGCAGGCAAAGTTACGGAAAACAGGCGAAATACTGCAGCGATTGGGCTGCTTTGCCTGGCGATCGCAACGACTGCCCCGGCACTGGTAGGAGTCGTGGTGGACCTCATCAATGGACCCCAGTCGAAGCTCGGGGTTCGTCGCCGGCTCCGATCCATCCGTGAGGATTCCGGCCTGCAAGCGGAAGAAGAGGTTCTTTAGCCCGAAAATCTCGCGAGCCAGAGCGATTGGCTGTTAAAGCCAGAATCCGCGCGCCTTCGGAAGGTTCGGTCAAGGTGGATGAGCAAGTCGCACCGGTGATCCTGCGATACTCGCTGGAAATGGTTTGGACAATTTCATCTGCGCGCAGTGTTTCCACGAGTGACACCGTCGATCCTCCAAAACCACCTCCTGTCAATCGCGATCCGAATACACCCGGGGTCTTCCGCGCCAGGTCCACCAGGGTATCCAGATGGGACGTACTGTTTTCAAAATTTACCCGGGAACTGGCGTGCGAGGCAAACATCAGTTCACCGAACGCCCCAAGCTGATTGGAACGCAACGCTTGAACGCCCCGAAGAACTCTGTCGTTTTCCCCGATGATATGAAGTGCTCGCCGGCGGGTCACGTCTTCGAGATCGGAGCCTTCAAGGAGCGACAGGCTTGCTTCGCGAAGTGATGAGACACCCATCAATTTGGCAGCGAGCATGCACTGTTTTCGCCGCTCGTTATATTCGCCGCCGGTGAGTTGGTGCGGAACCCCGGAATTTAACAGAAGCAAGGAGGCGTTTGATGGCAGCGAAACGTTCTCTACGGTGACCTTGAGAAAATCCAAAAGGATCAGCTGATGGCTCTTTCCAAAGACGGAGGAAGCCTGATCCAATAACCCTGACTGCACCCCAACAAACTGGTTTTCCGCCTGCTGGCAAAGCTGAGCGAGCTGCATTTTTTCAATCTCGAGTTGGAACAACGCCTTGGCGGCCATAGCAGTCGCCACTTCCAATGCCGCTGAACTAGACAAGCCGGCGCCGAGAGGTAGATCACTCGAGATGGTGAGGCGCATCCCGCCCAGTTGAAAACCGGCATCCGACAGCATCTTAACGACTCCAATTGGATAGTTTGCCCAGGCTTCCTCTGCGAGGGATCGAAGCTTATTTAACTCAATGCTAACGCTTCGCCGATTCGTCTTCGAACTAATCTCCAGAATGTTTGTTGAGAGCCGAGATGCTTCAATTGTTACCCCTAAATGGATAGCGGCCGAAAGGACATATCCAAGATTGTAGTCTGTGTGATTTCCAAGAATTTCGACGCGCCCAGGCGCAAATGTAGTGGCGGTCTTGGCCATTGGAACAGTGTTATGCGAGAACCATTCCAAATCAACTATCGATCGAAGGACCTAACTAAATCGAATTGAAAAATTCAAGCTACCTAAAGTTTCTTGCAAAGTAAGATCCAGAGCATAGCTTGCGCCTGTGAAACTATCTTCCTCCACTCTTCGAAAAGCAGCGGAAATACAGGAGCGCATCGAGCGACTGCAGGGAGAACTTGGTAGCTTATTGCAAGCAGGTAAAGAGGCTAGTTCAACCCAGGTTACCGCGCCGGGCCGAGCGGGCATCCAAAAGGCAGCCACAACGGCTCGGTCCGAAAAAAGCAGGGGTCGCCGGACCACTTCGCCGACGGGCCCCCTGGCTCCCGCTGTTGTGCAAGTTCTCAAGTCCAAGGATTCGCCGATGAGCGTCTCTGAAATCCTGGATGGTCTTTTCTCCAACGGCTATAAATTTGCGTCACCTGAGCCAAAGAAGAACCTGTTCGCGCGAATTTACCGATTGAAAGGTGTCAAGAAAGTTGGTCCTGGTAAATTTGCTTCTGAGTAATTCTAATAGATTCTGTATCAATAGGTACTTTTGGATCTGCTGGGCTGCGTGGGAGTGCGGAAGGGTGAACCGACTGCCGCAGGGCGTGAATCCCCGGTGTGTTGCTGACCGAACCATGAAGCGATCAGAACCGGATAGGGTTCCCGAGCGGTCAAGCTAAACTCCTGGTTGACACCTCTGCGGCTTCGGGGTTTGATCGCTCTTCATGAGATTTCTGGTCCCAGGGGCGCTTCTAGCTATGCTTCTAGGGGGCATAATGGTCAGAGCCGAGAATCCGGTGCCGATTGAGAGCGCCAACGTCTTGCCCCTGGCGATCGATGACGCTTTTGAATTTCGCAAATTCCAGATTTTCCGGAATGCAGTAATCGTGCCAGGAGCAACCCCTATCCCGACGAAAGACTTGATGATCGACTTCGAACGGAAACACAGGCTCTGGGGAGCGCTGGATGGCACGGACGTTTCAGCCAGAACAGGTCAGTATTTCACCTTTTTTTGGCGTGCAAAAAGACCGGCAGACCTCACAATTCGTTTGGAATACCGTCAAGCGAATCTCAAGAATTATGTGCAGGGCAGGGAATTAAATTATCCGAATGCGAAGGGAAGCCATACGTCCGAATTTGCCATTGTAGGTAACGACTACGAAACCGATGGACCGATCACCTCGTGGAGAGCGATTTTGATCGAGGGCCGAAAAATTGTGGCGCTTCTTCAGTCCCGAACATGGCAATGAACTCGCTTGAAAGTCTTGAATTTGACACATAAACGCCGGGGAAGATATATTTCGGGAGTTTTGTGAATTCGCCAACTTCTATCTTGGTCGGGGTGACGAACCGGGGTGTCCATGTCAAGGTGGAAGGGAAAGGTTCGTTTCAGAGTTCTCCGGCATTGAAGGAATTCTCCAAGCAGATGCTGGAGCGCGGTTTTCGGAATTTTGTGGTGGATCTGCAGGCCTGTCCGGTGATGGATTCCACGTTTATGGGGACGCTCGCCGGAATTGCGTTGCGCCTTCGGGAGTTCGGCAACGGGTCGCTTCTGGTGCGAAATGCCAATGAACGCAACACGGATCTGCTACGGAATTTGGGATTAAATAACCTGTTTGAGGTGGAATCGAAGGTGCCGGAGATGACCGATAGCCTGGTCGAAGCGGCGCCGCTAGACGCTGATCCAGCGATAGGGCGCACCGATCAAGCCGAGTGTATGATTGAGGCGCACGAAGCTCTGGTAGATGCTGATCCAGAGAATCTTGCGCGATTCAAAGACGTTCTCGAGTATCTGAAGCAAGATCTTCGCGCCGGTTCAAAATAGTTTGATTCAATGTGGTCCTTTCTGCTCATAGGACTACTCGCCGCCACTGTCATTGTGCTCGTCGGGACCAATCTCAGGCAGCGTCGATTAATTGAAGCACTGAAGCGGGCGCGGGAAGAACTGCAGGTTGAGGAAGACAGGGTCTTTGATTTTCTCCACGGCTTGGGTGAAGCGTTCTCGGATAACCTGCGGTCGTCGGATCTTCACCGTTTGATCGTCGAAGGGGCAACCCGAATCACCGATGCGCACGGGGGCTCACTTTATCTTGTGGACAGGACGGGCAAGCTGCTGGTGCCAAGCTTTATTTCGAAGGATTGCCCACCGCTGGTCGAAGTGCCCCGAAACATCTCCCAGCAAAGTCTGAATTCGCCGTTGGCGCTGGAGAGTTATCTTCGGCTCCACACCGTTAAGCCCGGCGAAGGTCTGCTTGGCGCAGTTTGGGAGAGAAAAGAGCCGTTGTTCCTTTCGAGCCGGGACGCAGACCCTCGTCTTGAGCGTCTGAGGGATTTGTCTGTTGAGATGGACTCGGTCATGATCGCACCCTTGGTTTACGCAAATCAGAATCTCGGGGTGCTCGCGGTTGCGAACGGCCCGATGAGCACGCCTTTTTCTCCCTCTGATTTTTTGGTGTTTCAGTCGATTGTCGAGCAGTCGGCATTCGCTCTCTACAATGCGGTGGTCTATTCAGAGGCGAGCGAGAAAAGACGGATTGACCGGGAACTTGATGTGGCGCGTGATATTCAGAGGATCCTTCTGCCGAATGCCGCGCCTGCTTTCGAAGGATTTGAAATTGCGGGGCTGAATATTCCGGCCAGCCGGGTGAGCGGGGACTACTATGACTACATTGCCTTGGACAATCAGCGTCTCGGGATCGCGATTGCGGATGTTTCGGGCAAAGGGGTTGCGGCGTCTTTGATCATGGCGATGTGCCGCAGCGTGCTACGCTCGTTTGCCAGCTCAAGCGAGTCAGCCGCGACCGTGTTGCAGGCGGTCAATCGCCAGCTTTATCCCGACATTCGGGAGGACATGTTTATCAGCATGGCTTACCTGATTGCCCACAAGGCCGATAACGAACTTGTCCTAGCCAGGGCCGGTCACGACGCTCCCTTGCAGTATCGGGCCGCAGATGCTTCGGTCGTAAAGATCAACCCGCCCGGGATGGCGCTAGGAATTGACAGCGGGGGTGTTTTCAATAGGGTGACTGGTGATTGTCGCGTACACCTGGAGACCAGTGATTGCCTGATTTTGTACACTGATGGTGTGACCGAAGCGTTAGATGCGAATGGATTGGAATTTGGGATGTCGAGATTGACCGAGGCCATTCAGGCCAGTGCGGCAGACGGAGCTCCAGCAATCTTGAGTCGGGTGACGGCCGACTTAAAGACCTTCGTAGGCAATTATCCGCAGAATGACGATATTACGCTGATTGCGATTCGGAAGATATGAATGAGTCGAACCAAGAAGATAAATTTGAAGCGGAAGAGAAGCTGATCGATGACATGCCATCGCCTGGAAGGGCTCTGAAGCCTGATGCTCCCCCGGAAGGGAACTCCACAATGCGAAATGTAGAAACGCCATCCACTCCGGACGATAAAAGCTCCGAAGCCAGGCCAAGACAAAACGATGATCCGCAGGATCAACTTGTCCAGTTGAAGGCCGAGTTGAGCAAATACAAGGATGTGGCTCTGCGCTCGGTTGCCGATCTGGACAACTATCGCAAACGGATGGCTCGCGAGAAAGACGATGCGATCCGGTACGCCAATACGAGCTTTTTGGAGCGATTGATTCCGATTCTCGATAATTTTGAACTCGGCCTGCAGGCAGCCAAGGCTGGAGGGAGTCAGTCGGCGGTTCAGGATGGGATGATGATGGTCTTCAGGCAGTTGCAGGATTTTCTAGCCAGTTGCGGAGTGGAGACAGTGGACGCGACTGGGCAACAATTTGATCCTAACGTGCACGAGGCAATCGCGCAGGAACTAAGCGAGGAAGTGCCCGAGGGCATCGTCATCCGGCAACTGCGAAAAGGCTACAAATTGAAAGATCGATTGATTCGTCCCGCGAACGTGGTGGTCTCAAAGGGAGCGCCGGTCGGCGTGGATGCTGCAACGCCCGGTGCCGGGACATAACCAATGGCTACGAAAAGAGATTATTACGATGTTTTGGGAGTGGAGCGGAGCGCCAGCGTAGACGATATCAAGAAGTCGTATCGCAAACTAGCGGTTAAGTTCCATCCGGACAAAAATCCCGGAGACTCCGGGGCAGAAGAGAAATTCAAAGAGCTCGGCGAGGCCTACGAGGTCCTCATCGACGAGAACAAGAGATCTGCCTACGATCGCTATGGGCACGCCGCGTTTGGTGCCGGGGCTGGAGCCGGCGTCAACCGGGGAGCCGGCGGGTTTCACGATCCGTTCGATATTTTCCGCGAGGTCTTTGGAATGGGCGCAGAAGGTGGCGGCGGGGGAATTTTTGACCAAATTTTTGGGTCTGGGGTGGCTACCAGGGACCGGAGCGGCCGCCAGCGTGGTTCCGACTTAAGATATGATCTGCAGATCACTTTAGAGGAAGCAGCGTTTGGCGCCGAAAAAGAGATCGAAATCCTCAAGCACGAGACGTGCAGCAGTTGCGGCGGATCGGGCGCAGAATCCGGTTCTCGCGCAACCTCCTGTCCGACTTGCCAGGGCCGCGGCCAAGTCATTACTTCGCGTGGTTTTTTCCAGGTTTCCCAGACCTGCCCGCGCTGCCACGGAACCGGTCAGGTAATCGACCGGCCGTGCCGGGAGTGCGGAGGGGACGGCAGGTTGGAGAAGAGGTCGCGAGTCAAGCTTAAGATCCCCGCGGGAATTGATGACGGTGCCCGACTCCGGTCGTCCCGGAACGGTGAGGCGGGAATTCGTGGCGGTCCTGCTGGGGATCTTTACGTGGTCATGCATGTGCGGGAGCATGAGATTTTCACGCGGGAAGATGACGATCTTTACTGTGATGTCCCGATCTCGTTTGCCACTGCGGCTTTGGGCGGCGAAGCGAAAGTGCCGACGCTCCAAGGTCAGGCACTGTTAAAAATCCCGCCGGGAACTCAGAGCGGCACGCAGTTCAGGTTACGCGGCCACGGTGTGCAGAACATGGACACCAGGAACAGAGGGGACTTGCGCGTGCGAGTGATCGTTGAAGTTCCGACCAGGTTGAACTCCGAACAACGGCGAAAGCTCGAGGAGTTCGCTTCCTCGTGTGGCGACGATAACAGCCCGATGCACAAGACTTTCTTTGACAAAGCCAAGGATTTTTTCCGTTGATCGGTTCAGTGAGCGCGCATCGGTTCTATATTCCCCCGGAGCGATGGAGCCTCAAGCCATTGGTGCTTGAAGAGTCAGAAGCGCATCATTGCATCGACGTTCTCAGGCTGGGCGTGCGATCCCGGGTTGTCGTTTTTAACGGGCGTGGTTCGGAAACTACGGCGGAAATCACGGCGATCGAAAAGGGCAGTGTCCATCTGAAAGAGCTGATCTCGGCAAGATCCGAGCCGCTTCGCTGCGCTATCACTCTCGCGCAAGCGATTCCCAAGGGGAAAAATATGGATTTGATTATCCAGAAGGCTACAGAACTCGGTGTTACGAAAATTGTTCCGCTTCTCTCGGATCGGACCGTCGTCCAACTGGAAGAGGGTGAATTGCAAAAAAAGCGAGGAAAATGGAAGCAGGTGGTTATTGAAGCGGGAAAACAATCCGGGCAGGACTGGCTTCCTGAAATTGCAGAGCCGTTGACTCCCAAACAATTTTTTGCGGAGTTCGATCGCTATGAACTTCCCTTGGTCGCTTCTCTTCAGAATGATGCGCGCAGTTTCAAGAAAGTGCTAGCAAACTTTCGTGACCAGCACGGACGAAGACCGAGTTCCGCACTGATGCTCATTGGGCCGGAAGGCGATTTCACGCCGGCTGAGACGTCTCGGGCAATAAGCGCCGGTTGCATTCCTGTCAGCCTCGGTCCCATCGTCCTTCGCACTGAGACGGCGGCTATCTATAGCTTGAGCGTGTTGGCCTACGAGCTTCAGGATAAGGAAGCATAGCAGGCGGAAATCAGAAAATCAGAAAATCAGAATTCAGGAGTTGCTGGAGTTGCAGAATGGGACAGCTTTCAAGTCCTGGACAGTTTTTCATCGCTTCGGATTAGCGTTCTTCGAAGGCTAGCAGCCAATTTTTTGCAGCATGTGTCCAAGCCATAGTTATTTCGCTCCTGAACTCCTGCAACTTCTGAATTCTGAGTTCTGCCTCCTGGATTCAGGCGTCTTCCTTTTTCCTTGCTAATGCTTGACTCCGGAAGCATTCTCTCGGTCGTGATCCGCTCGGGGATGGTTTGCGTTGCGGTGCTATTCTTGTTTGCATGTCAGGCGGTGGCGTTTGAGTGGACGCTCGTTCGGCACGACGGGCGTGATTACGTACCGATCGAAGAAGTGGCGAAGTTTTACAGCTTCACCCAGGCCAGCTATTCCGGCGATAATATTAACCTTGAAGGAGCAACTCTGCGGATGCTGGGCGGAGTTAACTCTCGTGAACTTTACCTGAACGGGCTCAAGTTCATTCTCAGTTTCCCCATCATCAAGGTCGACGACCGGATCCTGATGTCGAGAATGGATCTGAGTAAGCTGGTCGAACCGGTTTTGCGTCCGGCGAGAATTGCCGCGAAGCCCATTCACACGGTGGTTCTCGATGCGGGCCACGGCGGGTTCGATCAGGGTGCACAAAGCATCTTAGGGAGCGAGAAAGATTTTGCGCTCGACGTGGTGCAGCGTGCCCGCGAATTATTGTTAAGAGCAGGGTTCAATGTTCGTCTCACACGGTCCTCAGATGTATTTATCCCGCTGGAAGATCGGGCAGCATTTGCAAGCCGGCAATCAAACGCGGTCTTTGTGAGTGTGCATTTTAACGCCGGGGCGCGCGAGGAGGCGGGTGGGATAGAGACCTATAGCCTGGCACCGCGCGGAGTACCGTCGACGAACAGCCTGAACCTCACTATGGTGGATTTTCAGCCTTGCATCGGCAATGTACGCGACCCCGAAAACATAGCCTTGGCGACCGCGATGCACGCGGCGCTGATCACTCGGGTGGGTGTTAGTGACCGGGGGATTAAGCGGGCTCGTTTTATCGTTCTGCGAGACGTGGACATCCCCGGAATCCTCATTGAAGGAGGATTTCTGACGAACCCGCAAGATCGCGTCCGAATTGCGGCGCCAATTTACCGACAGCTCCTGGCTCAAGCGATTTTGCAGGGCATACTCTCGTACAACCGCGCGATGAACCGGGGAGGAAGTTCAGAACAGATTATGGTCAAGCGCAGCGACGCATCCTCGCCAGAATCGGCGGCTCCGGAAGTTTCAGTCTGGGACCCGCTCAAGCCGAATGTCTATACGCTCCCTGAAGATGGGCGAAAGTGAGCCATCGCTTCGGCCCATTGGAGTATTTGATTCGGGCATCGGCGGCTTGACCGTTGTTCGCGCGCTCCGCGATCTGTTGCCGCACGAAGACATTTTCTATATCGGCGATACCGCCAGACTTCCATACGGCGGTAAGAGCAAATCGACCATCGAGCGGTACAGCATCGAAATCAGCGGACTGCTACTCGCTGAAAACGCTAAGATGATCGTTGTTGCGTGTAACACTTCTTCTTCGTTAGCGATCTCGAAACTCCAGGAAATTTTGAAGGTTCCGGTGGTGGGCGTGATAGCTCCTGGGGCCCGGGCGGCTGTCAAAGTAACTCGGATTGACCATGTCGGCGTGATCGGAACGAAGTCGACGATCCAGAGCGAGGCGTATGAGAGGGCAATTCAGGCGTTGAACCCTGCCGTGCGCGTTACCAGCCAGGCCTGTCCCTTGCTTGTGCCGCTGGTGGAGGAGGCGTGGTTGGAGGAGGAGGTGACCCGGGAGGTCCTGCATCGTTACCTCGATCCGGTGATCAATGCGGGAATCGACACGCTGGTTCTGGGTTGCACGCATTACCCGTTGTTGGCGCCCTTAATCCAGGAAGTCTGCGGACCCGGAGTCCGGTTAGTCGATTCCGCAAAGAACTGCGCGGTTGCCGTAAAGCAGACTCTGCTCGAATGCTGCCTGGAGAATTTAAAAGAAGTAGCCGGCAAGCTGAACGTGGCTCTGACAGACAGCTCGAATTCGTTTCTGGCCACGGCCAGACAAGCGCTGCAACTGGAAATCGACTCGCTGGAAACCCGAATTGTTCAGGGCATGGTCCTGCTCGAGACGGGTTAGCGGAAGGCAGGAGGCAGTAAGGCGTCCCGCCTTACCCTGGGGTTTGGACATTTAGGAAGAATACTCGCGCGTACGCCGAGGTTTTTTCGAAACGTCTTCTCAATCAATACGGGCCTGCCTGACTTGGCTAGCGGCCCTTTTTGCGCCGAAGGGGTACGGCCTGAAGGGCCAAGAAAGCCTGGGTTAATTTCGTAGCGACGGTCGCCCTGAAGGGGGGTGGAAAACGCTCCCGCGATGCAGGATGTTTGCCATCGGAGGCCGGCCTCACGCCCCTACAGGGCGGAACGGTTTTTTTGATCTAAACCAGGCTAAAGCCTGGGCTAAGTTCTCCTGGCCCTTCGGGCCGCAGCCGGCCCATTTATAACGCTTTAGCTAAGCATAGCCCAAGCTTTAGACCCAGCCGCGCAAATGGCGGCGAAATGTCCAAACTCCACAGTAAGGCGGGACGCCTTACTTAGTTTCTTCTGGCTGGTTTGTGCCGTTGAAACGTTACAATCTCGGTGACACCAGCAGTGTTGAGAACGGCAGCCAGCTGCTCATAATCAGCGGCTAGCTGAGCATGCGAGTGTGCGTCCGAGGCGGCAGTGACCGGAATCTGGAGTTCGACGGCTGCTCGTAGAATGGCGCTGTGCGGATATTGTTCGTGCACGGCCTTTCGCCAGCCGGCTGTGCTCGCTTCGATTGCCAGACCTGCTTTTCGTGCGATTTCGAGAATCGGGCGAAATTGGACGGCTGGATCATATCGGTCCGGTGACAATCCGTGGATTTTCACCAGGTCAAGATGTGCAAGGCAATCGATGTGACCCCGCGACAGAAGTTTCTCCAGTTCGCACACGTATTGATCGAATGCTTCCGAAACGCCGCGTGCTTCGATCTGGCCGGGCTCACCGGCGCGGTCCAGCATCTCGGTCTCACCTTTGAAGTAGTGAACCGAACCGAGAACAAAATCGAGCCGCTCCCAATTCCTTTCCACCCAACGCAGTCCGGCTGTTGAGGTAACCGGATCGTTGTCGAGCTCGATTCCAGCGAGGATCTCAATGTCCGGGTTCCGCTCTCGGAGACGGTCGATCACGCCAAAATCTACGCCGTCCACGTAACGGTCGTGATCGGTGAATGCGATGCTCTGAATCTGTTTCGCACGGCATTGTTCGATCCAAGGCTGCAACAGCTCGATCGTGTACGGGCGCACGGCGTGTCCCTGTGGATGTGTGTGGTAATCGCAGGTGGGAAACATAAAGGAGTACTTTCTGTGCTGGACGACTTGCCTCTTTTGAGGCATTTGTTCAACGGTTTTTCGCCAGGACGTAAAGTGAGAAGACGGTATGAATGACGTCTTGAACAAAGCAACGGTTCTCGTATTGAATCGAAATTGGCAGGCGATCGATGTAAAGACGCCAGCGCAGGCTTTTTGCATGATGGCAAACGGCAACGCGACCGCCCTCGACATGTTTGGCGCGGGCGATATGTGCCCGGTTCGATGGCACGATTGGCTGAGTCTCCCGGTCAGGGAAGAAGACTACGCCGTCCGGACGGTCCGCGGTTTAGTTCGCGTCCCGACTGTTTTGGTTCTGGCCCGCTACAACAAGGTGCCGAAGCGTCGGCCGAAGCTATCCGCGAAGGGAATTTGGGAACGCGACGGAGGCCACTGTCAGTATACGGGCAAAAAACTCGCTCCGCATGAGGGCAACATTGATCATATCGTGCCCCGCTCGCGCGGGGGCCTGACTTCCTGGGAAAACTGCGTCCTGGCCGATAAGCGGATCAATAGCCTGAAAGGCAACCGTTTGCCTGAAGAGGTAGGTCTCCAACTAAAAAAGAAACCGCAGACGCCGCGAGAGTTGCCGGTCAGTTCTTTTATTCGAAACGCTCACAATATTGGCGATTGGGAGCATTTTCTCATCTCGATGAAGTGACGCTGAGGCGCGTCTAGCGTTCAGCGTTCGGCGTTCAGCGTTCGACGTAAGGCGGCGCAGTGCTTTGCCTCTTCGAATCCGACTGTGCAAGCGCGCCGTTGAACGATGAACGTTGAATGTTGAGTGCCGAACGCCCTAACTCTGCAGTTGCGGAACCGCGACCCCGGCGTCAAATTCCGCTTCCCATGAGTGCCGAGATTTCAACCGCCTACGAGCCGAAGTTGGTGGAGGAAAAATGGTATCGGATCTGGCTGGAACAAAAATGTTTCCAGGCGAATACAGAGTCGGAGAAGCCGGCTTATGCCATTGTGATTCCTCCGCCGAATGTGACCGGCGTGTTGACGATGGGGCACGTTTTGAACAACACAATCCAGGATATTCTGGCAAGACGGGCGCGTGCGTTGGGAAAAGAGGTGCTCTGGCTGCCTGGCATGGATCATGCCGGTATCGCGACCCAAAACGTCGTCGAAAAAAGGCTTCGCACCGAGAAAAAGACGAAACATGACCTGGGTCGCGAAGCGTTTGTGCAAAAGGTCTGGGAATGGAAAGAGAAATACGGCGGAATCATCATTCAGCAACTGAAGAAACTAGGCTGTTCGTGCGACTGGTCCCGCGAACGGTTCACCATGGATCCGGAGTACAGTCGAACGGTGCAGGAGACCTTTGTGGACCTTTATCGAAAAGGGATGATCTATCGCGGCAAACGGATGGTCAATTGGGATCCATTCTATCAAACCGCATTATCCGACGAAGAGGTCATCGCGACGCCTACAAACGGCAAACTTTATTACATCCGGTACGAGGTGGTCGAAGAACCCGGAAGCTTCGTCGAGATCGCGACCACCCGTCCGGAGACGTTGATGGGCGACACTGGCGTGGCGGTCAATTCCGGCGATCCTCGGTATAGCCAGTTGATCGGGAAACATTGCTGGCGACCTTTTCCGCGGGCCAGGATCCCGATCATCGGCGACGGCGAAATCGATCCGGCGTTTGGCACCGGCGTTCTCAAAGTGACCCCCGCTCATGACAAGGTTGACTTTGCGATCGGCCAAAGGCATGGCCTGGAAGTGGTCGACGTGATGAACCCGGACGGCACCCTGAATGCGCTGGCCGGCGAGGAATTCGACGGGATGGATAGATTCGAGGCGCGCACCAGGGCCACGGAAAAACTGCGTGACTTGGGATTGCTGGTCCGGGAAGAGGATTACCAGAACAATGTTGGATACAGCGAAAGAGGAGGGGTCCCGATCGAGCCCCGTCTCAGCGAGCAGTGGTTCCTGAAGTACCCGCGTATCCAAGAAGCTCTGCAGGCGGTTTCGACTGGTCAGATCCGGTTTCGGCCGGAACGCTGGATCAGGACATTTGAGCATTGGATTGAAAATATCCAGGATTGGTGTATCAGCCGGCAGCTCTGGTGGGGGCACCGAATTCCGGTATGGTATCATAACGATGATCCCGGCCGGATCCACGTCGACACGGATCCGCCTCCGGATCAAGAGAACTGGCACCAGGACGCCGATGTGCTCGACACCTGGTTTTCGGCGTGGCTCTGGCCGTTCGCCACGATGGACGAGGCCACGAGGAAACGGTTTTATCCGACCCAGGACCTGGTCACGGCGCCCGACATTATTTTCTTCTGGGTTGCCAGGATGATTATGGCGGGATTCGAATACCAGGGAAGGATTCCGTTTGAAAATGTGTTTTTCACAGGGCTCATTCGGGATCTTCAGGGGCGGAAAATGTCGAAGAGTCTTGGAAATTCTCCCGACCCGCTTGACCTGATCGAGAAGTTTGGGGCCGATGGGCTGCGATTCGGTTTGACGCGGATTGCCCCGCACGGCCAGGACATCCGCTTCGATGAAAAGCAGATTGAGGAGGGAAGAAATTTTGCGAATAAGCTCTGGAACGCGTGCCGGTTCCGGCAGTTGCAGGGACCTCCAACCAACTCTTTGGCGCCGGAGCCGTTCAGTCCCTATTCCGCGCACATTCTGCTCCGCTTGAACGAGACAGTCGATCGCGTGGAAAATGCCTATGACGGCTACCTTTTTACGGAGGTTGCGCAATCGCTCTACGAGTTTGTCTGGAGCGATTTTTGCGATTGGTATCTCGAGGCGGCAAAGACGGAACTACAGAGCAAACAAGAGAGCGTGCGTCTGAATTGCCTGAGCGTGACGGACTATGTCCTTTCCAGCGTCTTGCGATTGCTCCATCCGATTATGCCGCATATTACCGAAGAACTCTGGCATCGCATGGGATTCGGTGATTCCAGCATTCAATTTGCTTCGGTGAAGAATTTGCGGGTGGACGAAGCTCGACTGAATCCGCACGAAATCGGTTTTGCGCAGAAGGTGTACGAAGCGACCACTATTGCCCGCAATCTTCGGGCGGAGTATCGAATCCCGTCGAACAAGCGGGTGCGGATGATCTTTAAACCTGCCCTGTCAGGCGACTTCAGAGTGTTTGGGCGCTTGGTCAACGGAGATCCGTTTGATGTTGACCCGGAATTTGTGGGGAAGCCGGGAGTGCCGGTCGGAGTGACCCCGCTGGGTCAGATCTTCATTCCGCTAGAGGGAATTATTGACTTTTCGGTGGAAAAGGAACGGCTGACAAAAGAGATCGCAAAACTCGATGCGGAAATTGAAACCGTCCGAAAAAAGCTTGGGAATGCGAGCTTTGTTGCGCGCGCACCTGCCGCTATCGTTGCGGAACATCGCCAACGAGAGAGAGACTTCCTGGCAAAACTCGTGCAACTCCGGGAACGCGTCGCGGGGCTTTGAGAATTTTGCCTAAAAACTGGATTTACAGGAATTTTCTCGTCTGCAATTCCGAAGATTTCATGTATTCTGCGGTTCTGCCGTAAATGTCCCAACATCTTGAGAAAATTCTGGCGCACGCCGAGCGCCAGTTATCGTCAGAGGGTAGCAGGCGCCTTCGGGAACGCCTGGATCTATATAAGAAATTTCTCAAGATAGAGGAACACCGGCTCCGGTTGAAACATTACTCCGGAGCGGGGGGCCTGGAGATAGTTCGGGATCGCGCTGCGCTGTTGGATATCGTCCTCCGGCATTTGTTCGAGGGAGCCCTGGAAGGGTCCACCTATGGAGAGAAACCGCCACCAGTTGCCCTGTTGGCGATCGGTGGCTACGGCCGGGGAGAATTGAGTCCTTACAGCGACGTCGATATTTTGTTTCTGCACGATTCAGCCCGGATTTCCGCCGAGGCCACCGAGGTGATCGAACAGGTTCTGTACATGTTATGGGATGTCGGCTTCAAGGTTGGACACTCCACCCGATCCATCGATGAAGCGATCAAGCTTGCGAACGCCGATGTGCTGACCAAAACCTCTCTTTTGGAGTCCCGGTTCCTGGCTGGTGATTACCGACGACACTCCAAGTTCAGGAGGGAGTTTTTCGAGCGCTGTGTCAGAGGGCAGGTCGATCATTACCTGAAATGGCGCCTCGAAAACCAGGATGATCGCCATCGAAAATATGGGGGTTCGGTGTTCATGCAGGAACCGAACATCAAAAATGGATGTGGCGGGTTACGTGATTACCATAACATGCAATGGATTTGCTATTTCCGTGACGGAGTGATGAGCACTGCCAAGCTCGTTGAACGGAAATATATCAGCGAGAGTGATCGCCGTGCCATTGATCGCGCTTACGATTTTTTGCTGCGGGTTCGAACGGAATTACATTATTTGAGCAAGCGGGCCTCAGATTTGCTAACCCTTTTCTATCAGGGCCAGATCGCTAATTCATTCCATTATCCGCAGAAGAACGTGCTTCGCCGCAGCGAGTCGTTCATGCGGGACTATTACCAGCACGGCCGAACAATCTACCTGACAGCAAAGCGCGTCACAGAAGGATTTCTGTTACCGGACATCAGCGAGCAAGAGCAAAAGCCGGTGTTCGGATTTTTAGCAAAGCGCAAGCTTAAAACCGAACAGTTCGACGGATTTTACAGCCACGGCAGACTCATTTATGCAGAAAATCCGGAAATATTTCACGAAGATCCCTTCCGGCTGATCCGCGTCTTCCTGTATGCGCAGCAGCGTGAACTGGAACTCAGTTCCGAACTCCAACAGTTGATTCGCCGGAGGACGAGGCTGGTCAATCGGACTTTTCAGTACGCACGGTCCGCCCGGGAAACGTTCCAGGCCATTCTGTCAAAAAAGGGACAGGTTGGTCACATTCTCCGGATGATGCATGAGGTCGATTTTTTGGGAAAGTACCTGCCCGAATTCGGGGAATTGACTTGCCTCGTGCAACACGAGTTTTTTCACCGATACACGGCGGACGAACACACCCTGGTCTGCATCGAAAAGTTGGATTCACTGATCGATACGGAGGATCCAAAATTAGCACCCTACAAGTCGCTCTTTTTGAAATTAGAGGATCCTTACGTACTGTACCTGGCTCTCTTGCTCCATGATACCGGGAAAGCATCGGGCGCACGCCACCATGCGGAAGCTAGTGCGCTCAGTTCGCAGAAGGTCGCTGCCCGACTCCAGCTTGCTCCTGAAAGAAGGCGCAGACTGATCCTGCTCGTGGACCATCACATGACACTTTCAGAGAATGCTCAACGTCGAAATCTCGAGGACTCAGCGACCATCGCGGATTTTGCGGAGGTCGTACGCAATCCGGAAAACCTCGATGGGCTGATGCTCCTGACTTTGGCGGATGGTCAGGGAACAGGAGGGCAGAACTGGTCCGACTGGAAGGAGACCCTCGTATGGCAACTCTATCACGCCACCTCCAGCTACTTGCATGATGAACGCGAATTCTTCGCCGAACGGAGGATTGCGCGGGAAGACTTGCAACAAGCAGTCGCCAAGAAAATGGCGAAAGACTCCGCGGAAGAGATCGAAGTGCATTTTAGCTCAATGCCCGATCGTTATTTTCAGAGTCACAATGTAAACGAGATCGTCGGACATCTCCGTCTGTTTCGGAGCTTCGTGGAGTTGCGACTACGCAATCCGGAGTTGGCGCTTTCAGCAGCAGTCAAATGGCACAGCAAACCGGACCAGGGTCATAGCGAAGTCTGGATCTGCACATGGGATCGCGCCGCGCTAATGGCCAAAATAGCGGGCTCATTCGCCACAGCGTCGATCAACATCCTGAGTGCAGATGTCTACACGCGCGTCGACAACCTGATGCTCGCCATCTTTCGCGTCTGTGACACGAGCTTTCGCCCCGTCTCCGACGAGCGAGATTTGCATCAGGTGGAATCGGTCTTGCAAGAGTCGCTGGAAAAAATCGATTACGACTTCGCACCGCTTTTGGAAAAGGCGAGGAAGCGCACCGCATTTCATCTTCCGATTGGACTTGAGCTACCAACGAAATTGGTGATTTCCAATGAGATTCATTCAGGCTACACCGTCATTGATCTGCAAACTGCGGATCGTCTCGGCTTGTTGTACGACCTGCTAATCTGTCTTTCACGCGCAAAGGTGAACATCGCGTCGTCTCGTATCGCGACCGAAAAAGGCGCCGCTTTTGACAGCTTTTACGTGACCGACCTGGAAGGGAGAAAGATAACGGACGAATCGACGCTTCGGCTTCTCCAGATGTCATTGCTTACCGCCGCCACCGGCGGCGAGTACGGTAGAAAATAGGTCCTTGGGTGGTCCGTGCAGACTCGGCCGTCGGCTGGACGACGTTCTTTGTTTCGGGGGCACGCCTCCTGAATCCCTGTAACTTCTGTAACTTCCGTAACTTACGACTTCCCGACTTGCGGGGCTGCCGGTACTGTTCTATAGGGAACTCCTCCTTCATGGTCGCTATTTATCTCAGATATCCCGACGGTCAAATGACTCAACGGTCCGAGGAAGAGACCCGTCGTCTCTGGCGAGATGGCCTGATGCCGAGCGAGACGATTTACTGGCAGGAGGGCATGCCGGAATGGAAGCCGGTCACTCAATGGCTCGGTGAATTTCCGTTTACGCCTGAGAAGTCGGTGCCGGATAAGCCGGAAACAGGAGTCTTTTCGTACCAATTTTTGCTCGACCCGTCCGGACTGACAAAATTCCTGCAGAGACTGCTTTGGATCAGCGTCGCCGTGGCCTGCATCGCGCTGGTCGATGACGTGGTAGAGTTTGCTCAGGTTCAGATTGGACAGGAATCCCCGAGCGAGGTGTCAACCAACGATCCAATGCAGGGCATTATCGGGCTGCTGCAGTCTGGTGTAGGTATCCTGACCGGAATTACTTTTCTAAAGTGGATTTACCGCGCGTACAAAAACATCCAGGGGTTTGGCGCGGAAGGATTACGGTTCTCGCCCGGCTGGGCGGTGGGATACTATTTCATCCCGATCCTGAGCTTGATTCGCCCGGTTCAGGTCATGAATGAGATTTGGCGAGCCAGTGACGATCCCAGGAACTGGCCGCGAAGACCTGGTTCATGGGTGATTGCGAGCTGGTGGACCTTGTTTCTGCTTTACACCGGAGTCACTCAGGTCTCACTGGAAATCGCGTTACAGGCGTCGACAAACGACCAATGGACCCTGGCAGCGGTGCTCGCGATCGCTGGAGATTTGTTTTCGATACCGTTGTCGATCGCGGCGCTGCAACTGGTAACGGAGGTCTACCGCCGGCAAAAGAGTCTCGTCGAAGGAGCCAATCCAGTTTCCGACTGAGCGGGGTGAGGAGCTAAGCAATCAGTTGGCCGAAGTTTCGCGCTAAGCGGAATTCAAGTGCTGTTGGACATGCAACGTTCGAAAGCGGCGAGGTTGCATATCGAAGAAGCGTCGGAAAACCTTGCGAAAATAATCAGAGTCCTCGTAGCCGCAGGCGACTGCAATTTCATCGACGTTCATCGAGGTCAGAAGCAGCAGGTTTTTCGCGTGTTTCATCCGAGCCCGATGAATTCCCTCGGTGGGATTGCAGCCGTAGGTCTGGCGATAGACCCGGCCAAGATAGTCCGGATTGCGCTGGAGTTTTCGCGCAATTAATGAAGTGGAAAGCGGCTGACGAAAGTTACGCGTAATGAGGGTCTGCGCCTGAATTGCGAGATTTTGCGATCGCATATCCGCGGAGAAATGCGGGCTGTTTTGGAGCGCAATTTCGAGCAACATCAGTTTCACCAAGGTTGAACCGTAGCTTCCATCAAGCCGGTGACGCTCCTGGTCGTCCAGGAAGCGAAGGAATAGTTCCGTCAATCGTAGAGGCTCGGGCAGCCGGCAATGCTGCGGAATAGACGCTCCATCGTCATGACTGATCGCCTTTGCACCTAGGTAAAAATGAACCCAATAAAAAGAGGTATTCGCAGCATAGGGTGCAACACCTCGATGAACACGACCCGGCCAGAGAATCAGCGTATCACCCTGTTCAAGCGCGAACACGGTTGTCTCCTCGCCCAGAACCAAGGTGCCCGTCCGGACAAGAATAAGTTCATAGGAATCGATTACCCGCTCGGGATGGATCCCGTGCGCCGGCGAAACAAAGAGTCCCGCATTACAAGCTTCAAACTTTGACACCTCTGAAAAATGCAGGCAGCCGTTGCCGTAGAATTCGTCGCTCATCGGGTTGGTAAAGAAATCGGACTTCTCCGCATTTTCGTCTAATGGATCGGGGGCATAACGATTGACGGGTCCGCGGGACGTGCAAAATACTGGCCGGTGTCCGCTTGATTGTGAAATAAATAAAGCATGCCCAGTAATTTTTCAGCTATCATGGTCGGTTGCGGCGCGATGAGCGCGGAGTGGATCAGGAGCGCGAAGGAGCTTGGTATCCGCCTCTCCGCACTTGTGGATTTGAATCTTGAACTTGCTCGGGCGCGAGCGTCCGAATTCCAACTGGAAGCTGCGTTGTTTGACAATCTGGACGATGCGATCCGAAAAGTCCGCGCTGACATGCTTTTCGATTGTACCATTCCGGCGGCGCATGCCGAAGTGGATACAAAGGCCTTGATGAACGGTTTACACGTGCTCGAAGAGAAGCCGCTTGCGATGAGCCTGAGCGATGCGCATCGTCTGATTGATCTTGCAGAAAAGAAAAACCTCGTTCATGCGGTCATCCAGAATCGCCGGTTTCATCCGGGCGTGCGGAAGATCCGGCGCCTGTTGGACCAAGGTCTTATCGGAGAAATCACGACCGTGAACATCGATTTTTTTGTCCCGCCTCATTTCGGCGGATTCCGCGAAACAATGGACCATGTTCTTTTGACGGATATGGCCATCCATCCGTTTGATACAGTCCGCTACATCACTGGCGCGGACGCGGAGTCGGTTTATTGCGATGAATGGAATCCGAAAGGGTCCTGGTGGCGCCACGGCGCCTCAGCGCATGCAATGTTTCGAATGAAGGCCGGCATCCGATGCACATTTCGCGGAAGCTGGTGTTCTGAGGGTTTGCGCACTCCCTGGGATAGTGTGTGGCGGATCATTGGCACGAAGGGAACGATCTGCTGGGACGGCCTCGACGAGATTCGAGGAGAATATGTAAAGAAACCAGAGGGTTTTTTTTACGAATGCGAAGGTTTTGTCCCGACCGAAGAACCCGATCCGGGCGAGACTCGTGGGCACTTTAGCGTGATGTCCCAATTTTTGCGGAACATTGTTGAGGGAATCCCTGCGGAGACACGCAGTGCAGACAATATCCAGAGCCTGGCGATGGTGCTTGGAGCGATAGAAAGTGCGAATGCGGGGCAGCGAGTAACAATTACAGCTTGAAAAGGCAGTTTTCGGTCCTGAACCGTCTATCGACCAAGAGCCCCCCAATGATTGATCCTGGCATCAAACGAGTCAGTTACTTGCGCAGACTCGTCACCTTTGCACTCACGCTTGGAATCGTCATCGCCACATTTGACGTGCTCAGCAAAGGCGAACATTTTTTTGTTCCCCTGGTTATGGCCGTGCTGGCCGTCTATCTCGTCGACATATTGAGCCGCCTAATCCGGAAAATTCCGATCGCCGGTCATCCTGTTCCGAATGTGATTTCTGTCATCCTGGCGTTCGGGATCATTTTCGGATTTGGTTTTGTGTTAATCTTGATCATTGGGCAAAACGCGCGGTCTGTTGCTGCCGCCGCACCGAAGTATCAGGCTCGGTTACAGCAACTCCAGGTGGAAGTCTTTTCCGAGGTCGGAATCGAGGAACCTCCGGAGCTGCGTCAATTGGTCAAAGCGATCGATCTCCGATCGGTGTTCACCGCCGTCGCGAAGCAAGTCGCCGGGGTCCTGGAGGATGTCACTCTCGTCGTAATCTATGGTCTGTTTATCATGCTCGAACGACGCTTCGTTCCGATCAAGCTGGAGGCTCTGTTCCCAGATTTGGAACGTCGCAAAAACGCCATCCGAATCATACGCCGGATCGACCACGACATTCACACCTACCTTGGGGTGAAAACGGCGGTAAGTTTTACCAGCGCACTGCTGTCCTACATCCTGATGCGGATTGTCGGGCTGGACTTCGCGGAATTTTGGGCGCTGCTCGTTTTTATTTTACACTTCATTCCGACCATCGGAGTCATCGTCGCGACGCTTCTTCCAACTCTTCTGGCGGCGGTTCAATTCGATGATCTCCGCCCTTTTCTGGTGGTCGGAATCGGGATCACCGCAATCGCGCAGTTGATGGGGAACATCGTTGAACCAAACGTGATGGGAGAAACTCTCAACCTGAGTCCGCTGTCGGTGATCATTTCCCTGATCGTCTGGGGCTCGATCTGGGGAATCGTCGGGGCATTTCTCTGTGTCCCGCTCACCGTGATTCTAGTGATTATCTTGTCGAACTTCCGGTCCACGCGCTGGGTTTCGATACTCCTGTCGAAGACAGGTGAAATCCGGACTTCGGACTGACGTTCAACGTTCAACGTTGTCGCGCGCGCTCAGAGGGCCAAACGTCTGGATTTTGCTTTTTAGGAGATCAGGCCCGGTTCGCCGCTGAACGTTCAACGTTGAACGTTCAACGTTGAACGTTATCCTTCAGGAGTGAGTCTGACGACGCGATTTGATCACTGTGTTGTCCACATCGCCGATTGGGAACGGTCAAATGCGTTCTACCGCGACGTTGTCGGAGTTGAGCTTATCGCAAAAAATGGACGTTGGGCCTACCGGTTCGAAAATGCCCAGCTGAACTTGCACGGCCCAGGTGTGGTGGCGCATCCGTTGGCCAAGATTCCGGTCCCGCCCGGCGGAAGTGATCTCTGCTTTGAATGGTCGGGCCAGATCGAGGACGCCGTGGATCATCTTAAACGGCACGCTGTCGAGATAGAGCTGGGTCCAGTTCCCCGGTCTGGCGCCCGCGGCGAAGGAATCTCGATTTATTTTCGAGATCCAGATGGATCGCTTTTGGAGTTTATTTCGTACAGGAGGTAGAAGATCGAATCGTGAAATGGCTTTTTTTCCAGCTCGGTTTTTGTCTTTCATTTGCTGCGTTTGCGGTCGCCGAGGAAGGCGGATTTCATTTGGCGAGCTCTGGATGGCGCGATGGAGGTACTGTCCCTCGTGAGAATGTGTTCAACGGCCCCGGATGCGGCGGGGCAAATATCTCTCCGGAGTTCCATTGGTCGGGCGCTCCAGCGGGCAGCAAGAGCTTTGCGATAACTATTTTTGATCCCGACGCTCCGGCGCGCGGAGGATGGTGGCATTGGGTCCTGTTTAACATCCCCGCGACGGTCTCACGGTTGCCAGGCGGCGCGGGCGATGTGGGTTCAAGAATTTTACCGGACGGCAGCGTTCAATGCCTGAACGACTATGGCGAGCCGGGATATGGCGGACCTTGTCCTCCTCCCGGGACAACCCATCGATACCGGGTCAGACTCTACGCCCTGAACGTCGAGAAATTATCGTCCGGCCCTGATGCGGCCCCGGCAAAAATCGCAAGGTTGATAGAGGAACATTCGATCGGCGTTTCGCAATTAACCACAAAATTTGGCCGCTAGGGCAGGAGGCATCTCCGAAGTAAGTAAGGCGTCCCGCCTTACCCTGGAGTTTGGACATTTAGGAAGAATACTCGCGCGTTCGCCAAGGTTTTTTCGAAACGTCTTCTCAATCAATACGGGCCTGCCTGACTTGGCTAGCGGCCCTTTTTGGGCCGAAGGGGTACGGCCTGAAGGGCCAAGAAAGCAAGCCCAGGCTAAAGCCCATGCGCGTCAACTTAAGCGCTTAAACGGGAGTCTTAAGCGCCGAAGGCGCGTGGGAGCTTAGCCCAGGGTGGAGCGTAGCGGAACCCTGGGTAGTGAAAAAAAATGCGGCGTAGCTCTAATTAGTGGAAGAATATGGTAGTAGAGAATATAAAATCGCTCGGTATTTCCATAGCACCGGCGATAGTCTGCGACTCGGGGTTCGTCTCTTCCACTCCTTCAGAGCGGTGTGCATATTAATTCGAATACCCAGGGTTCCGCTTCGCTCCACCCTGGGCTTCTATGAAGCCGACTTTGTCAAGAGCTCGCTGGACGAATATTTCTTATAATTTCTGGTTAATTTTGACTGGTATTTGACAACACTTCACCTGTTTGGCTTTGGTGCTTGATCGTTGCGGTGCGAGGTACGAGCGCGGCAATGATCAAACACCAAAGCCAGTTACTGCTTCCAGCGCGCAACGGAATTGGCTCAAGCGAGCAACGGAATAAATGGCAGGGGCCCGCCGTTAGGCGGGAAGGATGCCGTTTATGCCGGCTGTGAGCTTGAACCAATGAAGTGGAGGCGCTACCGGCGTGGCCTAAGCTTTGGTAAGGTTTTTCTCGATTAGCTTTTCTTTCTGTTTTCGCCTGTTCTGCAGTTCCCAATCTTTTGGCTTTCCACAACGTCTGCTGTCCGAACGCGAGCTTCTTTTGGTGCTCGGTTTAAGCTTCTATCCGTTGGAGCAGGCCTCCAAACATGGTGATTTATGCAATGAGCAAATCAGCGACAGCAACGAGCGGTCTAATCTAAGTTGCGGGTTTTGTTTCTCCCAAGCCCAGGGCCAGACGCGCGCCGTTGCTGCCAAAAAATTCATTCTGCGAACCAGCGGTGCAAATTCGGGATCTTCTCTCTGATTATTTCTCAGTGCGAATGCATCACTAAACCCAGTTTTTCAGGTGTGGTTTGCCCGGTGGATAAACGCCATAAATCAATCGCTAAACGCCGTGCTGCTTGAACGACCAGGCGCTTCCTGGCGCGTTTGCCTTTTACAAAGCCAGTCGCTAAGCGACGCACCGGTGGATACTGTGGCTGCCAGATGATCAGACGCCACACCATCTCCACCAAAGTCCAGCGCACAATCCTTATCCCACAGCGGTTGATCGAGCCCTCTTTGCCCCGACCATCGCTTTGATGAATCCCAGGACATAAACCCGTCATGCTGCCCACTTGGCGCCGATTGCTAAAGTGTTCGAAACCTCTCATCTCGTAATAGAGGACCGCTGCGCTATAGGCCCCGACTCCTTTGGGCAAAATCGCCGGAGCAAGCGCCGCGATCCGCTCCCGCAACGCGCCTTGCTCCTCATCAGTGCTCAATATTTTGTTTCGCCAACCGATCAGCTGTTCCTTCATCCAGTCCTTGAGCCGAGGAGCGCTCTGGACTTCTAGCCACGCCTCACCCTGCCACCATCGGCCGCGAACTTCGATGCCTTGAGCACACAGCAAGCCTTTGCCTCGACCCTCACAGCGGCCGCGGTCGCCCATAATCTGGCGATGATAGCGGATCAGCGCTCGCTTCTCCTCTTGGTCTTCGGTTGGCACCCACACCACACTCAAGGCTTTGTCCTGACCACGCCGATAGCGATCCAGGCAATCGCACAACTCCCCGGCATCGCGCTTATCAGTCTTTTGCTTCTTGCCTCCTTGACCCATCGCCTTGGGCACCACCACCAGGTTTTTGACCCCCAACTTCACCAACTCCCGGTGTAACCAGTAACCGCTGGCACCCGCTTCGTAACAGCTGCAGATCTGCCAGCCTTCTTGGAGCTTCTTCTGCACCCAGTTCAGAAAATCCTCATGCCCCATTTTCCCGGCGGCCTTGATCCGACCTCCATCCTCCTGCATCGCCACCGTAACCTGCCTGTAATGCACATCGAGGCCCAAATTCAGAACCCGATTGTTCAGAACCCCATTGACATAGTTGACCAGACTTGCTGCGCCATTATTGTTGCTTGATATCGTTTCGTTTTTCATAAGAGCCGACAATTTGCAGCGAGTGCTGTTAGTTGTCGGCTCATACCATCTAAGTTCTCCTGGCCCTTCGGGCCGCAGCCGGCCCATTTATAACGCTTTAGCTAAGCATAGCCCAAGCTTTAGACCCAGCCGCGCAAATGGCGGCGAAATGTCCAAACTCCAGGGTAAGGCGGGACGCCTTACTTACGACGCGGGTGCCT
>CAWJVG010000013.1:0-150121 GCA_963846195.1 uncultured Verrucomicrobiae bacterium
GCAGAATTCAGGAGTCAAGAGTTGCAGGAGTTCAGGAGGCAACTAGGACTGCTGACTGAATTGAATTCTCATTGCAAGCCAGTGGATGAGCCATGATCGATAGATTCGAATGCCTCTGCCCCATTCTGCAACTCCTGCAACTCCTGACTCCTGAATTCTGCCTAATGGGCTTTCAGAAGAAATGCGCGATTTCTTCCCATTCAACGGCGGTCTGTCGCCCTTCGTCGAACTCGCGAAGCATCCATTCATAGGCCGACTGAATTTTTGGATCTTCCTTACGAAAGTCCCGGTGAAGATGCTGGCGGACGACGAAGATCAAACCGGCAATTCCTGAATCTTTGGTTAATGAGACTTCGAACGGTCGACCAATGAGTTTGGGCACATCGAAGGGCGCATACATCGGCCAGAACTTGTTCAGACCGTCCGCATGAATGCCGGCGCGCGTCCGATGCGCGTCGCGGCCATAGAGAGGATATTTGTCTCCCACAGGTTGTCCTATCTGGGCGTACAGCTTTCCGAGTTCGTTCAGGGCGATGAAATCCGGCTGGCACTCGATGTAGTAGCCCATCCCGATCAGATGGAACAAGATCATCTCCAAGGGTGCATTCCCCGTCCGCTCTCCTTTGCCGAGGCAGGTCCCATTTATCACCGAACAACCGTGTCGGACGGCGGCCAGGGAATTCGCGACGATGAGGCCGGTGTCATTGTGGGGATGAAACTCCAGGTCGGTTGGCGCGAGGCCATCGGCCCGCAGGGCGTCGAATAGCTTTGGTACTCCCCGGGGAAGCGGCACGTCTTCGTCGGGCAACGCCACGCCGAGGGTATCGCAGATTCGGAATTTCGGTCGCAACGTATGGGGATAACGATCCGCTTTTGCCAGAACAGCTCCGATAAAATCTCGAATAAAATCGATTGCCGCGCGGGAGGCATCCTCCAGATGAAGTCGCGGACGGATGCCGGCGTCAAGCGCAAGTTGAACCGCTTCCAGATAGACGGCCGCCGCCTGTCGCCGACCGCCGGGATTGAACTTGTGGAAGACGTGATAATCCGAAATCGAGGCCAGGAGGCCGGATTCCTTCACGCCCAGCGATTGGATCAGCTTTACGTCCTTCGCCGCGGCCCGGATCCAGGTGGTTGGCTCGATGGGTGCCCCGGCTGCATGACGTTCCTGCGCGGCCCTAAAACCGCCCAGATCCTGTCTTCGGTAGACGAAGTACTCCGCCTGGCGAATGGCGCCGGATTTTCCGGTAAACCGGCAGAGTAAATCATAGATTTTTGTGCTTTGCTCCGTGGTCAGAGGCAAGCCGCCTTGTTGCCCATCGCGGTGAGTCGTTTCTGTCGTCCAGACTTGGACGGGAAAGCTCGTGGGCCGCTGGATCCAGCCGTAGTTTGGGAAACGCTCTTTAGGGAACTGATCCAGGAAATAATCCCGGGCCTCAGAATTGGAATTCGAATCGTGGCGCATACCGGAACAAAAGAAAAAGAAAGTAGAAGTCAATATTGATTCATAAATCAATGTATAGTTCAGTGGCCTGATGGATGTTTATCTCCCTGCAACAGAGGCCGCAGCATTCCTGGGGGTCTCCAAACCGACTTTATATGCTTATGTCAGTCGCGGTCTCGTCCGATCGCTGCCTGGTGCCGATTCCCGGGCCCGATTTTACAATCGGCTCGACCTCGAACAACTGCGGGCTCGGAAGCGGATCCGAAACAGGCCTCAGGCCGAGGTGGCGGGAGCGCTTCAGTGGGGGGCGCCGCTTTTGGATTCGTCACTCACCTTGATCACGAATGACTGTCTCTACTATCGTGGAGTAAGCGCACTCGACCTTGCCGTGAGCCGCTCGTTCTGGGAAGTCGCCTATTGGTTCTGGAGCGGGAATTGGGAAGTGCACGATGCTCCAGCCAAACCTGATTGTGGGCGTCGAGCACGCACGGCCGATCCATTTCACCGTCCAGCAAAGTTGGTTGATCGAGCGCGCGCAGAGCGATCCCAGCGGTTATCAACTGGCGATGCCGTTTGCGGTGGAGACCGGCACAAAGATTGTCCGGCAATTTCTCGCCTTTCTGGTCGAAGCTGCGAATCCGTCGGTCAACCATGTGGCATCTCATCTGGCGGCTTGCTGGTGCGATCAACCGGATCGTGCGGAACGTCTCTTGAACGCCGTGTTGATTCTAACCCTTGATCACGAGATCAATGTTTCTTCCTTTACGGCGCGAGTCGTTGCGTCAGCCGGCTCAAGTCTTTACGAGGTCGTCAACGGGGCGATGTGCGCCTTTTCCGGATCGCGTCACGGGCGTGCTTCGGAGCGAGCGGAGCTGTTCATTCAGCAACTGGAGGAGGCCGAGAGTGCGTCGGCAGTGATCCACGCACGCCTGCGTTCAGGAGAAGAGATTCCCGGTTTTGGTCATCCGCTTTACCCCGGTGGCGATCCGCGCGCGAGGTCGATCCTGAAGCTCTTAGCGGAAGATTTCCCGGCAGAATACGCCAGGATTCAACGAAAGATCAGCGACTCGGAACGTTTGCTTCATCAGGCGGCCAATCTTGACCTGGCGGTAGCGGTCGTGAGTAATGTTTTGGCGCTCCCGCCGCATTCCGGCTTCCATATATTCGCGTTAGGGCGGACCGTCGGCTGGATTGCACACGCGATTGAGCAGCAGGAACGTGGGGCATTGATTCGGCCGCGAGCGCGGTACGTCGGCACTATGCCGGGAGATGAAACGAAAGGATAAACCGCAGATTTCAGCTCTTTTTCGTCCGGATCACGATCTCGACGCGGCGATTCAGTTGCTGTTCTTCAACCGAGCGGTCGCCTGGCACGATCAGACGCGTTTTGCCGTAACCCTGTGTCTGGATTCGATCCGTGTCGATACTCATGTTGGCGACGAGCCAGGACTTCACCGTTTCGGCGCGGCGCTGGCTTAGGTCCATGTTGTATTGGTCGCTTCCAAACGAGTCCGTGTGGCCTTCGACTCTAAATACCGCCTCGGGATTGCGCTGAATCAGGCGACCTAATTTTTGCAGACTCGCGGTCGCTCCCGCACGCAAGTTTGCCGAGTCGTAATCAAATAAAAGATCGGTCGGCATCAGGATAGGCGCCGTGCCATTGCCAAGTTGTCCCGAACCAGACAGCAATTGATCGAGGTTACTGAATCCCGCCGGAACACCGGTGCTCCCGGCGATGGTGGTATCGGCAACATCCTGATTGTCCGTCTTGCCTGGATTTCTGTTGTTTCCGGCAGCGACCTTTGGCCGAGATGGCATATCGGGCTTATCCGAAAGCAGTTGCTGGCGCACTTCGCTGAGCTCTTTATCCATCGCCACGGCGCTTTCAGCTTTCGCCTTGGCCGCCGCGGTTTGCGCGGATTGGGTGTCAACGCTTGGCTTCTCTTTGAGCTGCGCAACTTCGGGCGAACTGACTTCGGGGGTCGCGCGGAATTCCTGGATATCCTTTTCGAATGAGCCGTCAAATTGGGTCAGGTTTTTGATCGTGCCCAAGTCTCCGTTTGTTTTCCCAGGTTTTTCCGTCGGCTTAGAATCGCTTTCCAGCAATTTCTTGTCGATCTGCACTCGGCTGATATTGAACGAGCGGGGGACAAGCCGCGGAGTGTCCGCGGGCAAAAACCGATCAAGAGTTTTCTGGTGAAAATAATACAGCAGCCCGCAGTGGAAAAGAAAAGAGAGGGCGAGCGCAGGAAGAATCCAATGCCTGAGAGACACCGCGCTGTCGCCCAACAAGTCCTCGGAATAATGCGCCATAAACCTGGCAAGGATACATCGAAGGAGAAAGAAGGGCAATACGGGAGGAATTCAGGAGTAATGGAGTAATGGAGTACTGGAGTAATGGAGTACTGGAGTAATGGAGTTCAGGAGGTCAGGGGTCAGGAGTCAGGAGTCAGGACGTTGAAAACGATTCTCGCAAGCCAAGCCGTCTGCTCGAAATTCTCTTATGCAACCCGTTTGTTCCCGAATTCTGTAACTCCTGAACTCCTGTAACTCCTGAATTCTTGATTTGCTGATTCCCGATTCCCGCCCCTGGCTCCCGCCCTAAACTCCTTTTTTCATTGACGTTCGCCGGGGTTCGCTGATTTTCGGTCTCTGCGCTATGGCCCAAGATAAACCCGCTGCTGAACGAATGGAGAAAATTGTCAGTCTGTGCAAACGGCGCGGATTCATTTTTCAATCCAGCGAAATCTATGGCGGATTAAACGGGTTTTGGGATTACGGCCCCCTTGGGACGGAGTTAAAGCGTAACCTTAAGGATTTTTGGTGGCGCCGGATGGTGCGGGAGCGCGACGACGTTGTGGGGATGGACGGTTCGATCCTGATGAATCGGCAGGTCTGGATCGCCAGCGGTCACGAGGAAACTTTCAGTGACCCGATGGTGGACTGTCGCATTTGTAAGTCCCGGCTCCGGGCGGATCAATTGCAGGAAAAAGAGGGACGCAAACAGTGCTCGGTTTGTGGCAGCTTCGATCTGACTGAACCTCGGGCTTTTAATCTGATGTTCAAAACCTATGTCGGTGCGACGGAGGACGAGTCGGCCGTCACGTATCTGCGACCGGAAACTGCGCAAGCCATTTTCGTGCAGTTCAAGAATATCCTGGAAGTGTCTCGGAAGAAGTTGCCGTTCGGTATTGCGCAGGTGGGAAAGGCGTTCCGAAACGAAATCAACCCGCGCAATTTCACGTTTCGTTCCCGCGAATTCGAACAGATGGAGCTCGAATACTTTTGCCGGCCCGAGCAGGGACCGGAACTTCTCGAGTATTGGTTGAACGAACGTCTGAGATTCTATTCGGACATCGGGATTTCTCGGGAACTCCTTCACGTTCATAAGATCCCGCCCGAAGAATGCGCCCATTATTCCAAAGGGACGTACGATATCGAATTCGCTTTTCCATTTGGAATCCAGGAACTGGAAGGGGTGGCTTATCGCACGGACTATGATTTGACACAGCATCAAAAGGCTAGCGGCAAATCCCTGGAATATTTCGACGAGGAATCAAAACAACGATTAATTCCGCACGTTGTTGAACCAAGCGCCGGAGTGGATCGAACGACGCTGGCATTGATCTGTGCAGCTTTTGACGAGGAGCAGGTGACCGATGATAAAGGTAACGCGGAGACCCGTACGTTGTTGAGGTTTCATCCGCGAATGGCGCCGATCAAATGTGGGGTCTTCCCGTTGCTGAAGAACAATGAGCGGCTTGTCCGCCAGGCGCGTGAGATCCTTGCTCTGCTCCGGCCGCATATGATGGTTTTTTACGACGAATCGGGGGCCATCGGCAGGCGCTATCGCCGCCAGGATGAGGCGGGCACTCCTTTTGGCATCACAGTGGATTTCGATACCATTGGGGAGAACGGACCAGCCAATGAAGGCACCGTGACCATTCGCGAACGAGACTCGATGAAACAGCAAAGGATCGCCCTCGGCGAAATAAAGTCGTTTCTGATCGAGCAAATCAGTTGATCGGGCTCGGCAGGTCGCATTCCCGCTTCCCGTGGGCTCTCGCGCCGAACTGTTTTGCAATATTGGCCGAGATCAGTTGAAATAAGCGGTTGATGGCGAAGTCCTTGCCCAAAGCTTCCAATGGGACAACTCCGGTGCCCCAGCGAGTCAGCGCATCCAAAACGCCGGCGGGCGTTTGGGTGATCGTTGGAATGGCTGTGATTTTTATCATCGCCGGTTTAGGCATCAGCGTTTTCGTCGTATGGAAGTCGATTGGCGTTCAAAAGGCGGTTCCGGAAGAGAGCGTCGTTGCCACTAAAGAGGCAAATCCGGTCCCGAGTGCTCATGGTCTGTCGGACGGAGAAGTCGGTGTGGAATACCCTAGTCCGAATTCGACCATCGAAGACGCCGGTCTGCCTCCGCCCGAGGTGACCGATCGAGCTGAGGAAGATCGGACGCGCCAGGAGGTTTTGAAACGGATCGATCTGATGAGAGTGCTCACCGATGTCGAGAAGGACAAACTGTATGCGCAAGTCGAGCGTGCCCGAGGTTTCACAAAGATTGCGATCATCCCTTTCACACAAAACAGGGCGATCGCTGGAGCGGTTCAGATTGACGGGCTAATCAAAAGTCTAAAGAGACCGGATTTGCAAAAGCTTCTCGCAGATCCGACGGTCGCTTTGATCATGGTTGGATATGCCGACAGGAAAGGGGACGAGGCCAAAAATCTGGATATTTCCCGGAGCAGGGCGGAAAGCGTTGTCCAGGCTTTGAAAGAGAAGTTAGATCTTGTCAATTTGATGCACGCGGTTGGGATGGGGGGCCAGGACCTTTTTGATCCATCGGATCTGGAAAAGAATCGGGTTGTCGAAGTCTGGGCGGTGCAACCGTAGTAAGCGTTCCGCTTGCGCGGTTCGGAAGAAGGAAAGCTTACCGGTCGACGAGAAATCGATGGGCGACCGCTTCCCGCGAACCGGATGCGAGGGAGCGAGCCATCAGATTAACGCGCGCGATATTGGTGCGAATTCGATCGATGTAACGGTTCTTGCCTTGCCGATCATCCAGGACTTTGTAAACGCCTTTCCATTCCAGGTCGAGCATGCGCGTGACGTACCCAGCGTAAAATTTCTGGGTTCCCTCCAGGAGATCTAGCAGATTCTTGTGCAGCGCAAAACCCGCATTTTGCAACCGGGAAAAGACTGTGGCCTCACGGAATTCCAGGTACAACCCAGCCAACCGTTCCGGGTAATCTTCGGCAGCCATCTGTCCGAGCATGTCGCCAGTGGCGACCACAGCGCCGATCAACCATTCGCGCGGATCGCGAAATGGAAGTTCCTCCATGCTGACGGAAACTGCAGTGGCGCAGATTGCGTTCTGGATCTGACGAAGCTCGTCACGTGTAAAACCAAAGGGCGGCAAAAGTTCCCAAGCGTGAAGACAACTGCGGCCAACGTGAATGGCAGAGTATTTTGCGCCGGATCCGCCCAGGTCGTTGCGGCGTTTCAGATAACCGGTGTCATGGAGAATCGCGGCGGCGATCGCCAGTTCCCAGTCGCGCTGTTCGAGAGGAGCGATCACAGAGTTTTGCCGGTGAGCAGCCAGCAAGTCGGCGACCGCCGCCGTTGCTTGCATGGTATGATCAAAATCATGGAACGCCGTATCGCACGGCTGGAACTCCGGGTTTTTGCCGTGGAATAAATCGAATGAGAAGGTGACTAAGGCATTGCAAAGGCTTACTTTCGATTCGCCGAAAGCTTCTCGCAAAACCCGATTGATGAGTTCCGAAGTGGCGAGATAACTCTGGGGATGAAACATCTTATTGGATGCCAACCACGGTTCATCTTAGCCTGAAGGAGAGCAACACAAAAGTTTGATTGGGGCTAATCTACAACCGTTGTTGGGATTATGATTATTTGATCATTTAGTGATCAAATTTCGCAAATTATTCAATATTCCGGAAAAAATCGGTTGATGAAGCGTCAACCGCTGAATATGGTTTCAAGACCAGCTCGATTGGCCCCCAGAACGTGTTCCCCCTCTGATCGAGCTGGTTTTCTTTTTTATCAGAATCATCTGGTGTCCTGTCTCCGAAAAGCGGGTACCGGTTATTTTCGGCGACGAGGTTACGGCACTACCGGATTGGCGTTTTCAATGAAGACCCGGTGAAAGCATTGAACAACTTTTTCCACGTTCTCGCGATCAATTAGCCAGGTGACCCGGAAGGAGGAGGTGGCGAGGCCGCGGGAGCGCACACGGAGAGTCTGCAACGCGTGCAATCCCTGAAGGACCCGTTGGTGCGAAGCGGTAATTCCAGTCCCGATGATGCTCACCGCTCCGAGCGAATCGTCCCAACGGGTCGAAATGGCTTCCAGGGCGGTCCGCAGGTTCGAGGCTTGATGAAGGTTCTCCTTCGAGACGACCATCGATATGCCGTCCTGTGCGGTTCCGACGTTGGTCACGTGAAGTTGCTTGCCAGGAACGCCGAAATCGTCCGTGACCTTCAGAACCCCATCCATATCGCGACTCTGAATCATTACTATCTCTTTTTCGCTCGCAATCCCCACTACCGAGCCCGGAAGACGAGGGCCAAATTTGCGAACAACGGTGCCATCTTCGGACGGGTCTTTTCCAGGCAACGGACTTGATGTGGATCTGGCATAGATCGCAATCCCCCGTTCCTTGGCAAACTCAACTGCCTGAGCATTGAGAACTTTCGCGCCGGACTCGGCAAGCTCCTGAGTTTCTTCGTAAGAAATTACCGGGATCCGGCTGGCGTGGTGAACGACTCGAGGATCTGTCGTATAGATGCCATCGACGTCGGAGCAGATTTCGCACCAATCGGCGCCAAGCGCCGCAGCCATCGCCACGGCAGTCGTATCGCTTCCGCCGCGGCCCAGCGTGGTGATCTCCTTGCGGTACGAAACTCCTTGATACCCGGCGACCACCACGATTTTTCCGCGAGCCAACTCGTCCTGCACCCGGAATGGGCGAACTTCGATAATCCGGGCATCGACATGGCGATCATTCGTGATGATCCCCGACTGGCTCCCGGTGAAACTGATCGCATTTCCTCCCAATTCCCGAATCGCCATTGAAAGAAGCGCCATCGAAATGCGCTCCCCTGCAGAAAGCAGCATGTCGAGCTCGCGCCGGTCGGGATTCGGTGAAATGGTTTT
The DNA here is from genome assembly GCA_963846195.1 of uncultured Verrucomicrobiae bacterium. Classification (GTDB taxonomy): domain Bacteria; phylum Verrucomicrobiota; class Verrucomicrobiia; order Chthoniobacterales; family JAFAMB01; genus JAFAMB01. The sequence continues at coordinate 8,624 of CAWJVG010000013.1, forward strand.
CGCCAGCGCCAACAGTTCGTCGGTAGTATCTCCCATGGCAGAAACGACAACGACCACGTCATGACCGGATATTCTCGTCTGCATGACGCGCTCGGCGACTTTCTTGAGTTTATTCGGATCCGCGACACTGCTGCCGCCATACTTTTGAACGACAATGGACATGGGTTGGACTCAATGGCGCTGCAAGAAGAAGTCAAGAAATCAGGATTCAGAATTCAGAATTCAGGAGTTACAGGAGTTGCAGAATGGGACATCCACCCTGAATCGTGATTAATCGGCTTCCCGTGCGCTTAAGACTTCCCTCGGAATGGGGACTTGTCTCCTGAACTCCTGCAACTCCTGACTCCTGAATTCTGACTCCTGACTCAGCCCCGTCGCAGTTTTCCATTCGGAGTGCGCGGAAGACTCTCCACGATTTGAAAGCGTCTCGGAACCTTGCGCGGATCGATCCTTTGCAGCAGGAGTTCGGTGATCTGTTCGGTTGGCCCGGGCGAACCGACCAACTCGGCTGACAGGGTCTGAGAATTGGAATCCAGGAAAACACGACTTTCCTCGATCCCAGGCAGGGTGTTGAGAATCGTTTCGACTTCTTCGCAAAAAAATTGGACGCCGTTGATTTGGAGGCGGTTTTTTTCGCGGCCGGCGAGAAATAGGTAGCCCTCTGGATCGAGCCGGGCAAAATCACCGGTTGCATAGCCGTATTCTTTCAGAAGCCGATTAATCGGGCGCCACGGTGCAAGATAGGCGGCCATCAATCCTGGACCTTTGATCTGGAGCTCGCCGATCTCCCCCGGCTTGACTGGTCTGCCCTGTTCTCCGACTAAGGTGACGGCGTAAGCGGGCATCGGACGCCCGACCGACCCAACTTTGTCCGGCCTTGTATTGATGGACAAAAGACCGACTTCGATTATGCCCAGAGCCGGATTCAGATCCTTGCGGTAGCGCCGCACAAAATCGACCGCCAGTTGAGGAGGCAGAGGGGAGGTCGTCGAAATCGCAAGCCTCAGTGCATCGAGAGGTCCGATGTCTGAGTCGGTGAGCGCCTGGTAGAAATCGGGAGAACCGTACGTCACGGTCGGGCGGCACCTCTGCGCTATCGTGCGCCAGTTTTGGCGCTTTGAAATGCCCAGCACCGTCGCGCCACGGGATAGATAAAGCAGGATTGAGACGATGAAATGATCGGCCATCGGGAGAGAAAACCAGACTCGGTCGGTTGAACGGATCTGCAACACCTCATCTGCCGCGTTCAAGCGATCGATTATCGCCTGTTGCCCCAAAAGAATGCCCTTGCGGCGCCCCGTGGTTCCAGAAGTGAAACGGATGTACGCCGGGTCGCACGCAAGAAACTCTTCGTCGTTCCGACCGTCCACCGGCCTCGCAAATGGCAGCCGGAAAAGACGATCGTTTTGAGGATACAACCAATGCAGTTCGGCGGCATTGATCACGAAATCCTTTTCCTCCTCAGGCAGGAAAGTCGCGATCGGGGCGAGGCAAAGGCCGGCAGCCAAAATGCCCAAAGCCGAAACGAGAAAATCGGTGCCATCGGTCTGGATCAAGCCGCATCTTTCGCCTTTTCGGCATCCGCGCTCGATCAACCTGGCCGCCAGCCTGTCCGCCCGATCCACGAGCTCCCGGTAGGTTATGCTGTCTCCTTCCCCGCTGTTTTCGAAGGCCAGTTGTTCAGGTTGCGATCCGGATTTTTGGCGAATGAGAGTCAGAATATCCACGCGTTTTCCTTGACTTATCTATCAGCTCGCACTGGCATTCTGGTCAACTCGTGACGATATATACGGGCTTTGTATGTCGGATAAAAGGAAGCGCATCGTTATCAAGTTTGGAACCGGAATTCTCACCAAATCTTCCGGAAACGCGTTGAATCCGAAGCAACTGCGACGCTTGACCGGCGAAGTTGCGGAGGTCGTTCTGGCTGGCCACCAGTGTCTCCTGGTAAGCAGCGGAGCAGTTGGCGCTGGAATGATGCTGATGGGACTTCCGGAGCGACCGAAGGATCTTCCATCGATACAAGCCTGCGCGGCGATTGGACAATCTCGGCTGATGAGGATCTATGAAACATTGTTTCAACGACACGGACTTCATGTGGCCCAGTTGTTGTTAAGCCACCAGGACATCGATAGCCGCACCCGGTACCAAAACGCAAGGAACACCGTGGAGCGTTTACTGCGCTTCCAAAATGTCGTGCCGATCATCAATGAGAATGATTCCGTCGCGGTCGAAGAACTCCGTTTCGGGGATAACGACAGCCTCTCTGCAGAGGTCGCCATCCTTGCCCATGCGGATCTGCTCCTCATTCTGACCAGCGTCGAGGGTTTGCTGGATGAAAAGAACAAGCTGATTTCAAAAGTCACCGATATCGACGCGGTTGCGCATCTGGCGAGCGAGGAGATCGGAACTTATTCGAGAGGCGGAATGGTGACCAAGCTGCAGGCGGCAAAGGTGGCTTTGCAAGCGGGGATTTCCAGCGTGATAGCGAGCGGGTTAGAGCCCGGAGTCATTTCCGCCGCGGTGGCCGGAAAACCGACAGGTACCCAAATCTTGGTGAGCAAATGACATTGAGCCTTTCAGAAGTGCTTGAGCAGATCGGAGAGCGCGCGGCCGGGGCGAGTCGAATCCTCGCGCAGGCGACGACAGCAGAGAAAAACGCGGCGCTGCTCGCGATCGCCCGGCGGATCGAACAGGAGACGCCAGCGATTCTCGCGGCAAACGACGCCGATTTAGAAGCGGGCGCCCGGACCGGCTTGAGTTCCGCGATGCTGGAGCGGGCTCGCCTGGACTCGAAGAGAATCCATGCCATCGCCAACAGCGTTCGTGAAGTGATTCATCTGACGGACCCGGTCGGGGAAGTGTTGAAGGAGTGGTCGCGGCCCAACGGTCTCAAGATCTCCAAGAGGCGAGTGCCGATCGGAGTCATCGGGATTATTTACGAGTCCCGGCCAAACGTCACCAGCGACGCGGCCTCCCTTTGTCTGAAGTCCGGCAATGCCGTCATTTTACGGGGCGGTTCTGAGGCAATCCGATCGAACATGGCTCTCGCGGAAGCGGTCAGCAATGGGTGCAAGGATGCCGGTTTGCCGGAGTACGCAGTGCAGCTCGTGCCGAGCACCGACCGGGCGGCCGTAACCTTGATGGCGCAACTTGATCGATACATTCACCTGATCATTCCCAGGGGCGGCAGATCTCTCATCGAGGCTGTGACGTCGGCCGCCCGAATGCCGGTCATTAAACATTTTGACGGCATCTGTGCTGCCTATGTGGACCGAGCGGCAGATCTTCGGATGGCGGAGCGACTTGTGGTTGATGCGAAATGCCAGCGCCCCGGCGTCTGCAACGCAATCGAAACGATGTTGGTTCACGAAGAGATTGCTCGTCAATTTCTTCCGGCCTGTGCCGAAGCGCTCTGGGAGCGGGGTGTTGAGCTACGGGGCGATCCGCTGACCCGTGAAATCCTGGGCTCGAAAGTGCTCCTTGCTAAAGAGGAGGACTGGAGAACTGAGTATCTCGATCTGATTCTCGCGATCAAAACGGTGCACGGTCTCAAGGAAGCGGTCGACCATATCGAAACGTATGGTTCGCATCATAGCGATGCGATCATCACCGAGGATCCTCTAGTCGCCCAGGAATTTTTGAATCAGGTCGATTCTGCAACCGTTTTCTGGAATGCCTCGACGAGGTTCAATGATGGCGGCGAGTTCGGTTTTGGGGCCGAGATAGGAATCAGCACAGATCGATTGCACGCCCGAGGTCCGATGGGACTGGAAGAACTGACCAGCTACAAATACCTCGTCGAAGGGACCGGCCAGGTTCGGGGGTGACTACCGGTCGTAATCGTACTCGGACTCGTTCTCTTCCTCGAATTCGTCAAGCGGATTCTCAACGGTTGACACTTAATCCGCTGGATTGCGCGGTGGCCCGATTGGACTGCTCTCGAGCAATTGGGAAAGCAATTATTTGGAATTCCCTGCGAATTGTATTGACCGGAATGGGGTATGGAGGGTAAAAGTGGGGCGTTGTGGATTGAAATGGTTCAATTGGCCATGGCTTTTGTATGGAATCGCCCCAGAGTGTGCAGCCGAATTTTACCGGTAATTTCCGGCACGCGATGGACGCGAAAAATCGCGTTACCATCCCGTCGCGATGGCGTCGGGGCGAGGTAGAAGAGTTCTTTGCTATCCCCAATTTGAAGGGCGGGTTTCTCATGGTCATGCCGCCTGCGGAATTCACGCGCCTGGCGGAAAAGGTTGAACATGACCAGAGCCTGAAGCCGGAAGAGCGCGCCAAATTCTTGCGCCAATTTTCTTCGATGGCCCAGCATGTGACAGGAGATAAGCAGGGAAGAGTCGTGGTCCCAGATGAGCAGTGCAAGGTGCTGAACCTGCGAAGCGAAGTCGTGCTCGTTGGAAACTATCTCAGGTTCGAGATCTGGGATCCGGAAAGATGGGAAAAAACCAAGGGAGAGGACGAAAAGACGTTCAATGAATTGCTGGAGCGAATTGGTATCTAGAGAGCCAGCGGAGATGACAGACTTTTGTTAAAGGGTTCTGGTCTAACCGAAGAGGAAGATGATTGCGTTCATAGACGAAAAGTACATGCCTGGCGAATCAGAGAGCACCGGAAATTCTTTTCATGTGCCGGTTCTTTTGCGTGAGACCGTTTTGGCGCTTCAACCGGCGGCGGGCAAAATCTTTCTGGACGGGACGGTTGGAGGCGGCGGCCACGCGCTGGCGTTGCTGGAAGCGGGTGCGACTGTGATCGCCTGCGATCAAGACCGTGAAGCTCTGGAAGAAGCGTCCAGACGGCTCGCCGGTCATTTGGACCGGGTGCGATTTGTGGAATCGAATTTTGCGGACGTAACCGGGCACCTGTCGGAGTTTGGCATCCGGGAGTTAGACGGTGTCGTTCTTGATCTCGGCGTTTCGTCCCACCAGATCGATACGCCATCCCGTGGCTTTAGTTTTATGGGAAGCGGGCCATTGGACATGCGGATGGGCTCCCATGTCCAACGGACGGCGGCCGATATCGTAAACAAAAGTTCTCAAGAGGAACTTGCCAGGATTTTTTTTGAATTCGGAGAAGAGCCGGCAGGGCGCCGATTGGCGGCCCATCTGGTTAAAGTGCGCAGCCGGTCGCCGATTCAGACTACCAACGATCTCGTAAAGGCAGTTGAATCGGTTATCCCGAAGCGAGGGCCGAGACATCCGGCGACCAGAGTTTTCCAGGCACTTCGGATAGCGGTAAACGACGAGTTGAGCGTTCTGGAACGGGCGCTGCGCGACTTGAGCGTTTGGGTCAAGGGTGGAGGCCGGATCGCGGTGATTGCCTTCCACTCGTTGGAGGATCGAATCGTCAAGCGATATTTCAGGGATATCAGTCAGGAATGGGTCGACAGGCCGGAGTGGCCGGCGCCGCAGAGAAACCCTGCGTACGCCTTTCGGTTAATCACAGCTCGGCCGATTGAGCCGAGTGAGGAAGAAGTACGGCGAAACTCCCGCGCTCGTAGTGCGAAACTGCGGGTCATTGAAAGGATCAGGTATGAATCGTAGCCGCAGGAACATCACACACTCTATCAAGGTTGCCTCTATCTTTAAGGTAGTTGTCAGCACAGCAATTCTGGCGACAGCCGGGTTGTCTTATGTCTATTTGAAGAATCAGCTCCAGCAGTATGGAGAGATTCAACGGCAATTGGAGCACGACCTCATCGAAATCCGAACTGCCAGCGAGGCGGTCCGCGTGCAAATCACCCAGCTTAGTTCTCGAGCTGTTCTTGAGAAGAAGCTCGCCAAAAATTCGCTTGGCCTCGTGCCGATAGCGAATGATCAAATCGTTCGCCTTAACCAGCGCCACGATGGCATCGGGGATGAGTTGAGAGTCGTCTCCAATCGCGGTTTTAACCAATGAGGTGGAATGCGCAAGCACGTGCCGTCACGGTCTGTTTTGGATTGGTCGGCGTGTTCAGTGTCTTCTCGGTCCGGCTGATCGATCTCCAGATCGTGCAGCACGAGAGGTTCACGACGCTTGCGGCGGAGAAACATAGTCATAAACAAATCATCTATGCCAGACGAGGCATCATCCGAGACGCTCACAACGAGCCTCTCGCCGAAAACATCCCGGTTAAGACCGTCGTTGCAGACGCATCGCATATTAGGGATCCGGGGGCATTGGCAGCGGCAATCGCGGATAAGCTTGAAATGGATCCGCGCGACCTCGCGGATAAGCTGAGCCAAAGCGGTAAGGGTAGCAAACACATCGTCCTGAGGACAGAGGTCCCGGAAGAGACTGCCCAAAAGATCAGGGATTCGCTTGGTGGCAGCGAAAGTTGCGCGGAATCTATTTCGACCAGGATTTTGTGCGCGTCTATCCAAATGGGCAGATGCTCTCCCAAGTGATAGGATTTGTGGATCACGAGCACAAGGGGACGATGGGGATCGAGCGCACCATGCAGGATTTTTTGCTAGGGACGGATGGCTTTCGCTATATCGAGACGGATAGAACCGGGAAAGAACTGGTGCCCTACCGTGGTCAGGAAAGTCCGGCCAAAGATGGTTGTGACGTCAAGCTGACCATTGACCTCAACTTGCAAAATATCGTTGAATTTGAACTGGACGCGGCATGCGCGGAGTTCAAGCCGCAGGACGCCACTGTAATCATGATGCGGCCGCAAACTGGGGAGATCCTCGCCATGGCCAGTCGTCCAGTGTTCGATCCAAACAAGCCGGGGGATGCCTCACCGGAGCAGGAAAAGAATCGGTCGGTGGTGGACATGATCGAGCCTGGTTCGACATTCAAAATCGTCACGACCTCGGCGGTCATCGAAGAAAAACTGGTGACGCCGGATACGACGGTATTCTGTGAAAATGGACATTTTCAGTACGCGGGGCGGGTCTTGCGGGATGCGCATCCGATGGGCGTTTTGACCGTGCACCAGGTATTGATGAAATCGAGCAATATCGGCGTTGCGAAACTGGCTCTGCAACTCGGCGAGACGAAGTTATACGAGTACGTCCGTCGATTTGGGTTCGGACAGAAAACAGGGGTCACCTTAAGCGGCGAGATCCCCGGCCTGATCAATCCGCCTTATCGCTGGAGCAAACTCGATATCACTCGTATACCGATGGGGCAATCGGTGGCGGTTACGCCGTTGCAACTGGTGACTGCGATGTCCTGTATCGCGAACGGAGGCAAGTTGATGAAGCCGATGATCGTTTCGGACATCACGGATCAAAATGGACGACCAGTGGCGAATTTCACTCCTGAGACGGTGCGTCAGGTCGTTTCCGCAGAAACCGCCCGCAAGATCGTCTCGGCACTCAAGGATGTGGTCAGCAAACAGGGCACTGCGCAAAAAGCCGAGGTACCGGGATTCCGGGTGGCAGGTAAAACAGGAACCGCGCAAAAAATCGATCCACGCGGCGGCTATATGTCCGGGCGGTATGTGACTTCTTTCGTCGGATTCCTGCCGGCAGACGATCCAAAATTTACGTTGCTCGTGCTCCTGGACGATCCCACGATGAAGGAAGGAACGGCGTTCGGTGGAGTTGTTGCAGGGCCGGTTTTTGCGAGGATCGCCGAGAAAGCCGCGCGTTACCTTGATTTGCGGCCTACGGAGGAGATTCCTCCGCCGCCTGGTGTGAATGGATTGAAAAAGGTAGCGTTGTCGACAAGGAGTCGCGATTAGTCCAAGCAACATGCAACTGACAGAGCTTATTCAACGGCTGAACGTAAAATCGATCCAGGGATCAGTTGATCGAGAGATAACCGGTGTCCGTTACGATTCACGCCGGATTGTGCCTGGGGATCTGTTTGTCGCGGTCCGCGGCGCCGCTTTCGACGGGCATTCTTTCATCGAACAAGCGATCGACAAAGGGGCTCTTGCGGTGGTCGGTGAGCAGACGGCGCTTTCGCAGCGTGCGACAGCGATCGTTGTCCAGGATTCACGCGAAGCGCTCGCGCTATTGGGCGCGACATTTTTCGGTAATCCCTCGCGCAAACTAAAAATGATTGGTGTGACCGGCACGAACGGGAAGAGCACTACCACCTTTCTAATCAAGCACCTGCTGGAGTGTGCGGGCCAGGCGACCGGCCTGATCGGCACGGTGCAATATGAGATTGGCGAGCGGCTTTTACCAGCTCCGCGAACCACTCCGGAGTCGCTTGATTTGCAGGAACTCCTGAGCAAATGCGTTGAGGCCGGCTCTCGGAACGTCGTGATCGAGGTCTCTTCCCATGCGTTAAGCCAGGGTCGAGCCAATGAAATCGAGTTTACCGCCGGAGTTTTCACCAACTTGACGCGAGACCATCTGGATTTTCATCGCGGAATGAAGGACTACTTTGAGGCTAAGGCGCGGTTGTTCGAGAGCCTGCGACAAACTGGGAACAAGGATCGAAAAGCAGTGATTAATGTCGACGATCCCTACGGTCAGCAATTAGTTGGGCGATATGGCAAGGACCTTTCAGTAATCACCTACGGACTGGGGGCGCGAGCAGATTTTCGGGCCAGCGATTTCAAGGTAGAGATGAATGGAACCTCCTACCGTTTGGATGCGAAGGATAAGAGTTACCTGGTACGTCTTCCCTTGATCGGCCGGTTTAATATTTACAACTCTTTGGCCGCGCTGGCGACTGCGCGGGCGGTTGGTCTGGATGTCCGGAATGCCGTACTGGCGCTCGCCAAGGCGCCCCAGATTCCCGGACGCCTTGAGGCGGTGCCGGCAAAGCGGAAGTTCCAGGTCTTTGTCGACTACGCGCACACCGACGATGCATTGTTGAACGTTGTCAAAACCTGCCGCGACCTGAATCCAGGCCGGCTGATCCTTGTCTTCGGATGCGGCGGGAACAGGGACAGAACAAAGCGTCCACTGATGGGAGCGATTGCGGATCAGTACGCTGACTTCGCGTTCATTACCTCGGACAACCCGAGAAAAGAGGACCCGGAAGAGATCCTTCGCGACGTCGAAGCTGGATTCCAGCATAAGAATTACGAAAAGATCGTCGATCGCCGAGAAGCGATTGCGCGCGCGATCTCGATGGCTCAGCCCAGAGATATCGTTTTGATCGCAGGGAAGGGGCACGAAAAATACCAGGAATTTAGCGATCACACGGTCCCTTTTGACGACGTGGAAGTAGCCGGCAGAGCCTTGGAAGAAAACCCGGTGGAATTGTCAAGGCATGGATCCTAGAACTTTCGAACAGATTGCCTCGCTGGTAGGTGGGAAACTCCACGGAGCCAGCGCTGGGAACGTCACGAAGGTGGTTACCGATTCGCGCTTGATTCGGGCCGGCGAATTCTTTGTGGCCCTGCATGGAGGGCAGTTTGATGGCCATGCCTTTTTGCCGGCAGTCCAGAAGGCGGCTGCGGCGGGGGCCTTGGTGAGTCGCGTGAATGGCGACTTGAACGGGTTCACACAAATAGAAGTGCCGGAAACTCTCGTCGCGTTGCAACGACTCGCCCGCGCCTATCGAAATCAACTTCCGCTCAAGGCGATCGGCGTTACTGGAAGCAGCGGTAAAACCAGCACCAAAGAGATGATCGCCTCGGTCCTTGGCGAAAAATTCACTGTCCTCAAGACCATTGGCAATTACAACAACCATATCGGATTACCGCTGACGGTCCTCGCGGCGAGCAGCACGGACGATTTCGGCGTATTCGAAATGGGAATGAATCACGCAGGCGAACTCGCGCCGCTTTGTGAGATCGCTCGTCCGGACGCTTCAGTCATCACCAATATCGGCGTTGCTCACATTGGAAACCTTGATACACGGGAGGCGATTGCGGCAGAGAAAGCTATCGTAGCTGAGGCAGTTCCAGCAGAAGGTTTCGTGGTCCTCAATGCGAATGACGATTTCACGGACTGGATCGCTGCGCGCTGCAAAGCGCGGGTGGTTCGCGCAGGGGTCAACCGAGGGGACGTCGAGGCGCAGAACGTGAATGAATCTGTCAAGGGTGCGATCTTTACCTTGGTGCATGGGGACCGGTCGACCACGGTGTCGCTGCCGGTGCACGGTGAACATATGGTCGCGAACGCTTGCCTGGCGGCCGCTGTCGGGCTCGAGATTGGCCTGACACTCGAAGAATGCGCTGCCGGCCTGGCAAAGACGACGATACCGGGAAATCGTCTCAAGATTCAACATCTTGGACCGCTCATGGTGGTCAACGACGCTTACAACGCGAATCCCGATTCGATGGTGGCGGCGCTGAGAACCGTGGCACAGCTGTCTGTCAAAGGTCGGCGAGTAGCTGCTTTCGGCCGAATGGGAGAGCTCGGAAAAGAATCGGAAGCGGCGCATCGGCGGGTGGGGCGAGCGGTCGCCGAATTCGAATTCGATTACCTGGTGACTGTCGGCGATGAAGCTCGGTTGATCGCAGAAGCCGCAAACGCCGCCGGTCTCAAATCTTCGGAACGGGCGGACACTCACGAGCAAGCAATCGAAGCGCTGCTCGACTACCTTGAACCCGGCGATCTCCTCCTGGTAAAAGGGAGTCTTTCATCGGCGATGGACCGCGTCGTCCATGGGCTGGAAGCTTTTTTCGAACAAGCGAAGTGGAGATCGCCATGATGTTCTATTTGTATTACCTGAGCCAGGGGCCGAACGCTATCGCTGGGGGATTCAATGTTTTTCAATATGTATCGTTCCGAGCGGTGTGCGCCGCAATCACGGCGTTTCTGCTGTGTCTTGTCTTTGGAAATTGGCTGATTCGCAAATTGACATCTCTCAAATTCGGGCAACCGATTCGAACGGCGGATGAGGTCCATCGCCTTTTTGAGCTGCATGGCGCCAAAAAGGGCACGCCGACGATGGGAGGAGTCTTTTTCATGGGATCAGTGGTCGTTTCCACGATCATCTGGGCGCGGCCGGATAACGGCTTCGTCTGGCTCTGTATCTTCACAATTGTTTTCACAGCCGGCCTCGGATTCGTGGATGACTATATCAAAGTCACAAAGAAAAAGTCGGATGGTGTCCCAGGCAGGATTAAATTAATCTGCCAATTTATCCTGGCGGCAATCGTGACTGCCTTTTTCTTGCTGAATCCGTCGCTGGAAGTTCAGGCGAAAGAGCTTTACATCCCGTTTTTCAAAGAGCCGATCATTTCCAATCTGGGTTGGTTTACCCTGATGTTCTTTGCGATCGTGATCGTGGGCACCTCCAATGCGGTAAATTTGACCGACGGCCTCGATGGGCTTGCGACCGGTTGCACCATCACGGTGGCCTCGACCTACGCGATCCTGGCGTATGCTGCCGGGAACATCGGTGTCGCGACCTATCTAGACTTGCCGTTCTATCGGCAGAGCGAGGAGCTAACGATTCTTTGCACCGCCCTGGCCGGTGCAGGTCTTGGGTTCTTATGGTTTAACTGTCACCCCGCCAAAGTGTTCATGGGAGATACCGGCTCGCTCTCGATCGGCGGAACTCTGGGTGTTATCGCGATCTGCTGCAAGCAAGAACTCCTCTTGATTGTGATCGGAGGGATATTTGTGATCGAGGCGCTCTCTGTGATTCTTCAAGTGCTGAGTTTTAAGCTCACCGGCAAACGGATTCTCCTGATGTCTCCGCTGCACCATCACTTTGAACTCAAGGGCTGGAAAGAAAACACCGTCATTGTCCGGTTCTGGATCATGTCGCTCATGTTTGCCTTCCTCGGGCTTGCCACTTTGAAATTGCGATGAATCTCGATCGCACACGAGCAGCCGTTCTAGGGCTAGGAACCAGTGGAGAAGCCGCTGCTCGGCTGCTACACCAGCGAGGTGCAACCGTCACCGTCTTTGATAGCGGGAAACCGGATGGCAAAAAAATACGGGCGTTGCAAGATCTTGGAATCTCTGTAGTCACCGGCGACGCCGCAGACATCGCAAAGGCAGACTATGACCTAACGATCTTGAGTCCCGGGATTGATCCCGCGGTACCACTCGTCCAGAACTTTCGCCGGCAGGGCGCTGTCTTGATGGGAGAACTCGAGCTGGCGTTCCGATATTGTGAGCGACCTGTCATCGCAATCACCGGCACCAATGGCAAGACGACTACCACCCAGTTAATTGAGTCGATGTTAAATGGAACAGGCCATCGGACCGTTGCCTGCGGCAACATTGGCATGCCATTCGCCGATGCGGTTCTGCGCCAGAAGGAATTTGATGTTTTCACGGTGGAAGTCAGCTCCTTTCAATTGGAGACCATTTCGACGTTTCGTCCTGATGTCGCTGTCTGGCTGAATTTGACTCCGGACCATCTGGATCGCTACTCGAACATGAATGAGTACCGGACGGCAAAACTGCGGATCTTCGAGAATCAAAGATCACAGGATTGCGCAGTCACCAACTACTTGGACGAACTGCCCCGGGTTGCCGCCAGCCTATTAACGTTCAGCGCCTATTCGAAAGAGGCCGACTTCACTCTGCAGGGAGATACGATTTGGTTTCGTGGCAAAGCCGTCCTGGAGATGAAAGAGACGTATTTATCCGGAATTCACAACGCCGAGAATCTGATGGCCGCATTGGGCGTCGCGCAGGCAGTCAAAATCTCTTGGGAGCAAGCGAAATGCGGGCTGACGAGTTACCGGTTGCTCCCGCATCGCTGCGAGAAAGTGGGCGAGATCGATGGGGTAGTTTTCATTAACGACTCGAAAGCAACAAATCTCGACGCTCTGGTCAAAGCCTTGGAATCGCAGCCGAAACCGGTCGTCTTGATTGCGGGCGGCAAGGACAAAGGATTTGAATTCGATTCAATCGCCGGTCTGGTTCATGCCAAGGCGAAGCACGCCGTTTTACTCGGGGAAATGGCAAACCGGATTTTTGGGAATTGGTCGGAGGTCGTGCCATGCTCAATAGCAAAGACGCTGCCAGAGGCCGTCGAACAGGCGCGCCGGCACAGCGTTCCGGGGAATATAGTGCTTTTCTCACCGGGAACATCTTCGTTCGACATGTTTAAAAACTATGCCGATCGCGGTAATCAATTCCGCGAAATCATCCAGGAGTTAGCAAGGTGAGAATCATAAGAAAACCTCTCAAAGTGACCCCCAGGAAAAAGCTGCAGGCCGCGGCGCAGCGATCCGCAGCGAAGTACGCGGAAGAAGACTACTCTGCCGAGGAACCAAACGTAAAACTATCGCGGGCTTTCGTGGTCGTTCTGTTGCTTCACGTCGTTGCAGTGGGCGGAATTTTTGCGTTCAGCGCGCTTAAGGATCACCAAACCGGCAGCGCAACGGGGAAATCAGAGCCAGCCAACCAAAAGCTTCCTCCGACGCAAGGGAACGCCTCACGAGAAACTGGGACGATGGATAAATCCGCCGGCAAAACGGTTCCGGCGGACGTACAAAAATTAGTGGATTCCTCACGCAGCTCAGGAAACAGCAGTTCGAAAGCTCAGAGCGCTGCGCAAGAGGGGCCCGGCGAATCGGCTAAAGTGTACGTGGTTCAGAAAGGGGATAGTCCCGCAGGGATCGCCAGGAAGTTCAAAGTGAATTACGCGGACCTTTTGAGAACGAACAATATCGAAGATCCGAAGAGATTGCAGATAGGCCAGAAGTTAATGATTCCGTAAAGAATAGATAGCCCTTCGAGACGACGACGCGGCGAATGCATAAACAAAGCGCATACATCCTGGTGCTGGCGGTTGCTGTATTAGTCACAGTTGGGCTGGTGATGCTCTACAGCACCGGCGCTTTCGCTCCCGACAGTCACGGCGATCAATTTAATTTCTTGAAGAAACAGAGCTTCTGGTTGGGCGTGGGGTTCATCTTTTCCATCCTATTCGCGCTGCTCGACTACCATCGCCTGGAGCGGTCCTGGTACGTAATGTTCCCGATCACCATCGCTTTGCTAACCCTCTGTTTCATTCGACCGATCGGGATGCGACTCAACGGTTCGTGGCGCTGGATTCATGCCGGCCCGGTGACGTTTCAACCCTCGGAGCTAGCCAAGCTGGTGGCCATTATTTTTGTGGCGTGGTGGTTCTCGAAATTTGAAGCAAAATGCAAAGGCTTTCTGATGGGATTGATCTGCCCGGTTGCCATCGTCGTACTCCTTCTCATCCCGATCGTGCGGGAGACCGACCTCGGAACGACTCTCCTGATTGGGGCGACCGTTCTCCTTATTATGTTCGTAGCGGGCGCCAGTCCGAAATATTTAGGCCCCTTGGTGATCGTCGGCCTCGCTGCGCTGCTATCCATCGCCTGGCACATCTCCGAACGCCAGGGACGCCTCCTGGCCTTCCTGCATCCAGACCAATACCAGGAGAAGGAAGGGCACCAACAATGGATGGGATTAATCGCGTTTGGGTCCGGCGGAGTCGAGGGTCTCGGTCTGGGCAATGGACGACAAAAAATGCTCTACCTTCCCTATGCACACACCGATTTTATCTTTCCGGTGATTGGCGAAGAGCTCGGGTTGCGCGTCACGCTTATCGTAGTCTTTTGTTACCTCTTGATTGTGACCTGCGGAATTTTAATTTCGCTGAACGCCAAAGACCGCTTTGGGATGTTGCTGGGCTTTGGGTGTACAGCCACCTTGGGTTTGCAAGCCGCGATTAATGTCGGGGTCACCACTTCTTTGTTACCAAATAAAGGGCTTCCGCTGCCGTTTATCAGCTATGGCGGTTCGAATCTTTTTTTCTGCCTGATTTGCATCGGAATCCTGATCAACATCTACAGGCAGGGCAAAGAAGACAAAACGACTGCAAACACTGAAATGATGGTTCGGGTCAGGCATGTTTCCCGAATCTAGTAGTTCCTTCTGATGAAAGTCGCGATTGCATGTGGCGGAACAGGCGGGCACCTGTTCCCCGGACTGGCCGTTGCCGAGGTCTTGAAAGGGCGCGGGCACGAGATCCTTTTGCTCATTTCCGAAAAGCAGATCGATGCGATCGCGGTCGGAAATCGAAAAGAGTTTCTCATACAAAAGATCCCTGCGGTTGGCCTGACAAAACTGGTTTCGCTGCGTTTTCTTTCCTTTCTCGCGAAGTTTATAAACGGTTTGGCAGCCTGCCTCCGGATGTATCGTTCGTTCAAGCCGGACGCAGTTCTAGGCATGGGCGGATTCACCTCCACGGCGCCGATTCTCGCAGGTCGGATCAGAGGGCTGCCGACCTTCATCCATGAGTCAAACTCGATTCCGGGCAAAGCCAATCGCCTGAATGCGCTGCTCTCGGAGAAGGTCTTGCTCGGGTTCGAGGAGTGTGCGCGCTATTTCCCGAACAAGGCCATTGAAGTAACCGGCACACCCATCCGCGTTAGTTTGCGGAATCCGGTTGATCGCGACCTGGCGTTGAAGAATATGCGCCTGAAGAAAGGCTTGCAGACCGTGCTGGTGATGGGCGGAAGCCAGGGAGCGCATGGTATAAACCAAGCTGTGGTGGCGGTACTTGCACGCTTTGCGGAGAAAGAAGTGCAGTTCATCCACCTGACCGGGAAAGAGGACGAGAACTATGTGTATGAATGTTATCAACGAGAAGCCATTCCCGCTTTCGTCAGTGCTTTTTATGATCGAATGGAGGAGGCCTATACTGTCGCAGATGTCGCCGTCGCGAGGTCTGGTGCGGCCAGCTTGACCGAACTTTCTTACTTCGGGTTACCGACAATCCTAATTCCGTATCCGTTTGCGGCGGAAAATCATCAATTTTTCAATGCGGAAATATTTGCGAGACATGGTGTTGCTGAAGTATTAGAAGAGTCGCGTGTCAACGGAGACACTCTGGGCTCATTGATAGAAAGGTTTTTGAATAATGGAGGGTTGGTGCGCGGGGCTACTGCTCAACCGTGTGCTCTCGGACCCGAGACCGCTGCCAATAGAATTGTAGAAATCATCGAGAAATCCCGCAAATGACGTTCAATCTGCCAAAGAAACTTGGTGAATTTCTCCTAAAAGGTCCGAAGCAGATTCACCTGATCGGAGTAGCCGGCTCCGGAATGAGCGGGATCGCCGGTTTGCTGCTAGCTCTTGGGCATCGCGTGAGCGGATGCGATCGAGTAAGTACTCTTGAAACAAGGCGCCTCGAGACACTTGGCTTGAAATTTTACCTTCCCCAAACGGAGGAGACAGTTCGCGGGGCTGAACTGATAGTCTATTCTTCTGCGATCAGGAGCGGAAATCCCGCCTTCGATGAAGCGGTCAGGCTGGGACTCCCGATGGTGCGCCGCGCGGAAGCGTTGGCCGCTATGATGCAAATCAAAAAAGGGATCGTAATCGCCGGGATGCATGGCAAGACCACCACCTCCTCGATGACCGCGCACGTACTGCGGGTGGGCGGATTGAACCCTTCGCATTATGTCGGCGCGGAGATCCCGATTCTTGGAACTAATGCGCATTGGGAGCCGAGCGGAGACTATCTAGTCGCGGAAGGAGACGAAAGCGACGGCACACTGCGCATTTATTATGCGGAACATGCAATTCTTCTTAACATTGAGGAGGAACATCTCGATTACTATTCCAACCTGGCGGCCATTGAGCAGGTGTTTAACAGGTTTATCGACCAGGTCACCGGCAAAGTTGTCTATTGTGCTGATGATCCGCACGCGGCGCGACTTTGTTCCAACCGCTCGAATTCCATTTCATACGGAAAGACTGAGAGCGCACTTTATCAATATCGAAATTTTGCAGGCGGACCTTCCGGATCGTGTTTTGAAGTCTGGAAAGCAGATCAGTGTCTCGGGCGATTAACGCTCGGAGTTCCAGGTGCTCATAACGTCAGCAATGCATTGGGTGCCGTTGCGCTCGCAACGGAAATTGGAGTGCCTTTTCCAAAGATCGCCGAAGCGCTCGAATCTTTCCGTGGGGCGAGGAGACGATTCGAGATCAGGTTGCAAAACGGCGACTACACGGTGGTGGACGATTACGGCCATCATCCCACGGAAATAAAAGCGACACTCGAAACTGCGCGCTCGCTCAACTGCAAACGGCTCATCGTGCTGTTCCAGCCGCATCGCTATTCCAGAACTAAGGCGCTCAAGAAGGAATTTGGATCATCGTTTGATTTGGCGGATCTGGTGTACGTGACGGACATTTACGCGGCAAGCGAAGAGCCGATCGCCGGCATTTCGGGCGAGACGATCGTGGCTGCACTCAAAGCCCACAACCATTCCGCCGCAGTCTACGTACCCAATCGAAGCATCCTGCACCGCGAAGTGGGACGGATCGCGGAACCGGGAGATTTAATCCTGAGTCTTGGCGCTGGAGATATTCACGAAGAAGCCACGAAGCTCGTCCAGGATCTCGAGATGTCCGTGCAACTTCGAGAGGTGATGGGTGCGGGAGAAGTGAAATTATATGAACCTCTCTCCAGGCACACCACGCTCAGAGTAGGCGGTCCTGCGCAATTTTGGGTGGAACCGGAAACGCGCGGCGGGTTAGCTAACGTTTTGGAATTGTGTGAGGTGAATCGTTTGCCGGTCCTGTTTATCGGGCGCGGCTCGAATCTTTTGGTGCGAGACGGCGGGGTCGCGGGCGTCGTGATCCACTTGAATCGCGGAGATTTTGTAGAGCTGAAGGTGGAGGGCACCGAAATCCATGTCGGTGCGGGCGTTCGATTCAAGCAAGTCGCTGCCGCCGCGCGCAACGCCGGGATCGGCGGCTTCGAGTGGATGGAAGGGATTCCGGGCGGAGTGGGCGGAAGTCTCCGTATGAATGCCGGTGCGATGGGGGCTGAGACTCTCCAACAAGTTGTTAGTGTGCAGGTTGTCAATTCCCGAGGCGAGTTCGCAACACTCCGCCCCAGCGAGATGCAGGTTCAATACCGCAACGTGGCGACTTTGCGCGATCGGTACGCTGTTTCCGCGATCTTTCGCGGCGAGAGCGCCAGCCTCGACATGATTGATCAACGACTGACGGAGTCAATTCACAAAAGGAAAGCAACCCAGCCAATCGCCGCGAGCGCGGGTTGTATCTTTAAGAATCCGCCCGAGTGCCCCGCAGGGAAGCTTGTCGAAGAATTAGGGTTGAAGAATCGCCGGGTCGGCGCGGCACGTGTTTCGGAGGTTCACGGAAATTTTATTGTGAACGACGGCGGTGCGCGTTCAGCGGAAGTTCTGCGGCTGATCGCTGAGATCCAATCAGTCGCTAAGGAACAGCGAGGGATCGATTTACAAACAGAAGTTCAGATTGTTGGAGTGGATGATGAATAGCTTTTTGCTCGGGAAGAGAATTGCAGTGCTGTGTGGCGGACCAAGCTCTGAACGCGAGGTTTCGCTTCGCTCGGGGTCGGGCGTGGCAAATGCCCTGCGATGTTTGGGAGCGGACGCTTTCGAGATCGATGTCCGGAACGGCGACTTTCATCTACCGGCAGGAACCGAGTTGGCCTTCAATGCTTTGCACGGCACTTTTGGGGAGGACGGCACCATTCAGGCGATTTTGGAGGGGAAGGGAATACCTTATACCGGCGAAGGCGAAGCAGGCAGCCGACTAGCTTTTGACAAGATCGAAAGTAAAAAGCGCTTTGTCGAATGCGGGGTTCCGACCGCTCCGTACGTTACCCTGCGAAAAGGAGAAATCCCTGATTTGGCGCTTCCTTATGTGGTGAAAGTGCCGTGCCAGGGATCCAGCGTCGGCGTCTACCTGGTCAAAGCAATGAGCGAGCGCGACGATGCTTTGGAAAACGCGTTTGCCCAAGCCGAGACTATCTTAGTCGAGGCATATGTGAGCGGCCGCGAATTGACGGTCGGGATATTAGGTGAAAGCGTGTTGCCGATCATCGAGATTCGGCCGCGCGGCGGATTTTACAGCTACGAGAATAAGTACACCTGGACGAATCGCGGCGGTGCGGCGGAACATGAGTGCCCCGCGCGCTTGACTCGAAAGGACAAAGCGAGAGTTGAATCAGCCGCACTGGCCGCACATCGGTCCTTGGAATTGGAAATTTATTCGCGCGTAGATGTTATCCTGGATGCCAATCGCGAACCTCAGGTGCTGGAAGTCAATACGATTCCCGGGATGACTGAGACGAGCTTGTTACCCGAGGCTGCCGCAGCCGCTGGTATCTCCATGTCGCAGCTCTGTGAGTGCATCGTCCAATTGTCCTTGGAAAGGAGGTTGGCAAAGCAGCGGTGATTATTCGAAAGAGACTGCGCAAACAGAATAAGCGCGCTTCCACCTGCAGGCAGCGAAAGCGTCAGCATCTCCTCGACGTCAAAATCCGTGCGAAGAATGTGGCCGCACGGCGTACCCAGAGCGTGTTACTGACCGTGTGCGGCTTTATTCTGATCGCGTCCGTGCTCGGCGGAATCGCATTTGGAGCGAAACGGATCTTGAACGCCTTGTTCTTTGCAAATTCTGATTATGCCGTAAAGACAATCGAAGTGACGTCCGACGGCAATTTGACCCGCGAAGTGATTTTGCGCGCAGCGGATGTTGTCGAAGGGAAGAATATTTTTTCGATTGATCTTCCCAAAGTGCAGGAAAAACTCGGCGCATTGCCGCAGGTCGAGGAAAGTCGCATCCAGCGGATTCTTCCGAACAAGCTGGTGATTTCCGTTCAGGAACGCCGACCCGTGGCGTGGGTGGTTCCGCCGGACACCAATGTAGGATCGTTCAACTTTGAAAATGCCTATCTCGTCGATCGGCGCGGAATTCTTTTGAAGACCAAATCGCTCGCCCCTGAATACCTCGGGCTGCCTCTGATTATCGGAGTCGACACTTCGAATTGCCAGGCGGGTCAACCGTTGGAACAGGATGACGTTAAAGCGGCGCTCGATCTGATTCGCGCTTCGGCGGAGGTTTTGCAGGGCCGTTTCCAGATTCAAAGCATCGATGTTTCAAAAGGTTATTGTCTCACGGTGACGGATATACAACATGCGAGCGTAACCTTTGGCACAGACGAGATCGAATCGCAGCTGCACCGTTTGGGCATCGTGCTGAATTATTGCGACAAAAATAGCCGGGAACTGCAGACCGTGAATCTGATGGTGCAGCGCAATGTGCCGGTGACCTTTGTGCAGGAGGTGCAATCAGCATCGCCCATGGAGTCCGCCTTCGGATCGAGTTCCGGCGAGGCGCCGGGCGCTGAGACCAAGTCAAAACCCGGCTCGATCGATGAAGGTACCTCCGGGCAGCCTGACGCGTCAAAGAGTGCCGTGTCAGCGAACGGATCGAGATTTCCAGAAAAGAAACTTCAACAAAAACGGGAGCACGCCAGGCTGAAGCCGTTTAAGGAGGGACGATCTTCGGGCCCTCCGCCCGCGGCGACTGGGACAGACGGGAGGCCATCTGCGCCTCCGGTTCGGCGGGCGCTCCCGGTAGAGGCGACTCGATTGAATGGCTAGAGACAACATCTTTGTAGGCCTTGAGATTGGAACTTCAAAAATCTGCGCGGTAGTGGCGGAGGCGCGGAGCGATGGAACGCTGAAGGTCGTAGGGGTGGGAAGCGTGCCTGCGCGAGGAGTCCGCAAGGGCGAGATCGTGGATTTTGAAACCGCGAAGCGGTGCGTCCACGACGCCATCGTGGACGCGGAAGAAAAGAGTGACGTCGAAATCAGCGAGGTCTATCTGGGGATCACCGGAAGTCACATTCGCAGTTTTAACAACCGGGGCGTGGTGGTGCTCGAAGAAGGGCGTGAAGAGATCGACGAGCAAGATCTCGACGATGTCCGTACCAATGCACGCGAAGTCAGTTTGCCGATGGAGGATTGCATTCTCCACACCATCATCCAGCACTACTATGTGGATGGGCAAGACGGCGTTCTCAACCCGGTCGGTTTACTTGGGAAGAAACTCGAAGCGGATTTTCATATTGTCTATGGAATCCGGACACGGATCCAAAACGCCATCCGGTGTGTGAAGGAGTTGGAACTCGAACCTGCCGATGTGATCATCAATTCTTTTGCGACTGCGCAGGCGATCCTGGAGAAAAACCAGAAGCAATTGGGAGCCATCGTGATCGATATCGGCGGTGGAACGACTGATTTTGTCGTTTATGTCGACGGCGCCGTGAAGCAGAGCGGCGTCTTGGCCATTGGCGGCGACCACATCACAAACGATATCTCCATCGGGCTGAAGATTCCCTCCGCGCGCGCCGAAAAACTAAAGGTCGACGAAGGAAACGTAACGCTTGGAACGGCATTCCCCGGCGAAACGATTTTGCTCAAGGATGAAACCGGCTTTGCCGGAAGAGAGATCGAGCGAGAATCGTTGAATCAGATCATTCATGAACGACTTCGCGAAGCACTGGATATCGTCAAGCGGCAGATCGAGGCAAATCAAAACATCCATTATGTCGGAGCCGGAGTCTTTATTACCGGAGGCTGCAGCCAGATTCGCGGCCTGGAACATCTGGCGTCGGATATATTTGGAATGCCGGTGACGATGGCACATGCGTTGCCGATGGCCGGAGTGACGTCAGCATTCGAGAATCCGCAATTTTCTACTGCGCTAGGTCTGGTGAAGTACGCGCACCTCGTGCAGATGGACAGGCCCATTTCTGGTGGCTTGATCCGGAACGCCTTTCAGAAAATCAAAGGAATATTTCGTAATTAATTCAGCAATATGGTGCAGCTAAATCAGCAGTACGATCGAGCGAATAACTCGGGCGAACCAATCCAGGTGAAAGTCGTTGGAGTAGGCGGCGCGGGCTCCAACATCCTGGACCGCGTGATGCTTGACGGCATCGAAGCGGCGGATTTGGTCGCAATCAACACGGATGTTCAGTCGCTCACGGCATCGGTGGCTGCACATAAAGTGCAACTTGGTCGAAACCTCACCCGCGGCCTTGGGTCCGGTGGCGATCCCGAATTGGGATACGCTGCTGCCGAGGAAGCCACGGATGAGATTCGGTCTGTTCTGCAAGGCGGTACCGTCATTTTCCTGTGTGCAGGGCTCGGTGGCGGAACCGGATCCGGCGCAGCGCCGTTGGTGGCGCAAATTGCGAAAGAGGAGAACGCCCTGGTGCTGGGGTTTGCGGCGGTTCCTTTCAGCTTCGAAGGCCGCCGGCGCTGCGCACAAGCAGAGGAAAGTTTGACCCGGCTGCGAGCGGTTTGCGACGCAGTGGTTTGTTTCGAGAATGATCGCATGGCGGAAATCACTCTTCCGCGGATGGGCATTCATGAAGCGTTTGCTGCTGCCGACCTCACCGTCTCGCAAAGCATTCGTTCTGTGGCCAGTCTCATGCAACGGCCGGGGCTCCTGCACATTGGATTTGACGACGTTTGCGCTGTTTTGCGGAACGGCGATGCACGCGCCCTTTTTGGATACGGAGAAGCCGACGGCGAAAACCGCGCACATGACGCGCTCGCCAAGGCGCTGAAAAACCCGCTGATGAACCGAGGCGCTCTGTTGGAGGATGCCTTTCACGCGATCGTTCACATCTGCGGCGGCGCAAACGTAACCTTGGGCGAAGTTCAAATCATCATGGAAGAGCTCAACCGGCACATTAACGATCAGACACAGCTTTTCATGGGAATCGGGATTGAGACCCGCATGGGCAACCGTCTTTCTGTTTCCATCTTAAGTTCGCTGGGTAGTGGAACGGAAAAGCCTGTGGCTCAGCGACGCCAGAAGACGGTCCATCCCGTCGAGCCTGCGCCGCAGCCGGATGGTCAAACCGGAGCCTTGGAAGCCAGCGGCAAGGCCCGAATCTCCTCCGGAAGCGGCTTCGGAGGAACGGTCGGTTCCGCCTGAACGCGCACCGGAGCGCGCCGCCGAAGAACTAATGCTTCCGCGCACTGAATCCGAACCGCAGAAGCCCCCGCAGGTTCGTCAGGCTGCCAAACCGGACACCAAGCCGCAGTTGGCTGCCGCGAAGAAGGTCGAACCGAAACAGGAGACATTGCAGTTCGAGCCAATTTCGCGCGGCCGCTTCGAAAAGAGCGAACCTACAATCATCGATGGCCAGGACCTGGACGTCCCCACTTTCCTGCGGAAGAATGTCAGGATCAGGTGAACAAAGGCAGCGAAGGGAATTTGAACAGAAGGTAGCAAAAGGACATTCAAATCGCCGGTTGCTGTTGGGTCAGGCAGTGGAAGGCGCCGAGGCCCCAGACTAATTCCGTGCAATCGATCGGGACGATTCGTCGCTCCGGGAAACAACTCTGGAGAATCTCGTAAGCCTGCTTGTCCCGAGGTGAACAGAACACGGGCAGCAGGATCACCCTGTTTGCGATGTAGAAGTTCGCGTAGCTTGCCGGGAGCCGCCGACCTTCCTTATCGACTCGGGGCGGCATCGGCAGGGGACGAATCTCGAGTGGGGTGCCGTCCTCTGCTTTCATCGTTTTGAGCAACGCCAGGTTCGCTTCGAGTCGGTTCGAAATTTGGATCTTTCGGATCCGCCTCCACAGCGGTCACGACGGTGGTCCGGCCGACAAACCTGCTGATATCGTCGACATGCCCATCCGTATCGTCGCCTTCAATGCCATCACCTAACCAGAGAATATTGGTGACCCCCAAATAATCGCGTAGCGATTGTTCGATCTCGATTTTTGATTTTCCGGGATTGCGATTCGGGTTGAGCAAGCAGGATGTAGTGGTTAGCAAACTTCCCGCCCCGTTCGCGTCGAACGAGCCGCCCTCCATCACCAATCCAGGATAGTACACAGGCAGGCGAAGATGTTCTGCAATCCTGGTGGGCACAATCTCATCGAGGTCAAACGGAGGATATTTGCCGCCCCAGGCATTGTAATCCCAGTCGACCACGGCGAGTTGCGGTGCTCGGTCGCGTTTGATAAAGATGGGGCCATGGTCGCGGCACCAAGGTTCGTTGGTCGGGATGTGTAGATACTCAACGTGACTGCTGTCGATGTTCTTTAACAACGACCGGACCTGCTCCTCCTGGTCCTGATCCATCACGTTGATTCTCACCTTTTCGGACTCACGCAGCGCGTCGACCATCTGCACAAAGACCGGCATGACTTCGTCGTAGGCATCGGGGAAACTGATTCCCTCGCGACGCGGCCACGACAGCCATGTCGACTTCGTGAGGTTCCCACTCAGGTGGCATCCGATATCCCTGAGCAGCCGGACAATCATCGCTAAAGGTCTTCCTCTCGAATCCGAAACTTGGCTTCTGAATCTTATTCGGAAATCTCTTAGTCGATATACCGCCTGTTGATGTCGGCGTAGGCGTCGATTCGACGATCGCGCAGAAAAGGCCAATGGGTTCGCTGCAGTTCCAGTTGGCCGAGATCGATCTCGACCACAAGGGCTTCCTCCTGGTCTACGGACGCCTTTCCGATAATCTCTCCTGACGGATCCGCGACAAAACTTTGTCCCCAGAACTCAATCCCGTCTCCGCCGGCTGGCGCCTCGTGACCTGTCCGGTTCGGGACCGCGACGTAGCAGCCGTTTGCGATCGCGTGGGATCGTTGGATCGTCTCCCAAGAGGCATGTTGCCGCTTGCCATACGCCTTTTTTTCGCTTGGATGCCAGCCGATCGCTGTGGGATAGAATAGGATTTCGGCGCCGCTGAGAGCAGTCAGCCGCGCACCTTCCGGGTACCATTGGTCCCAGCAAATCAACACGCCAATGGTTGCAAATCTGGTTTTCCACGACCTGAACCCAAGGTCTCCGGGAGCGAAATAGAATTTCTCATAAAAGAGCGGATCATCCGGGATATGCATTTTTCGATATTTTCCGAGACAACTGCCGTCCGCATCGATAATCGCCGCTGAATTGTGGTAGAGCCCCGCCGCGCGCCGTTCGAAGATGGGCGCGATAATGACGACACCGAGTTCCTTGGCGACCTTGCCTAATCGGGTAGTGGTTGGCCCTGGTATTCCTTCCGCGAATCGGAAATACTGATGGTCCTCCGTCTGGCAAAAGTAGACCGTGTTAAATATCTCCTGGAGGCAAATGATGTTCGCGCCCTCCGAAGCTGCCTGGCGGATCATCGTTTCCGCTTTGTCCACATTATCGAGCGGATTGATCGAACATCGCATCTGGACCAAGCCGAGTTTCAGCATGGAATTTACTAGGGTCAATCAACTCCAAGCGCAAAGAGCTTCTTGTAATTTCTTCTCCACCGAATTTTCCCTTGGCTTCGCACATGTTGCAATCGAGGTTAAATCTTGATGCTGAACGATATTAGGATTGTAGTTCATACTGCCAAAGGGGATCTCGAGGCTACGCTCTT
Organism: uncultured Verrucomicrobiae bacterium; assembly: GCA_963846195.1. GTDB lineage: Bacteria > Verrucomicrobiota > Verrucomicrobiia > Chthoniobacterales > JAFAMB01 > JAFAMB01. The sequence goes on from CAWJVG010000013.1 coordinate 33,671, forward strand.
TCCCTCCAAGGCGCCCGTGACAACCGCCAATTTCCTGAACCTCGCAACCCGTAAATTTTACGACGGCCTCACATTTCATCGAGTCGTGCCGCGATTTGTCATCCAGGGTGGCGACCCGGCCGGGACCGGAAGCGGGGGACCTGGCTACCGTTTTGAAAACGAGGTGCATCCCGCCTTATCCCACGTAAATGTCGGTGCCCTGGCGATGGCAAACGCCGGACCCAACACCAATGGCAGCCAGTTCTACGTGACGATCGAACCGCTCAGGCAAGAGCATGTAAAAATGCTGGATGGAAGTTATTCGATCTTTGGACAGGTGACCAAGGGATTGGATGTCACCACCAAAATCGTCCAAGGAGACAAGATCCAATCAATCGATATTCTTGACTCGACGGACGAATTGTTTGCGGAGCAAAAGACGCGACTGAAGGAGTGGAACAAAATTCTGGATCAAAAATTTGGGAAGAAGCTGACACCGGCCCCAGCTGGTTAAGCCTCCCGGTGATAGAAACCGAGGATTTGTTCGAGTTCGAGGGCGATTACGAATGGAGAATGTCACCTGGGTGAGGAGGCAAAGCGGAGACCTTTGCTTACCTCGGAGGAGATCCATTCTGTAAATCCTGAACTCCTGCAACTCCTGAATTCCTATCAGTAGAATGAGTCTGCGGACTGCAGATTACGACTACCAGCTTCCGGACGATCTCATCGCGCGTTACCCCGCAGAGCGGCGCGATGAATCGAGAATGATGCTCGTGGAGCGTGACGGCCAGCGGATCACGCATCTTTGTTTCCGCGACTTTGTCGATTTGATACGGACGGAGGAGCTTGTCGTTTTAAACAATACAAAAGTGATTCCGGCTCGGATCCGCTTCCCTGATCGCAATGCGGAAATGCTTCTGCTGGAACAAATCGATCCCTGCACCTGGCGGTGTCTTGTCCGACCCGGCAAATCGTTCGCCTTGGGACGAACATTTTCGATCTATGGCTACGTCGGGCTAGTCATTCAAATCGGCGATGAAGGCGATCGGGTGATTCGGTTCGATCGGTCAGTCGATCTCGATGAAATCGGAGAAATCCCGCTTCCTCCTTATATCACCCGCATGCCGGAAGCCATCGATCGCGAACGATATCAAACTGTCTTTGCCTCCCAAAAAGGGGCGATCGCTGCGCCGACTGCCGGGTTGCATTTCACGTCCGGGTTGCTCGACCGGATTCGTCACGAGTTTCTGACGCTGCACGTCGGTGTCGGAACGTTCAAGCCGGTGAAAGCCGCCCAAATCACCGAGCATCAACTCCATCGTGAAGAATTCGAGGTGTCCGCGGCGGCTGCGTCCCGGATGCAAACGGCTAAGGAAATCTTGGCGGTAGGGACAACGACAGTGCGGACTCTCGAAACATTGATGCAGCGTTTTGACCAAATACGCCCCGGCAAGGGCGTTACAGATATTTTCATCTATCCGCCTTTCCAGTTCCGGCGGGTAAATTCACTGCTCACCAATTTTCATCTCCCGAAATCGACGCTCTTGATGTTAGTCGCCGCATTTGCCGGCCGCGAATTCATCCTCGAAGCCTACCGGGAGGCGGTGAGGGAGCGGTACCGCTTTTTCAGCTACGGGGATTGCATGCTGATCCGTTAGGCCGAATTAAGCAAAGCATCCCGCTTTACAAAAATCTCAAGAGATTCAAGCGGGACGCTTTGCTTACCTCTTTTAGAACGTGCGTTTAAATAGCATCGTGTTGATGGTTAGCATGAGAACCCCAAAAACCGCCAGGCATCCGATATCTCCCAGCACTGATCCGATGCTCGTCCCTCTTAAGAGCAAACCTCTGAAGCCGTCGATAGCATAGGTAAAGGGATCAAAACGGGTTATTAGACGCAGCCACCATGGTAATGCTTCCACCGGATAAATAGCGCCGCTTGGGAAATAAAGCAGAGTGTTCAGCACGCCGAAAATCGCTCGGGGTATCATGGGATTATTGATGCGGGCCACGATCGCGGACATCATCGTCATGAACGCGAAAGAGGTAAACACCACGAGCACCAGGAGGGATACAAAGTTTAAAGGTTCAAAGGTCGCTCCCACTCCTGCGATCAGTGAACCCAACACCATCAAAGACAGCCCACCGGCTGCGGCCTTGAGCGTACCCGCAATATTCATGGCCAGGACCAGCTCGAACTTGGTGATTGGGGTGACGAGATAAGCCTCATGCACGCCGCGCGATTTGTCGTCGATATACGCCATACCGCCCCCGATCATCACCGAGACAAACATGGCCAGCGTGATCGCACCGGGAAGCATGTACTGCATATAAGGGACGTATGGATAAAGCTCTACCTGCTGGAGCGAGATCTGTTTAGGCAACCGTGGTTCGACACTGGGATTATTAAACGCTGTGATCAGCCCGGAGAGAGACTGCGAGATTGCTGAGCTGATAAAGGCGTCGGTATTGTCCAGTAAAAGTCCCAGGTGGGGCCGGTTTTCGGAGTAAACCAGGCGCGAGAATTCCGGCGGGATGACGACTGCGCCCTTGACGCGGCCTGAGTGCACGTCTGCGATTGCATCCCGCTCGGTTTGGTAAGGAACTGTCTGGAAGGTTTTAGCGGTGCTTTCGATCGATTGAAGTGCTTCGCGTACCCGCCGCGCCTCCGGGCCGTGATCTTCGTCTACCACTGCCAGTCTGACACCCACTACCTTGCCACCGAAGGAGTTCCCCAAAATAATCAACTGTCCAAGGGGCAATACGAGCGCGATGAAAATAAGCGCCGGCGAGCGCAGGTATCTGCGCATCTCACGTTCTATAATGGCCAGGATCCGCTGCATAAGCTATTTCTTCGCTACTCGAAGATTCCTCGTTGAAGCTGTCCCAGAATCTGTGAGTCCACGTCCGGCGTAGTAGGCGAAAACATCATCGAGTGAGGTGTCTTCGCTCGAGTTCGGCACGGAAGCCTTCAGTTTGCTTGGGGTATCGAGCGTAATCAAACGACCATGATCAATGATGGCGATCCGGTCGCACAACCGGTCAGCTTCCTCCATGTAGTGTGTCGTAAGGAGAATCGTAAGCCGCCGTTCACTCTGGATCTTCTCGAGCATCTCCCAGACGTCGAACCGGGAGACGGGGTCAAGGCCGGTCGTGGGTTCATCCAGGAAAAGGATCTTGGGGCTGTGGACAAGCCCGCGCGCCACCTCAACCCGGCGGCGCATTCCGCCCGAAAGGGTATGTACCTCGGCGTCACGCCATTTCGTCAGGCCGACGACTTCAAGCAACTCTTTAGTGGCTCGGCGCCGCTCATCGCGTTTGACTCCGTAAAGCTTAGCGTAAATGCTCAGATTTTCCTGGACGGTAAGCTCAGTGTCGCTGGTCATCGCTTGAGGAATTACCCCGATGTCAAGACGTGCGCGGTTGGGCGAAAGCGTCACATCCTGATTAAAGACCGAAATGCGGCCGCTGGTGATGGGCAGCAGCGTGGTCATCATCCGGATCAGCGTGCTCTTTCCAGCTCCGTTCGGTCCGAGCAGACCGAATGTTTCACCGGTATCAACGCAAAACGAGACGTTGTCGACCGCGGTAAAGTCGCCGAAGCGTTTACTGACTCCTTCGACGGAGATGGCTGGGACTCCAGCCTCGATATGCTTTGCCATACTTATCCGCCTGCTAATTTCTCAGGGGAGATCACTTTGCGCTTTAGCTCTTCCGGGCTAAGCAGCACTTTGGCAGTCATACCGGGAGTGATGGTAAGCTCCGGGTTTGCCACGGAGATCTTTATCGCCACGCAACGGATCTGGCGATTGAGCTGATTGAGGTCGTACTGAGTGGCGAAATCGCCTTCGACGCCTTTAGTGAGCACCGTGCCTTCGACGATCTGCCCCGACGGGAATTGGATCCGGAGCTTTTCGCCGACGGCGATGTTATCGGCATAGGTCTCTGGAATCCCTACGCGGACCCATGTGCTCTGGGGATCGATAATTGTCGCTACCGGAGCGCTTGGTCCTACGACTTCGCCTTGCCGCGCAACCAGCACGGAAACAACGCCCGAGACCGGGGCCACTACCTGCGTATAGCTAAGCCGTGATTTCGCGGCAACCAGCTCAGATTCGGCATTGCGGAGCTGCGCTTCCGCCGATTCCACTGCGCTCCAGGCAGCGCTCTTACGGTACTGGCCTGCTTGCGCATGCACGAGATCTGCCTCAGCCGCACGCACCTGTTCAGTTTGTGCAGCCACCGTGGCCCCCTGGGTTCGCAGGTCAGCGGTCCAATGGTCAAGATCTTGCTGCGCGGAAACGCCCTGTGCGGAAAGCGCTTTTGTTCTTTGAAAATCGCTCTGAACGCGCGCGAGCTGCGATTGAGATTGCTCAAGCTGGGCCTTCGTCATCGAAAGTCTGGCTTGTGCGCCGGCCAGGTCGCCGGCGGTCTCGGTGAGCGCCATCTGATAATTGGACTGGGCTTGAGCCAGTTGCGCCCGCAAATTTTCAACGCTCGCTCCGTCAGCTTGCACATCGGCGTTGAGCTCAGCAGTATCGAGGGTGGCGATTAATTCGCCGGCCCGGACGGAACTACCCTCGTCCACGTTGAGCCGCTCAAGGATGCCCTGGATCTTCGGGCTGACTACCACTTGGTTAGCATCAACGATGCCCTCCAGGATTAACCCGTTGCTGTGCTCGGTGCAGAAGAAGAAATAAAGCGCGGCTGCTGAAAAGAGGACCGCTAAAAACAGGATGATCGCCGCTCGCCCTTTCATTGGCTTAGTCCCGGTTTCGGGCTCCTTCCACTCTGAGCATCGACCGTGAAAAGAGCGCAAGTGATAAAGTCAATCGCCGCTGCTCGCCGCCTTTTAGCCGATACCTTCCGGGAAGCGGAAATGAATTTGCCCGCCATTGGAATGCCTCTCACTGCCGTGCGCACCAGCATGAGCAAGAGCGGCAAAACCGCGTCAATATCGATTGTCCGGAAGACGCCGCTCCCGACGCCTTCTTCAAGCACCGCCCGGAACTCAGCCAGTAAAGGCGCGATCTGCTGAAAGAACTTCGGCGGAGTATCCGGCTTCAAATTGTTCAAGAAGACCCTCGCGATATCGATTTCCTGCTCCAGGAGCCGCGCATAGGCGGGCTGCCCGGCCAGCACCTTGAAATTGGCGTCCAGGAAAGCCAGGAGCTTTTCCCGTGGCCCATCGGGCGTGTCGAGTGCGCCGCGGAGCGCATCGGTCATGGCCACGAACATCTGCTCAACGACGCCCTCGTACAGATGCTCCTTGCTCTCAAAGTAATAGTAAAGGAGGGCTTTATTCACCCGAGCGGCCCTGGCGATCTCATCGATCCGCGCACCAGCCAGGCCGAGTCCGGCAAACTCCTCGAGTGCGGCGGCGACGATCGCGGCTTTGGTGGCGACCGCATCTCGTTTGGTCCTGCGAGACTTCTGAACGGGAAGAAGTTTCATCTGCTGTTATTATAACTAACTATTTAGTTAATTACAACCGGGCAAAGCGGGACGCTTTGTTTACCGCTTGGTCCGGAAGAAGCGCTGCAGTAATTCGCGACATTCCATCTCTCGCACGCCTCGGGTGATTTCGCAGCGATGATTCAAGGGCGGCATCTGGAGGAGATTGATCATGCCGCCGGCTCCGCCCGTTTTAGAATCTGGGCAACCGTAAATCACGCGTCGGAGCCTGGCTTGAACCATTGCTCCTGCGCACATGGGGCACGGCTCCTTGGTGACGTAGACATCACAATCGTCTAGCCGCCAGTCGCCTACGACACTCTCCGCCTGCGTGATCGCGAGCATTTCTGCGTGGGCGGTGGCATCCTTCAGGATTTCCACCTGATTCCATGCGCGCGCGATGATCTCTCCATGGCGAACAATCACAGCGCCGATTGGAACTTCATCTTGCGATTCGGCTTTCCTCGCTTGGCGCAAAGCTTCGCCCATAAAATAGGTATCGCTCGAAAAATCCAGCAAATCGTCCATGGTAACGGCTAAAGAGAAAGAAGAATCGATGAACAGCAAACCGATATTAGTGGCTCCCTCGGTACTCGCATCTGATTTCAACAATCTCCAAGCGGAGTGCGGACGAATCGAGAAAGCCGGTGCGGATTGGCTGCATCTCGACGTGATGGACGGCCATTTTGTCGACAATATTTCGTTTGGCCCTCCTGTTGTGGAGTCGATCGCAAAGATCGCCACCGTCCCATTGGACACGCACCTCATGATTGAGCGGCCCGATCATTTCTTCCCGCGATTCATTCCTTACGTGCGAAATATCACGATCCACGTCGAACCCGAATATGATGTGGGCAGCACGTTGAAAGGCATTCGAGCGGGTGGTGCGACTTGCGGGTTGGCGATCAGCCCACCGACTCCGTTCGAAAAAGTGGAGCCATATCTCGACCAGATCGATCTGTTGCTGGTGATGACAGTCAATCCCGGCTTCGGCGGTCAGCATTTCATGGACTCCATGATGGCAAAGGTCAAGCGAGCGGCTCAGATTCGCGCTGAACGCGGGCTTGATTTTCATATCGAAGTCGATGGCGGGATTTATCCGAACACTGCTGCGATCGCACGCGAATCGGGTGCGAATGTCCTGGTAGCGGGCACCGGGATTTTCCGCGCTCAGGATGCTGCTCTGGCGATCAAGGAACTGCGCCAGGGAGCCTGAATTCGCAATTTGAAACCGTAGATTATCAGGATTTTAGACTCTCGGGATTGAGCACCTGAAGCTCGTTCGAGACGAACAGACCATCTTTTCGAATCAGCCTTTGGTCAAAATAGATCTCACCCCCGCCGTAATCCGGTCGCTGGATGCAGACAAGATCCCAATGAACCTGGCTACGGTTGCCGTTATCTGCCCGTTCGTAAGCTTGTCCGGGAGTGAAATGAAACGAACCGGCAATCTTTTCATCAAAGAGGATGTCGCGCATTGGCTCCTGGATATAGGGATTAAACCCAAGCGCGAACTCGCCGATGTACCGCGCGCCTTCGTCTGAATTGAGAATCGCGTTCAGTCGCTCGGTGTTATTTGACGTGGCGTCGACAACCTTGCCGCTCTTGAATCCAAGGCGAACGGAATCAAATGCGGTTCCCTGATAGATGGTCGGGGCATTGAATTGAACGTGGCCGTGCACGGAATCTCGAACGGGACAAGAAAAGACTTCGCCATCCGGAATATTGTGCTCGCCGCCGCACATTATTGCGGGAATGCCTTTGATGCTGAAACGCAAATCGGTGCCTGGTCCGGTGATCTGCACTTGATCGGTTTTTTCCATCAACGATTTCAAGGCCTCCATGCCGGGCTTCATTTTGGAATAGTCGAGCGTACAGACTTTGAAATACAAATCTTCGAACGCCTCTGTGCTCATCCCCGCCATTTGCGCCATGGCCGGAGTCGGCCACCTCAGGACGACCCATTTGGTTTTGTTCACCCGATGCTCCACCACGGGTTGAAGCAATTTCATGGCGAGTTGCATCCGTTCCGGAGCGACATCCGAGAATTCCGTCGTGTTATTGCTTCCACGAAGTGCCACATAGGCGTCCATCGCCTTCATCCTGGCCATCTCGAAATCGCGCGCCGTACGATACTGCTCCTCTTCCGCACCGCGGAGCATCTCTCTGGCGATAAGATTGGATTGCAGATTGACGAACGGAAATGCGCCCTTCGAGCGTGCCGAGCGGATCAATGCGATCACCATCTCGGGGGGTGCGTCGAAGGCATCGATGAGGATACGCTCGCCTTTTTTGAGATTCGTTGAGAAACCTGTCAATACCTCTGCGAGAACGTCAAAACGCGCATCTATCATGGGAAATGAGTAGACTTAGTGGGATAACCTGCTACTGCAACACAAAAAAGCGATGGTCGGGCTGACTAAGATTCTGGATCGACCGATGGCTGCAGAGGTGCGGAATCAGCACCCGGGAAAGACGATCGTGTTCACCAACGGTTGTTTCGATCTGCTGCACGCTGGGCATGTCCGTTACCTGGCGGCGGCTAGGCAACTCGGTGACATCCTGGTTGTCGGTCTCAATGGCGATGCGTCGGTCCGTGAATTGAAAGGAGAAGGCCGCCCGCTGAATTCTCAGGAGGATCGAGCGGAGGTGATGGCCGCGCTCGGCGCAGTCGATTACGTGATCGTTTTCGATGAAGAAAGGGCCGCCAACCTGATGCGGGAGGTGCGCCCGCAGATCTATGCAAAGGGAGGAGATTACACCGTGAACAGCCTGGATCCGGACGAAGTGGCCGCGTTGAAAGAGATCGGCGCCAGAATCGAAATTATGCCGCTGGTGCCGGGCAAATCGACTTCGCAACTCGTTCAAGCCATTCAGCGAAGATGAAACATCCGCTTCGGCTGGGAGTGCTTGGATCCGGAAAGGGATCGAATTTCCGGGCGATCATGGAACAGATTGTGGACGGTCGATTGGATGCGGAGGTGCGTATCGTTATTTCCGACGTGGAAAACTCCGGAATTCTAAGCCTCGCCCGGGATTTTGCGGTTTCCGGTCTGTACGTTCCTCCAGGCCGGTTTCGAACCAGGCTCGAGCCTGAAATCGAGGAAGACATTGTCCGGCTGTTACTCGAAGCGGATGTGGAACTGGTCGTGCTTGCCGGCTTCATGCGAATTGTCAAGCAACCGTTGCTTCGCGCGTTTCCTGGAAGAATTATCAATATTCATCCTTCGCTGCTGCCAAAATTTCGTGGATTGGAAGCATGGAAGCAGGCTCTGATGGCAGGCGAGAAAATGACAGGATGCACCGTGCACTATGTCGACGCTGAGGTCGACGCCGGGGAGATTCTAGGCACAGAGACCGTGCCGATCCTTCCGGACGATACTCCTGAGACTTTGCACGCGCGGATCCAACGTGCGGAACATGTGCTGCTGCCGGCGGTCATCGCCAGGATCGCCGAGAGGACTTAAATCTGGTCTGTTTCCTTGCGTTTTCAGTCGGAGTATCTCAATCTTGGGTGGTTATGAAGAAAATTGAGGCGATCGTTAAACCCTTTAAAATGGAGGACGTGAAAGAAGCCTTAACGGAAATCGGGATCGCGGGGATGACTGTGAGCGAGGTAAAAGGGTTCGGACGCCAAAAGGGCCATACGGAGATCTATCGCGGCAGCGAATATACGGTCGATTTTCTTCCCAAGGTAAAATTTGAAATCGTTGTCGGCGACGATCGAGTCCAGAAAGCCGTCGAAGCCATTGTGGCGGCGGCGCGCACGGGGAAGATCGGTGACGGAAAGGTTTTTGTCGTGGCGATCGAACAAGCAATTCGAATTCGGACCGAAGAACAGGGTGAGTCTGCCATCTGAGCCGGTCGGGGCCTTGATCCGGCAGATCAGACGATTCTGACCGGAACCCGGCGAAATGGCGAAAGAGATTCCATGGGAGCGGACAACGTTCTTCCTGATCTCCAGGCGTCTATCGTTTGCGAAGATGTTCGGCAGGAAGTGAACGGTCTGCAGACTCTGGTTGGAGTGATCAGCGTGCTGCCGACTCCGACGCTTCCCGTTGGTTTATTAAAGCTCTGTCTCTGGACGCGTTGGTGCGGCGGTTTCGGCAAATTTCGGCAGACCTCCCGGATCCTTTGTGTCGAGGAAGCGCAACTAGTGGCCGAATCGCACATCGAATTCGAGCTGAAGGAATTGGACGGGCACGTGACTAATGTGAACGTTTTCGCCGGGGTACAGTTCCAGCAGTACGGTTCGCATCATGTTGAGATACTTTTGGATAACGAGCTTATCCTTAGGTATCCTCTTCCCGTCGTGAGAGTATGAACTGTGGTCGGCAGGCGACATTCCCGTCTCCTTCTTCCATCAAGGACTTTACGAAAGAACAACTCGTATCCCCCTATGAGCCTCAACATTGAATCGCACCTGATCGAAAACCGCGTCTTCAAGCCTTCGAAGGCTTTTGCAAAAAAGGCGCACATCTCGAGCTTAGCCGAGTATCAGGAGCTGTATCGCAAATCGGTAAAAAACCCCGAGAAATTCTGGGCCCAGCAGGCCACGGAGCTTCTCCTGTGGCAGAAAAAGTGGAAGAAAGTTCTCGAATGGAAAGAGCCGTTCGCAAAGTGGTTCGTGGGCGGCAAGCTGAATGTCTCCGAGAACTGCCTCGACCGGCATCTGACCGGAGCGAACCGGAATAAAGCTGCGCTCATCTGGGAAGGTGAGCCTGGGGAAAAAGTGACTTTGACGTACCAGCAACTCCATCGCGAGGTTTGCAAATTCGCCAACGTTTTGAAGCGGAACCACATCAGAAAGGGAGATCGCGTTATCATTTACATGCCGATGTGTCCGGAAGCCGCGATCGCAATGCTGGGTTGTGCCAGAATCGGGGCGATTCATTCGGTCGTTTTCGGCGGTTTCAGTGCTGAATCGATTAAAGATCGTATCAAGGATTGCGGGGCCAGGATGGTCATTACTGCGGACGGCGGATACCGACGCGGGGCCATCGTACCGTTAAAGAAGAATGTCGATGACGCGTTAAAGGACAATGAACAGATTGAACGGGTCATCGTTTTCCGTCGGGCAAACAACGAGATTCACATCAAGGAAGGTCGGGATGCCTGGTGGCACAGGGAAATGGAGTATGTCGACGGAAATTGTCCGCCCGAGGCGATGGATTCTGAAGATCCGCTCTTCATCCTTTACACCAGCGGCTCGACTGGCAAACCGAAGGGCATATTGCACACCACCGCAGGATATTTGTTAGGGGCAGCCCTGACGACGAGATACGTTTTCGATCTGAAGCCGGAGGACATCTACTGGTGCACCGCAGATATTGGCTGGGTCACCGGTCATAGCTACACCGTGTATGGCCCGCTTTGCAATGCGGCGACGGTTTTGATGTATGAAGGTGCTCCGAACTGGCCGGAACCGGATCGTTTCTGGGAGTTGATCGAGGAGTACGGGGTGACTGTGCTCTATACTGCGCCAACTGCGATTCGAGCTTTCATCCGCTGGGGCGACGAATTTCCAAATCGGCATGATCTGTCCTCGCTGCGGTTGCTCGGCACAGTGGGAGAACCAATTAATCCCGAGGCGTGGATGTGGTATTACACGGTCATTGGGGGTGGCCGCTGCCCAATTGTCGATACGTGGTGGCAGACCGAGACGGGAGCGATCATGATTACTCCGCTGCCCGGTGCAACGCCTCTTAAGCCGGGGACGGCGACCCTTGCCATTTTTTGGCATCGACGCCGCGGTGGTCGATGACCAGGGGAACGAAGTTCCGCCCAATGTTGGGGGTAAACTCGTCGTCCGTAAGCCGTGGCCGTCGATGCTGCGCACAATTTGGGGCGATAAGCCACGTTACAAAAAACAGTACTGGAGCGAGGTCGAAGGATGTTACTTCACCGGCGATGGCGCCCGCAGAGATAAGGACGGCTATTTTTGGATCGTAGGACGAATCGATGACGTTTTAAACGTTGGAGGGCATCGTTTAGGGACATCGGAAATCGAAAGTGCATTAGTTAGTCACCCGAGCGTTGCCGAGGCTGCCGTTGTTGGGCGTCCGGATGAGTTGAAGGGCCAGGCGGTCGTTGCGTTCGTGACTTTAAAGGAGAAGGAACACGCTACCCCTGAACTTCGAGAAAAACTGCGACAGCATGTCGGGACCGCGATCGGAGCGATTGCCAAGCCGGACGATATCCGGTTTGCGGACGCGCTGCCAAAGACTCGAAGCGGGAAAATCATGCGCCGCTTACTCAAGGAAGTCGCAAGCGGCGGTAAGGTCACAGGCGACACGACAACGCTTGAAGATTTCAATGTGCTGGCAAAACTGAATGGAATCGAAGAGTGAGTCAGAATTCAGAATTCAGGAGTTGCAGGAGTTCAGGAGTTGCAGAATGGGGTGGCGAAATTTTCCGGCTTGCCAGGATCGAGAGTTTTTGGAGCTAAGAGTTCCCGCTTTACTCCTCGAGAGATGGCAAACCGGGACGGTTTGCTTACCTCGTGCACCAAGTCAGTTATTAACTAAAAGTCCTATCGGCCTTCCGCGACTCCTGAATTCTGAATTCCGAATTCCGAACGATGCCGGCTAACAGTTCCTAACTGATCCGGGGCTTCGCTCTATGCCATTCGGTGCTCTGTTCGTATGCATAAGCAACTTGGAGCACTGTTGATTCATCCAGTTCCTTGCCCAGAATCTGAAGACCAACCGGGAGCTGTTTTCCTTCTTTTTCCAGGAAACCGCACGGCACGCTGATCCCACAGATGCCGGCGATATTTGCGGCCAAGGTGAAAATGTCCGCCAGGTACATGCTGAGCGGATCACTGGTGCGCTCACCGAGTTTGAATGCCGGGGTCGGAGAAGTAGGGCAAACGATGGCATCGACTTTCTGGAAGGCAGTCGCGAAATCTTGTCGGATCAGGGTTCGAACTTTTTGCGCACGAAGATAATAAGCGTCGTAGTAGCCCGAACTCAGGACGTAAGTGCCAAGGATAATGCGCCGCTTGACCTCTGGACCGAATCCCTCTTCTCTTGTTGTGCCGTAGTGATCCAGCAGTCCGTGCGTTTCTTTGGCCCGGAAGCCATAACGCACTCCGTCGAACCGCGCGAGATTCGCAGAAGCTTCGGCGGGAGCGATGATGTAGTAGGTGCTTAGCGCGAACTCGGTGTGTGGCAACGAGATCTCGATCACCTCGGCGCCGAGGCTCTCGAGATTCGCAACAGCTTTCCGCACAGTTTTATCCACCTCAGGATCCAGTCCTTCGATAAAATATTCTTTCGGGAGCCCGAGCTTCAGACCTTTGACCCCTTTCTCGAGCGCGACCGTATAATCCGGAACCTCTTCGTTGAGAGCGGTCGAATCGAACTGGTCGGGACCGGCGATGATATTCATCAGGATCGCCGCGTCCCGCACATCTTTGGTAATTGGGCCGATCTGATCGAGGGAAGAGGCAAAGGCGACCAGGCCGTAACGCGAGACTCGACCATACGTCGGTTTGAGGCCGACGCGGCCGCAAAGTGCAGCCGGTTGACGGATCGAGCCGCCCGTGTCCGATCCGAGGGCGGCGAAACCCTCATCAGCGGCGACCACAGCGGCGGACCCGCCGCTCGAACCGCCCGGGATGCGGGTGATATCCCATGGATTCCGGGTCGGACCGAACGCCGAATTTTCGGTAGACGATCCCATGGCGAATTCATCCATATTCACCCTTCCGAACGGTATGGCACCAGCGGCCCGAAGCTTCGCGATGACCGTCGCGTCGTAGGGCGCGACGTACCCTTGGAGAATCTTTGAGGCGCAACCACAAGAATGCCCTTTGACGTTGATGACATCCTTGATGGAAATTGGTACGCCGCCCAGAGGAAGACGCACATCGACCTGTTGGGCTTCTGAAATTGCGCGGTCCAGATCGTATGACAGGTAGCCGTGGATCAATGGATCCACTTCTTCGATCCGTTGACCCAATGCTTCGATCACTTCTTTCGGTGAGATTTGCCCAGCGCGGATCAGGGCCTGGAGATCGTGAACGGTAAGCGACGTGATTTCCACTGCGTTGTATTATTCTACGACTTTCGTTACGATGAACAATCCCTGCGCCTGATGCGGCGCGTTCGAAAGAGCGGCCTGGCGATCCAGGCTCGGCCGTGTCTGATCTTCGCGGAACACATTGTAAATCGGAAAACTGTGAGCCATTGGCTCGACCTGTGAGACATCGACCTCATTCAGCTTTGCGACATGCTCAAGCACGTGTCCCAATTGAGACTCGAAGGTCTTGATCTCGGCCGGCGCCAATTTGATTCGAGCCAGGTCGGCCACATATTCGACGTCAAAATTCTTTGAGCTCATGGTCGTCGAGGTTAACGAATAGAACCAGGGCGGCGGATTAGCAACTGAGGAGAGGAAGAATCGGAGCGAGGCTCCTGGTAATGCGAGGCTCCGTCCGAGCCGGGGACAACGCGAAAACCCCGGCTCGGACTACCAGATTCCTCTACATGTGGTTGAACATCTGAATCGCCAGGAAGATCACGATCGCGACAAGCGCCAGAACCGCTAAACTGGAAATCAACAGGCGTACGCGAGCTTGACGCCTCTGTGCGCGTCTTGGCCGGCGCGGACGCTCCGAGAATAAATCTTCTCCGTGCCGCGAATCCTGAAGAATATCCGGGGAATCGAATGGGCTCCGGCGCGTGGAGGCGCGCTCGATTCTCTCCTGACGCTGACGCTCCTGCTCGGCCTGAGCCAGCTTGGGAGCTTCCTCGATCTTGCGCTGCAATTCCTCCATTTGGCGACGCAGCTCTTCTTCCTGTTTCGCAAGCTCTTCCTGTTTCGCCGATATCGGAGAATCGTTAAAACGTCTACGTCCCATCACTCAACAGTATCAGCTATGCATGAAGTAGAAAACCAGCAGCGCGCTCAGCCCAAGAATTAAAATAGGAAGCGTAAACGCGAAACCGCGTTTGAGCCAAACGACGAAACTGGAGTCGTCCGCCGGCGAATAGTAGCTCTCTTCGACCGTTGAACCAGGATGAATGACCTCTCCGTCCGATTTCGCATTAATTTTCGTAAGCGATTTCGTGTATTCTGCGCGCGCATCGTCCACCGCACTCAATGCCTTGCTCAATTCCTTATGAAGATCCGAGTTGCTCCAGGCTTTCGGATTGATCCTTTCGAGAGAATCAAGGTGTTGAGCGAATGTCGCGCTCGTAAGCCGCAACTGTTCCACCCGTTTTTCCGCTTCGTAAGTCTCCCTTTCAATCACCACGAGGGACCGGGTCAGCTTTTCGATCATCTCGCCGCGACCCTTCTCGAGATCTTCCTGTTTCCGGCTCAGCTCTTCGAGTTCGCGCTTCTGTTTTTCGATCTGCTCCTGCTGACGTTTTAGTTGCAGAAGCTGTTCCTGGGCCCGTTGGACCTGCGAATCGAGCAGTTCGGGTGAAGCAGATTGCTCGTCCGGGAGATCAAGTAACGGTTCTTTCATACCCTCCGACATCAAACTCCATTGTCTGGAAAACAAACGCCGCCGCAACGAAAATCTGCGATCTGATAGTAGTTGTCAGTTGTCAGTTGTCAGTTGCCAGCGGGAAAAACGCGCAGTTTTTTGGAACTCGTCCGATCGCGTGACCGCAATCCACGGAACGGTCAGCCAAAGGGAAGACATGGCGACGCCAGTCCGGCCTGCTTAAAAACTGACAACTGACAACTGACGACTGACAACTGTTTTACCGTCCTGGCAGCACTTGAAGCAGGTAACCCTTTAGATACTCCGTCTCGGGAATATGCGGAAGAATCGGATGGTCGAGCGGTTGCGTCAGATACTTTAAAATTCTTACGTGGCGCTTTGCGTCCACGCTCGCATCCACAATCATGTCCAAAAACATTTCACGGGAGACGTGATGAGAGCAGGAGAATGTCGCTAGATATCCGTCCGCCGGCAGCAATTGAAGTGCGCGCAGATGAATCTCCTTGTAACCTCGCAAAGCGCTATTGATTGATTCCTTGGATTTGGTGAAAGAAGGGGGATCAAGCACAATCAAATCGAATTGAACGTTCTCTCGAATCTGGTGCGAAAGGTAGTCGAACACATTCGCTTCCTCCGTGGTGATAGTGACTCCGTTGAGTTGAGCGTTCTCGTTAATCAACTTCACCAAGTGTCCGCTGATTTCGACCGCCGTGACGGCCGACGCTCCGGCTTTGGCGCACGCAATTGCAAACGCGCCCTGATTTGAGAAACAGTCGAGAACCCGCTTTCCGTCGGCGAGTTCGGCTACCGCGCCGTAGTTGTCCAGTTGATCGAGGTAAAGTCCTGTCTTGTGTCCCGCCAGCAGGTCGACCTGAAATCGTATGCCTTTGGCCTCAAGTGCGATCGTGCCGGGCCGCTCTCCAAAAAGTAGACCGACGATCATGTCGAGCCCTTCTGCTTTCCGGATCGGCGCATCATTCCTTTCGATAATCGGAGCTGGGGGACAAAAGCTGCTTCGCGACGTCGACGATCAACTCCTTTCTCTGATCCATAGCCAGGGTCAGAGTCTGCAGGACCAGATGTGAGCCGTACCGATCGATGATCACTCCGGGTAATCCGTCGCTCTCGCTCCACACGACTCGTCCCGGGTTCCGCAGGACTCCGAGTTTTTCGCGCGAAGCAATAGCCTGGCCGATTCTCCGAACGAAGAAATCGTGATCCAAGTCCTGTTTGCGCCGCGAGAAGCGTCTAGCGATGATCTGCGAATTCGGATTGTAGATCGCAGACCCCAACGATCGATCTTGCCCGTCTTTGAGCGAGATTACATCGCCGGCCGCCGGATTTCCGAACGTCTTGAGAACCTCGGAGCCATAGACCCAGTCGTGTCCGTGAAAGATCCGTGCGCGCGGCTTGACGACTATCCCGGCCATTCAAGCCAATACAGCAGTGTCAGTGTCAGTGCCAGTGTCAGTGTCAGTTCGCGGGAATCTGGAAGTTTTCCTTTTATCGAGCTCAGTTGTACCCAAGGTGCTTTTTCCCCCTGACGCTGGTAACTGGTAACTGGCAACTGGCAACTGGTACTGAGTCAGGAAACCAAATATTCATACCCGGTTTCGGGTTGGTGGCCGGATTGCCCGGCCATCTCCAACTCAGGGTATTCAAAGATTTTTCCCTCGTAGTTTCTGATCACGATTTTCTCGTGGTCGTGATAGAGGATGTACCCTGGGTTGATCGGTACTTTGCCGCCGCCCCCGGGCGCATCGATGACGAATTGCGGCACCGCGTATCCGGTCGTGTGACCGCGTAAGCCTTCGATGATCTCGATTCCTTTTGCCACGGAAGTCCGGAGGTGAGCCGACCCGTGGATCAGATCGCACTGATAAATGTAATACGGGCGCACGCGGCACATGACGAGCTTGTGTACGAGTGCCCTCATCACGGTCAGGTCGTCATTGACGCCTTTCAGCAAAACGCTCTGGTTTCCGAGCGGGATCCCGTGGTTCACCAGGCGTTCAAGGGCCGCCTTCACCTCAGTTGTCAGTTCGCGTGGATGGTTGACGTGCACACTCATCCAAAGCGGATGAAATTCCTGGAGCATCCGGCACAATTCCGGCGTGATCCGTTGCGGCAGGAAGATCGGTACCCGTGTGCCAATCCGGACGAACTCGATATGTTCGATGGCGCGCAACCGGCGCAAAATCCCGCGCAGCTTTTCATCGGAAAGAATCAGCGCATCTCCGCCGGAAAGCAAAACGTCTCGGACCTCCGTGTGCGCTTCGAGGTACCGGTAAGCCTCTTCGAAATCCGTGTGCAGCTCTTGTTCCCCGGCGCCGCTGACGACGCGGCTTCGGGTGCAATAGCGGCAATAGGAGGCGCAGCGATCAGTGACTAAGAAGAGCACGCGATCCGGATACCGATGGACAAGTCCCGGGACAGGCATATGGGAGTCTTCGCCGCAGGGGTCCGCCATTTCGAGCGGGGCCCGGTCGGCTTCTTCGACACGCGGGATCACCTGGCGCCGAATCGGACAATTTGGATCTTCCGGGTCGATGAGATTAAAAAAATGAGGCGTAATTGCGAGCGCGAGCTTGTTTCCGGAGAGGATCACCCCGGCGCGCTCCTCCCGGCTCAGTGCGATTCTCTGTTCGAGTTGCTGGAGGTTGGTGACTCGGTTCTTAAGTTGCCATTTCCAGTCATTCCAGAGTTCGGGAGCGATATCGGGCCAGAATCCCGGGGCGAAGGTAAGGAACCGCTTATCGGCGGTTTCGGCTAAGCTGTGCATGTTTGATTGACTAGTTGGTTAAATACTAAGGGCTCACCTTCGATTGTCAATCAGGTCGAGCCCTGACCCCTACAAGCAATGTTGCGTTCGAGGCATCGGTAGCGGAGTATCCGTTGATTCAACGGGTGGTGAAACCCTTTTGTCAAAGCGTACTTGCATTATGAGCGTAACTGATCGTACCTCGGCCCTCGTTTGTGGGGGACTACTGCTACTAAGCCAACTGCTTACCCAGACACTGTATGCCGAAGGCGGCCGCCTCGGATTCGGGGAGGGATATTGCACATCAGCTAAATAATGCTTACACCGCGGTTTACGAGAAGGTCGCTCCGGCAGTGGTGGTGGTTGATGTCGAAAAGAATGGCCGATCGGCTAATCCTGCCAATCCGATGGATGGTTTTGATTTCTTTTTCAAAGGTCCGCGGGATGAAAGTGAACAGCCCGATCAAAGCGAAGGATCCGGGTTTATCGTCCGCCAGGACGGGTACATCGTGACGAATAACCACGTCATCGACGGTGAAGACAAGATCAATATCAAGCTAAAGGATGGGCGAACATTTTCGGCCAAGGTGATCGGTTCAGATGAGCGAACCGACGTCGCTGTCTTAAAAATCGATGCTGCAGATCTTCCCACGATCGATTTCGCTAACAGTGATGACGTGAAAGTCGGTCAGATCGTGTGTGCGATCGGGACGCCCTATAAATTTGCCTACACATTCACGTCGGGCGTGGTCAGTGCAAAAGGTCGCAATGAACTGTTGCCGGATAAATATGAGGATTACATCCAGACGGATGCTGCGATCAATCCGGGAAACAGTGGCGGCCCGTTATGCGATATCGATGGCAAAGTCATCGGGATGAATACTTTGATCCATGGACTGAATCGCGGGCTAGGGTTTGCCATTTCCAGCAATCTTGCCAAACAGGTCAGCGACCAGCTCATCGCCTCGGGCAAAATTAGTCGGCCCTGGCTTGGAATCATCATCGAAAGTCTTAACGACCAGAATCGCGCAGAAGTATTCAAAGGGGTAGACAAAGGGGTGGTCGTGAGGACGATTCAAGCGGACACCCCGGCGGCCAAAAGCGATTTGCGGCCCGCAGATGTCATCACTGATGTAGATGGCGTCCCTGTCGGCACAGCCCGGGAGCTTCAGAACGAGATTTTGAAAAAAAAGATCGGTGCACAAGTGAGTTTGGGTATCTGGCGGAATGGAAAAAAGATGACGGTAACCGTCACGACCGAAGAGTTGCCGACCGATACGGGCAAGCTGGCCAGCAATCAGGCGCCGCCGTCGCAGGGCGAAAATGTGGCCTCCAGTTTTGGGGTGCAAGTCCAGGACGTGACTCCTGAACTGAAACAGGAGCTAGGATTGAAGTCGGATTCCGGAGTCGTTGTGACCGAGGTCGTTCCGAACAGCCCGGCGGCCGTGGCCGACATTCAGACCGGCGACGTGATCACTGAAGTGGGGCGGAACCAGGTCAACGATACCGCGTCATTTCAGAAGGCGCTGGCCGATCAGAAGGGAAAACCGAACCTTTTGCTTTTGCTCGACCGGAAGGGCGTAAAAACTTATTCGATCGTAAAAGTCGGCAAGTAGCCCGCGATTTCGTAATTCTCCGCTGAGGAAGCGGATCGGATGAAACGAATAAGTGAAGTTGGCCGTTCGCAAAGAATGCGGATCATTGAAACTCTGAAGAAAACGCAGGGGCTTTCGGTCAATGAGCTGGGCCAACGGCTGAAGCTCAGCTACATGGGCGTAAAACAGCATTGCGACGAGCTTGCGCGGCACGGCTACGTGGATACCTGGCGCCGCCCGAAACCGGTAGGACGCCCGGAGATGGTCTATCGACTGACTCCGAAAGCGCAAATTTTTTTCCCAAGATCGACCAATGCGACGACGATCGACATCCTGCACGCCGCCAATCGGCTTTACGGCGCCGCAGCCGGAGAGAAATTGTTGTACTCGGTCTTTGCATTGAAGACCGAGGAATACATGCGGAAGTTGCGCGGAAAGACAGTTCTGGAACTGGCCGAAATGCTTGTGAAAATCCGGGACCAGGAAGGTTACATGTCCGAGCTGTCGACTGCTGACCCGATCGGAATTGTGGAGTATCACTCGCCCATCTTTGATTTGCTTGACGCATTTCCGCTGGTCAGGCGTCTCGAACGCGAAATGATGGAGCGAATCCTGGGCGTGCGCATTGAGCGCGAGGAGGAGTTGGCATCGGGATTATACCGCTGCAGGTTTTTATTTCAGTCTTGAGTAAGCAAAGCGTCCCCGCTTCCCTTTCAGCCTCGCAGTTTCCTGTTGCGAACTGGATTCACGAGTATAAGTTCCCGGCTCCCTATGCCAAAACCGATATCGAGACGCAAAACTAAAAAGGCTGTGGCAAAACGCTTCAAGATAACGGCGACCGGCAAAGTGTTGCGAAGCCACGCGGGCCGCCGGCACTTGTTGGCGTCCAAAAGTGCGAAACGCAAGCGCCATCTGGCGAAGACCGCAGTTCTCGATTCGACCGATGAAGCGCGGATAAAAGAAAACCTGCCGTTTCACTGAGAAACAGGCAAGCGTTCTCCACCTGCCCCGAAAGTTTTCGGGGCTGATGCGACGGGTGAGGTCGGAAAACGAAATTTAAAACAACAACCTGTGCGTGAGGATCCGGCAAATACCGGGTGACAAGAATGCCAAGAGCAACAAACGCGCCCGCAAGTAGGGAGCGCCGCAAGAGAGTCCTGGACAGCGCTAAAGGCTATCGCGGGCGTCGATCCAAGCTTTTCCGCTACGCCAAGGACGCCACGATGAAAGCGAAGTACTGGGCTTATCGTGATCGTAAGACCCGGAAACGCAACTTTCGGAATCTCTGGATTCAGCGAATCAATGCCGCTTGCCGGCAATTTGGCACGACCTACAGCCGTTTCATAGAAGGATTGGCGCTGGCCAAAATTGAGGTGGATCGCAAAGCACTGGCTGATCTGGCCGTCACCGACGAGGCGACATTTAAGGCCATTTTGGAGAAAGCGGTCGCCGCTTTGGAACGAAAGAGCGCTGCCTGAGTAGGCGAACCATTTCGGTTCGCCCAGTTTCCAAGAGGGCAAAGCCAGGAGGCTTCGCTTACAACGGATGGACAACGACCTTCAAAGGTTGCAGGAAACGGCGATTGGAGAAATCCAACAAGCAGAGAGCAAAATTGCCCTGGAAAACATTCGGGTGAAGTTTCTCGGGAAAGCCGGCGCGATTTCGCGATTGAGCGAGAATATGCGCAACTTGCCGAAAGAGGATCGACCCCGAGTCGGCAAGCTCCTGAACGAAATCCGAAATACCGTCACTGCGGCACTTGACGACCGGCTCGAGGCGATCGAGTCCGAGGGAACGGCGCAGACTCTGGGTGACGTCGACGAAACGCTTCCGGGAACCCAATTTCGCGCCGGTGGCATGCATCCGCTGACGCTTCTTCAAGATCAGGCGATACGCATATTGCGACGACTCGGGTTTGCGCTGGCGGACGGTCCCGATATTGAAACGGAATGGCACTGTTTCGACGCGTTGAACACACCGGCGAACCATCCGGCACGCAACGATACAGACACGTTTTATCTCCCTGACGGAAGATTAATGCGAACGCATACCTCCAGCGTCCAGGTCCGGACGATGGTCGCACAGAAACCGCCGGTGCGTGTGATAGGGCCCTGGAGCCGCTTATCGTCGTGACGAAATCGATGCCACACACCTGAACCAGTTCAATCAATTGGAAGGGCTCTATGTCGACTCCAACGTCAGTGTCGCCGATCTCAAAGGGACTTTGGAATATTTCGTCCGCGAGCTGTTAGGTCATCGAAGTGCAGACCAGGCTGCGGCCCCATTTCTTCCCATTCACCGAGCCGAGTTTTGAACTCGATATCCGGTTGCCAGGAATCCAGAGTGGAAAATGGATGGAGTTGTTGGGGTGTGGGATGGTCAATCCCGCCGTATTCGAAGCAATTAATGCAAAGCGCGGCGATAGCGCTTATGACCCGGAAGAGTGGACTGGATTCGCATTTGGAATGGGGCTTGAACGCCTGGCGATGTCTTTGTTCGGTTTGCCCGATATTCGGTTGCTGATCGAGAATGACCAGCGATTTTTGGCCCAGTTTGTCCGATGAAACTCTCCTTCAGTTGGCTGAAAGAATTTTTGCCATTCACGCAGTCGGTTTCCGAGATTGTCGATGCTCTGACGTTTGCCGGAGTCGAGGTGGAGGGAGTCCAGCAACGCGGTGCCGATTTCGACAACGTCATCGTGGCGCAAATCGAATCGTTTGAGCCGCATCCTAATGCGGATCGCTTGAGTGTCTGCCGCGTGAACGACGGGTCCGCTTTACCGCGGCAAGTGGTCTGCGGGGCCAAGAATTTTCGTGCCGGCGACAAGGCGCCGTTGGCTTTGCCCGGAGCGCTTTTGCCTGGCGGCCTCAAAATCAAGGCCAGCAAGCTGCGCGGCGTGGAGTCTGAGGGGATGCTTTGCAGTTCAAAAGAACTGAATCTTGCAGAAGATGCCGCGGGTCTCCTGATCTTGCCCGGCGATGCGCCGATCGGAGCGCCATTATCGGAAATTTTTCCACCGGATACCGTGCTTGAAATCGAGGTGACGCCAAATCGGCCTGATTTATTGAGTCACTATGGAATTGCCAGGGAACTGGCCGCTTTACTGGACCTCCCTCCCGCGAAGCCGCCCGGGATAAGCGCTGTTTCCCATCGGGTTCGTGAAGATTCTGGAGTGGTCCACATTGAAGCGCCGGACGGATCTCCCTTTTATGCCGCCCGGGTGATCAGGGGGATTCGAGTAGGGCCGAGTCCGGGTTGGCTTCGGCATAAGCTGGAGGCGACGGGGTTGCGTTCGATCAACAACGTGGTCGACGTCACAAATTACGTGCTGTTGGAACTTGGGCAACCGCTTCACGCGTTCGATCTCGCGAAAATACAGGGGCGGTATTGTTGTTCGAAAGGCCACTACGAGCGAGCGCTTGCTGGCACTGGATCAGAAGGAGTATCAGCTGGGCCCCGATGATTTACTGATTGCCGATCACGAGCGGGCGTTGGCGATTGCCGGAGTAATGGGCGGCGAGCAAAGCGGTGTCTCATCTGCCACGACCGAGATGCTTCTGGAAGCTGCCTATTTCAATCCCGGGTTCGTGCGGCGGACCAGTCGCCGCCTGGGGTTGATCTCGGAGTCCAGTTTTCGGTTTGAACGAGGCATCGATCCGGAGGCAGTGTTGCTCGCTTCTGCCAGGGCTACCGATCTGCTTTTGGAAGTCGCTGGAGGAAAGGCCGACGAAAGCGTCACGATCGGCGGATCCATTCCGAATCTGCACCGCGTGGTCGAGATGCGCCCGGAACGTTGCACCAAGCTTTTGGGAATGGAGGTTCCCGATTCCGCCAGCCTATTGACGCGACTGGGGCTCAAACCTGCAGGTGGAAATCGCTGGGAGACGCCTAGCTACCGTCCGGACCTCGCTCGCGAGGCGGATTTAATCGAAGAGGTTTGCCGAATGGCCGGTATCCAGAACATTCCGTCGCGCCTGTTTGGTTCGGCTACCGAAAGCTCGGCTTCCGATCGCGCCCATGACGATTTAATGCATCTTCGCCAAAAATTGGCAGGACTGGGGCTCTTTGAAGCGCGTACTCTGACGCTCGTGGACGAGCAGGCTTTGGAATATGTGTTGGAGCCGGCATCGGATGCTCTGACACTGCGGAACCCGTTGACCGAAGAGCAGAGAATTCTGAGACCTTCCTTGGTGCCGGGACTGGTTCGAGCGGCCGAGCGAAACTTCAATCGTGGCTCGAGCAGCGTGGCAATGTTCGAAATCGGGCGTGTCTTCAGGGTCGCGACACACGAAGAATCGGTCTCTGTTTCGGTTCTGGTGTCCGGAGAACGCCAAAGCAAAACATGGAATCAGGAGGCCGCGACCTTTGATCTGTTCGATCTGAAAGGCATCCTGAAGACTGCCCTTTCCAAGGATTTGATTTTGGTGAGAGAACAGCCGACCAGCTTCACGCCTCTTCTCTGTAGCGTGATCGATGGCGAAGGACGTCACGTTGGAAAAATGGGGCAACTGCGTCCGGGATTGGCAAAAGAGATCGGAGCGCGCGATCCGGTACTGGTGGCCGAACTGACTCTGCAGCCGGGTGAAACTTTGAAACCGTTTCGTTACAAACCGCTGGATCGGTTCCCGGCCGTGACGCGGGATGTGGCTTTTCTCGCCGATAAGGAGTTGAAATACCGAGCGGTGCTGGATGCGTTTGCTTCCGCGAACGAACCGTTGTTGGTCGACATTCGATTGTTCGATCTCTTTATGGATCCTGACGGCGAAAAGGTGCCGTTGAACAAGAAATCGATCGCCTGCAGTTTGACTTATCGAGCAAGCGATCGAACGTTGACCCAGGATGAAGCGAACGCGGCCCATGGCCGCTTGAAATCGCGGCTCGCTGAGCGTCTCAATGTGACGTTACGCGAGTAGTTCTTTAGAGAACGGAAAGACTTGAGAATTTGCCCTGCGGTGCTCGGGATTTAAGGCCAATGCCCCAGACCCGATAATAACAGATCCCAGGAGGCTAGGCTGCGCGTGTGATAATGACAGGCCTTGATTGGAAGTCAAAGTTCACGTCAGCGGTCATCCGCCCTTATTTTGAGGGGAATGGGAGCTTCGCCTAAACGGCATTTGTGGGGCAAACTCTCCAGCCGGAAAATCTCACAGCTGAGCAGGCACATTGCGATGTCCCTTGCCCCGGAAGGGCTGCATGACTCAGCCCGGAGTTTCAACCCACATAGGCGCCAACTTAACCTAAGCCTCGGCGGGCGAATGTATTTTGTCCCGGAGGGACAGCATTGATAGTAGCCAGGTACGAAGTGCCCGGAGTCATTTAGTGATAGAAACGTCGCAAAAACGTGTTTTAGCACGCGAAATGCCAGGAAATAATTCGGCCATGGCCAATACCTTTTGCTCTCTCTCGTGGGACTGACAATCACTTCGACCGTCCCTCCGGGACGGGGGTCTCTCTGCATCGCTACCCAGGCACTTCGTGCCTGGCTACTATCAGCCTGTCCCTCCGGGACAAAAGCCATTCGCCCCACAGAAGCGCCTCGCATTAAGTTAGCGCTTATGGGGTTGAAACCCCGGCCTTCAATCATGGAGCCCCTCCGTGGCATTGAACGTTCCCAATAGTCGAATCTCAGCAGTTATGGGCTAAAGTCAGGGCTATGCTCTCATGACCCTTTCGGGCTGCAGAACGGACCGATCTTCCGCCGTTCACGTTGTGCTTAATTCAACCATGCGCTTACCCCGGGGGCCAGGTGAGCGAGCGTCCCCCGAGCAGGTGAACATGCATATGTGGAACCGTTTCTCCGCCGTTCCGGCCGCTATTGATGACGACGCGAAATCCGGACTGGGCGATCCCGAGCGCTCTGGCTGTTTCCTGCGCCTTGAGCAGCAGTTTCCCCAATATAATTCCGTCCTCTGCTGTCGCTTCGTCGAGACGGGGAATCGGCTTTTTCGGGACCAGCAGCACATGGACCGGCGCCTGTGGATTGATATCGTGAAAAACGATCAAGTCCTCGTCTTCCGCGATGATCTTCGCCGGAATCTCGCGGGCGATAATTTTTTGGAACAGAGTCATCGGATCGTGAGCTGAATATCGATTTTCACATTGGCTCGTTCAAGGTGGGCCCGAAGGAAATTGACAATTTCATTGCGCAACAGGGAACAGCTACGACTCCACGTCTTCACCGATTGCAAATGCCGCACGCAGGATTGAAGGCCGTAGATCTCTAGACTCGAAGCGTGGGCGTAGAAGGCAGGTTGAATGCGTTCTTTCAGCAAGCGGAAGAACTCCAGTTCATATCCCGGGCCCGCCTCTTCTGCCAAGGCGCTCAAAGAAAGTTCGAATGGTGGAACAACGGCATCCAGTCGCAGCGCAATCTCGGCGTAGCCGATTGATTGTAGGGCGGAGATAACGATCTCACGCAATTGCTTGGGTGTAACAACATTACTTCCGTACGTTTTAGAAAGATAATACAACACACTTGCGCTGACATGTTCGGCAAGCCACCAGCGCTTGTAGCCGGCTTTCTCCGCGGCCCGAGAGAGGCACAAGCAGATCCAGTCCTCGCGAATCGCGCGATGCTCATTTTCGCTCTGTCGAAGAAGAGGGAGGAAGTCGCGTAGCGCTATCACGGCACAAACAGATCCGGTTGAAGGGCGTTGCGTTTAATCTTTCGGCCTAGAGATTCAATCTCGTTAATGAATTCTCCGATATCTTGAAATTGTCTATAGACCGATGCGTATCGGATGTAGGCAACTTCATCCATAGAGTGCAGCCGTTCCATCACTCGGATGCCGATCGCATTTGTTGGCACCTCGTGGTCGTACGCCTGCTCCAGTTCCTGGATTATCTCTTCCACCGCGCGTTCCAGAGCGTCGTAACTGACAGGGCGTTTCTCGCAGGCTTTGATCATTCCACTCAGCAGCTTTTGGCGATCGAACGGCTCATGGCGTCCGTCCCGCTTGATGACCCGCAGATCACGACGTTCGATTTCTTCATAGGTGGTAAACCGATGCTGGCATGCAAGGCACTCGCGACGGCGGCGGATAGCCGCTCCGGCTTTCGCCGAACGGGAATCGATAACCTTGTCTTCAAGGTTTCCGCATTTTGGGCATCGCATGGCTCGTTGTGATCGGAGTGTTGACCACAACATATTGTGTTCGCCTCTAACAAAAATACAAGGCGAACTTTTGATGCGGGGAAGTGTAAGCATCTTGCCTTAAGAAGCAAAGCTGGACGTTTGCCTACGCGTGCTCGCGAGCGCGAGTCTCAAATCGTGTGTATTGCTTCAGGAAGGTGAGCGGTACGTCTCCCGTCGGTCCATTGCGTTGTTTCGCGATAATCAGCTCTGCTTCGCCGGCACGTTCCTGCTTTGCTTCGTCATCGGTCTCGTAGTATTCCGGCCTGACAAGGAGTCCGACGAGATCAGCATCCTGTTCGATTGAGCCCGACTCACGCAAATCACTTAGCCGGGGACGTCCCCCCTCTTTTACCCGCGCGTCCGGTTGCCGATTGAGCTGAGCGATCACGATGATTGGGA
This sequence comes from uncultured Verrucomicrobiae bacterium, assembly GCA_963846195.1. GTDB lineage: Bacteria > Verrucomicrobiota > Verrucomicrobiia > Chthoniobacterales > JAFAMB01 > JAFAMB01. The sequence continues at coordinate 60,454 of CAWJVG010000013.1, forward strand.
GACTGAGCTCTTTGGCGAGCGACTTTATTCCCGCTGAGATTTCCGAGATCTCCAATTGCCGGTTGTCTTGCGCTCTTCGGCTCATGGATCGCAACAGTTGAAGATAATCGATGACGATCAGTTGAATATCGTGTTGCGACTTAATCCGGCGTGCCTTGGCCCGCAGTTCCGTGACCGTGAGCCCGGGCGTGTCGTCAATAAACATTTTCGCGGCGGCGACTTGCGAGGCCGCAGCCATCAAATTGGGAAAGTCGCGCTCAGACAGAAAGCCATTTCTTACGCGCTGCAAGATCGACTTTGGCTCGAGAGCAAAGAATTCTTTGGACCAACTGCTGACTGCTCATTTCGAGACTAAAGACGGCGACAGCCTTGCCAATATCCATCGCGACATGCTCCGCGATGTTCATGGCGAACGCCGTTTTGCCCATGGCCGGTCGCGCCGCAATGACTATCATCTCGGCCGCATGCAGGCCGCTCGTCAATCGGTCTAACTCGACGAATCCAGTGGGCAACCCCGTCACCGAACCGCGATTCTCATACAATTTTTCAATTTGTTCGATTGCATCCATGACCAGTTCCTTGGTCGGCACAATCTCGGTTTTGACGTGTTCTCCGGTGATGGCAAAGATCTCTTTTTCGGCCTCATCCAGGAGCGGTTCGATTTCCCCCTGTTGGTCGTAACACTGAGTCGAAAGCCTGTTGCAGGCAGAGATCAATCGGCGCAGGACATACTTCTCGCGGACGATATCAATGTAGTAGCCTGCGTTGGCGGCGGTTGGAACAAAACCGTAAAGATCGCTGAGAAATTCCGGGCCGCCGATCTCTTCCAGTTGATTTCGATCTTTGAGAGCCTGCTTCAGCGCGACGAACTCAATCGGTTTGCTCTTTTCGCCGAACTCGAGCACCAAGGTGTAGATGATTTCGTGTGCCGGTATATAGAACGCGTCAGATCGAAGATGCAGCACACAGATGTCGGCTACCTCCCGGGGAGAAAGCAACAAAGAACAAAGAACCCCCTTTTCGCCGTCTTCGCTGAATGGCAGGGAGCGAGGAACCTGGCGCGCGGTGAATGGGTTGTGAAGATCCTGTGAATAACCTGGTTTTTTTGTCCCAGTGGCTGTCCCCTCTTTGTTTAAGGGGTTCTCAACAGGTTTTGTCCAACCTTGAGAACCTTGGGCCATCGGTCCTTTAAGCGCCAGGCTTTAACTTCCTCTTCACTCTTGGTTTCGCCTCGGCCGATTCGGCCTCCACTTGAGGGACAGCTGCTGGCGTCGAAGATTTAATCTCGATCTTCAACGTCGCGGAGACGTTGTGATGAATTTTAATGGAAACCTCTTTCTCGCCACTTTCCTTAATCGGGCGCTCCAGTTCGATCTTATGGCGGTCGACGGTAATGCCGTACTCTGTCTGTAGCTTTTCTTCGATATCGCGTGTCGTAACCGAACCGAAGGCTTTGCCGGTCTCGCCCGTTTCAAGCGTGAATTCGAGTTTCAATTTCCCGATCTTACGGCTGAAGTCCTCGGCATCATTGAGTTCACGCGCTTCCCGTTCTGCTCGCATGCCTTTCAAGTGGTTCAGACGCTTGAGATTGGAGGCTGTGACCTCGTAAGCTTTGCCGGTGGGAATCAGGTGATTTCGCGCGAAACCCTTACGGACTTTGACGATGTCGGCCTCGGCACCCAGACCGGGAACATTTTCTTTTAAAATGATTTGAGTATCAGCCATAAAGGGCCCCTTCGAATCTGGCGGGACGCCACCACTACATCCCGAGCGAGAGACTGTCAAGGGTCACAGAAGGATGGAAGAGAATTTGGCAGAATTCAGGAGTCAGGAGTTGCAGGAGTTCAGGAGCCAGGGGCAGAGCGGGTCGGCGAACACTCAAAGAATGATAAAACAGGATATTATCCAGATTTTTGGACAAGACTTGCTCGCGTATTCTGTAACTCCTGCAACTCCTGACTCCTGAGTTCTGCCAAATTCTCTTCCATCCTTCTGTGATCTCGGGGCGGTCAACCGCCCTATCACTCTTCTGTATCAGGCGGCTCAGGTGGGAGTTCTTCGTCTTCTACGGTGAATTTCCGTTTTCGCTTGTTCACGGGAAGCGGTGACATCGTCATATTGATGCTCTTGCCCATGAGCTTCGGTTCCATCTCCACCTGTCCCATCGTGGAGAGGTCGTCCTTCAACCGTCGCATCAACAGGTCACCCAATTCCTTGTGGCTCATTTCGCGGCCGCGAAACTGCAGCTGAAACTTTACTTTATTGCCTTTATCCAGGAATTGTTCCGCGTGCCGCACCTTAATTCCATAGTCGTGCGGATCGATATTGACCCGGAACTTGATCTCTTTGAGCTTGGACGCGGTTGACCGGCGATCCTTTTCCTGTTTGGCGAGATCGTACCTGTACTTTCCGAAATCGACGATCTTGCAAACCGGCGGATTCGCTGTCGGAGCAACCTCGACTAAATCGAGCCCAATGGACTGAGCTCTTCGGAGGGCATCCGTCAATTTCATGATCCCCAACTGTTCGTTGGTCGTTCCTAGAATCACCCGCACTTCGCGTGCGCGAATTCGACCGTTGACTCGAATCTGCTGTTGCTGAATAAACTATCTCCTAAGAGTGCAGCCGGGGCGCCGGGCGGCCCACTCAATCACGTTGACGTTCCTTGACTTCCATTTGAATTCGTTTCACAAACTCCGACGCACTAAGGGCTCCCTCATCGCCGTTCTTGCGGCTGCGCACGGCGATTTCGCCGGCTTGTTCTTCTCGTGCGCCGAGGACCAACATATATGGGACCTTCTCCAGCTGGGCAAGGCGAATCTTAGCACCGATTTTGTCAGAGCTGGCGTCGATTGTCGCCCGGATCTGCCGATCCAAAAGGAGGCCCAGGATCGATCTGCCGTATTCCAGATGCTTCTCTGAGATCGGAAGAATGCGAGCCTGTTCCGGTGCCAGCCAAACCGGGAAGCTTCCAGCAAAATGCTCGATCAAAACGCCGCAGAAACGTTCGAGGGAGCCGAACGGTGCCCGATGGATCATCACGGGCCTCCGCGCGGAATTGTCCGATGCGACATAGGTCAGCCCGAAACGCTCCGGCAGGTTGTAATCCACCTGGACGGTCCCGAGCTGCCATTCCCGCCCGATCACGTCTTTGACAACGAAATCAATCTTCGGGCCGTAAAACGCCGCTTCGCCGCGTTCTTCGGTAAAAGGCACTGCCAGGGTCTTGACGCTTTCGCGGAGAGCCGCTTCCGCGCGGTCCCATTGTTCGGGGGTTCCAACGTACTTTGCAGAGTCTGCATCCCGGAGACCAATCCGGACCCGGTAAGAGTCCATCCCCAGAGTGCCAAGGACCTTCAAAACCAGCCTGAGGCAGCCTTGGATTTCACTCAGAACCTGTTCTTCAGTGCAAAAGATGTGGGCATCATCCTGCGTGAATCCTCGGACTCGCGTCATCCCGCCGAGTTCGCCGGATTGTTCCCATCGATAGACCGTTCCGAACTCGGCCAACCGCATCGGCAGATCGCGATACGAATGCGGACTCGATCCGTAGATCTTGATATGCATCGGGCAGTTCATCGGCTTCAGGAGGTAACCGTCAATTTCTCCTCGCTTCAGCCGATTGGAAAGTTCCGCACAAGAGCAGCCCTCTTCCGCGAACCGGGCGAGTGTGTCCGGCTCGATGAGAGGCGGGAACTGTGAGTCGCTGTAGTACGGATAGTGGCCTGATGTCCGGAAAAGCGCCAGTTTCCCAATATGCGGCGTGAACACCTCGGTGTACCCCTGTTGACGGAGCTCCTCGGAAATGAATATCTGCAGTTCTTTCCGGATGGTCGCTCCTTTTGGTTTCCAGAGCACCAACCCGGGTCCGACCTCATCGTCGATATGGAACAGGTCGAGTTCGCGGCCGAGCTTGCGATGGTCACGTTTCCTGGCTTCCTCGAGCTGTTGAAAATATTGGTCGAGTTCGGCGCGCGTCTTGAAGGCCGTGCCATAGACCCGCTGCAGTTGCGGATTGTTCGCGTCCCCTTTGTAGTAAGCGCTGGCAATGGAGGTAAGTTTGAATGCGCCGATGTTCCCCGTCCGCATAACATGCGGTCCCGCGCAGAGGTCGGTGAATTGTCCGTTGCGATACAACGTGATTTCTTCGCCTTCCGGTATCCCCTGCAGAATATCGAGCTTGAATTTGCTTGGTGTGGTTCGTGGACCAAGGGCGCCCAATCGCCCCTCATTCGCTAATGCGAGAGCCTCGTTTCGGGAGATCGCGATCCGCTCGAACAGCTGGTTTTCCTTAACGACCTTTTTCATCTCCGCCTCGATCTTGTCGAAGTCCGAGGGGGAAATGTGATGATCCAATTCGAGATCATAGTAGAAGCCATTCTCAACCGGAGGCCCCGCAGCGAATTGCGCTTCAGGCCAGATCCGAAGGATGGCGGTCGCCAGGACGTGGGCACTCGAATGCCGAACTCTTTCGATTTCGGTCATTTGCTGTCTCGCTTCTGGAGATTTCCGGTCTTCTGGCATGGCTTGAAAGGGGTGGAAATTACACGTGTCGCGCGGAGCTGGCCAGAGGGAAAAACTGAGAATTCAGTTTTGAGTTTTTGGATTTTCTCTGAGCCCGCCGAAAGGTATACTGGTGAAATGCCCTCTGCTGCTGGAGCACCGAGAACATCATGAAGAAAGCGAAAGTCGCGATTTTTGGAGCAAGTGGTTATTCGGGCGAGGAACTGGTCAAGCGCTTGTCCGAACATCCCCTGGTCGAACTGGCCTGCCTCACTTCCCGCCAGTATGCAGGCAAGAAAGCATCCGAGATTTTTGGATGGATCGGTCGCCGGTCTTCGCTGGCGAATCTCGAATTCACTGAGCCTGACGTGCGCTCACTGAGCGCTCTCGGAATCGAGTTCGCCTTTCTTGCCCTGCCGCATGGCGTTGCCTCCGAGTTCGCCGTGCCGTTGTTGGAAGAAGGGATAAAGGTCCTTGATCTCAGCGCGGACTTCCGCGTAAAGGACCCGGAGACTTACAGGTATTTTTACAAACATGAGCATCCGGCGCCTGCCCTGTTGCAGAAATCGGTGTACGGGCTTCCGGAAGCCTACCGGAACCAGATCCGCGACGCCAGGTTGGTCGCATGTCCAGGTTGTTATCCAACCAGTATTCTGGTTCCGCTGCTCCCTGTGCTTCGCGCAAAGATGATTCGCCTCTCCGGCATCATCGTCAACAGTCTGAGCGGCGTAAGCGGCGCAGGCCGAAAAGCGGATACGGATTTGCTTTTTGTCGAGTGCAACGAAAGCGCGCGACCATACGGTCTGCCTTCGCACAGGCACCTGGCCGAAATTGAGCAGGAACTCACCAACGCTGCCGGAGAACCGGTGATCATCCAATTTGCGCCCCATTTGATCCCGCTGAATCGCGGGATCCTCTCAACGATTCACGTGGATCCAGTGAACAAGGTGACCGTCGACTCTCTCGCAGAAGTGTACGAGACCGCCTACGGCTCTGAATGGTTCATCCGATTGCTGGGGTCGAGCCGGTACCCGGACATCAAAAACGTCGTTGGTACGAATCGCCTGGAGATCGCCTGGCGGGTGGATCCAAGAACCGGGCGGGTGATTTTGATGTCCGCGGTAGACAACCTTGTGAAGGGGGCCGCCGGCCAGGCCATCCAGTGTTTCAACGTGATGAACGGCTGGGACGAGGCGCTGGGGCTTGGAATTTAGCGAAATTTCTCGGCAGAAGTCTCGTCCTGTTGTATCAGGGGAAACCGGCTTTCAACCATGGAATCGACATTTTTTGAAATCGGTGGAGGTGTTACGGCGCCAAAGGGTTTCCGTGCCGCAGCGGTTCGCTGCGGCATCAAGGAGGGCACCTCTGAAAAATGCGATCTTGGCTTAATCATCTCGGATTACCCGGCGGTAGCTGCGGCCACGTTCACGTCCAATAAGATCAAAGCGGCTCCCGTGCGTGTTTCAGCAGCACATCTGCGAGCCGGCGACACCCGGGCAATTATCGCGAACAGCGGGAATGCGAACGCTTGTACCGGCATAACGGGAATCCAAAATGCGAAAAAGATGGCACAGGCCGTCGCGCGGCAACTTGGTTTTAAAGATCGACAGGTTTTGGTTTGTTCAACTGGCCGGATTGGACGGCATTTGCCGATTGAAAAGATCGAGGGCGCCATGCCGGATCTGGTCGCGGGATTGAGTGCCAACGGAAGTGAGGATGCGGCAAAAGCCATCATGACCTCCGACACTTTCCATAAAGAAATCGCTGTTGAACTGCCGCTGCACGGTAAGAGTGTTCGAATCGGAGGGATCGCGAAAGGTGCCGGGATGATCAATCCCGACATGGCGACGATGCTTTGCTTCATCACGACCGACGCTCCGATCTCCAAGAGAGACTTGCAAAAGATTACCTCCGACAGCGTCGAGCAATCGTTCAATTGCATCACGATCGACGGCGACATGAGCACCAACGACACCGCGATCTGCCTGGCGAATGGGCAGGCGGGAATCGCACCGATCGAGCAGGATAAGGAAGAATATGGGCGATTCTCGGACGGGCTCAATTTTGTCACTCGCCAATTGGCCCGGATGATCGTGGAAGATGGTGAAGGGGTGACGAAATTTGTCGAAGTCCATGTGAAAGGTGCGGCAACTTATCAGGACGCGAGGAAGGCGGCGGAAGCGGTTGCCAATTCGACGCTGGTGAAATGTGCTTGGTTTGGCGAGGACCCGAACTGGGGCCGAGTCATGGACGCGGTCGGCTACTCGTCGGCAAAAGTTCGCGAAGAGATGATCGACATATTTTTCAACGGTGCCATCGCCGTCCAGCACGGGATGGCGAGCAGCACTCCTGAGGAAACCCTCACGGAAGTCCTCCGAAACAAAAAGTTTACGGTTACCATTGACCTCCACTTGGGCTCGGCCGAATACAAGGTGTTTACCACCGATTTAACACCGGAGTACGTGAAATTTAATATGGGCGAGTAACCCGAGGAGAGGGAGAAACAGGAATGCAGAATCAATCCGGGGTCAGGAAAGCAGAAGCGCTTTTGGAGGCGCTGCCGTTCATCCAAAAATTCCGCGGTCAGACGTTTGTCATCAAGTATGGCGGCAGCGCCATGGAGGACGATCACCTGATTGAGCGTCTCCTTCGCGACGTCGTTTTTCTCGAAGCGGTCGGCATTAATCCAGTGCTGGTGCACGGCGGCGGAAAATCAATCACCCAGCGGATGCGCGAGATCGGGAAGACGCCGAGGTTTGTCAATGGACTTCGTCTCACCGATCAGGTCGCCATCAAGATCGTTGAAGAGGTTCTGGACACTGTGATCCGGCCTCGCATTGTCGAAACAATGCAGCAGTTTGGCGGGCGAGCAGAAGGGTTTTCGGGTCGGGACGTTTTCAAAGCCAAACGATTAGCGCCTCAGTTCGACGGCAAGACCCTGGTGGATATCGGGTTTGTGGGTGAGGTCACTTCTCTGGAGCTCAGCGGCGTGACCGAGGCGATCGATCGGGAGGTGGTCCCCGTCATCTCGCCGATCGCGCAGACCGAAGATGGAACGATCCTCAACGTGAATGCTGACGTGGCGGCAGGCGCAATGGCTGGTGCGTTAAAGGCAGCGAAGATGATTTATGTCAGCGACGTGATGGGCGTCATGCGCAACGTAAAAGATCCGGCCTCGCTCATTCCCACCATCAATCGAGAAAATGTGGCGCAGCTCATCGAGCACAACATCATCGAGGGAGGCATGATTCCGAAGGTTCTTTCGGCAGTCGAGGCGTTGAATGAAGGAGTTGGGAAAGTGCACCTGATCGACGGTCGAATTCCGCACGCAATGCTGCTCGAAGTCTTCACCGCAGGCGGCATCGGCACGGAAATTGTGCCATAAGCCCCCATTAGTTTGGTCCCGAGGAGTGAGCGATTGTGCCGACCCATCAGCCATACCAAACATTTAACTGGCTACCAGGCGCTTTTCCGCCGACTCATCGAGCTGGGCAAAATTTATGCCGCGAAACACTATATTAAGGTCGATTGGCAAACTCGATTGTTCTAGTGATAGGCACTTTCCTGATAGAATCGAGCCAGGTCCTGGAAACCGACGGACCTCCTGAACGAGTCCCGTTCCTCCAATCCGATAAACCTGATTAATGGGACTAAGCCACCTGCTCGAACTCGCCGTCATTATCGCCACGCAGGGTTAGCGCGATGCTAGCATTGGATCCGGCACCTCAAAGACAACGGTGACTTCCTCAGAATTGCGGGAGCCACTGCTTTTGTGCTTCCAGCATTTCGTCCACCATGCTCCGGATCTGCGGCAACGTGCAGACCGCTGCGGTGAGCGGATCCAGCATCACGGCGTGATAGACGGCTTCCGTGCCGCCGTGCAGGGCCGCTTCGACAATTAACTCCTGGACGTTAACGTTGGTTCGATTGAGCGCCGCCAGTTGCGGGGGAAGATTGCCGACTTTGGTGGGTTGAACACCGTTTCCGTCCACAAGGCACGGAACCTCAACGCAACAACCGTCAGGTAAATTGTCGATCAAATCGAAGTTAGGAACGTTGCCGTTAATGCAGATCGGCGCATGCGATTCCATGGCCTCGATGATATAAGAGCCGTACTCGTGACTTCGGGTGGTCACCGGTTCCGCCGACAGAATCTCTTCGAATTCGCGCTGAAACTTGTTGATTCGTTCCAAGCAGTGCCGCAGATATCCGCCGGTCCGTCCGTAATCGAACCAGGCGTTCACCTTGTCGGTGAAATTTGGAACGAGTTGCTCATTCACCATCGCCGCGCTCTTGCGGAAGTACGGGACGTACTCGCTCGCATGACCGCTGGACTCGGTAACAAAGTATCCGAAGTGTTTCATCAGATCGATGCGGACCGGTTCTTTTCCGTAAATGTCCGGACGCTCGATGGCTTCCCAAATCGATGGGTATAGATCTTCTTTCCCCCGCCGGAATTCGAGGAAGAACGATTGATGATTGATCCCGGCACAGAAAAACGTGACTTCGCTGTAAGGCACATCGATCCATTCGGCAAGCATCTCGCTGGTTCCTTGAACGCTATGGCAAAGCCCAACGTGAGGGCGACCAGCGGCGGCGTCTATGGCCCAACAATTCGCCGCCATTGGATTGACGTAATTCAACAGGAGCGCGTCCGGTGCAAAATCGTCCAGTTCCAGGCAAAGATCGACCAGGACCGGGATGGTACGAAGCGCGCGAAATACGCCTCCGGGACCAAGCGTGTCGCCCACGCATTGCTCCACTCCGTATCGTTGCGGGATCTCGATATCCGTCTTGTAGGCCTCGAGGCCGCCCTGTTGAAAAGTCGTGATAACATAGTCGGCATCCCGGATGGCGTTTTTGCGATCAGTCGTCGCTTCGATTCTTGCGGGTAGCTTTCTCCGGTCGGCGATTGATTGGACGATCTGGCGGCTCTGTTCAAGGCGCTGCGGATCGATATCCATCAGGCTGATCGTGCAATCCCGCAGACAGGGCGCGAGCAGGATATCGCTGCAGAGATTTCGAGTGAATACCATGCTTCCAGCACCAATAAGCGTAATCTTCGGCATAACTATTTGGATTCGGTTAGGGGCAAGATCGAGATTTGTGGTTACTTAACAGCACCTGCGGTGAGTCCGGAAACCAAACGGCGCTGCACGATCGAAAAGAAAATGACCGTCGGCACGATGGCAAGGACTGTTCCAGCGGTGATCAATCCCCATTGGACTTCCAGACTGCTCATGAAGGTCTGCAAACCGATCGGCAGAGTCTGGGTTTCGTTGCTCTGGGACAGGATGGAAACAAAGAGGTAGTCGCCCCATGAAACAACAAAGGCAAAGAACCCGGCGACAACCAGACCCGGAATCGCCACCGGATAAAGGATCCGAAACAGCACACCGAAGCGCGAGCATCCATCGATCAGCGCTGCTTGATCCAGTTCCACCGGAATGGCGTTGAAATAGCCGGTCAGCATCCAGAGGGCAAAAGGGAGGGTGAGCGAAGTGTGCGTCAGGATCAGGCCGACATGGGTGTCGACCAGGTTCAAGTTCGACATCAGAACATAAAAGGGGATCAGGACCAGAACGTAGGGAAAAAACTGCGGCAAAAGCGCAACCATCATGAAGAGCTTTTTGCCCTTCAAAGCGAACCGGCTCAAAGCGTAGGCGCCGAGGCTGCCGATGAAGACGGTCAGTACCATGACGCTGAATGCGATCACGAAGGAATTCACCAGGTAGGTGACAAAATTACTGATCTGAAAGGTTGCGATGTAATTCTGGAATGTCAGTTCCGACCACGTGGGGAACAATCGTCCAGATTGGACCGAGTCACTGTTGCGGAAGCTTGAGAGAACTAGCCACGCGATCGGCAGCAGCAGAAACAAATAGAAAATAGAGAGTCCGATATAGGTGACGGTCCCGCGAATTGGGAATGCTCTTCTCATTGTTCTGACAAGCCTTTGATGAACCTGTTGCAGATCAGCACCAGGGCAACGAGGATCACCAGCATGATTACGCCGCCGGCGCTGGCATACCCCAGGGCATACCCGTTCCAGGCCTGCTTATAAATATAAGTGGGCAAAACTTCCGTCGCGTTGACCGGACCGCCCCCGGTTGAAAGAAAAACAAAATCAAAATTGTTGAAGGTGAAGGTGACATGCAAGACCACCATCACCAGGATGATGTATCTCAGATTCGGAAGGGTTACGAACCAGAATTGCCGCCAATCGCCTGCTCCGTCGATCCGCGCCGCTTCGTACAGGTCTGCAGGAATCGCCTGCATGGCCGCCATGAATGCGATCGCGTAGAACGGAACGTTTCGCCAGAGATGCATGATGAGCACCAAAGGAAAAGCGTATTTCTCGTCGCCAAACCAATTCCGAGCCAACTGGTTCCAGGCCCACGTTCTTCAAGAGGATGTTGATCAACCCGTAATTCGGCAGTGTCATGAATCGGAACATGACCACCGAGGCGATGATCGGCAGAACCCAGGTGATCATCGCGACGCTTCGAAAAAAGTGAATGCCTGGAAGTTTCTGGATCAGAAGGTGCGCCATTATCAGACCGAGAAGGACCTGGAGCGCGACGGCAAAAAAAGTCAGCTCCAGAGAATGCAACAGCGCCACCTGGAAAACCGGTTCCTTCAGGAGCTTAAAATAATTTTCGAGTCCGAGGTATACGGAATGGCCGGGATCGATGAGAGACTGATTGGTAAAAGAGGTCAGGATTCCCTGGATCGTCGGGTAAAGGTTCAACCCGAGGATCACAAGAAGCGCCGGGAAAATAAGCCAGTACCCGAAGCTCTTCCTGGCCAGACTTTGCCAAAGTGTGAGTGAGCTCATTCCTTGGTGTACCAATGTAGCACAGGCGCTAGCCTGTGTTCGCCGGGATCTACAGACGTCCTTGCGTCAATGTGTTCAGATTCGTCTATCCAAAGACAATAAGACATGCCTCTCTTAAGCGGACGCGCTGCGTCTGCTCAAAGAGCTTTCCAGCTGGTTCGCCTCAGTTCTTACACACCTGCATCTCTAATCCGCCCCAAGCATAAACCTGGGGCGGAAACCATTTCTTGCGGGCTAGAGCTGATTGTCTTTGGCGCGCTGCTCGAGCGTACTGTAAAGCGCCTTGCCGGCATCTTCCGGAGTTGCGTTCTTGTAAATCGCCTTTTGCAGAGCCTCGGTGATATCATTAATGACCAGGCCCCAGTTGATCGGCGCCAGGGCCACGCCGGTCGGTAACTGCGCGATGAAGGCCTGTTCCCACCAGTCGTTTTTGAAGTCCGGCAATTCCGCAACATCTTTTCTGGGCGGATTAACCCCTTCGATCCGGTTTGCCGTCGCGACGAACTCCTTGCTTGTCAAAAGCTTGACGAGGTCCCAGGCATCTTTCTTATCCTTGCTGAAGGCGTTGATCGAGATCGGCTTCACTTCCAGATAGGTCGCCTGGACCCCTCCCGGCGGCAGAGGCAGCGGAGCTACACCGGTTTCTTCTTCAAGGATTTTCTTCGCAACGTCGCCGCTTGTCCGATAACTGTAAATCCACGGACCCATCGGTACCATTGCGCTCTTCCCGGACACGTAATCTGTGTCCGTGGCCTGGTAGTCATTTCCGCGTGTATTCTGGTTTGCCGCAGACGGCGTCGCCGCGAAAAAGAAATCGGTGTACAGCTTCAGGACCTGAGCCAGCTTTTCGGGCGTTGTATTCATCACCCATTTTTTGCCGGCTTCATCGTATTTGTAGGGGTTTTCGCCATTGTTCACTTCAAAGAAGAACGAAATGAACTCCTGGAACGTTCGGACACTTCCGTTTTTTGTCGTTAACCCTAAGCCCGCGACGCCGGATTCCTTGGAGGAAATTGTCGCTGCGTCCTGGAGAAAGTCGTCCCAGGTCTTTGGCGGAGTGAGCCCATATTTCTCGAACAGATCTTTGCGATAGAGCAGGACGCGAACATTTGTGTTGTATGGGACGCCGTAGAGTTTTCCATTCAGCGTCAGCGCCTTGATGGTGCTCGGGATGAACTGGTCTTTGTCCGGCCACTTATCGAAGAGATCATCGAGCGGGTCAAGCAATCCGGCCCGCTGATAGGCGATCATCCCTTCAAGCACCGACTCGATGACATCCGGTTTACCTTTGCGGCCTTGGACGACAAACTTTTGCTGGCCATCCTGATAGACGGGAGGTCCGAAGTTGTTGTTGACGGTCACGCCGGGGAGATCCTTAGGGAGTTTGTCTTTCAACCACTGGGTCAAGGGCAACTTCATAGGCCCTTCGGATGACATCGGTGTGAACCAAAGATCCAGCTCTTTGGCGAATCCGGCCGACGATGTTGCCGCAAGCGCAAGTGCGAGCGGCAAAATTTTGGGGAACTTAATGCGCATGATCGTTATGACTCCTTCCAACGTGAGGAAGCTTCGTACTGTTGAGAGATGGTGTTCTGGGAGACGTTAACGGACCTGAGGAGTTGCATCAAAAAAGGAACAGCGCAAACCGAGAACTGAAGGTTTGCACCCGAATTTTTTCAATAGCAAAAAAATCAAGTCCGGGCCTTTATTTGATCTTCGGGGAACCGGCTGTCAACTTAAAAGCCTGGCGCTTGTGCGAACGTCCGGGAAGGGTTATTCTCGTCCTTTTCCCATGTCAACCACCGAGTCGGAAACCCGTAAGCTCTTCGAAGAATTCGTTGTCCCCAACTATGGCCGATACAACCTCGTTTTGGTTCGGGGCCGCGGCTCCCGCGTGTGGGATGAGGCGGGCAAAGAGTATCTGGATTTCGGGGCAGGAATTGCGGTTTCAACGCTGGGACACGCGCATCCGCGGATGATTGAGGCACTCGACCGGCAGGCACGTGAGCTGATTCACACGTCGAACCTCTACTATACGCGTCCCCAGGGTGAACTGGCTCGCCGGCTCGTCGAAATTGTGGGCGCTCAAGGGAAGATCTTTTTCTCGAACAGCGGCGCGGAGGCCAACGAAGCCGCTATCAAGCTCGCTCGAAAATTTGGCAATGAATGCGCCGGACCTCTTGCAGGCGGCAAACCGAGGTTTGAAATCCTCACCTTTCATCGGTCGTTTCATGGGCGGACGATGGCCGGGATTTCAGCGACCGGCCAGGAAAAGGTGAAGCAAGGCTTCGCACCGCTGCTGGCCGGGTTTAAACATTTGCCGTTTAACGATTTGCAGGCTGTCGAAAGGGCCATTGCGAACGAAACCGTGGGGATCCTGGTCGAACCGGTCCAGGGTGAGGGCGGCATTCACCCCGCCACCGATGAATTTTTGCTCGGGCTGCGCAGGGTCTGCGATCAGCACGGGCTTCTTCTCATGCTGGATGAAATCCAGTGCGGCCTCGGTCGTCTCGGAAGCTGGTGTGGCTGGAAAGAGATCGTCAAAGAAGAATGCGTTCCGGATACCATCAGTTGGGCCAAAGGGATCGGCGGCGGATTTCCGTTGGGCGCCACCTGGATACGCAAAAAGCCCGTTCACAGTTTGGTGGATGGTGCGGTTGACCTCTGCGATCTGCTGAAGCCGGGAACGCATGGGACGACTTACGGAGGAACGCCCCTTGCCTGCGCGACCTCCTTAGCAGTTTTGGAAACGATCGAGCAGGAAGGGTTGCTCCAAAACGCCCGGATTCAGGGCGACTATGCGAAAGCGCAGATCTCTGCTCTCCCGGGCATTAAGGAAGTTCGCGGGATGGGGCTGATGCTGGGAATTCAACTGGGCGAAGAGTTCGCACTCCTGGGAGTCGATGGGAATACGCCTTCGAATGTTGCCGCGGTCGCCTTAATGGAGAACGGGCTGTTGTCCGTGCCGGCCGGACCATCGGTGCTGCGGTGGTTGCCTCCGCTGAACGTCTCTCGAGTTGAAATAGAAGAGGCGGTATCCATTCTGGCCAGGACTCTGGATGAAATACGTCCTGGCTAGCCCGCAAGAATCGATGCAAAACGCTGCATCGCTCACGAGTTTCTAAGGATACGTCAGCGATGCAGGCCAGGTCATCCCCCACGATCTTATGAAGCATTTTCTTTCGATTGAATCGCAAACCGCCGAACAGTTAATGGCTTTGCTGGAGTCCTCGGCCCAATTCAAGGCGGATCGGGCTAAAGTATCGGAACCGCCGCTGGAGAGGCAAACCTGGGCCTTGCTTTTCAGCAAGCCGTCGACCCGGACGCGGGTCAGTTTCGAAGTTGGGATCCGTGAACTGGGAGGAGGCGTCATTTTTCTTTCTCAGGGTGACATTCAACTCGGTAGAGGCGAACCGATTATCGATACGGCCCGGGTGCTTGGCCGGATGGTTCATGGCGCGGTGATACGGACGTTTGCTCAATCCGACGTCGAGCAGTTCGCCGAGTATAGTCAGATTCCGACTATCAACGCTTTAACGGACGAGGAGCACCCATGCCAGATCCTGGCTGACCTTTTCACCATCCTTGAGAAGCGCGGACGACTGGACGATCTCAAAGTCTGCTTTATCGGCGATGGCGGGAACAATGTCGCGCACTCATGGATCTGGGCGGCCGAACGGCTTGGATTCGAGCTTAGAATTGCGGCGCCGAAGAATTATCGTCCTGCCGACGCTCTGCTGGAGAAGCTGGCAAACAGGAAAATTGTGGTGATCGACGACCCGGTGGCTGGGGCTGATCAAGCGAATGTTCTTTACACCGATGTCTGGGTCAGCATGGGTTTCGAAGAAGAAAGCTCCCGCCGCTTGTCGGAACTGTACGCCTTTCAGATCAACGAACCGCTCGTCGCCAGAGCCGCCTCAGAGGCGTTGGTGCTCCACTGCTTGCCTGCGTATCGCGGCAAAGAGATCACCGCGGAAACATTGGAAAAGCACGCCGGGACAATTTTCGACCAAGCCGAGAATCGCCTTCATGTTCAGAAAGCAATTCTGAACGCCGTGAGAAAATGATTTGCGTTGCAGGTTGCAAAAGTGCAGTTGGTCAGCCACTAGTTCCACCTTCAGTTTAATTATGATTTTCCCCGTTCTTTCAACTTTTCTTTTGGCCTCTGGCGTTTGGTTAGCGCTGGTATGCGCGCTCGTGGGTCTCGGTTTCGCCTATTATTTAATTCGCTCGGTGATTTCCTGTTCCCCTGGCAACGACCGAATGATCCAGATCGCCAGTGCCGTGGAGGAAGGGGCGAAGGCGTATCTGAACCGCCAACTGGTTTCCGTCGGTTTGATTGCGGCTGTGATTTTCGTGATTCTCATTTTTGCCAGGGGATTTTATACCTCGGTAGGTTTCCTGGTCGGAGCCGTTTGTTCAATGGCCGCGGGATACATCGGGATGCGTGTCGCTGTGTTGTCGAATTCCCGTACCGCGCAGGCCGCCATCACTTCAAAGCATGCGGCGCTCCGAGTCGCCTTCAACGGTGGCGCCGTGACCGGGTTATTGGTGGTGGGTCTGGCTTTGCTCTCGGTTGGACTCTACTACAAAATTGGAGAGATGGTCCTTGGAAGCCAGGAAAGGGCCGTCAACAGTCTGGTTGGCCTGGCGCTGGGCGCGAGTCTGATCAGCGTTTTCGCCCGGTTAGGCGGCGGGATATATACCAAGGCGGCGGATGTCGGCGCGGACTTGGTGGGCAAGATCGAAAGCCAGCTTGAGGAGGACGATCCCCGGAACCCGGCGACGATCGCGGATAACGTGGGGGATAACGTGGGTGACTGCGCTGGGATGGCTGCGGACGTCTTTGAGACCTACGCAGTGAGCGTCATTGGAGCCATGCTGATCGGATCGCTCACCATTCCAAATTCGCCGGAAGCCGTCGTGTATCCCTTCCTGTTGGGTGGAATTTCGGTGATTGGAGCGATCGTGGCGATCTGGTGGGTGAGCTTCCGGAAAACCGGCCCAACCCAGGTGCTGGTGGAAGCAGTCGGCGTCAATGCCCTTGTCTCCGCAATTCTTTATTGGCCTGCGACAACGCTACTATTTCCGGCCACCATTCAGGTTGGGCAATCCACTTACACATCTGGGCAGCTCTATCTGGCAACTCTGGTTGGACTCGCGATGACTGGCGTGATCGTCGCAATCACGAATTACTATACGTCGACCGCGTTCAAACCGGTTCGAAGCGATTGCACTGGCGTCAGAGACCGGGCACGCAACCAACATTATCGCCGGCCTTGCGATCGGCCAGCAGGCCACCGCTTTGCCGGTGATTTTTATCGGGCTCGCGATCATCCTGAGTTATTCCTGCGTTGGACTCTATGGGATCGCGATCGCCGTGATGAGCATGCTTTCCATGGCCGGAACCGTCATTTCACTCGACGCGTTCGGCCCGATCACGGATAACGCGGGCGGAGTCGCCGTGATGAGCGATCTGCCTAAATCAATCAGGGCGGTGACCGACGAGTTGGATGCGGTCGGGAACACGATGAAAGCGGTCACGAAAGGGTACGCTATCGCTTCCGCCGGTCTGGCGGCGCTCGTTCTTTTCGGTTCGTATGTCTCCGAATTGAGGGCTCATTTCTCTTCCGTCGGCGGCCGCGAAATGCACTCCTCCGACTATTCGCTGGAACAGCCTCAAGTTATCGTGGGATTATTCTTTGGCGGACTTTTGCCTTTCCTCTTCAGCTCACTCAGCATGCAGGCTGTTGGGAAAGCGGCCGGTGCGGTCGTGAAGGAAGTGCGGCGACAGTTGCACAGTAAACCAGGGATTTTGACTGGAACTGAAACTCCCGAGTACGGAAAATGTGTCGATATCGTCACTAAGGCGGCTCTGAAAGAAATGATCGTGCCGGCTCTGCTCCCGGTATTGTTCGTTCTGGTGGCATCGTTTTTCGGCTATGTGATGCTCGGAGCCGTGCTAGTCGGCACCATTGTGACCGGGTTGTTTGTTGCCATCTCCATGACATCCGGCGGCGGTGCATGGGACAACGCCAAAAAATACATTGAGGAAGGCCACCACGGGGGGAAGGGATCACCCGCACATCAGGCTGCCGTCACCGGTGATACCGTGGGCGATCCATACAAGGATACGTCCGGCCCCGCTATTAATCCCATGATCAAGGTGGCAAATATTGTGGCCATTCTGATTATCCCGATCGTGTTTAAGTAGGCAAAGCGTCCCGCTTTGCCTTTCAGACGAGGCAAACCGGGACGGTTTGCTTACCTCCAACGGGACGCTTTGCCTACACGAATCTTGCCTTCTGACCGCCTTCGATCCTTAATGCCAAAATGAAAGCCCTCTTTCTGACGAACGAGTACCCCCCGAACATTTATGGAGGGGCAGGTGTTCATGTCGACTACCTGAGTCGTGAACTGGCAAAGATCATGGATGTCGAGGTCCGCTGTTTTGGAGATCAGGAAGTCAACCAGCCTCATCTCACCGTAAGAGGTTTCGGTGTCGATGCGGCGACTTTCCGTAGTCCCAAAAACCTGAATTCGGTGTTCGGCGCGATCCGTCGTTGCACAGACTTCAACACAGTGGGAATCGACGCAGACGTCGTCCATTGCCACACCTGGTACTCTCATTTCGGCGGTATTTTGGCTAAGCTTAACTACCATGTCCCGATGGTCCTGACGGTTCATTCGCTGGAACCGCTCCGCCCATGGAAGCGTGAACAATTGGGGTACGGCTACGATTGTTCGACGTGGCTGGAAAAGACCGCGACTGAAATGGCCGATGCGGTGGTGGCGGTGTCAGAGGGAACTCGGAGTGACATCCTGCGACTCTTCAATGTCGATCCGGCACGAATTCGCATCATCTACAACGGCATTGATCCGGAAGAATATTACCCGCGCAAATCCAATGAATTGTTGGCGGAGAACGGAATAGATACCGCTCAACCCTTTATTTTATTTGTCGGCCGGATCGCGCGGCAGAAGGGTATCATTCATCTGGTCAATGCGATCAAATACTTGAACCCGGGATTCCAGGTCGTTCTTTGTGCCGGAGCGCCGGACACCCCTGAAATTGCCGGGGAAATGAAACGCGCGGTGGCAGAAGCACAGAGCAAAAGAGAAGGGGTCATCTGGATCGATAAGATGGTAACGAAAGAGGTCGTATACCAGCTTTATACCCATGCTGCGGTCTTTGTTTGTCCCTCAATCTATGAGCCTTTCGGAATTATCAATTTGGAAGCCATGGCCTGTGAAACCGCAGTCGTGGCGGCAGCCGTCGGGGGAATTAAAGAGGTCGTGGTCGACGGTGAAACCGGATTTCTCGTGCCCCTGGAACAGATGCAGACGACTCCTTTCGAGCCGGTAAATCCGGACAAATTCTCCCGCGACTTGGCCGAAAAGATAAATCTGCTGATGGCAGACCCGGCAATGTGCAAAAGGTTCGGAGAAGCCGGACGCCGGCGAGCCATCGAAAAATTCAGTTGGGCGACCATCGCCGCCGAAACAAAGAAAATGTACGAATCACTCCTCTAAAACGTTCGACGTTCAACGTTCAACGTTCAACGTTCAACGAAGTCATGGCACAGTTTGTTCGTTTTCAAAGAAGCAAAGCGCGATGCTTTTGCCTGCGAACGTTGAACGCCGAACGTTGAACGCTCATGTTCGTCGACCGAATCCGAATTCATGCAAAAGCTGGGGATGGCGGAAACGGTTGCGTCAGTTTTCGGCGGGAAAAATTCGTGCCGCGCGGCGGTCCAAACGGCGGAGATGGAGGGAAGGGAGGCGACATCATTTTTCGGACAGATGTGCACACCGACAATCTGGTGGAGTTTTATTTTCGGCCGTTATTGAAAGCGACCCGCGGCGAACATGGCATGGGCAAGAACATGTACGGAAAAGCGGGCAAAGACGCTGTCTACAAAGTGCCGGCAGGCACGCTGATCTACCGGATCCCGCCTCAAATCCTTGAACCGCCTCCGACAGAGGAGGCACTCGATGAGCCGCCGCCGAAACCCGTAATTTCCCTGGCCGATTGCGAATTGGTTGCTGATCTTGATCACGAAAATCAGGAACTGGTTTTGTGCCGGGGCGGATCGGGCGGCAAAGGAAATACTCATTTCAAAAGTTCGATCAATCGAGCGCCGCGGCAATTCACTGAAGGTGAGACGGGCGAAGAAGGCTATTTCCTGTTGGAGCTGCGAAAGATTGCGGATGTTGGTCTAGTCGGTTATCCAAATGCCGGCAAATCGACATTGCTCGGCAAAGTCTCAGCGGCGCATCCCAAGGTTGCCCCTTATCCATTCACCACCTTGAATCCGGTCGTCGGCGTCGTGGAATTCGAAGGTTACCAGCGCGCAACGGTCGCGGATATCCCTGGCCTCATCGAGGGGGCGCACCAGAACGTCGGACTCGGCCACGATTTTCTCCGGCACATCGTACGTTGTAAACTGCTGGTTTTCGTTCTCGACACCGCCGGCAGCGAAGGTCGTAACCCGATCGAAGACCTCGGTTCTTTGCGCCGCGAACTTGACCTTTACGATCCAACACTCAGCCAACGACCCTGGATCATTGCGGCGAATAAAATGGATTTACCCGGCGCCGAAGAGAATCTGGCAATCGTTCGGAGCAGGTTCCCGGAAAGGATCGTGGTACCAATGGTTGCGTCGGATGCGGTCGGAATAGAGGAATTCAAGAGAGCGCTGCGCACGCTCTTGCGGTTGTGAACGCGAAAGAGAAAGAAGGCAAACGCGGCACTCCCTCTCTTTTCAGGAATTAAAGGTGAAGCCGGTCGTTGCCAGTTTCTGTACCTATTTTCTCAAGGCGGAGATGCTTCACATCTATCGTCAGATCACCTCACTGCAACGGGTTGACACGTTTGTTATCACCAAATTTCGAGAGAATGCAGAGCTTTATCCGTTCGGAGATATCGAGTTGCTCGAAGCCCCGAAAACCGGACCTGGTCCGTCGGGGGCGCTTAAAGTATCTCGCTCGTGCGCCCGCTTTGGTGTATCGGGGCGAATTCGAAGTGATCCGGCGCGTGCTCCTGCGGCGGGACCCGGATCTTATGCACGTCTACTTTGGAAATACCGGCGTCCATCTCCTCCCGCTGATTGAGCGTTGGGATCGCCCTTGCGTGGTGTCGTTCCATGGAATGGACGTTCAACGCCGGGAGACCGAAAGAGGATACGAAGCCAACCTGCGGAAGCTGCTTCGTTTGGTGCCTCTCGTTCTGGTCCGAAGCCGATCGATCGCAGAACGTCTAATCGAACTCGATTGCGATCCGCAAAAAATTCGGTTGAACCGCGCGGGCATTCCCCTGGAAAGTTTTCCGTACATAGTGAGGAACGTCCCGGCAGAGGATGCATGGACAATTGTGCAGGCTTGCCGATTGGTGCCAAAGAAAGGGTTAGCAACTGCCTTGCGTGCGTTCGCCCGATTCGCGAAGAGTTATCCGAAATCCAGGTTTTTGATTGCGGGAGATGGCCCGCTGCTCCGGGAGTTAGAAGAATTGGTGCAGCAATTGGAGTTGCAAAAAGCTGTCCAATTTCTTGGATTTCTCGGTCAAATCGAATTGCGGCAACTGTACGAAAAGGCGCACATTTTCATCCATCCGAGTGAGTTGCCGCCGGATTCAAATCAGGAAGGGGTCCCGAATTCGATGCTGGAGGCGATGGCCAGCGGTTTACCTGTCGTCGCAACTCGGCACGGCGGGATCCCTGAAGCCGTGACAGAAGGTGTGAACGGGTTGCTGGTATCCGAACGAGATGAGAAAGGATTGACAGAGTCTCTATTGACGATGGTTCAAGATCCGGCTCGCTGGAAAGCCATGGGCGCAGCCGCCTCAGAGACAGTGGCTGCGGAGTTCGCTCAGCCGCGCCAGATCGAATCCCTGGAATCCTCCTATTTTGAAGCAATCGACCGATGGCGGAGAGCGTGTCGGCGAAGGTTGTAAGTAAGGCGTCCCGCCTTGCCTCATCAAATACGAGCAAGCGCTTTAACTACAACCTCCTCAGAGCGTCAAACGTTAAGCGTTTAAGCAAGGATAAGGAAGACCCGAGGACGAGTTCGATATCAAGGGTGTAGATCCTGGCTGTTTTGTTTCGTGGCGCTTACTCCGAAACCACCTGAATTTGGGCTTTCACACAATCCGGCGGCATCTTTACCGCGAAGTCAAATGCCTCGATGCTATCCCGAAACTCGAATGTGCGGCTGATCAGAGGTTTCAAGTCGATTTTGCCCGAGCCCATCAGTGCCAGTGCGCGCGGATAAACGTGAGCGTACCTGAATACTGTTTCGATGGACGCTTCCTTGGCGCTGAGCGCGACAACATCCACCGGGACAGGCCGGATAGGCAGTCCAACGAGCACGATCCGCCCCCCAGGGCAGAGCGCTTCGGGCACAGCTTGAATGGCAGGAGCGGCGCCGCTTGCTTCGAAGACAATGTCAGCTCCCCATCCGTCGGTAAGCTCGTCGATTACGCCACGCAAATTTTCTTTCGCAATATTGACCGGGCGAATTGGACCCAGGGCCGCTGCGAGATCTAGCTTCGGTTGTTGGACATCCGTGAGAACGACTTGGCTGCATCCGCCGGCAATCGCGGCGAGCGCGGTAACCGTCCCGATCGGTCCTGCTCCCATGACGACCGCGAGATCACCCGGCTTGATTTTCGCTTTGACGGCCGCATGCATCCCAACGGCCAGCGGTTCAACCATCGCGCCCTCCGCGAAGCTGACGTTCTCCGGAAGCTTGAACGTGTAGGCGGCAGGATGAATCACATAGGGCGTCAGACATCCATGGACGGGCGGCGTCGCCCAGAAGCGGACCGCGGGATCCAGATTGTAAATACCCAGCCGGCTGGCGCGACTATTCGGATCGGGAATCCCAGGCTCCATGCAGACGCGGTCACCGGGTTTGAGATGTTTGACCGCCCCCCCGACTTCCACCACCGTGCCGGATGCTTCGTGACCAAGCACCATCGGTTCCTTGACCACGAACGGTCCGATCGCACCGTACTCATAGTAATGAACATCACTCCCGCAAATTCCGACGGTGTGAATCTTGATCTTTACGTCGTGGGGACCCAGTTCGGTTGGTAAATCGATATCCCGAATCGAGAGTTCGCCTTTGCGTTCGAGCACGAGAGCTTCCATAAATGCACGATATAGTGGGGGGTTGACGTTTCGTTGGTGTTCACGCCTTTCTGAGCGAGGCGAGGAACTCCTTTTATTAAGCCGTTTCTATTTCAAGTTCAAACAGGATGGCGTTTCGCCGCAGGATTGTAAGCAAACCGTCGCGGTTTGCCCGGCAGGATGCTTCGGGAAGTTCGACGGTCCTCTTATTCCAGGCCAACCTCGGCGAGTTCCCCTTCATCCCAACCGAAATAGTGGCCCAATTCGTGCAGGTAAGTAACGCGGACCTCGCGGAGGAACGCTTTCCTCTGGTAGTCCGTTGCTTGAGCCAGGGTATCGATAAAAAGTGTGATCCGAGGCATTTCATCCGGCCGACCCGGCGGCCCGTCCATCAGAGAGTATCCTTCGAAAAGTCCTAGATAAGTGCCGGTTTGCTCGTCCGTCTCCCGGCTGAAAAAGACCGGTACCTCCGTTGCGCGGGCTCGGATCGGCTCCGGCAACGCGCGTTGAGTCTCGGCAACGCGCTGTTGGGCAAGGCCCTCCCAATCGATCATGGGACTACCGTGCGTCATGACACGCCACAATCAAGGGAAAGGGCCGTGGTCGGTGGGCAACACTCGCAAGTCAGGCAACAATTTCCGATCGTTTCGAAGGCATTAAGACTTAAAATGTCCAAACCCCAGGGTAAAGCTGGACGCTTTACTTACGTGAGTCTCGAATTGCGCAGAGGTAAGTAAAGCGTCCCGCTTTACCAAATGTCCAAACTGCAGACACAGGTATTGAAACAATGGTTGACTCAGCCGCTGAGCCTTTGATACAAGCAAGATCAGCACAAGATACAACGTTATAGAATGGCGTTATAAACATGAGACGCTGCATAATAATTTTGAGCGCGGTGTTGCTTCTCGGTTCGCGATCGGTTGCCACTCAAATTCCTGCAAGCGAAAGCGGCTCGACCTACCTGGCTCTGTTTGAAAGCACCTGCAGAACGCTGGTTTGCGCTTTATCTCGGCGGATCGCTGAACGCTTTGGAGGAACGTCGGTTTTCGCACCGCAGTCGGACGGCGGTGGAGATGGAGGAGGGGACGGAAGTGGAGGCAGCGATGGAGGGGGAGACGGAAGCGATGGGAACGGGGGCGCAAGCGACGGTGGCGGGGACTCGGGAGGAGATAGTGGTAACGGCGCCGGAAACGATGATGGGACAGGCACCGACACTGGTACTGTGGGAGATATGGGCGACCAGAGCGACGCTGCTGCGACCACACTAGGTGATCCTACGAACGACGCTGTAACCGATCCCGCCGCGATAGCAATTGACGATCCCGCACAGAGCCTGCGAGGGCCCGGTTCTCCTGGCAGCGGTGACAATAGCTTCCTCGCCGCGGTTGGACCACTTGGCCCAACGGAGAATTTCGCCCCTCAACCCCCGGGCACCTCTGGCCCTACCGCCCCCGTGGACGTGGCCATTAATGCTGTTATCGTGAGTGGGGTGCCCACTCCATGGGACGCGATTGGCAAAGCCCGTGGAGTACGAAATGTGATAGTGACAGGGGGCATCGTTGCCTTGGGCGAGGCTCCCCTGAGTAATACGCCGCTAAGCATAACGATTGGATCACCGGATAATCCTCCTGCTTGGCTAAAGTTCAAGCCGGACTTGCGCTACTTGAACGGATCAGTTTTTCCGCCAATTGTACCCAACGTGATTGATATTCGGATCATCTCCTATACTGAAGAGGCGATTCAGAGTGCAAACAACTAAGGTGCTGGACTTTCGACAGAATGCGCTATGAAAAACAGCATCAGCTCTCGATTATTGTCGTGCCTTTGTTGCATATTGATCGAGTCTGCGAACGCTGGTTCAGCCGTCGCGATAGCGACCATCGGGCAGCGAACCATGATCGTTAAGTCTTACGGACTTCCCCAAAAAGTAGCCGAGAAACATGTGATTGATATTTGCCGTCGCGAGGGAGGGGCGAATGCCAGGCTTTTAGCCTCCAGCGACGTAGTTGGCTACGGTGCCGTCGCAGTAGCACGCCGGGGTTATCGCTGGGTGGTAGGAGTTTCGCTTGGACGGCGGTCGGCGACTGAATCCGAGACTCGAGCGGTAATGGCCTGCGTCAGAGCCGGCGGCATGAACCCAAAAGTTAAGTGGGGGTTTAGAGGATAGTTTCTCGCGGAGTCTCGCTCTCTGGCTGCTTCAAAACATCAAACAATAGTGTTGTGTGCTGTTCAGCTACCGAAGAACCTGAACGAGTACGAGTTTAAGTTATAATTGCTATTCTCCAGACCCTCAGCAACCCGTCGGAACGCCCACGCCTCAAAACGAACAAAGCGAAAACTATCCGCCGCATCGATCCATACCTGACGGGATGCCAGCTAGCAAACTGGCTAATGGCTATTTTCTGGCCCTAGCTCCATTCGGAAAATGGTTTCGCCTGGTTTCATGAGGTCCAGCTTATCGCGGGCTAACAGCTCTGTATAAGCGGGATCGTTTTCGAGCAGCGTTAGTTTCTTGCTCTGCTTGTTGTAATTGGCTCGCTCCTGTTCCACCTGCTGTTTCAAGTTTTGCAAAGCAATTTGTTGACGCTGCCGTTCCTTGACCAATGGCAAAAACCAGCAAATCAAAAGAATAAAGGCGGCCACCAAAACCAGCAAATACAGTATCCGGGTCAGGAACGAACGGATCCAGTCGTCCCTGGGTTCGTCGTAATTGCCGTATTCGGAGCCGCTACTCACTCAGCGCATCTTACCTCCATACACTGCGTTGTCACCAAGTTCTTCTTCGATTCGCAGCAATTGATTGTACTTGGCGATGCGATCGGTGCGTGAAAGCGATCCGGTCTTGATCTGTCCGGCATTCGTGGCCACTGCGATATCGGCGATGGTGGTGTCTTCCGTTTCGCCGGATCGATGGCTGATCACGGACGTGTAACCATTTTCTTTGGCGAGTTCAATCGCATCCAGCGTTTCTGTGAGGGAGCCGATCTGGTTTACCTTGACCAGGATCGAGTTGGCAACGCCTTGCTCTATTCCTTTGCGGAGAAATGCGACGTTGGTCACGAATAGATCGTCTCCGACGAGTTGCACTTTCGCGCCGAGCGCGTCGGTCAGTTTCTTCCATCCCAACCAGTCGTTTTCGGCGCAACCATCTTCGATCGAGATGATCGGGTATTTCGAACAAAGCTCCTGGTAAAAAGCGATGAGTTCCTCCGCAGATTTCTTTGAGCCGTCGGATTTCTTGAATACATACGCGCCGCTGGCGGCGTCGTAGAATTCGCTGGAAGCGGAGTCCAGTGCCAGGAAGATATCTTCGCCGAGTTTGTACCCGGCTTTTTCGATCGCTTTCGAAATGGTATCAAAGGTGTCTTCCACCCCTTTGAGATTTGGGGCGAATCCTCCTTCGTCCCCGACCGCCGTCGAGAGTCCGCGCGATTTCAGCACGCCTTTCAGGGCGTGAAAAACTTCCGTACCATACCGCAACGCTTCGGAAAAGGTGGGTGCGCCTTTTGGCATGATCATGAACTCCTGAAAATCGATCGGAGCATCCGAGTGAGCGCCGCCATTGATGATGTTCATCATGGGAACCGGCAACACTTTCGAATTTGGTCCACCCAAATATCGAAAGAGCGGAAGATCAAGTTGAGCGGAGGCGGCGTGCGCGACCGCCAGCGAAACGCCCAGAATTGCGTTGGCTCCCAGTTCTTTTTTGTTCGGGGTGCCATCAAGTGAGATCATCGCGTGATCGATCCCGACCTGGTCAAGGGCGTCCATCCCGGTGATGGCGTCGGCGATCTTGCTTTCGACGTTGTCGACAGCTTTCGAAACCCCTTTTCCAAGGTACTTGTCTTTTTCGCCATCGCGCAGTTCCCATGCTTCATGTTCCCCGGTGCTTGCCCCGCTTGGAACGATTGCGCGGCCGACTGCGCCGCCAGCTAGTTCGACATCGACCTCGACCGTTGGATTGCCTCGAGAGTCGAGGATCTGCCGGGCGCGGATATCAGAAATGATCGTTAGAGACATGCGGAATTCTAGACTGAATAAGTCGGCAGCCGCAAGGATGGAGCGAATTAGGAATGATGGAGTGCAATGGAGTACTGGAGTACTGGAGTACTGGAGTACTGGAGTACTGGAGTACTGGAGTACTGGAGTGCTGGAGTGTCTGGAGCACTGAGCTCCGATTTGCCAATCGCTATGAGCCCATCGGTCGATACGCCGCTTTGCCCGCGACTCCTGAACTCCTGAACTCCTGACTTCTGAACTTCTTAGGCCAAAGCTTCGGCTACTTTGTGGGCTTCGATCTCTACCACTTCCACCTGGCGGCTGCTCGTTTCGGACGGCAACTCCACGATCTGACCAGGTTTTTTCCCGAGCAACGCCTGGCCGATGACAGTCTGATACGAGACGATATGTTGATCCGGTTCGCTGTCCCAGGCGCCAAGGATGATATACTCGAAGTTTTCGCCGGAACTGGTATCGCGGAGCATGACCTTTGTCCCGATCGAAACCTGGGTGATGTCCGCGTTTTCGAAGTTGGAACCCCTTGCTCTGGCCAGCATTTGCTCAAGTTCTGCTTTCCGTCGCATCAAGACGGTTTGCATTTCTTTGGCGGCCTTGTACTCGAAGTTTTCGCGCAGATCCCCGTACGAGCGGGCAATGCCAATCTCTCTCGTGTTTTCAGGGATTTTTTTCGAGACCAACTCGTCGTATTCTTCCTTGCGCTTTTCCAGGCTCGACCAGGAGACGATCAACGATCCCTCTTTCTCCTCCGAGTCACCGGTTAACATCGACTGCAATTCCGGATGCGTCCGGATCATCCGGGCCATCAGAGAGCGTTTGTTCAGTTCTTCGAAAGCCGGAGTCAACAGCATCCGGCGCATCAGGTCGCGCGCCTGGGGCGCAGGCGCACTGATCAAAAGATCGGAAACAAGTTCCCGATCATCAAGCAACAGATCGTGCAGTTTTGAGCCTCGCCGATTCTCGGTGAACTGATCGCGTTCGAGTGCGCTGATAATGGAGGTCATCAACTCGAAGTCCAGAAGCGCTCCGAAAGAACCGGCACCCCGTTCCTTGCAAAGCCAGAACAGCGCCTCTGAGGAGATGGAGTGCTCCTTGATTGCGCGGTTCAATGCCTGCCGGAGTTCTTCAGTCTGCCCTTGTTCGACGAGGATTCTTGCGATCTCTCCAATTAAGCGATACCCGGCGGACTGGAGTATGGAAAGCAGACGAATGGACCAATCGTTTGGAAAAGTAAGAGGAAATTCTGCCAGCACGCGCCGCTGTTTGTTCGCCGGCACCTGGGAAATGATTTCGCTGAGCTTATGCTGATGCTCCCTCAACAAGTCTGGAAGCGTGATGCTGCCCATTTTGAGCTCCGGCAATTTCGCGCAAAGTTCATCCCGTGAAATCAAAAGCTCGATGGCCTTGGACGGGTTCAGGCGGGTGTTTCGAGTCGCAATCTCTTCGACCTGGGAGACGACTGTCTGCAGTTCATTCTCTTTGCCGGCAAATGTCTCGAGATTTTTCAGGATCTGGTCGAGGAAGTTGAGTTGATCTTTCAGCTTTCGCGCCTTCTGGAACAAGCTGATCACTTCGTCCTCAAACGACGTCGATTCATCACGGATCGTGATCGATTCGGTTTTTTTGGCCGGCAAAGAGAACCGTCCATCTTTTCGGATAGCTCTCTTGGCGCTTTCCCACCATTTCTTGAAACCGCCCTCGGACACAATTTCCGGCGCGAGGGCACGTTGCAATTGGTCCTGAGTCGCCTTGCCTCCAAAACTCTCCAGAACAAGCTCAATCAGCTGGGGGATTTTGTTCGTTGCGAGTTCCCGCAGTACGTCTGGCTCATTGACCTTTCTCACGAAAATGTGCGTATCAGGCAAGGGTTGCAGGGTTTCAGCCGCGTATTGGAGCTGCATTGAATGATTCTTCTTCGAGTCGAAATCGACCACAATCTGGTTCAGGAGGAGATTCCAACTGCTTATCTGACCAAATCCCCAGCTTTTGTGGAGGCAAAACGTTTGCGGTTTCAGCTCGTCTAGCGCGGCCGCAGCCTTGACGTTGAGTTTGCCGGCATCGATCATCGCTTGTAAATCTGCATCCATAGGGAGGGAGAGAACATAGGGAAGACAAACTGTCACGCCAGCGAAAAACGTTGGCGGTCCGGAGGAGTAGTCAGTGCCATTGTCAGTTTCAGTTGCCCGTTGCACTCATTTTCGGGCTAAGATTCCCCTATAAGGCCTCAGTTGAGTAGTCTCGACCCATTTTGGCAACTGGCACCGACACTGACACCGGAACTGCCCGAAGGCGCCTTGACGCTCCAGGCGGGCGAGGGTACGATTCGGGACTTTGAGAACCGTAAATCTCCCCGTTGGACGGCACGGCACCAACCTCAGATTGTTTTGGGCGGTTATGGCATCCACAATCGGTTTGCTGGGCTCATTTGTTACCGTCAAGGCTGACCCGATCAGCGAGCTTCGGTCCGTCTCAGTCTTCAAAGACGCCGATCTGAACAAATTGGCGAGTGGTGATGTGCTGGCGTCCAAGGGTCCGGCAATGAGTTTCGCTCGCGGTCTATCCGTTCAAAGTGCCTACCTCGTCCGGGCGCCCGTGAAAACCACGGTCAGCCTTCAGCAACAATGGAACCCGCTCCGCCACCCGGAGCTAAAGATCTACGGTCAAGGAGATTTTTCGGGAAGAGGGGGTCCCGCAGACTTTCAAGGTCTAGCGTCGGTTCGCTCAAACTCTTCGGTCAAAGCGTTCGTCGATGCGACGCTGCGATTGCCGCAGGATGCCTCCAAACTGCAACTCAGCAGTGCCGAGGCGAAATCATTTGTGGCCGGGGGCGCGAGCGATGGCGCAATGCCCGCCAGCGTCGTCGCCTTCTGGAGTAAGGTCCTGGCCGGTCGAGCCCAAAGTTTTGCTTCCGGCGGCCTAGGCGCTGAACCACCCTACGAAACGACCGGGTCCACGGTGCGCGTGGAGGAAGAAGTTTCGCGATTGCTCGGGGAAAGTGGCAATGTGCGATCTTTTTTTGGCTCCCTGATTTCATCATCAGCGATCGGGGGTGGACGTTCCGCTCCCTCCTCACAAACCTGGCAAATGTTCGATGGCGACGGTATTGCCGCGCTCAGTCTTACGGCTTCCTACGGAAGGCCGGCGGGTGAGGGCTGGCAATCCGCAGATCTTCAGTATTACGCGAGCGGCGCTGTGTACGCGGTGGTCACGTTCTTTCAACTCTGGCCGGTACAGGTGGAGAACCAGGAGGCGACGCTGGTCTGGAGAGTTGATATGACCTCGGCTGCTGAGCTTGGAGAGTTGCGCGGAGTCGAACGACTCGGTTCGGGCGCTGCGATGATGAGAGAAATTCAAAAAGGAGTTAAGGCTTTTCTTCGCGATAGCGGACATGGTAGATGATGTTGCGATAGTCGTTGGTGGCGCTATATGAAAGTCCGCGTCGGATCGATCCTCGCATCACAAGGTTTCTGGGCGCTTATATTTTTCCTCGGCCTCGACGAAGCGACTCTGAACGCACAGGTCGCTCTGAAACCTGTCAGTGGATCCACCGCTTCTGCGCTTTCCTATGAATTAAACGGGGAGAGCTCTTTCTTAGGTAGGGGTGGCGCGAGCGCAGGTTCGAGAGATTTTGGCAATATTAGTGAAATCAGCAGCTCGGCCAGTTTCGTCTTGTCTGCACAGGTCAGGGACACGGTGTTGCTACGACTTGGGGTCGAATGGCAGCGGTACTCTTTTGATCCAGAGGCGCAGGCTCCGGTGCCGGATTCGCTCCAAGGCCTGGATCTGACCATTGGCGCCGATCTGCAAATAACTCCGGCGCTGCTTCTGCGGGTGGCGGCGCATCCAGGGATCTATAGCGATTTTCGCGACGTTTCGTGGCAGGACTTCAATACCCCTTTCGAAATCGTCGGCACTTATTTTGTGAGCTCGGATCTGATTCTTATTGGAGGAGTCTACGTTGATGTGAACAGCGATCTTCCCGTCTATCCAGTCGGTGGAATCCACTGGAAGGTTTCCGACAAATGGGTAATCGAGGGAATAGCCCCTCGTCCGCAACTTCAGTATCTTTTGTCGGATAGCATTACGCTGTTCGCCGGCGCCGATTTCCGTCAAGCAACGTTCCGGGTAAACAACCAGTTTGGGCGGGAGCGAGGCATTCCTAAGCTAGACGATGCGATTTTGGAGTATACTGAAATCCGCGGAGGCGCTGGTCTGACTTGGAAACTTTCCAAGATCGTCAACCTCGATCTTGAAGGAGGCTGCACTCCCTACCGGCGTTTCGAGTACCCGCGAGCAGACGGATACAAGGTCAAGTCTGAGGATCTCGTGCCGTACGTTCGGGTCGGACTTTCAGCAAAGTTTTGACCTCACCCTGAATTCTGAGGTATCCATCTTCAGAGGACCCAAGGAGGCAGAGATCCTCTTACCCATTTGCATGCCCGAATCGCTCATTGTCCTGAAGAACCTCTCGAAGAGGTTTGGCAAGAAAAAGGCCGTAAACAGGATCTCGATGTCGATTCCGGTTGGCGAGATTTTCGGTTTTCTGGGAGCGAACGGCGCTGGCAAAACGACGACCATTCGTATGCTGTGCGGGTTGACCAAGCCGACCGCCGGCAGCGGTACCATCGGCAATTTAAATATCTGGCGGGATCGATTCAGGATCCGGTCGCGGTTTGGTTACGTGCCCCAGAAGTTCAGTCTTTACTCGGACCTCACAGTGGGCGAGAACCTCCGGTTTTTCGCCGGCGCTTACCGGGTTCCTGCCGGCAAAATAAGAGATCGGACGCACAAGGTCCTCTGCGACATGGACTTGGAAGCGCGGGCGTCAGAGAGGGCCGGAAGCTTGTCCGGCGGTTACAAGCAACTGCTGGCGATCGCTTGCGCGCTGATTCACGAGCCGACTCTGCTTTTTCTGGATGAACCGACCGCGGGGCTGGATCCGACACATCGCCAGGCGATCTGGGATTTAATTTACGAATTGAGCCAGACTGGAACAACGATCTTCGTGACGACGCACTACATGGACGAAGCCGAACGATGTACGGATGTCGGGTTTGTCGATGGAGGTCGCCTGATCGCGAAGGGAACCCCGCGCGATCTGAAAGAAAGTCTGAAAGAACATCTTCTGGAGGTGCAGGTCGAACCGGCGATGGCTGCGATGTTTGAATTTCGAAAATTGCCCGGGGTCTACGGAGCTGATCTCCGCAGCGGGAATGTGCGTCTCCAGGTCGAGGATCCGGACGCGCTGCTGCATTCGTGGCAGATCCATTGGCCGTTTCCCGATATGAGGTTTTTGGGTTTCAACTGGGTCGAACCTGATATGGAGGATGTATTCCTGGCTTATTCCCGAGGCTACTACCGGCCGGACGTTAACCAGGAAGAATCGGCGAAAATGGCGCTCAAAGTATGATCTCTTTGAACGCCATCCTGGCAATCGCCTATAAAGAGTTTGTTCATGTCTGGCGTGACAGGCGCGTGATGTTGCTGATCGTGGTTTTGCCGCCGTTTTTTACTTTTCTTTTCGGACACGCCTTCGAAAATTCGACCATCCGCGATGTGCCCGCGATGTACTTCGACGCCGATCAGAGCCAGCAGAGTCAGGACTTCCTGGCGCTGTTGAAAGCGAAAGACATTTTTGATTGGAGACCATGGCACGGCGACCCGGAAGGCAAGGTTGATCTTTTCCCGGCCGGAGTCGAAGCGGCTATCGTGATTCCGCTCGGCTGGGGCAAAGCGTTGAAGGACGGCGAGCCGAAACCTGTCCGTGCTGTACTGGACGGCTCAGACACAAACACCGCGCCTTCGGTGCAGGGTGCCCTGCAGGAAACACTCGGCGACTATCAGAGCAAACAGCGGGACGATCTGATCGAGAATCTTCCGGACGAAGTGATCGACCTGGGTAAGCAACTCCCTATTGAAATCAGGCACGAATTCAGTTCGATGATGACCCCCTGGGATGTCAAAACCGAGACACTTTACAATCCGAATTTGTCATTCATCGATTATGTGATGCCGGGTATTGTTGGCCTCATATTGCAGCTGATCACGGTAACTTTGATTGCCAGTACGATCACGCGAGAACGAGAAAGTGGAACGTTATCTCAATTAATGGTGACACCGCTGCGCCAGACCGAGATTGTCATTGGCAAAGTGCTGCCATACCTGGTGATTTCGATGTTTTTGATCGCGAGCACGATCCTGGTGGGCAACCTCCATTTTGGAGTGAAATTCCAACAGCCGTTGTTGCTCTCGATCACTTGCTTTCTATTTCTGTTATTCTCTCTGGGACTGGGTTTGTTAATTTCAGCCTTTTCACGGACTCAGACCCAGGCCATTCAGATTTCCATTTTCTTTCTTTTGCCGGTCATGCTCTTGTCCGGGGCGTTTGCCCCGTTGGGTCAGCTCCCGAGGCCTGTCCGCATTTGTTCCGAGCTGTTTCCTCTCACCCACTTTTGCCGGGCTTTTCGGAATGTGAATCTACATCACAGCCATATCAGCTCGATTGCCGCCGATCTGGCTTTCCTGGCCGTGGGTGCAATAGTAACCTGCGCTGGTGCTTCCTACCTTTTGCGAGGTGTTGACGAGTAAGCACGCGATGATGTTTAAGAGGAAAGGGCTACGCTCTGATCTCCTGATTGTTCGTGCCGTCCAGAATCAGAAATTTTTCGTGGTGAAAGGTGGGGTCGGTTCGGAAGGTCAGACGTCCCGCGTATTTCCGTTCAATATCGACCAGCAATTCCTCGTCTTCAGTTTTCAGGCGGTTCAGTACTTCGGGATTAACGATAACGCGAATGTCATGAACGTCCGGCTTTTGCCGCATGACAGCGTGTAACGCCCTTTGGATTTCAACGCTCATGGTCATCGGGCTTTTCACCACCGCTCGACCGTTACAATAGGGGCAGGTGATGAACATCGACCCCGTCAAACTTTCTTGCGCGCGTTGCCGGGTCATCTCCATTAAACCGAGTTGCGAGATCGCCAGGACATGCGTCTTTGCTTTGTCTCGCTTTAATCGATCCTTCATCCGGGTGTAGACCATTTGCTGATCTTTCCGGTTCTTCATGTCGATGAAGTCGCTGATGATTAACCCACCGATATTGCGCAGACGTAACTGGCGTGCGATTTCATCCGCCGCTTCGAGATTCGTTTGCAGAATGGTTTTTTCGACGTCGCGAGCGCCTTTGTTGCGGCCGGTATTCACGTCAATCGCGATCAATGCTTCTGTTTCGTCGATCACAATATACCCGCCGCATCGTAGCCAGACCTGGCGATGAAACGCGTCATCTATCTGCTTTTGCACGCCGAATTTCTCGAAAATCGGAACCGAGTCGCTATAGTAGAAAATGCGCTTTTTCGAGCGTTTCGAAATTTGGCCGACGAGGTTTTGCATCCGCTCGACCGCCGCTTCATCATCACAGTAAACAACATTTATCTCTTCTGTTAAGAAATCGCGCACTGTTCGGTCGACCAGGTCCGGTTCCTGGAAAAGGACCGTCGCCGCCGGCTTCGTCTTAAACGCTTCCTCGATCTGGCGCCACTGTTCGATCAGCAGCCCGAGATCCCGGACAAAGTACCGCGCGCGCTGGCCCTCCCCGATGGTCCGGATGATGACTCCCATCCCTTCGGGTATGTCGAGTCGCTGCAAGATCGTTCGTAATCGCTCGCGCTCTTTAGGATCCTCGATCTTACGGGAAATTCCGCTTTGATCGCTGTGGGGCATCAGAACCAGATAACGTCCGGCCAGACTGATGTTCGTCGTAATTCGCGGACCCTTGTTGCTGATGGGGCCTTTAGTTACCTGAACCATCACTTCGGAACCGATTGGATAGATTTCCGGGACCTCTTTCGCCGTGATCTTCTTCTTGGACTTGCGTTCGTTTGCGCGGTTAACCTCTTCCACGCTGCTGTCCAGGCCCGGAAGTGCGTCCCAGAAGTGAAGAAACGCGTTTTTCTCGAAGCCGATGTCCACAAACATGGCCTTGAGCCCATGTTCGATGTTCTTGACTTTTCCTTTGAAGATACTGCCAACGATGTTTCGATCGGTGTCCCGTTCGATGTTGTATTCTTCGAGTACGCCATCTTCGAGGAGCGCCACGCGCCTCTCGAGTTTTTCACAACTGATGACTATTTGATTGCCAGTCTTACGATTTGATAGGCCGAGAAATTGTTTAACTTTGTCGAGCATGTTTGAAATTAGAGAAAGTTGGAGCCGAAAAATTAGAA
Organism: uncultured Verrucomicrobiae bacterium; assembly: GCA_963846195.1. Taxonomy (GTDB): domain Bacteria; phylum Verrucomicrobiota; class Verrucomicrobiia; order Chthoniobacterales; family JAFAMB01; genus JAFAMB01. The sequence continues at coordinate 95,164 of CAWJVG010000013.1, forward strand.
GAACAAAAAGTGATGTTTCTTCTGTTGTTGCTGCTGCGCCGGTTGCTGACCCTGGGATTCTTCCTTTGGCTTTCTCCTGAAAAAATCGAAAAAGCTGTGCCGTTTTTCCGGGGTCGGCTCAGCCCGCGTGGTGACGCGGTGGTTGTCTGCGTCCGGACGTATGTCCGGTTCGGCAACTTCAGCCCGGCTGGTTTTGGATTGTTTAGTCTCTTCATCAGCCGGGGCGTTGTCTGAGGTCTCCTCGTCTGTCGACGCGAACTGCGCAGGCACAGTACTGTTTTTAAAGTCTACGCGATCAACTGATTTAAAATTACCAATACCTGGATCTATCGGTTTAAGATCCGGGTCGTATCCGTGTTCGAGGGCCAGGCTTTCCTCGATGATCTTTGCGGCAATGGGCGCCGCGACGTCCCCTCCAGCCTTGCCGCCTTGGACAATCACTGCCAGAGCGAGTTTCGGATGGTCGTACGGCGCGAAAGCGATGAACCAGGCGTTGTCGTCCTTTTTCCCGTCTGTCCAGGCTTGGGCGGTGCCTGTCTTACCGGCGACCGTGACTCCAGGAACCTTGGCTCGAGCGCCAGTCCCTGAGTCGTTTACGACCCGCCACATCCCTTTGCGAACGATCTCGATCTGGTCCGGTGTGAGGTTATTCATTTTTGTCAGGTCCCCCCGGATTTTATCCGGTCGCCGCACCGAAGTGCCGTCCGGTTCCTGGATCTGATAAATCAAGCTCGGCTGATAGGAGATCCCGCCGTTTGCCACCGTCGCGGCGATCATTGCCATTTGCAGAGGGGTGGCCAGAACGTAGCCTTGCCCAATCGAAGAGTTTGCAGTCTGACCTTGGCTCCATCGTTCGTTGTGCGTCGTTCGCAGCCATTCCGGCGAAGGGAGGATTCCGGAGGCTTCGTTCGTAAGTTCGATCCCGGAAGTTTCGCCGAGCCCGAGGCTTTTGCCAACCGCATCGATCGCATCGATGCCGGCCGCATTTCCATACTGATAAAAAAATGCATCACAGGAATTCTTGATTGCTTCGGTCAATGTTTGCGGGCCATGCGTTCCGCCGTGCTCCGCCTGGATCCAGCAGCGCATGTAGGTGTTCCCGTAGGTTACGCCGCCGTTGCAGGTGTACACCGCTTTGGCCAGACCTCTAGTCAGCCCCGCAAGAGAAGTTGCAATCTTGTACGTTGAACCAGGTGCATACGCACTGATGGCCCGATTCGTCAGGGGGTCGGCGTCAGCATCCTTGATCGCCGCCCAGTCGCTTGCGGAGATTGCCGGAATGAACTTGTTTGGGTCGTAGGACGGCACTGAAGCCATGGCGAGAATCTGTCCGTTATTCGGGTCAACGACCACCGCGGCGGCTCGACCGACAGCGCGCAACGCCCGTTCGGTGATATACTGCATGCGGGCGTCAATCGTCAGATAAACATTCGCGCCTGGCGTTGGCTGGATGACCTCTTTTTCTCCTTCGATCTGATTCTTGGCACTCTTTTTCAGGATTCGTTTCCCGGGCCTTCCGCGGAGTGCGTCGTCGAGGTAAAACTCGACGTTCGTTTTCCCCTGGATGTCCGGCTCGTAAAAATTGAAGTCTTTGATATCAGGAAGCATGTTGATGTCCCGGGCGGTCCCAACATACCCAAGCATATGGGCGCCCAACGCGTTATAGACGTATTTGCGGACCGGCCGGACATTGACCTGGACGCCGGGCAAACCGAGATCTTTCTCGGCGAACTTTGAGAATGTTGCAAAATCCAGGTCTTCCCGATAGGTGAACGGGACAAGAGTATTATTGCGGAAGTGGGTGCGGAGACGCTGCGAATTATAGGGCTCGGCGACTTTCAGTTCCTCCAGGCGCGGAATGATCGTCTTATCTACGATCTGGACGATGTCGGCTTCTTTGCGGTCGTGCAACATTCCGTTCGAGTCCTTGGCTCGGAATTCAACCATCGGCGGCTGGCCAAACTGTTTCCGGTACCCACTGACCAGGTCCGGGAGATAAAAATCGACTTCGTAACTCGGTCGATTGGTGACCAGCGGTACGCCGTTCCGATCTCGGATTTCACCCCGGATCGATGGGATCCGGACCGTGACTTCGGAACTGCCCTGAATTCGTCCCCGATAAAAATCGGCCATCTTTACCTGGACGAACCAGAGACGCACACCGATCGCGAAGAGACAGGCAAGGATAAAAACGGCCAGAAACAAAATCCTAAAATCGAGAACAGACGATTTCTTGGGTCGCGCCATAGATCTAGTTCATCTCGCTAACGGCAAGCCTGGTCGATACCCTAGCACGTGAGATAGCGGCGTGAGAATAAAGAAGACACATGGCGCAATCAAAAGAGAAATCAAACCGGGACCAAGGATCCGCCATACAATCACGTCATTAAAAAAAAAGTTAGTACGTTCAACGCTCAGGATAGCGTATTGCGCCATTAAAATAAATGGGGTTAAGGCTGCGCTGATTTCCGCCAGCAACCAATGGAGTTCCCAGCGGTGCCTGAGAAACAGGGGTTTGAACCCGTGCATGATCAATCCCGGCACCAGATAGACCAGGATCGACACTCCTGCCGTGTAATCTGCATGACCCCTTGCCTGCGGCACCGTGAAGAGATCGTTCAGAAGACCGGTGATGAAAGTCAAACCCAGCATCAATGGAAAAGGGAGCGAGAGACATCCGTAAAAATAAAGAGCCGGCGCAAACAAAATGGCCGCTCCGCTCAGGATCAGCACTGGTGGAAGAAAAAACTGAAAGACAAACGACCCGAAGATCAGAATGACGAGGGCAACGAAAAAGGGGATCATTTTTTGTGGATTATCACGAACACGTCCTGGATCTCGGCCAGATCTACCGTCGGCGTCACCGTAGCAATGCCTTCCAGTTCCTTTGCAGAGAAATCTTTGACAGTGCCAATCACGAGACCTGATGGGAAGACACCGCCTGCCCCGGCAGTCAGGACTTTCATTCCTGGTTGCAGTTTTGCTGTCTTACTTAAAAAGCGAATTCTTAGGTCGGGGGAGTAGGTGGAAGAGGCTCGGGTGCCGCTCACGATGCCTTGTTCCTGGGTTCCTTCAATCGAAACAGAGACCCGCAAGCTTTCGTCCGACACCAGCAGGACGACCGAGACATCTTTTCCGACAGTGGTAACCTTACCTACCAGACCACTCTCTGTCACGACGGCCATATCGGGCGCGATTCCGTCCTTGGACCCGGATCCGATCGTACAGGTGTTCCACCAGGTTGCGCTTTCTCGTGAGATAATGCGAGCTGGAAGCAATTTGAAAGGGGATTGTTCCCGAAAGCCGAGAGCCTGGTTCAAGCGGCTCACTTCCGCTTCAAGATTCTTCAACAACGAATTCGCAGCGCGTAGCTGTTCATTTTCCGACTTTAGTTGCTCATTCTCGCGTTCCAGTTCGTCCAGCCGTTTCAATCCGCCCCTCACGCCTCCAAGTTCATGCCCGACGGAAGCGCCGGTGCGCAGGATCGGCGAGATCCATTGAAACAGGACGCCTTGCATTTGCTGCTTTGTCGATTGAGGCAACAAGAGAAGGAGGATGACGAGGAGCGCGAAGATACCGATGACGGCTATGGAGGTGCTCTTCATGAGAGCCGCGAAGTGCGCGATCGACTAGCGAGCCGGTCTGTCTGTGGATGCGACCTGTCGGAGGAACTTGATTTCGCTGAGAGCTCGACCGGTACCTTCAGCCACCGCGCTGAGCGGATCTTCCGCGATGTGCACCGGTAAACCCGTTTCTTCCTGGAGTAGTTTGTCAAGACCTCGAAGCAACGCCCCACCTCCGGCGAGTACCAGGCCGCGGTCGACGAGATCGGCAGAGAGTTCTGGTGGACACCGTTCCAGAGTGACGCGAACCGATTCAACGATCGTCGAGATCGGCTCAAGCAGAGCTTCTCGTACTTCTTGCGAGGTGATCGTTAGCGTCTTTGGAAGACCCGCGACGAGATCCCGGCCTTTGACCTCCATCCCTACCTCCTTTTCCATCGGGTAAGCGCTGCCAATCTTGATCTTGATTTCTTCAGCGGTCCGCTCCCCGATCATTAGATTGTAAGCTCTCTTCATGTAACCTGCGATCGCTTCGTCGAGCTCATCGCCGGCCACCCGAACGCTTCGGCTGAATACGATGCCTGAGAGGGAAATAAGGGCCACTTCCGTGGTGCCGCCGCCGATGTCGATGATCATGTTGCCGGCCGCATCCTGCACAGGTAAACCGACCCCAATCGCCGCTGCCATTGGTTCCTCGATCAGATAGACCTCACGAGCGCCTGCGTGTGCTGCGGATTCCTTGACGGCGCGTTTTTCAACCTCGGTGATCCCCGATGGCACCGCGATCACGACCCGCGGACGCACCCACTTGCGACTGTTCACTTTGGTGATGAAATGGCGCAGCATCGATTCGGTCATTTCGAAGTCGGCGATGACGCCGTCTTTCAGGGGTCGCACCGCAACAATGTTGCCAGGTGTTCGCCCGAGCATGCGCTTTGCCTCGTCTCCCACCGCCAAGACCTGGCTCGTACCGGATCGTACAGCAACCACCGATGGCTCGCGCAGAACGATTCCCTGGTCCTTAACGAATACTAGAGTGTTGGCTGTGCCTAAATCGATGCCGATGTCGTTCGAAAATAATCCGAGAAGGCCGTTAAACATTCAAAATCGCCTTTGTCTTACGTCTTTTTGCTTCAGTCCACTGCTGCACGGGCAACCTCGTATACGAGGTCCTGGTCCTCACGTCCTCCGACGACCTGCCTCCCCCGCAGCCAGCCTGTATCTAGGTACGAGGATCATGATCGTCAAGGAAACAATCCGAATAAACCCGTCGGGAGAATCAGCTAGTTGTCTCCCCATTTTAGCAGGAGCCGGAGTCACTTTCCACTGGGAGTCCAAGGTTCCGCGTTCAGCGTTCGGCGTTCTTTCGATCGCCCCGCAAACTGAGACGGTTCCGCATGGTCTGTTAAAAATGTGATAGAAAGCCCTCCGGCCGTCGAACGTCGAACGTCGAACGTTGAACGTCGAACGTCGAACGTCGAACGTCGAACGTCGAACGTCGAACGTCGAACGTCGAACGTCGAACGTCGAACGTTGAACGTCGAACGTCGAACGTCGAACGTTGAACGTCGAACGTCGAACGTCGAACGTCGAACGTTGAACGTTGAACGTCGAACGTCGAACGTCGAACGTTGAACGTTGAACGTCGAACGTTGAACGTCGAACGTCGAACACGGTGAACGGTAAATTGTTCAAGGCAATTCTGATAGCTGTTTATCTGCTCGAGCTTTTCGGGGCGGCGGCGATAACTGTTCTCGGCTTTGTCGCATGCACTATCTTGCAGATCGACTCGAGCCGGTCTGCGCCACTTTGGTTTGCCGGGTACTTGTTGGTATACAACGCGGATCGCCTTTACCTGGATCCGGCCGATCGTTTGAACACGCCGCTGCGGGCCACTTGGGGTGCGAGATTGCGGGGGTACCGGATTGCTCTCGTCTGGCTCTCCGCAGGAGTCCTGTGCATCTGGCCCTTGGTGATCGGACGTTTCTGGCTTCTGTTTCCGCTTGCTGTTGCTTTCGGAATTCTGTGTTTCTATTCGCGCCCGATTCCCGGTCCGGGTTTTCGCCTGAAGGATCTTCCATACCTGAAGTCGCTTCTGGCACCTGCGGTGATTGCCATCGTTCTGGTGCTTTGGCCTGCACTGGAATCCGGAAAAGGATTGCAGCAGGAACAGTGGCTAGTCTTTATCTGGATCTTTCTGATTCTGACCATCAATGCGCTGGTCTTCGACTATCGAGATATCGACGGAGACAGATTGACCGGGACCAAGACGATAGCAGTTCTACTCGGTCGGCACCGCACCAGCGGCCTGCTCGTGGTTTTGGCGGCCGCTCTCGTTTTCATGAGCGTCGCCCTTTGCTGGCTCCGTCTGGCAGGACCACTCATGCCGGTGGTGCTGACAGTTGGCTCGGCCATTTTGCTTCGGTCATTGCGATGGCAAATGCATCCGGCACTCTTAAGTGTGCTGGCAGACATTCTGTTGTTCCTGCCGGCTATCGGGGAATTCTTGAGATAGGAGGCGGAATCAGAATTCAGAATTCAGGAGTCAGGAGTTACAGGAGTTGCAGAATATAGGAACCTCGGTCTGCCTCGGAGATTCCAGAGAGGAAACTCCTGCAACTTCTCTGAATGCTCCTCAGTAGTTAAGGATCAAGAACGGTCTCGCAAGCTATCCCTCTCTGGAATCCCCGAGGCAGATCGAAATTCCTATATTCTGCAACTCCTGTAACTCCTGACTCCTGAATTCTGCTCAGCAGGATGTCGGCTGTCCCTGCGCGATCCGCACCGCATGGGGAATCGCGCCGGCAATCAGCCCGAGGCAATCGACTGCGCCTTGCGGTTTACCTGGAAGAGCGATGACCAGGGACCGGTCGATGATGGCGGCCAGGGACCGCGACAAAATGGCGTTTGGCGTGAGTTTCAACGACCCCGCGCGCATGGCTTCGCCGAACCCGGGCAGTTCGACGCGCATGATTGCCCGGATCGCTTCCGGCGTTACGTCCCGAGGTGCGGCACCCGTGCCCCCAGTGGTCAAAATGAGCGCGCAACCTTGCGCCGAGAACGACCGGATAGCCCCTTGTATGCGGACGATATCGTCCGGAACAATTGCTTCGGAAATGATTTGCCAGCCATACCGGGTCGCGGCCTCCTTCAAGGCAGGGCCGCCGAGATCATCGTAAAGACCCTGGGATGCCCGATCGGAAACTGTAATGACGCCGACGGTTGTCTGATTCATTGCGATTCTTTGGATTTGGATAGAAGGCGAATACCGGAGATCACCATCATTTTGTCGATCGCTTTGCACATATCATAGATCGTGAGGGCGGCGATCGTTGCACCAGTAAGAGCCTCCATTTCGACTCCTGTCTGCGCGATGGTGGCCACCTGGCACTCGATGCGGATTCCCTCCGCGAGGTTCTCGAACTCGACCTGCACGTGATGCACGGGAAGGGGATGACAGAGCGGAATCAATTCCCCCGTTCGCTTAACCGCCTGGATTGCCGCGATGCGGGCCGTCGCCAGCACGTTCCCTTTTGCCACCAGGCTCGATTCTATTTTTTCGATCGTCTCGGGTCGCAACGAGATCCTGGCTTCCGCCGTCGCCACTCGTTTGGTGATCGGTTTACCGGAGACGTCCACCATTCGGACGGAACCGTCCTCGGCAATATGAGAAAACTTGTCCGTCACACGTTATCCCCCGATAGCGACCATCCGGCGACCGGGTTGGTAATTGTGACGGAAATCATGTTGTTCAGGCTTCCGTTCGACCACTTCCGCAAAGAAGTGGCGCAGTCGCTCATCGCTTGCCCCCTGACGCATCGGCGTCTTGACATCGAACTCGAGGTGGCTGCCAAGACATGGCCGCAGCATTCCCTCGCAGGTGAGCCGCAACTTGTTGCAACTCTCGCAGAAGTGCAGGTTCGTCATTGCGCCGATAAAGCCGATTCTTTGCTCCGAATCGCCAAAACGAAAATAGGACGCCGGTCCGTTCGTCTTGAAATCCGGTTCCGGGATGAGCGGACCAAACTCCCATTCCAGTCGGCGGCGCGCTTCTCCGACGGACAGAAAATTTGCGTCCGTTAAAACGTCGGTCGTGGTGACGGGCATCAGTTCTATAAACCGGAGCAACAAATTTTCCGCTCTGGCGAACCGCACCAAATCCGGAAGAGTCTCTTCGTTGCGACCTCGCATCAGCACCGCGTTGAGCTTGACCCGTTCGAATCCGGCTTCTTTTGCAGCCGTAATGCCCTCGAGCGTTTGCGGAAGGAAATCGCGGCCGGTGATCGAGCGGTACATTTCCCGGTCAAGGGTATCGAGCGAGATGTTTGCCGTCCGCACGCGGCATCTCACAAGGGCGCGTGCCGTCGTCTCACCGTTTTCGAGCTTCTTGGCGAGAAGCGACCCATTGGTCGATATCCCGATATCGTTGATTTTCGTCAGTTCGCCGATCTGACGAAAAAGTTGGAGAACATTCTGTCGCACCAGCGGTTCTCCTCCGGTGATTCGTATCTTGGTCACGCCGAGATCGGAAGCGACTCGGACCAGTCGCGTGATTTCGTCAAACGTGAGGATTTCTGCGCGCGGAAGCCACTCTTGCAATTCTTGAGGCATGCAATACTGACATCGCTCATTGCACCTGTCGGTGATCGACACTCTTAGGTAACTGATTCGATGACCAAAGCGGTCCTCCATTTTGAGAGACTACGCAGCGGCGACATCTTGTGCAACCCGTGAGATGCCGGATGCTTCTGTAACTCATCGAGGAAAGCGGGGTTATTGATCAACGTCGTATCAGGTCTAAGGTGCAGGAGTTTGAGGCAAACTATGGATCGCTCACTCATTCTCGGATTTTCGGCGCTTCTTTTCGGATTTCTAACCGGTTGCTCGACAGTCGACTCGCGGATCCAGGGAAATCCGCAAACCTATGCGTCGCTACCACCGGCTGAGCAGGTCTTGGTCCGGCATGGTAGAATCCGCGAAGGGATGCCGAGCGCGGCGGTCTATCTGGCCTGGGGTCGAGCGGACCGGGTTCGGAACGGTAGTCGGGCGGGGGTTCCTTTCGAGGCCTGGATTTATACGACGACGCGAAGCGAGATCGTGCCCGACTATTATCCGAGTTTCTACGGGTACGGATATTATCGGTACGGTTGGTCAAGGCGGTTCTATGGACGCGGTGGCTTTTACGGCTATTACCCGTTCGATCCGTATATCGGGGCCGACATAATCGACTATGAGGTTCCGTATAAAATTGCATTCTTCGAGAGAGACCGCTGCACCGGCTGGGAGTACACTCGCTGAGCGATTCGGCTGAAGGATTGTAATCGGTTTTCAGGTTAATCATCTATGGCTTACCGTTCATTTTCTCATTTCATCGATGAACTCGACCGGATGTCGGAACTGGTGCGGATTGCCGAACCGGTTGCGACGGAACTGGAGATCACGGAGTTGGCAGACCGGCAGATGAAAGCACCTGGAGGCGGGAAAGCGCTTCTGTTCGAAAAACCGACCATTGATGGCAAGATTTCGCCGTTCCCGGTTGCTATCAATACGATGGGGTCTGAACGCAGAATGGCCTGCGCGCTTGGTCTGGAGTCGATCGATGAAATCGCTCACCAAATGCAACTTATCCTGAAAGCGAAACCACCGACATCGATGCGTCAAGGTTGGTCCCTGCTGAAACAAGGAGTTGACCTGCTGCATGCCCGTCCGAAGCATGTCACCGACGGCCCGTGTAAAGAGGTCATTCACCGATTCGATCACACCAGTCATTTTTCTCTGAAGGATCTGCCGATCTTGCTCTGCTGGCCCAAGGATGGGGGCCGCTTTATCACTTTGCCGACCGTATACACGAAAGATCCTGATACCGGGGAACGGAATATCGGAATGTACCGGATGCAGGTCTATGATGGTCGGACCACCGGGATGCATTGGCAGATACACAAGGTCGGGGCGCGTCACGGAAAACGCTATTATGAGAGAAACGAGCCGATGCCGGTGGCGGTCTGTCTGGGCGGTGACCCGGCCTATACGTTCGCGGCAACCGCCCCGTTGCCGGATGGTCTGGACGAAGTGCTTTTCGCCGGGTTCGCCCGGAAAAAATCGGTCGAATTGGTGAAGTGCGAGACCTGCGATCTGGAGGTCCCGGCGGACGTGGACTTTGTCCTGGAAGGATATGTGCAACCGGGTGAGTCGCGCGGCGAGGGGCCGTTTGGTGATCACACCGGTTTCTATACGCCTGTGGACCAATATCCGGTGTTTCATCTGACCGCCGTCACCCGCCGGAGAGAGGCTATCTATCCCGCAACGATTGTCGGAGTTCCGCCGATGGAGGATTTTTATATGGGCAGCGCGAGCGTCCGCATTTTTCTTCCAGTCTTCAAAATGAATTTTCCCGAGATTGTGGATATGGCGCTCCCAGCCGAAGGCGTTTTCCATAACCTGGTTTTTGTCAGCATCCGCAAACAGTACCCGTATCAAGCGTACAAGATCATGCACGGGTTATGGGGAATGGGCCAAATGATGTTTTCCAAATACATCGTGGTTCTGGATGAGGACTGTGACGTGCACAATACCAGCGAGGTGCTTTTCCGGCTTTGTGCGAATACCGATCCGCAGCGGGACACGACCTTCATCAGGAACCCGTGTGACAGTCTCGATCACGCGCCAACCTCCCCGAACGTCGGATCACATATGGGCCTCGATGCTACCAGGAAATTGCCATCCGAAGGGTACCACCGCGGCTGGCCCGAATTAGTGCGGATGGACGACAAAGTGCGCGCAAAAATCGATGCGCTTACGGTCACGCTCGGACTTTAGTAGGCTATCTGCCATCCAGCACCGCCACTGCTTCGATCTCGGCAGTCTGAGGAAACATATCGAATGGCTGGACGGCTACTATCTGATAGTAGTTTCGCAACCTTGCCAGATCGCGGGCGAGAGTGGCTGGATTGCAGGAAACATAAATCAAACGGCTGGAAGGATTGATGCCTAAAACGTCCGTGACCCGATCGCCAACGCCGTCGGCGGAAGGATCGAGAATGACGGTGTCGGGTCGCTCATTCTCCAGAAGCGAATCAATCGTTTCGGCGACGTCTGCGCAGATGTAGCTCTCGCTCGAACTTGCCGATTCCCGGGCGGCGTCGATCGCCGGCTCGTTCCAATCGATACCGATGACTTTCTTCAGCCGCTCGGACAGGGCGTGCCCGAAAAAGCCTGCACCGCAATAGGCGTCGACGAGGACTTCGCCTGCGACGTGGCGATCAACAAAATCCAGGAGAGCCGCTGCTATGGAATCGTTGGTTTGCGTGAACGTGCGTGGCAATCCCGCTCCACGCAAGGTCCTGTGCTTCCCATCTTCAAGACCGGCTGCCCGAAGCGCTTTCAGCGCGTCATTTACGGCCGGACTGGCGATTGCGCACCGTTCAACATCTACAACATCACGACTGTTTTTCTCAAAGAATCCAATCCTGCCGTCTGCCGCGTGAACCGTGATCCGGTTCCGGAATCCGTAAGATCCCTCTGAAGCGATGGTGGGAAATACCTCCACGTCAGTGATGCGGCCAATTCTCTCCAAGAGCTGGGCCACTTGGCGGCGTTTCAATTCCAGTTGATAGTCGTAAGCGATATGCTGATAATCGCAGCCTCCGCAATGACCGAAATAAGGGCAGATTGAGTTAACCCGCTGGTCCGAGGGAACGATCACTTTCCGAAGCCGCGCCCGATCGAAGCTTTTTCTGCGTTCGACAACTTCCACCTCAACCCGCTCACCGTCGATCGTGAAAGGAACGAAAACGATTTTCCCATCGAGCCGGCCTACGCCGGCGCCTCCGAACGCGACATCATGAATGTCGAGTCCGATCGACGCATGTGATGCCGTGTGCGATTGTGATGGTCTCACCGTGGCAGACTGTCCAAGGAAAGTTGTTGGCCGGGATCAGGATAAAGGCTTACGATGGCAGACTCAATCCCCACATCGACATGAGTGCAAGCTTCAAGGCGATCTGCCGATGGAGCTGCACTTCCAGCGCGAGCTGTTGATCTCGCGGCTTTAGAGTTTAGCACGAGGTGTCTGTTGTTACTATCTTCGCCGACCCGCCGATGCGCTCTCCCGGCGGATCGCGCTTGAAAAAGTCCGGGTTCGTGCGAAACGAGATGGTCAAATATGATCGAAACGACTCTTGTACTGCTTAAGCCCGATTGTCTCGCAGATCGCCATTGCGGCGATGTGATCAAGCGATTTGAGGCGTCCGGTTTAGAGATTGTCGGCTGCAAAATGATGCTCCTCGAAGATGAGGTACTTGCCGAACACTATGCTCACGTCGCGGACAGGCCTTTTTACCCCGACCTGAAGTCCTTCATGCAATCCAGCCCGGTTATCGCGCTGGCCTGGTCGGGCGAAAATGCGGTTGCACGCGTTCGCGACCTTATGGGCCCGACCGATTCCCGGAAAGCGCCGAAGGGAACGATCCGAGGGGATTTTGGCACTGATACCATGCTCAATGTGGTCCACGGTTCTGACAGCCCGGAGAACGCCACATTGGAGTTGAAGCGCTTTTTTGCCGATAGCGATCTTTTCGAAGTCACCGGCAAGCGTTAACCCGGGCGAGCTTTGGTTCGCCTCAGGCTTAATCAGGATGACACTGGCTGCGATCGTTTTTGATTTCGACGGATTGATTGTCGATACCGAAAATCCCGGCTTCATCAGCTGGCAGGAAATTTATCAGGAATTTGGCGCAACACTCCAGATTGATGACTGGAGGCATGCAACCGGTTACGTGGGAGGATTTGATCCCGGAATTCACCTCGAACATATCCTGGGCCGCCGTCTGGACTGGTCGCAGCTTATGCCGAAACGAGAAGCCCGGAACTGGGAATTGACTCTTCAGGCCAGCGTCTTGCCCGGCATCGAACCGCTCCTCCGCAGAGCCAGGGAACATCACCTTCGGGTCGGCGTTGCCAGTAACTCCGGGAACGGATGGGTCGAAGGCGGATTGCGTCGACTCGGCTTGCGCGACTACGTTGATGTCGTCGTCACGCGTGACATGGTCATCAACCCGAAACCTGCTCCGGACATTTACCTTAAGACGGTCCAGACATTGCAGGTGGAACCCGGCTACGCCGTGGCCTTGGAAGATTCCGAACCGGGATGCCGGGCTGCCAAGCAGGCTGGATTAAAGACAGTCGCCATTCCGAATCGATTCAGCGAGCGCCAGGACTTGACCATTGCCGATCTGATCGTCAAAAGCGCCATCGAATTGAACTTTGACCGGTTGGCGGCTTTGCTGGCCGAAGAGCGTGGGTAGTGGAAAGCGACGGGTCGGCGGGTTGGCGTATCGGCGTCCGGGAAACGAAGCCCGCTATTGAACATGGCTATCAATAAAAGGGAGGTTCCGCCAAGTGGACGAGACTTTTCGAACGCTGACACGTCTCCCCTTGCCTCTGAATGTCCGTGCTTGTATCTAAACACTGCAAATCGCTGACGCCCTCATGAAACTGCCCGAGCTCCGCGGAATTCTGCAATATGTCACGGGTTTTAGGGACAAAATCTTTGTTGTCGCTATCGACGGCGAGATTCTTGGCTCGGAGAATTTCGCAAACATTCTCCTCGATATTGCCGTCCTTCGATCGCTGAACATTAAAGTTGTTCTGGTTCACGGCGCCGGTCTCCAGATTGCCCAGGCTGCGTCCGAACAGGGGATCAGGCCCTCGACCGCCGATGGCCTCGGATTAGTGGACGAAACAACCCTCCAGATTTCCATCAATGTTGCGCTCAGGTTGACCAACCAGATTATGGAGGGTCTGACACAGGTCGATCTGCGCGCGGCTTACGCCAATTGCATCATCGCGCATCCGTCCGGGATCGTGCGCGGAGTTGATTTTCAATTTTCCGGGAAAGTCGAACGGGTCGATGCGAAAATCCTGGAGATATTTCTAAACTCGGAAATCGTCCCGGTGATTCCTCCGCTTGGATACGACGGAGAAGGGAGAACCTTTCGGGTGAACTCTGATCTGGTGGCCGTGGAAGTTGCCGGAGCGTTGCATGCCGCCAAGTTGATATACCTTTCGGCCTCCGATGGGCTGGTCCTGGATGGGCAACGGCTCGGTCATCTGGTCGCCCCAGAGTTGGAACAGCTTCTTGAAAAACGGAAAGATACTCTTCCGAAAGGCCTTCTTTCAAAATTGCAGCATGCAGTGCAGGCCTGCCGCTTCGGAGTGCCGCGGGTGCATCTGCTGAATGGGAACGTCAACGAGGCGCTTCTGGCGGAAATCTTCAGCAATGGCGGGGTCGGAACAATGGTCTATTCGAACGAATACGAGCAGGTTCGACATCTATACAAGAAAGATATCCGTGAGGTAATGTCTCTTATCCAGCAATCCGTCCGGAGTGACGAGCTGGTGCGTCGTACGCGGGCTGAGATGCTGGCGGGGATCGATGACTATTGGGTGCTCGAGATTGATCGACACATTGTCGGTTGCGTGGCCATGTATCCATACCCGGAACAAAAGATGGCCGAACTGGCCTGCCTCTACGTCAGTCGATCCAACGAAAATCAAGGTCTGGGCCGCAAGCTGATGTCGTTCGTCGAGAACCTCGCGCGAGAGCGCGGATTTTCGAAATTGGTCGCGTTGTCGACGCAAGCTTTTGTCTACCTCCAGCAGAAAGGCGGCTTTGTGGAAGTCGGACCAGAAATTTTGCCGCCTGCGCGGCGCGCGAAATACGAATCCAGCGGGCGAAACTCACGGATTCTGCTCAAGAATCTGACGCCATTGTCAGTGCCAGTGCCTGTGGCGGCATTGAGTCATTGATCGCGGATGCGATGCTTAACTCATCCATTCAACCGGCCCATCTCTGGCTCGATGCGACTGTGCTTCTGCTCTATTTTTTCGGCATCGTCGGAATAGGTCTCTGGGCGGGGAGAAAAAACACTAACTTGACCGAGTTCGCCCTGGGCGGACGATCCATTCCCTGGTGGGCGGTGCTGGCGTCCATTATCGCGGCCGAAACAAGCGCCGCTACCTTCCTCGGAACGCCCGCAGAGGGCTTCAAGACACGGAGCTTCATCTACGCCCAATTAACGATCGGTACCATCGTGGCTCGGGTTCTGATCGCGTTCACCTTCATTCGACCCTACTATCGCTACGGCGTCCAGAGCATCTACGAATTCCTGGAAATCCGTTTTGGTCCTTGGACAAAGAATCTGGCCAGCGGAATTTTCCTTTTCACTCGGGTCCTTGGCATCGGCGTCCGCCTGTATCTCGGCGGTGTCATCATCAAGGTGATCTGGCAGTATCTTTTTCCGGATATCACGGTCAATATCTGGATCTATTTCTGGGGAATTCTGTTCGTTACTCTGCTGACGACTCTCTACACGGCAATCGGCGGGATAAAGGCGGTGGTCTGGACGGATTTCATCCAAGCTAGTCTGATGATGGGTTCGATGGTGTTCGCAATATGGTTGTTAGTTCATCATATTCCCGGGGGGCTGGGCACCGTCGGGGAAAGGCTAGGCGGTTTGCCGGCATTTTTTCAAACAGGGCTCGACTTTAAAAAAGGCTTCTGGATCGACTTGAAAGAGGTATTGGAGGAACCTTATACTCTCTTCTCCGCCCTTATCGCCTCGACATTCCTAACGATGGCAACTCATGGTACGGACCAGGATAATGTCCAGCGAATGTTAACCGCTAAAGATTTCAAAAAATCCAGATTATCTCTCATATTGAGTGGCTTGGCCGATTTACCGATAGCGTTCGGATTTTTGTTAGTTGGAATTTTATTGTCGGTTTACTATGAGGTATTGCCGGACCAGCATTTGCCGGCGGCGGACAACGAGATCTTCGCATATTATATCGTAACACAAATGCCCGTCGGGGTGCGCGGTCTCATTATTGCCGGCGTCTTTGCAACCATGATGGGTTCGACTTCGGCCGCGCTGAACGCCTTAGCAACAAGTTTTACAAAAGATTTTTATTTGCCTTATTTCAGATCTCAAGAATCCCGTAGATCTTCTGTTTATGCGGCTCGGACCGCTACAGTAGTATTTGGCGCGTTGATGGTTATTGTTGCGACCCTGGCTGCCTACGCCGTGTTGCAGGACTCAAAGCTCACGATCATTCCGTTGGCTTTGCAAAGTTTTGGGTACGCGTACGGTTCGCTGCTTGCCGTGTTTTTGCTGGGGATGTTGACAAAGCGAAGGGGTCGCGACGAGACCAATGTTCTTGCCATGCTGTTAGGCGTCGCCTCGGTGTTAGTGTTTTGTAAGGTTAAACTGCCGGCCATCGACCTGCGAGCGCTAGCGTTTGGCCGTCGGCGTGGAAGCGCAAGATTGGGCCTTCGGGGGATGGCTGCCGCAATGGTGGCCGGTTATCGCCTTCCCGTGGTGGGTGTTTGTGGGTTGCCTGGTTTGTTTCACGGTTAGCTGCATTTTTCCAACGCCCGCAGAGCGGATGCTTTCGGCGCAACGACGCAGGCGTGCTTCCGACGATTAAGGAATATAGTCTGGAGGACCGACAAGCGGCCCGGTTCCGGTTGGCCGCCGGAAGCTCCTTTTTGATAGGGAAATTATTTAGCGGATTTCGAGGAGTTTTTGCTTGCTGTGCCCGGAGCAGGAAACTAAGCTGTCATCCGCTCGCCGGCAAGCGTGTCGGGTGCATGTGAATAACTTGTGAATAAGATATGTTGAGCAAGAGCGTCGATCTGGTGAGAAGTTTAGGACGTTGTTGGCGGCACGGAATGACAAGTAGGATGGTTGATCGATTCACAGCGCCCCTAAAAAATCCGGGAAATATAAGTATCAAAAATACAACGACTTAAGTTGCCTTTGCCGGGAGTGGTCCCCCGGAAGCTAGAACACCTGTTGGCTGGGTTGTCTTTGCGTCTCGCTTTTGCGAGACGCGCAGGTTGCGAGCGATTCACCAAAAGGTGATGTGGATAAATCAGTATGGAAGACAGCTACCGCAGGATCTGGAATGAGATAGGCGCCGACATCCGTCCGCACGTAAGCAATGACGCGTTCCAGAGATGGTTTGCCACGATCGACCTCGTCCATGCGGATGAATTGGCGCTTACCTTCGAGGTTCCCAATACGATCTACCAACTCTGGATCGAAAGTAACTACCTGAGCCTGGTTGAGTCAGCTGCGCTTACCGTGCTCGGGAGCCCGCGTCAAATCAAGTTTCGCGTATCTGAGAACGGAAAGTTAGGTCGAATGCCGGACTCAAAGACGGAAGCGAAGACAGAGCCGTGCGACGAGCAGCTTCAGGCCAAATTCCAGGAGAAGGAGACTGAGCCCGCGAGCAACCATGGGATGAATCCGCGCAACAGTTTTGACACTTTTGTCGTCGGTGCAAACAACCAGTTTGCCCATGCCGCTGCCCTGGCGGTCGCGCAGTCCCCGGCGAAAACCTATAACCCGCTCTTTATCTATGGAGGGGTGGGTCTGGGGAAGACCCATTTGATGCAGGCGATCGGTCAGCAGGTCATGGATCGAAAAAGAAACTTTAAGGTGATGTATCTTTCCAGCGAAAGATTCACCAACGAGTTCATCGATGCAATCCAACACAATACGTTGGTCAAATTCCGAAAGCGGTACCGGCAGTCCGATCTCCTCCTCATCGACGATATCCATTTTCTGGCGGGTAAAGAGCGCTCTCAGGAGGAGTTCTTTCATACCTTCAATACTCTGTTCGACGGCCGGAAGCAGATCGTCATGTCGAGCGATCGTCCGGCAAGCGAGATTGCGAACTTGGAACAGCGACTCGTATCGCGCTTCGAATGGGGCCTGACGGCCGAACTGCAGCCGCCGGATATCGAGACTCGAATGGCGATCCTGCGCAAGAAGGTGCAGATCCTGCACGTCCAGCTCAGTCAGGAGATTCTCGAATTTTTAGCCGAGCGCGTTCGCACAAACGTCCGCCGGCTGGAAGGAGCTCTCATGAGAGTCGCTTCCTTCGTTTCGCTGAGCGGGCGCGAGATTTCGCGGGAAACTGTAGAGCAACTATTGCGGGATATTCTGCAGGAAGAAGCGAAGAAGATTGTCACAATCGATCAGATCCAGAAGAAAGTCGCTGAGCATTTCGATGTTCGGCTTGCCGATATGACGAGCAAACGTCGGCCGGCAAATATCGCGTTTCCGCGGCAGATTGCGATGTATCTCGCCCGGCGTCATACGAAATCCTCTTTGAACGAGATCGGAGACGCATTTGGCGGACGCGATCATGGCACGGTGCTCCACGCCTATAAGGCGGTGACGGAGCGAATGAAAAAAGAGGATCAGGTTCGACAATTGATACTTCTGCTTGATACCCAGTTGGAGCGGTAGGCTCCGCTTGACCTTGTCGAGAATTTTCTCTAATCACCCATTGGGAATGCGCTCGGCCGCATCCTGGCGGATTCGTTGCCCTGGGAGTGAAGACAGCTTCTTTGGCTCGCTTCCAGCGACTTGCGGAGATTTCGGGCACGTGATTTGATATTCCCACAAAATGAAATTCAGCGTCAGTAAGGACAAATTGCTGGAAGGTCTCTCTACCGTCCAAAATGTGGTCAGCACCCGGACGACACTTCCGATTTTATCAAACGTGTTGCTGCAAGCGAGCGAAGGAGAGATTCGGCTGACCACGACTGATCTGGATGTCGGTGTCCGCGGGAGCGTCGAAGCACAAGTGGAACGCAGCGGCGCCACCACTCTGCCCGCCCGCAGACTCTTTGCGATCGTCCGCGAATTGCCGGCGTCGGAGATCTATGTCGACGTCGATTCCAAAAATTTCGCATCGATTCGCAGTGGGGCAAGTTTCTTCAAGATTCTCGGTTTGCCGGAAGAAGAGTTTCCGCCGCTGGCCCGCTTTGATAACGCAAAGGAATTCACCATTGGGCAAAAGGAACTGAAGGACGGGTTGAAAAAGACCTCCTATGCCATCTCGACGGATGAAACGCGGTACGTGCTGAACGGCATCCTTTTTTCGTTCAAGGACAATAAGCTCACCCTGGTCGCAACGGACGGCCGACGGCTGGCGTTGGTTGATCTTGAGCTGGAGTTTCCACGCAGCCAGGAACTCGACATTATCGTTCCGACCAAGGCGGTCGCAGAATTGCAACGCCTGGTGCGGGACGAGGGCGAAGTGAAACTCAGCATCGGGGAGAACCAGATTGCGTTTGAGCTCAATCGGACGTTGCTCGTTTCAAAATTGATTGAGGGGAATTACCCCAACTATCGCCAGGTCATCCCGGCCGAAGCAAAAGAGCGGATCACGCTCGAAAGGGAGACATTTCTAACCGCGGTTCGTCGCGTTTCGCTGCTCGCCAGCGAGAAGTCCAATTCCGTCAAACTTATCTTTTCGAAAAGTAACATCGATATCGTCGCGACTACTCCGGACGTCGGCGAGGCCAAGGAATCGCTGGCGGTCATGTACAAAGGGCGCGAATTCTCGATCGCCTTCAATCCGGAGTTTCTCATGGCGCCGCTGCGAAACCTGCCCAACGACGAGGTCTACCTCGATCTCATCGACGAAATGAGTCCCGGCGTCATCAAAATTCCAGGTCCGTTCCTCTACGTGTTGATGCCGATGCGCCTCAATTGAAGCGAGGCATGCGTTCTCTTAATTCCCTTTACAACGCTGCTTTCTCCGATAATTTCCCGTCGCGCGCGCTCACGTGGCGGAACTGGCAGACGCGTACGGCTCAGGACCGTATGGGGTAACCCGTGGAGGTTCGAGTCCTCTCGTGAGCAGTTCCGGGCATGGAATCCGTCTTTACTCAGAAGGAACCTGACACGATCCGCAGCTTGTTTGCTCGGATTGCGTACCGGTACGACCTGGCAAACAGTCTTTTAAGCCTTGGTTGCGACTCCCTGTGGCGGGCGAATGTGGGCGCGAGGGTGAAGTGTTGGTCGCCCGCCGCCATTTTGGATCTCGCGACCGGAAGTGGTGTCTTGGCCCAGGAACTCCAGAGACAGATCCCTGCCGCTCGCGTCGTAGGAGCGGATTTCTGCGCGCCGATGCTGACTTTTGCACGCCGCCGCGGTATCTCGGAGTTGGTCGTGGCGGATGGGTTGGCCCTGCCGTTTCGGGATGGTCAGTTCGACGTGGTGACGGTAGCATTCGGCTTGCGGAACATGGCCTCGTACGACGTCGCGCTTTGCGAAGCGCGAAGAGTCATGCGCCCCGGCGGCCATCTGGTGATCTTGGATTTTTCGCTTCCGAAGCCCCCTCTTCGCGACGTTTACCGTATCTATCTCCATCGCGTCCTCCCGATTCTGGCCGGCTGGCTCACCGGTGAGCCGGATGCCTATCATTATTTCGCCGGGACGATTGAAGGCTTTCCGAAAGGCGAAGCGATGCTGGAACTCCTGCGTCGGTGCGGATATTTGAACTGCGACGCGAGACCGCTCTCGATGGGGGTAGTGACCGTCTATACAGGCCAAAAGGGGTAGGGTAAGAGGCAGGAATTCAAGAGTCAGGAAAAGGCAGAATTCAGGAGTCAGGAGTTGCAGGAGTTCAGGAGGTTTGAAAGTTAAGCTTCCTCGCAGGAATTCTGAAGAGGACTGAATTAGCTTCGAGCATTCTAGAACTCCTGCAACTCCTGACTCCTGAATTCTGCCTTTTCCTACCTTTTCAGTGACGCTTTCAGTTGATTGAACTGCTCGTCGTCGACAAGAAATACGCCCTTTTCCTCCGTGCGCATTGCGTAGTGCTGGTCGCCGGAATTGGTTTTCCCAAACTTCAGGCCTGCTTCGCGTCGTTGTTCGCCGGATTGATACGAGACTTTGATCTCAAGAGACGGCTGGTCGAACCCGTACTCGGGATTCGGGTCTCCCGCCCAGGCTGCAGCGCGCAGGCCCGTTAGCGCTGTCAAGAACAACTGGATTTGACCATCGTTTTGTCGGTTTTCATAGCCTTTCAGTGCCCATTTGCCTTTTGCATCTCTGACCAGGTCGAAGGGCTCCTCACCCGCCTTATCCACGTTCACGCTTATCAATTCGTCTCGTTTCAGGTCGAAAATATCCAGGCTTCGGAAGCTGAATATGGTCTTCGGAAGATCGCCGAACGTCTGGTCCGCAATCGAAAAAATGTACGGTTCCTCTTCTAGGCGGGCGTAGGTAATGCCGTTTGCCGAATTACCGAACTCCAAAGTCGACAAGACCACTTCACCGGCATTCGACTCAGCCGTGTTCTCGGACGAGTAGGAACTGAAAATCATTTTCAGTTTCGGCTGGTCCAGGCCGTACTTGGCAAGATCGGTCGCTGTGTCTGAGACAAATTCGACCACTTCATCGTCATTAATTTCTTGAATCAGCCGATTCACATTATTTGAGTTGGCTGGCGCGTTTTCCGGACTCAAAAAACGCCAGCGATTCTCCTGACGAGCAAGGACGATTCTCGGTTGGGCGGCATTTTCGATCGTGATGCGATCGATCAGGTCGGAATTCAATCGCGCGACCTTTCGATCGCGGAGGTCGTTTGGAGTGATGTTAAACAGGCTGACGAACCCTTTGCTCACTTCCACGACCGTATTTCGTTCTGGAAGACCCGCGTACACCGCCTGAGGATTGGATGGAACAGCGCTGCCGATTTCGATCTCAAACTTCTCTCCTTCCCCGCCGTACAGAGTGAGGACATCGGCGGGTGAATCCAAACCGTAGGATCCCGGATTTGATTTGTTTTCTGAAACAAACTTCGCGATCTGTGTCTGATTCATCTTGGTCAGGATGTCGACCACCGCGTCGTTGCTGGCCCGGGCTTTGATCGGGCGCGCGAGTTGCCAGTTGTCCTGTTCTTTGGCGAGTTCGATCTGTCCGCCGCTCACTTGAAAGACGGCCCGGTTGATCAACGTCGTGAGGAAAGGCGTCATCCGATGGTCGCGGAAATCTTCCGGCGTTTTGGAAACGATATTTTTCAGATCGTTTGGAACGACATAAACGGCATCGTCATTCTCGATCCGAAGATAACCCCTTCCTGGCACGGCCGTGTCTTGTCCAAACTCCAACTCCGGCGGCGCGCGTCGCCCGTCAAGTTTCAGCCGTAGCTTTGATTTGTTCAGGCCGAAATCTTTCAACATTTGCCGCTTCTTGTCTCCCCTGCCCAGATCGGTGATGACATCTTCGGGACGGAGATTTTGGATCGCATCAAGAAGCTGGTCGATGACACCGGCATCTGCGTCGTCCTGCCATGGAGCAACCATTTTCCAAGTGTCCCCGTCCGTTTTGACTTTAATAAGTCCGTTGCCGTTATGGATCGTGATCCCGTCGATGTCCGTCCTGTTGACCTCTACGACGTGGGCCGCGTGTTCCCGGCGATCACGCGTGTTCTGTGAGCATCGATCGAGACTGAAAATGAAGCCGGCCAGCGCGATCGCGACGCCCAGTAGAACGAGGGTGGTTCTAGGCTTCATAGTGCGACTATTGCGTTTCGCCCGCAGGCCATTTTGAACACGACGACATCCTAGCCCGATACGGTCAAGAAGTCAGGAATCAGGAAGCAGAATTCAGGAGTCAGGAGTTGCAGGAGTTGGCGGCAGAGCGGGTCGGCGGACGCGGAACTATCGTTAAACTGATTGTGCTCTGGCTGAAAGGGAAGAGTCCCAAAGATTGACAAATGGGAATCGAACATTTTGGAACTCCTGACTCCTGCAACTCCTGACTCCTGAATTCTGTTCCTGCTTCCTTCGCTAGCGCCTTCGCATTGACCAGACTCCCAGCCCCAGCAGGGCGATCAGCATCGGAATCCCGGCGACAGTGAGCAAGACGATTTCATTCATCTGTCCGTCGGAAAGGTTCAGCGTGAATGTTCTTGCTGCCTTCGGTGCGATGGCCAGCAGTTGTTCCCGGTCCGCAAGCCAGTTGATACTCATCAGTATGAAATCGACGTCCGGGGGAGATTCACTCAGGGATTCGTTTCGCAGAAAATCAGCGGTTCCGAGAACGATCATTCGGGAGGAGGAATGAAGCTCGACACGCGCGTCTTTGATAGCGCCTTTTTCAAGCGCGATCCCAAAATAGAGGGGAGGAGGCAGATCAATTCCCTGTGCGTAGGTTGGAGTTTTTTGGGAGTAGAGAATTTCGTCTTTGTCACCCCAATAGTCCGGCGCGGCCGGCGTAAGCGCCCTTGTCATGGTCAATCCTTCCTGCGCCAACTTCGGTTCGTCGATCGACAACGAGCAGCTACCGCCGGGAAAATAGCCGGTTGCCTGGCTCAACGCCCTTAAAAAACTCGTTTCCGGCAGGAACTGAGCGTACACATCCAGCGTAACGGATTGTTCTTCGATGCCGGTCTTGAATTGAGTCACGATCAGATCCGCATCAGGCCGAATACCAAATTCGGTGAGAAATTGATCGAGTTTTGGGGTTTTGACTTTTGGATCAAGCAAAACGAGGATTCGGCCTTGCTCGTTCCAGTAGTTTCGAAGCAAAGAAAAATCTCTGTCGCCAAGGTCATATTTTGGTCCGGCCAAAATCACCGCTGCATAGTCGGTGGGAACTCTTTCCAAGTTCGTTAAGGTCAGAGGTTCGAGTTTGATATTCTGGCGTTCGAGGTACCCCTGGAACCGTGTCAGAGGCGAACCATTTTCAAGGCTCGGTTCGCCGTGTCCGGTGATAAATCCGATTTTGGTTTCTTTGTCTTCCGTCAGCTCGATCAATGCGCTGGTGATGATTTGCTCGCCACGGAACGCTCTTACTTGAGGAGTCTCACTAAACATTCCTGGAGGATCATATTCAGCCATGTCGGCCACGCGGAGAATCTTGCTCCGGCTCTGATAGTCGAGGATGACGAGATTTTCGTCTGCGCCGAAGTTAAATTTTACCTGCAGCTCACGCGTGCGGGTCAGATTGCGATATGGATCGATGGTCTCAACCTGAACCTTCCTTTTGCCGGCGAATTCGTATTCTTTTAAAAGGTTCTGGAGATCGTAATAGAGTTCTGAGCCTGCACTTTGAGAGGTGGGCGAAAAGAAAACATAGATAGTCACCTCTTTTTTAAGGGATTTCAGGATTTTTTTCGTCAGCTCCGAAAGTGCGTATTTATTGTAACCAGAAAGATCCCAGCGTTTATACCGGTTGAATCCGAGGTAGTTAATCATTAGAACGATGACGGCAATGATGATAGTTTGGAGGACCACGTTGGTGCCGATCCGCAATCGCTGGATACCGGCTGGCTTGGAGGGTGGTTTCGCCATGCAACTCCGGAAAGGTTTACAGCTTCCAGCGCCGGTATTGGAATACCTGGTAAGTAATCACCAGCAAAAGTAACGTCATGCTCGGATAAAAGACGAACACACGTGAATCGATGACTCCGCGCGAAAAAGAATCCATATGGTCCAGTTGAGCTACGTAAGCGGTAATTTCCCGGAGGATCGGCGATGAGCTGTTCGCGACATAGTTAATGAGCGTCGCAAAAAAAAAGCCGATCGTCAGCACCAGGGAAGTCATGGCAGCAACCATCTGATTTGAAGTCATAGCCGAAGCCAGACAGCCCAAAGCGACGTTAAACATGCCCATGACTAGCAATAGCAAATACGGCGCCCAGACCTGGCCTGCGGATCCTATAGCGGAACGATTGCCGAGCCAGCCGAAGATCAGAAAATACAATAGACTGGGCAACCAGAGGCTCATGTAGAAAATGAGCGCCGCCATGAACTTCGATGCGACGACCTCCCAATCCCGAACCGGAGCGGTCATCAACGTCTCGATGGTTCCGAGCTTAAATTCCTCTGCAAACAAACGCATCGTGATAACGGGAAAAACCAGGAGGTAAGCAATCCAGAAAAACGCGGAGTTAAAGAAAACCTGAACAACGGTATTTTCTGATGGTGCCCGGTTCAGCAATGCAATGGCAAACCAGAACGACAATCCGTTCAAGATGAGGAAAAGGAATAAAACGATATAGGCAATAGGCGAATAGTAGAAAACCGATAACTCTCTCTGGAGCAAAGTAAAAAGGCGTCTCATCGTGCTAGGTTTGCAGCGGTTGCATCGGAATTTTACTAATTGTCGGCATGAGTTAGTTCCACGAATACATCTTCCAGGGTCGCCCGCTCTTGAGTTAGTTCCCTGATCGTCCAATCACGCTCAACCGCCAGGCGAAATATTTCCTCCCGCAGATCCGAATTCGCTTCGACGCGGATTGAACAGCGCTGCCATCCCTCTTCCTGATTAACAGTCACACTTTTTATGCCAACGATTTTCTCGAGCATTTCCACCGGATCGTCGCTCCCGGTTTTCGCTTCCACTCTGACAATACCGGAGGTGCGGATCCGGCCAACCAGATTTTCCGGTGTATCGGAGGCTTCGATCTTGCCTCGGTGGATGATGATCACGCGCGAACAAGTGACCTCGACCTCCGACAAAATATGAGTCGAGAGCAGGATGGTGTGGCGCTTGCCTAAGGATTTGATTAGCTCGCGGACATGACGAATCTGGTTGGGATCTAATCCGATCGTCGGTTCGTCGAGGATCAGAAGGTCCGGTTCATGAATCAGTGCTTCTGCTAGGCCGACACGCTGGCGATACCCTTTGGACAAGCTCGAAATTAGCTTGTTCTCAACCTCTTTCACAGTGCAGAGCTCCTTGACCGCATTTGTCCGGCTGCGCAGTTTGCTCCCGCTGAGCCCCTTTAACGATCCGCGGTATCGAAGATATTCGTTGACTCGCATGTCGCCGTACAACGGGACGCTCTCGGGAAGATAGCCGAGACATCGACGTGCCTTGAGAGAATCCCTGAAAACGTCATGCCCCGCAATATAGGCACGGCCCGAAGTCGCCGGCATGAAGCTGGACAGAATGCGCATCGTCGTGCTCTTACCAGCACCATTTGGTCCGAGGAAACCAACAATTTCCCCTTTGTCGACCTCGAAGTTCAAGTTATGGATGGCAATCACTCCTGGATACTTCTTGGTGAGCTGTTCAACTTTGATCATTCGAATCCACTTGGCAGAAAGCATAACGACCTTCGCGCGCGTACTCCACCTAGAAACGGCCGGTGCAAGACGCTGAATGCAGCCTGCCCTCTGCTTCCTTTCAAATTTGTGATAATTTCCGTTTGGGTCGAGCCAAAGTTCGTTTAGATTTTTAATCCACTGCTCGTTCCCGAGCGACACCATGAAGACTTCGTATTTGAACGATTGGAATGCCGATCTTCTAGACGAATACTATCAACGCTGGAAGCAAGATCCGGCATCAATAGATTCGAGTTGGTCAGCATTTTTCGAAGGTTTTGAGCTGGGGTCGTCTGGCAGTCGCAACGGCAAATCGGGTCTGGTGCCGGACAGATCACAGGAAGCCATCGAGTACGACCGGCTTCAAGATCGCGTGGACGGGATGGTCCACAATTATCGTATACTGGGCCATACGCAGGCTGAGATTGACCCGCTGGCGCAAGCTCGGCCCGAAACGCCCGCGCTAACCCTCGCCTCTCTGGGATTGGAAGATATGCCGCTCGATACGGTGGTCTCATCCCGTTACTTTCAGCAATCCCGCTCGATGACTCTCGGTGAGATGATGGACACACTCCGCGCGATCTACTGCGGCCCGATCGGTGTCGAGTTCATGCACATCCAGAACGAAACGGTCCGCGAGTGGGTCCGAGACCGGATGGAAACACGGGTCGCCTTGCCACAACCCGATGCTGCTACCCAGAAAAGGCTCCTCCGCTGCCTGATGGAGACGGAGACATTTGAGCAATTTGTCCATACGAAGTTCATTGGCCAGAAACGCTTTTCACTGCAGGGCGGTGAGAGTTTAATGGTTATTCTCGAGACGATCCTGGCAGGTTGTCCTGAAGTTGGAGTCAAGGAGATCGTCATGGGGATGGCGCATCGGGGTCGACTGACGGTATTGGCGAATTTCTTGCGCAAATCCTACAACATCATCTTTAAGGAATTCTCCGAGAATTATATTCCCGACCTCGTTGCGGGCGATGGCGACGTAAAATATCATCTTGGCTACGAGAGTGTGCGGAAAACCGACTCGGGGGCAGAGGTCCAGATCCAGCTGGCAGCGAACCCCAGCCACCTGGAAATCGTCGATCCGGTCGTCGAAGGCAAAGCGCGGGCGCGCCAGCGCATCCTGGAAGACACCGATAAGCGAGAAAAGGTTTTGCCGCTGCTCATTCATGGGGATGCCGCATTTGCGGGGCAGGGTGTGGTGGCGGAGGTTCTGAACCTCTCGCAGTTGCCTGGCTACGAGACGGGTGGAACGGTCCATGTGATCGTGAACAACCAGATCGGGTTCACGACTCTGCCAGCCGACGCCCGTTCTACCATGTATTGCACGGACGTCGCGAAAATGATCGAGGCCCCGATTTTTCACGTCAACGGAGACGATCCGATCGCGGTCGAATTTGTCTCGAAGCTCGCCTTAGAGTTTCGGCAGAGATTTTCCCGTGATGTGGTCCTGGATATGTATTGCTATCGCCGATACGGACACAACGAAACGGACGAACCGAGCTTTACTCAGCCTAAGTTGTACAAGAGAATCAACGCGCATCTCGCGGTGACGAAACTTTTCAAGGATCGGATGCTGGAATCCGGAGTACTTACCGCGGAGGAGGCTGCGACTCTCGAAAAGGAGTTCAAAAATCGGCTCGAGGTCGCATTGGGCGAAGTTCGAACGTCTGGGGTGACCTCGAAAAAAGATTTTCACCGTGGCTTCGAGGAGTCGACCGCGATCTTTCAACCCCCTTACAGCCACCGGGAGCCGGAAACCCGGATTTCAAGGGAACTCGTGGATCTGGTCGTCGCTGGGATGACCAGAGTGCCAGACGGTTTTGCGGTTCTGCCACAGGTCAAAAAGTTGTATCTGGATCGGAGAAGAAATCAGCACCAGGGAGGAGGCCCGTACGACTGGGCTTTCGGAGAAGCGCTCGCTTTTGGATCTCTTTTGGTCGAGGGAACGCCGGTTCGCTTGTCTGGCCAGGATAGCCGACGCGGCACATTCAGCCAGCGTCATTGCGTTCTGTACGATACGGCCACCCGCGAACGTTACACGCCGCTGGCAAATCTGAAGGAAGGACAAGCGCGGTTCTGCGTCTACAACAGCATGCTGTCTGAGGCGGCCGTCTTGGGATTTGATTACGGCTATTCGCTGGACTTTCCGGACATGCTTTGCCTTTGGGAAGCGCAATTCGGCGATTTTGTGAATGGCGCTCAAGTGATCATTGACCAGTTCGTTGTAAGCTCCGAATCCAAATGGCAAAGACCGAGCGGGATTGTTCTGTTACTGCCGCACGGGTATGAAGGCCAGGGACCCGAACATTCGAGTGCGCGGTTGGAACGTTTCCTGCAGCTCTGCGCCGAGGATAATATCCAGGTCTGCAATCTCACGACGCCGGCGCAGTATTTTCACGTCCTGCGGCGGCAAGTACGGCGAGATTTTCGTAAGCCGCTTGTTATCATGACGCCGAAGTCCCTGTTGCGAAATGAGCGTGCCATTTCGCGCATCGAAGATTTCACGGAGTCTGCCTTTCAGCCGATTTTAGGGCCGACCTTAATTGGGGAAGCCAGGAACGTGAATCGGGTCATCTTTTGCAGTGGAAAGGTTTACTACGATTTGATTGGTTACCTGGAATCGAACAAGATCGTTGATACGGCGCTTGTTCGAATCGAGCAACTCTATCCGCTGGATCTGGAAGGCCTCGAAGGAACAATCAGCGCTGTGTGTCACGCCTCCAAATGGGTCTGGTGCCAGGAAGAACCGAGGAACATGGGCGCATCGAGCTACATTGAGCCCCTGCTCGCCGGTCACTTTCGCCAGGAAATTGAGTATGCCGGCCGGCCGCCGGCAGCAAGCCCGGCGGTCGGATCGAAGGCGTGGCATGATCAGCAGCAGGAGGAGCTTGTTCATCACGCTTTTACCGTGTAATCGGTGGCTTCTGGATCGCCTCACCCCTGTCCATCCATGAGCATCGAAGTCAAAATTCCTGCTGTCGGCGAATCAATTACGTCCGGCATTCTCTCCGTCTGGCACAAGCAAACCGGGGACATTGTGAGTGAAGGCGAGGCATTATTTACCCTGGAGACCGACAAAATTTCGACCGAGGTGCCGGCTGGGGTCGCCGGCAAACTTCAGATTCAGGTGGAAGCCGGCCAAGAGGTCAAAATCGGAGAAGTAGTCGGGCTGCTGGATGAGAGCGTCAAGTCGCCTGCCGCGAGCGCGAAACCGGACACTCCCAAAGAGACGCAGGCCAACCTGGCAAAACCAGAATCGAATGACGCATTATCGCCCGCGGCGCGACGAATCGCCGAGGAAGAAAAAGTAAAAGTGGCCGAAGTCGCTGGTACTGGCAAACGTGGGCAGGTCACAAAATCGGATTTAGTTCAGTATCTGGAGTCGAAAAGCACTCCTCCGAGTGCGGCGCAACAGAGTACCCAGCCTGCGCATCCCGGTTCCGCTCCGACCGCTCTATCCGTTGCGCCGGTCCAATCAGCCGCACGGACCACCCGGCAAAAAATGACTCCGTTACGGAAAAAAATTGCCACTCAACTGGTGATGGCTCAGCAGAACGCGGCGATGTTGACCACGTTCAATGAATGCGACATGTCCGCCGTGATGGAGCTTCGGTCGCAATACCAGGAAAGCTTCCAGAAACGACATGGCGTGAAGCTTGGTTTCATGTCCTTTTTTATCAAAGCTGTGGTGGACGCGCTTCAGTCCGTGCCCGCAATGAACGCCAGAATCGATGGTGATGATTTAATCGAGAATCACTACTACGATATCGGGGTTGCGGTTGGAACAGAACGTGGATTGATCGTCCCGGTCGTTCGAGATGCCGATAAAAAAAGCTTTGCGGAGCTTGAAAAGGAGGTCGCGGCTTACGCGGTAAAAGCGCGCGACGGTAAATTGGGTCTGGACGATTTGACAGGCGGAGTTTTTACGATCACTAACGGAGGCATCTACGGATCCCTTCTCAGTACACCCATTTTAAATCCGCCGCAGAGCGGTATCCTGGGAATGCATAAAATCCAGAGCCGACCGGTGGCAATCGGCGAAAAAATCGAGATACGGTCGATGATGTATCTCGCGGTCAGCTACGACCATCGCGTGGTAGACGGGAAAGAGGCCGTCACGTTTCTGGTACGGGTAAAAGATTGCGTGGAAGCCCCTGCCCGTTTGCTGCTCCAAGGGTGAAGGCGGTCAGTTGTTAGTTGTCAGATGTCAGTTCTTAGTTGTCAGTCGGACTAAGCTGCCACTGATTTTCGAGCTTCCCTCTCGGGACTGAACTGCCAACTAACAACTAACAACTGACAACTAAGAACTGACATCTAATCACTACTTCGGCTTCCGCCGATAGAGGATCTCAGCGAGCCGGCGGCCGACCCGGCGAGGATTGATCGACGGCCGTCGGAGCGAGATGCGGGTTCCGGGGGGGCGCACAAGGTATCCAATGATGATCCGCAGAATGAAACTGGAGCCGGCGATTGAGACGAGGGCAATGATCAAAACAAGCGGACTCATTTTGTGCTAGTCGAATCGGCAGGGGCTGTCCGGTTTTTTCCGGGCGTCGAAACAAAATTGGATCTGTTCACGGGTGACCCTGGAGAGGGATAAAGGGGGGATATCGTTTTCACCGACGAATTCGACCCCGGTTGTTTCCACGGTTGTCCTGGCCCCGCCGCCCTCCAGCCGGCAGAGTATGAATAATTTGTACACATGAAACGGAAACGGCGGCTGGTTGCCATGCTTGGCTCGGTCAAAGATGGCAAGCATTTTTTCGGCCTTCGCCTCAAATCCCGACTCCTCCACGATTTCCCTTTCCACGGCTTCAGATGGAGAATCGTTCACGTCTGCCCAACCTCCGGGCAAAGTCCAGAGCCCGTCTGACCGTTCCTGCACGAGCAGCAGCTTATCGTCTCGGAAGACCACCCCGCGGACGTCGACCTTCGGCGTCGCGTATCCGGTTTGATTGTCGAAGAGCCTCCGGATCAATGCTGGTGATTCCCCTGAAGAGTTGGCGAAAATCTCAATCGAGATCTCCAAAATCCTCTTGTAACGCTCGCGATCATATTCGGATTCCGTAAAATGCAGTCCGGTTTGTGCAATGGCCTGCAATTCGCGCGCCCACCCGACCCATTTGGGTTCATGTGACATGAGAACGAACGTCGTCGAAGGAAAACGAACGTCAATGAGTTCAGGAGTCGGAGATGCTTTTCATTCCGAAGTAAGTAAGGCGTCCCGCCTTACCATTTAAGGCTGGAGCAAACCGGGACGGTTTGCTGACGGAGCAGGTAAGGCGAGACGCCTTTACTTACGAAAAATTTTCATGTCCGAAAACGGCGAGACACCCTAACTGTTTGGGATCATGGTCACGATATGCAATTGAATCGCGATCAATGTTATCAAGCGATGTTGACGCATGATTCGCGGTTTGACGGACATTTCTTTGTCGCGGTGAAATCCACCCGTATCTACTGCCGGCCAATCTGCCGTTCCAAGCGGCCTGCTTTGGAGCGGTGCGAGTTTTATCGGCTGGCGGCGGCTGCCGAGGTCGCGGGGTATCGCCCATGTCTTCGTTGTCGACCGGAGCTCGCGCCTGGCCAGGCGCCTGCCGATTCCGCAGACCGGTTGACATCTGCGGCCGTGAAACAGATCGAAGCCGGCAGTCTGCAGGAGCAGAGCGTGTCAGAGCTAGCCTCAAGGCTCGGGGTAAGCGATCGACATCTCCGGCGGGTCTTGCTGGAGAACCTCGGTGTTACTCCTGTTCAATTGGCCCAAACCCACAAACTTCTTTTGGCTAAGCAACTCCTGACAGATACAACCTTGCCGATTATCGACGTCGCATTCGCAAGCGGGTTCACCAGCCTCAGACGATTCAATGCGTTGTTCCGGGAGAGATACTCTTTTCCGCCTACGGCACTTCGAGATAAAAGTCGGAGCGCGAAAGATTTGCCATCCTGCGTTTGTCGCCTGTCTTATCGGCCGCCCTTTGATTGGGATTCGCTCCTGACGTTTTTTTCCAGGCGCGTTTTTGCCGGTGTCGAACGAGTCGATGCGAGAGGATATCGACGCACCGTCGCAATCGGATCGCACGAAGGCTGGATCTCAGTGGAAAATGATGCAGCGCAGTCGGCGCTCCGCGTCGAAGTGTCGATCTCGCTCTTGCCGGTGTTGATGCAAGTGCTGGCCGGGCTTCGGAGATTATTTGATCTGGAAGCGACCCCTCAACAAATATCAATGCATCTTGGTCCGCTGGCCGAGGGTTATCCCGGCCTGCGAGTACCTGGCGCTTTCAACGGATTCGAAATGGCGATCCGCGCGATCCTGGGACAACAGGTCAGCGTCAAAGCCGCGACGACGTTTGCCGGAAGACTCACAAACCAGTTTGGACGACCGATTGCGACTCCTTTTCCCGGCCTGACACACCTGGCGCCCACGGCGCCCACGATTGCAGCCGCCACGATCGATGAACTTACTCAGATAGGGATTACCCGGGGGCGCGCATTATCGATTCTCGCGATGGCTCAGGCCGTGACAAAGGGGTTCATCACGCTCGATGTCGCAGTCTCGATCGATCAGGCTTTGGCCAAACTGAAAGAGCTTCCCGGCATTGGTGATTGGACCGTTCAATATTTTGCGATGCGCGTGTTTGGATGGCCGGACGCCTTTCCATCCAGTGATTTGGGTATCCTGAAGGCGCTTAAAACGAACAATCCTCGCGAAGCGTTGGCCGCGGCCGAGAGTTGGCGCCCTTGGCGAGCGTACGCGGCGATGCATTTGTGGAAGTCCCTGGAGAAAAATATATGAAATACTATTGCGATTACGATAGCCCGGTGGGGCTCCTTAGAATGATCTCAAATGGTTCTTCGCTGATTAACTTACAGTTCGCCCGTCGGGTGGACGCGCCTTCGTCTGCGGACGATCCGGGGGTGAGTCCGTTCCCGGAAACAGTGGAACAGTTGGACAGATATTTTGCTGGTTCACTCGAAGAGTTCAACCTCCCGATTCTGCTCAATGGGAGCGATTTTCAGGTACGGGCTTGGAACGAACTGAAAAATATCCCTTACGGTGAAACGATCTCGTACAAAATGCAGGCGGAGAGAATCGGAAGTGTGCCCCGTGCGGTTGGATTGGCCAATAGCCAGAATCCAATCTGCATTATCTTCCCCTGCCACCGGGTGATAGGAGCCGATGGCAGCCTGGTGGGCTATGGCGGAGGGCTCGATCGCAAACGCGCACTTCTGCAATTTGAGGCCACGGTGCGGGACTTCGGTCCCCAGCCGTTCTGCGGCCAAGTGAAAGCGTGAACAGGCTTCTGCCTAAAAAGAGGGAATAAAGTCCGATTGGCAGGACATGCGTAGTCTCGCTTTCGTTTTCAGTTTCATCTTTATTCTTCCACTCGCATCGTACGCGGCCGACGATTTGGTCCAGTTGCTGCAAACCTATTCGGTTAATACCAAGACTTTGGCCGGCCTGACGGCCACTCTGGTCTCCGACATCCAAGCTTCGCATAAATGATCCTCACGTCTCCGCCGCGGTGACTACTTTCGCGAACGAAGGCCACGCGCTTCAGGTTTTAGCCCAACAATATAAATAACGCATCGCCCGATCCCGAGCGGTGATGAAAAATTCTTCGTTTCCTTCCTGGGCGTCTGAACTAATATCAGTGGAACCCATTCACCCCCAAAACATATGAATAAAATTGTTCCCCTGATTGGCTCGGCTGAGGTCGGACCGCTTGGCGTACTTCACTTACCGCGTCTTTGGCTGAAGGTCTCCCTCGACGCCAAAGGAATGCTGGCAGACGGTTATCCGGCGGTCGGCACCGGCTTCGATCAGATGGTGCTCGATGGACTCGGGCTGAAGAAAGATGTGGTTGTCGAGTTCATCGCGAAGAACAGACCCACATACCCCGAGTTTGAAACCTGGATTAAGCAGCAACCAGGAACTCGTCTCGACGCCACTTCTATCGCCAAACTCAATGCCGCGATCCGTGGATACAATCATGACGACGGCACAGTTCAATCTGTGCTCGGAGAAAACGGATTACCATCAGATGTTGGCATTCGCGATGCGGTGACGCTCAACCGGATTGATGATTGGAAATGTTTTCATGAAGCGATTTTGAAGTAGGCCGAGTCGGCGGAAATCTCCGAACCGGCTACGGCCCTAAGGACCGGGAAAACCTAGCCCGGTTTTAGCCTGTAGCGGTTCGTGTTAGCGTCAACCACGCAGCACATTTTTGTGCCGTGCAGGTTACACTCGTCCAAGCCCATCACCTGATTTGGGCGAAACTCATATCACGCTGGTATATTTCGAACGTGCTTTCTGCGGCTCAGCGAGCCGCGATCGCGAAGAGCCTTCGAAAGGGAAAAAGGACCTTGCCGTTGAGTTGTGCAGGAAAAAGCCTTCGGTAGACGTCGTGTATTTCGCCCTTAAAGCGATCTCGAAGTTCCTCCGAAGGTAACCCGTCCAGATAAGGTTTCAGCCCGGTGCTGGAGTAGAATTCGACAATTCCGTGATGATTCTCCAGTTCGTGAAAGTAAACCGTCTCCCAAATTTGCGTGAGTTTCGAGAACGGAGCCAGCCAATCGTAGTAGGCGCCCGGTCTGTGGACGCACAGCGTGTATCTTTCGTGCAGGCGGTAGGATTGCCAGGCCGAAGAGTTGGCTAGTTCGTTGGCTGCTTGCGCAGCAGGTTGGTCGTAGAGCGCCGGCATCTGGAAGGCGAGGATACCTGACGGCTTGAGAGCAGCGATCAGCCTGGGCATGAGGGTTTCGTGATCAGCGATCCAATGAAGGGACGCGTTCGCAAATATTAAATCGAACCGATCGGACTCGGACCACGTTTGAATATTCCCGACTTTCCATTCAATATCCGTTGAGCTTTGACGCGCTCGTTCAAGCATCGCGAGCGAAGAGTCAAGTCCTGTGATATGTGCACTTGGCCATCGGTTCAAGAGTACCCGCGTGCTGTTCCCTGGTCCGCACCCGAGGTCAATGATCTCCTGCGGGGCGCTCAGCGGGATTCTCAGGGCCAGATCAAGAGAAGGCCGGGTTCTTTCCTGCTCGTAGCGGAGATACAGCTCTGAATCCCACTGAATCATCCGATCGCCTTGGATTTCGAGTTTATTGCGACTCGGCTACGGGTTTTTTTGTCAAATCCTCGTACGATGTTACCACTGCATCGAAGGCGGGTGTGGCCTGTCGGAAGGAGTCCTGGTCCCGGGCGGACAAGGTGATAAAGTGGATGGAACCTCTGGCCTGAATGTAAGCGGTCAGTTCGAAATTGCCGAACTTGTCACCGGTGAAGTGGTAAAGTTCCGCCTTGCTGGCATCCTGAGTTGTGAGTGTCTTGAGGTGCTTCGCAGTGACATTCGGGCTCCCTGTTTCCCGCAGATTGCGCAGGGTATCATTGACCTGATCCGCGATGTTCCGAACTGTCGCTCCGTTTGTCCGAACCCGGACATAAATGACTGCTTTGCTGGTATCCCAGGTTGTGCCGGTGGGGTAGAAGACCAGATTGATTCCCTGGTCCTTTGCGGCGTCGTTATCGAGAACCCAGCTCCGCGGCGCCTTGATTTCAAACGCGTAGTCCTTCCCCCGCACCACGCTGTACCCTTCGAGAATCTGTTCAGCGAAGACGCTTCCGACAGAGAGAGTCAAAAAGCCGAGGTATAGACGAAAAAGGAACATGGTCTGGACCGAATTGGACGCCAGTATAATGCTCATTGCACGCCTCAAGCAACTGACAGGAGTCAGAAGTTACAAGAGTTCAGAAGGCTATGGGAAGCCAAAGACCATGATCGTCAGGCTGAGCAATGGACGTCCAATCGTTATCGCCCGTGCGCCGCCATCGAAGATAACCCAACTCAATCCAACGAACTTAATTTCTTTTGGATCCGAAATAAACGTGGGGCGATAGGAGAATCGCTGGTGCTGGCCAGTTCTTCAACGAGCCATTCATCGCCGGGCAATTGCTCCAGGAACTCGCGAACTCCTTCATATTCAGGGATGCCGCCTTCGTGCCCGCGATACACCAGAAGCGTTACGCGTCCGCGTTCGGCCAAATGCTCAAGAACAGAATGCAATGCCAGAACCGTGGTGTCGGGCCGCGTGATGATTTGACGGTTGCCGCGCGGCAAATAACCAAGATTAAACATAGCGCCGGCAATCCTCGATCCAGCCGGCAGAAAATCGGCCAGACGCGTGTGCGATTCGTGGATCAATGAGACTCGATCGATTGAGCCGACAAACTTCAAAATCTCTCGGGCGCCGGCAAGTGCCGCCTTTTGGACATCAAATCCAAGCACTTTTCCTTTCGGGCCGACACGATGCGCGAGAAAGAGCGCGTCGTACCCGTTTCCTACGGTGGCATCGATCGCCAGCGCGCCGTCAAACAACGCAACCTCGATCCAGGAAGAAGCCGCAGCGGTCAATCGTTCCTCAATTACGGCCACAAGGATTTTCGGCATACGTCAAAGTCCGCATGAATCGGTTCACCCCTTTCCAAATTACCGATCAATTGGATCGATGCAAAAGGAGCTTGCAGAACTCCCTTTGAGCCCAACCCGTTTAAGACCGCTACACGCCTGTGTTCCGGATGAGTTCCGACAATCGGCCGGTTGTCCGCGCGTATGACAGGCCGGACGCCTGCGGTCTGATTCGTCACTTCGAAATCAAAATGGATGAACTGACGGACGGATTGCTCGATTTCATCTCGTGCGCTCTGCGTGGGTTTCTCGTCCAACCGGTCCCATGTATAGGTAGTTCCCGCCTTGATCTCGCCGGTCGTAGAGCGAAATATCCATTTCCCGCGCTGAATGATGTGGTCGTCGGAAAAATGCGGGGCACGTAAGGTCAGGATTTCTCCTTTCGCAGGGTTTAGTTGGATCGATCGGAAAAATGGGTTTCTGCTCAGCTGGTAGCCCTCGCAGAATACTATCGCTTTCGCGGTGTAATCCCGCCACTCCACTGCGTTGTTTGACAAGCGCAGTTCATCATAGTCAAACTCGCTTTCGACAAGCTGGCCGGCCCCAGCAAAAACTTCGCTCGCACGCCGAATCAACGCCGAAACGTCCAAATGACCGGCCATGGCTATTTCAAAACCGCCAAACCAGTTCTCCATGAACGGAAAGCGAGGGCACTCGATCGCCCCAAGATATTTTGCAAATTCGCCCGAAGCGAGGCGTTGTTTCCATTGACGCTGTTCATCCGCGGACTCCAGGAGCCGCAACACCTTTCTCCGGCGGAAGAATGAAGCGCCCAGGAATCGCTCTACCGATGGATAGACGGTAAACGCATCCTCCAGCAGGCGATCAATTAGAAAAGGGCGATTCAGCCGTTTCCCAGTGATCGGATTCATGATTCCCGCCGCGGAAAGAGAGGCCGCAGTCCGATGGCTGTTGTCGATTACCACGACGTTCTTGCGTCTCATCTGCAACAAGCAGGCCAGTAATGAACCGGCCAATCCTTGTCCGACGATGAGGTAATCCAGTTTGCGCATTCTATTTGACGTTCATCGTTCAACGTTCGCGGTTCATCGTTCGCCGTTCAGCCCTCGGAGGCGCGTGGCGCAAACATGCACCGATCCAGTCGATGACAACATCAAACCATAAACTAAAACAGCAACAGTGTTACCGATGTCCTGAACCAAAAGTGTTACCGATGTTCTGACAACGCCCTGCGAACGGTGAACGGTGAACGGCGAACGGCGAACGGCGAACGCCGAACGCCGAACGCTGAACGCCGAACGCCGAACGCCGAACGCTGAACGCTGAACGCCGAACGCCGAACGCCTCACCAGTAAATGTCGTCGGACATTTGAAACGCGCCCCGGATCAGGTGCACCTGAGGGACAGGTTTCATGAGCACCTCGACCACATCGAACCGATAGGGTACCCGAGGATCATTCAACAACCTGAGCCATTCCTTGGCGCCGCGCATGATGCGGTCCTGTTGGCTTCGGGTCAGGCCGGCGTGCGGCGGACCGAACGCGTCGGTGGTTCGCGTCTTCACTTCCACGAAAACCAGTGTTTCCTCGCGTCGATCGCGACAGACCAAATCAATTTCGCCTCCTTGTCTCGATCGGAAATTCTTGTAGAGGACGCGAAACCCATTCCGGCGGAGGTAATCAGCGGCCATTTTTTCGCCCTCTCTCCCAAGGGCAAGATGTGGAGGGGCAAGTCGTCGTGCGAGAACGCTTGGCCAGAACTTAATGGAAAAGGAAGTACGTCTGAGAAACCGGCGCGAATGAGCGGCGATGAATCGCACAAGGCCCGTGAATCTGTAAGCTTTCGAGGTGCGCCGGCGTCCCGTACCCTTTGTTCTGGTAGAAATCATATTGAGGGAACTCGTTGTGCCATTTTCTCATGATACGGTCTCTCGTAACCTTCGCAATAACGCTCGCGGCAGCGATGCTCATCGATTTTGAGTCTCCTCCAACGATCGCGGTTTGCGGCTGTTTGAAGACTGGAACCGGAAGTCCGTCGATCAGAAGATGGTCCGGCAAGATCTGTAGGGCCATGACTGCTCGCTCCATTGCGACAAAGGTAGCCCGGAGAATGTTGAGCCGATCGATCTCTCCGGGTTCGGCGATGCCGACACCGTAACAGACCAGCTTTCCCGGGACGATCAGTGCTTCAAAGAGTTGCTCGCGAACCGGTTCAGCGAGCTGTTTGGAGTCGTTAAGGCCGCTCAGCGAGAATTCGGCCGGGAGAACGGCCGCCGCTGCGACGACGGGACCTGCAAGCGGGCCCCTCCCTGCTTCATCGATGCCGGCAATGAGAGGAATGCCTGTCGACCAGAGATGCTTTTCGAATCTGAGGCCGCACCGCATGCTCAACGGACGTTTTTCAATTCTGAGATTTTTCCTTCACAGTCATAGCTTGCTTGCCTTTGCGGTCGCGAAGGTAATTGAGCTTGGAACGACGCACGCTCCCGGCTCGCTCGACTTCGATCTTGGCGATGCGCGGGGAGTGTAATGGGAAAACACGTTCCACGCCTTCTCCGTACGAGATACGGCGAACGGTAAATGTCGAATTGAGCCCGGTGCCGCGGCGGCCAATCACGATGCCCGTAAATATCTGAATTCGCTCTTTATCGCCCTCGACCACGCGGGTGTGAACTCTGACCGTGTCGCCCACCCTGAATGGCGAAATATTCGGCTTCAACTGCTCTTGCTCAATTTTCTGAATGATATTCATACAATGCTCCAGGCTGAATGGAAGGGTGGAATAAGTAACTCAGCATGGATGAATTGCAACCCCCAATAGAGGCGTCCCGGCATACGCCGACACGCTTTTCCCGCGCATCCTATTCTATTACAACGAGTGTTCCGATGGGGCAAGATTGGAATATCTTCTCGGCCATCTCTTCGGAACCCACACGGATACATCCATGACTGGCTGGGTGGCCCGGATTGAAACCGTAATGGATTCCGTACTCAGAGAAGGATAAACGGAGGAAATATGGCATCCGAACCTTGTACAAAGTCGAGAGTTCGAGCCTGATTTTGTCTGTCACCAGGTAATTTCCAGGCGGTGTGGGTTTATCGTCACGGCCCGTGGAGATCTCCGCTGTCAGGAAGGGTGCCTTGTCTCGATAGACGGTCAGTCTCTGGTTGATGAGCGAAATTTCAATCGTGTAATGATCGTATTTAGGATCGATTCCGAGGAGAATTCTCGCCAGATCCGGATGACCTTCCTTCGCGGCATACTGGGCCGGGACCCAGTCAAAGCCCCGGCTGGCAGCGAATAGCTTCGCGCCTCCGGCGAGCAACACCTGGCAGATCTCTGTTTCGCCGAGACCCGCCGCGAGATGGAGGGGCCGGAAATTCGTGCCATTGCTATAATAGAAATAGGTCTTGGCACTGAGTGATCGAAGTGACCCGGCTTCGCTCTGCGAGAGAGTAACGATATCTTGAGGGTCAGCTTTCGCGTTGAGGGCAGCCTGCGCGAGCGCACTGTTGTTTGAAAGGATGGCATGAACGAGATCGTTGCGAGCTTGTTGTCTCGCTTGGAGGATCGCCAGGCCAAAACCCGGTGCAGGTTCGAGCTCCGCGAAAAGGAACATCAGCAAGAGTATGTTCATGGCGCGTTAGCACCCTTGAGCCTGTGCGTGTCACCCCTGGAACCCGATCGCCGTCGCGACAAACTCCTTGATTTCATGTACAAGATTGATTCGCCGATCCCATCCGGAAACCAAATAAATCACGATAATTACAGAGATCCGCTGACCCGGAGCGTTTAACGTTCAACGTTCAGCGTTCAACCTTCAGCGTTCGGCGTTCAGCGTTCAGCCTTCAGCGGCCATTTTGGTGGAGGCTCGTTCGCGGTTCGGTGAGTGGAGGCGAACCATCTCGGTTTGCTCTGCCTACGAAGAGGTCAAAGGGCGTCCCTGCGCCGCCGCACGTTGAACGTTGAACGCTGAACGCCGAACGCCGAACGCCGAACGCTGAACGCTGAACGCTGAACGCTGAACGCTGAACGCCGAACGTTGAACGTTAAACGTCCTGCCTCACTTCAACGGCAACAGCACATTAGCTCCGCCTTGTCCGACGACGACAGACTGCGGGCTCTGGCCGTTCCAGCGCCGCGCGATTTCAAGCGAAATAATCTCCGGGTTTTCCTTGATGG
The DNA here is from genome assembly GCA_963846195.1 of uncultured Verrucomicrobiae bacterium. Taxonomy (GTDB): domain Bacteria; phylum Verrucomicrobiota; class Verrucomicrobiia; order Chthoniobacterales; family JAFAMB01; genus JAFAMB01. Next base: position 135,279 of record CAWJVG010000013.1, read on the forward strand.
CATTGCCCTGGGTTTGAATGGCTTGAGCCTCCGCATTCGCCCGGACCACCGTGATTTCGGCGTCTTTTTGGGCTTTCTGAAGTTCGAACTCTTTTTGCAGCGCCTCCTGTTGCATCGTCATTTTCGTTTCGATGGCCTTTTCCAGTTGTTCCGACAGATCGATGTTGGTGATCGCAAGGTCGTCAATCTCCTGTAGTCCCGCTAGTCGCCCTTTCAGGGCCTCCAGGATTTGTTTCTTAACTTCTTCGCGCGATTTGACGAAGTTTTCGGCCGTATAGTGAGAGGCGACCTCCTTCAAGCTCTCCTGAAAACGAGGCACAATCAGGGTGTCATAAGGATCCCCGTTGTAGTTCCTGAAAAGATTCACAACCTGATCCGCCGAAGTTCTGAACAGAATCTTGTAGTTTACAGAAATGGTTTGCAAATCCGAGGAATAGCAGACCGTTTTATCGCCCTCGGTGTGTTGTTGCACGCTTTGGTCCCGGACCATTTGAATCATAGGAATGTAGAAAGCCAACCCCTCATTCAATGGATTCGGATCAACTTGACCGAGAGTAACCTTCACGCCCCGGTATCCAGGCGGTACCACGTGACAGGATGAAAGCCCCATAACAGCGGCAATAGCAACGAGTATAATTCCGAGCGGGCGTGTTTTATTCATTTCGAGTTCGGGTATTCAACGACTAGCGATCCAGCTCCTGGATAGCTTGCTTGGGGGCCGGAACAGTTAATTTCACAGGTGCTTGGCGTTGTTTGACTTCGGCTCGCTTCAATCTGCCTTCTTGCGCGAATAAAGATAGCTCTTTTAAGCCGCCCGGGTACCAGTCGGTTAGTTGTCGTCTCGCAATATTGACATGTAGAACTTCGTCGGCCCAATCATAATCTTGAAAGGTGGTCATTAACGAATTTCTAGCAGCATCACGGCAGAACTCCCACTCACCCCGTTTTCCCACCGGATATCGCATCTGACCGCCCTCGATCTCGATTCCAAGAGTAGCGTACTGCTCAAGAGGAGGTGCTTCCATGCAATAGGCTCGTTCATATTCTCGCATCGGAATGGCGCCCGCATTCCCAAAAGCGGCTTCAATTGCCGCTTCTCCCATCATTGAATGCCGGACCTCGTCCCAGAGATGACGCGCAAGATCATGATAAAATTCCCATGGTTTATCCTTGCTTTCATAGATCACGATTGCCAGACCCTCCGCGACGTTGATCTCCGAAAGACGAATTCCCAGCATATGCACGAAATGATCGGCAGTCTCTTCCAGGGGCGGCTTGATATAGTCCCACACCGGCGGCGGGAACGAAGGACGGCCGGCGTTCCGGTCAATTTCGAACGGCTTTTCCGAGCGTTCCCGCGCCGGTAGTTTGTCGCTGCATCGGCCGCTTCCGTCGGGTCCGCCGGCTGCGGAAAAAAATTTCTCCAGTCGAGTCTCTGCTCTGGTGTTCCCCGGATGCCTCAATGAACGCTTCAACCGACTCGGTGATGCCCCGCAAAAGGGGTAATTGGGATGAGATCAGGTCGCAGGAAGGCGAATCGGCGAGCTGGTTAGTCTGGTCGAGATAACGAACGTAAGCGGTGATCAGCTCCGCGTGAAGCGCATGAGCAATTCCCGCAGCTTCTCTGCTATTTTCACAATGAAGAGCTTCATCCATGGCAAGTTCGAGAGCCTCGCTTGGACGCTTGTCGACGCGTATTTTCGGTACGCGCAGTTCCTGAAGCCGTTTGCGCAGCGCCGAGCAGCGTTCGGCAGCTAAAAACTGTGCCCGGCCGAGCAGCAATTTCAAATCGCGAATGGGGGTGCCGACAAGATGCGCGGCGCAAAAGAACATCAACCTCTTTTCCACAAACGACAGATGATGCAGTCGCGCGGCGGCCGACTGAACCGATAACCCCGCTCTTTTGACTTCACCGAGACCTGCGTAACGAGAATGTGAGTCGCTCATATTGATGATTCCGGCATTGGGATCGAAGGGGTTTTCAAGGTTGGCAACGTTCGCAAACGAACGCCCGGGATGCAACGCCTAAGCTGACCGTGGGCTAAGGCGAAGCTCCGGCTGAGCTTCATTCCTTTACGCCCGAGGGATTCTCATGCCGTGATCTGTTGTCAGGCTTCCTAAGCTGGCAGAAATTACGCCAGCGAATATCATCTCTTTTTCGAGAACTTTATTCATGAAAACTTTACTCTGCGCGGCGGCGTTTCTCGCATTGTTTGGTGGTTCAAAATTGGATGGAGCAGACCCCCAGCAGGCTGCTTCGCCGACTCCGTCCGCGACAGCGGTCGAAACGATCGTCTTTTTGCGACACGGCGAAAAGCCGGAAAAAGAGATCGGCCAGTTGAACTGTCAGGGTCTCAACCGCGCATTGGCACTCCCTCGCGTTTTGGCGTCGAAATTCGGCAGACCCGATTATATTTTCGCGCCGGCGGCTTCAAGACTCACCACGATAGAAGGAGGAGTCGGGTACAATTACATCCGGCCGCTCGCGACGATTGAGCCGACGGCGATCGAACTCGGCATGCCGGTGAATACGGATTTCGCGTACTCGGATATCAACGCGCTCCGGTCCGAATTGACTGGGCAAAAGTATCAGAACGCCTTGATCTTTGTTGCCTGGGAACATCATCAACTGGAGAACGTCGTGAAACAGCTGGTCGACGAATACCACGGGAATCCCGACGATGTTCCACATTGGAAGGGCAAGGACTTCGACAGCCTTTACATCGTGCGGATTACCAGTCGCGGCACGGTAAAATCCATCTCCTTCGTGCAGGACCATGAAGGGCTTACGAATCTGAGCACGGATTGCCCGGACGCGAAGCAGCCCTAGCCAGGCGTCAGGCGTTGCCGAATCATACTTCTGCTGCTTTCTTGCATTGCGCGACTCTGAGCGGTTGATCAGAGGTCAAGTGAGTTTGAGCTCATTGACTGACGATTGTTGCGGGTGAAGCCGGACTCCTATGAATCTTGTCATCCAGGATGATGAAGGCCAAATAATCTACGGTCATCAAGTGCTGAAGCGGATTTCTCAGACTGGTATGATGCTGGAAGTGAACATCGTTCGCGGGATCGTGCCCGAATCGTTTATCGCCTAGGTTTTGTGCGGATGGGTGGTGGCAGGCCGCCACTGATCCAGCGCCGTCTTTTGTGACGGAAACGTCACTTTCTCACGATTGCCTAATGGTTTCTCATGCCCGAGAAACGTCGCACCCTCCTTTGGAAAGGATAGTAGCCGGGCCGAGTGGCCGGTGCAGCCTTGTTTCCCTGAAGTAAGGTTTGGAAAATCGATATCAATCCTATGAAAACGTTCTATAAAATCTGTCTGGTTGGCTTATCGGCAGCGATCCCATTCGCAAGCATGGGGTTTGCCGATCCAGCCGGCGGTGAGACAACTTACCCAATTAGCCATGTGGTCGTCATTTTTCAGGAGAACGTCTCCTTCGATCACTACTTCGCAACTTATCCGAAGGCCCTGAATGCGGCCGGCGAACCCCGCTTTGACGCTAAGCCAGGCACGCCAACGGTGAATGGTCTAGACCAGGCACTACTGACCAATAATCCAAACTCGCTCCAGCCGAATCGTTTGGGTCCCGCCCAGGATGCCACTGCAGACCAAGATCATGAGTACATGGCCGAGCAACAAGCGTTTGATCATGGGCTGATGGACAAGTTTGTTCAATTTACCGGGACACCCGAAACCGGAGGTCCGACGACTGTCATGGATTACTTCGACGGAAACACGGTGACCGCTCTTTGGAATTACGCTCAACACTTTTCAATGAGCGACAATTCGTATGGAACAGTGACTGGCCCATCGACACCCGGCGCATTGAATTTGATTGCCGGACAGACCCATGGCGCCTCCCCCGAGATCACCGATACGGTTTTCGAGGGCACTGATATCTCCGATGCTGATCCGACCGGCGATATCGCTTCAGGCACCCCGACTTTCACGATGAGCGGGCAAAATGTGGGCAACCTGCTCAACGCCAAAGGACTCACCTGGGGTTGGTTCGAAGGAGGATTTAGTAATCCAAGTAGCACCCACATCGGCGCTAACGGTGCTCCGAAGGCGGATTATATCCCTCACCATGAGCCTTTCCAATATTACGCTTCCACCGCAAATCCGGCTCATAAACCGCCCACGTCAGTTGCTGCGATCGGGTACACGGACCAGGCAAATCATCAGTATGATATCACGAATTTCTGGCAGGCATTGGATGCGCACAATTTACCGGCCGTCTCTTACCTCAAAGCGCCTGCCTATCAGGATGGTCATGCCGGCTATTCCAGCCCATTATTTGAACAGCCGTTCCTCGTGGAGACGATCAATCGTCTCATGAAATCGCCCTATTGGGAACACATGGCAATCATCATTAGTTACGACGACTCAGATGGCTGGTACGATCACGCAATGCCTCCCAACGTGAACCAGTCGCAGACCCCGTTTGATGTTTTTACCGGAACCGGCCAATCCGGGACCAATCCGCCTCTGGGTGGTTATCAGGGGCGCTTCGGCTATGGCCCACGTTTGCCGCTGCTCGTGATCTCGCCATTCGCTAAGCAGAACTTTGTTGATCACAGTATAAGCGATCAATCCTCCATTTTGAAATTCATCGAAGACAACTGGAAGTTGGGTCGAATCGGCGACAGCTCGTTTGACGCGCTCGCGGGTTCCTTACTCAATATGTTCGACTTTGACTCCGAACAACAAGCTCACCGATTAATTCTTGATCCGAATACCGGCGAGCGAGCGGAGTCGTCTTGCTGGGAGGGAAGGGAGTAGTCCAGCTCGAACTTCGCACTCCACAAGAGGGGAGCCTGCGAGGGCCCCCCTTTTGATTTTACGCCCTAAGTTTCAGGTTGCCGCGGATCATATCGAATGTACAACGACGAGCACGCCGGCCAGCCCAAGTAAAAAGAGAACAATCGTGCAGAAGATACGGCCGGTGTTCCAGCCCTCCTCGGTTGCTTTGCGCACGATCATGCATCCCCCGAGCAAAAGAAGGCCGGAGAGGACCGCTGTCACAATTAGATTAGCCAGCAACCATTGCCACAGATAGAGCAGAAAGCTCGTAAGTGCCGGTAGCCATTCTGCGCTAAAACGATGCCAGAGATCGGCCGCTTGAGGCGTTTTGTCCATCGTTACTCCGGGTGGCTTTTAGATTGTCCCCAATCAGCGAGCGACTAGGCCACTTTCTCCGCAAGATCCGAGCCATAACCGCCGAGGCCCAGCATGACAACGCTCGATGAGCGTCTCTCATAAATGAGAGCAAATCCAACCAACCCTCTGGCAGTACGTCGGCTGTCTCGGCGGAACAAAACTGAGGGGATCTGACTTTTCTTAAGAAAAGAGCGTATTTCTTTCACTATTATAAAGGTAAATTCCATGTATACTAAAAACCTTGCAGTCAAATCTCCATAAACATTTTGAAGCACATCGCAATACCGCGTCGCGAAAACGTTTTGAGACCTTCCTCAAACTCCTGGCGATCGCGGCGTTCTCTTTCTGCTTGCCGGTGATTGCGCAAGAGAAGAGCGGATGGCAAATCGACTCCTGGGATGCTAATCCTACCGCTTCCAAGCCCGATGCCCAGCAAATCTATGGGGTCCTGCTCAAAATGCTCGACCGGTGGAATGCCCACGACATCGAAGGACACCTCGAAGCGTACTGGAAGTCGCCCGAATTGTTGGTTGTTATCGATTCCGAGCAGTTTAACGGCTGGCAGCAACTTCATGATTCTTATCTGAACGGTTACCCGGACCGGAATGCGATGGGGTTTCTACAACCGAAACGCATCCAGGTCAAGCTGTTGAAGCCAGATCTCGCACTAGCCCTCACCTGGTGGTCGGCCTATTTCCCAAGTTCGAAACAAACGGTCGTAGGAACCAGCACCATGAATCTGGAAAAAATTGACGACGATTGGAAGATCGTGGCGTCTCATACCAGCATCTCCGAGATGTGATGCCTGTCGCGGCGGCTGAACTTTGTGGTTACTGCCGAACGGGATTGTTGAGCCGTGGGCAGCGAAACGCTTGGAAGCGCGTATGAGACTATCGAATTTGGTAAGAATGATCCGGCAGATTTAGTTCCCTCTCAGGCATCCAGTTTGACCGCGTGGCATTGATACTTTCGAGGCTCGAAATGACGCTGTTCAATTCATTGTGAAGCATTGGATCGGCGCTATCGATCGTCAAGATCGCCCAACCAGTCGGCAGGTTCGTATTATCCGGCTCAAATTCATGTTCCACCTGTCCGGTAAGATGTTTCGTCATCAGAAAATCGTGAATTCTTTCTGTAATGTCGGGGATTAAAGTATCGTACTTTCTAGTGTAGCTCATACGATGATTATAGGAAGAATATTGAACTTAGGCATTTTAGCTTTGTTTGCCAAAGAAAATCTGCCTCAGATCCAAAAGGCTTGCTCTCGCAGCCTGAAAACAGCCAAAACGCGAAGTCCGCGCTTGTGAACTAAAACGAACGGCTGTACCCGAATATTTTGGGAGACCGCCCGCGAAGGGAAACACTTCCATGGAACGGAAAAAAGCGACCGACTTTCCTCAAGAGCTGCTGAGAATCTTTGACCGTTACGTTCACGGGGAGATCAGCCGCCGTGAATTCCTGGATTTTGCCAAGAAGTATGCCATCGGCGGCTTGACAGCGACTGCCATCTGGGAAAGCCTTCGGCCGAATTACGCTCTGGCACAGGAGGTCGCCAGGGACGACAAGCGGGTTTTTTCGGAATATGTAACGATATCGTCCCCACAGGGCAATGGAAGCATCCGAGGGTATTTCGTTCGTCCCGCGAACACCGAGGGAAAGGTGCCCGGAGTACTGGTAATTCACGAAAACCGTGGTCTGAACCCGTATATCGAGGATGTGGCTCGGCGTTTAGGCACCTCGAATTTCCTGGCGTTGGCGCCTGATGGGCTGACCTCAGTCGGCGGGTACCCGGGCGATGAAGAGAAAGCAGCAGCCCTTTTCAAAACGGTGGACGAGAAGAAAATGTTTGAGGACTTTGTATCATCGGCTGCCTGGCTGGAAACTCAACCCGAATGCACTGGTAAGATCGGTGCCGTGGGCTTTTGTTTTGGTGGAACGACCGTTAACAATCTAGCCGTGAGGCTCCCGAAGCTGGGAGCAGCAGTTGCTTTCTACGGTCGCCAACCCAGTGCCGAGGATGTCACTAAGATTAAAACGCCTATGCTGCTTCACTATGGATCGCTGGACCTGCGCATCACCGATGGATGGCCGGCGTACGAGGCAGCGCTCAAGGCCAATCATGTGACCTACAACGGGTACGTCTATGACGGCGCAAATCATGGCTTCCATAACGATACGACTCCCCGTTATGACGAAGCCGCTGCCAAGCTTGCCTGGCAACGTACTCTCGATTTTTTCAACAAGTATCTGCGGAGCTGGTAGTGCGAAATGGACAATCGAAGAATGGGGAGACCATCTGCCGACCAAGCCGAAACCGGTTCATGGTGACCATGATGGCAGCACCTTTACGAACTTTACCTGTTTTGTGTCATCCTTTAGCGCGATCTTGAACTTCACGACTTGACCGGGAGCCAGATCATTGTGGACGACGGTGAAAGCTGAACCCTCAATCACCATCTTCTGATCTTGGTTAAATCCTTTTGCACCGATACCCGTTATCAGAACTTCTACCATACTCGTGTTGGTCAGTGTGCCAGAGACGATTAGTGCGTCGGACGTCCATCGATTGCCAGTGATGGCAGAAATCACGTTTGTGGAAGGAATCGGCTCAAATGGAGCGGCGTTGTTGTCTGAAACCGTTGCCGGAGCTGGGGTCGCGTCGGGTTTTTCTTCCTGCCGAAAAGTTATGCCACTGACCGTGACTGTACCAGAAGATGTTAGCTCAATGTCCCCTCCGTCTATTTCTCTCGTCGAAAGTTTCGTTCTGCCAGATCGGATTGCATCTTGAATCGCGTGAGCTATCGCCGTAAACGCTTCAGCGAAAAATTTCTCGTACACAGCTATATCATTCCCTGTAATACCATGTCTTAGTTCAAAATATTTCTCGCCGTGACCCATGGTCATTCCTGGTGCGAACCATCTAAATTCGTGATCTGGTCCCGGCTGAGGATTGTCGCTATGCCAAGCGGCTCTGGCATCCATTTGCGCCCATGCTTGAAGTTGATTCGCTTGCGCCGGGGTCGCGAACATCCCAGCGGCAAGAATCGCCACCAGAAGGATGAGATTACGCGCCATGGGTCTGTTATTACCCAAGCGGCACCGCGTCCCAAAATTATCTGCTTACCGCAAAGCGTTCTCAAGATTTTCCCAGGTCGTTGGTCCTTACCTTCTCTCGGGAATCGCACATTTGTTTCGCGTCATCGAGTGAAATGGCGAAATGAACCCAACCGTCCGGTCCGTAAGCGATCCAATTGCGTTCAGACGCAAAGTAAATCTCGTAGCCTTCACCCGTGTACCAGATCGCTTTGCTGCACCAATTCATCGTTTGTGCGTTTCCTGTAGAGGGAGCCATGGGAACGCTCTTATCTTGTCTTTAGCCTTATACCTGTGCCCTTATGACACCTGTTTCCCTAAGCGCCAAAAATTTCGTTCAGTTTTGGTACACCCTGAAGTGGTAAGAGGCTCCGCGTCGTCGTCCTTCGTCTTCGACTTCTTCGACGCCAGCTGAGCATTGGTCGCTTCTTCCGCTCCCACACTCTTCTCTCACGCGAGCCGCATTAGCCAACAATCGCCACGCCACTCCACTACGGCTGCCCAGTCAAATTCAAGGCGCGACGCAATGCCATCGTCTACCGGATCAGCGACCTCGACCGCCCCTTCCGTACCTACAACGCCGAACTGTTGGCGCTACTGAGCCCGCAGCTCGACCAGGAATTAACCAGGCGGAAAGCGGATCATACCGTTGCCGCCCGGGTGAAATGGGTGCTCATGCGGCTGCTGGGCGGACAAAGACCCGAAATCATCGATGTGGCGAAAGAATTGGGGATGAGCTGTCGGACTTTGCAACGGCGCATTGCGGAAGAAAGCACCAGCTTCCGCCGACTGATTAGCGATGCTCGCCGCGAACTGGCGAAGCATTACCTCCTGGAGCCGTCGCTTTCACTCGCCGAAGCGGCCTGCCTCCTCGGCTACGAGGACCCCAACTCCTTCTTCCGCGCCTTCCGAGATTGGGAAGGAGCAACTCCCGGCGAATGGCGCGACTTGCAGAAGAAGAGAAACGGCAAAGCCCATCGATAGATCGTTAACGCCAGGAAACAAAATGAAGGGGATGCCTTGTCGTTCTTGTCGACACAACCTGCGATCTTTTGCCCGGCCTCAAGAGTTCCTCCACGCTAGAATCGTATTCTGAAATGAAAGGCCTTAACACAAAAGCGTTTGGCGGACTCCTTTTCCTTCTGATCGTCATGGGTGCACTGCTATTCCTTCCGGCGTGGTCGCTCGTTTATTGGCAGGCGTGGGCATTTCTTGCCGTGTTCGGCGCTTCGGCGCTCGCAATCACCCTTTATCTCATGAAAAGCGACCCAGGACTTCTGGAGCGGCGGGTCCATGCGGGCCCGACTGCCGAGAAGGAGAAGAGCCAAAAGATCATACAGTCTATCACGTCGATAGCATTCATTTCTATAATGGTTATCTCCGCCTTAGATCACCGCTTTGCATGGTCAACGGGGTCTCTTCGTCTGGCGGTAGCGGGAGATCTTCTGGTCGCGCTCGGGTTTCTCATCATATTTTTTGTTTACAGGGAAAATAGCTTTGCCTCGGCAACCATCGAAGTCTTTCCCGAGCAGAAAGTCATATCGACGGGACTGTACGCACTTGTGCGCCACCCGATGTATATGGGAGGACTTATTATGTTTCTGGGCATACCTCTCGCGCTCGGCTCGTGTTGGGGATTGTTCGGCGTTCTCTTTTTGGTGCCCGCAGGAATCTGGAGAATTTTCGAAGAGGAGAAATTCTTGAAAAGAAATCTGCCTGGCTATTCCGATTATCAATTTAAGGTGAAGCACCGCTTGCTGCCGTTCCTTTGGTAGCAGATGCTTCTGTATAGCCTACCTCCTCGTTCTCAGCCAGGCCTCAAGACAACGGAAGAGTTGGACCGCGTTACGAGCTGCCCTGGCTCGCCTCTTCGGTATCGTGAATCCTCCCGTAATCGACGGTTAGTCGACCGTCATCTGTCTCGGTATAAATCTCCACAAAGCGGCGGTTCCAGAGGATATCGTCGTATAGGTAATCGGTCGCGCTCTGGACGGGCGCTGGAATTACGGTGTCTATGCAGACGATCGATGCCATCAACCGCGTGTCGCTCGCTTTGAGGTCTTCCGGAGTCATCCCGTAGAGGGGACTGCTTTCGTCGATAACGTGTCGGAGAGTCAGCACTACTGGAAACGCGATCATACGATCGAACTGAAGTTTAAGCGGATAGAACCGCCGGACACTCGCTTGTTCCAGGTTCGGTTCATCGCGGAAAAGCATCACGCGAAATTCGGCCTCCGCCATCGGGATGTGGCGTTGGTTGGCCACCCGCAGCATCAACGCAGGTACTCCGTCGAAAGGCGAAATGACGGCACATTTACTGAATAGAATCCGGGCGGTCGGTCGCGAGAAACGGACGAAGATCAGGCCGGTAATAGCGGCCATACCGAACATGCCAACCACGATCTCGACCGTCGTGATACAGTGGCCGTAGAAGGTGTCCGGGTACATGTGCCCGTAGCCGACCGTGGCTAGAGTTTCTACGCTGAAGAAAAAGGCCTCGGAAAACGAACCGGGCGGTAGTTCGGCGATAGATCGGCCTCCGAGCAAGTACAAGCCGGCGAAAACAAAATTAATCAAGATGTAAACGGCCAGGACCAACGCGGCGAACCGTGCCCAGGTTAAGGTCAGGATGACATGATAGGTGTCTCGCAAGCTAAATTTGGCGGCGTTGATTTTGACGAACTGCAAACGCCCGGCCCGGACTGAGATTGATTTGCCACCTTTGCTCATACTCTGGGAAGAAGACTGGCCAACGTTACGTCGGCTCTAGCCATTACCGCGGAATAAGACAAGATTCTTCATGGGTGGCATTTAAGCGGGCTCCACCTCTCACGATCTTCTGGCCATTCCCACTCTACGCGTCAGCGGTCTGCGGAATATTCTCAATCCGCGACCATGAGCCGTGGTAAAGCCACATTGAACCATCATCGCAAAGGGCGATAAATGCCCAATCCTTCTCTGCCTGGACCATGGTAGAAATCTGAACTACTTTCCGATCTTTTGCGGGAATATGCGTCATTTTTGTCACCTTCTGCGGAATGAGTCTCGTCCCAATGAAGCGCCTTCTCCCATATTCTTTTCGACGGATTGGTCTTGCCTCTCGATATGGCGGAGACCACCAAGAGACCGAAGCAGATTCTGAGGTGATAAATTAGCAGTGGTTGACCGAAGTGCTGTATTGGCCGAATACAGAAAAAGTCTGCAAAAGCCGTCATACAGACTGTTTAGAGTTGGTGAGATGCCTACCTCACGGATCGAGGCATTTAGCGACGGAGTCTTCGCCATTATTATTACTCTCCTGGTGTTGGAGATTCACGTGCCCCAGATGCAGGGCACGTACATTTCCGCTGCTCTGACGGCTAGCCTTATGGCGATGGCTCCGAAATTCCTGACTTACATACTGAGCTTTTTAATCGTCTGCGTTTGGTGGGTGGCCCATTACCATCTCTTCCACGTGCTCAAGCGATCCGACCGCGGATTGTTGTGGCTCAATAGCCTCTTCCTTTTGTGGCTCGCCTTTATTCCGTTCCCGACGGCTCTGTTGGGAGATTTTCCGGGCGAGCGAATCGCGGTAATGGGCTACGGCGCGATCACGACTTTGGCTGGGATAAGCTTCACGTTCATGCGCTATTACGCGTTTTATCCGGCCAAACTGGTAGACGAGAGCATCGATCCGCGCCTGCTTAAGTCTGCTATGATAAAAAGCATATGGAATCCGGTTCTTCATTCCATCGCCGTTTTGCTGGCTTTCGTCGATACCAGGCTTTCAATTGCCCTTTATATCATTCTCCCGTTGATGTTCTTCATTCCAAGCAAGCTGGAAAGCTACGTGCACTCAGGGCAGAGCGGATCATCATCGTAGCGAACTGTTCACGCTTCCTCATCAGCCTTTCGGCCTTTCGGGGTCCGTTCGCCAGCCTTGAGTTCATCGAGCCGCCAAGGTCTCGAACACCTGCTGGCGCATGCGAAGCAGTGCTACGCTCCGACGCCGACTTGCCAATTCCTGCCTTCCCACCGCTGAGCTTCAATCCAGAAAAAGGTGAATTCCAAAACAGAACCGACCGGTAGGCTTTCCGTTGGAAAGTCAGCAAACCACAGATCGAGTCCGCTGCTGCCCATGGTGTCGGATTTATTGGTGGTCGCCCAATGATCCACTGACCAAACGATTGTCGCCTTTACTGCCACGATAAGGCGCAATATTGTCCCGTGCCGCATCTGGCGGCGCTGATGGCGGAAACTCCAGATTTCGTACAGGCTCTGCACCGGGTTCACGACATAGCGCTGGAACGCCGGCTCAACACGATCGAAGCAGACCCCGTCATGACGGCTTCGGACCAGCGCGATATATTCGGCATGCGACCAACAGAGCGGCATTGCTGCGCCTGTCGGCTTACCTTGCAGAATGCCTTGGTCCGGTAAGTCAGCAGCATCCCAAAGTTGTTCGGTAATCATGCCGCCGTCATTGGCGAATTTTTCAATTGTGCTGATAAACGGCATCGGATCCCGCCCGGCGGCGAGCTCGTAGTGCCCACGCTCACCCGTAAAAATCGGCCACGCCCGCCCGACACCTGTCCCATCGTACGCGCTGCCGTCATCCTTTTGTCCATACCCATCATGATTATAGCGGCGCCAGCAGGAGCCTTGCGGCAGGTCGCGCTTGATTACGCGGTCAATGACCTCGATCGAATCCCGAACGATCGAATCGTTCGGATCGCGAATCCCCAGTCTTACGAGATGGAGAAAATCCCCGCCCACAATGTTTCTGGCTGGATACAAGCCGCCACCATTGGCGATCCAGATCATTGCTGAATCCGGGTCAGGGTGCGGATCGGGCGCTTGCGCATCGGTTGGCGTGATTCGGATATAATGTCGGGGAAAACCGTCCACCAGTTCGCCGCGGGTCGTGACCATCCATTCCTCCAGATGGGCGACCAGCCAGTCGGCATATCTCAGCAGGAAGTCGGCGGTATCCGTTTGACCGCGTTGCTTCGCCATCTCTGAGGCAGCCACCAAAGCGGCGACGACCGTGGCAAGCGTAGAGGGCGAGTAACCGGCGTTTTCCTCCCAGCGGTCTTGTGCAGTCGCCGGTCCCTGGAGGATCAGATAGGTCGCTGCGCGCGAAACCATCACCCATGGATCAAAGAAATTGATCCCAGCACGTTCGACGCGCCAGGCAAGCAGGATCGGCGCTGCAACTTCGTCGAGCTGAAGACCCGGCCAAAACGCGGTGCCGTCGACCCAGCTATTTTGGGGGAAGCTCCCGTCTGGACGCTGGATGACTGCGAGCCAAACCAGGGCTCGGAGCGGGGTATCCACTACACCGCTCGCAAGCAGAGCCGTCGCGCTTTGCACCTGGTCACGCGTCCAGACGAGATGATAACCACCGAGATCGTCGTCGCCCTTGGTTTCACCCCAGGGGATGCTCATCGATGCGACTAAGGCTCCTTGAAACAGCTTGTCCTCATGGGCGAGCAACACACAGCGGCTTAACCGATATGTTCCACCGCTATCAGACGTGTCACTACTGAAATCGTGTTGGGGATCGACCGCCGCGCGCTGCCACTGGCTCACGTAAGCATCTCGATGAAGGTCGAACGGCGTGGTCAAAGATTGAAGTAAATTGGCTGCCGCGCTTTCGTAGCTCTCTCCCAGAGCGACGGCGATTGTGAATTCAGTTCCGCCCTGAAGATCGACTTCGCCGGTCAGCGCGATGTTACCCTCTTCGGCGGCGGTGAACTCCCAGTCCATTTTGAAATTGTCCATCAAATCCTGCCAACCATCGCTGAAACCCACGTAGCCAGCAGAACGGCGCGAGAAGCCGGTATTGCAGCCCATAACAACGTGAAAACCTTCGCGCTCAGCGCGCAGCAATTTGTTTGCGCCGATTTCAGAGGTCCACCCAGAATTTCCCGCACCGTATCTCTCAATGTGCGGTGCCAGAAGCGCGTACAATTTCAAATTCCCTCGCAAGGAGTCATCTATCACGTCCAGCGTGGTATGAATGAGGAGCACTGCCCGCTCCGGATCGGAAAGCACTTCTTTAACGACTCGATAGCGGCCGCTGTGCTCGGAGTTTGTCAGGCGATAGAAAAGACAGTTGTGCGCCGGATAATCGATATTGTGGTCCAGGTCGCGTTTTTCCTCGTGGCAAAACGTCTCGCCGTCGCTAATGAGAAATTCAAAATCACGCGTATTCGGCTGATCAACCGTCGGATAGTAAATCTCATTGACGATGCCGTGGCTGAGGGTGAACCAGAGCCGGCAGCTTCCAGAAAAGGCGGTTCCAAGTCCTTCCTTCGCGCTGGAAGTCCAACGCGGCGTAATTCCGGGCTTCCCGAATGCAATACTATTGTTTCCCGTATTCATGGTGCAAGTTGGCCTAGTGCAAAGTAGCGAACCTATGATCGGCAGCGCCCAGGTTGAGCGCGGCTGCCAGCACGCTCCTTGCATTCTTCCACCTCTTCCATAGCTCAACGAGCTGCTTCTAAAAAGCCAAAGTAGAAGAAGGTAACAATCTTGCGATCAAAATGATCCGTCGGCAAGGCGGTCCGAGCCGGAACGGCGGCAGGAGGAAGCATATCTGAAT
>CAWJVG010000014.1:0-327171 GCA_963846195.1 uncultured Verrucomicrobiae bacterium
TCGCCACGCTAGCCAGGGTGCATTTTCAACTAGATTTTCCCGATCTCGACTGAGATATCCGCGGCGACCGATCGCAGTCAACGGGCAGCAAAATCACGTTTCTGATGGATCGACTTGGGCCGCAGTAACGGGATTAGCCTTGAGCTTTCACCTGGCACTCCTTATGACGAAGTGATGTCACGATGCAGTGCGTTGTTCGGTGTCTCGCTTTTTGCCGCGGGGATCCTGACTGGTTGCACGACTCTAGCCAGAAACTTTGACCGGCTCCGTGCCGTGATGACCAAACCGGAAACCGATGAGGATACCCATAACTACGGCGCGTTCTTCATATCGTTGCGATGGCCGATCTCTGAGCTACCCAGTGAATGCTCCGGACCGGATCTTCGTCAATACCCGCAAGCAAAGAAGTGGATTCGCCGAAGAGAACACGCGCCTGAGTCGGCAAAAAGTGAGGGGCCGAAGGGTGATCCCACAGGGCGAAAATAAATTACGGTTAGCGCTCTTGGCCGGGGTGAATCTGGATGCAGGGTGGCATTGACTGCTATTTCGGGGACAGGGCACTAGCGCTAGCGTGTCTCAAGCGACGCTTTTCTAACAACCCGAATTTGTGATCGCTGGAAAGGTGCGCGGACAGCGTTTTCAGCCCCGAGAATTGATGAGCGATCCGGGGGCGGCAACTCGCAAAATGCGAGTCACTTTGCGATCTAAACTCGCGACGTGCGAGTCGCAATATCTGAATCAGACCGCTCTTCCATTTGTAAGTGACTGATTATCAAGCAGTTTTTTGATTTTCGATTTCGTGGCACGAAGCACGCTAAAGGAAGCGCTTTGCAATTCACCACGAGAATGGACGGCGCCACAAAAAAATTGGATTTCCCGGCAAGTTCGCATTCCGGTCGCTGCGTTCTTTCCACTCGAACCGGAAGGAGCTGGTTGACTTGTCGGCATTCCAGCGGATCAGCAGTATGAAGAGGCGCATTCTTCTCTGGTTTTGCCCGATCATAATACTTTTTCTCGGGGTCGGCTTGTACGCGGTCTTGCTGTTCAATCGGCTTGGCGGTTCGATCAACGTGATTCTGCGGGAGAATTACGAGAGCGTGCTGGCTGGCCAGCAAATGAAGGAGAGTTCTGAACGAATGGATTCGGGGCTTTCATTTGCCCTGGCCGCCGAGGAGAAACGAGGGCGCGATCTTTTCAACGAGAATGCTCCTCTCTTTCAAGAGAGTCTCAAAAAGGAACTGAACAATATCACCCTCCCCGGGGAAGGGGAACTAGCGAACAAAATCGGTGGAGACGAAAGCCGCTATCAAGCGCTAGCCCGAATTTTCTGGGACACGCCCGATCTGGATGCGCGGCGGAAGATGTATTTTTCCGAGCTTTTGCCGCTGTTTACGGAGGTCAAAAACAACGCGCAGGAAGTGATTCGCATCAACCAGGATAACATGGTGGAGGCGGATCACCGTGCCTTGTCCCTGAGCGCCGATTCCACCCGGACGATGGTGGTGCTCCTGGTGTTTGGCGTCGCCCTGGCGCTCTCGCTCGGGTACGGGTTACAGCGAGCAATTCTTAAACCGATCCAGGTTCTGACCGCGGTTTCAAAGGAGCTGGGCGAAGGCAAGCTGGATCAGGTTGTTCCCGTGGAATCCCACGACGAACTCGGACAGCTCGCTGATGCCTTTAATAAACTGGCGGCTAGGCTGCGAGTCTACCGCCAGACCACCTCGGACCAGCTATCGCAGGCCCGCCAAATGACGGAGATCACGTTCTCTGCGTTCCCCGACTCGATCCTCGCGCTCTCGCTCGATGGGAAAATCAATTTTGCTAATCCTGCGGCTGGGAAGCTTCTGCATAAGCTCAACGGCGAATACGGGCTCCCCCCTGCGATCCAGGAAGAGGTCGGAAAGGTCTTGAAGGGCGCCCCGGACAGTGTCCCGACAAGCTTTGAAAAGGCGGTCGCGGTTCGGATCGACGATCATGAGGCCTTTTTGCTTCCGAGGGTTATCGGAATGCGCGACGAGAGCGGAAATCTGTTTGGGGCGGCTCTGGTGTTGCAGGATGTCACCCGCTTCCGCCTGATGGACGAGGTGAAGACGAACCTGGTCTCGACCGTCAGTCACGAGCTGAAAACTCCGCTGACCAGCATTCGAATGGGTCTTCACCTTTTGTTGGAAGAGAGAATCGGCTCTCTCAACCCAAAGCAGCTCGAATTATTGGTGGCGGCGCGGGAAGATTCGGAACGACTCCTCCGGATGATCAATGACCTTCTGGATTTGGCACGACTGGAATCTGGACAGACCCGGCAGGGGCTCGAGGTTGTCTCACCGGGAACGTTGATCGACGAAGCGCTCCCGGACCTTCGTTCGCTGGCGGAAGCACACGACGCGCGGTTGGTGGTGGAGGTTGCGGGAGGGCTCCCGGACGTCACGGTTGATTCACGCCAGATTCACCACGTATTTTCCAATTTTGTCGGGAACGCCGCGCGATTCTCCAAGCCAGGCGATAAAATCGTATTGTCCGCAAAACCGGTGGGCAAAACGGTCCGCTTTTCGGTGCTGGATCAGGGACCGGGTATTCCGAAGGAGTTTCAATCACGCGTTTTTGAAAGGTTTTTCCGGATTCCCGGGACCGAAGAATCGAACGGTGTCGGACTTGGGCTGGCCATCGCCAAAGAAATCGTAAGTTCGCTTGGCGGAAGCATCGGGCTTCATAGCACTCCAGGCGAGGGGAGCGAGTTCTATTTTGATCTTCCTGCGGCCACCACCAGCGGCAAAGGAGCAACCACGTGAGCGTGAAAATTTTGATCGTCGACGACGAGACCAACGTGCGGCTGAATTATCGGATCACTCTCGAAACAGAGGGATACACCATATTCGATGTCGCTTCCGGCGAGGCTGCTCTGGAGGAACTGATCGGGCGGCCGTTTAACCTCGCGATTCTTGATATGAGGCTGCCAGGGATGGATGGCCTGGAGTTACTGGCGAAGATCCGTGAGATTGGGATTGCGGTCCCGGCAATGATCGTCACGGCCTATAGCGATGTACCGCACGCTGTGAAAGCGATGAAGCTGGGGGCAATCGATTTCTTACAAAAGCCTCTCCGGCCCGAAGAGCTCCGTCGCATTGTTGCCGAGATCCTGAAGCGTCACGCGCCGGCGCACCACGAGCACACCGCCGAAAGCTTCAACTCGCATATCGTCGCCGCGAAACGCTGCTTGAATTTGCGATCATTTGCGATGGCTAGAATCCATCTGGTCAAGGCCTTGGAGTTAAATGACAAATCGGTGGAAGCCTTCAATCTCGCTGGTGTACTGGCGGAGTTGCTCGACGATATCGACAAAGCCAAGAAGTACTATGGCCAGGCGATCAAATTAAATAAGAACTATGAACCGGCGCAACAGAACATGCGCCGGCTTTTTGAACTGCAAAATTTCGGCCGCAGTTCGGAGCCGCTCAATCTGGGAGGAAGTTAACGGTCGTGAGGGCGCTGTCTAACTCGAATTTTGACACTTTCATCAGAGAAGGCAAACCAATCAACGAAATCACATGACTGACATTATCTATATCGTCGTAAGCATCGTTTCAGGAGGGATCCTGATCCTATTTACATGGTCCTGCAGCAAAATCTAAGAACAACCTGAGTATGGAAAACATTATTGTTGGTATCGTATCCATTGGTCTCATTGTCTATCTCCTTGTTACTATCCTGCGACCCGAGAAGTTCTAACTCTCGAGTTTGCCACTATTAAAGAAACACTATGAACATCTCAGGCTGGTTTCAGTTAGCACTCTATATAGTGCTGCTCGTTTTAATCACCAAGCCCCTTGGTATCTACCTATTCCAGGTGCTGGACGCGAACGGAAAAACCTTTCTCGATCCCGTGATTAAGCCATTCGAACGGTTGACTTACCGGATTTTCGGTGTCGATCCCGATAAAGAGCAGGGCTGGATTCTTTACACCATCGCGATGCTGATTTTCGAGTTGGTGACCGTTCTATTTACCTATATAATCCTCCGTTTCCAGAATTTTCTGCCACTGAACCCGCAGGGTCAAGCGGGGGTAACGGATCACCTGGCTTTTAACACCGCCTGGAGTTTTGCGACTAACACGAACTGGCAAAGCTACGGCGGTGAATCGACCATGAGTTATCTTTCGCAGATGCTCGCCTTGGCGTCGCATAACTTTTTTTCGGCCGCCATCGGTATCGCGATTGCCGCTGCAGTGGTCCGCGGTATCGCGCGGCACTCGACAAAAACGATTGGGAATTTCTGGGTGGATTTAGTGCGAATTACCTATTATCTGCTGCTCCCGATCAGTATCATCTACGCGATTTTTCTGGTTGGCCAGGGCATTCCGCAGAACTTCAAGCCCTACGACAAAGCACAAGTCGTGGAAGTGCAAACCGTTCAGGTGCCGAAGAAAGACGACGCGGGAAACCCGGTGAAAGATCAGAAAGGGAACCCGGTCATGGTCGACCAGAAGGTCGATTCCCAAAGCATAGTCGAAGGTCCGATCGCATCGCAGATGGCGATCAAGATGCTGGGAACCAACGGCGGCGGCTATACCAACGCGAACGCCGCTCATCCGTTTGAGAATCCTACGCCGCTCTCCAACTTCATTCAGATGCTCTCCATTTTTGCGATCCCGAGCGCTTTAACCTACTACCTCGGGCGGATGGTTAAGAATCAGAGACATGGATGGACCGTCTGGACGGCAATGGCCATCGTCTTCGTGGCCGGAGTCCTCGTTTGTTGGGGATCCGAGGCGGCGGGAAATCCGATTGTGCATCAGTTGGGAGTCGATAGCGCCGGTGGCAACATGGAAGGCAAAGAAGTCCGATTCGGCATCTTTGACTCTGCGCTCTTCGCGACGATTACGACCGACGCTTCCTGCGGTGCGGTGAACTCGATGCACGACTCTTTTACGCCGCTCGGCGGATTCGTTCCTCTCTTCAACATCCAACTGGGAGAAATCATCTTTGGCGGAGTCGGTTCCGGTCTCTACGGAATGATCGTATTCATCGTCCTGGCAGTCTTCATTGCGGGGCTGATGGTGGGTCGAACGCCGGAATATTTTGGGAAAAAGATTGAGGCCTATGATGTCAAAGTCGCTTCGATCGCAATTTTGCTGATGGCGTTTTCGATTCTTGGCTTTTCCGGTTGGGCTGCTCTGACGCCGTGGGGCCAGGCCGGGACAAACAACAGCGGGCCGCATGGTCTCAGCGAGATTTTTTACGCTTACAGCTCGTGTACCGGTAACAATGGAAGTGCCTTCGCTGGTCTGACAGCGAATCCGACAAATAACGACCCCCACTATGATATAACCCTGGCTTTCGCCACGATCATTGGCCGGTTTGGAATGATCGTGCCGGTGATGGCGCTTGCGGGTTCGTTGGGCCGAAAGAAATTAGTCGCTACCGGCGCCGGTACCTTTCCGGTGACGGGCGTGTTGTTCGTGACGCTGCTCATTGGGACAATCCTGCTGGTCGGTGCTCTAACTTTCCTTCCCGCGTTAACGCTGACGCCCATTCTGGAGCATTTCATGATGCTAAACGGAAAACTGTTCTAAGCAATGGCCTCTAACAATTGACACTGACACTAATACTTAGTTATGGCTGCTAAAGCTCATTCAATTTTTGATCCTTCGATTATCGTACCGGCGATCGGGGATTCGTTCAAAAAACTAAACCCGCTCACGCTCGCGAGGAATCCGGTGATGTTTGTGACCGAGATAGGAGCGCTGATCACCACCGTGCTGCTGGCCACCGGGCATGGCACTCACTTCGGATTCCAACTCCAGATTGCGATCTGGCTCTGGTTTACGGTGCTGTTTGCCAATTTTGCCGAAGCAATGGCCGAAGGACGGGGCAAGGCTCAGGCAAGAGCCTTGCGTGCCACGCGGACAGAGACGTTTGGGAATCGACTGAAAGCGGACGGAACGGTTGAGAAAATTGCCGCCAACTTGTTGCGGAAAGGCGACGTGGTGGTGGTTTCCGCGGACGAACTCATCCCCGGAGATGGCGAAGTCATTGAAGGAGCGGCGACGGTCGACGAGTCAGCGATCACGGGCGAATCCGCGCCGGTGATTCGCGAGTCCGGCGGCGACCGCAGTGCGGTAACCGGCGGTACGAAGGTTCTCTCAGACGTCATTAAGATCCAAATCACCTCGAACCCAGGTGAGACGTTTCTGGATCGCATGATCACGTTAGTCGAAGGGGCCTCGCGCCAAAAAACGCCGAATGAAATCGCTCTGACCATTCTGCTTTCGGCGCTCACGTTAATCTTTCTGATCGCCATGATGTCGCTAAAAGCGTTTGGGATCGCCTCTTCGGTCGACTTTACGGTCCCGGTGCTGGTGGCACTTCTGGTTTGCTTGATACCCACGACCATCGGCGGATTGCTGAGCGCGATCGGTATTGCCGGCATTGACCGTCTCGTTCAGAAAAACGTACTCGCCATGAGCGGGCGTTCGGTCGAAGCGGCGGGAGATGTCGACGTACTGTTCCTCGATAAGACTGGTACCATCACCATCGGTAACCGTCAGGCAACGGACTTTCTGCCCGCTCCCGGTGTCACCAAGGAGCAACTGGCCGACGCGGCGCAACTTGCTTCCCTGGCCGATGAAACTCCCGAGGGACGGTCGGTAGTCGTACTGGCAAAAAATTTTGGAATACGGGCTCGGGAATTTAGCGAAATGCCTAAGGTAATCTTCGTGCCTTTCACGGCGCAGACGCGCATGAGCGGTGTCGACATGGATGGGGTGAGTTACCGGAAAGGATCCTCGGACGCGATTCGGGCTTATGTCGGCGGGAAGATGCCCGGACCTGTTGAGAAAGACGTTAAGGCGATCTCCAATTCCGGCGGCACGCCTTTAGTGGTCTCAACGCGAGATACCGTTCTTGGCACAATCCACCTCAAGGACATCGTGAAAGGCGGGCTGGCGGATCGATTTGAGCGATTCCGTGCCATGGGAATTCGCACGGTAATGATTACCGGAGACAACCCGTTAACCGCCGCTGCGATTGCCAAGGAGGCCGGGGTAGATGACTTCCTGGCCGAGGCGAAGCCGGAAGATAAACTTGCGCTGTGCCGAAAAGAACAGCTGACCGGCCATCTTGTCGCCATGACCGGAGACGGAACCAACGATGCACCGGCACTGGCGCAAGCGGACGTCGGCGTGGCGATGAACACCGGCACTCAGGCAGCGAAAGAAGCTGGGAACATGGTCGATCTCGATTCGAATCCGACAAAGCTGATCGAAATCGTTGAGATTGGGAAACAATTGCTAATCACCCGCGGTGCCCTCACGACGTTCAGCATCGCCAATGACGTGGCCAAATATTTTGCCATTTTGCCAGCGATGCTCGTCGGCACGTTCAAGGAAATCGCTCCGCTGAACATCATGTTCCTGAAGTCGTCGGAAAGCGCCATTCTGAGTGCCGTTATCTTCAACGCAGTGATTATCATTGCGCTGATTCCTCTTGCGCTGAAGGGAGTGAAATTCCGACCCCTTGGCGCAGCCAAAATCCTGGCGCGCAATCTCCTCATTTACGGACTGGGAGGAATTGTCCTGCCGTTCATTGGGATCAAGCTGATCGACATGTTTATCACCACCATTGGTCTTGCCTAACCTGGAAAAACCTTACCTATGAAAACGTTTCTTAAAGAACTCTGGACATCGATCGTGGCGACTGTCGTCCTGTGCGTTGTCGTCAGCGGTGTGTACCCCGCATTAATCTGGGGAATCGGGCAAATTTTGTTTCCGCATCAGGCAAATGGCAGCCTGGTCGAGAATAATGGCCAGATTGTCGGCTCCGAACTGCTTGCTCAGGGATTCAGCGGGGCGAAGTATTTTCATCCGAGGCCGTCCGATGCTGGGACCGGTTATGATCCGCTTAACTCTGGCGGTTCAAACCTGGGACCGACTTCGCAGAAGTTAATGGACGGAATCAAAGCAAACGTTGCCCAATATCGACAGGAAAATTCTCTGGCGACGGATGCGTTAGTCCCGGCAGACGCGGTGACGGCTTCAGGGAGCGGACTGGATCCCCATATTAGTCTTCAAAATGCGAAATTCCAGGTGCCTCGTGTCGCCAAGGAGCGAGGTCTGAGCGAAGACGCAGTTCGCGAAGAAGTCACCAAAGCGACGGACAATGCTCTGCTCGGAATCGGCGGTGATTCCGGAGTAAACGTGTTAAAGCTAAACCTGGCTCTCGATGCGCTCACTCCCAAAGAAAAATTGGCAGCAAAGAAGCCGTAAACTTCGCGCATGCGACCCAATCGGCCTGTTCGGTCCGGCGATTTTCGGACCGACAGGCTGAGCCGTTTAAAGTAAATTCCGAACTGACATCAGCTTAGATCACTTTCTGACGATATGGCAGTGCCCGATAACCCTGCTCTGAAGCCTAAGCCGGATGACTTTTTAACGATCATCCGCCGGCAGCAACTCGGTAAGCTGAAGATCTATCTCGGGCCATGCCCTGGAGTTGGCAAGACCT
Source organism: uncultured Verrucomicrobiae bacterium (assembly GCA_963846195.1). Lineage (GTDB taxonomy): Bacteria > Verrucomicrobiota > Verrucomicrobiia > Chthoniobacterales > JAFAMB01 > JAFAMB01. The sequence goes on from CAWJVG010000014.1 coordinate 8,496, forward strand.
ACCAAATGTTGATCGAAGGAAACCGTCTTCGACGGCAAGGGGTGGATGTCGTGATCGGTTATGTCGAGCCTCACAATCGCCCGGAAACCACTGCCCAGATCGGCGAATTGGAGATTGTTCCACCGCTGGTGGCAAAGTATCACGCGATCACCTTAAAAGAAATGGACCTCGACGCCGTTCTTGCCAGGAAGCCGACGGTTGCGCTGGTCGACGAGCTCGCCCATACAAACGCGCCACAAAGCCGGAACCGCAAACGCTACGAAGACGTGCAGGATTTGCTGCGGGCTGGGATCAACGTGATTGCTACCGTCAATATCCAGCATTTCGAGTCGCTCTATAACATCGTCGAAGACGTGACCGGGGTGAAAGTGAAGGAACGCGTACCCGACGAAATTATCACCCAGGCAGACCAGGTCGTTAACATTGACCTGCCGGCGGAAGATCTTCTGGAGCGGCTCCAGGCTGGCAAGATTTATCCTAAAGAAAGAGTCGAGGCCGCGCTTGCTAACTTTTTTACCTCCAAGAACTTGACAAGGCTTCGGGAGATGACGCTCAGCGAGACGGCGAATATTCTAGATCGCAGGGACCGGGAGGGCGCCGAAACAGAGGGCAACTCCGGGGGGCTCGGTCAAGTCATGGTGGCAATCAGCAGCAGAGGGCCTGATCCCGGACGGTTGCTCCGTAAGACGGCGCGTCTTGCGGCACAACTGAATGCGCAATGGTATGCGGTCTACGTCCGCACGCCCAGCGAATCGGCCCTGAAGATCGATGCGGCCGTCCAACGGCAGGTGGCTGACACCCTCGAAGCGGCGCAAAAAATGGGCGGTCTGGTGATTTCGCTTAAACACGAGAACGTAGCCCAGGCGTTGATCTCTTTTGCTAAAGAATATGGCATCACCCACGTGGTGATTGGACGTCCCGGCAGAAAATCGCTTCGACTGTTTGGCCGCGCGCTCCACGATGAATTGATCCAGGAATTACCCGGGATTGACCTGGTAATCATTTGACGCCGAGGAATCCCTAAGCACGAAGACCACGACTATTGGGAATGTTTTGAGAAGGTAACGGTCCAAACTTAGGGACCCGGCGGGTTAGCCCTTGAGTCTGGACATCTTCAATGCGAAATAGTAGAGTCAGTGTCGTGTTTCGGCGGCCCGAAGGGCCATGGAAACGTAGCCCAGGCTTTAGCCCATGCGCGTCAACTTAGTTAACGGCTGCACGCCGAAGGTGTAAGAGAATTCAGCCCAGGGTGGAGCGAAGCGGAACCCTGGGTATTCGAATTAATATGCACACCGCTCTGAAGGAGCGGAAGAGACGAACCCGAGTCGCAGACTATCGCCGACGCTATGGAAGTACCAAGCGAGTCTTTATGGTCTCTCGGCGGCCAGATTCTTCCGCTCCTTCAGAGCTAAGCCGCTTTTTTCACTACCCAGGGTTCCGCTTCGCTCCACCCTGGGCTAAGCTCCCACGCGCCTTCGGCGCTTAAGACTTTCGTTTATGCGCTTAGATTGACGCGCATGGGCTTTAGCCTGGGTTAATTTCCCCGCCGCGGTCATCGCCCTGTAGCTGTAGGGGCGAGAGAACAATTTTCTCGCCATTTGTTACTGCTAGGGGGCAAGGCGGGACGCTTTGCTTATCCGTTTGAACCCGCCTAGCAGTCTGGAACAGGCAAAAGTGGTTACGAGATTCACGATCAGCGCGATCAACCCGATGTAAACGGTAAAAATTTGTCCTCCCAATTGGAACGGGAAGACTGGCTTTAACTGCATGGCTTCGGCCATCCAGGTGCCGACCATCATTCCCGCGAACCACCCCGCCAGCAAACCCGGTGCTCGAACCGAAGGTAGGAACAGTCCAAACACGACCGCCGGGAAAATCTGCAGAATCCAGACGCCGCCTAGAAGCTGGAGATCGATCGCGTATTGGGTCGGAAGAAATAGAATGAATACCAATGCGCCGAGCTTCACTCCGAAAGAAACGATCCTGGCAACGGTTGATTCTCGAGCCGCATCGATCTCGGGATCGATGAATGCTTTCCAGATGTTGCGGGTAAAAAGATTAGCTGCCCCGATCGACATGATGGCGGCCGGTACGAGCGCGCCGATCGCGATCGCGGCAAAACTGAACCCAATGAACCATGAAGGGAAAACCTTGATGAAGAGAGCGGGAACGACTCCTGTGGGCTTATCCAGCTTTACGCCGACAGCGATAGCCATGTATCCCAGAAGTGCGACTAGTCCCAGGAGGACAGTGTAAATCGGCAAAAGAATTGCATTCTTGCGGATTGCGTCAGCATTGGATGAACTGAGAATTCCTGTCATGGTATGCGGGTACATGAAGGCTGCTAGCGCCGAACCCAAAGCTAGTGTGGCGAATGGAAGCATTTGTGCCGGTTTGAGAGTCAATCCGGCCGAACCGGCTCTGGCTTGAAGCGCTTCCTGGGCGGCATGAAAGACGGCGCCATAGCCGCCCAGCCGCAGCGGGATAACAGTGACGGCCGCAATCACGACGATGTAGATCATAATGTCTTTGACAAACGCAATCATCGCCGGCGCGCGCAAGCCGCTTGTGTAGGTGTAAAGAGCGAGAATGAGGAACGCCAGGACGAGAGGGAGATCTCTGATGATCGTGTCGAGCCAGGGAAGTTGAGAAGCCAACGGGCTGATCGCAGACAACGAAGCGCTGCCGAATCCGAGCCCGGCGATGACGACCTGCATCCCGATGAGTTGGAGGGCGATGTAAGGCATAGTTGCGATGATCCCTGTAACTGCCACCGCCAACCCAAGCGATTTACTGGCGAAGCGAGCTTCGACCAAATCTGCCGCGGTCACATAATCGTTGTCGCGGCAGATTTTCCAGAGTCGAGGCATTGTGGCGAAGACGATCGGATAAACAATAATCGTGTAAGGCAGTGCAAAGAAACCGTAAGCGCCCACAGAATAGACCAGCGCCGGGACCGCGATCACCGTGTAGGCAGTGTAAAAGTCTCCCCCAACCAGGAACCAGGTGATGAGCGTGCCGAACCGGCGGCCGCCGAGTCCCCACTCGTGCAGTAGATTCAGATCCCCCGCCTTCCAGCGCGCTGCCGCAAAACCGAGAATTGTCACCAGAAGAAAGAAGAAGGCGAAAACGGTTGTTGCCGTCCAATCAATCATTGTCGGGTTCACCGGGTCTTCAAATAAACGATGAGAATCAAGATCGACGTGAGCGGGACCCAAAGGAATTGGTACCAATAAAAGAACGGGAACCCGAGCAGGGTAGGCTCAGTCGAGTTGTAGAACGGTACCCATAGCAAAGCGACGAAAGGCACGACCAAGAGGAGCGCCCACAGGCCTGATGATTTTTCGGGCGTAGGAGGCATGGCTGAACGAACTCTAGGGAGGGAGCAAAGGCGATGCAATTAGAATCAGAATTCAGGAGTCAGGAGTTGCAGGAGTTGCAGAATACACGAGCAACGTTGGATCCAAAAAATCCGATCCTGGGAGAAGACAGGATTCCTCGATATTCTGGAACTCCTGCAACTCCTGACTCCTGAATTCTGTTTCCTAAATAGTGACATCCTCTTTAGTTAACGTGCCATTAATCAGGCGCCAGATTTTACGGATATTGGCATTCTGCAGTTCCGCCGGCAACATCTCAGTCGGGAGCCCCTGATAACAAACCGGTCTGGCAAACCGCTGGATCGCCGCTGTCCCGACAGAGGTAAACCGGCTGTCTGTCGTTGCCGGATACGGACCTCCGTGGTGCATCGATGGCGAGACCTCCACGCCGGTCGGATAACTGTTCCACACAATGCGTCCAACCTTTTCCTGCAACACATGCAACAAACGTTCGCTCAGCGCTTTGTCCTCGGGTTCGGCGTGAATCGTTGCCGTTAGCTGGCCATCAAGCCCGGAAGCCAGTGCGATCAATTCGTCCGCGCTTTCGCATTGCACTAACAAAGTCGCAGGGCCGAATATTTCTTCCTGCAAAAGCCGTTCTTCGCCGAATTTCTTTCCATCGGTCGCTAACAAATAGGCTCCTCCTCCGACCTGGATATAGTCTTTGGTCTTTGAGAGTGATTCTTCGAAACGTTTCGAAATTGTCTCGTTCAGCATGCGGCCTTTTGGAGCCCTTGATAGTTCTTCTCCCAACCGTGATGTAAACTGGCCTAGGTCCGCCGATTTTTGTGCGATGACCAGCCCCGGTTTTGTGCAGAATTGGCCGGTTCCCAGTGTAACTGATCCTGCTAGTCCCTTTGCGATCGGTTCCCAGCGTTTTACGAGAGCGCCTGGCAGTACGAACAACGGGTTCAGGCTCCCCATCTCCGCAAAAACTGGAATCGGTTCAGCGCGCGAATTTGCAGCATCGAAGAGTGCGCGGCCAGCCCTGGTTGACCCAGTGAATCCTACCGCCTTGATCAGTGGGTGGCGAACGAGTTCAAGACCGATTTCGACGCTGGTCTCCTCGATCATGGCAAAGACCCCGTCCGGCATCCGACACGCCTCGGCGGCGTTTAAGATGGCGGCTGCGACGAGTCTCGAAGTTCCAGGATGGCCAGGGTGAGGTTTGACCACCACCGGACATCCCGTAGCCAGCGCAGAGGCGGTATCGCCGCCGGCCACCGAAAATGCCAGCGGGAAGTTGCTGGCACCGAATACCGCCACCGGACCCAACGGCAGTAGCATCCGGCGAAGGTCCGGTTTCGGGATTGGTTTTCTGTCCGGCAAGGGCGTATCGATCCTTGCGTCGACCCAGGATCCTTCGCGAACGCGTTCGGCAAACATCCTGAGCTGGTTGACCGTACGCGCTCTCTCACCGACGAGTCGATCCGCAGAAAGAGCCGTTTCCTCTGCGCAGGTTAGAATCAGTTTTTCGCCGGAGGCCATGATCAGTTCTCCGATCCGTTCCAAAAATCCAGCGAGAACTTCGGGACCCGGGCTGCGATACGCTGCGGCGGTTTCAAGAATCTTCTCAAGTTGTTTCATAGAAGGAATTCTATAGAAGGAATAAGAGGCTAACCGCAGAGTACACCGATCCACCGCGCATCGAAGCCGCAAACCGAAAGAAGTCGTAAGCAAAGCGTCCCGCTTTGCCATAGGCGTCTCGCCTGTGACGTCATGCCTCCTTCAGGCCCCGCCGGTGCGTCTTACCTTCTCGAAATGTCCAAACTCCAGAGCAAAGCGGGACGCTTTGCTTAGTGTGCCCGACATGGGTCCAATGTAGTCAAATGAAAGGAATTGATCGGAAGCCGTGACAGCAACCGTAGCGAAAAGCAAGGCTTAGGCCGCGAGGCTTTGGGCTGAAAGAAGCAGTAGCAAAGACACGATCGTAGGAACACGAACGGGCAGCGAGGCCGCTTGCGGGCGAAGAGTATGCTAAGGAATACGAAATCCAACCGTCACCGAAAGACGCAAGAGGTAGAGCCCGACGACACGGGTCGAAACATTGGACACCTTACTCGGGGAGATCTGTCGGGCGAGAGCGCGGCAGAAGTCAGCAGAGGCCGTAGTAGTGAAGAAAGCCGGTGAAAGCCGGAAGGAGCGAAGGGCCAAAGAATCAAGAGACAGACCAGCTGAAGGAACTCTGGAAAAGCGGAGCAAGAAGATTCCCGAAACAGTCTAGGAGCGAGCCAAGAGCACACTTCCCAGACAGATCAGCGAGGGGAGAGTAAAGCAGTGGATCTGCTTGAAGGAACCGAGCGATGGGAAGCGAGCCCGCACCAGGCGAGACAAAGTGCAGAAGGGCTCAATGAAATGACCATGGACGAAGTGCTAAGCCGGGAAAACCTCAACGCGGCCTACCGAGTGGTAAAGGCCAATGCTGGGGCGCCCGGAGTAGACGGGATGAGCGTAGAGGAATTAAAGGAACATGTGAGAAAGCATTGGGAAACACTGCAGAGCAAGCTGCGAAGTGGCGAATACCAGCCGGCGGCGGTCCGAGCGGTGGAAATACCCAAGGCAAAGGGAGGGGTCAGAACGTTGGGAATACCGACCGTAGTCGATCGGCTGATCCAGCAAGGGATCCATCAAGTACTGAGTCCGATTTTCGAAAAGGACTTCAGTAACCATAGCTACGGATTCCGGCCTGGACGTAGTGCGCAAGACGCGGTAGGAGCGGCGCAGGAATACGTCAAAGCGGGAAAAGGGTGGGTAGTGGACATCGATCTGAAGGCGTTCTTTGACCAAGTCAATCACGACAAACTGATGAATCTGGTGGGCAGAAAGATTCGGGACAAGGAGATACTCAAACTGATAGGCAAATATCTGCGGGCCCCGATGCAACGAGGTGGAAAGAAAGAAGCTCGAGCCAAAGGGACACCGCAGGGCGGACCATTAAGCCCCCTGTTAGCGAATATCTACCTTGACCCGCTGGACAAGGAGCTCGAAAAGCGTGGATTGGCGTTCGTCCGCTATGCAGACGACATCGCCATCTTCGCCTCGAGCCAACGCTCAGCAGAACGTAATCTGGAAAGCGTGGTTAAATGGTTAGGGAAAGAACTGAAACTAGAGGTCAACCGAACCAAGAGTGGAGCAGGACCGACAGAACAAAGTGGACTACTGGGGTTCCGGATAGACGCGGAAGGAACGATTGAGATAGGGGACCAAGCGGTCCAACGTCTCAAGGAACGAATACACGAACTCTGGGACGCGCGACAAAGCAAGACCAGTCAGCAACTCAGTCAACAGTGGCAAAGCTACATCCAAGGGTGGTGGAACTACTTCCAACTGGCCGAAAGGCAATGCAACGTCAAGGACCTCAGCGGCTGGATCCGTCGACACAGGCGCAAGTGCTTCTGGCAACGGTGGCATAATCGCAAGGGGCGACGGAAAGCAATGCGGCGCTTGGGAATCAGAGGTAAGGCGCTACAGTTGGCGAGCTGCTCACGAGGGGCTTGGCGCATGGCCAAACACTGGGTCGTAAATACCGCGCTCAAAAACCGAACCCTGCACCGATACGGCTTCATCATACCATGGCAGGACGCAGTGGGCTAAACCCACTGCCGGATTCAACCGCCGGATGCGGAAAACCGCATGTCCGGTGGTGTGGGAGGGTCACGGCGCGCAATCACCGTGACCCGACCCGATCTTTGGACTGACTGCCGTGCCTACCTCTTCGCTGAAGGAGTCGGAGAAACAGACCGCTCTCCCAGCGTTAAGGTGGTGCGTAATTCCGCCATGTCGCGTCAAATCAATCGGCGCTTGGCGAGATTTCGCATGAGGTGGGTCGCACCAAAATTCCATGGCTCACAATCGTCGCTGTGTCGCATCCGATTTGCGAGAGTGCCGAGCTTGTCCGATCTGATTTTCACAATGTCGCCGAGCTTGTGGCTGAATCCCATACCGGGAACATCGCGATCCTCCGTGGGCGCAAACATGGTGCCGAGAAAAAGGAGAACACCGTCTGGATACCGATGATGTGGTCCAATCATCTGTTTGACAAGATCGGCCGGGTCCCTGCTGATGTGGCTTAACGAGGAGACGGCGTGCAGATGAAATCCATCTTCGCCATCAATTGTCATGTGAACTTCCATCTCCCGGACGTCCTGGAGAGAAAAGGTTTCGTCGAAAAGACGGACAAATGGGCCGATAGCGCAGCTTGCGTTATTGTCCTTTGCCTTTCCAAGAAGCAGCGCGGATCGGCCCTCGACGTCCCGAAGATTAACGTCGTTGCCGAGCGATGCCCCTTTGATCTCGCCGGCACTCGAAACGACGAGGACAACCTCAGGTTCAGGGTTGTTCCAGGTTGACATCGGATGAAATCCAGCATCCTGCCCGTACCCGACAGCGGACATGGGCTGCGCCTTGGTGAATATCTCTGCGTCCGGTCCGATCCCGACTTCCAGGTATTGGGACCAGAGTCCCTTCTGAATCAAAAGCTCCTTCAATGAAGCCGCTTGCGAGCTTCCCGGTTTCAATTTGTCCAGTGCCTGGCCTACCGTTGCGACAATTTCGTTTCGGATGGCGGAAGATCCCTGTGGATTTCCGCGGGCTTGTTCCTCGATGACTCGCTCCAGCAAGCTCACGACGAATGTCACCCCAGCAGCTTTTACGGCCTGCAGGTCGGTGGGCGCGAGTAACCACGCTTTGCGCGCATCGCGCTGATCCACCGGGGTATTTCGTAGAAGCTCGTCAAGCGCTCCGATCGGTTCCCCGGAGAAAGCGGCGACGCTCGCGGCCGGTTTTTGTACCTCACACAAATCGTGCATCGTCGGAAAGACCTCGCTGATGTCGAGCAGGACCCCGTCGCGGACGACGACGACGGAAGGCCCTTGTAAGTCAGGACGCCAGACTCGCCCCACCAGGATTCCTTGCGGCCAGTCGGTTGGGAGAATATTCTGGTGGTCTATCTTGGTTTTCCAATTCATTGGGAACTCGATACCGAAGGATTGGCTGCGTTCTTAATGACGCGACGAGGGATTCCGCCGGCGATCGATGCGCGGTAGATTGAGTTTGTCTTGCCATCCTTGTCCGCATCAACTAGCAGGTATTCGGAGTCGCTTAGCCAGCAAGAATCGGAAGAGTACGACTTTTTCGGCGTGAGCCGCGTCGCCTTTGCGGACGGGATATCGAACAGCCAGATGGCGGGCGGCGGCCCCTCCCAATCTTTGAGTTCCTCTTCGTCCATGTTGACATTGAGAAGCAATTTTTTGCCGTCCTCGGAAACGCTCATCCGCTTCGAACTGTCCATTTCGCCGTTTGGAATGACTTTAGAGATCTCCCATGAGGCAACCAAATCGCCGTCGACACTGAACTGGTAGATTTTCTCGAGGTCCTGGCAGAAAAACGACTTGGCGTCTGGCGCCCAAATCACCGACCACAAGCCTAAGTCCAAGGACGGCATTTTAAAGAATCGGAACCCAATCCCGTCCGGATTGATCAAACCAAGCCGCCAATGATTCTCCACCAAAATCTCGAAAACGATCTGAGCGCCGTCCCGCGACCAGACCGGGCCGAAACAGTTTTTGCTCGGCGTTTCTTGGAAGATTTTCGTTGCGCCGGTGGCCACCTCCGTCACGGCGATAAAACGCAAGACTTCTTTTCCGCCGGGAGGCGACTGCGTGAATGCAACTTTGCTGCCGTCCGGCGAAATACAGGGATCGCTGCCCGTGACCAGCTTCCGCATTTTGGTCCCGTCCAGGTTGGCGGTCCAGATGCTTGAGTCGCGCGCAAAAACAATGCGGCGTTGCGGGGGACCAGTTTCCTCGGAAAGCGATGAATGCAGGAATAGAGCGAGGAACGCGACGCAGAGGAATCCGGCTTTCATGGTTACCGCGGGGTCAGGTCTGCAATTCAAAAACTGGGGCTGACTTTCAGATCACATCCGAACCTTCCTCAAACGTCAACGGTGAATCAGGAATCAGAATTCAGGAGTCAGAGTCAGAATTCAGGAGTCAGGAGTTGCAGGAGTTCAGGAGTTCACGAATGAAGTACCCTATCTCGGATAGCGCGTAGTTCGGCGCCACCCTTCCCGCGCGCGTAAAGAATTCAGCGCTAGCAAACTCGATTTAACTCTCCCGTTCCCTGATGATCTGTTCGACCAAGGCCTTGCCCTCCTGAACTCCTGCAACTCCTGAGTTCTGATTTACCTCTTAGCTGCCCATTATAATTTCTTTCAGGTGAAGTACTGAGTGCGGAGGTGGGAATTCTGTGTATTATTTGGCATTCCGCAGGAGAACGCCGATGAAAGCTACCCGCTGGGAAGACGTCCTTTTCAGTCCAGAACACGCCGGTCGGCGAAAGTCGACCTTGCAAGGTTCGGACGAGAGCCTTTTTAGCATTTTGCTAGAGATTGAGAGCCGGTTGCGGGCAGGCAAAAGGCATAGTTCCGAGCCAGGACCGATTCGGCGCAAGTCCGTTAAAATAGGCCGGCCGAAGCGATTGACGGCCCGCACTCTCTCCCGTTATATCGAGTAGCTCGCTGCTCGGGTGGGACTGACCGAACCTGGTTGCGAACCCGGAACCACCTTTGTATGGATACTATCGCACCGGCCCAGGCTATGCAGCCCCGTCTAATTCAGTTTCGACAGGATGGACAGCCTCGGGTTGCGCTGGTGCAAGATGCGGAAACAATCCAACCACTTGCGGTACAAGGTGGAATGTACGGCCTGGCCCAACGCGCGATTCAGGAAGAACGGTCGATTCGAGAGATTGTCGAGGCGTTGGAGAAGAACGAACAGGTTTCGTATCAGAGGCTCATCGATGCAGCCGTCATCATGCCGCCGATCACTCACCCGGACGCTGCGCATTGTTGCGTTTCTGGTACGGGGCTTACGCATTTAGGCAGCGCTGATACCCGTGACTCCATGCATGTGAAACTGAACGATCCGTCCGGTGCATTGACCGACTCGATGAAGATGTTCAAGCTCGGTCTCGAAGGAGGCAGACCGGATTCAGGAAAAATCGGTGCCCAGCCTGAATGGTTCTACAAAGGAGATGGCAGTTCGATCGTCGCGCCATATTCGCCGATTCCTGTACCGGCATTTGCTCTGGATGGAGGGGAAGAGCCGGAGTTGGTCGGAATTTATCTGATCGGGCCGGACCGAAAACCGTATCGAATCGGCTTTGCGCTGGGCAACGAGTTTTCGGATCACGTCACGGAGCGGCACAATTATTTGTGGCTCGCACATTCGAAGCTCCGTTACAGCAGTTTCGGACCGGAATTGCGGCTCGGCGAAGTGCCCCAGACGCTCGAAGGAGTGAGCCGGGTGCTGCGCAACGGGAAACCGATCTGGGAAAAGCCTTTTCTGACTGGTGAAGAAAACATGTGCCACACGATTGCCAACCTCGAGCATCACCATTTCAAGTACCCGCAGTTCCGTCGTGCGGGCGATCTGCATATTCACTTTTTCGGTACTTCGACATTGAGTTTTGCCGACGGCGTCAAGGCGGTGGAAGGCGACGCATTCGAGATTTCCGCACCTGCATTTGGACGGGCGCTGCGCAATTCTTTTCATTTTATTCTGGATGAAGGGTACGTTGCGGTCAGGGCGATTTAGGAGAATGTCGGCGGCGACCGACCAAGATCCCTTTGCGATCAATAGAAGCACAGCCTTTCCAGCCTGTATTTTGTTCGATTCCAGCAACGCCTGCGCGCACTCGAACAGTTGTCGGCCGGGGTACAGGTTGGCAGCCTATGCTAGATTAAAGTCTTCGGTGAGGTTTTACTTCCGTGAAATTGTTTCATGTGGCTGACGTGCACCTTGGTCGTCGAAGGCTGGAAGGCCGGTTACCGGACTCTGACCTGGCTGCTGCCTTTGGGTATATCGCAGAGAAAGCGATCGAAGAGAGAGCAGACGTTTTTCTGATCGCCGGCGATTTATTTGACCGGCCGATGGTGGAGCCACCGCATCTGCGGCAGGCGCAAGAGGTACTCGGTCGTCTGAAGGTGAATGGCATTCCGGTGATCGCAATCGAGGGGAATCACGACAGAGCCTTTATTCACTCCGAAGAGCCCACTTGGATGCAGTTTTTGGCTCAGGACGATCTGCTGATGGTGCTGCGGACCACCTTCGATTCAAGCGGACCCCTTCTGACTCGATGGGATCCCGGCCGAAAAGCAGGGGCCTGGTTGGATTATGGCGGCATTCGGTTCGTGGGTGTGGGCTATCTGGGCGCTGCCACGCCGTACAAGGTTCGCCAGCTCGTGGCGCGACTGGAGAGCGATAAAACGCACGTTCTCTTGTTGCATGCCGGACCGGATTACTTCGTCGGCGAGGGGGGTGGATTTTCTTTGTCCGATTTGAATGAGCTGAACGAGAAAACGTGCTATCTCGCGCTCGGGCATATTCATCGGCCAATGCGTTACGGAGACTGGGCCTGCAATCCTGGATCACCGGAGAACTGCGATGTGAGCGAAGCGAGTTATGATCGCGATTCCGGCGGGGCCGCTGTGGCCCGCGGCTACGCTGTTCTCGAGATTGACCCGGCGCACCGGCAAAAGCCGGACGACCTCCAGATACACAGCAATCCGCGCCGTCCAATTCGCCGCCTGTCACTCGATTGCTCCCAGTTCGGCAACAAGACGAAGGAGGGTGCTGCTGCCCTTACCAAGGCGGCAGTGAATCTCGTTCAGACCGCGAAAGTGACTCCGGAATCAGTGATCGATCTCAGACTGCGGGGAAGGCTTAACCTGAACCGGATTGCCTTGGACCAGGCATTGGTTGCCAGCGAGGTCCAGTCGCAGGCGGGGGTGTTTGCCGTATCGATTGATTTGGCAGGTCTGAATTTCGGAGGGTCACTGGCAGACATTGAACTTGTTGCAAAAGGTCTTTCTCGGGAAGAGCTGGAGAAAGCGGCGATTCGGGATGTTGTAGCCGGGAAACACCTTTGGGGAATGGACCATCGCGAAGATGATTTTTCGGCGTTCTGCCACGAGCTTAAAGAGGCGGTCCGCAAGGGTAGATCCGGGGTGGAGCTGGCGGAACAAATTGTGTGCAGTCCGCTCCTGGATCTGATCGTGACGTCCAATATTGGGACGACGGCGGAAAGTCAGGCAGTCCTCCCAGACATGCCGGAGGAGGCCGCATGATTGTCCGGTCAATGCGGCTCAAGAACATCAAGTCGTATGCGGAAGGACCGGATGGCCACGGAGTGACGATTTGTTTTGAACCCGGAACGAACCGTGTCGCTGGGAAAAATGGGCATGGTAAGACAACCCTGATCGAAAGTTTGGGATACGCCCTTTTCCTCTCCAACCCGATCTTTGAAGAGAGTTTTCAGCTCGATACCTATTTCCTGAGAGCGGGGAAGAAGGAAGCTGAGATAGACGTAACCTTTGGCCATCAAGGCGAATTTTTTCGAATTGAGCGCGGTCTGGGCCCGCACAGCAAGAGGAAAACAAAGGTTATTCAGCTCGGAGACGAGAGCACCTGTGCGGAAGGTGAACGGGAAGTCTCCTCGTTCCTGTGTCGACTGTTTAATTTGCCCGATCCCAAGCGCTTCTCGGAGCTTTTCTGGAAGCTGGTTGGCGTTCGACAGGGACGTCTCGCATGGCCGTTTGATTCGAAACCAAGTACTGCAAAGGATTTCTTTGAGCCTCTCCTGGACGTGGCGGTCTTCCGCGAATGCTTTCAGTCGCTCAAACCCGCAGTGGACGAATTCACGGCGCGCCGCCATGAGCAGGAAAAAACCCGAGCTCGCATCGAAGAGCGAATTCGGGAGAGAGGCGACAGCGCTGCGGCGCTGCAGGCGAAGCGCCTGCAACTTCGCGAGATTGAGTTGCGGCTCCAGGCACTCAATGAAGCTGGGCAAGAAATTTCAAGGAGGTTAGCGCAGCTTGACGTAATGGAGAAATCGATGAGAGCCGCTGAGTCGATGCGGAACGCCGCCCAGAACGCCCTCGGTTTAGCCCGGCAACAACGAGAGATCTCCGACCAACGGATGCGAGAATCCGCCGAAGCCGGTGAGGTGGTCGCGCTGGTCGCCTCGGGGTATTACTCCTTCGAGAAAGCCGAGAAGGAGCTCCAGATTCTTCGCACGAAACAGGCTGAATTGCGCCGGCTCGAAATGGAAATAGGCGATGCGGAGAAGAAAAAGATCCAGTTGGACGGTAAATATGACGCGGCACTTTCGCAGACGAATGCTTTTGCCCGGCATAAACAGCGAAAGGAAGCGGAGCGGATCAACATACGTGAACGGGTCCAAGCGCTCAGAACTGGGCTGCAGGGATCTCAGCCGGAATTCGAAAAGAAGAAAGATCTGGCGAACCGCGCGACACATTCTCTTTCGGACGTTCGTTATTTCGCGAGCAGTTTGGCGGCTCTGCTTTCGCATGAAGAAGCGACGTTGATGAACATGAAGGAGATTGCGGCGGCTTTTGCTGCCAGGGATGCGTCTGCCGTAGAAACAGCGCGGCGGCAAGAAGAGTCTGCCGGCGAGGCGCTGCAATCTATCAATCAACAAATCGCGGCTGCGAATGCGGAGCACGGATCGCTCCTCAAACAGCTCCAGGAAATTGGAGGTGGGATTTGTCCTTTTCTCAAGGAGCAGTGCCGACAATTCGATCCCACCAGAGTAGAGGTAGACCTCAAGGAAAAGAGCGCGACCATTCAGATCCTGCAACATCAGAGAGGCATTGCCGAAACTGTTCTTCGGGCGGCGCAAATTGACCACGAATTGAGGCGTAAGGAAGAAGAGACTTTGGCGAAAAAGAGCAGTCAGCTTGAACAGATGGCAGTGGAGTTATCCGGCGCGTTTGACCGGCTCACCTGGAGAAAGACAGCGGAATTAGCGAGGTTTTTGCGAGAGTGGGTGCCGCAACTGCAGCCTATGCCCGAGCGCGCGGACCCACGTGTCAACGGGGTCGATGTGGTCGGATTCGACAGACGCCACCGCCAAGATGTCGATTACTTGAAGGAATTGGAGAAATGGCGGCAAAGGACGGAACAGGTAGTGCAAGAACGGACCAGTGAGGTTCTGGAGGAGGAACGGCGCAGGAATTCGGACCAACGGGACGAAATCAATGGCACGGATCATCTTCGCGGGATCGAAACCGAAATTGAGAAACTGGCGATGGAGGAACAGGAACAGCGCGAAGCCGCAGCCTCCTGCCGGAGAGAATCCGAGGCGATTGCAAAAACCATTGTCGACCTTAATCAATGCCGCCGCAATTTCGGGTTTTTGCGCGACGAAATCTCGCTGCTGGAACAAACGCAGCAGAAGTACCGGATCGACTACCAGCGGTATCTAGGGGCAAAGCCGCTGGCGGATGAACGAAGCGCACGGGAAACAGAGCTGAACGTTCGGTGGGAACAGGAACGGCGCGCTGAGGAGAAACTAAGGCTGTCCGAGATCACGCTTGCCGAGTTGAATAGAGGTTTTGACGAAGTTGGACTAATCGCTGCCCGCCGGGAATATGAGGGAATACGCACCGCATCGGCGACGGAATCGGCCAACCTGGAAAATACGCGGCTGGAAACGGATCGGGAGGAGGCACGTTTCCGGGAATGGCAGGAGGCTTGCGCCGCACGAGACGAAATCGATGTCGTCATCCAGCGACTGGCAGCAGCGGTCAAGTTAACGGATTTGGCGCGTATCGTGCTCAGAGATTCTGCCCCAATGGTGGCCCAGCAACTATGTGATCGAATAGCTGCACAAGCGCAGCGGATCTTTAACCGGATTAATCATGAACCTGTCGAGCTAAGGTGGGAAGCGTCGCCACGGTACAGTCTCCGGGTCATTCCTGGGGATCGACGATTTGCGATGCTCTCTGGTGGCGAACAGACCAAGCTTGCGTTGGCCATGACCCTCGCGATGATCCAGGAGTTCAGCGGATTGCGATTTTGCATCTTCGATGAACCCACTTACGGAGTCGACGCCGAGAGCAGAGAAAAACTTGGCGACGCTCTGCTTGAATCCCAAAAAGCTGCGGAATTGGAGCAATTGATTCTTGTTTCCCACGACGATGCCTTTGATGGAAAGATTGAACATTCGATTCTCTTGCGTAAAACAGCTTCCAACGGAACCGAAGTCGTTGAATTTCCAAGGGTCGTAAATGACCGGGAAAGCCACAACTCGGTCGCGTGCCGGGCTTGACCTCAGGACCGGCATGACGCGTAGTGGTGTCCAGTCTCCGAAATAGCATGCATTTTTTGCGACCAAAATGTTGTCTTGGGGAAAGGACACTACTCTACCCAGGAAACACCGAATGAAACGTACACTAGCCACTCTCGCTGCGGCCGGATTGACGCTCGCAAATGTCTGGGCGCAGGATAAACCGCTGCCGCTGCCCGATAAATATGAACAGCCGCTTGGGACCTGTTATGAGGAAATGCGATATCCTTACCCGACGGCTTACTTGAATCTGTTCGTCGAGGGTCAGGACTTGCGAATGTGCTTTATGGACGTCCAGCCGACCAAAAATCCGAACGGT
Organism: uncultured Verrucomicrobiae bacterium; assembly: GCA_963846195.1. Taxonomy (GTDB): domain Bacteria; phylum Verrucomicrobiota; class Verrucomicrobiia; order Chthoniobacterales; family JAFAMB01; genus JAFAMB01. The sequence continues at coordinate 24,348 of CAWJVG010000014.1, forward strand.
CGAACGGTTGTGCTGCTTCACGGCAAGAACTTTTATGGTGCCTACTGGGCGGATACCGCCAAATTTTTAACGGACCGCGGGTTCCGCGTAATTATCCCTGACCAGATTGGTTTCGGAAAATCCTCCAAGGCGAACATCCATTACAGCTTCGATTTCCTGGCGGAAAACACGGCCGGCCTGCTCGATCTCCTGCTGGTAAAGAAGGCCACCATCGTTGGGCACTCAATGGGCGGTATGCTCGCTATCCGGTTTGCCCGGTTATACCCGGGACGGACAGAAGCCCTGGTCCTTGAGGATCCGATCGGCCTGGAAGATTACGCGTTGAGCGTACCGCCTGCCCCACTCGAACAACTCTACCAACAGGAATTGAATTTGAGCCTGGAGGAATATCGGAGGTACGTGCAGAGCTACTTCGTGACGTACCCGCGCGATAAAGCCGAACTATTTGTCGAGCCGCGAATGCGCGTCAGTTTGAGCGGCGATTATCCACGATGGGCGTTAAGCGCTGCGTTAACGACTCTCATGATCTATCAGCAACCTGTTTGCTACGAGCTTTCCGAGATCAAGGTTCCGACACTGCTGATCGTGGGGCAGGAAGATCACACTGCGTTGGGCAAAGATCGTGCGCCGATCGATCTGCGACGAAATCTCGGGAATGTCCCCGAGCTCGCGAAAAAGGCTGCAGAGGCGATTCCCGGCGCGCGACTCATCGAATTGCCGAATGTCGGCCATATCCCGCACCTGGAAGCGCCAGACGCATTTTACCAGGCCGTCGAGGATTTCCTCAGACGCTAGCGGAAACGTGTCGGCGTTTGGCGGGTCGGCGCCCGGTCAAGGGAGATTTCATTTTCGGCACAGCGATAAAGAGAACTGGAGAAGATCTAGACGAAATTGATGAGGCCTTTCAAACGCCGAACCGCCGATCCGCCGATTCGCAGATACCTTCCCCTGGCTGTCTTATCAATTCCGTCGCTCTATATCTTGCTGACCTTACCGCCCCTTTGGCGCGATTCAGACGGTTTCAACGAAATAGCTTCTACCTTTGCTCCGAAAGGCATCATCCATTGGTTGCCTGGGTATTGTCTGGGCGGCCGGTTGATGGTGTTCGCTGGAAGTATTGCCGGCAGCTTCCTGGGCGGTCACGGGATGCCTTATCTCTCCATCAGCATCACACCGCTGAACGACGCAGGAATCTACACCCTGATCCTGGTGCAGCATCTCTTCCTGATCTTTTCGTTGTTCTATGCTGTCAGGACGTTCAGTACCGGTTTCCAAATGAGAATCTTGTTTGCAGTGTTCTTCGCGCTCACTCCATGGCTTTACATCTATGCGAATTGCATTGGAAGCGAGGCGTTCAGCAACCCTCTAGTTTACCTCATCGCGGCTTATGGCTGGAATTGTTTCAGGGTGCCGGAGCTCGATCGACGAACGATCGTTCTTTACTTCAGCCTGCTTCTCGCGGCGGCGTTGACCCGGCAAATTAACGCGGTACTCGCCGCCGGGCTGCCGATCGCCCTGTTGCCGTTCGCGGGGCGGGAATTGCTCCAGCGTGGCATCGCCGCGCCATCGACCGGCGGCCAATCTCGATTTCGTTCCACGCGCAGATTTCTAATCTTCGTGGTGGTCGGCCTTTCCGCAATTGAAACCTCGTTGCTGGTGCAGCAGACGATGTGCTGGCTGTTTCGCGTGCCGTTTCGTTCCACCTTCGGCGAAACGTTTGAGTGGCGTCTGAGCTATCTGGAACGATTGCCGGAGCAAGAGAGGACCGCCATCTTTGCCGGGATCAGTACGAAGTTGGCCGATCCTGTGGTGACAGAGGCGCTCGACGCCCTCAATCGATCTCTGGCTGAGGGAGACAAATGGACAGACATGTTTCTATTCTATAAGATCGATGAGATCCTCGTTCGAGCCGGTCTCAACGAGATGCAGCGTCGGACCTGGCAGATAGATCTCAGACTAAACCGGATCGCAACCTGCGTTCTGCTTTCGGGAGAACCCCATTTCCTGAAAGCTGCCTGGAGCGACTTCCAACGAGCGCCGTTCTTTGCGCAATCGGATCTCGCGTATTCGCCGTTTATCCTCACCGATTGGCTGCAAACGCAACTACCTTACCCGCGATACGGACGATTGAGAGGTCTCTGGTCATTTCGACACGAGCCGGGTTATTACGCTGCCGCCTGGGAGCGGATTCCATACGTCCATCTTTTGTACGGGATTCCGATGCTGGCGATGGGTTGCCTGACAATTGCGTTCGGCGGATTCGCGTTGGTTGGCGCTTCCCAGGATCCGGTCACCAAGGCGGGCACTTCGTATGCCGCCGGCATGCTCGTCGTCGGGATCCTGATCTCTTTGGCGAACTGTTTCAGCACCTTTCTTGGAGCGCGGTTTTATCTGCCGGTTTATTCGCTTTTCCAGATGGGGATGCTGCTTGCCGTCTCATTGGCGGTGAACGTTCTTATGGAAAGACTGGAAAGTTTTAAAAACCCGCGCTAAAACCACAGCCATGTCTCGATTGCTGTCACTGTTCTGGGTCAGCCTGATTCTCGGGTCGGTCGCGATCGCTCAAGATCAGGGCGAGCACATCGTACTTACCGGATCTCCCTCGCTGATGGAATGGGAAAAATATAAGATTCAGCCGCATGACAACTGGTGGATGAATTTCGTGCGCGCAAGCCGAATCCGGATCGACCAGCTCCGGCAACAATATGGGCCGTCGGCCCGAATCACGTGGCTTGTTTATCAGCGGGGCTACCAGCGCCGTCAAAGACAGGAACACGAGAACCTTTTCAGTATCATTGAATCGGTCAGGGACAAATACGGGCTCAACTTGATCTTTTTCAACAGCACCGACCAGCTCTGCTACTATCTAAATTACGGGGGAGATCGACCGCACCGCAAGATCGCGTCGTTTGATTATTTTGGACACTCGAATCGGGCCTGTTTCATGATCGATTACAGCAACGAGATCGCGAGCGGCTCAAAGGTCTGGCTTCATGAAGACGAACTGAAGGACAAATTGCATCATGGGATATTTGCACGGGATGCCCAGGTGCAGAGCTGGGGATGCTACACCGCCGAGAGCATGTCGAAGATGTGGTATCAGGCCACCGGCGCGAAGATGGTAGGCGCCGTGGGCAAGACGCAGTATATGACGAATGAATTGCCCGTCCTCGTTTCGGTCACAGGGAAATGGAGCACAGGATTTCAGTGAAGCCTGCTGCCATGAACCTTGCCGAACTCGAACGGATCTACGCCACGCCCTTTTTCGATCTGATCGAACGCGCTCGCTCGACCTTTGCTTCGCGATGGAACAGGAGCGAAGTGCAACTCTGCACGCTGCTGAGCATCAAAACCGGTGGTTGCAGCGAGGATTGCGCGTACTGTGCGCAGAGCGCGCGGTATCACACGGGTGTCCGGGCCGAACGACTGATGAATCCCGACGATGTGGTAGAGGTGGCTCGCCGGGCTCGAGAAAACGGCTCCACACGCTTTTGCATGGGTGCGGCATGGAAAGGAGTGCGCGACGGGGACGCCAAATTTGAGCAAGTTCTCGAAATCGTGCGCGCAGTAAGCAAGCTTGGGATGGAGGTCTGCGTGACGCTTGGACAGCTTAGCTTGGGCGAAGCCGAAAAGCTCAAGAAAGCGGGAGTCACGGCCTATAATCATAACATCGACACTTCGGAGGATTATTATCCCGAAATCGTCTCGACTCACCTTTACTCGGATCGCCTCAACACGATACATGCCGTTCAACAAGCCAAGATGGTCGGTCTGCTGTGGAGGGATTGTCGGGATGGGAGAGACTGAGCTTGATCGGCTGAAGATGCTGGAGGTACTGACCAATTTTGATCCGCCGCCCGAGAGTGTGCCGATCAACTGCTTGATGCCAATGCCGGGAACACCTCTCGAAAATCAACCGCCTGTCGATATCTTCGAATTGGTTCGTCTGATCGCGACGACCCGGATCGCATTGCCTGACGCGAAGGTCCGTTTGTCGGCCGGGCGCACACGACTCTCCAAAGAAGCGCAAGCGCTCTGTCTATTCGCGGGAGCAAACTCGATCTTTTACGGAGATAAACTTCTGACGGCGGACAACCCCGGCGTCGATCACGATCGCGAGCTGCTAAACGCGCTGGATCTCACCGCGCAGCCCCCCAAAGTCCGGGGGTGATGGAGTGGTGGAGTAATGGAGTGTTGGAGTAATGGAGTGGTGGAGTGGCGGAGCCAGGAGCGCCGAGCAAAGCGCCCGTTTGCAGATTAACAAACGATGGAGTGGGTCGAAACGACGATCAATACCGCGCAATCCCAATACTCCAATACTCCATTACTCCATTACTCCTTACTCCTTTACTCCTTTACTCCTTTACTCCTTTACTCCTGGTCGCGGTTTACCACGTTTTGTACGGAAGAAACGTGCCGCACATCGTGACCTTTACGCGATCGCCTAAAACATCGTCGATTCCGCTTGCCCTCTTGGTCGGGGAATGCGATTTCGCCTCCCGGACACGGAGGGCCGACCGGAACCACGACAAAATGGTAAAACTCGACTTGCGCGATTCTGAACTAAGGGCAGTGTCCGATTCGGAAGGCAACTACTCTGTATGACTCAGGACGAATTTGATGATTTGATTCAGGAGATTCGTGAAGAAGATCCTGAGCAGCTGGAATCGGAGTTCTTCATTCGCGATAAGCCGCTGAGGGAGGACAAACTGGCAAAGCTTGAGCAGAAATCCGGATTCACTTTGCCGGAGGAATATCGAAATTTCCTGAAAAGGTTTGGCGCCGGCGATATCGGCACAATTACGGTGCTTTCGCCGGATCCGGATAGCGATTTTTCGCTCTGGAAGGGTGAGGAACCCTTTGAGAAGGTGAGCTGGGTTCCGGTGGTCGACGACGGGAAGAGCAACTTTTATGGATTCGTTGTCGAAGGAGGGACTTGTTCCCGTGAAGTCTGGTTTGCGGACCAAGACCTCGGTTACGAGCTGTCTGGCACTGATTACGAGGACTTTTACCAACTCATCGCGACGGAAGCATTTGGCGTCGATACGTGATTTTAGTGGGCGAGGAGTCCCCGCTTTGCTTACTCGGGCGTCTGGGTAGACCGGGGACGCGCTGCTTACGCGGCGTCCCTGAACGGCGCTGGCTGGGAGCCTTTTGCCGATCGAGCCAGCAACGGTCACAAATCGAGCACGACGACGAGGACGAGGACGAGTACGATTGGGATGGAACGAACAACAAACCCCCCATGGATAAGAAAACACCGCCCTATTTCAGAAGCCACGCCTGGTTCGGGACAATTGATCGCAGCACATTCATTCATCGCTCATGGATGAAGAACCAAGGTCTCCCCAATCATTTGCTGGACGGACGTCCGGTGATCGGCATTTGCAACACCTGGTCCGAGCTTACGCCTTGCAACGCGCATTTCCGCGAACTTGCCGAGTACGTCAAAAAGGGCATCTACGAAAAAGGCGGTTTTCCTGTTGAATTCCCGGTCATGTCGTTGGGGGAATCGAATCTTCGCCCGACCGCTATGTTGTTCCGCAATCTCGCCTCCATGGATGTCGAGGAGTCAATTCGCGGCAATCCGATCGACGGGGTTGTGCTCCTGTGCGGCTGCGACAAAACGACTCCTTCGCTGATGATGGGTGCTGCGAGCTGTAACTTACCGACTCTGGTCGTTTCCGGGGGTGCAATGCTGAACGGCTGTTTTAAGGGGCAGCGAATCGGTTCGGGAACTGGCGTTTGGCAGATGTCCGAGGCTGTGCGCGCAGGAAAGATGGACATGAAGGATTTCCTCGAAGCGGAGTCCTGCATGAATCGATCGCGCGGGCACTGCATGACGATGGGGACCGCCTCTACCATGGCCTCAATGGTTGAAGCTCTCGGAATGGGCCTGCCACACAATGCGGCCATTCCAGCCGTCGATGCGCGTCGCCAGGTGCTGGCGCATATGGCAGGGCGGCGAATCGTCGAGATGGTGTTTGAGAATCTGACCATGGACAAGATTCTTACGCGAGATGCGTTCGAGAATGCTATCCGTGCCAATGCCGCAATCGGAGGATCCACGAACGCAATCATTCACCTGATCGCCTTGGCGGGTCGAGTCGGAGTCGACCTGAAACTGGATGATATCGAACTAGGCGCGGACCTGCCCTGTTTGTTGAACTTGCAGCCTTCCGGAGAGTTCTTGATGGAGGATTTTTACTACGCCGGTGGACTGCCTGCGGTCTTGCGTGAACTCGGAGAAGCTGGGGTTCTTTACAAGGAAGCGCTGACCGTGAACGGGAACACGATTTGGGAAAACGTAAAGGATGCGGAGTGTTACAATCGCCAGGTGATTTTTTCGTTTTCCGAGCCGTTCAAGCCGCTTTCCGGGATTGCGGTTTTACGGGGAAACCTTGCGCCGCAAGGAGCCGTGATCAAGCCTTCGGCCGCAACCCCTGCATTACTGACGCACCGGGGCCGTGCAGTCGTTTTTGAGAACATCGAACAGTTGCACGAAACCATCGACGACGAAAATCTCGAGATCGATGAAACTTGCGTGATGGTGCTAAAAGGCGCCGGCCCGAAAGGTTATCCGGGATTTGCAGAGGTTGGCAATATGCCGTTACCGCCGAAACTGCTGCGCAAAGGCATCACCGACATGGTCCGCGTCTCGGACGGCCGGATGAGCGGCACGGCATTTGGCACAGTTGTTCTCCATGTTGCCCCGGAAGCGGCTGCTGGGGGACCGCTAGCCCTCGTCAGGACGGGAGATATGATCGAACTGAATGTCCCGGAACGGAGACTTCACCTGGAAGTCTCGGACGAAGAACTAACACGGCGCAAAGCCGAATGGATCCCGCCGGAAGCGCCTCCGCGTGGATGGTACAAATTGTTTTTCGATCACGTGCTGCAGGCGGATCAGGGGGTGGATTTCGACTTTCTGGTCGGCAAAAGTGGTGCAGAGATTCCCAGGCATTCGCACTGAGTGTGTAGGCATTTCGGGTGGTTGGCGTAGTTTGCGCAAGCCCGGAAAGCAGAACTCAGGAGTCAGGAGTGGCAGGAGTTCAGAATGGAGAGGGCCCTTTCCGTTCTGTGGGCGATTATTCTGGCGAAGGATCTTGGTAGGGAGAAGCTCCGTCTGAGCCGGGAACGGCGCGTCTTCCCCGGCTCGGACGGAGCCTCGCCCTACCATGAGCGAACGATGCGCAAGCCCCGGCTCGGATGACGCAGCCTCGCCCTACCAGCAAAACACGGCTACGCGCCAAAGCGCTTTACCTCCGCGTTCGCCGTTCTCTTTTGATCATCTCCGAAAGGTCGGCGGTGTTTTTTCCCAGAAGCTTCCGCGTGGCTCTTTGGGCCGCTTCCGGATCTCGCCTGGAGACCGCATCAGCAATCTGCCGATGCTCCTTCAGGTTCCGGTTCGTCTGTTTGCCGGCGCGCACCGAGATCTCAAAATTTGCTCGTAACAAAAGTGAAAACGCGGGAACAAGAGCAACAAGAAGCCGGTTGTGAGTAGCTTCGAAAAGCAGTTCGTGGAATGTAATGTCCGTGTCAATCACTTTTTGCATCTCGGCGGAGTGTTTCTCCATCTGGTCGTAGGCGTCGCAGATTTGCAGCGTTTCCATGGCTGACGCGTGGGTGGCTGCCAGCGCTGCGACAGTCGGTCCGATGATGGAGCGCAGTTCGGACAACTCATCGAGCAGATTGTCTCGGTTCGCCGTCGCCGCTAACATCCAGCTCAGCACTTCATGATCCAGGAGATTCCAGCAGAATTCCGGACGGACAATGGTACCGGCCCGACGTTCGGTTCGCACCAAGCCCTTTGCGGCAAGAATCTTGACGGCCTCTCGAACCGCGTTTCGACCCGCGCCGAATCGATGCGCGAGTTCCGGCTCGGTCGGCAAAGTCTCATCCGGTTTCCAGACGCCGCTGGCGATGTCGCGTCCCAGAGCAGAGACGAGCCGTGTCGACGACGCTGGCTGCGCGTGTCGATTGGCGCTCCCTGGCCTTCACACCCGAATTTGTCGATAGTGATTCCAAGTCAGCGATCACCTGGTTTCCGAAAAAAACGATCGTGTACGTCTTTCATCCCATGTAAAGCGAAAACCGAATATTTTTTGGCTACTTCAATCCGGCTGCCGCCATGACGCCCTGCGTTACTCTCTTCTGGAAGACGAGGTAAGCAGCCGCTGTTGGGATCGACGCCAAAACGGCAATTGCGGACGTTTTGGCGAACGCGATTCCATAAGCAGATTGAACCTGGGTCATCCCAACTGGAATTGTCAGCATCAAGGTCGAGTTGGTGATGATCAACGGCCAGAGGAAGTTATTCCACGTGCCGATGAACGTCACGATGCTCATGGCCCAGGTGATACTCCAGTTCATCGGGAGATAGATCCCAAACAGGATTTTTACCTCGCTTGCCCCATCGATCAGCGCAGCGTCGCGGAAGTCTCTGGGCACTTCATCAAAGAATTGCTTGAAAACGATCACCGTCAGCGGAGTCGCAATCTGCGGCAGGATCACCCCGAGATAGGAATTCACGAGATTCATCCTGTTCATCTGCATGAAGAGCGGAATCGCCAGTGCGCCGAACGGAAGCATAAAGCCGATGAGCAGCGCTCCGTAAATCACCCGTTTTCCGCTGAATTCCAGGCGCGAGAGGGCGTAAGCACACATCAGAGAAAACAAGATCGTGCAGAACGTCACGGATACCGACACCACGATGGTATTGAAGTACCAACGGAAGATCGGGCTATTTTGAATGACATAAGTGAAGGCTTCAAAATCGGGTGGCCATGGGAAGAATTTCGGCGGAACCGAGATGGTGTCTGTTTCACCTTTGAAAGCCGTGGCCGCGATCCAGTAGATTGGAAAAATCCACAGCCAAGGCCATGATTACGGTCAGGATCGTGCAGATCAGCCCTAAGATCGAAAAGCGCCGGGTGTTCATTTCGCTCGTCTAGCGTTCAGCAATCGGAATTGAATCGCCGAAACAAGGATGATGACCACGACGAGCACGATCGCGACCGTCGCGGCGTATCCGCCGCGGCCCTGCTGAAATGCCTCGCGGTACATGTAGAAAAGGACCACCATCGTGGAATTGTACGGTCCACCTAAGGTCAGCAGATACACTTGGTCGAAGATTTTGAACTGAAGGATAAGCTGCAGGATCAGCACCAGGCTCGTTACCGGCCAGATGAGCGGGCAAGTGATGAAAAGAAATTTCTGGAGGGCATTCGCTCCGTCGAGTCCGGCGGCTTCGTAAAGGTCGCCCGAGATATTCTGAAGGCCGGCAATGAAAAGGAGCATATTGAATCCGACCGTCCACCATATCGTCACCAGGGCCACGCCCGGCATCGCCCAGTTCGGGTCGGCAAAGTACGCGAGTTGGGATCCGAAAACGTAATTGATGATGCCGAAATTCGCGTCAAGAAGCCAGAGAGCGGTGGTCGTGACAACGCTGACCGGCAGAACGAATGGCAGAAAAAATGCCGAAAGCACCGCCAATCTCAGGCGCTTCAGACGAACGACCAGGAGTGCGAAGAAAAACCCGACCAGCGTATTCGGGACGACCGTCAACACGATAAAATAAATGGTGTGCCACACCGAAGCCCAAAAATCGCCGTCATGGGCCAACTCCACGTAGTTGGCCAATCCGATGAACCGACCCTGTCCCGCGATGTCCGAGTTGGTTAAGCTCAAATAGGCGACCTGGATTGCCGGATAGATGAGGAACAGGACATATAAAAACAGGAAGGGCGCAACAAAAAACCAAGCGACTCGCCAGCCTTTTCGATGTCGGGATCGGCTGGCGTTTCGCTGGGTTTGCGACATGGCAGGGACCTGCTCTATTCGGCCTGCTTCCGCAGGTTTTCGACAACCTTGCTGTCCTTACTGCTGTTGATTTGAGAACTTTTCCAATTCTCCGATGAATTGCTTGATCCCTTGGTCGACAGGCAGTTGTCCGTTCACAGCCGGAACGAGAAAATTACTAATTGGAGCGAATGTCGGCCCGCCTACGCCAAAAATTGGAAGACCCGGCTCAAACTCGACGTCCTTTGCAGCCTGGGGACTGTATTCGTTGTTCGGTACCATCTGTTTGTAGGCATCGCTCTCTTGCACTGGAAGGTAGGCCGGAATATGGCCGCCGCCGGCCCACGTCGTCTGCTTGACGAAATAGGCGATGAACTTGAGGACTGCAGCGACTTTCTCGGGCGACGCGGGGCTCTTGTCGTTATTTGGTATGGCAAGTTGATGCGAGTCCGCCCAAGTTTCCTGATTTTCGAAGAATTTTGGAAGCGCAACGATTCCATATTCAAACGGGAGTTTGCCCTGCTTTTGCAAATCAACCATGGTCGGCACTTCCCAGTTGCCATTGATCATAAAGACGGCGCGGCCCGCAGAAAACAGTGCCACCATGGAGGCATACCCTGTATTTTTCGGAATCAATCCTTGCTTTGCCCAATCGGCGAGGAACTGGAGTGACTTGGTTCCTTGATTGGTGACGTCATCGAAGCTGAGTTTGCCGTCCTTCAAAAAGTCGCCTTTCTGCTGCTTGAAAAACGTGTACCAGAGCCGCCATAGGGAGGCCGGGTCTTCTGAGTACATGTTCTCAGAGACCGGAATGAGGTGCGTTTTCTCCTTCGCCGTGGTCAGCATCTTTGTGAACGCGTCCATCCCGTCGAGACCTGTCGGTTTACCGTCCGAACCGAGCAAACCTGCCTTTTGGAGGGCTGTCTTGTTATAGTATAAGACGAGGGTATGGATATCGAGCGGCACTCCAAAGAGTTGGTCCGAGTGTCCGTAGTTCTTGCTGAGCTCCAATGAGCGGTCCACCAACGATTTTTGAAAGTCGTCGGCCTTAAGGCCAGCTTGCGCCAGTTCTTCTGTGGTGATGGGTCGCAGGTCTTTGGCGGTAATTCCGGCAGCGAAATGTGATAGATGGTAGGTCATCACATCCGGTGTCTGACCGGCGACAACGGCCGTGTGGACCTTGGTATAAAATGGCTCACCCCACGGCAAGGTCGATTCGGTTACGTGGATTTCATTTTGGCTCTTGTTGAATTCCTCAACGATCTGTTTGTTTCGAACTCCGTCTCCACCACCGAGGAAGTCCCAGTATGTCAACTCGGTGGTGGCACTGAACGCAACGGTGGAAGAAAAACATGCGGCAAGGCAGTAAATGGCTCTTTTCATTGGGGGAAGCATTTGTTCGGGTATAGAAAAATTGGGATGATCTATCAAGGGATTTCACCCCGGGCTCCAACTATGCCACATTGCGCGGCTTTAGTACGACAAAGACAGCAGATTCCAGGAGAGGGGATGGAGTTTGGCGGTGAGCCGGTCCGATCGGATTGAAAATTCCTGGTGTCCGTTCGGTTGGACAGCGTCCGGTCGCTGCGCGGTGTTTGTCGCCAGAAGATCCGGTCCTGCGATTTCGATGGCTTCGCACCCTGTGATTGGGGGAAACGCGCGCAAATCGATCGAGAGATCCAGCGAATCGGCAGCGTCGCGGTTCAAGACAAAGAGAGAAACCTTCTTTCGGTTCGCATCATGCACCGCGGACGCGATCACCTGGTCGATCGTTCCCGCCGTTTTCGTCTCGAATTGGGCAGTTTCGATCTTCGTTTGGAGCACTTTGCCATGTGCGTGTTGGGCTGCCAGTTTAAACGGGTGAAAGATTGTTTGTCGCCATGCGGGTCCGCCGGGCTCCGTGAAAATTGCGCCAATCACGTTAACTAGCTGGGCCAGACAAGCGGCTTTAACCCGGTTCGAATTGTTCAGCAACGTAATCAGGGCGCCTCCTACCATGAGAGCATCCTGCAAATCATAGATTTCTTCGATCAGCCGTGGGGCAATGGGCCAGCCGGGTTTACTATGGTCCTCGTCCGTCCGCGCTTTGTACCAGACATTCCATTCGTCGAATGAGAGCATCATTCGTTTCGAGGAGCGCCGCTTTGCCGCGACCGCGTCGCAGACAGAAACCGCCTCCTTGATAAAGCGATCCATGATCTCAATGTTCGCGAGGAATTCGCCGACTTCGTTGTACGGATTCTGATAGTACATGTGAAGTGAGAGAAAATCGGCCTCCTCAAATGTATGCTCTAACACCTCGTATTCCCAGGCGCCGAAGGTGGGCATAGCCCGATGGGACGAACCGCAAGCGGCAAGTTGAATGGAGGGATCGACCCATTTCATGACCTTCGCGGCTTCCTTCGCAGCGCGCCCGTACTCAGCGGCTGTCTTATGACAGATTTGCCAGGGTCCATCCATCTCGTTGCCGACACACCAGAACTTGACGGCATGTGGTTCCGGATAGCCGTGCGCGACCCGCCAGTCGCTAAAGTACGTTCCACTCTTGTGGTTGCAGTATTCGACAAACTCTCTCGCTTCGTCGGCTCCTCTGGTCCCAAGATTCACCCCGAGCATCGGCTCCGTCCCTGCCGCTCGACACCACTCCATGAACTCGTTGGTTCCGAACCGGTTTGTCTCGGTGCTTAGCCACGCCAAGTCCAGACGAACGGGTCGCTTATCGATTGGTCCGACCCCATCTTCCCAATTGTATCCGGACAGAAAATTGCCGCCCGGATAACGGATGATCGTCGTGCCAAGCTCCCTCGTCAGGTCAAGAACGTCTTGGCGAAAACCGTTCTTGTCCGCTGTCGGGTGACCTGGTTCGAAAATGCCGGTGTAAACGCAGCGTCCCAGATGCTCAACGAACGAGCCGAAAAGACGACGGTCGAGTTCAGATATTGCAAAATCAGAGTCGAGAATGATCCGAGCTTTATTCATTGGGGGAATTATTTAGGAATAAGAACTAAATCCTTAATCGCAGTCGAACCGAAAAGAAAGGAAACTGTCGGCGCCATTTCAGTGCCAGTGGCAGTGTCAGTGCCAGTGGGAAAAAACGGGGAAGATAGGTTTCGGTTCGGCAGGCAAAGATATTGGATTTCGGAATGAATTAAGCAGTATAAGGCGTTCCCACTGACACTGATAATGGCGTTTGCGCTTATGCTGATCGGTGCCCCTCGCCGAATCTTACGCCCCGTTCCTCGGGACCAAACGCCGTCACGGCCGCTACGGCGATCGCCACGATGGCCGCGGTGACGGCAAGCGCCAAACCGTAATTGTTGCCCCATGAGACCGCGAGCGTCGCCTGGATCGTTCCATTCTTTGAGGCGAAAAAGTTGCCCAATTGATAGGTAAAACCGGGGAACGTTCCTCGCACCGAATCAGGGGAAAGCTCGTTCAGATGAACCGGGATTACGCCCCACGCTCCCTGTACGAAGAACTGTATCAGAAACGCGCCGATGGAAAGCAGGACGACATTGTTTGAAAAGGCCCAAAGCGGAACGACGGGAAGCGTGAGGAGCGCCGCGGTGACAATCGCCCGGCGGCGGCCAATGTGCTCAGAGAAAGCGCCGAAAGTGAGTCCTCCCAGAATAGCGCCCAGATTGTAGATGACCGCGATCGTGCTCACGATCGCAGGGGAAAATTTTTGCTGCACCTCTAGAAATGTCGGGTAGATATCCTGCGTTCCGTGGCTGAACGAGTTGAAGGCGGTCATCAGGACGATGACATAAATAAAAAGCTTCCACCTTCCTTTGATGGTCGCTCCAATTCTATTCGGCTGACCTCTTCGCTGTTGCCAGGCCGGGGACTCTTCAACGTTCCTGCGGATGAAGAGCACCAGCAGCGCTGGCAAAGCGCCTATCATAAACATCCCGCGCCAACCGAGAAAATGGTAAGCGGTGCCGTACAAGACCGCCGCTAATAAGTAGCCGCTCGGGTAACCGGCCTGCAGCAGTCCAGAAATAATCCCCCGGGTTTTGGCCGGGATAGTTTCCATGGTAAGCGACGCGCCCACACCCCATTCCCCGCCCATCGCGATGCCATACAAACCCCTGAGAATCACCAGAGCGGTCAGGGAGGGCGCAAAACCGGACAGAAATTCAACGACCGAATAAAATAGAATATCGATCATTAACGTTGGCCTGCGCCCGAATCGGTCCGCCAGGATACCGAACAGGAATGCGCCGAGAGGTCGCATCGCCAGGGTCAGGAAGAGTGTGGCGGTAACCGATGGAATATCCGCATTGAATTCCTTCGCTATATCCTTCAAGACAAAAACAATGATAAAGAAATCAAACGCATCAAGAGTCCATCCCAGGAAGCTCGCCAGGACAGCGTTCCGCTGATTTGGCGTCAGATCTCTTAGGTCGCTCAAAATCTGCATTGGGGGTTTCTCTGCCTACACAAGATTTCCTCTGTCTGCAATGCCCGATCACGTGTAACAACCGGCATCCTCAATCGTTACGTTTCTTCAACGGGCGGTGAGCGGATTTGGTAACGCCGAAGCTAACCTGCTATATGAGTACTTTGAAAACGATAAACATGAGCTGATTACTCCACGATAAGCCATGATATCAGTATCGAATACATTAATTTCGAATTAGCATAAATTACAGGTATTGTCACAAATAGAGATAGGAGAGTTTTGGGTAACTTATTGCGGTTGCACGGAAGAATGTTAATTCGCTACTTGTCAAAACTTCTCCAAACCAGTTTAAAGAAGAAACGGTTGGCTTGCTTCGACCTAACTAGTGTGTTTTGTGTCGACCGCCACCGGACTGATCTTTCTTCCGAAAGATCAATTTGGACATATGAGAAGCATTATGGCATACCTAGCGGCGGCGATCCTCCTGAACTTTACTATTCTCGGCTGGGAGGTTAACACGAGTGCAGCGCCAACCCCCACACCAACACCGACCCCCACGCCAACACCTACCCCCACACCAACACCGACCCCCACGCCAACACCGACCCCCACGCCAACACCGACCCCCACGCCAACACCGACCCCCACGCCAACACCGACCCCCACACCAACACCGACCCCCACGCCAACACCGACCCCCACGCCGAAGCCGACACCAACACCAACACCGAAACCGGGTGGTAGCCCTTCGCCGACGCCAAAACCTGGTGGTAGCCCTTCCCCGACGCCGACACCAAGGCCCACGCCGACTCCGACGCCAAAACCGACGCCCACGCCTGCCCGAACGTTTGCACCGATTCAACAGTCGACAATCGACAGTGCGGCTGCGGTAACGAATTCAATCGAGCAACGCGCTGCTGAGATTCGGGATAGCGCTGAGGAGGGACCCGCAGAGGTTTCTCCCACACCGACCTACGGATACAGCAAGGACGGAAAGCAAGTGGTGGCTAAGGAGCCAGTTTCCACTCCGGCCCTGGTGCAGAAGCATTGGGATGTCTGGGCGGTTGGAACCGGATTATTCGGCCATTATGACGATTTCCATTCGCTCCACTATGGTGCCGGCCAGGTCACGATTGGGCTGGACTACCGGGTGCGGCCGCATTGGCTGGTCGGCGTTATTACCGATTACACCTATACTTCGGGTCGCTGGGATGGTCAGAATTTCAGCGCGAACACTTTCAGGGGCGGACTTTACACGTCATTCTGGAAGGGGGGTTGGTACGTGACTCTGGCCGGCCTGCTTGGCACTACGGCTTATGACGTGAACGGCGGCACCACCAATGGGTTGGACGCCACCGCGTATGTCGGGACTGGGTACGCATGGCGCTTTGGCTCGTTCGAAGTCGGACCATGGGCCAGCCTTGAGTACGATTACGCGGACGGCTTTATACCTTTACGCGAGCTTGCGAGCCGCGTGGGCGGTCGAGTGGCATGGCATGCCGGTAAGTGGACACCCTACGCTCAGCTTGGCTGGCAGCACGAGTATCTGGACACCTGGACAGGCATTAATCGGAATGCCGCCTGGGGCTCTATCGGGGTGGCCTATCGAGTCAACGATTCTTGGCGCGTGTTCACAGACTATTCAGGTGAGATCGGAGGAGACTATTGGGTCCAACAAATCGATTTAGGAGCGGGATTTAGCTGGTAGATTCAAAAAATCTCGAATCCAAGGAATTTCCGGGGCTTCGGGCGCTGGAAGAAATTGAACGACTCCAACGGATGACTCGCGCTCACTTTTTTAATCGCCTGTTCCACACTGGAACCCGTAGATTCCAGGCCCTGTTTAATCGGGTCGGTAATCTTTGGCCCCTGTTCGCGAATCCAAGCCTGGGCATAATTGATGAATTCGTCGATCTTGCTCTGGCTGAGAATGAGCTGCTGGTACCGGGAGGCCAGGTACCCCAAAGCGAATCCGACCGATACCGCTGTGACGACCACGGTTAGATTCACGCGGCTTTGCGGAGCGGCAATCACAGCGGGAGGAGCGGGCTGAGGTGGAGTGACCGGCTGAGATGCGACCGGCGGATTCTCGTTGTGTTGTGCAGGCCTTGGTCCGAACGGTTGGATTTCCGGAAATTCGCTCATAGTTTTGCTCCTGGGCTTGAGACGCTGTTTTTGCAAGCGCTATTCAAACTTGCGGACTATACCCCTGGATCGGAGAACAGGAAAGTAATCCCGTGACTGTCCTGTCCCGAAATAGTGGGCATTTTGTTGCCATCAAAGTGGCAAAAGGATGAACAGGTGCTGTCCTTGAGAAACCGCAGAAGATTCTTTGCACAAAACTGAGTGGACTGTGCCGGTGCGAGTTGCGCAGACCTGCATTTCCATCTTCATCGACTCGATGATCGCCAATGGTGACTGCGCCTCAACCCTGTCTCCTGTCGTCACCATTAGTTTCCACAGGCTGCCGGCAACCGGAGCGTCAACAAACGATCCGCCTTCTGGGAGCTGCACATCCTCCGGACTTGCTGTGGGGCCGGAGTCTTCCGCCGGAACGAACTCGGTGGAAGCCCATCGGTCCCGCTCGGCTTCAAATGCAGCCTGCTGCTCCGCCTTGAACGTGGCCGCCTCAGTCGCCATCCGGGCAAGAAAAGCCTGGTAATCACGAAGACGGAAAGTCTCTTCCTCAATCGCCAGGTTGAATTTGCCGTCCAGAAAATTTTCTCTGTGACGAAGCAGTTGCTCTGCCGCAACAGGATAGAATCGAATCTGGTCAAAAAAGCGCAGTAGCCAAGGTTTCCCAGTCTCGAAATTCCTCGTGACATGAAAACGGTTCCAAACTTGAACCGTGCGACCGACAAACTGGTAACCCCCGGGGCCTTCCATTCCGTAGATGCATAAATAAGCCCCACCGATGCCGACCGCGTTTTCCGGCGTCCAGGTTCGGGCCGGATTATATTTTGTCGTCACCAATCGATGCCGCGGGTCAATCGGAACGGCGACTGGGGCACCGAGGTAGACGTCGCCGAGACCTAGAACGAGGTAGCTGGCATCAAAGACGATTCGTTTGACATCTTCGATACTCTTGAGGCCGTTCACGCGCCGGATGAACTCCAGATTGCTCGGGCACCACGGTGCGTCGGCTCTCACGGACTGCATGTATTTCTCAATCGCCCGCAAGGTCGATTCGTCTTCCCAGGAGAGCGGCATATGGACTATACGCGTCGGGACTTCCATCGCGTCAGCCTGCGGCAGTTCTTTTTCGGCGTTCAGGAGAACGTCGAGTAAATCCTTGAGGTGAACTTCCCTGCTGTCAAAATGGACTTGTAACGATCGAATACCTGGCGTCAGATCGACTATACCTGAAAGTTGATAGCCCTCCAGCCACTGCATCAGGGCGTGGACACGGAAACGGAGGTTCAAATCCAGAACAATTGGTCCGTATTCTACCAGAATGTAAGAATCGCCGGACCCTCGATAGACAACGCGTGGCCGATCTCCATGGGGTTCGAGTTCGGCGAGGATTGCTTGGTCGCCGGATCCTCCGCTAAAAGCAGGACTAGTCGATGGAGCCCTTGGAAAGGACGTCAACGTGTCGATTTCATGTTCCCGGGCGAATTTCAGATTTTCCGCTTCGAGGACCGTTAGTCGGCGGAAACGCACAGTATCTCCTGCCTTCAGCTGTCCAAGCTTCCAGAGCTCTGCCTCCACCACAACCGCTGGACAAACGAATCCGCCCAGGCTCGGGCCATCCGGTCCGAGCAGGATGGGCATATCGCCGGTGAAATCGACAGCACCTACGGCGTAAGCATTGTCATGAATATTTGACGGGTGCAGACCAGCTTCGCCGCCGTCGGTTCGAGTCCAAACCGGCTTCGGCCCGATCAAACGGACGCCCGTTCGATTGGAGTTATAGTGGACTTTCCATTCGGTAGAAAAAAATGTCTTGATGTATTCGGAGTCGAAAAAGTCGGGCGCGCCATGCGGTCCATACAGCACTCCAAGCTCCCATGAACTGGAATACTTCGGAACGATGGGAAGGGGTAAAAGTTTGGGAGTGGGCTGCGCCGGTTTGAACGCCGATGGCGTACTCCGGCCGCCCTTTGTCAAGCGAAGGACATCTCCGACCCGAAGAACTCGACCTCCGTGCCCTCCGAATCGCCCCAGGGCGAATGTCGACTTGCTTTTCAGATAGTCGGGAACATCCAGGCCGCCTTCCACCAAAAAATAGGCTCGGGCTCCGCTTCCCGTGAGTTGTCCGATGCTCAACGTTTGTCCGGCGCGCGCCTCTATCACCGTCCAGAACGCAATTTCAACGCCCTCGAGTTCTGTCTGCATCGGCGCTCCGGCCAGACAAAAAGCGCAGTCGGTGTTGAATCGGAGCGTCGGACCAGAAATGGTGATTTCCAATCCGGCAGCCGTCGGAGTGTTTCCGAGGAGTCGATTACCGAAACGAAACGCCAGTGTATCCATGGGGCCGGAGGGCGGCACTCCGACGGCCCAGTATCCCAATCGACCCGGATAATCCTGCACGCTGGTCTGAGTTCCCGATTCGAGAACATCCAACGTTGCAGGTCGATACTCGAACGATGAGAGGAGTCGGGTGGTGACGTCGCCGCGCTTGACCTGTTCGTTTTCCAGAATCGATTCGAGGTAATGCTGGTTGGTTTCGATTCCGTAAATACGGGTTTGTTGAAGGGCTTTCTTCATTTTCGCCAGGGCGGCCGGGCGGTCGTTGTCCTTAACAATGATTTTGGCGATCAGCGGATCATAGTACGGAGAAATTTCGGTTCCCCGTTCGATCCATGTGTCAATCCGCACGTCTTCAGGGAAGATCACTTCGGTCAGGAGCCCCGAACTGGGCTGGAAATTCTTGTTTGGATCCTCGGCGTAGACGCGAACTTGAATGGAGTGGCCCTTGCAGACGGGGACGAGAGTTTCCAGTGGAGGAAGTTCGCCCGCGGCAAGGCGTATCATCCATTCCACCAGGTCAATACCGGTCACCGCTTCCGTCACGCCGTGTTCGACCTGAAGACGGGTGTTAACCTCCAAAAAATAAAACGTCTGTCCGACGCTATCGTAAATAAACTCTACTGTCCCGGCAGACGCGTACTGGACGGTTTCGCCGAGACTGATGGCAGCCTCTAAGAGTCGCTGGCGGACAGCGTCCGAAAGATTAGGCGCCGGCGTTTCCTCGATGACTTTCTGGTTTCGTCGCTGAATCGAACAATCGCGTTCGCCGAGGGCCAGGACCTGACCTCTGCCGTCGCCGAAGATCTGAACCTCTACGTGGCGAGCCCTCTCGACAAACTTTTCGAGGTAAACTCCGCCCTGCTTGAAATTCGCTTCTCCAAGACGCTTGACGGCCTCGAATTTTTCTCGCAATTCAGCCGCCGACCGGCAGAGTTGAAGTCCAATCCCGCCTCCACCCGCCGTGCTTTTAACCATGACCGGAAAACCGATCTGCTCAGCGGCCAGTAATGCTTCGTCGGCGTCCGCCAGCAGGGTGGTCCCGGGTAGAAGCGGTGCGCCCGCTTTTGAGGCGAGTTGGCGGGCAATGTGCTTGAGACCGAAGGATTTTATCTGCTCTGAAGTCGGCCCAATGAAGCGGATACCGCCATCTTCACAATCGGACGCGAACTCGGCATTCTCGCTTAGAAACCCATATCCAGGATGGATCGCCTGGCAGCCCGAGTTTCTTGCGACCGAAAGAATCTGCTGAGAGTCGAGGTAGCTTTGCTTGGCCGGGGCCGGACCGATTCGGAACGATTCATCTGCCAGGGCGACGTGCATCGCGTGGGTATCTGCGTCTGAGAAAACCGAGACGGCCTGGATCCCCAGCCTGCGCAAAGTGCGAATCACGCGACAGGCGATTTCGCCGCGATTGGCGACAAGGACTTTGGTGAACATGGGTGCGACCTGCCGATGCTTAGTCCCAGATTCCGAATTTTAAACCACAGATTTCACAGATTGGAGGAGGGGAGTGCGGGGATTCTGACACATGCAATTTGTTCCGGAAAAATTCCTGCGACGGTTGCAGCCAGACTCCTTGCCTTCAGTCATCTGAGAAATCTGTATAATCTGTGGTTTGTCTCTTATCTTTGGTTTTCGGGTTAATCCCAGACTAATAGTCGCACCGGGGTTGGGTTATAGGCGTTGCAGGGGTTATTCAATTGTGGGCAATTGGAAATCAGCGCGACGACATCCATCTTCGCTCGCATTTCAACGTAGCGACCTTTGTCCGAGACGCCGTCTGCAAAGGTAAGGCCGCCCTCAGGCGTGACCGGCACATTCATGAAAAAATTGATATTATGAGTAAGATCGCGCTTGGTATAGCCTAGTGCTGATTTAGCCGCTGCGAGGAGGAATGAGTCGCGACAACTGTGCATATGCTTCTTCTCGATCGCGTATCGGACCTGGTTGCTCTCGGCCGAGCAGGCGCCGCCCAAGGTATCGTGCCGCCCGCAGGTATCCGCGACGATGGTTAGCAAAACGCTGCCTTCGGAAGAGATAAGCTTGGTCCCGGTCGTCAGATAGATACTGCTTTGTTCCCGGATGGTGTCTTGGGCACTGTACCGCTCTGTCCGATCGTGCGCATTGTAAAAAAGAGTGTCGACCGCCTGGTTGCCCTCCAGATCAACGACCCGAAGAGTTTGGCCGGAGGCAATCTGATGCATCCAAGCTTCGCCGGATAACACCGTACAATCGTAGACAGCGTCTTCCGGGCGCAGGGTGCTCTCGGTATAAATCAGTGTGCTCATATTTCGGGGTACAGGGACGCTAGGAACGGAAAAGTGCTTCGGTTAAAGTAAAGGCGCGCCCGTTTTCCTGGCAGGCAATCCGGCACGGATCCTCTGAGCCGGGCGGATCGGATTTCCAGACCGCGATTCGAGCCGGCTTCGGGTTGTACTGTGGATCCGGATCCATTGGGTGCTGACAGGTATTGAGGACCAGGAGCGTATCCATTTCAGCGCGCAAGTCGATTGAGCAGCCGGCGACAGAATTGCCACTAACGAATTGCATACGCCCGTCCATGTCGACAGTAACTTTGCTGAAAAAATTGATATTCGCCACCAGGTCCATTTTGCCCAGCCCCCATTTGCCAAGCTCGATCAGGAATTGGTCATGGGCGTTTCGATGAAACGCATTGCGCGATTCCTGGTAACTCGATGGTCCGTATTTCTTTCGGACAAGATCGGCTGTGGAGTGACCCGCCAGGGGATCGTGCCATCCACAGGTATCCCCCGAAATGGAGCAAAGAACGTGTCCCATATCGCTCAAAAGTATGTGTCCGGTGGTCAGCTTCGCGGTGTGCTGAGCTTTGAGGGTATCTGGCAAATTCAACCGATCGAGCGGATGATTCAGGCTGTAGAGCATCGCTCCGACGTTTACCCCGCTTTCGAGGGCGGTCAGTCGAAGGGTGTGATGTCGCTTGAGGCCGTATGACCACATCGCTCCGCCAGGGATCTCTTCCTCGAAAAGAACAGGAACGATAGGTCTTGTTTGTGCGGGGGTCATGATCGTTTGGCCTCGTTACCGGAAAGTGGATTGAAACTGTGCGCCCGCGGGGGCAGAGGATGAAGCGGTGGCATAAGCATCGTCGTGAGAGTAAGCTTCCCGGTCTTCACTCCTTTCAGAGCGAGCAATTCGTCCGCAATATTCTGGAGATCACGTGCGGGTCCTTGCACGAGCAGGACCTCGATCCGATGATCGTACTCCAGTTGAACGTGAAGGGAACTGATCACTTCATCGAGGTAGCGACGCTCAAGCTCCGCCAGACGCTGCAACAAATTCCCTTTCGATTCGTCGTACACAATTGTGATCGTCCCCGCCATCAGCGTATCTCCCTTGTCTTCCCGGTGTTCAAGGGCGGCTTGCGTCACCATCACTGAAATTGCTTGCGAGCGGCTTTCCCAACCTCGCTCCCCAACGAGTTGATCTAATTCGCAAAAGACGGCTTCGGGCAGCGAGACACTAATCCTCTGCACTTTGCCTTCGGAATTTCCGTTATTGCGTTTGGTGCGCGATTTCATCGCCGCTACTCGACTTCGTCGTCAACGCGGGTTAATCGCAATGTCGGAAGTTTGTCTCCAGCCGACTCGCTGGGCGGATGGATCAGCTCTTCCAGGCGTTTCTTGGTCGCCAGGAATTCCGGCGAAATAAACTGTTCGGAGGTGCGCGGTCGCGGCACCGGAACTTCAATCATTTCATCGACTCGACCGGGATGCGGTTTGAGAACCAGGATCCGATCGGCGAGATAAATTGCTTCATCGAGGTCGTGCGTGATGAAAACAATCGTAACATCGACGTTCCGCCAGATCTGGAGGAGGTACGACTGCATCTGACATCTGGTCTGGGCATCCAGGGCGCCGAACGGCTCGTCCATGAGCAGCACTCTCGGCTGATTGGCCAGAGCGCGCGCGATAGCGACGCGTTGTTTCATTCCGCCCGACAGCTGGTGCGGGAACGAATTTTCAAACTTTGCCAGCCCCACCATCTCGATCCATTGGCGTGCGTTTGGTTCAGCCTCGCTTGAGGAATGTCCGGTCATTTTGAGGCCGAACATGACGTTTTGCTTCACTGAAAGCCATGGGAAAAGGGTGTAACCTTGAAAGACCATCCCGCGCTCCGGACCCGGGCCGCTGACCCGTTTCTTATCCAAAAAGACTTCTCCAGCAGTTGGTGATTCCAGCCCTGCCAGAATGCGGATCAGCGTTGATTTCCCGCAGCCAGAGGCGCCGATGACACACATGAATTCGCGCCGATGAACAGCGAAATCTATATTCTGCAGCGCCACCACTTCCCCTTGAGGCGAGGCAAAGCATTTTTGCAGATCGCAAACCTCAAGTACGACAGGGCGTGCCTTGAGTCGATCAAACCGCGCAGCAACATTAGGTGGCTGCGTGCGATAATCCGGGAGTTCAATCGTTGACTGACTCATGTCGTTGTTAACTGCCTGACCGATGGTTCGGCGGTCGGCGATTGACTCTTGGGTGGCGGTTGCTGCTCTACTTTTCGCGCCCGCTTTACCGTTGAGCGCGCCCTTCTAGTGTACGGGAATAATATTCCCCTGAACCAAGCCAGAAATTGGTCGGTAAAGAAGCCGATCAATCCGATCAGAATGATGACGGGAAAAACAGCGTCGAAGTTTCTCCAACGGCCCTGGGTTTCGATAAATTCAGTCAGACCCGTCTTAACGCCAATCAATTCCGCGATCACCATCCAGGTCCAGGACCAACCCAGAAGAATGCGGAGATCGTTGTAAAGCTCCGGTAATATTCCCGGAATAACGACATGCGTAAAGAGTTGGTGGGGCTTTGCCCCGAGAGTTTGCGCGGCTTCCAGGAGGGCATGATCAAGCTGTCTGGTCGTCTTGGCGATCACCAGCACCATTTGAAAAAAGGTTCCGATAAAGACCAGCGCAACCTTTGGTTCGTCATGCGCGCCGAAGATCGCCACCAGCAGGGTGCTGAACGCCGGCGCCGGCATGTAACGAAAGAAATCGATGAATGGTTCTGAGATCTTGGAGCAAAACGCGTAGGTTCCGCAAAAAATACCGATTGGGACGCCCGCCAGACTCGCCAGGAAGAACCCCATGAAAACGATTCGAACGGAGATCAATAATCGACTGAACAGCGACAACTGACCCAATTCGCCGCTGGTTGTGAAGTTATAAAATCCCGTCGCCAGCACTTCATGCGGAGCAGGGAGGTAAGAAGGATTCGAAGGCGTCCCTTGTGGGAGCAGATTGAAGAGCGGCTGGTTGGGCAACTTTCGCGCATCAAAAGTCGGGCTGGCGGCGGATACCATCTCCCAATTCCGCCGGATGACATCCAGATTTTCGGAGATAAGCGGCGGATTGTTCGCGATAAGCGTGCCGGTCGCAAGTTTTTTCCAAATCTCAAAAATTGCCGCATCATCTTCTCGCTGGTTTGGTCGCAGCCATCCATTCGAAATCGCCAACGGGGCAAGTTGACGCAGTTTCTTAAGATTCTCCCGCCGGACCATCATGCCGGCTGTACCCTGGCCATTTTGTTGGTCCGCCAGAATTTTCTTGTTCGCGTCCCTTACAGCATTCTGGAATGTTGGGAAGAACTCTTTACTGACGTGATCTCCCGCTGTGTAGACCGTGGAGACGTCGGTACGGTCGGCGGACACTTCAAGCCGTATGTCCGGATGCCAGATAAATGGCACGTAACTGGCAATGCACCAGATGGCCAATGGCAGCAGAAACGAGAGCGCCATCAACAAACTCGCCCGGCGACCCGAAAGTTCTTCCCGGATCTTAAACCAGCGCTCCTGACCGGTCATGGATTGTTTCATTGCTGTGACCCCTTCCTAACTGGCCTTGGCAAGCTCGCGACTCGCGAGCGCTTGGGCTTCCGAGATGACGGGCTACTTGCTTGCGGCCTTGGCGCCTGCCGATTTGGCGTATTCCTCGGTCAGGCTTGGATCAAGATAACCGCGAAAATCAACATGCTGCTTGTAGACCCCATTGTTGACGTTGAAATCGTCGACATTCTTGGTTGACCCGTAGATCGAATCGAGACTCGTCCCTTTCTTCCAATGATGAAGAGCTTCTTTCAGAGAAAGTATATGAGTGCCTTTGAAGAATGGTTCGTACTCTTCCGGCTTCACGTTGTCGCGTGCCGCGAGAATTTTCAAGGCGTCATCCAGGTTCGCTGGATCCCCCAGGTAGTCGACAATGCGATACCAGACCGCGACAATTTTTGCCCATTCCGGGCGATTCTTCTCCAGGCTTTCTCGGGAGACGTACAGCAAATCATAGATGAGCCCGGGCGCCTCGGCGGAAGTGAAGATTGGCTTGGAACCTTGAACTGTCTTCAGCGCCTGGCCGGAATTTGGTTGCCACGCTGCGATAGCGTCCACCGCTCCGGCGGCGAGCACCTGTGGCGTCTCGTTTGTCGGAGTATTCACCATGGTCACGTCGGTATCTTTTAGTCCGTTGAGTTCGAGCGCTCGCTCCAAAAGCAGATGATCCACAAGACCAATCTCAACTCCGACCTTTTTGCCTTTCAGTTCCTTGACGGAATCGATCCCGGGCTTGGCGACGATCATGTCGTTACCGCTGGAGAAATCGTTGAACAGGATACCAACCGAAGGTTTGCCGCTTGACCCGGTGACCAGCGCGTCGCCGTTGGTCATACAACAGGCATCGGCCTTCCCGGTCGAATAGGCGTCCATCGATGGCGCGTAATCGTACCACATGAACTGAACATCGACGCCGGCCTCCTTGAACCAGCCTTTCTGGACGGCGATTTCCCAAGCCACCCACCCTGGCCAATCGCTGTAAGCGATTTTGAGAGCTTCGGCGTGAACGGCGGTGAGAAGAACGGAGAAAGCGATGCCACCAAAAGCGCAGCATCGCGTAGCAAAGCGCATGGAAGATTGAAACGGGTTCATAGGCGAATGGCAGGTGACTCAGTATTACTGTTTTTACGATTCGTAATACTGCTTAGAAGCACTCGACGTGCCACCCAAATGACGTACCGGAGTCTATTCTGGATCCGGTCGTTTCGGTTGCCTTTCACGGGCCAAGGTAGAACCGGGCGGCCTCTTAATCGAAAACCCGAATGGACAACCTCGCCTGCGACTGGCGTGTTTTTGTCACCCGCGGATAATTTGGAACAAATGAATACAGCCTGTGATACTTACCCACCATAAAAAAAGACGCCGGCAGATTCGCCGGCGCCCTTTAATTTACCCTTTGACTTCGCTGTTGATTAGAATTCCAGGACCAAGTCCAGTCCAAACGTCCACTGATCTTGCTTGGTATTCTGATTGAACGGCTTGAATCGGTCCGTGAGTGCCCTGTCATAGCGCACCTCGGGGCGAATCAGCAGGCCGGCGACCGGTTTCGGCAACGGCGGCTTAATTGTCACACCGCCAGTCACTTCAAGGTAGGTCGTCTCCCCTCCGCCCAGGTTGCTGGGATCGGTTGGGAAGCTGGGTCTGAAGACGTTATCACCGCGTAAAAAGTGAATGAAATCGTTATTCGCCCGGAACTGCGCGACATAAAATCCCTGTGAATCCCTGAATATTTCGCCACGCACTCCAAACTGCAGCCAATCGTTGAGGGCATAGGTGAAATACTGTGCGCCACCGCCGCCCCATTTGCCGCCGCCCAGGGTATCATAGATCAGGTTTAAATCAGTAACGGAAGTCCAACACTTATTAATCTTCCACGTGGTGGTGATGTCGTTCAAATAACGCCAGTCGACATTGTCGAGGGTGTTCTCCGGACCATCGTGCGTGAGCCCCAAGATCGTTAAATTTCCATCCAGCAAATTCAGGCCAAACCCGCCTTCGAACGCGAGCGAGGAGTTGTTGTCGCTGAACGTCATATTTACTCCACGGTTCACTCCAGCGTACACGTCAAGGTACTTATTCACGTGCAGAACCGCGAGGGCGCCCGTATCGTTTTCCGGGATCCCAAAATTAAAGATATAACTATGAGAATAGAAGACATTGCTGCGCGGATCCAACGTCTCACCCGACATCGGGTCCTGATATTTTCCAAGCTTTAAGTCGAGGCCACCCGTCGAACCGATCGGAATGTGGGCGCTCGCGTAAAGTTCAGGAAAATCGGGCTGGACACGTTGGTTGGTGGCCAGATCCATGAATCCCACCGATTTCGTGTAACGGCTGTCGCTTCCGTACATAAACCATGCTTTAAAGCCCCAGTCGAACCCAGTGGCATTCGGATCCAAGGCTCGCTCGCCGACAATCGAAACCTGATTGAGAAGCGGTTCGTTGGCGCGGTCGGTATACAAATGACCGAAGTTGTGGTTATCGGTGGGGGCGTCCGGGTTGCCGGTAATACCGCCCTCGATCCAGCCATAAAGCTTGAATCGTGGTTCCGGCGGTTTCGGTTGCTCGGCGACCTTCTTCGCTTCCTTGGCTTCCTTGCCTTCAGCGGCGACCGCCGGACTTGGAGCCGGGGTGGCTTGCTGCCCGTAGCACAAGCCTGAAGAAAGAGCGTAAGCGGCAACAGCGCTTGCAAAAGCAAGCCGTCTGAAGAGTTTCATTTTGGTTGTGTATTTCATGTTATTGGCAAGATTCCGTTTCTGGCCAAGGTTAAGGAGTGGTCGGGTTGGCCGTCCGAACACCAGGGCGATTGAGGTTAGCAATTTCCGCGCCTAGCGGCCCGGAGTTTGGAACTGGAACTGTCTTGGAAATAGAAGGACCTCCCGACGAAGGGGAGGCGTTCCGCGAAGGTGCCGCGGGCGATGCGAATTCCAAGGCCTCGCCGTTCGGTGCCGCGCGGGCAACTGGCTAAAATTTACCCCAACTCAGTGCGAATTGGCTAAATTTTGCCAGAGCCAGGCAAATCGGATCCAGCCCATTCGGGACGAGCGGCGGCGACCCACAGAAAGATTTGCAGCGGAAAGTATTACGCAGATGTAATGGTAATTAGTACATAAGCGTACGGTATGGCATGACAAATGCTCGTGGCGGTACGGCCTTCTAGGGTCATCAATCAAAACCCAAAATACCACCCGCATGTCCGAAAATGATCAACCTACAGCCAAGAAAACGCTTGGCTTAACCGGGTTAACCGTTAACGCCATGGCGCTCATTGCGCCCGGGGCGTTTCTCTGGCTGACCTTTGCTCAACAATGTCTCTACGGCCAACCAATGGCCGGTATCGCTATGTGGTTCGGCATCCTGGTTGCGCTGTT
Organism: uncultured Verrucomicrobiae bacterium; assembly: GCA_963846195.1. Classification (GTDB taxonomy): domain Bacteria; phylum Verrucomicrobiota; class Verrucomicrobiia; order Chthoniobacterales; family JAFAMB01; genus JAFAMB01. The sequence continues at coordinate 52,260 of CAWJVG010000014.1, forward strand.
GCTCTGCCTGGCAACAGCCATCTCTTATGCCGAACTGTCTAAACTCTATCCGGGCGCCGGATCGTCGTACTTCTTCGCAGAGCAGGCTTTCCTGTCAAAATCGAAAGCATATCGGTTTGCTCGAATCGCCAAATTCGTGGTGGGATGGGCCAGCCATCTCTACTACTGGATCTACCCTGGTGTAATGGTGGCCGTTACAGCCCTCCTGGTAGGATATCTTGCCGGGCAGCTGTTCCCAAGCGTCTTCAATTCGGCGGTACCCAGTCCGCTCTTGATGCTTTTGTTCTGCATCGTCTTTCCTTTCTTCATCGGATACATTGCGTATCGGGGAGTAAACGCGTCCACAGGCGTCAATCTTGCCGTCAACGTGATCCAGATCACGGCTTTGATTGTTTTCACCGTGATCGCCATCGGCTATCGGCTCAACCATGGTGAAGGTTCAAAAGGCATTACTCTGAATCCGGACGGCGTTCCGGTTTCAAAGGTGATCGCCATGCAGACCACCAAGGATGATAAAGGGAACGATGTCACCAATCCGGCCAAGGACAAAGACGGTAACTATGTCTTCGAAAAAAACCCGGATGGCACTGATAAGGATTATACCCTGACGTATGCGCCCGATCAGGGGCTCACCAAAGGGTCCGATCCCAAGAACCCGACAGATACCTTTCAGTTCCACACCAGCGCTGCTTCGGTCATCGCGCCGCACGGGTTCAATTTTGTCCTTGTTCAGGCGTGTGTCGCCATTCTGATCCTCGTCGGCTTCGAGTCGGTCACGTCGATGGGGGAAGAGGCGAAAAATGCCAAAAAGGACATCCCGCGCGCGGTGCTCTTGTCGCTCGTCATTCAAGGAGCGTTCTGCTACCTGTTTGAATATTTTGGGGCGAACTTCTTCCTCAACAGCGGGTACACAATGACGACCGCCGCCGGGTCGCCCGCACCCATCGGCGACATGATGCAGATTGTTGGGACGTGGGTCTTTGGAAGTCCGCAAGCTGGTTGGTGGTTTATGTTTATTCAGGCGATCACTGTGTTTCTCGCGCTGATCGGAACCACTCTGGCCTGCATGAATACTGGAGCGCGTGTTACTTTCGCTATGGGCCGCGACGACGAAATTGCCGGCAACTTAGGGAAACTCCACGGTAAGAATCTCACGCCGCATGTGGCGGTTTGGACCCTCGCTATCATTTCGATGATTATCGGGATCTTTGGGGTAGCCCTCTATTTCTGCGGCGGTGCGGCGCTGACGGATGATACGATCAAGACGTTGCCTCATAACATCTGGTACAGCTTCGGTATTATCTCACATGACGCCGCGGCCAACATTCCGCAGAGCTTGCTGATTATTACGCTGGCCAGCAACTTCGGAACGTTCCTGCTCTACATGATGACCTGCATCATTGCGATCGTTGCCTTTCAGGAACACCATATGTTTAATGGATTCAAGCATGTCGCGATTCCAGTGTTCGGCCTGTTGGCGAACCTGCTCTGCATGCTCTTTTATCTCATCGGGCCGTTCTCGGTAGCGGGCATGAGCTGGAAAGAGCCTTACGTCGCCCTGGGTATCGCCGCGGTTTGGGGCATCTACGGAGTGATCCACTTCTACACGTCGAGTAAGAAGAAGGCCAAGTCCGTAATGGTTGCGTCTCCCAATCCGGCGTAATTCCTGCTCTTCAAATCCGTTGATGAGTTTCCATTGGTGAAATAATCATGCCTCGGAAGCCGTCGCGTAGACCGGCTTTCGAAGCGGAGAAATGTCCGGTCCAGCCTCGCGACGTGGTTGAGGGGTAAGCCTCTCCAGGAGTTGCGGAGCAGACTAATTTGCGCTAGGGGTTGCTGCCGGTGAGTCGGGTAGCGGTCACACTTTAAACGGTGTGGCCGCATCCGCTTTATGGGCTAAAATTGAAACCAATTTTTGGATGCTACTAAGCTTCGAGTCGAAGTCTTCCCCCGGACCGGTGCGGAAAAAGAATGAAGATAGTCTTGGGTTTTGGCAACCTGAGACGGAAGCGGAAAGGCTTCAGCACGGAGCGATCTCGGTGGTGGCGGATGGCGTTGGCGGCCAGGAAGATGGGGAGGTCGCGAGCAAAATGGCGATTGAAATAGCGCTCGCGACGTTCCAGCGGATGAACCCTTTGAACGCGCCGAAGCAGATCCTCAAACAGATCTTCGACTCGGCGAATCTGGCCATCTACGAGGCCGGGATGGTGGACCCTCGTGGAGGCCGAATGGCGACTACCCTGTCCGTTTGCATTTTTCGCGACAAAGAATTGTTCATCGGACACGTCGGAGACACTCGTATTTACATTGTCCGCCAAGAGAATATGCGCCGGTTGACCGACGACCATTCGTACACCGCGATGCAGGTGAAGTTGCGGCTGATCAGCGAGCATGAGGCAAAGGCGAGCAGGCTTCGCTCGATGCTGACTCGAACTGTCGGCCACGAGCCGATCGTTCACTTCGACTATAAACATCTCAAGCTGATGTCGCGCGATCGCATCGTGCAGTGCACCGACGGGCTTTACTGTTACATGAATGACAGTGAACTCTGCGAAGGCGTCGACCGCCTGAATATGGATGAAATCTGTCCTTACCTGATTGCGCTGGCGGAACGCCGGGGGACAGACGATAACCTGTCGGTCCAGGTCGTACAAGTTGACCGGCTCGTCGAGCCGAAGTATGACCAGCCAATCTCCGTTCTGAAAAAGACAGGCGGGGCACACACAACCAGTATGAGCAACGAAGTAAAGCCCGGCGACCTGATCGACGGCCGATTTGAGATCGACAGCGTGATCAGCCGCAGTGGCATGGCCTCTATCTACAAGGCGAAAGACCTTCAGACCGGCCAGCCGGTAGCGATTAAGATTCCGTATATGCAGTTGGAATCTGACCCTGCGGCTTTTTCCCGATTTCAGCGCGAAGAGGAGATTGGGGAGCTGTTGAATCATCCCAATATTCTCAAATTCATCAAAGTCCCGAACAAAAGCCGGCAGTACATTGTGACGGAGTACCTGGAGGGCAAGGCTTTGAGCACGGTGATGAACGAGGTGCGCCCTCTGCCGATCTCAGACGCCGTCCAGATTGCCAGCTATGTCTGTGGGGCGCTTGCGCACATGCACGAACACAAGGTTGTGCACCGCGATCTTAAGCCGCAGAATATTATGATCTGCGACGATGGCACGTTGCGGATCATCGACTTTGGCATCGCGAAATCGACCGAGATGCGCAGGCTCACGTTTGCAGGGTTCACGCCGGCCATGGGCACGCCCGACTACATGGCGCCGGAACAGGTTAAGGGAAAACGGGGGGACGAACGAACTGATATCTACAGTTTAGGTGCTGTACTCTACGAGATGACGACAGGTTCGGTGCCATTTGAGGGCCCAAATCCGTTCATTGTCATGAACTCGCGCATCAGCGGCGATCCGGTCGCGCCGCGCAAACTTAATCCGGAGATCCCTGAAGCGTTGGAAGAGATTATTCTCCACGCGATGGAGCGTGAACCTCAACTCCGATTTCAATCCGCGGCGGCCATGAAAAAGGAATTGGACGACCTGGAATCGGTGAAGATCACTGGGCGCCATCGCAATCTGACGTCGCCCAAGGTTTGGAAGGCTCGGTGGCAAGGCTCACGGCTGATCGTTCTCTCTGCGGTTGTACCGATCTTGGTGTTCGCCGGCGCTTTGTTCTTCACTCACTGCCACGGGCATTAGATTCCATGTCGATAGAGGCTCCTTCCAGAGAGTCGTGGAGCACCAGACGGCAAAGAAAGGCGGATCGCCTCGCCGCCGCCAGCCGCTTTGCAGATGGTCGGATATTGGCGCAGGAAGGAATCGTAGAGGCTCTCGAAACGCTCATTCGACCGGGCGATCGCGTGGCAATTGAGGGGAACAACCAAAAGCAGGCGGACTTCCTCTCGAGAGCTTTGGCGCGAGTCGACCCGAAGAAGACGTACGATTTGCATCTGCTGATTTCAAGTGTTAGCCGGCGCGAACACCTTGATCTGTTCGAGAGTGGGATCGCGCGAAAAATCGATTTCGCATACGCAGGTCCTCAGAGTCTTCGCATTGCCCAGTTGCTCGAAGATCGACGCCTCGAGATCGGGGCGATCCACACATATGTCGAGCTTTATGCCCGGATGTTCATCGATCTGATACCGAATGTAGCTTTGGTCTGCGCCGCGCAAGGAGATCGGGAAGGTAATCTTTTCACCGGGCCCAATACCGAGGATACCCCGACGATAGTCGAAGCGGCCGGATTCAGCAGCGGAATCGTCATTGCGCAGGTCAACGAAATTGTCGATGAACTGCCGCGGGTGGACATCCCGGGTTCCTGGGTCGATTACGTTGTCAAAGCCGATCGTCCATTCGCGATCGAGCCGCTGTTCACGCGCGATCCGAGGCACATCAACGAAGTGAACATTCTGATGGCGATGATGGTGATACGAGGGGTATACGAGCGCCACGAAGTTTTGTCATTGAATCATGGAGTCGGCTTCGATACCGCGGCGATTGAGTTGCTTTTGCCGACTTATGCTGAATCCCTCGGACTCAAAGGGAAAATCTGCCGGCACTGGGCCCTGAACCCTCATCCGACGCTGATCCCTGCCATCGAGAGCGGCTGGGTGGAGAGTATACATTGTTTTGGCGGCGAGCTCGGAATGGAGGAGTATGTGGCTGCGCGTTCAGATCTGTTTTTTACTGGCCACGATGGTAGTCTTCGCTCCAACCGCGTTCTCGCCCAGCTTGCGGGACAGTATGGAATCGACCTGTTCGTCGGCTCTACGCTGCAGATGGACGGAGATGGAAACTCTTCCACGGTGACGTTGGGACGTCTGGCCGGGTTCGGCGGGGCACCCAATATGGGCCATGATCCTCGCGGTCGCCGCCACGCTTCACCGGCCTGGCTCAGTCTGATTGAAGGCAACGCGGAGGTGGCCCGAGGCAGGAAACTTGTGGTGCAGATGGTGGAGACTTACCATAAAGGCGGCGTACCGGCGTTTGTGGAATCTCTCGATGCCGTGCGAGTTGGACGCGACGCTGGAATGCCAATCGCCCCGATCATGATCTATGGCGATGACGTGACGCATGTCGTGACGGAAGAAGGGGTGGCTTATCTGTACAAGAGCAGCGACCTTGGAGAGCGGCGCTCCGCTCTGGCTGCGATCGCAGGGGTCACGCCCGTCGGTCTGCGTCACGAAGCGCGGCGCACCGAAAAATTGCGCCGGGACGGCCTGGTTGCGCTTCCGGAGGATCTGGGCGTCCGTCCGTTGGATGCGACGCGCTCGCTGCTCGCCGCCAAAAGCATTGAAGACCTTGTGGCCTGGTCAGGCGGTTTGTACAAGCCCCCTGCGCGATTCAGGAGTTGGTAACCTGCATGAATCAGCAGTACTTGCGCACATTGTTTTTAGCCGGATGGAATCGACTGTTCATGACTTGTTGCGTCTGCGGGACCCGGGCGACTTTGTGAGCCGAGTTCCGGTTCCAGTGTGGGTTAAAGAGTCTCTATCCTGGGTTCCCTGGGTGGTGGTGCGGCGTGCCCCGATGGAGGGCGAATACGTTCCGGTGGGGGTCCGAGGGGAGAGTCGAAACAACCGTTTCGCCGGTTTCATTCACTCGTCGTCGATTATCGAATGTGTGAGACCGCATCAGCTCTCTGTGTCACGGGCCTGGGAACGAGGCGTTCGTCGCGATGAACTCCCGGCGATGCGGGTGCTTCCTTTCGTTCATGAAATTTTCCGCGCGTCCGAGCTCCATTGGGGCCCGGTCGGTAGCGTGGGGTTCGAATTAGCGACCGGGGTTCAGGTCGCGCATCGGACCAGCGATCTCGATTTAATTGTTTGTCTGCGCGACTTCCTTGTTCCACAGGCCATTGCCGTAAATCTGGCCTCGATTCTACAAAGGACCGAAGTCCGCATTGACTTGCTGCTCGAGACCTCAGAAGGCGCGATCTCGTTTCGTGAATACATGAGCGGCGCGCCAAACCTGATTCTCCGAAGGGTCAATGGCCCAAAGCTGGTCAGCAAATCGAAACTTCGGACTTGAAACCACAGATTACACAGATTTCACAGATTAAAGAAGAAAGGCACAGGTCTTCGGCCATCGACTTTTGTGTTCCGGTAAACTCTTGCGGCGAGACCGACAGGCTCCTTATTCAGTCGTCTGTGAATCTGTGGTTTCGCCTTCGAAATCTATTCTAAAAGCACGATGAGCGTGGCCTTTCTTTTTCCAGGTCAAGGTTCGCAGCAGCCCGGTATGCTACACGACCTTCCCGAAAGCACGGAGACGGCGGCAACTTTAAAGGAGTCAAGCATAATTCTTGACCGAGATGTCCTTGAGTTGGATTCCGAGGTCGCGCTTCGTTCGACAGCTGCGGTTCAGCTCTCGTTACTAATATCCGGTGTCGCCTTTGCTCGGGCCCTGATTGCAGAGGGCGCGGCTCCCGACATGGTCGGAGGGCTGTCTGTCGGGTCGTTTGCGGCGGCTGTGATCGCCGATTCGCTCGAATTCGGGTTTGCCTTATCCCTGGTCCGGCTTCGTGGTGAACTCATGGAAAAGATGTACCCATGCGGGTACGGCATGGCGGCGATCACGGGCCTGGATGAGATACAGCTTAGAGACCTGGTTGGCGAAGTTAGCACGCCGGAGTTCCCCGTGTTTCTGGCCAACTTGAATGCCCCTCGTCAGATGGTGGTGTCTGGAGCCGAGCTCGGACTGGAAAGACTTCTGGACAAGGCGCGCCTCGCGGGCGCCAGCAGGGCCCAGCCTCTGAATGTCCAGGTCCCATCCCATTGCCGACTCCTGGAACCGGTCGCGGATCAACTCGATCGTGCTTTCGTCGGCGTCTCTATTCGTCCCCCCAAATACATTTACATCGGAAATCGCGGTGGAAGACCATTGCGTGATCCGGCCGCGGTGCGTCGAGATTTGGTCAGTAATGTGGCGCACGCGGTCCGCTGGCACGATGCGACGACGCTCATGTTCGAACTTGGCGCGCAACTGTTTGTCGAGTTACCTCCCGGGCGGGTGTTGGTCAATTTGGCAGCCGCTTCATTTCCGGAAGCTCGAGCTATCGCATGTGCCGGGAGCCGGATTGAGTTCGTCGCCCAAATCGTGCGGCGTTACCAGGCATAAGTGCCAGTGGCAGGGCATGCAGCAGCCCTACTGCTTTGGTTTCAGTCATCTGTGAAATCTGTGTAATCTGTAGTTTACCTCTTCTTCGGGCTGTTCGGTGTCCCATGAAAATAGAAAAATTGACCCGCGAGGCGTTTGCCCCCTTCGGAGAGTTGATAGCTCTCGCCGGGGCACAGCATTATCCGATCAACGAGGGTACTACTGAAAGGTTCCATGATCTGGCCTTCATTGATGTCTCCGATCAAGGCGGCAAGCCTTTGATCAGTTTGTTCCGCAGCAAACCGCGAGAGTTGCCGTTCGAGATCAGAATCATGGAACGCCATCTGCTTGGGAGCCAGGCGTTCCTGCCGCTGTCCAGACGCCCCTACCTCGTGATTGTGGCGCCGTCGGGGGAATTCGAAGCCCGAAGAGTGCGCGTCTTTCTCGCGGAGAAAGGTGAAGGTGTCAATTACGCAAAAGGCGTCTGGCACCACGGCTTATTTGCGCTGTACGAGGAGAGCGACTTCATCGTCGTCGATCGAGGGGGTCCGGGAATCAATTGCGAAGAGATTTCATTGTCCGAACCGATCCTCCTCCCCAACGTGAGATTAGGGGAAGCTACCCAGGAATAACGGAAATCTTTAAACTGCAGATTCCACGGATTTAAAGAGACAGAGGTTTTGGATTGGACCGTGGCATGAATTCACGTGGGACTAAAACCCAAAGGCGAAGGCCCTGCGTCCCTCTCCTCGAATCAGTGAAATCTGTGGTTTATCTCTCCTCTCCGATTATTGGGTGAAAAATCGTTCTCTTGCGAGTTTGTAATCTTGGAGCAAGGAGCTCGTCACTTCGGCTGGCCCATAGTGCTGAACAAACTAACTCAAATATATTATGACGAGAAAATCACTAAAACCGCTCGTTTGGAGCGTACTCTTGCTTGGAGGCTCAGTCCTGACCATGGCAACGGGTCTCGCTGTTAACAGCGCGGAAAACGGCAACGGGACGCAGAATGCGCCTTTGCATGTGCAGGTCGACAACAGTCCGTTGACCCGTGACGTCAAGGAGGGCAACAGCTTTGCGCCGATTGTCAAAAAAGTTGCGCCAAGCGTGGTCAAAATCTCCGTCACGATGAAGGGGTCGGATAATCCGCTCGCAAATTCGGACATGGACTTTTTCCGCCGCTTCTTTGGAGAAGACGGATTGAGGCAGATGAATCCCGGACGACCTCATACGCCCGCGGAGCATGGGTTGGGATCCGGCGTTATCGTGTCGCCTGACGGCTATATTCTAACCAATAATCACGTGGTCAACAACGCGACCGAGATCCAGGTCGCTCTGAATGATGGCCGGCAATTCACCGCGAAAGTCATCGGCTCGGATCCCAAGACTGACGTCGCTTTGATTCGGATCAAGGCAGACAATCTGCCTGCCTTGACCCTTGCAGATAGCGACAAGATCGAGGTTGGAGACGTGGTTCTGGCCATTGGTAACCCGTTTGGGATTGGCCAAACAGTAACCAAAGGGATCGTCAGCGCGAAAGACCGTACGACTTCGGGAGACATGGATGAAGATTTCATCCAGACCGATGCCGCAATTAACCCGGGGAATTCGGGTGGCGCGCTTGTCGACACGGAAGGTCGTCTGGTTGGCATTAATTCGGCGATACTGACCCACAGCGGCGGTAATCAGGGTATCGGTTTCGCGGTTCCTTCCAACCTTTGCCGATGGGTGATGGACAGCCTGGTGCAAAATGGTCGAGTTGACCGTGGATTCCTGGGGGTGATGATTCAGAACCTGACCCCGGACCTGGCAACGGCATTCAAGCTGGATCGCACGACAGGTGCGCTGGTGGGAGATGTCAGCCCGGGAAGTCCCGCGGAGAAGGCCGGATTGAAGAGCGGCGATGTGATTACCCAGGTCAATGGCCAACCGATCGAGGATGCAAGCCAGCTCAAACTTCGAGTGGCCGAATCGATGCCTGGTTCAAAAGTACAATTGGCCGTCAATCGAAATGGGGAAACCAAATCGTTTGAAGTCACACTGGGCAACCTGTCTGATAATAAGGTGGCGAAGGCCGCCGATCAGAGCGGTAATGCAAAAACAGAAGCTCTAGCTGGTGTCGGCGTGTCGGATCTTGACCAGAACACCCGCGCCCAATTGAACATCCCGGCGCAAGTGCAAGGTGCGATCATCACGGAAGTGGCGGCTGACTCAGCGGCTTACCAAGCCGGCCTGCGAACAGGTGACGTGATCACCGAACTGAACCATAAACCGGTCAAAAGCGCGCAGGACGCAATTGCTTACACGGAAAAGCCGGTTGGCAATCAGACTCTGGTGAAAGTCTGGACCAAGACCGGTAGTCACTACCTGACAGTCGATGAGTCGAGTGAAAGTTGATTGAGAGATGGCGGTTGATGCTCTCCTGCGAAAGCATGAGAGCATCGTCGTTTTAACCTCAAAACCGGAGGTAAGAGTTTAAGCACAGACTTCACAGATGACCGAAGGAGGCTACGGGGTCTGCTATCCTGACTTTTGGACCGGAGAAATTCATGCTGCGGTCGCCGCCGGTCCCTTTGGTTCAGTCCTCTGTGTAATCTCTGGTTTCAAATTCGGAAGTTGGGCATGACATTTGCGAACCGTAGTACGGGAGTTGAAGAAATCTGTTATACTCCCATCTTTCCTATGCGCATACTGGTTGTCGAAGATGACGACAAAATCGCGTCTTTCGTCGTAAATGGTCTCAAACAGAGCGGGTTCGCAGTGGATCGCGCAAAGGATGGCGACCAGGCGCTCGACTTCGCGTTGTCCATTCCCTACGACGCGGCAGTGCTTGATTTAATGCTACCCGGCGTGGATGGTCTTTCAGTTTTGCGCCAACTTCGGCATAAGAAGGTTTCTCTGCCCGTCTTGATACTCAGCGCGCGCGCCGGTGTGGATGATCGGGTGCTTGGACTGCAGTCCGGAGGCGACGATTACTTGACAAAGCCGTTCGCTTTTTCGGAGTTGCTGGCACGCGTTCAAGCCTTGATCAGGCGCGCGACGCACTCGCCTGAGCCGAGTCACTTGTCGGTTGCCGATCTGAAATTGGACTTGTTCACGCGGGAAGTCCTTCGTGCCGGACAAAAAATTGAGCTTCAATCCCGTGAGTTCGCTCTGCTCGAACTACTGCTGCGGAATGCCGGACGGCCGGTCACAAAGACCATGATTCTGGAGCACGTCTGGGATTTTAGTTTCGATCCGCAGACTAACGTTGTCGATGTGCTGGTTCATCGACTTCGCTCCAAGGTTGACAGGGGGTATCAGCAGAAGCTGATCCATACGGTCCGAGGTGTCGGCTATGTCGTCAGGCCCAATTAGTAGATTCTGGCAGAGTTTTGCTGTTCGCCTCAGCCTTTGGTTTGCCGCCACGTTTACGGTCAGCGCAGTCATTTTGTTCGCGCTTTTGTATGTTCTTCTGACTTCGTTCTTCGAGCAGAGCCAACGCGAAATTATTCAAGCCCGGCTGAAGGAATGCGCCGCAGTCTATGAAACTCAAGGACTTCCTGCGCTGAATGACTTGGTTCATCGGACCGAATTTGAACAGAACGAGGGCCCATTTTTCGTCCGTGTCACTGGTCCGCAGCGAAGTCTGCTATTGCTGGTTGCGCCTCAGGATTGGGTCAGGACGGCAAAGAGCGCGGTCGACGAAAGCGACGCAAGCCCTAGTCCCTGGTTGCAGATTCCCAGGGATGCGCGCAGCGAATTCATCGTCGCAAAGACTCTCCTGAGCGATGGTTCGATTCTGCAGGTTGGCAGAAGCATTAACCGAAGCGAGACGTTGCTCGGCCCTTTCCTGAGTTCTTTTCTGCTTGTGATGGCGCCAACTTTTCTCCTTGGCCTGTTGGGGGGGGTGCTCTTCGCTCACCGAGCGACCGCGCCCGTTCGTGAAATCATGCGGACGGCTCGGAAAATCATCAACACCGGCAATCTGGCGGAGCGCGTACCCGAGAGCCAGGCGCAAAGCGAACTCGGGGAGCTCGCACGTCAGTTTAATCGTGTCCTGGAGAAGAACCAGACATTGATTCGCGGTATGCGTGAAGCACTTGACAATGTCGCGCACGATCTGCGGACACCTTTGACGCGTATGCGAGGGTCCGCAGAAATTGCGTTGCAGACCGACTTGGAGGCGCCGAAACGCGAGGCGTTAGCGGATTGTATCGAAGAATCCGAACGGGTGTTGACCATGCTGAACACGCTGATGGATATTACGGAAGCAGAGCACGGAATGATGCGGCTGCACCGGGAACGGCGATCTGTTTCAGAGCTGCTGGAAAACGTACTTGAGGTTTATCGGTTGGTCGCCGACGACAAGAAAATTGAAATCACCGCGCATTGCGACGGCTCCTGCTACGCAGAAGTGGATCCGAACCGTATCCAGCAGGCACTTGCGAACCTTCTCGATAACGCGGTCAAATACACCGGCGAGCATGGTCATATATGGATCGAATGCTCGTCGTCCGATGAAACAGTGCACGTCACGATCAAAGACGACGGAATCGGCATTCCCGTCGCGGAGCAACCGAGAATTTGGGATCGATTGTACCGAGGTGACAAGAGCAGGGGACAACGCGGCCTCGGATTGGGATTGAGCCTCGTCAAAGCGGTAGTCGAAGCGCACGGAGGGCATGTGACGGTGCAAAGCGCTGAAGGAAGGGGTTCAGAATTCAGTGTTTCCTTGCCTGTGGGTGCGAAAGTAGAGGCATACGTTTGAGGCGATGGATTTCTCTAAGTGGGGAATTAATCTTGCCGAGATGAGGAGCGATCGATGGCCGAAGGCTCAGCGGGATACTCTGGTCCCGGAAGAGACTTGGTATCGTGCCGTGAACGTAAACGCTCCCGTCGAAACCGTATTTCGCTGGATTTGCCAGCTTCGCGCCGCGCCGTACAGCTACGATTGGATCGATAATTTTGGCAGACAAAGCCCGCGCCATCTGATCGACGGGCTGGATCAGCTTAGAGTCGGTCAAAAGGTTATGAAGATCTTTCGGGTGCACGATTTTTTGAACGACAGCTTCCTGACAATCGTTCCCTCGCCACCTCCGAAGCTTCTCTGTGCAGCTTTACAGATCACGTATCGATGCGCTCCCGCTGGTACGAATCAGACCAGATTGATGGTTCGCGTAGAAATCTGCTATCCAAAGCACCCTTTTCGATCGATCGTTCGCGCGCTTCTGCCGGCGGGAGATCTTATCATGATGCGGAAACAACTTTTAACGCTGAAGCAACTTTGTGAACAGCGTGCCCTCTGCCCGCCGAACGCTGAACGTTGAACGTTGAACGCTGAACGTCCTTAGGCCGCCGATTCCGTGGCTTCTTCTTTCACGAAAAGTCCGATTAGAATTGCGGTCGCATGATCGCCGACTCGGATCTTCGAAAAGCGAATGTAGTATCGCCTCTGATCCTGCGTATAGAAGTAGCGTATCATTTGCGGGGATTCCGAGACGTACCGCGGAAGGGTGGCGATATGGGCAAGTAGGATCGCAATGAAACTAAATTGGATTTGAGTGAGGGGCTTTTGCCCGATAAACTCGCTTCCGATTCTGAAATGAACGCTGACTTCGCCAAATTCTTCCAAGGGCGTCAGCTGGATTTCCGAGGCCCCCACCTCGAGAGCAGCCTCAAGGACTGCAAACGTGAAATCCCCGGCATTCACATCTTCCGGCATCCCCCAGTCGATGACGCGCGGATACGGATCGTGTACAATACGTGGTTCGCACCTGCTTCCTCCCCCGGTTCTGAGCAGCCGGTCGTCTGGTCCGTTTTTTTGTTCGCTCATAGCAACTAAACAGATCGTCTTTGCCATGCACTTTTCCGGTACTGGCGTGGCCATTCCGAAGCCCCAAAACATTGCCAGAATAGGCTTATACGAAGAGCCCAGTTCTTGATCCGCGCTTAGAGTAAAGTCAGACCAGGCACCTCGCAAGCGCGCGGTCCGCGCGCCGCTGCCCGGCGAAGCGCGCCGGTTGCCTCTTTCAAGGCCGGAACAAACCGGGATGTTCGTCTGCAAGCCGACACGCTCAGACAAAATTGGGATTGGAGAATCCCAAAAGCGGAACATTGCAAGCAGCGCATCTTGGAAGAGATTGCAGCGTGTGGATCATAAGATATTGATTAAAAACGACTTACAGTCTATCCCGATAACTTGGCATCAATTTTGCTTTTGTTGCTTCACATGAGAGAATTGGAGACAGGCCTTCTGATGCTGATGGTTTGTGGTGCGCTGTACCTGCAGACGGATTCAACAATCTGGAGCAGCCTCTCTCAAATTGTGGTTCGGCTGATCGGGTGATTGTCGAGGTGAATTCGATTTTCACCCGAAACCGGACCTTTTGCGGCAGGCAGATTCCCGATTAGGGCGCCGCGACCAGAGAATTTGTCACCGAAACTATCTTACAAGAAAAAAGGATAACCAATATGTCTACAGAGCAAAACCCGATGCAATGGATCGAATCACAGGTTCAGCGTCAAAATGGTGCAACGAAAAGCCGAAAATCGATCCGCGCAGCGCAAACGAGCCGGCAAGTAGAACGCCGCGAGCGGCCTCTGAACGTACTCGGATGCCTGGCGCTTATCCACGCGGTTCGCTCGGTCGACTCGGGCAACCGGGCTCGCGTGGCGGCCCGGCGTACGACTACCGCGTAGGGGGACAACGGGTCGGCGATCCCGAAGCATGCAGGGAGGTCGCCAACGCCAGCAGAAGGCGCTTTGATACCTCTACTTTTTGTTGTCTGGCAAACCGACAGTGTGTCCTTCGAATCCTGCGGAGTCGAAATACAACGTCCCGCGCACCATCTGGTAGCTTAGGCGGGTCTTCATCCCGGCAGGGTTCACTTCCGACTCCTTGATCCCGGTTTCAAAGGGCGTGCTCTCCGGCCCGTCGACGAGCGCCTCGTCAATGCTGCGACCGATCAGGCTGCCATTCTTCGGCAGTTCGAGGTGAAGAACGTGCGCCAACGTTTCGGCGATGTCGGCATTGCTGACCGGCGCGACGTCGATGTAGCCTTTCTTAAAGTCTGGGCCGAAAGCGGCCATATGATTGAGGGTGTCCGCTCGGCTGAAACTCCCATGCATTCCCTGACCTTCCTGGAGTCCTGCATCGCAAACGGTCACTGCCGACTGAAGCGGATCCGCTGGATCCTGAGAAAAACTGCGAAAATTCACGAGGATGGCCGGAGCCGGCATACCGGTTGATCCTTTCATATTCAGGTCGTTCAGTGTGAGCGCACCTTTGATCTCTCCGAGTGCCGGATCGGTGAAAATCCCGCTTACGTAGTCCTGGCTACTCAGAAAATCGACCAGGTCCTTCGCCAGCGCCGGGTCCCGTTCATTGAAATAGATGAGATCAGATCCACCGTTCGCCGCCACGACCAGCTTCGCGTCACATGGAGTCGAGATCACGCCAGTACCGCCGATTAATCCGTTGCCGAGTATGGGTCGCTGCGATTTCTCCGGCGTCGCTTGTCCGATTGTCGGGTCGACGGGCTTATATCGCTCTGAACCGTTAACCATGATCGCGCTATCGGGATCGAAAAGCGGCAAATCCAGATGATGCGCAAGATCGATCGCCAGAAAGCCCGGCGGCAAGAAACCGCTGTTCACCTCTTGGCGGCCGGTGTTGTCTTTGTAGGTTTGCGTGGCAGCATAGCTGCTCGTGAATTCTCTGCCGGTCGAATCGATCGCATGCTTGCTGATCGTCGAAAAGCCATGATCCGATGTGAGGAAAACATCTGTGTCATCCACCAGGCCAGGGGTGGCTTCCAGACAGTTCATGATCTGTTTTAAGTTGCCATCCGCGTTCTGCACGGCTGCCTTTGAAGTCGGTCCATTGATTCCCGGACGAAGCTGATTGAGGCTGTCCCCCTCGTTATGCTGGGTGCCGTCCGGGTCGCGCGACCAGAATATTACCAGAAACGGTTTCCCATCCTTCCGAAACAAGGGCAAGACTACTTTCGTCAACGTATCGACGAAATATTGCTGTTGAGCCGTGTTCGGCGCTCGCGTGCCCGGAGCGGAATTGTTTCCGGAAAAGCCGTTATCACTCTCGGATTTGGGTTTGGCCCCATTGGACCGATCCGGCGAGACGACAGGAAGATTGGCATCGAAAAGCGCTTTGGCAAATCGGGGATCCAAAGGGATGCCACCCGTTTTCCCGGTGGAATCATCCATAATGATCGTTTTTGGAATCGGAAAGAATCCATTCTGTGGATTTGCCTCCGGAACGTCCTGGATCAGTATCGGGCCGAGTTTCCCGATCGCCGCAGTATTATACCCATGCTTGGCCGCATACGAGATCAGGGTTTCCTCATGCAGGAAATTGCCTCCAAAATGTTCGTCCAGATTTCCCAGCACTCGATCGTTCTCTACAAATGGAACTTGCGTTTCACCAACGACGGGAAGCGGGTATCCCGTGTAGAGCCAGTTTCCGAAGTCGCCGGTGTCGCCCACGTAATGGCCGGTCGCGATCGTCGCTGCGTTTGGCGTTGTCAATGTTGGGAAGAGCGCGTGACTGTTGGAAAAGAAAACGCCGCGCGCTCGGAGGCTGCTCATCGTGGGAGCATCCTCGTCGTTCACGGATCCCTGGCGAAGCCCGTCCGCGACAAATATAATGACGTTCCGCGCAAGGGTGATGCCGGGCAACAGCCACAAGATCATTCCCGAGAGGACCACTAGAACGAACGAACCAGGGCGACCAAATCTATTTTTCATTGCGGAATTAGATCACGTTCAGCATTCAGCGTTGGAAGGCGATCGGAGCATAGCATAGGCTGATAGCCTCTGTGGTCTGATCGCACAATCTCCGCGGACTAATTGTCACCGATCTGGAAGAGCAAAAAAACACTCAAGTGTTACTCAAGTCCTTGCAGCGTCCCTGCGCCACGTTGACGTTGAACGCCTTGGAACCTGTTGCGAGCCCCGAAATTCCTGGGCTTCGATAACTATATCCGGCTGGTCAACGACGGAAAATTAACACTAAGATGGGGTGAGTAGCAGATTGCACAGATTCCGCAGATGACCGCGGCGCAAGGAAGTCGACGTCGACCCTGCAACGACTCAGTCAGTACGAAAATCCAAACGCAGTCAACCGAGTGCCACTCTTCAAATCTGTGGAATCTGTGGTCAAAATTTCCGAAATTCGAACCCATGACTAACTCACGAAGGAAGATCACTTTTATCGGGGCAGGCAGCACGGTTTTCGCGAAGAATCTGATTGGCGATATCCTCTCCTTTCCGGAACTTGCCGACTCCTCAATCTGCTTATTCGATATCGATGAGAACCGTCTTAAAACATCCGAGGTCGTTGCGCAGCGGATCGCCCGGACGCTTGGCGCTCCGGCTGCTATAGAAGCGACTACCGATCGCACTCGCGCCTTTGACGGGGCTTCCTACGCGATCAATATGATCCAGGTTGGCGGCTACCGGCCCAGCACGGTCACCGACTTCGAGATTCCGAAGCGGTATGGCCTTCGTCAGACCATCGCCGACACTTTGGGAATCGGTGGAATCATGCGGGGGCTGCGGACGATCCCGGTGCTGATCGATATGTGCAGGGACATGGAACGACTCTGCCCTCAAGTCGTTCACTTGAATTACGTCAACCCGATGGCGATGAATTGCTGGGCTCTTTGCGAAGCCACCAACGTGCAAACAATCGGGCTCTGCCACAGCGTCCAGCACACGGCCGGCGAACTGGCGCATGATATCGGCATCCCGGTCGAAGAGATCAACTATCTCGTCGCCGGAATCAATCACGTGGCTTTCTACCTCAAGTTTGAGCGCAACGGACAGGATCTCTATCCCGAGATCCGGCGCATTGTTGCAGAGGGCCGAGTGCCCGACGACAACCGTGTCCGATACGACGTATTCACTCGCCTCGGCTATTTCGTTACGGAATCCAGCGAACACTTCTCTGAGTATGGACCGTGGTTCATCAAGCGTGGGAGAGAAGATCTGATCAAAAAATTCAATATCCCGCTCGATGAATATCCCCGGCGTTGCGAATCGCAGCTTGCCAGGTGGGAACAATTGCGAACTGATCTGGAAAGTTCAGATCAGCCGTTTGAAATTCGGCGAAGTGTTGAGTTTGGATCGTTAATCATCCACAGCCTGGAGACCGGTATCCCTCGAGTAGTCCATGGCAACGTGCCCAATCAAAGCTTGATCGACAACCTACCTCTCGGCTGTTGTGTCGAAGTTCCCTGTGTCGTGGATAAAAACGGAGTTCAACCGGTTCGAATCGGACCAATTCCCACTCACCTTGCCGCGCTCATGCAAACGAATATTAACGTGCAAGCGCTAACGGTCGAAGCCGTGCTGCAGCAAAATCCAGATCGGATTTATCAAGCGGCCATGCTGGATCCGCACACCGGCGCGGAGCTGGATCTCGATCAGATCTGGGCCCTCGTGAACGATCTGCTCGCCGCCCATGGCGAGTGGATTCCAGAAAAGCTGCGGCCAGGCTCTCCGGGGAAGGTGGCGTCGGGGCGGCGGATCGGCGGATCGGCGTCCCGGGAAGGAAAGTTGCTTTCAACAGAGGTATAAGGACCGGACTGAAGCCTGGGCTATGTTTTCTTGGCCCTTCGGGCCACAGGATCCACAACCTTATGGAAGACTGCGCCAGTTTCAGATATCGCTCTAATCTCATCGCATTTCGGAATAAAATGTCACGAATGGCCCGAACATGAACCCGACGCAAAATCCACACCGGCGTTACAACGCCCTGACCGGCGACTGGATTCTCGTTTCTCCACGCCGGACCCAGCGGCCGTGGCAGGGCAAACAAGAGGCGACGACCCCGGATCGCCGTCCCCAATACGATCCGAAATGTTATCTCTGTCCAGGGAATGAGCGCGCTGGCGGCGTTAAAAATCCCTCCTACACCTCCACCTATGTTTTCACGAACGACTTCGCCGCGCTCATGCCGAATGGTCCATCGTCGGTCGAAGGCACCGGGTTGTTGCGAACCCAGTCCGCTGCTGGGACCTGTCGGGTGATCTGCTTTTCGCCGCGCCACGACTGGACCTTGCCCGCGATGCCCGAGGAGGCGGTTCGTGGCGTCGTTGACTTATGGGCGGACCAAACCGAAGAGCTCGGACGCAAGTATCGCTGGATTCAGGTTTTTGAAAACAAGGGCGAAGTCATGGGCTGCTCAAATCCCCATCCGCATGGTCAGGTCTGGGCAAGTGACTTCCTACCCAACGAACCCTCCAAAGAGGATCGACAGCAACTTGCTCATTTGCGCGAAAAGGGGTCGCTTCTTCTTGTGGATTACCTGAAGCTCGAGTTAAAGCAGGAGATACGCATGGTCGTCCAGAACCATGATTGGGCTGCCCTCCTGCCCTATTGGGCGACATGGCCCTATGAGATTCTGCTTCTTCCCAAGCGGCCCGTATCGCGGCTGCCGGATTTGAAGGAATCCGAACGCACCAGCCTCGCAGAAATTCTAAAGCGCCTTCTTACCCGATATGACAACCTCTTTGAAGTTTCTTTTCCTTACTCCATGGGGTGGCATGGGGCGCCCTATGGCGCCGGCGAATTCGGGCACTGGCAATTGCACGCCCATTTTTACCCGCCGCTCTTGCGCTCTGCCACGGTGAAGAAATTCATGGTGGGCTATGAAATGCTCGGTGAAGCGCAACGTGATTTGACTCCTGAGCAGGCCGCAGGCACGCTTCGCGATCAATCGGAGATTCATTTCAATGAAAGGCGGTCATGAAGATCTTGGTAACAGGTGGAGCCGGTTACATTGGCAGCGCGGTTGTCGAACAATTAATCTCGCAAGGCGAGTCGGTGATCGTGTTTGACAATCTCTCTCAAGGCCATCGAGAGGCAGTCCATCCGGAGGCTGTCTTTGTGAAAGGGGATCTGACGAATAGGGCAGCAATTGACGCGACTCTCACACAGCATCGTCCTGATGCGGTGATGCACTTCGCCTCCAAGACGCTGGTGGGAGAGTCGATGCAAAGTCCGTTTTTATATCTTGGCGACAATGTGACGAACGGTCTCAACCTGTTCAACAGCATGGTCGAGCACGGAGTGAAACGCATCATCCTTTCCTCAACAGCGAACCTCTTTGACAAGCCGGAGCGGGTGCCGATCGACGAATCCGAGCGCATCATCCCGGGAAGCCCGTACGGTGAATCAAAATTTATTCTCGAACGTATCTTGCATTGGCTCGATCGCATTTGCGGAATGCGGTTCGCCTGCCTGCGCTATTTCAATGCCGCGGGAGCAACCTTGACTCGAGGAGAAGACCACGATCCAGAGTTTCATCTGATTCCGATTGTTCTCCAGGTCGCGATGGGCAAGCGCGAAAAAGTTCTCATTTTTGGAGCTGATTATCCGACGCGCGACGGCACCTGCGTCCGCGATTATATCCATATACTGGATCTCGCGCAGGCGCACATTCTGGCGCTCGGCGCGCTCGACAGTGGCAGCCGCGTCTATAACCTGGGCAATGGCGAGGGGTTCACCGTCCAGGAAGTGATCGATGCGGCAAACGAGATCACGGGGAAGAAGGTCCGAACCGAGATCGGACCGCGTCGAGCAGGCGATCCGGCGGTGCTCGTTGCCGCCAGTGGCAAAATTCGGCAAGAACTTGGTTGGGTACCACAGTTTCCGAATATTCGGGCAATCGTCGAAAGCGCCTGGCGCTGGCACCAGGCACATCCGAACGGTTACTCGAAATGATTTCCGCGGGAATTGAAAACGTTTGCTAACGCTTGCCCCGGAGGGGTTGCATGACTCAGCCCGGGGTTTCAACCTGCGTAAGCGCTAACTTGTTGTGTTAGGATAAGTTTGAACTTTTGTTTTGCGCGCTCTTGCCCCGAAGGGGCTGCATGGCTGAGCCCGGGGTTTCAACCCCGGGAAACGCGTGAACGCGGCGTCGCGCCCTGAAAGGGCGCAAGAGAGCCGCGCTCAATCCCACAAATATCGCTCCTCAAAACGAACGCCGTGTTTATTTAACAGCGCTCGAAACTCATCTTGAAAATTTATTCTCCGATGATGCATCTCCTGGTTGGCGATGTATAAAAAAACCGATTCCCGAGCCGATTGGCTTACGGAAAAAGCACCGTAGCCGGTTTGCCAGCTGAAATCGTCACGACCTTTGACTTTCATGAGCCTCGTCGAGCTGGTTTTGAGGTTCTTGACAAATTCGGCGAGAGCGATGCTTCTCGATATACCGCAAAGAATGTGGACGTGATCGTCCACTCCGCCTACCTGAAGCGCGTCGCAATCCAGACACCGTAACGTACCCGTCAAATAGGCGTGTACCTCCGAACGGAGTTCGGTTGACTGCAAAAACGGCATTCGATTTTTGGTTGAGAAAACAATGTGCACTAAGACCAGAGCCAACGATTGAGACATATATATAATACATTCTATTTTAATGTTATTGTCACGCGCATTCTGGTGCCCCTTCAGGGCGCGACGCCGTGGGTGGTGCGTTTCCCGGGGTTGAAACCCCGGGCTCAGTCATAAAGCCCCTTCCGGGGCAAAACGGCCGAATGTAGCACACAGGCTAATAGACTGCATTTCGCAGCACGCCCATGGGCCGATATGCCGTCGGCTTGCTCTTTCTTGTCCCCCCAATTGACCGGCGCTTCCCACAACCCCGCCTGCTTGATATGGTCGCCCGGAAATCAAGTGGCCCATGATCGCTATTGAGAATCTTTCCAAGAGCTTCGGCGGTTTTCTGGCCCTGGACCGGGTCGGGTTAACCATCGAGACCGGCGAATTGTTTTTTCTTTTGGGGCCCAGTGGGTGCGGCAAGACAACGCTTTTACGTCACATCGCCGGGTTCTATCAACCGGACAAAGGGCGCATTCTGTTCGACGGCAAAGATGTGACCCGTGTCCCTGCGCATCGGCGCAACACCGGTATGGTGTTTCAGAACTATGCGTTGTGGCCGCACCTAACTGTTGAAAGGAATGTTGCGTTCGGCTTGGAAGAACGCCGCCTTCCAAGAGCGGAAGTTGATCGCCGGGTGACGGAGGCGCTTCGCGTCGTTCGACTCGAGGATCTGGCTCGGCGTAAAATCCATGAAATGTCAGGTGGCCAGCAACAGCGAGTCGCCCTCGCACGAGCGCTCGTCGTACGGCCTGCTTGTCTCCTGCTGGATGAACCGTTATCCAATTTGGATTCGAAACTGCGCCTTGAAATGCGGCAAGAAATCCGCCGGATCTGCCGGGAGTTTCAATTGACCTCCATCTACGTGACGCACGATCAACAGGAAGCACTCTCGATCGCAGATCGAATCGCTATCTTGAACGCCGGCAAAGTGCTTCAGGTCGGCGCGCCGGAGGAAATCTATCGATACCCTCGTAACCGGTTCGTTGCGGAGTTCATTGGAGAAGGCAATTTTCTGACGGGTCACATTGCGCGCCGAAATGAACTGCTGGAGGTCGCGCTCGGCAATCGCAGTCTCCTTGTCGCAGCGCCCCATGATCCGAGTCCGAGCGTTGGATCCGAGGTCACCCTTTGTCTCCGTCCGGAAGTTTTTCGAATTACGGAAAATCAGCCCCCTGGACAGGCATGGCGAGCGATGCTGGTCGAGACGATTTATCTTGGCCAGGTCGCCCAACATCTCTTTCGATGCGACGAGGATCTTTTGAAGGTCGCGGAATTCAATCCTCGGCCAGCCCGATTCCGCCCGGGACAGGAATACTACCTATGCATTGAGCCGGACGATCTAACCATTCTGGGCGAATAAGGATGCGTAGCGTCATTCCAATTCTCGTTGCACTCCTGGTAGTGGTGGCCACGCCATTTCTCTTCCGGCAATCGGAGATTGATAACAACTCGGCTGAAGATGACCTGATCATCATTTCTCCACACAGCGAAGCCATCCGCTTCGAATTCACGCGCGCGTTTGCTGACTATTATCGCAAATCGACCGGTCGATCGGTTCATATTGACTGGCGCTTGCCAGGCGGGACGACGGAGATTGTCCGATACCTTAACTCGGAATATGAAGCCTCGTTCCGGAGCTACTGGACCGAGCAGTTGCGCAGGTCTTGGGATCGAGAGATCCTGGAGGCGTTTACCAACCCGAGTGTGCACGGCGATGTCGATCGGGGCTCGCAAGGGGAGCGCGCCCGGTATGCCTTTCTGAATTCCAACGCCGGGTGCGGGATCGATTTGTTGTTCGGCGGAGGCAGCTTTGACTTTATCAACATGGCGAGCCGCGGCCTCCTCGCGGACAGCGGAGTACTTTCGCGATTTCCTGAATTGTTCGGTGGAACGGGCGATCTCCTGATCCCTCGTTCCCTTGGAGGGGAACAATACTGGGATGCTCACGGACGCTGGGTTGGAACCTGCCTGGCAGAATTCGGGATTTGTTATAACACCGAAGTCCTGGCAAGTCTGGGTGTTTTCGCGCCCCCCACGCAATGGGTCGACTTGGCGAACGAACGGTTGTTCAACGCGATTGCCTTGGCCGATCCAACCAAAAGTGGTTCTGTGGCCAAGGCTTTCGAATTGATGATCCAGCAGCAAATGAATCAACGCTTGAGCGAACTCGCGATATTCGAAAGCGATCAGCCGCCGGAACAGCGCGAGAAACAAGCCGTGACCGAGGGTTGGGCGAGGGGACTGCAACTCCTGATCCGACTCGCCGCAAATTCCCGATATTTCAGCGACGGTGCTCCGAAAGTCCCGATGGACGTTGCCTACGGTGAGGCGGCCGCAGGAATGTGCATCGATTTTTATGGGCGATTCGAAAGTGAGGCAGTCGCGGATAAAAACGGTCACAGCCGGCTGAAGTACACCAGCGTGGTGGGCGGCACATCGATCGGAGCGGACTCGATTGCCTTGCTGCGCGGTGCGCCGCATCCGCAAGTTGCGAAGGCGTTTATTGATTTCGTCTTGAAGCTCGAAGGGCAAAAGCTCTGGGATTTTCGTCTTGGGACACCCGGCGGACCGGAGCGTTATGCCCTGAGAAGACTCCCGATCCGGAAAGATTTCTACCGGGAGCCGCTCCGCGCGTACATGGCGGATCTCGAAGCCGACCCCTATCGTGACGCACAGGCATTTCAGTACCATGAAGCCTGGACAGCGCCGCTCTTCTCCGCCATCCGCTTTCTGGTCCGGGTGATGTGCATTGATTCCCGGGAAGAACTCGTATCGGCTCGCAAGGCGATCGGCAACGGCCCGCCCGATTCTCCGGCTTACCAGAAGCTCCTCGACGTCTCCCGTGTACGCTACGAGATCGCGATGCGGCAAATTCGGGAGACCCTCAGGTCGGCTGACCGGGTTAAAGAAGTGCAGTTGGCAGAAGAATTAACGACCTATTTTCGCAACCAATATCGCGAGGCCCAACGGATGGCACAAAATGGCCAATGAAAAATATTTTCAGATTTCCCGAATCCAAAGAAGCAGTTTCACGCGTCCGCAAAAGGTTTCGCCTGATCTTCGGACCCGGCCTCCGGGGTGCTCGCCTTCCTCCTCTGATTCTTCTTTTGTATATGGGTGTTCTGGGATTTTTTGGCCTCTTCTTCGTACTGCCGATCGTCGTCGCCGTCCGAGTTGCCTTCCTCGATCAAACTGGCGCCCTGACGTTCGATTATGTTCGCGAAGTTTTCAGGAACCCGATCTATCTGGAAGGCTTCACCAACGCCCTGAGACTGGCAGTGGGAAGCACTTTCTTCGCTTTTGCAATCGCAGCGCCCCTGGCATGGACCAGTGAGCGGTTCGAGTTTCCGCAAAAACGCGCCCTGTCGGCTTTCTTGCTTTTACCAATGATGTTGCCCCCTTTTGTGGGTGCAATCGGGGTTCGGCAGATCTTTGGCCAGTACGGCGCCGTGAACGCGTTGCTCCATGCCGTCGGTTGGCTCGGCCAGAATCAAGTGATCGACTGGCTCGGCGCCGGACGCGAATGGGGCATCATCGCGTTAAACGCTCTCCATCTCTATCCGATTCTCTACCTCAACCTGGTTGCGGCGTTGGCCAACGTGGATCCGGTGTTGCTGGAAGCCGCGCAGAATCTCGGATGCTCAGGCCTGCGACGTGCGTGGCGTGTCACTATCCCACTTGTCATGCCGGGGATTTTTGCCGGAGGAAGCATCGTCTTCATCTGGGCGTTTACCGAGCTGGGTGTCCCCCTGATGTTTGATTACTATCGGGTCACGCCGGTGCAGATATTTAGTGGACTGAGCGATATCGATAGCAACCCGTTCACGTACGCGCTGGTCGCTGTCACTCTCATTGGTTCGGCCTTGATTTACGGTCTAATCCGTCTTCTGGCGGGCAAGCCGCCGCCAGCTATGGCGGGACGCGGTGGTCACGCCGGGCAGAGAACCACTCTGAGAGGCGTTCAGGGTCTGCTATGCTCCTCATTTTTCCTGGCGATCTGCGCCCTTGCCCTTTTGCCCCAACTCGGTGTCATCCTCGTTTCGTTTTCAAAAGATTGGTATCAAACGATTCTTCCTCGGTCGTTCACCCTGCAGCATTACATTTTGGCGCTCGGCAATCATTTAACCGTGCCAGCCATCCAGAACAGCCTCGTGTACGCCGCGCTGTCGACTACCGTTGATCTTTTGCTGGGAGTTGTCATTGCCTATCTGGTCACGCGAACGAAAATCGTTGGTCGCTCGTTGCTGGATGCTCTGGCAATGCTGCCCCTGGCCGTTCCCGGGCTGATCCTTGCGTTTGGCTATCTGGCCCTGACGCGCCGTGGTGGTTTCTTGAATTTTCTAGATCCGGCGCACAGCCCGCTGATTCTTCTGGTCCTGGCTTATGCCGTTCGCCGGATCCCATACGTTGTGCGCTCGGCGGCTGCCGGCTTTGAACAGGCAAGCGTCACGTTGGAAGAAGCGGCACGAAATCTAGGTGCCTCACCGCTCCGGGCGCTCACGCGAATTACGTTGCCGTTAATCATGGCGAATCTCTTTTCTGGATGCATTCTGGCCTTCGCCTTCGCAATGCTCGAGGTCTCTGATTCCCTTGTTCTCGCCCAGAAACAGGTTGACTACCCGATCGCGAAAGCCATTTACGAACTCTCCAATATTCTGGGGGAGGGTCGCTATCTCGCGGCGGCGCTCGGCGTCTGGGCCATGGTATTTCTCGCCCTGACGATCGCCGCCGCCTCGCGATCGATCGGAGCCAAACTTGGGGCATTGTTCAGGGGATAAGGCCGCGAGGCAGAATTCAGAATTCAGGAGTTGCAGGAGCAGAACTCAGGAGTCAGGAGTTACAGGAGTTGCAGAATCTCGGAGGCCAAGCGTCGCGGCGAGAATGTCAGATCAGCGGCTTGAACCAAAGTACGAGTCGGCAGCCATCCGTAAGGCAGAAACGCGACGCTCATTATGTAATCCTCGGCTCTCGGACTTCTGCAACTCCTGTAACTCCTGACTCCTGAGTTCTGCTTCCGCCACATCTTGCGAGAAACATCTTTGCTTTCCACAACATATTGTATACGTTTGCGGAAACCTTCCATGAACAGACTCTACCGTTTGCCGCTCAGGACCCGAACTAAAAACCTGTCGAGCGGCGTTCGCCGGCGCCGGAATTCGTCGAAAATTCTAGCGACTGGTATCCTCGCTCTGTGTGCAATCGCTGCGCTGGTGGCGATCGGATTTGCTGCCTTTTTGACCTACAAACACATGAGAGGGAAACCCAAAGTGATCGTCGCGGCTTCGCCTACCCCGGTTGCAACCCCGGCCGGCAAGCCGAAGGATGTCTTGATGCCGCTTTCGGACCCGAATAAAGCCGCTTCCGATGGAACCGCATCAGCGCGCCCGGACGTTAGTCCGCTGCCATCAGCCTCCGTGTTGAATTCGACGCCTTCGCCCTCGCCAGTCGCCTCAGTGGCGCAACATGAACAAAAAACCGACGCCCAGGCAACGGATAAACCATTGACCAAGGCTGCGCGAAAAATTCTCGAGAGAAAGCGCTTAGAGGCTGAGCACAAGCGGGCAGCGCTGGAAAAAAGCTATCAAAATCACGAGATCTCGGCCGACGCCTACAACAAAGGCAAGGAAGAGTATAAAGCCGATATCCAGAAATACCGAGAGGCTCTGAAGTCCGGTCCGCAGTAAGCAAAGCGTCCCCCTTTGCCGCCTCGTTTGATCTAAAAAACGAAGCGAAGAGGTAAACCACAGATTTCACAGATTAGCGGAGGAGGAAATGTCTCGCGGTAGACACCGCCAATCCCTTCGCCAGATCGGAAGCGGCCTTATGTACCCCAGGCTGCATCCTGAATTGCCGTTCTACTGGGCACCGGCGAACGCCCAGATTCCCCCCAGACAACCCCCCGCTAACTAATCCAATAATCGCTCTATCCTCCAATCGTAGTCGTCCTCGAATTGGATTCGACCCCACTGGTGGAATTCGAGGGCGAGGACGAGCTCGAGGATGGTTACGATGAGGGAAGCAAAGCGGAATTCGCCTGCTGCTCGTGTAACCTCCACTCTCCCATTCTGCAACTCCTCAACTCCTGACTCCTGAGTTCTGTCTCACTATCCATTTGAAGTGAGAAACCTCCGATCGTACTGGAGCAATAGCCTGAATTCTCCCCAGACAATGCCAAAGACTATCTGCATCATTGGAGCCTTTGATACCAAAGGCGAAGATCACGCCTTTTTGCGTGACGAGATTCTGAAACGCGGCCATCAGACCTTGACGATCAATATCGGAGTGCTCGGTAGCACCACTCTGTTTCCTGTAGATTACCAATCGGAGGATGTGGCGAAAGTTGGTGGATTCAATTTGGTCGACCTGCGGTCAAACAAGGATAAAGCCGCCGCCATGAAGGCCTTTGATGAAGCCGCGCCGAAACTGATTCTGCAATTGTTCAGGGAAGGGAAATTGGACGGTATCATCGGGATGGGAGGGTCCGGCGGTTCGGCGATCATCGGCTCGGCGATGCGCGCGTTACCGATTGGTATTCCCAAGGTCCTGGTGTCGACCGTCGCGTCCGGAGATGTCTCCTTCTACGTGCGGGGAAAGGATATCACCATGATCCCGTCGATCGTGGACGTGGCGGGACTCAATCGCATTTCGCGGCTGGTCTATGCGCGCGCCGCCGGCGCGATTAGCGGAATGGTCGAAACCGAGGTTCCTGTCTCGGCGCAGGATCGCCCCATCATTACCGCCTCGATGTTCGGCAACACTACCGAGTGCGTGAATCTTTGTGCGAAAACTTTGAATGAAAAAGGATTTGAGGTGCTGATCTTTCACGCGACGGGCGTCGGCGGACGGGCTATGGAGACGCTTATAGCAGACGGGTTAGTCGAAGCGGTGCTCGATATCACCACCACTGAATGGGCCGACGAGCTGTGCGGCGGCGTGTTCAGTGCAGGCCCGGATCGTTTGGATGCGCCCGGCTTGCGCGGTTTGCCGCATCTCATCGTACCGGGCTGTGTAGACATGGCGAACTTTGGGGCGCCTGCCAGCGTTCCGGCAAAATATCGTGAGAACAAACGATTGTTCTACGAATGGAATCCGTCCGTCACCTTGATGCGCACCAATGCCGGGGAGAATCGGCGAATGGGCGAGATTTTTGCCCGCAAAGCGAACGCTGCCAAAGGCCCGGTGGCCTTTCTCATCCCGCTCCGTGGGGTCTCCATGCTGGACGGAGATGGCCAGCCGTTTTGTGATCGCGCCGCCGACCAGGCAATGTTCGAGGCGATTCGACAGAATCTGAAACCCGGGATCCCATTTGTCGAGCTGGACCTCAATATCAACGATCCGGAATTTGCGGCCAAGGCCGTGGAATGGATCCTTCAACTCATGCAACATGCAAAATGAGCGAATGGCACATACTAGACAACAGCTTCTCAAAAAGTTTCGGAGACTGATCGCGACCCACCAACCGATTATTGGTGGCGGCGCCGGGACCGGTATCACCGCAAAGTTTGAAGAGGCGGGCGGGGTCGATTTAATCGTGATCTATAACAGTGGCCGCTATCGGATGGCGGGCCGCGGTTCCCTGGCCGGCCTGATGCCGTACGGCGACGCGAACGCCATCGTCATGGAAATGGCCGCGGAGGTTCTCACCGTGGTGAAGGAAACGCCTGTCCTGGCCGGCGTTTGCGGGACCGATCCCTTCCGTCAAATCCCTCGGTTCCTGAAAGAGGTGAAAGAAATCGGTTTTGCCGGGATCCAGAACTTTCCGACCGTGGGTCTGTATGATGGGCTATTCCGTAAAAATCTAGAAGAGACGGGGATGGGTTACGGCCTGGAAGTCGAAATGATTCGCACTGCTCACGCGATGGATTTGCTGACCACTCCCTACTGTTTCAATCCTGCTGAAGCGACGGCGATGGCCTCGGCCGGTGCCGATATAATCGTTGCCCATCTGGGTCTGACGACAAAAGGCTCCATCGGTGCATCGACGGCCGTCACCCTTGAAGAAGCGCCGACGAAAGTGCAGGAAATCGCCGATGCGGCCAAAGCAGCCAGGAACGATGTCATCGTTTTATGTCACGGCGGCCCGATTTCAGAACCGCAGGACGCCGAATACGTTCTGCATCACACCAAAGGCGTCCACGGCTTCTACGGCGCCTCAAGTATGGAACGGTTACCAGTCGAGAAAGCCATCACCGAAACCATGCAGACCTATAAAGCGATCAAGCTTCGATAGTAAGCAAAGCGTCCCGCTTTGCTTCTCCAGTCGATTATTACAATTGAGTATCGGTCGCGATTTCAGGCTTGCATATTGCAACAGCTAAACAATACGGCTCGGTCAGTCGGATTCGATGCTAGTCACCGTACGCCGCTTCTCCGCCGTCATGGCCTCCGTTAGTACTAGCTTTTAGATATGTTAGTCTGATTTTCGTGCGTTGCACACGATGTTATGTTTTTGTTAAGTTCTAGGCGATAATAAAGAGAAGCCTAAGGAACAGGTCAAATATCGGAGCGCCGGCTCCGACTAATGAACTCCTGTAGCTTCTGAAACTCCTGAATTCTGACTTCTAATTGATCAGCTTCTCGCGAATTCGAACCAGCGACCAGATGCCCAAGCCCAGGCCATAGGCGAGAATGACCCCGAGATGATAGACGATTCTTGGCGGCGAAAACTGATTCCAGGCCGCCATCTGCAATAAACTCACGCCATGAAAGAAGGGCGAAACCTGGACGATAGTTCCGAGAATCGGACGATCCGCGAGAGGGAAGAAGGTGCCGGAGATAAAGTACATGGGCGCGATAAGGAACGAATAAACCGTTTGGAACTGGTTGATGTTGCGGACATACGACGAAGCGAGCAATCCGATCGCGCCGCACGGGATGGCCAACATCCCGCCGATCAATGGAAAAAGAAAAACCGCCCACGGATTGGGTAATAGACGCAGGAGCGCTAGCACAATTCCGACCCCGCCGGCCATCAAGGCGGCCCGAATCGTTACCCAGATAAACTCGCCCAAAACAACTTCCCGTGTACCGATCGGGGTGGTCAGCATCGCTTTGAAGACTGATTCGAACGTCATGCGGACGTAGAAACCATAAGTACATTCAAAGAACGCGGTGAACAGGACGGTCGTTGCCGCCATCCCTGGAGCAAGATACTGAGAATAGCTCAACCCGTGGATGCTTCCGATAAACGGGGAAAGCCCCATGCCGAGTGCGGTCATCATCAGCGCCGGGTCCGCGAGGGTCGGCGAAACATTGGCCAGGAAATCCTTGCGATAGACCACCCAGTTCCGGATGACCACGTACCAGGCCAGCTTGAGCGAGACAATCAAATCACTCATTTTCTCCCAGTTCCTCTCCGGTTAGTTTGAGATAGACATCTTCCAGGTTTGCCGGGCGCATTTGAATCGCCGTCACTCGAGCGGCTGCTTGCAAAGCGATGAGGTGCTGAATCTGAGGTGCGCGCACACAGTATTGCCGCGCTTGCGTGAAACAGCTCCAATTGGATTCGAGATAGATTTGGAGCGCGCTCGCCTGAGCGGCTTCAAAGATGCCGACAAATCCCGGGGTTTCTTTTTCGATCAATTCTTTCGGTGACCCTGCGGCCACCTCTGCGCCATGATTCAGGATAATGACCCGATCGCACAGCAACTCTGCCTCGTGCATGTAATGCGTGGTGACGAGGACTGTTTTTCCTGACTGCCGGTAAGAGAGAACTTTATCCCAGAGCAAGTGGCGCACCGTAGGATCGAGGCCGGTCGTCGGCTCGTCGAGAATCAGCAACTCCGGATCGGAGAGCAGCGCTCGCACAAAGGTGAGCCTCCTTTTCATTCCGCCTGAGAGCGAACGAATCTGTGCGTCGCGTTTGTGCCCGAGCGACATGTGTTCCAGCAGTTCTTCAATCCGCCGGAAAGGATCCCGGATCCCCTGGAAACGGGCGTAGAGCCTCATATTTTCCAACACGGTCAGCTCCTCGTCGAGCGCGTTTTCCTGTGGCACGACGCCGATTCGCTCTTTGATCTGCCGCGCATCGCGAGCCGGATCAAATCCGAACACCCGGAGATCGCCGTCGGATCGGTCGACCGAGCCGTAGAGACAACCGATGAACGTCGACTTGCCTGCGCCGTTCGGACCGAGTAATCCCACGCATTGTCCCGTTTGAACTGCCAGGCTAAGCTCTTTGAGCGCCACGGAGTCGCCGAAACGTTTCGTGACGCTTCGAGCTTCTACAGGAACTGTGCTGGTCGAATTCGAGCTCATGGCTTCTGAACGCTGCCTACCGCTGAAAATTGTCAGTGCCAGTGCCAATGAAATTCTGCAACTGTTGAACTCCTGCAACTCCTGAGTTCTTAATTCTGGCCTGGGCGATTTCTCTTCCAGCGAATCGGGATGGTTGTTAGCCTGGAGCGGTCTTGACCGAGCCATGAAATCCTTCCTGCGGAGTTCCGTGCTGCTGCTTTTTGCCGGCTTCGCCGCTTCGGCGTTCGCAACGTCGAACTATGAATACAAACCGGGTGAATATGTCACGATCACCGACGGTCTGTCACCGGACGGACGATACGCGATTGCGGCCCACGGGGATGGAGATCTGGGTTATGACAACTGGCATGTCTATCTGATCAACGCTCAGACAGGGAAGAAAATCGGGCCTCTGGAAGAGATTACCGATCCGTTGGACACGGCTGCGGATGCATACGTTGCGCAGTGGTCGCCAGATTCGAGCACGGTCGCGATTACCTATCGAGCCGACAGGCACGTCGCGGTCAAGATCGTCTACCGGATCGCCAATCGCCGTGCATACCTGATCAGCGGGCCGACCAGGATGGATTGATCTTGAGGAATTCGTTCGACTTTCGAGGGGCGCAGGAGTAAAGAGAGCTCAAATCCTAAAACAAAATCAGTAACAGTGCGCCCTTGAAACGTTGAACTTTGAACGCCGAACGTCATACCCATGAACACGTGGCGTTCGATGCTTCTCATTTATAGCGGGATTGACGTGCGGCTGCGCGACCAATCGGGAAGATCGCAGCATTTCGTCCTTACGTTGACGCAGTCAGAAGTGCGAGATGGCGTCGATTCTTTTGAGAAGTTTCCTGCTCTTGTTGAGGCGCTGACTTCCGGCGAAGCAAGTGTTCAGTACAAGATCCACAGGGTGGAGAGATGCCTCTCTTCGTTGACGCACATGAGCGAAGGGATGTACTGGCCATCGCCCACCGATACTCGGGAAGAAATTGACCGGTTCGCCGCGAAGGGTTCGGTTAATTCGATTTTCGTTCTCTGGCCGCAGCACAATTTAAGGGATGGTACCTCTGTTCGATCTGCGGGCTGGGGGTTGGGGATGGCCGCCTCCTCTTGGCCTAATGGCGCGACATACGCCACAGTCGGAAATGCAGAATCACGGATCTGGCGGATTCCGGTTGCAGGTGAAGTCTGGCTTCATGAATGGTTGCACGGTGTTTGTGCCTACTTCTCCGGACTTGGTTACGCGATGCCCGATGGAGATGCGGACGGCGGCGGACGCCACGGATACACTCAATCGCGCGTGTCCGGATGGACGGATTACTATCGCGATCTGATGACAGGCAACGTAGTCGTCGGCGGAACGGCAAAAGGAATTCCCCTTGGAGCGTGGACGAGCCCGTCTTAGTCGTTAGTCCTCCTCGTCCTTCGTCGTTCTTTGATCGCGACCTGTGAATAAGACTTTGGTAGTGCGGGAAGAGGATACCGAAAGGAGAACGCGGGCGGGGCTCGCTCCATAGAAGAAAAGCGAGAACGAAGGACGACGACGAGGACGAGTATCCTGGATCAAGGGACAGGACACCCTAGAACTGGGTATCCACGTCCCGGTTCATTTTCACGATTTTGCGGCATGTGGTCGCGTTGACAAAGTCGTGCCCGATGACGTTCGGCTTAGGGAGGTTGTTACTCGGGTCCCTGATCTCGCTCAGGAATTGATCGAGCCGGGCGTGCATGCCCCGCGTGGCTGTCGTGTTTTTCAGGACGTCGCCGCCGGTCTCCTGCCAGTATATCCAGAGCAGGTGATCGCCCCCGCCATGTTGCTGGTGCTCCTCGCACGCCGCGTTGGTAATCTTGACCGATCCCTCCGCCGACCAGTTCCCCTTGTTCTTGCTCTTGGGAGCGAACGAGGTCCCCACGCCACCGGAGTACTTCCCGCAAAACGTGAGCCCGGTGTGGGCGGTTGACGGATACTTGTGGTACGGGTAGTACCCTTCGTCGGTACTGAAGTTGGGAGAGTTGAACTCCTTGTCAAAGACCAAGAGGAGTTTCCCGCGGAGTTGCCAGACTTCCAAGTTTGCGAGGTTCCCATTGGCGCCCCGGTGGATGACGCTCGAGTACGGCATTTTGTGGGTGACAGGATCCGTCGTCTCCCGGAACTGCTTCAAGGCATCGGCCACGTTCCCTGTACATTTCGTATGACCGATCCGGAAAATGAGGAATTCCGTCGGGTAAACCCTGAGAAACGTGGCGGCATCGTCCAGGGCCGACATCAGCGTGCCCCCGTACTCGCCAAGGTATCCGTCCTTCCCTTCCTTGAAGAAGTGGCCCATTGTCGGCGTCTTCTTCTTCTTGAAGACCCCCGTGGTCCTCAGGAAGCAGCGGATGTCAAACACGCGCGAGCCGGACATGGCCTGGTCCCAGATGTTCGAATACTGGCAACGCGTACTGGAACCCGGGTTGACGCCGGCCTTTTGGTCTTGATAGACGCCGGCATCGTGGCTCCCGGGGAGGCACAGTTCCACCAGCTTCCTGGTACCCTTGAGTCCGCTCATCCAATTGTGAATCGGCATTTTCTCAACTCCGGGGCAGATGTAGGCGCTCGACCGGGCATGAACGAGGAGTAGGCGACGGCGTCGCCCCAGCACCGTTGCGCCTCGTCACCCGGAAACAACGGCGAGATTATTAAAGACAGGTACCCGGACAACAAGCGGATTCTCGCATTTTTTCTTTTGTCTTTCCGCTCGAGAGATTTGGGCCTTCAGCGCGGCTGGGTTCTCTGGACGTTCATTCTAGAAATTCCTGCTGGGGGCGAGCCTTCTGCGAAAATTTTTTCGATAAATCATCCTCCGTTGTCCTGAATAGCGCCTCTTCTTCGTCGGATAGTTGGATCCGACAGAGATAGCAAAATAGAACAAGAAAATCCGATTGGCCGTGGAGGCCATTTCAACCCACATCAAAAGAAAAAGACAAAATGACACATCACATCCAGGCAATTCCTGAAGGCATGCACACGATTACTCCTCACTTGGTCGTGAAAGGCGCCAGTCAGGCCATCGAGTTTTATAAGAAGGCTTTCGGCGCGCAGGAAGTGGTTCGCATGGCTTGGCCGGAAAGGGAATCCATCATGCATGCACAACTCCGAATTGGGGACTCGTACCTCTTCCTGGTGGACGAGGCTCCAGAGATGGGCTCCCGCGGACCGGAATCTGGCGGCACCAGTCCCGTTACGATTCATCTTTATCTTGAAGACGTTGACTCTATTTTCAATGCGGCTTTGGCCGCGGGTGCGCAACAATTGATGGCGCCGGCGGACATGTTCTGGGGCGATCGTTACGGGAGGTTGGTGGACCCATTCGGACATCAATGGTCTTTGGCGACGCACAAGGAGGACCTGACGCCGGAAGAGATGGGCCAGCGGGCGAGAACGGCCATGTGTAGCGGAACGAAGTAGGAGTAGAAGTAGGAGTTCAGGAGGAAAAGCTCGCAGCCCGGATAAGGAATTTTGGCGCCTTCGTTTTTGATTAATCCTTAGCCCGGACTCCCAGCTCCTGAACTCCTGACTTCTGAATTCTGAATTCCTTCTCCCAACAGTGTCTTGCGAACTTTGCACACCATCGTGTAGGCGGGGTCGAAGACGTTTCCCAGGTCGTACCGGACACATTGACCAAGCAGGAGGCTCGCGCTCGTCGCGTCTAGCTCGTAATCCTCCTTGAGCCAGCGTAGCATTTCGGTCGTCGCGTGCTGCACCGCCTGGTCGAGAGGGCGGGCATTGCCGACCGCGAAAATAAACTCGGCGTTCTCGCCACGCGGCCAGTGGATGCGTTTTCCTTTAATCAGCCGCACGGTGAATTGGACCTCCATCGAGATTTCGATCCCGGTGCCGACGATCTCGCCGTCTCCCTGCGTCGCGTGGCCGTCTCCGACGTGAAGCAACGCACCCGGCACAAAGACCGGAAAGTAGACCGTGGCGCCGGCGATGAACCCGGAATAATCCATATTTCCGCCATGCTCAGCCGAGGTCGCCGTCGAGATCGCCTGACCGCCGGGCGGAGCAACGCCGAAGCAGCCGAGCATCGGCGCCAGCGGGATGGTCAGGCTACCGAGTTTGGTCTTTGGCTTAATCAACGTCGCGGTATCGCGCCCGATGTTGACGTGCCACTCTGCCATTTCGCGTTCGGGCAACTCCCGCACAAAGGAGGGATCAACGACGTTCGGTGCGACGACGGTGCTGCTATATCCTATCGTTCGGTTCGGAGTGATCCGGTCCAAATGCACCACCAAGGTGTCGTCCGGCTCCGCGCCCTCGACATAGAACGGCCCGGTCTGAGGATTTCCCCCCGGCGTGACTTGCATGTCGCGGGAGTCTTTTCCCATCGCGTCGACCGTAGTGGTGAGCACAGTGTCTCCGTCGCCGATTTGCAGGACCGGCGGGTGCGAGCCGATCGCGATGTGGTAATGGGTTGGTTGAAAGTGGTGGATAGCCATTGCGGTGCTCCGCTTTTGGAAAAGAGACACGCACATTGTAGCACGAAGCGCGCGTCTGCAAAGTAACATGGGCCAGTCTTTTCGAGATACACGCGCCGGCCGGGTCTGTCGCATGATCCCAGCTACTATGAGCAGGACATTATCCAAAGATCATCATATAGAAAATACTCTAGATATGGAAATAATAGCTATAGCTATCTTTTGCTAACAGCGAGCGACCTTTAAACCAGCTCAAACAACGGATCTACCAGGGAGCTAGCAGTTCGAAAGACTACCAAAGTGCTATCACTACTATAGTGATGCCTATTCTAATAGTAGACGATTACTTAACTGTGGAAGTCGGCTCTGCCAATGACAGTAAGGAGAGTCGATCTCTCGGCTGGGTGGCACAGAAGATTGCTGGCGGGCATCGCAAAATTTCTTCGCTGGCTGTTGCTTTCGAAATCTCTGTTTTTCACGCTTCGAAGTCCCTTTTCGAGGGTTAGACTCCCACGGACGCCTTGCTGCTTTTGCTGACACTGAAATTGCAGTGGCGCCTTCCTCGCCATATCCAAAAGCAACGGTATCTCTGCAAAAAAAGTATTGGAGAATCGACCCGTTCCCGGGGACACTCAGAGAAGTCTGACAATCGATTCTCCTAGTATAGCGTGCGCGTCCGGGACGGACGGAACAACGGTGCGGATGCTCTAAAGAATCCGAAGCGCCGGTGGATCCTTGGAGCAAATATGGGAGAGACGAACAAGTACTATGTCACCGTGGCAGTGGACCGATGTATCGTTCCAGGATCAATCATGATATGCGCGGCGAACAAAGGCGCGGCAGCCCAAAGAGCAGAAATGAAGGTTGCCCTTCAAAACCGGGATGCCATTACGGTGAAAGCAGTCCAAGTCCGAGAGTGTTAACGGATCGACCGAGGCGCCGGGATCTGCGACTCAGGTAAACAGACGAGTCTTGTTTCGTTCTACGACGTACGCATCAGCCGTATGGAGTAATCGGCTTGGGCACTAGGCACCGCGGACGTGGTTTTTGATTTTTGTTATCGTTGAACCCATATATCGCCGCAAATGACGCCCATCGTAGCCAAAGTTCTCGCCATCGACAAAAAAGGCGACAAATATCTCGTCATCATTCAAATCATGCTTCGGAAATTCCGAGGCTCATTTAATACCCTCACCTTCGGAGAAAAGAAACCATTCATCGGGTCGTGTCAGAACGGCCGACTTGACCTCGTTTATTGCATCGATCCGTGCCTTAAAACGGGCGGTCCATTTCCATTGTGGAGAATTGATTAGCCGAGCTGCTGTGGAGACAGATCTGCGTTTGAGCGCGCCGGGGTGTCGCGAGCCGGGGCGGAGACGTAGTTGTGGTAAACGTCGAGGCTGAATATAAGGTTGCTTTGGAACTATGAAGATGCTGTTTGTCGCCGACCTGCATTACACGCTAAAGCAGCTCGACTGGCTGGCGGCAAATGCGGGTCGTTTTGACCTGGTCATCATCGGTGGCGATTTGCTTGATATCGCTTCTGCACTGGATTTTGACGTCCAAATAGTCGTCGTCGAAAAATACCTCCGGCGTATCCGGCGCAGCGCACCTTTGTTGGTCAGTTCCGGAAATCACGATGGCGACAGTCGGAACGCGGCAGACGAAATTTTCGCCGAATGGCTTCTGCAGAACCGTGCGGAGGGTCTTTTCGTCGATGGAGAAAGTGCCTTGCTCGGCGATACACGCGTCACCGCGTGCCCGTGGTGGAATGGCCCCGTGTCGCGTCTCGGGTTGGAAAATCTGCTGGTGCGGGAATCGGCAACGAACGTCGGCCGTTGGATCTGGTGTCATCACGAGCCGCCCGAAGGTGCGCGTGTTAGTTGGTCGGGCAAAAAGTTGCTTGGAGACCGGTTCCTTCGCGACTGGATCGATCGTTTCCAACCTGACCTCGTTCTGAGCGGCCATATTCACCATGCGCCCTTTTATTCCCCCCAGGGCTCATGGATTGACCGCATTGGTAAGACCTGGGTTTTTAACCCTGGCCGGCAGCCGGGAGCATTTCCAACCTGCATTATTCTCGACTTCGAAGATTTGGTCGCGGAATGGATTTCCGCAGAAGGCGAGTCAATCCGGAGGCTCGGATTGCCTGATCTTTGATTCAGCGGGCTTGATCCGTTGGACTGGATGACGATGCATCAAAGTTTCGAGGACGTTATCCACCATGCCGAGATGCTCGTGTCCATGGAATTGTTGCTTCACATCCACAAGATATTTGTTTAAAGCGTCCAGTCGGCGCGCTACCAGCTCACAGACGTGCAAACAAATAATGGGCGACGCCTCCAGAAACGCGCGCGGATTTTGGACGACGTGGAATGCCGAGGGCTTGAGCACCCGGACTGTCGCCGTATGGTTACCGCCCAGCAGCGCCGATATTTCGCCAAACACTGCGCCCGGTTCCGAAACGGTGGCGACCGTTACGTCGTCCTTCAACACCTCGACAGCGCCCTCGATGAGAAAAAAGAGCAGATTAGTCCTTTCGCCTTGCTCGACGACCACTTGTCCTGCCTCAAAGCGCCGCACTTCGCAGTCGTGAATAAGTTCTAGGATCGAAGCCATGCTCGCCTTTTGAGAATGACGCTGCCAAAGAATACGACAAGTCTTTTAACCTAAATAAACGGACCGAGGGAGAACGGGACCAAGGGAGAACGGAACCAAGGGACAGGTCAAAGAACCGAGGGACAGGTCAAATGTTAGAGGTGTGGGCTCGGCAAAGAACCGAGGGACAGGTCAAATGTTAGAGGTGTGGGCTCGGTGCAAGCGGAGAACTTCGAGATCGGACGGAACAAATCGAGATGCACGAAGCGAACCGACCGTCCCGGATAGCCTATTGTTCATACTTTTCATGTGCCCAATCGTGCTCGAACTCGAACGACGACAAGGGGGACAGGTCGGTTATCGAGGCTCGAACGATGCAAAGGGGGACGGGTCGAAAACGATGCAAAGGGGGACGAACGATGCAAAGGGGGACGGGTCGAATATCGAGGGTGAAAATAATTTTCTACTACACCTTTATTATCTGTTGTGTACAGTTGCTCCACCTTATGCGTTTCCCGCGAGTCAAAGCCGAGGGTCAGGGTGTTTACCACTGCATCTCTAGGGTTGTCGATGGCCTCTTGATCTTCGGTTCTGCGGGCGCCCGTGCTCTTGAGGCAGAGCAGTTTATCGCCCTCATGCGCCGACTGGAGGCTTTCAGCGGGGTCCGGGTCTTGACCTACACTCTGATGGCCAATCACTTCCATCTGCTGTGTGAGGTACCTGAACCCAGGCCTCTATCCCAGAGCGAAGTGCTCGAGCGCATCCAGGCCTGCTACGGCCCGGCCCGGGTCCAAGCCCTCCAGGAACAATTGGGGCGCCTGGCTGGGCAACCCGACGCCCTGGAGCAGTCCAACCAGCTGCTGGAACCCTATCGCAAGCGCATGCATGACCTCTCAATCTTTATCAAAGAGCTCAAAGGCCGCTTTGCCCAGGGTTTTAACCG
The DNA here is from genome assembly GCA_963846195.1 of uncultured Verrucomicrobiae bacterium. GTDB lineage: Bacteria > Verrucomicrobiota > Verrucomicrobiia > Chthoniobacterales > JAFAMB01 > JAFAMB01. The sequence goes on from CAWJVG010000014.1 coordinate 91,002, forward strand.
CCGTCACGGTCGCTACGGAGCTCTGTGGGCCGAGCGTTTTAAGAGTCTTTTATTGGAAGCAGGCCAGGCGGTGGTGAAAGTGGCCGCCTACATCGATCTGAACCCGGTTCGAGCGGGCCTGTGTGCCGATCCCAAGGATTATCGTTACTGCGGCTATGGCGAAGCCCTCGGGCAGGGATCCTGCACTCTGGCCAAGGAAGGGATCAGGACCATTCTGGGTCTGGCGCCGAGCACCTGCTGGGAGCAACTCAGCGCAGAGTATCGCAAGCAGCTCTTTTTGAGGGGTGCGGTTGCCACCAGTCGCCATGGGCCGGCTTTTGATTCTGCCAAGACGCAAGAGGTTGTTGACCAGGAGCAGGGTCAACTCTCGCCCCAGGAACGGCTGCGCTGCAAAATTCGCTACTTTAGCGATGGAGTGATCCTGGGCAGTCGCTCCTTTGTGGAATTTCATTGCCAGCGGCTCAAGCAAAAGATCGGCCTTAAGCGCAAGAGTGGCCCCACCCCTTTGAAGATCCTGGGTCCAGCAGCGCTGTGGGTCTTTCGCAATCTGCGCGTTCGGACTTTCGGTTAGGATTTTCCGGCTCGACACACGCGAATCGCGCAACGGCACTCGAAACTCACCTTTCCAGATTGGCCGTGACGGGGAACCTTCCGGTCAAACGCCAGCCATGCTTTGCTGCGTGCCCTTGCTCCCAAAGCTGTCAGCCCGCTAACCTCGGACAGGGAGTACAGAGAATGCAGCTATCTGACCTGTCCCTAAATTCTCTGAGCTAGCTAAATTCCCCTCTGAGCGATCCCCGCTCCCTCTGAGGGACAGGTAAAATGTTGGCCGAGGGACAGGTCGAATGTTGCGGGGACGGCTTGGCTTCGGTCATCTGTCCAATCTGTGGTTTGAAATTCGGAATTCAGGCTATGGCTCCGATGGCAGCGACACTGACAACTTCTTTGCCCAGATTGAATCGTTCGGGAGCCAGAGAAGGCAGTAGAACAGGAAGAGCAGCGCCGAAAGGGGCTGTAGGATCAAGATCCATTCGCGCTTGTTGTGGAAGAGATGCTCAATCCTGGCCATGTGAACCAATTGAAAAAAGAACGCGGCGGAAACCGTCGTGCGAAGCAGCAGAGGCTGATGATCGCGAATCGATTTCACCAAAGCGATGACCAGGGCGGGCGCCATCAAAAGATAAGTGTGCGCTTCAGTGGCGGGGCCGCACAGAATCATCCAGATCGAAACAAAGTAGAACTGCCAACAAATTAATCGCTGCATATTCCAGTTCTTCCGAAGTCCCCAAATGCTGGAGAGAGCGATCAGAGCGCCAGTTCCGAATTGAATGACTACATAAAACGAGGCTGGAATGGGCGAACGCGCGATCGTATGGATCAAGAACCACATGTCGATGGGCGCATACTTAATTGAATATTCCAATCGATTGTCGGAAGCGCGAGTGGTGATCCAGGCCTGGTATTGCTCCGTTACATATGACCAATGCTGGAAGAGATAGGGAGTAACAGCAAGAAGGAGGAGTGCGAGAAGCATACGCCAGACAAAGCGTCGAGGCGCTATGACGCAGATTAACATCCCCACGGCGAAGGGGTAAATCTTGAAATAGCTTGCAACGGCAATGCACAGGGCAGCGGTGTTCCAGTGCTCGCGGTTCACCGCCACGATCGCAAACATCAGAAGCCCGGCGACGAACGGATTCGCTTGCCCCACATCGAGATTACCAAGCGCACAGGGTAAAAGAAAAAGGTAGAACAAGGCGTAGGATTCGCGGTTAAGACCCGGGACGACGCCTGATTGGAGAAATGAGGCGAACCCGCACAGAAAAACCGATCCATTGAGAAACAGCCAAAGAACGTAAGCGATGCCCGATGGGATTATGGCGAGAGGTACGAAGAACGCAGCGATGCCTGGGCTATAGACGAATCCCCGCCAATTGCCATAGAGATACTCTCCACGGATCCAGTGCGACCCGGCGAGCATGTAGTCGTTGAATGCATAGACTCGATCCACGCCACCTGCCGAATGGCGAACAATCAATGCAGACAACGCTATTGTCCAGGCGATCCAAGTGAAGACTTTCAAGAAGTTGCCATTCGCAGTGGCAGTGCCGGTGTCATTACAAGGGGGGAGGGGAACGGCTTGAGCTTTATCCATTTACTTGATAGTTCTACAGATCGTTCGATTGCCGCCAGCCTCGATTTCTTGTTCCCGTGCGGTTTTGAAAGTGCTCACCTCGAAATGCATCCTTCTGCCCAGCCTGCCGATCCCGCTGGCACTGTCAATGAAAACGGCACCTTCTTCATTGTACCGTGAACTTCTGTTCGACGGTGCCGTTCCGACCGATTGCTTTTAAGGACCATTCGCCCGGAGTGAGTTGCCAGAAAAAGCGGCCGTCGGGCTCTGGTGGAATCGGAGTGCCACTGACGTACCAACGCACATCGCTGCCGATTGTGGCAAGCAGCTCGATCATTTGTTGTTTTGCCGGAAGAACAGAATCCATTCGATAGGTCGCGCCTGGGCGTGGATTGATGATGCGCGGCTCAGGCCGGACCGTCGCGCCGAATGCATTCTCGCGGCTCGAACACCAACTCGCGTATTCAGCAGGCAACAAGAGCTTTCCGCCTGCTGAGAACCAGGTGGAAGAATCCTGGGCCGGTTCGGTATCCGGCAGGAAAAATTCGGTGATTTTCCCCGGACTAAATCGTGACGGCAACAATCCGGTCGAGGTGCAGATTTCGCATTTTACCAGAGCCTCACTGACGGGGGGGAGTGGATGGTCGTTGCGCAACAATTCATGCATAATAGCCGCCCAAAGCGGTGCGGCGCACTGAACCGCGAGGGTGTCACGCATCGGGCGACCATCGGAATTTCCAATCCATACGGCGACGGTGTGCTCTTTGTCGAATCCAACGGTCCAAGCATCTCGAAAGCCGCTGCTGGTGCCGGTCTTCACGGCGATTCGTTCGCCGAACGCCAAGGGCGAATTGGCCCCGAAGCTCTTCCTGCGGGCTTCGTTGTCGCATAAGATATCTGTGATAATTTCTGTCGCGGCGGCCGAGGCGACGCGCGTCATCGGATAAAATTCGGATGCAAGCAATTTTGGTTTAGTGGACAATCCGCCCCGAGCGAGACCGGCATACGCTGCGGCGAGATCAACGAGCCGAATCTCGGCATTGCCGAGTATGAATCCGGCACCGTAGTCATCGAGGCCGCGGGGAAAATCGAATCCCCACTTCTGCAACTCGTAGAAGGCAGAACGCGCTCCGACTCTGCTGAGCGCGACAATTGCCGGAACATTTAGCGAACAGGCGAGCGCTTCACGAACGCGCACGGGACCGAGATAACGATGATTGAAGTTTTGCGGATCGTAGTCACAGTAGGTGTCCCGAATTGCGTCGGGAGTATCAGGAATCAGTGTCGCCGCTGTTAGCAATCGGCGTTCGATGGCCGATAGATAAACAAACGGTTTGAGAGTCGAACCGCAGCTTCGTGAACGTGTCGCGCCATTGACCTGATTGGTTGCATAGTTGTAAGAGCCTACCAACGCGCGTACGGCGCCTGAGGCATTGTCTAAAATAACAAGAGCCGCGTCTGCGATATCATATCGATTCAATGCAATGATGTGCGCGCGCAGCTCCAGCTCGGCGAGCCGCTGCAAGTCGAGGTCAAGCGTGGTCCGGACCTTTCCTGCTATTCCCGGCTGGCGCTGCTCGATTGCGTCCACAAAATTGGGAGCGAGATGAAGGGGATCAAAATGACCTGGGACGGGCGGTGCTTCGCTGAGGAGAGTTCGCTGTGCGCCAGTCAGGAGATCCATTTTAGCTAAGAGATCCAATGAACGCAGGTATTTATGCTCCGCACGATCCGGATATCGCCAGGGATTGAATCGAGTGGGCGCCTGCAAAAGACCCGCGAGATAGACGGACTCGGCAAGAGTTAGCTCACGTGCAGATTTACCAAAATAAGCACGCGATGCGGCTTCCGGTCCAAGACGGCGATTGCCGAAGCTGCTGCGGTTTAAATATTCAGCAAGGATACGCTCCTTTGTCCAAACGCGTTCTAATTTCCAGGCAGCGATGTTTTCGTATAGTTTGGCGAACCAGTCTCGTGGTTGTCGATGGCGAGCGATTTTGACGAGTTGTTGCGTGATGGTAGAACCGCCGGAGATGGTGCGGCCCGCCTTCAAATTCCTTAGACAGGCAGCGCAGATGGCCTGCCAATCGATCCCGGTATGGCGATAGAAACGCCGATCTTCAAGGGCCACGGTGATGCGCGGCAGCCAGTCGCCCATTTCACTCAGTTGAATCGGGATCTCTACTCGCGCCTCCTGGGAAGCGAGTTCGGCAATTTCGCGACCGCGCGTGTCGAGAAGCGTGGGCGTTCCCAAAACAGGAGTTTGCAATTCCGGCGGCAACGGCAGCCACAGGATCCAGAGCGCGATTGCCCCAACGATGAGAGAGAAAATCGTTATTCCCCTGAAATGACGCATACACTGGAGGGCGAAAGACCGGAGAAACGACTATCGTACATCGGAGAGATTTCCGTTGCCGGCCATCTGAATGTTCCCGCCGCGGTGGCCCGCGCAAGGATCGAATAGCTGCCGTTTCCGGCTGAGAGTTCGTTGAAATAGAGAAGGGTGGAACGATCGCGCAACTCGGAGTGCGAGAGCACCAGTGCGTGATCGTCGGTATTGCCAGTGGGCACCTCGAAAAACTTCGCGATCATCGCCAGCGCCGGATTGACAGTTTCCAATCCGGCAGGAAGCAAGTCTTCGAGCGCCACATAGTCCTGGGTCTTCTGCGTATTGACTCGGTAAGTGACAAGAATTTGATCGCCCAGTTTAAACGGCGCATCCGCGGTCCCTAAGCGGCCTGCATCTGTCAGATCATGTACGACTCGCTCGATTCCAATCCCTCGATTGATACGTTCGGTATCAAGTGAGTCAGTGGCATAAATGGCCCGCATCAAATAGGTGAGGTTTTGCCGATTCAGACTGGCATTGAGGGAAACGTCCGGAAGCAAGCAGTTCAACCATGCCGCGGATCGGTCGTTCTTTGAAAGAAGCGCATCCGGGTCGGAGATTTCCAGAGGGTCCGATTCTTCGGTCCCAAGCATCGTTTTAAATGCCAGCAGCAACCATAAGTTTTCCTGTGTGGAAAGTGACGCAGAGGAACTCATCAGAGCATCCAAGCGATCCCGCACGCGTTTTTGCTTTTCCGGTGTCCAGATCTTGGGCGCGATTGTCGCGAAGGCGAAGGTGGATATAGCTTCCGCACGCGTGGTGGAAGTGAAACTTAGAGGATTGAACGCGCGCGCCTTGACAGGAGCGTCAATTTCGCGAAGCAATTGCTCCTGCTCCGGCGCCATGATTCCAAGACGGTGAAAGGCCAGCGCCAGGAGTGCTCGCCCTTCGTCGCCGCTCTCATTTCGGTTGAGGTAAAGGTCCTCCGCTGCGGCCGCGAAATCCTGTGCCGTCGCAGCATAACTCAAGGCGAACAGCGCATAAACCTGCTCGAATCTTGAAGCGGAAAGTTGGCCCTGCACGATCTTTGTGAGCGCGCCGCGCAATTTGTTCGCTAAACCTTCGGGGACAATGAAGCCCACCGCAGCAGCCTCATTGATCGCCCACAATGCCTGCGCGGTGACAAAAGCGTTGCCAACTGTATCCCCGGGCCAATAAGGAAGCATACCATTCTCAAGGATCGAGTCGTCTATTTGCTGCATACCTCGCCCGAGGACAGCTCGATACTCTTGATCGCGCGCTTCCGAGTCAGGTAAATAGGCGAGCAAGTTCCCGAGCAGCGCGTATCCGAGTAATCGACTGGAGATCTGCTCGAAGCAACCGTGGGGATACTCGAGGAGTGCCGGGAGACCAACAATTTCCGGTAACCACCTGGAAGTGGAGATCGTCACATCCACTTTGCCGCGCCCATCCTTCCAAGCTTTCGGGACAATCGCCTGGACATCGAGTTGTTTGCCTGGCAACGATCCCGCAACACTTTCCACGCGTGTAACGGTCGGCGCGGCTACCGGAAGCACGAGTTCGATGGAGTCTGTCATCATGGCGTCCGTTTGCGCCGAAACATCAAAACGGACCTTGGCCGGCAATAGTTCGTGATCGGCAACCTTAGCTTTGAAGCGAAAAACAACTGGCACATCTCGAACCACCGTGGCCGTCAAATCGGCGGCGCTTGATAGCGGACAGTTCGCGTCGGTCAAACAGCGCACGTGAAGCTCGTCCGAGTTTGTAAAACTCTGGTGGACGACGGCTCGTAACTCGATCTCATCCCCGTCCCGCAAGAATCGGGGTAGAGCGGCTTGTACCAGGACCGGTTTGGAAACCTTAAGCGTCGTACCGGCGTCTCCGCCAAATCTGCTTTCCTTCGTACCTCCCAGCGCCACAACCCGGTAAGTCGTGAGATCATCGGGCGCTGTAAACTCGAATGAGACATTTCCCTCGTTGTCGGTTTTCAGAGTACCGGCCCAGAATGCCAGCGTCTTGAATTCTTTCCGAACGTTCACGACATTCCCAATCTTCTCCTCACCGCCATCGCCGATGATGAACCCTTTGTGAGTGAGGCTTTTTCGAGGGATCGCCTCCTGATAAGAATCCAGCGATTCGAAACTTTTTACGCCGAAAGGTCGCTCGTAATAGAATGCGCCCACAAGGTCTGGCAATTGCCACCCTCCGAGTTGTAAGACGGCGTCGTCGACCACAAAGACTGTTAAATCAGCATCCGGAGCCGGCTTGCCTTCGGAAGTGACGTGCAGTTGGCCGTGTATCGTATCTCCTGGGCGGGCGGTCACCGCCGCGAGGTGCGGTTCGATTTTGAGTTTCCAATCGGGTCGTTGGACAAGTATTTGCGCGAACGCGAAACGCTCGAGTGGCACGGCATCCTGACCGCCGGGACGAGTGAGGTAGATTGAAACAAATGCGTTCGGTGCGTATTCCTTTTTGATCGGTATCTCAATGCGCCCGGCATTGCCTGGAATCGGGACCAGGAATGTATCGAGGAGTTTGTCTGTTTCAATCGACACCCAGGCAACCCCCGGGAACGGAGCTTTCGTCGTCAGGACTGCCGTCTCGCCGGGTACAAACGGTTCAACGCGCTGTTCGATCTCGAAGCTGGTTTCGTTTTCCACGGGCAGCTCTGCAGGCTCTTCTCCGGTGACAGTTGTCTCGTCGCTGACCAGCGGCGTCACCGTTCCAGGGGCACTCACGGCCACCACGTAGCGGCCGGTTTGCGGCACGCCGAAGTAAATTGTTCCGCCGTCTTTCGATTGCTGCGAGGCAATTTTCGTGAATCGGTCGCTATTGCGGTATCGGAAAACAAACGGGGCAACCTGTTCTTTGACTGTTTTTGTAACAACGAAAAACAAATCCGCCTGTACGGTAATGTCTGGCACTGAGTGGTTGTCCTGATCGAATACCTCGATTTGAGCCTGCACGCCTTTGCTCGAGCCGGCTCCCTCGGTTGCTCGGACCGCCAGTCGTCCCCGAGCTGAAGATAGGGATGCAGAGGCTCCGCCCACGAACGTCTGGCCATCGATTGAAGTGACCTCTACACGCCACGAAACATCGCACACTCCTACCGCGAGATTACTCTCGAAAGGCGACGGGCATTCCAGCGACACCCGGCCGTGCTCGTCGAGTTTTGTATCGCCTTCTATCGCTTTGGTCGGAACGGCATCGGGATCGAGGCGCGGTCCGACTTCGGCGTAGGTATTGTAGCATTTGAAGTTATCGTCTCGTATCTCGGCTGTTGCGGTCCAGGTCGCTTTCCAGTGGACCCTGGCCCCGGCATTTGGCGCGCCATGAAAGTAGGCCGAAGAAATAATGGCGTGGGCGGCCGAACCAACCTCGTTTCCGGTTTCGGTGATGGCAGAGAAGAGAGGAACCCGGTATTCCTCGATATCCACTTCCGCCATTCCTGCATAAGCCTCATCCCCTATCTTGCAATGGACCTGGTAATGTCCGGTTTGCACCTTTTGCGGCACTTCCCACGATGTCTCCCAGGCTCCATCGGAAGAGAGTGTTGCCGTTCCTTCTTTAACGACGCGTTTTTCATCGCCGGCTGTCACCTGCCAGGAGACTTCGTCCGAGGCAGGAATACTCAGCTTGGTTTCGCCGGCGTCACGTAGAAAGCCCTTGATCTTCACAACCTGTCCGGGTCGATAGAGGTTTCGATCGGTTATAATCGCGGCGCGCTGTTTTTGGGGAGCTGCAATGACTTCACTCCCTGACGTGTATGCCGTACGGGTGTCCAGCGAACGAACGACCGGACCGGCGATTGTATCAGCGATTAACAGAGTGGCATTCGGTTGCTTAGCGGGGAAAAGCTCCGCACGGGAAAACGTTGCGATGCCATTTTGGTCGGTGGTCGTGCGTTGCAGTTCGATATTCTCAGCCGTCACCGCGCGAACGATAACGTCAGCGACCGGTTGTGCGTCCGCCATCCCTGCGACGCGCACGATCACCGAATTGGCTGTCCGCTTTTGCGTTAGAATATAATTGCTAACTAAAAGGATGGATCGATTGCCGACAATTCGTCCTCCGGGGAGTTCGGCATTTGCTTCCAGTAAATAAGGGCCGGAAAACGACTCTCTGTCGCTCGACACGCATCGAATCATGCGCATGGTCTCTTCGTCGTCCTTTGAGGCTTCCAGAGCGCCACTGCCCACGACCGGCAGCCCAAATGACTCAATCAGTAAATCCGTGGGACGCATTTGCGGAAAACCGGTGCGCGGATCGCTGACTGCCTTACCAGTGAGAGGATTGATTTGTTGCTCTTCGAATTCCGAAAGTCGCGCGTTGACCGCACTAAGCTTTTGCAACGGGATGCGTGCGAGCTTCCATTGCACTGGGCCCGTATTGATCTGGATGAACGAAATGCGCAGTTCCTTGAGGGCTCGCAAATAAAGCTTCGAGGAAGGAAAAACGATGCACGGGTCCTTTGGGTGAAATGTCGCGCCCCATTTCGATTGAACCGGCAACCCGTACCCTCGTTGACCCATCAGATTCGGAGAAACCGTGACGACATAGTGCTGGGAAAGATCAAAATCGCCTTTCGCGGTGATTACCTGGCCGTCGGCCAACAATTTGAGGTTCTGAACGGCAGGTTCAATGTGGACTTTGTCCGTAGTGACGGTGTCGGGATCAAATGTGTCGTTGAACTTGATCTCGATCTTTGGTTCTTCGAGAGGGTGATTGAACGCTCCGACCCACTCAATTTTAAGTGGGGCGGTTGTCCCGGCCGGAAAGACGCGGGGGTAGGAAAGGGGCTGCTGGCTACCTGCGTCGACGAGGCCATCCAAAATCAAATCGTAAGTGCGCCCGACCGGTAGTAGCTCTCTGGGAGTTACCCGAAACTCGCTGGCCTCCGCGGAATCCTCCTGGTATTGAAGGACATCGACGGGATAGCGCTGTCGCGAGTCGCGATCCTGGAAATAGGTGTCTTCAGCGACATCCGTCAGGCGGACGTCATAGGTCGTTTCGAGGGGAAGTTGTGGTTGGTTGCTCAGCTCGCTACGGACTTCGAAATCCGCTGTGACGGAGAACGCTTTTGTCTTGAATTCCGCGCTCCAATCTTTTGGTTGCAGCGGCTGGTGAGCGAGATCGTTTGCCCCCTTGGCAAGCGCGAGATGATAGGTCGCACCGGCTCTTACGCGTTTGACGGTGAACGTGCCTTCGGTCTGACTCTTCCAAAGAAACTTGCCCTCAAGCGCCGGCTGACTGGTGAATGGTAATGGTTGATTGGGAAGGTCGATGTTTGTGGTTTCGATCATCGATGTCGGAAAGGTGAACGTGAGGACAGTTCCGGCTTCGATCTCGCCATTGCTCGGTTCAACGAGAACGCCATCGGCATCAGGCGTTGCATTTTGAGTCTCGTCGGCACGAGTGACCCAGGGAATCAACCAGAACAAAATAAGGAGTGCGCACTTCATTCTTGCGAGGCGGGTAACTGTTTAAGGCGTTGGGCATCCAGTTCAGCATCGGCGGTCCGGTCGATTCGCCTTTCGCACTTTTCTCGTTCAACCAGGGCCACCCTGGATACGCGGATTGCCAATGATCGGCTTTGGCATTGGATGGCCGATTCAAAATTGGCCCGTTGCGCTTCAAGCAGTCCCAAATAGTACCAGCCCACCGGATCACCAGGATTCAGGAGAGTGGCTCTTTCGGCGTTACTAATCGCTTCTCGCTCGCGACCCAAAGAATCTTGGGCGTGCGCTGCCTGAAAATGCGCCGATGCCAGGCCAGGATTGAGCTTGATCGCAGCTTGCGAATCGGCGAGAGCAAGATTGTATTGATTGATCTGACGTAACGCTTTCGCCCGGGCCACAAACGATTCGGCCTGGCCTGGATTCTTCTGCACAGCGTCGTCCGCAGCACCGAGTGCTCGGAGCGCGTCATCCGGCAGATGGTTATTTTTGTCGCGCTTTAGATTGTAACTGACACCCAAGTTCGCGGCGCCATCCACCCGAGAGAGATCCAGCAAGGCTTCACCCGCCTGTATTCGAGCCCTCAACATCCCGGGGGCCAGATTCATAACGTGTTCAGAGTCCTTCAACGCGAGGCTCGGACGACCACCCAGAGTGAAGAGGCGCGCGCGATCCAGCCACAAGAGGGGTGCGCTCGGGGCTTTTTCAATCTTCGCATCCAGGATCTTAATTTGCGGGACCAACTTTTTCAGGAGCTCGAATTGGGGCAGCGCATTCTTCACGGCTTCGTCTGTGGCATCGATGATGTTTGCCTTGTTGACATCTGCAAACGCTTTGTCCCAGGCCCGGAGTTCCAAATAGTCGTCCGCCCTGGCAATCAAAAATGTCACGTCTTGGCTTTGTTGAATTGCGCGGGTCCGCCAATCGACTGCCTCTTGCCAATATTCCTCGGATTCGCTGAGCTTGGCGAGTTTCTCCAGTGTGTCGGTCGCTTCTGGCTCTGCGGCGACGTACGAACGCCAGTATCGTTCCGCCAACTTGGAATCTTTGCGCGCCATTGCCAGATCACCGCGGAGATCATCAATCACTTTTGGCCGCGGATGCACCCGGGCCTGCCAGGCATCCAGAGTTGCGGCGCAACGATCTTTATCGTCCTGCTCGAGCTGTTTCGTCGCCAGCGTTTCCCAGGTTTGCGAGTCGCCGGGGTCGGCATCAACGATGCGCCGGCTCAACTCGATGATCGCCGGCTTATCGGAAGCGTCCTCAGCCGCCTTCAGTTGTTTGCGCAGGATCGGCAAACTCTGGTCTGCGGCCTGAAGAAAGACGACCGCAATCTCGAGCAGACCCGCTACCAATAATCGGACGGAGGCGATGAAGGAAGGGATCCGAAAGGGTCGCAACTTCGAAGTAATTGGATTGGTGAGTGCGATGCGCGACCCCTTCTTTGCGCAAAGGTTGCCATAAAACTCGGCAGTTTCCAGAAGAAGTTGTCAGTGCCGGTGAGCTATAGCCTGAATTCCGAATTCAAACCACAGGCACGAAATCCTTTGGAATGAATTTGCACAGATTGCACAGGCGACTAAAGCCGAGGGGTTGGCTGTGAGCACGGGAAAATCTGTTCGACCCAACAGCTGACCTGTCCCTCGGTTCCATAATCGTAATCGAACTCGTCCTCGTACTCGATCCCGACGAGAAAAATTTATTCGACTCAACATTTGACCTGTCCCTCGGCTCCGTCCTCCCTCGGCTCCATCCGTTTGGTAAAGCGGGACGCTTTACTTACATGAGCCTCGAATTGCCCAGAGGTAAGTAAAGCGTCCCGCTTTACCAAACCCAGGCTAAAGCCAGCTAAAGCACACAGGCTGATAGCCTATGCTGCGTCCCCGGGGTTGAAAACCCAGGCTTAGTCATATAGCCCCTTCGGCTTCGGGGTAGGAGAACACTCCAACACCCCCCAACTCCCACGCCGATCCGCCGACACTTTTCTGCCTAATTCTGTATCATCCGTTCGACCATCCAGTAACCGCCGGCTAACGCCACAAAACCAGAGCACACCGGGATCCACTGACGTACGAATAACGGACTTTTTCTGAGTTGCCATAGAATTGGAAGCACAACGGCCGCTACTGAAAGTTGCCCTATCTCCACGCCAACGTTAAAGCCGACCAGGGGCAGCACAATCCCGAAACCTCCGGAGCCGATTCCAAACTCCCGTAGCGCGTCGGCGAACCCAAGGCCGTGCACCAAACCGAACGAAAAAGTAATCAGACCTCGCCACTTCGGCGCATCTCTTCTGATCAGATTTTCGATCCCGACGTAAGCGATCGAGGCCGCTATCAATGGCTCGACAATTCTTCCGGGTAGTCGAACGATGTCCAGAGTTGCCAGGGCGAGAGTGATCGAATGGGCGATCGTGAAACAGGTGATCACCGTAAATATCGATCGTATATCCCGGCAAACAACCATCAAGGCGAAGAGAAAAAGAAGGTGATCGTACCCTGTCAAAATGTGTTCTATCCCAAGCTTCAAAAAAGGGAAGAAAGAATGACTTTCGTTCGAGGCGACCGGGGATCCTGTGATCGCCGGCAATTCAATTTGCAAGGAGTTGTCATCGGCGGAGAGCATTGCTTCACCGAGGCTAAATTGACTGGTCGTTTTGACTGATAGAAACTCGCGATGACCCAACGGCAGCCTTTCAATCAGTGTCGAAACAAAGCGAACCTGCTGGGAGTCGGGTCTCTGAAAGCGAAGCGAAATTTCAATATTCTGCCTGTCCTTTCGTCGCGCGTATATTTGATCCGGAACCAGCCGCTGTTTGTCCCAGAAGAGGCTGAACTCGTGAGCGGCAAGGAGTTCGATTTCGCGTTGTATTGCTGGGAAATCATCGGATGGATGGAGGTCCGCCGGATTTATTCCGCCAGCGAGCATGGACTCGACGTCTTTTTCCGCGAAGCCGAGCCGCACATCGATTTGCTGATCACCGACGGTGACATTCGCACTGCTGAGGCCCGGGTCATGCGCCTCGGCTTTGAAAGCCAGAATGACGAAAGAAAACAAGCAAGCCAAAAGTTGAAAATACCTTCTATTGGATTCTGAGATTATTTTCATAGATTGCCGCTGCGGGTCGGGGGGTGAAGGGTAGCATAGGCTCCCGCTTGCCAGGTAGGTCGGGCAGGCGTACCAGGCTGGAAGCCTATGCTACAATCTAGGCGTTTACCGCCGGGTCCGGCTATGGCTGGGTGTGGTGCTTATTATCACGTCCGTTGTGAGGGGTGGGCGCGTATGGAAATACACCGTTGTAAGTGATGTCGTTATGTATTACTCCGCCCACGTTGAACTTAGCGGGGTTAAATCCGGCAAATATCTGTGGTGGATTTACGCGCAGATCACTCAAGATCGCGATGACCGCGATGCCTAAGACGTCGTCGCCGAACCGCCGCCCGTTTGGCCATCCGCCCGGGACCGTTCCCTTACCAAAGCCTTGTTGAACCGTGCTCGTGAGGGTGTCACCTCCGAAAATGCTAAGTCGGTTGAACATTGGATCGTCGGGATTGCCTGCCAGATGGGCCGGACCGGTCGATAGATCAATCTTGACCAGGTCCGGGATAAAGATTCCGGCCAAATCAGTTCTCGCCGTTTGCAGATTGGGCGGGGCGCCTAACAATTTCGCTAGCTCCGGCGCCAAGGCATATTTTGCGAAGACGATATGATCGACGGTTGGAGAAGTTTCAGTAAAAAGATCTTTGTCTTTCCCTGCAACTAGCAATTCATTAAACGCGGGATTCCCCTTCCGGTGGACCTGAACGTAGTCGCCAAATTCGGCGGGCGCTCTGGGATCGCGCAAAACGGTCAGAGCTTTCCGACTGGTCGTCGCGTAGACACCGACGATTTGTTGGTCGCCGCCCAATTCGGATACAGGGATATTGATCACGATCGTGTGAACATTGAACCCGGCCTGAGAATCCAAGGGTCTTTCCGGACCGGAGAACTTCGCGTCGAGGTCAAAGATGCTTTGGATGTTTGCGTAAAAGCCGTCGGAACGTTGCCCGGCAAATACCAGATAGCCATGATTGATCGCGTGAGCCGTTTCGGAGGTGTAAACATCGAGACCAGAGGGATCATTGACGCCCTCTTTGGCGAACATATTTCCATCTCCGTTCCGATTATAGTGCGGCGTTACCAGACCCTGATTATTCGGAGGGACAGTCAGATCTTTACCGAGTTCCTCTTCGTCACGATCGTTCTCGTCCTCTCTACTGTCCTGGTCTGAGCGATGGACGACTTTGATGACGCTGTAGCGTTGCGTTAGATTCTGGTTGGCATCGTCCACATTTTGGATGGGTCCGAGAAACGACTGTGCGATGGTGTTGTCGTTCTTGAAGGTGGTCTTGAATTTAAATAGGTAACTGACGGTTTTCCTGCCCGCTGCCAAATCTGCACCGGTGGCGATATGGATCGCATAGAGGACATTGTCGTCGAAATTGTATTTATTTGGGCCTATACTTGGTTCTTCGAATGGATAGACGGCGACTGCAGCCGTCAGATATTTGACGGTCCCGATTTTCGAAACAAAGGCGTATACATCCGTGATGTGGGCGGATGGATCGCGAGTGATGAGCGGCGCATCCATGTGACTGGACGCCCTGGTGATTGCCGGGGCGAGTAGCAGCGTGGAGAACGCGGCGCCGATTCGCAGGCACGCAAGTGCCGGCTGTGGAATTTGCATAGTTTGCTTTGATGGTTAGTTGCTGACTGTGCTGTGACGGGAGGTCTCCCGTCTTCTTAAAGAATCGTATTTCTGTTCCAGATCATCTCGCTCCGAAGGCATGAGCATTTGTTTGATCTGGTCCGAGCGCTTGAACGCCGTCTCGGCATCTTCATAGTCGTCCGCGGTTAGCGCGATGCAGCCTGCGTGATAAAAGAGCCGGGCGTCCTGGGTGCCTTCGCTCAGCGCCTTCTTCGAATATTCCCGCGCTGCGGGAAGTTGACCGTTGGCAAGGAGTGCCCACGCGAGGGCATCCTCGGTGAGAACATCCGCGCGAGTATTCAGCTCGGATAGAGCGAGTTTTAACGCCTCTTGGACCTCTCGCTGCCTGGTGGCGAGATAAAGTGCATAGGTCCGGGGATCATTTAAAGCGCCGTTGCGGGCTAATTTCATCTCCACCTGTTCAGCCGCCTGAAAGTTACCGGTCTCGCGCAAAGTATCCGCCAAAGTCCACTCGTATTCGGGCAGGCGAGCCAGAGTTGCTGCACGTTGAAGAGATTCGGTCGCTTCCTGGGTTTTTCCTTGTGTCAAGAGGATGCGGCCGCGGAGCAGGAGCGCTGCCGGGTAATTCTCCACGAATTGGAATGCGGTCAGCGCCGACTGCGCCGCCTTCTCTGGATCGCCCGCTTGCAATTGATAGATGCCGAGGCGGGTATAGGCCCATGCAGTCGGTTCGGCGTCGCCCGGGTTGCCGGACGTGATGGCGATCCGCATAACTTCGATCGCGCCTTCCAGGTCTCCTTTCAGCCAGCGCATGTGGGCAATGCGGGTATAGGCTTCAAGATCCGGCTTGATGTCAATCATCCGCTGATAGGCTGTTACCGCATCAGCTAATCGCCCTTGTTCCATCAAGACGTCTCCTAGCAGACCATAGTCGAAGGCTTCATTTCTGATGGCAGCGAGCTTGCGGGCGATCGGTTCCGCCTCCTTAAACTTATGCAGGCTTTGCAAAATATGGCCTTGTAACAGGAGAGCGTCCGGGTCATCGACGCTCCTGGATTGAATGCAAAGTGCGCATTGTTCGCCCAGCTTGTAGTATCCAGGATCGAAGCTCAGCCGGGCCTTGGCGACGAATGCCCATCCAAGGCGTTTTATGGTGTCTGAGCGCTCCGAGTTTGATCGAACCTCTTTCTGAAGCTGCTGTATGTAGGAGTCGATTTTCTCGTTTCCTTTGTGTGGAGCGAGCACGATTTCGAATGGAATACTAGCAGGAGTCGTAACTTTCTTGTTCTTCCCGTCTGGAAGCGGAGCAGGAAGTTGTGGCACTAACTGGGTGGTCCATAGACCGACTCCCAGCGCAATGGGAATACAACAAACCAATGGAAGAACAAAATAGCGGCATCTCATAGCATCAAAGAATCAATTGAATCATTGCTCGAACATTTCTTGCTGAGCCCGCCGTGCCACTGAGGAAATTCTCATGCACCAATGGATGCGAATTGCTGAGAGAATTGGATGCAGCCCTAATCGCTGGGTTGCGAAGTTTTCTCAATCCGATTGTCCACAAAGTTGGATGATATGGCGGTAGGCGAAGCTTCCTCGCTTTGCTTCTTGAGAACGGGGCAAAGCGAGAAGCTTCGCCTACCGCCTCTAGGAGAAGGAGAAGAGGAAACGGCTACTCGGATCTGCTGATGGAGGTTGGCGCCGAGGATGGCTCAAAGACCGCAATTAGTGTTCATTGACGTTCGCTGACAATCGTTGAAGTTAGTTCTTATGCCGACTTCGGACTCAGGCGCGCGTTCTACTGTATCGCGGACGAAACGGCGAACGCTGCTCTCGACGATAACTTCGTTCTTTCTTTTCCTTTTCGAACGAATTACCCCCGATCCATATATTTTCGCGGTGGCACTCACCATACTGACCGCGCTGCTGGCGGGGATTTTTGCGCCGAAAGGCTCGGTCGACATGATTCTTACCGGATGGTACAATGGAATGTTCGGCATCCTGGCATTCGCCTTCCAGATGGTGCTGGTATTAGTAACGGGCTACGCGCTTTCGAATTCCCTTCCGGTGAGGCGATTGCTCGATGGATTGGCCCGGATTGCCACGACGCCGAAGCGTGCCGTCGTCGTGCTCGTCCTTACGGTGATGGTAACTTCCTTTGTGAATTGGGGTTGCGGCCTTGTGGTGGCGGGATTGTTGGCCCGTGAAATCGCCAAGAGAATCAGGATAGATTTTGGCTGGCTTGTTGCAGCTGCTTACTCTGGCTGGATTATTTGGGCGAGCGGGCTGTCGAGCTCCATAGCGTTAGCTCAGGCCACCCCTGGCTCAGCTCTCAACGTCGTCCAGAAGATGACTGGCAAAGTGCTGACTCTGAATGAAACAGTTTTTGCGCCGTTTAACCTTGTGCCGGTGCTTGTGCTGGTGGCGCTGATTCCGATTTTGTTTTGTGTGATCCAACCTGCGGAAGCGGATACGGTGGCCGCTGACTCCTCACGGCTGATCGCGGAGGATCAGGCACGATCGGTCAGGACCAGCGAGTTACCGACTCTGGCGCGCCACCTCGAAAGAGCCTGGGTGTTGAATCTGATAATTGTCATTGCTGGCGTCGCGACGCTTGGTATCACCTGGGCGAAAACCGGATTCAACCTCGACATCAACTCCGTTATTTTCCTGTTTCTCATCGCCGGATTGCTGTTGCATTGGAGACCAATTGCCTACGTCGAAGCTATCAACAATGCGGCCCGAGTTACCGGACCATTGATCCTGCAGTACCCGCTTTATGGAGGTATCATGGGTATCATGACGGCCACCGGTCTCGCAGAAGTCATCTCCAAAGCTTTCGTCTCATTTTCGAATGTTCACACGTTACCGTTCTGGAACTTTATTGCTTCGATGATTATCAGCCTGTTTATCCCCAGTGGAGGCGGGCATTGGGCCGTTCAGGGCCCATTTGCGGTTCCTGCGGCAGCTCAGCTTCAAACGTCTCAAGCCGCGACCGCAATGGCGGTAGCCATGGGCGAGCAAGTGACCAACATGATCCAACCATTCTGGGCGTTGCCTGTCCTGGCGATCGCAGGGATTAGCTTACGTCGTGTAATGGGATTCACGGTCATGAGTTTTTTCGTTGGTGCAATCGTGTTTGGGCTGGCATTGTTGTTGTTAGTTTAGTGGCGCCGCCAGAGGTGATGCCAACCCAGGCTTTAGCCCACAAGCGCTGATAGCTTTGTCTGAATTCTCGCCCTGCCAGCAGAATAGCAGAGGTCGAGGACGAGTTGGAGGACGATTACGATTGAAGAAAATGAGGTTCTGAGTCCCGAATCGTAATGGTCCTCTAACTCGAACTCGTCTCGAATTCTTCTAGTGAGCGAGAATATGAAAGATCGAGAACAACAAGTTAATGCTTTATGGGCTGAAGCTTGGGCTATGCTACCTGGCCCCTCGGATCGTAGAAGCTCACTGACACTGACACTGAAAACTAACTCCTTAGGATTCTCGTAAGGCTTTGCGGTCGATCTTTCCAGTCGGTCCGTACGCGAGTGTCTCAGTGAAAACAATTCGGTCTGGCACTTTAAAATCGGCGAGATGCATTCGCGCAAACTCGAGGAGTTCTCGTTCGGTCACTGGAGTGCTGCCCGGCTTGAGAACCACGTACGCCGCAGCTAACTCGTGGCCACAACCATCGGGTACTCCGACGACGCCAGCTTCCCGAACGGACGGATGCCCGTAAAGCACCCCTTCGACTTCGATCGGTGAGACCAAGCCGGCTTGATGTCGGATGATTTCCGACTTACGGCTCACGAACCAGTAGATATCCTCTTCGTCCCTGTAACCAAGATCGCCGGTGTGAAACCAACCCTCCTTGATATTCCTGGCGGTCAATTCCGGATCACGCCAGTAACCGGCGGTCATACTTCCTCCGCGGACAATCATCTCACCGATTTGACCAGCTTTCGAAATCGGGAAACCGAAATCATCGATCAGGGAAACTTCCATGCCGGCAATGGGTCTGCCGATCGAGCCGATCTTTTTTTTACCGTACGGGGGATTCATGCTGTAAATCTGGAGTTCGGTCATCCCGCAGCCCTCGGTGATTTCAATGCCAAAAATTCGATTGAAACGTTCCTGGACGGCGACGGGAATCGCTTCTCCAGCGGAGAAACAGAAACTGAGTGAGCGAACGCTGTACTGGCCGGTTTCCGGGTAGTTTACGAGATCGTTGTACAGTTTCGGGAAGCCGTACGTCTTCGTGGGCTTATAGGTTTGTATCGCTTCGAGAGCCGGGCGCGGCTCAAAATGAGGCATCAGAACGCAAGTCGCCGCGGAGCTGTGAAATGGCAAAATCTGAGAACCAAAGCCGATCAAATAGCAGATGGGGAACATGATCAGCGTCCTGTCCTCCGGGGTAATTGCGATCTGGTCAATTTGCATCTTGGTCGCTTGCGTCAAACTTCCGTGAGTATGGATTACCGCCTTCGGCAATCCGGTTGTGCCCGAGGTATAGTAAATCGCCGCAGCACTGTTCTCCTCGATCAATGGCAGACGATCCAATTCGAATGTCGCTTCAAGCAACTCATCGAACGGCCGAACATCGCCGAATTTCGAAAAAGGCGAGGTCAGGTAGTATTGTTCGACACCCGCGAGCGATGTTCTGATCTCTTCGATCTTTGCGAACAATCCCGGTTCACTGATGAGCACGCGCGCTCCGCTGTGATTTAGGCCATACGTCAGAAGCTCGGTTTGAAAGCGAATGTTGAGCGGTACAGCGACGGCGCCGATTTTGAAGCAGGCGTAGTAGCACAACACGATTTCGAGGCAGTTTGGCAACAGAAACGCCACTCGATCCCCTCGGTCAATTCCTCGTTGTAACAGGGAGGCCGCCAAAGATTGTGTGAGCTTGCAAAGATCCCCGTAAGTGTAGGTCTTTCGCTCAAAAATCAAGGCGACCTTGTCCGGAAGCTTGGCGCTTATGTTGTCCAACAGAAAATTCAGCATGAGGAAGTTGCCTGAGGAAGTTGCCAGTTACCAGTTGTTAGTTCTCAGTGGGGAGCAATCGTCGGTGCAGCGGCTCAGTGACAGTCGGGACAGCGGCGAGTGGATGAACTCTTACGGCCCGAAGGACCAAGAAAACTTGGCCCTTCGGGCCGTTCAAAGTTCATTTTTCGGCACCAGTGCCCGATAATATTCTCCGGTCTTAATCTCTCTGGGAATCGATTCTTCGATGCTGCCCCTGCCAGTGAGTACAAAGCGCCTGAGTTTCAGGCGACCGCCGAGTACCGTCAATTCAATCTGGGTATCGGTTTCTTGCGGGGTCTGAGCAAGTGTTCCCCACGCATAGCCGGTGGACCAGAACATCCGGGACTTTTCTGGTGTCGTCCGGAATGTCAGCGTTCCGGTTACGGCCGAGTAATGAAAGCCTGAGAGTGCGAGGATTGCCGCCCAACTCGCCATGGCTCTGGCATAGTGGTGCCCGCATTCTGCTTCGTTGAAGGGATTTCGCCTCCGTCCGTCGTAGCGGTCCCGAATGGCTTGAATACAATGAAGCCCTGCGTCGTCCTCATTTTCGTACAGTAAACCAACGGCTGCGACGTATTCGAATCCGGTCATGACTTCATTGAAATAAGGGAATGGTCGCTCCGGCCGATTTCCGCGAGGGTAGGAAGCCATCACCAGCGCCGATTCGTCGTTGAGCACATAGGAGCGCATATGATTGAAATGCCCGTAAAAGTCAGACTTGCGATTGTATCGCAAAATGCTCTCCAGTGTTTTTCGGATATTTGCCTGGCTCGCCAGGTAGCCGAGCCCACAAACATGGGCGAAGAACTGCCCGAATAGTTGGTCCACAAGACACCCACTGGCGAGCTGGAGATCTGGATCCGACCGATCCTTCGCTCCCATGTCCCACGCCAGCCCGTCCGCGACAAAGCATTCCTTGGCGGTGATCACACGGTGCTGATAGTATTCCCCGTCAAAGAGATTTTCGTCCAGCCAACTGCTGCCGTTCCTGAAGAGCTTGTAACATCTCTGCGCAAAATCCTTTTCTCCGAGGTGCTTGGCCATTTGTTCGGCGGACCGAAGCGCGCATAGATAAAGGAATCCCATTTGTGGATTTGGTCCGTAGTATTCGACGTCCATGGTGTTGTGCTGGCACCCTTCCATCACGCCGTCCTGGTCCGCATCCCAGCCGCCGGGTATCCAACAAAACTCGATAGCCTTGCGGACCTGAGGCCAAACTGTCCGTAGAAATGCGTCGTCTCCCGAGAGTTGCCATTCGCGATAAGCCTTAATTAGGCACCCCATTTGCCCATCGGCCGCCGCGACCCCGAACTTTGTGCCATACCCAAGGGGTAGATTAACCCGAAAACTCATTAGTCCGCGGGCATCGGTGGCGTGGATAAACTCGACTTCCCGCATGCCTTTGGCCAGGTCGCCAAACAGAAATGCGACTGCCTGTTCGTAGTTCCAAACATGTGTGCAAGAGCCAAAACAAGAACCGATCCGGTCCTGGCAGCCTTCCCAGCCGAAAAGGTATCCGTCCGGCGTGCGGAAACAGGTCTGAGTTCGCAGGGTACTCAGATTAAAGAGCGCTGCTTCTTTCACCTCGGGTGGCAAATCGCTTTGGCAGATGCTTGAAACAAATTGAACGGTTTTCCGTTCCAGTTCGCCTAGCTCCTTCGCAACGCGGAGCGCGACCTGCCATGCGTCCTCGTATTTTATAGCATAGTAGTTCCCGATCCATCGCGGTTCTGTTTCCCAAGTTTGCGGGTTCCGGGCTGGTGCTCGCCATGACAATCGGTTAGGAAAATGCCAACTCAGAAGGAATGTGATGCTTTGAGTGTCGTAGGGCGGAATCGGTATTGGAACAGCAAGGGAGCCGATCGGCGAATCGATTTGACTCGAAATTCGCTCGTCCAAGCGGCCATCCTTCGCGAAGTCGTCCCAGAAATCGAGAAGCGAGTTGCCCCAACTCAGCTCCGCCCAATTTGTGCGGAAGGTTACATCTCCGGACGCGGGAGTCGAGAGGGCCAGGGTGCCCCATTGTTCTGCGTCGGCATTCACGCCCTGTGACTGCATCAATATCCCGCGAATTCCTCCCTCGTTCCTGAAGGAATTATTATTCGATTTCGGCGTGCCCAGGGAGCCATCTGTCCCGATGAAGTTCTGAACGTTTCCGCATACCGAGGCAAAGACCGTGCTAGGGGTCTTGTTAGTCAGAACGAACCGCAACACCGCTACCGGGATGCCACTAAGGTCCGCGTCCCCCGGAATGAGCGGGTTAAACGCTTCGATCCGGACGCCGACCGGCACATCTGGATCATCCAGGAGTACCGTGCCAAGTGGATAGGCCGCTTCGAAGGAATGGTGACGGAAACGCGGAAGACCGGCATTGGCGGCCGGAGAGCCGCTCCAGCCTTCGTAGAGTTCTGCCGGCAATATTCCTTCGAGCGCTCGAACAATCGGCTCTCCTGATTCTGTGGCTGTCCGGATCGCAAAGAATGTGCTGTTCGGAGCAAAGCCCTTTGCCGGGCGATTGGCGATCTCCCAATCCTGCAGATTTCCTCGGCCGCCTAATGAAACGGTGCCCGTGCCGATGCCACCAATCGGCAGTGCGATTCGACCGGTATGTTCCTGGTCATAGCGGCTCAGGACCGGCCAATGTAAGCGATTCGTTTCTTCCATAGTCTATTAGCCTTTGATGCCGGCGTTCACGAATGCCTCTACAATCCACCGTTGACCCAACAGAAAGATCGCCAAAACAGGGAGGATAGCCATCGTGACGGCGGCCATGACAACTGAAGGATTCCCGGATTGCATGTATCCTTGAAGAAGCGCAATTCCTTGCGGCAACGTCATCTTATCCCAGGAGTTGAGGAAGATGAGCGGATAGAAATAGCTGTTCCAGGTGGTATTGAAAGAGATGATGCCAAGCGCAGCCAGGGCCGGCGTGCTCAGCGGCAGCGCGATGCGAGTATAAATTCTCCAGGGCCCAGCGCCATCGAGTCGCGCAGCGTCAATCAATTCCTGGGGTAAGGTCAGATAAAACTGTCGCATCATGAAGACGCCGAAGGCGCTGACTAAACCCGGGCAAAATGATCGAAAGATGCGTATCGATCAGACCAAAAGTCCTCATCAAAAGGAAGATTGGAATCACGGTCGCCTGATTTGGCACCATGAGTGATGCCAGCAGCAAGATGAACAGAAAGTGGCGAGCCGGAAATCGTAAACGTGCAAAAGCGAACCCGGCCATCGAGCAGAAGACGAGTTGCCCACCGGTGACGGCAGTGGTGATTTTCAGGCTATTTAGAAAGAGCGTGACAAACGGCACCGAAGAATTAAAGAGCGCTCCGTAATTTTCAAAATGGAATTGGGTAGGAAGCCACTGCGGTGGAAGTTTATACGATTCGGAGCTCGGCCTCAGTGAAGTCGAAAACATCCAGAGTAAAGGCAGGGAAACAAGAACGGCCCCCACGGTCAATATCGCAATCGGAACCACTTCCTTGAGAGAATTGCGAAGAACCAAGGGAGGATTGTCTGGTCGAGGCATATTTGCAGAATCGGCCTATTCGTAGTGGACCCAGCGGCGACCAAACAAGAACTGGAGCAATGTGAGGGCGAGAATGACGACAAACAGGGTCATCGCGATAGTCGAAGCGTAACCGAGATCGAAGTTTTGGAACGCCTGTTCGTAAATGTAGATCACAACGCTCTTGCTCGCGTCGCCCGGACCGCCTCCGGTGAGTACGATGATCGTATCGAAGACTTGGATTGCACCGATCATGAAAATGACCAGTACGAAGAAGATGGTCGGAGTCAGAAGCGGAAAAGTGATTCTGCGAAACAGTTGAAACGCGTTCGCGCCGTCCAAGCGGGCGGCTTCATAATAATCTTTTGGAATGTTCTGGAGTCCAGCCAGAAAAATTATCATCGCAAATCCGGTGTTCTTCCAGACGTCCATGATGATCACCGATGGTAGAACCCAGTTTGCACTTCCGAGCCAGGAGACGGGCCCGATGCCAAGGAGGCTGAAGTAATAGTTGATCACGCCCGTATCGCGCTGATACAGAAATTGCCAGATGACGGCTACGTAGGTGTGCGCGATCAGCAGCGGGAAGAAATAGATGGATCGAAAAACGTTACGTACCAATTGAGGCAGGCGGCGATTCAGCAGGACCGCGAGGGCCAAACCGATACTAACGTTAAAGAATACCGCGAATATCGTGAAGACACAGGTATTCGCATAGACGGTCCGGAGCCTTTCGTCGGACAACAACCGATCGTAATTGGTAAGACCGGTAAAAACCGAACCGGTGACCACGTCGAACTTGGTAAAGCTCATCCCGGCCACCGCGATGACCGGCCCAAGAATGAATACGGCAAATCCGAGATAGGTTGGCAGGATAAAAAGGAATCCCCACAACGCTTCGCGATGCCCGGCTTTCACGGCTCAAGTATTCAGCTTCGCCATGGCCGCGCTCAATTCGGCGTGGGCCTTCTCAAGGCCCTGTTCCGGCGTCACGGCATTGCTCATAATCTCCTGGATATGGCGCATAAAGATGCTCTCCACTTCTGCAAAGTTTGAAGGGGAGGGAACCGGGTTCGCGGCGCGCAAACTATCGTAAAACAGATCCGCGTGTGCGGGCCATTGCTTGAAGGCAGGCGTTTGGGTGGCGGAACGCCGCGCTGGGATGGCGGCCCCGACCGCCGCGATAGCTTCATCGGTTTGCAGGCTGGTCAGATCTTTGATCAGTTCCCAGGCAAGCTCGGGATTCTTGCAGTGTCTGCTGATCCCCCAGCCGCCCGATCCGAACACCGTCGTTCCGACAGTCTTTCTAGGCCAATTCTGCACATCCATGGTCTTAAAATTGTTGGCCAGATAGGTGCCCAGCGGCCAATGGCCACCGCCGGTCATGGCAATTTTACCACCTGCGAACATGGCGAAAATCGCATTACCGCCGGTTCCTTCGACGGAAGGAGCGACTTTGTGTTCGTTGACCAGCGAGTGAATGAACTTGACGGATTCCAGCGCCTTCGGGTCATCGAGGTTCGATTTTTTCCAATCGGCGGATAGAGCAGAGGTGCCGTTGGTGTTGAACCAGGGTTGCAACCCGAAATTGAAAAATGGCAAGCCAAACCCGAAGCTTCTGTTTCCGGCTTCACCTTTAGTTAGTTTCTGGGCGATCGTCACAAAATCATCCCAGGTCCAATCATCTTTGGGTCGGTCGATCCCTGCATCCTCAAACGCTTTGGTATTGTAGTGGATGCACATGTTGTTCCACTCGCGGGTGAGGTAATAGGTTTTGCCTTCGAATTTAAGGGCGTCGCTGAGTGCGGGTGCGACGTCTTTCAGATATTCTTTGGAGGTGGAATCATTGGCGATGAAATCGTCCAACGGCAAAATGAGATCCTGGGTAATAGTTGCCCGGACCCCTTCGATTGCGATGGCGATCACGTCGGGCACCAGCCCGCTGGCGACACGGGTTTTCAAGTTATTAATATATTGGCCCCAGCCGTTCGGGAACGGAGAATAGTCGTCGCGGACGGTGACGTTCGGATAGCGCTTGTTAAAACGGGCGATAGCGTCTTTATAGACAGTTTGAGCGTTGGCATCCCCGAAATCGAAGATAACGAGTGAGGCTTTGGCACTCGGGTTCGGAGTGGCGCTCTGGGCGGAGGTTCTCCGTATTCCGATGGTGGAGGCTAGCGTTCCTCCAATTCCTGCGATCTTCAGGAAATGGCGGCGAGTCAGGGGAGTAGCAGGACTGGGATCAGGCATAACCTAAATGGGGTGGTAGAGGTGAACAAAGACGAAGGGGCGACTGTCTCCGGGGGTAAAAAGACTTGAACCGCTCCCATGTTGGCGTTAACATGGCTGAGTGTCAAGCGATGTTTTCTTCGCATCTTCGCAAAAAAGTTCGCCCGCTCTTGATCCTCTGTGGTGCGAACTTTTCGGAGACGCGGGTGGCGGCGCTTGCGCAACACTAAAATTGCTTCGACTTCATGCCTGACCCAATCCGGCGCAGCGCTAAACGCCCGACCTTGGAAGATGTAGCAAGAGAACTCGGTGTCTCTCATCAGACGGTATCCCGAGTGATCAATGGTCATCCCCGGGTCTTGCCGCAAACCCGCGCACGCGTTTTGGCGAAGATCGAGTTGCTCGGTTACCAACCGAACCGGGCCGCCCGGTTCCTGGCAAATCAGCATTCAACGCTGGTTGGATTGGTGGCCAGCGATTCGCGCTCCTACGGACCAGCGCACGCGCTCTTGAGCATCCAATTGGAGGCCCAGCGCCATGGCTATACCATGATGACGATCGGCCTTAGCAAGTGCACGATTCCGGAAGTGAAAAAAGCCGCCCAGGAATTGATGGCAAACGCGGCGCAAGGGGTGATTATTGATCTTCCCTTTGAAATCAACCGCCGCGAACTGCACGCCGCGCTCGGTGATATACCGTTCGTCGGACTCGATATCGATGGTGGAAGTCTTTTTCCATCCTTTCGTTTTGATCACGCCCAAGGCGCGGGCGCTGCTACGCGGCACTTGATTGACCTTGGCCATAAAAAGATTGCCGGACTCCTCGGCGAACCGCCGTGGAGAAGCTATAAGCTTCGGAAACGAGGCTGGCTCGATGCGCTGACCAAGTCTCGGCTTGAGCCTGGGCCCGGTCTCCAGACATCCTGGACGGCTGAAGGGGGGTATGAGGCGACCAAACGATTGATCCAAAAGTCGTTCAGTCGATTTTCCGCGATCTTCGCCGCCAACGACTTGATCGCTCTGGGGTCGATGCTCGCCTTGCACGAGCGCGGAATCAGGGTCCCGGAAGAAATCTCGGTCGTCGGGTTTGATGGTATGCCGGAAGCCCAGTTCTTCTATCCATCGCTCTCGACGGTGGTCATCGACTTCGATATCCTGGCCAAAGAGAGCCTCCACAGCCTGTTCGCCGCTATCCAAAGGTCAAAGAACGAGCCGATCCATAAAATCGGGCTCCCGAAGCTGATTCAAAGGAAGAGCACAGGACCGCCACCAAATGAGTGCATTTCAGAATGATTTCACTGTTGAGCCGGGGAACGCTAATGATTTCTCGGATCCCGAGATCGCCGCTGGACTTTGCCGCGTCAGTAAATCGTTCGGTGGGACGGTCGCGGTCGACGATGTGTCGTTTGGGTTGAGAGCGGGCGAAGTGTTGGCGTTGCTCGGCGAAAACGGGGCGGGCAAGAGCACTTGCGTCAAGTTGCTCGCCGGTGTCTATCGGCCGGACCGGGGCCGCACTTTCCTGGAAGGGTCCCCTGTGGATCTCCATTCGCCATTGGAGGCGCATCGGCGCGGCATTGCCGTCATGCATCAACATCCCGGTCTGTTTGATCACCTATCGGTTGCTGACAACATTTTTATGGGCAATGCGCGCAAAAACCGTTTTGGCTGGCTGGACCACTCCGGCATGAGGCGCGAGGCAGCCGGACTGCTGGAGGTGGTTGGGCTCTCCATTGACCCGGATGAGTTACTTGGCCGATTGCGTACCTCCGAACGACAATTGGTGGAAATCGCGAAAGCAATTTCGGTCGCTGCGCGTGTTCTGATCATGGACGAACCGACGGCCGCGTTATCTCAACGCGAGGTGAACCGGCTTTTTGAGGTCGTGAGTGCATTGCGGAAGCGGCGGGTCGCCATGATGTTCGTCAGCCACCGAATGGACGAAATCTATCGGATCGCGGATCGGATCGCGGTGCTGCGCGACGGCCGCCTGGTCGCAGTCACGCGAGTGGACCAAATGCCGCGGAATCGGGCAGTGCAACTGATGGTTGGGCGGCCCCTTTCTGAGATGTATCCGCCGCTGGATTCGGAGTTTGGCGCACCGATCCTGAAAGTGGATGGACTTACGCGCTCGGGCGTATTCAGTGAGGTTTCATTTACCCTGAGAGCGGGGGAAATCCTGGGATTCGGGGGCCTGGTTGGAAGCGGCCGGACCGAAGTCGCCCGCGTCCTGTTCGGGGTGGATCGACCGACCAGGGGGACCGTCAGTATTGCCAATGCGGCGGTTTCGTTCCGTTCGCCGTCCGACGCCGTGAAGGCCGGGATCGCGTACGTCTCTGAGGACCGGATCGGACAGAGCTTGATTATGGATTTCGGAATACTGACAAACGCGTCTTTGCCGGTAATTGATCAGGCGACTCAGATGGGCCTGGTGCAAAACCAAAGAGAGCTCGATCTCGTGAAGCCGCACCTGGATCGCCTGCGTTTGCGGTTTCGACGGTACGACCAGCCGGTTAGTACGTTATCGGGGGGTAATCAGCAAAAAGTTGTCTTGTCCAAATGGCTTGCCATGACTCCCCGGGTGATCCTGTTCGACGAGCCAACCCAGGGCGTTGATGTGCAGACAAAGGCGGAAGTGCACGCGATGATAGCCGATCTTGCGCGGCAGGGTATAGCTATCGTCTTGATTTCGTCCGAGCTACCCGAACTGGTCAGCATGTGCCATCGCATTCTTGTGCTCAAAGAAGGACGGGTGACTGGCGAGTTCGAGCGCAGCGAGGCTTCACAGGAAAAGATCATGCATGCGGCGACCGGCGTAAGTCTCGATCAAATACCAATGGAAGAAGCGCAAGTAAACGAAGCCTCCGGGCCAGGGGCCGGTCGCGCGATTGTTCAGCGACGCCGGAGCGCTAAGGCCCCGCCGTCTCGTTTATTTGGGCTTCTTCGCAAAGGGTTAGCCCGTCGCGAAGCAGGTCTTATGATCGCCATGGCGGTGGTGGTGGTGCCGGTCTCCACCATTAACCCGCGGATGCTCAGCGGCTCAAATCTCATAGCGATTGCCATGGATGCCGCGCTCCTCAGCATCGTCGCTGCGGGGCAGATGCTGGTCCTCATTACGCGAAACATTGATCTTTCGGTAGCCTCTGTCATCGGGCTCGCTGCCTATATTTCTGCAAGCACGCTGCGAGCTCATCCGGGTCTTCACATTCTCCTGGCGGTCGCGCTGGCCTGCACTGTCGGGTTGGGATGTGGAATCGTCAACGGTCTGGTGGTGACTTTTGGTCGGGTACCCGCGATCGTTGTCACCCTGGGTACACTGGCTTTGTATCGCGGTTTAGACAGCTTGGCAGCCCACGGGACGCAGGTCAGCGCTGACCAGGTTCCGGCCGGATGGCTGGATCTCACCACCGGTTCGGTTGGCGGTGTTCCGAGCGTGGCGATCATTGCGGTCGCGGTGCTGCTCATTCTCGGGTTCGTACTTCGTTACTTCTCGGTTGGTCGCGAGTTATTCGCGATCGGTTCGAACCCGGATGGTGCGCGATTGATTGGTGTCCGTGTGCAAAGACGGGTCCTTGCAGCCTTTGCCTGTGCTGGCTTGCTCGCTGGTTTTGACGGCGCGTTGTGGGCGTCTCGTTATGCCACGATCGACGCACGAGTGGCCTCCGGGTTTGAGCTGACCGTCATCG
Source organism: uncultured Verrucomicrobiae bacterium (assembly GCA_963846195.1). Taxonomy (GTDB): domain Bacteria; phylum Verrucomicrobiota; class Verrucomicrobiia; order Chthoniobacterales; family JAFAMB01; genus JAFAMB01. Next base: position 120,082 of record CAWJVG010000014.1, read on the forward strand.
CGGCGGTTGTCGTAGGTGGCGTCGGCATCCGAGGCGGGTCCGGGACGATCCTGGGAATTGCGCTCGGCGGTCTCACCCTGCTTGTCATTCGGAATGGCCTGACGCTGATTCGAGTCGATCCGCTCTGGCTCCAAGGCGTCTACGGGCTGGTAATTCTGGGCGCCATAACAATCGACGCGATCGTTAGCCGAAGGGGCCGGAAAATATACCGCACGCTTTAGCTCATGAGCGTCAACTTAAGCGCCGAAGGCGCGTGGGAGCTTAGCCCAGGGTGGAGCGTAGCGGAACCCTGGGTGGTGAAAAAAACGCGGCGTGGCTCTGAAGGAGCGGAAGAATCTGGCCGCCGAGACCATAAAGACTCGCTCGGTATTTCCATAGCGTCGGCGATAGTCTGCGGCTCGGGGTTCGTCTTTTCCGCTCCTTCAAAGCGGTGTGCATATTAATTCGAATACCCAGGGTTCCGCTTCGCTCCACCCTGGGCTAAGTTCTCTTACGCCTTCGGCGTGCAGCCGTTAACTAAGTTGACGCGCATGGGCTTTAGCCTGGCTTAAGAAATGCCGCATCCTGAGAGATGACAGCGGATAAATATGATCAAGAACATCTTTGGTCGATTCGTTAGTTGGACTGGTTTCCTCGCGCTGCTATTTGGATCATTCTTCTTGTATGCCACAATCTCCGTCCCTCACTTTGCCAGCGCTTTTAATCTTTCCCAGGCGGCCGCCGGCGTTTCCGAAAAGGCGATTCTGCTTCTACCGATGGCTCTGCTGATCATTGCTCGTGAGATCGACTTGTCAGTCGCAAGCATTCTCGCGCTTGCCAGTGTTGTCCTCGGGGTTCTCATCCGAGCGCATGTTCCACTCGTTGCGGCGGTTCCGTTGGTGCTGATCGCAGGCGCGGGGGGAGGAGCTCTTAATGGCCTGCTGGTCACCGGTCTCAATCTGCCTTCGCTGCTGGTCACCTTGGGCACCATGGCCCTATTTCGGGGAATCGGCTACATTCTCCTGGGAACGCACTCAGTAAACGAACTGCCAGACGAATTGACCGACTTTGGCATCAATACGGTTGGTTCCACTGCGATTCCCCAGACGATCCTTCCCTTCGTGTTACTGGCGCCTGTATTTGCGACGGTTCTGCATTATACGGCTCTCGGCCGGCGGATCTACGCGATTGGCGGAAATCCGGATGTAGCACTTTACGCCGGGATCAAAGTCCGGCGGATACGCTTCGGGTTATTTGTCGTCTCTGGGCTTATGTGCGCGGTGGCCGGAATCGTGTTCACGGCCCGCCTATCAAATGCCCGGGCGGATAATGCGGTGGGCTTTGAGTTGGATGTCATCACGATCACGCTATTGGGTGGGATCAGCGTCTTTGGTGGCCGCGGCAATCTGACGGGGGTCCTATGGGCACTTGGGTTGGTAGCGATCATTCGCAATGTTCTTGGACTCAACAGGGTGGGCGGCGACGGGCAAGGTGTCGCCGTTGGCCTGTTGCTTATATTGTCATTGCTGTTGAGTAACAGCCTGCAAAAAGTGCTGGACAATCTCAGAACGCGACGCCTAATCAAATCGATGGCTCTGCGGCAATCAGAGGCGGCACTTGGCTCTGATCTGCCGGGCGCCGGCTAGAATAAAATTCTTACCCCCCGGAGCGAAGATGCACAAATTGCTTAGCAGCATAATTCTGTTCGGCGCGCTTAGCGCCACGACGGTATTCGGCGCGGACGCGATCTCCAAAGCGGCTACCGTTGGTCTGATCCCCAAGCTGGATACAGACCCGTATTTTGGTGTGGCAAAAACGGGCGCAGAAGAGGCCCAAAAGGAAATAGGCGGGACGGTCATCCAGGAAGCGCCCTCCAGCGCAACCGGAGATGCACAGATCGAGTTTATTAACGACCTCATCTCTCAGAAGGTCGACGTTATCGCGATCGCTGGGAATGATCCGAACGCGGTCGCTCCCGCTTTGAAGCGAGCGCAGGCGCAGGGGGTGCACGTAGTTTCCTATGATTCCGATGTCGCGAAGAGCGCTCGGGGCATTTTCGTCAACCAGGTCAATTTCGACAGCGTCGCCCTCCAAATGCTCGAAAGTATGGGCAGCCTTATTGGTTACCAGGGCGACTTCGCGATCCTTTCTTCGACGGCGACCGCCACCAATCAGAATGCGTGGATCGCCTCGATGAAGAAAGCACTCGAGAGCAATCCGAAGTTTGCCAACATGAAACTACTCCAGGTCGCGTACGGCGAGGAGAGTGAACAAGTAAATCAACAACAGGCTCTGGCACTCGTCCAAGCATTCCCGAATTTGAAAGGCATCATTATTCCTGCAGGCATTGGTCTTCCGGCGGCCGCTCGGGCGCTTGATCAAGCCGGGCTACTTAAGAAAGTCAAGCTCACCGGACTTGCGCCTGCGAGTCTGATGAAGAAGTACATTGTCGATGGCAGCGCCCAAGATATTTGGTGGAATGTACAGGATCTGGGCTATCTGACTTACTACGCCGCACAGGCCTATGCCCAAGGCAAAATTACAGGCAAAAAGGGCGAGACCTTTGCCGCTGGCCGGCTAGGTAATTTTACGATCGGTGAGAACGGCGAAGTCATTCTCGGTCCGGCCGTGATCGTTACTCCAGAGAATGTCGACAAGTTTAAGTTCTAAAAGGGATGCTATTTCAGGGACAGGGCACTAACCCGAAAAACTCACAAAAAAGCTAGCAAAGCGGCGTCTATTTTTTGTAAGTTCTTCTTGTTCAAGGAGTTAAACTTTACAAAAAGGACGCCGCTTCGATGACAGACTGTAAAGAACAATCGTGGTTATTTCAAGACTTAGGTCGCCGAAAAGTAGAGGTGGATTTCGGGGGTGGCTACCTCTCCAGCGATGGGGGCGGGTTAATCTTGCGCGAACTGGAGCGCCACAGCGGCTTGATACGGGATTTTGCCGGCTGCTTCGTCGATTACCGTGACCAGCGTTATATCGAACATAGCGTTCAGGAACTGGTCAATCAGCGGCTTCATGGCTTGGTGCTAGGTTACGAAGATCTCAATGATCATGACCATTTGCGGCTTGATCCCATCCATGGACTGATTGCCGGCAAAAGCGATCCAATGGGCCAGGATCGGGTTTTGGAGCGCGATAAAGGCAAAGCGCTGGCGGCTCACTCCACGCTCAATCGTCTGGAGCTAAGCGCCGAGGCAATCGATGAGCGTTACCACAAGATTCAAGCCCAGCCCGACCAGATCGAAGGCTTACTCATCCAGCGCGGAGTCAAAGCCCTGCCACGCAAGAGCGCTGAGATCGTGTTGGATTTTGATGCGACCGATGATCCGCTTCATGGCAGCCAGCAAGGCGCTTATTTTCACGGCTACTATCGCCACTACTGCTACCTGCCGCTCTACTGCTTTAGCGGAAACATTCCGCTTTTTGCTAAGCTGCGCGATTGCAAGCGCGACGCCAGCGATGGCACGGTGGAGGCACTCCGGAAGATAGTGCCGGCCATTCGTCAACGTTTTGGCAAGAAAGTTCGGATCATTGTGCGCGCCGACAGCGGGTTTGCACGTGAAGCATGCCTCAGACTTCGTTGCACTAGGGGTGCGCCATCGCTGATGTCTTGGAACGGGCCGCAACTGCCCCGGTGAGCTTTACCTCGACCTCTACCGACTTATCCACACGGAGCACCAAGTTGCTTGGATCTTTCATTCCCCAAGCGACGTACGGCACCGCAAATTTCGCCGTCGCCGTTACAAAATCAATTTGCCCTTTCACGTTGACGGAAACTGTCATGTCGTGATCGCCGCCGTGCATGCGTAAGGAGCCATGCACTACGAGTTGCGATTCGCCACCCGGTGCAAATCGGCCCTGCACGCGGTCGGGAGAAAAAACTGCGTCGGGAAAGCGGTTGGACTCCAAAACGCTTTCGTGCATTAACCGGTCACGTGCGCTTTCGCCGGTCTCTCCACTTCTCACATCGACCGCGATCTGCCCGCTCGCTCGCCCCGACGCCTGGTCGAAGCGGATGATCCCGTTTTTGACCTTGAAACTGCCGTGTACGGTGTGAAGAAGGGCGCCCAGAGTAAATTGAACGGTGCTTTGGGAAGGATTGAATTCAATTTCGACGGAATCGGCCGGCAAAGGCGGACTCTCGGCTGTAATCGCGCGGTGCCAGAAGCAGATCAGCAGAATCGCCAATAAACGAGGGAACATAGGAGTTGCCAGTTTAGCTGACTCTGACACTGGCACTGACACTTCCTTTGGCGACTTCGTCGAGAAATTCCAAGCTGCGCGACTCGTGCCATCGCCGGAAGTTGCTGGCCGAATCGATGAATCCTACGTGACCGCCCGATGTGGGCGCCTCCAAGAACAGGTATGGATTCCTTTTCGCCTCGAGGTACGGGAAAGATTCTGGAGTGAGGAAGGGATCATCCCGCGCGTTCAGGAGAAGTGCAGGAACCTTGATTCCATCCAGATACCGCCTGGCGCTTGATTTCTCCCAATACTGCTCCGCATCGCGAAAACCGTGGATTGGCGCGGTGTAGAGATTGTCGAATTCCCGCAACGTTCGGATCCGGTTGCCTCTGCTGAAATCCAAACGATCTGGGAAGAGCAGTGCTTTGGCTTTAATTTTTGGCAAGAGTCTGCTGAGAAAGCGCCGAAGGTAAAATCGATTGCTCCAACGGCGATCAATAGCGTTGGCACTGGCCTCGAGATCGATAGGCACCGAAATCGCGATTCCTGCAACCACCGTTGGATGGCAACCGCCTTCCCCGAGATACTTGAGTGTTACATTTCCGCCGAGGCTGAACCCGATCAGGGCGATCTGCGGGTATCGAGCCGCTGCCAGGGCGATCACTGCACCGAGATCTCCGGTTTCACCGCTATGATAAGAGCGAACCAGACGATTTGGCTCCAGCCCGCATCCGCGAAAATTCCACGCGAGAACATCCCATCCTGCCCGCTGCAGCCGAGTTGCCATCCCGCGAACACAATCGTCGCGCGACGAACCCTCTAGCCCGTGCGAAATAACTGCCAGCCTGTCTGCTCCCGAAGTCGCCCAATCGAGGTCAACGAAATCGCCGTCCGCAAGTTCCAGCCGCTCCCGAGTGAATGAGACCAGGAACCGTCGACGCAAGAGCGCCGGTAGCACGGATTGTAAATGTCCATTCCGGAGAAAGAGAGGCGGCTGAAACAGGGAAACAACGACAGGCATAAAGTTGCGCCAAAGTAACCGTGATCAACCGGATCAATTTAAGCGCAACCGCAGTGTCGTCCGAAATACGCGATCCGTCGTTACTTATAAAGCGCAGGGATTTGATCCGGACGGCGCTTCTTCCGGATTTCCTCCGGGAAGCGCTCCAGACAATAAATATTGTTATTATGAATATTATTGCTAATATCCTCCATGTCTTCATGCCCTGCCCAAATGGTTGCACATTGCGGAGCGGCCCTGCTCGGTTCCACGTCTTCGGGGACAGTACACTAGTGTCTCGGCTGCCCACCCCTGCCTCGCCGCGACCACGCTCAGTCGACGGAGGGTGATATCGCGATCAAGAGCAGGGGAAACCCAATCGAATGACGCTTACTCCGAAAGATCCGGTCCTCATCCTCTCGGACCTTCACCTGGGACACCGCGCCTCGCGTATAGACGACGTTTCGCGCCTTGAACCGCTGATCAGCCCTTTCCGCACCGCTATTTTCAACGGTGACACAGCCGAATTGTGGCACGCCTCAGATCGACCACTCGGTCGCAAGTTGACCGCCGACCTCGCACGGTTTTGTCACCATGTGGGTTGCAAAGCGATTTTCATAAATGGCAATCATGATCCGGACATCTCCGAGGTGAACCACCTCGACTTGCATAGCGGGGCGCTTCTGGTCACCCACGGCGACATCCTCTTTCTGGGCGTGGCGCCTTGGAGCAAGGAAGCGAACCAGTACCTTTCGGCACATCGTCGTATTTTGAAAGATCTTGGAGAAGACGCACTGGGTAGTTTCGAACATCAGCTTCTGGCAACCAAACGCGCTTCGCTCGAGCTGCAGATGTGGGAGAGTCCTGTCAACAGGGCTAGCCTCCCGGGACTCAGGTTGTTGGCGTTCCAGGTCTGGCCGCCTACCCGTCCATTCAAGGTCTTGCACGCGTGGTGGCAGACGCCCTCTCTGGCCGCAGATCTCATGAAGCTGTTTCGGCCTCAAGCCCAGGTGATACTGATCGGCCATACGCACTACCCCGGGGTGTGGCGCCGGTCCGGCCGCATCATCGTCAACACTGGCAGTTTCCTGAACTACATGGCCGCGCAAGCTGCAATCATTGAAGGCGAAGTTTTGGAGGTGCGTTGGGTGAACCGGCGAAACGGTAAATTTACACTGGGTAAAGTAAAAGAGGTGTTCAAAATTCCAAAGGCAGGAGTTGCGGAAGTTCAGGAATTGTCAGTCGTCAGTCGCTAGTTGTCAGCGCTCAGAGGGAGCCAATGGCTGGTGGGTACTGCCTTCAAAGACTTCGCGAGCCCGACCCGTTGACCTCGCCAACGACATCGGTACTACCGGCACCGACAGTTCTATTGTCCGCTTCCAACGATGCGGGCGACTCCTTATCGACCGCGAAACTTTTGTAATCTGTTGATGATAAGATACTTATGATTTATATTAAATATAAGTGTGCATTCTGCGTGCACTTTTTCGAATTTCCGCTTGAACACCCGCGCAGTTTGTGGTTGAAAAGTAGGGCCATGCCTGGCCTTCGCGCGTCACGCCGTCCCTGCCGCTTGGAACCCGGCACACCGGTCCAGCATTTGACCCACGGCATCGGTAAAGTGGTGAGCGAATGGGGAACACTTCCAGTCCTCGAGGGCGGCTCGCGCAAGGTCACGGACTGCAAAGGGATCTACGACGTGGAGTTCGTAGTCGGGCCCCACCGAGTCATGCACTGTTGCCGGAGCGAATACCTGCAAAGGATCGGCTGAAAGTTTTCCTATCCTAAATACCTCAATATCAGTTGTTAAGGCATTGAGGAGAGGAGGCAGGTTTTCGATATTAGTAACTAATATACAGAATATTATATTGTTGCTCTGTCCTGCTTTTGGTACAAGCTGGTGCCAGCAAAAGGACGCCCCATGAGCAAAAAAGACGATTCGACGTTCTTACGGCCTCAAGGCCGATGGCGTGACTTTTTTATTCAAGTTTCGCTCGCATTCAGCGCTTGAAAAAGCAAAGGCCGGCGCAAAGCGCATTGGATTGAAGCTTGAGCGAGGTAATTTGCTTATTTAATCCGGTTTTCCAACCTTTTATGGGACCACCGCAGTTGCCAGACGGTCGCACGGAAATTCACGGATGAGGACCGAAACCGAAAGCCTCGCACCTTGGAGATTCAAATCACTAAATGTGATCCGTTTACCAGGGCGTGCTTTGAGCGCCAGGCGCGTAATTCCGGCTATGAGACGATCGAGGAATACATCATCGACAACGCGTTTTGCGGGCTCGTAAGCAATGAGGAAGAAGTGATGTTGGATCCCAAGACCGGAGAGGTGGTTTTGACCCGCAGCGACCTTGGGGATTTTCTGGGATGCGAGGTCCACAAACACCGGGTGTTAGCCGAGGAGCACTGCAGCTTCAGGCGTGCGCGGATCCCGGCCGGCACGATCGTCGAGCAATGCGGGTGAAAGGGACCAGAACTCTATGCGAAACCTCTCAGATCCAGAGTATCTCGCCAAACTCATAAAAGCCTCGGGAGTAGCCAATCCGCGGGTTGTCGTAATTGACCAAGGGTTCTTCTTCTACGCCGACTCACGAGTGTTCGTTGACAATACGCCGCAACCAACCATGAAGGTGACGCTCGATCCGCCGAAACCGGTTCCTGCAAAGAAACCAAGAGAAGCGCGCAGCACCCAGAGCCAAGCGCCTGAAAAACGGGGCGATCCGAAAAGACGGCGTCATTCTTCTGAAAGACAAAGAGCCCGAGCCAGTAAAGCATCCCGCCGAGAGGAGGTGACAAGGTCGGGGGAAGGCAGCAAGCGATGGCTGTTGCTTTTGCGTATCCTGAGCCGGAAAAGGGCGGGCGCGGGAAAAAAACTGTCCAGAAACTGGACAGTTTCTCTAAGCAGCGATTAAGCGACACTCGCCAAGTTTTGCGCTATTCGCGCGCCTTGGGCTTAAGGCTTTTAAGCTTGCATCCGTATGAATATGTTACCAAATAGTCCCAAACGGCCTTAAATGTCCTTAAAGCCTTTTTAAGAATGGGTACATGAAGAAGACCGACATTTCAGAACGAGCATTGCAGCAACCGTTTCGCCCTTTTGCACTTGAGACGACCGGTGGCTCGTGGATCGACGTGACGGAATCAAGCGACATCTTTTTGCCGCCCAGACGCCCAGACATTGTCATCGTGTTCAATAAAAACGGTCAAATGTATATCCTCGGTGTTAATCAGATATGAGCCGTAGAGGGTAAGTAACGGCTGACAGGATCGGGACCATCACCTTGCCCGCAACCGAGCGTACAGCGCCACGGCCCTTCTCCACTCGCGCAACCTGGCCAACCGGAGCGCCTCGGCCCGCCAACCGGGCAAATACAGGCCGGGCCAGCTCAAGCAGCTTGCGTATCTCCGGGCTCATGAGTTGGCCGTCTGCGCATCCCGCAACACCTCGCGCGCCCGAATCGCCTCGGCGGCCGTCCTGTGCGTGCTCACGGTAACGCCGTTCGACGACCAGTGCGTAGGCGTCGCCGTTCTCAAGCACCGCGCTCAATACCGCGATGTGGACTGCCCCGCTCATGATGGTGGCCCAAAAACGCGAACCAGTATTCCGACCAGTTCTTTCATCACCTCGACCGCCGCGGCCGTGTTCTTGTCGGTATTCTCGGCGTGCGGATCCGTGCCGGCAGATTTGTAGCCCGACCAATCGTAACCGACGCCACCAGGACGCGGTGGCAAGCTCGCTGCGCTACCGGGACGAAACACCTCCGACCCTAGTCCCAGAAAACGCATAGTCCCCTGACCTGTGTCCGGTATCGCCGCGCCTCCTGCCGGAACCCCATAATGTCCCGAGCCTTTGAGTGGATGCGCCGCCTGGTCAAAGCCAGTGAGACTCTTGGTAACGCCATCGATCCAGTTGGAAAGATTCCGCAAACCGCCACCAGCATTTTGCGCTGCCTCCTTGACATCGTTTGCGGCCCGCTTAGCCATATCCGCCTGCGTAGCCGCTACGTTCGCCACCTTTACCAGCTCGGCCGGACGTCTGCGGCCCGGTAATACCTGCCGTAGCCTTGGCTGCCAAATCAAGCCGGTCAGCTTCTTTGCGCTGAGTCAGCATCGTGTTATAATCCTCAAATCCGCGCGAAGTCTTGAGCGCCGCCGCTTCATGAAAGCGTTTGGAGCCAGCCAACAGATCCTCTTCGCTGAAGCCCGCCGCACCGCTACGCACGTTGGCTGAGACTTGTTGCGCAGAAATTTTCTCTTCGGTACCGATCTGTTTCATGCCCTCCTGGAGCTCTTTCCAGAGCGAGCGGACTTGACCCTGCCCCTGGCCTTGAACGTTCTCCATACCTGGCACCTTCACATAAGGAACCATTGTCGAACCGCCTTGGCCGCCTAGCCGTCTGAAACGCTGAGAAAACACTCTTGTCCGCTCCGGTTTTTTCCAGGAAAGCCGTTTGTGCCGAAAGCAACCGTTCCGAATCCTCGCGGGTGCGGGCCATCGCTTTCTGTAGCCGTTCAGCCGCAACAGCTAAAAGCGGAATCGTGATCGTCATCTCTTTATATTCCGCCGATAAGCCGGCCAGCTTCGTCGCCGGTCACCTTGGAGATCATCGCTAGTTGGCGCCCGGAAACTTCCCCGCGCGTATTGGCGCGCAAAACAATATCGGACATCTCGGCAACACGTGGAACCAGCGATGCGCGCCCGTTCGGCGGTAGATCGCATCACGTCATCGATCTTGGACATCGGAATCCCTGCCTCGAGCATCGTGTTGGCACCCTCCGACAACTCAACAATATTAGTATTGGTTTCTTTTGCAACCGCCTTCAAACCTTCGAACGCCTTAGTCGCAGCTATGGTGTTGCCAGCTAGATTCATGAAACGCACACTGGCGGTCTCAAGCGCCATCGATTGCAGTAATGGAAAACTTCACGGCATCTATCGCTAATCGCATCGCGCTGTACGCCAGCGTATAGGCAAGAATGCTGCTTATGAAACTTCCGGCCGAACGTCCCGCGTGTTCGGTTTTGGCGCTAAACTCCTCAGTAGCTACACTCGCCGCGCGCTGCGCTTGAGTAGCCGGCTTAAAACTGGCAGCGGTCTTATAATTCGCTTGCGCCATAAACTCGCCGGCTTGCGCATTGATCCGCTGGACTTGTGTCCAATTGACAGTTTGCTGGCCGGTACCAGCCATCTCGCAATTAATCTTCGCAAATGCCGCTGTGGTCGAACAGGTATCAGCCTGAAAGATTACGTTGACTAAAGCGTCAGGCATAGACTTACCGGCTCTGTGATTCCACGAGTTTGGCGGCCACAAGCTCGTCCCTGGCCTTTTGCGCGGCTTCGAGCGTCTGGTGTCGCGAGTGCAAGGCCAGGATTTTCGCGTCAGTCCCAGGGAATGGCTTATCGATCATGAGATCGTATCCGTCAGGCGTCGGGTTAATCTGCATCATTGCGTCCACGAAGGTTCCTAAGCTCGCGCCGCGATGCGGGCGATATTTCTAAACGCGGGATTATTAACCAAGCTTCCGATCGCGCCCGTGGACGGAAGCGCCGTTGGATCGCCAGTTTCATCGACCAGGAAGCACGGCGAAAAATAGGAATAATTCCGGCCGGCGATCGCCGACTCGCCCGCACTGGTCCAATCCAGCGCCAACATCACGCCCTGGCCTTCCTGCCAACTGAACCGCCGAGGGATCGCTGCAGCCTGCCCTCCGGCATGGTCAAAGTCGATAAAAGGCCGCACGTTACCCTGAAGCAATTTCTGCAAGTCAGCCTGCAGCCTGGACGCCGTGCGCGGGGTCACGTTCACGGTGATCTGTTTTGCGCGCCCCGTTGACGCTCGGCGTGAGGGTCGTTCTACCCGCCGGCATGTACTGAATCACCGAAGGCCCGCATGTCTGAAGCGCGTGCTGGCACATCACCTGGATCGTGCCCTTGCCAAGCTTGGGATAAACCGCCTCCGCGTAGTCCCAACTTTCTTGAAAGGTCCAGGTCGGGTGTTGAGCATGAACGAGCTTGGCCGCCTCGCCGATACTCGTGGGCTCTGGAGCCGGATTCTGTTGCTCCCGTTCCGCTTGGTCCCAACGTGCGTTCGAAGCGTCAAGCCAGTAGCCATCCTGGATCGCTTGAACCCGCCGCCGCTTATCATCAGCCCAGCCCTGACGCGCGAGCCGGCTAAGCTCGAGCCGCCACCCTCCTTGCTCTGCTGCTGTCAGGCTCATTTCCCAACCTCCACCTTGAAGGTTTCCAGCGCTTTCAAAACGCTCTCTGCGAAACGCACCACATCCTCCGCCGGCATGTCTTTAATGCCCATAGATCGGGCTCGGCTTTGAGCAGCTCAAGCCTGTTTAAAGGCTTCGAGTACCGAGTCACACTCAACAACTGCTGAGCGCGGCGCCACCCATACTGCTCATCAACCCCGCCAAGCGCCTCTTTAATGCGTCTCCACGATCAATCTCACGCCACTTCTCGAGTTCGACCATAACCAGGTGCGTCAACTCGCCGACAGCCGACACGAAACGCGGTTTTCAAGCTCGGCTAAGCAAGCCGCCCAATTTCCGTTCCAGCTTCGCTGCACGACCGGCATAAACAGCCTTCAAATCTCGAGCCTGCGAAATCTTTTGCGCCGCTTCCTGCTCACTTAGCTCGCCGTCTTCCAGCGCTTCGCTCATGCCTAACTCGGCCTTGGCCTCTTTTGCCGCGATAATCCTAGAAGCTCCTGTCAAGACCCCTTGATAATCGCTAAGCGCCTTTTGCAGCTTTCCGCACGCCGGTAAATCGGCGCTGGAGGAAGCGCCTCAGATATTGTTTGCTGCTCGTTCGTGCCCGTTTGCGGGCCTTCCATTGTCTGGGTAGTCATAAGCGCTAGGCTGGTAGTGTCTCGGTCTCAAATCCTTCAAAGATTCCCGCCCATGTTACTAACTGGCTCGCGTACCCGATAACGACCGACGCCGGCATATTCAAAACCATCGGATCGTTTACCCGCGCAATGTTCGAACTCCACCCTTGCATGCTCCCGTACAGGTTAGCCACCTCTTTGATCTCACCGAAGTTCCCGGCCACCTGGCCGACATTCGAATCAATGTAGACGTCCCATTGCCCCCCAGCTGCGATATTGAGAAGCCCTATCCTTCGATTCGTTCGACTGGCCAACATCGCCCCCAGCCCCGTCATAAGCGCCTGGTAAAGTTGTGTCATCGTCCCCGCTGTGGGCCCGCCACCCGCTATCTGAGCTTGCAACGTTGTTGATAACGTCGCGACTGTATCCGGCATAATTCTTCATTCCTTCCGTTTGTTCTCTCATTCTAAACTTAAAAGCGTCGAGTTTACCATGAAACCTGTTCGTTTGCAAGAATCTAACAACACCCCCAGAATGTGATATTATCTAATAATATTAGCGGTCATATTGCGCACATTGAGCAATTGGACACCTTGTCAAAGTTGGACACAAAAAAGGCCGGCTCGCTGGCTCTTACCAGGAGTCGGCCGCTACGCTGTAGCTGTCTTATCGCCGCAACCTTAAGCCTTAAGCTTAGCACTCCGATCCGCCGGGAGCATGGAGAAAAGAAAAAACCGGGCGGCACTTCGACGAGGACACCGCCCGGCCAAAACAGCATGGAATGAAGAATCTTGCTGGGCCCATTCTAGCACGGCCCGCGCCGCCCTACAATGGCCGCCCTCGCGCTCACCACAGCCAATCCTGGCGTGTTTCGTAGCTCAGGAGTGTCGTCATAGCGGAACGCGCCTACCACCCGCTGAAATTTACCCAGCCACCACCAAAACCATTCCGCTCGTTCCGCCACCGCATATCCTCCGCGCAACGCGCCAACTCTTCGTGTAACCGTTTATGACCCTCAGGGTTTAAACTCGCCGGACTGCCCAAAAACCCGGTCATCGCCGCCATGATCACGCTATCGGCCAGGTCGGGCGATGAAACCCCGCGCTTCTTCATGTCTGCCTTGCTCTCCAACACGATCCGCGCCTTGTGGTCATACTCCCGCCGCCGGTTCGATAATTGCTGAATCAACGCCTCGTTGTCAGGCAGGATCACCGCCCGGTTCGTGACCAAAATGTTAAAGCAATCCCACCACTGCGCAGCAATATTTCCGTACTGCTTGTCGTCCAGCGTCGAGGCCGCCCCGTTGTGAATCTGTTTGATGTAAAAATTCGACTCCTGAAGGTCGTAGATAAACCCAACCCCCAAACCGTCCGCGTCCCCGCTAATCTGATGGGATTGCAGCCCAAGCTTGCGGAACAGCGTGATAAACTTGCCGGCGCTATGCTTCGGATTGGCGTGCCGCCAGTACGACTCACGGTCAAGCTCAAGCCGGTTTCCGCGAGCCACCGACATGCAACAAAGATCACCGCCGCCGGCCGCAAAGTCGCACCCCGCACTTACCTGATTGGCATGAGTCCACGCAGGCGAATGAGCCACGCATGCACGCAGCGCATACAGGCCGATTATGCTCTCGCCGCTGTCATCGCAAACTCCGATAACCACCGATTTTTGTAATAAGTGCTCGTTTCCCCGCGGATCTCAATATCCGCGAACCGCTGCCGATCATTCAAATGCGGACAATAACGATAAGTTACCTTGCGCCGCACCCAGTAGTCGCTCTCCGTGGTGAAGAATCTCAGAACCGCCCCGAGCTCGGACCCGCACTGGACACGATTACCTGGTAGGTCCACGTGCACTTGTCCACGCTATCAAAGACGCTGTCCGCAATCGCCTTGGCTTCATCAACGCAAAGCAAGGTCAGCGAATTCTCGCGCGGATGAAATCCCTCCATCTTGAACGCGTCATCAACCGAGAACCCGATCGCGTAACCGCCCTGCGGCGTCTTAATACTCGACTCCAAAAACTCCCAGCTGCGGAAGATGTCCAGATCACTGAACCGCTTTAAACTATCGAAGACCTGTGACTTCAGCTGACTCCAGGATCCAGATGTCACCACGCAACGGCCTTTGGGATGCTCCTTTAAGAACCATAAGATCGTCGCTGTCAAGGTGACTGACGATTTTACCCGAACGATTCATAGCACATACAACCGTGAAGAATCCCTTACCGACCGAGGCTAGCGCGTCCTTCTGCCACTGATAGATGTCCAGGCCGAGCGCGCTCTTGGCCCAATAGTGCGGTTCGAGGTGGTCAGCCATTGCACTTGCAACCTAGCACGGCGCGCCTACGGCTGCGATACAGCCGTTTTGAAGCATATCAAGGGTTATGATAGCGGGCAATAGCGGTTCGTCGCACCAGCCGGCCCATGTATCGATTAACTCCTCCTTTAATTCAGCGCATCTTTGCAACTCCAATAGGAAACGTTCACGAAACAGGCGATGGAACATTTCCTCGGCGAGCGGATCACCAATAATATTGGTTACCGGTGGTGGTATTTGCTCCTCTACTTCGTCCATCCACCTTTCCAATGTTTCAGCAGTAATTTCCTCAGTGATAATCGTTTCAACTGCTTTGAATCGAACCTACGCCCACATCCTTGCTGCAATGTTGCGCTCCTGCCACGTTTTCAAACCATGCTTAGCTCTGTGCTCTTTATGATTCAGAGACTCTAAGTGATCTAGATTCACACAAGCTTTGTTCTCACACAGGTGATGAACATCAAATTCTCAAGGGCATTCACGCCCAAAAACATGCATCCAAAAGAAACGAGAAACATTATACGTTTTCCCTTTTGTAGCAGAGGTTTCCTTAACCCAAGTGATTCTTCTTGCCTGTCCATTCAAGACACGCCGTTCCGTTATACGATCGGGTGGCAGATATAATGACCTGAGACCAGAACCGCTACTTAGTTACTTCCTCGCTCATACAGCCTCCAGCTACACGCGCCTCAGCGACCAGCCGGCTAATGACCGAGCGGTTGACGCGATGCATTCGGGCAATCTGACTCTGTGTCTTCTCACCAGCGGCTACCATCCGCACCACTTCCTTGCGCTGATGCTCGCTCAGGATATGGCGCCGGCCGCCCTTCCTGCCTTGCGCTCGAGCCTCAGCCAACCCCATCAACGTGCGCTCCCGGACCATCGACTTTTCGAACTCCGCAAAGGCGCCTAGCATCGAAGCAAGCATACGACCGGCCGCAGTCGTCGTGTCGACGTTCTCGGTCAGCGATCGGAAGCCCGCCTTGGCAGCTGTGATCTTCTCAAGGCTAAACAGCATATCTTTCAGCGACCGGGAAAGCCGATCGAGCTTCCAGACAACCGAGCACGTCGCCTTCCCGCAAGATGGCTGATAGCTTCCTGGAGCTTCGGCTTGTGAGATCCGCCGGACATAGCCTCGTGAAAGATCTGTTGGCAACCGGCCGCCTTTAAGGCAGCTCTCCTGCGCCGTGGTGGTTTGTTCGTCGATTTTAGAAACGCGTGCGTAGCCGATTATTCATATTGTTAGTTGCGCAAACGTTGCGCCATTCAATATACTAAGTCTACAGGTTAAAGCTACAACTATTACCTAGGGAAATGACTTATTTTCGCTTTGTTCTATATACGATCGTTTGAGCAACAAGCTTGCTAGGTCGATTGTTCCACAGAACCGTTCGCTTCCGATAGCACCGGTTGACAGCGTTTTTTCAAGCTCAAGCTCGATCCGCCGGCTTGTATCAATGCATTCGAGCAACTCTTCCCGAGTCAACGCCTGGTAGAGCGTTTTCTCTTCACCGGTGCTCTCGTTTCGTATAACAGTACGGAGGCTATATCGCTCAGAACTCGTTCTTTCCAGATTACCACGCAAAAGCCATCCAACTTTTCTTGCCTGCTTCGATAATAGCCGCCATCGCGTATTAGTGCCGGAGCGCGAACCGGACATTCTCGGCTTACTTTAACCTTTTCTCACACAGCGGCGAACGCGCGACTCTGAACCGGAAATGAGAATAGGTGACCTGTTAAACTTTGCAAGCGATCGAGGTGGCTTAGCCCTTTTCGATCGCTTTGCAGATTTTGATAAATAACCTCGGCGTAAGGAAGACCGGCCGGCCGCGCTGGCGTGACGATGCGTCACGAACGACTTCGAGGTCAACCCTTTTTGTATCGGCGCTCAGAGACGGCTGGGGCTTCATTTGGAAACTTCAACTTATAAGAAAAATGAGAAAACGTTAGGCGTTGCCGCTATCAATCCTACAAACTAACAGAATACCGAGGTGGAAATATTTCCACCTCTTTAAAATCTTCGTCAAATTTGAAGGAACATATATTAAAGCTTTCGTATTTGTGCGGGCAGCAAATTCAACAAACTTGATTACATCGTAGAAGCGATACTGCAAACCGCTTCTGTGAGAGAATCGATGTCGGAATCGACGCCCTTTAAGGTTTTTCTGATTTCCTGAATATGGGCCGAGATATGCTCGAGTTCTTTGAGTTTGAATAGTTAGATAGCTAGATCGAATTTATGGGCATCACAGAACTGGCGAAGAAGATAATATTCATCTTCACCGTACCAGCCACCGTTATGAAAAAAAGTGACGATATCATAGCCTAATTCTTTATTGGTTATGGGCTGTGATTGGAATTCTGAATCTTGGTTTTTGATGTACATAAATTGCTTAGTTTTAGGCTAAAAACCATTCTCATTCGCCACCTTTATACAGAGAGAATCACGAACGAACGAAGACAGGGAAAACCGTAAGAGGGTTTTCCAGCTCCATTCGCGAATGGCTCTAGGGTGAACCGCGAATGAAAGTAAAAAATCGCGAATGGGTTCATGAATGAGATTTGCTCGTTCGTGATACTCATTCGTGGGGTTATTCACGGTTTTTTGGTTCTCGTTCGCGGTGTCTTTCATGACTCTTTTTCGTTCATGAACGCGCATGAGTAATACCGGCATTTTCTGATTTCGATGAGTTTTTTGGTTTCGAGCCGTTTGGCGAATTTCGAGACAATGCTGAGCGCGCAGTTTAGTTCGGCTGCGATCTCTGACGTTGTCTCAAGGCCGTCTTTAACAAGCTGGAGGATTTTGCCTTCGGTACTGATTTCGTCGCAACCGACGGTGATTTCGCCGTTAACCTCGGTTTTGAAGTGCCAGATGCGGATCCATTCGGGTCTTGGAGTGTTACGAATTTTCGTGAAGGACGTTTCGAACTTAGCGCCTTCCTCAGCCTGGTCACGCCCTTCGACGGCCTGGATCTTAATCACCCAGGCGGCCGGGTCTTCACGCTTTGTGGTACCGCGCATAAAGCCGCTTAGGCCTGAGTGATGGACAATAATGACGGCGATCCGGCGCCAGCGCAGTTCGAGTAACCATTGCAGAAGTGCTTCCCAGGCGTCGGCGTCGTTTTCCTTCACGCCGGAAACCAGGCACGAAAGATTGTCGAGAATCAGGGCTTTGACTTTTTTCTCGACACAGAGCGCGGTCAGGACTTTTTCGTCAGCGGGCTGGCTAAATTCATCGAGAGCCCGGACAAATTAAAGAGCCGCTCGTGATGCAGCACATGCAGATTTTGATTATTTGCGGCTAAGCCCTTGAGCCGGTCGCGGGCGATTTCCTGCGGCATTTCGCCGTCGAGATACAGCACTGGTGCGGAAGATGAAATCACCCAGGTATCGAGGTCTTGGCCGATACTGAAGTGGACCGCCAAAGCGTCGACAAAATAAGTTTTGCCTATCCCGCGTTAGCCGAAGACAAAGCCCAGATCGCCTTCCCAGAACCATTCTCCAATCAATTTCAGCCGTGGTTGGATGGGTGTGTTTTCAAGCTCTTCACTGGTCAGTAAGGCGGCGCGGTATTTTTCCAGGAGTTCTCCGTAGAGCCGGTTTTCACGCTCCTGATTTGTTTCAGCCTCCGGATCTAGGCCGTATTAGGAAAGATCGCTCGGTTTGGTTCGGGTCGTTCGCTTGAACTCCCTAGACGCTGGCTCCGTCGTATGTTCCGAGTTGGAATCGCTCATAAAATCTCCGGGTTGTAGTACTCGATTGTCTGGCGCGCGCCGTCGTCGCGGGATCCGTCCGGCATGCGGACAAATTGAGAGCGGGTCCAAGTGGAGGGACACGCGCCGATCGGGCGCGCTTCATTCCGGAACCAGTCTTCCAACTCCTGCTCGTTAATGCCTTTGCATCGCGAACCAGGATTGGAAGGATTTCCCGCCGGAGTAGTCCGTCATCCAGAGCGGGCCGAGAGCCCGCAAGTGCGCGGACAGCGCGGCGTTCATGTCCAGCACGGTGTAGCCTCGATCTGCGCACGCCTTAATGAGTGGGACCCAGATAGTCGGCTCTCTTCTTTTGTTAACCGGCGTAAAATCGAATTCGGTCACCAGGCAAAGCGGCGGGCCTGTGTTATCCAGCGTGTGTTGGCTCAACCGGCCGTCAACGGTCGTGCCGTACTGCTCTCGCATCGGCGAGGGCACAATCTGCGCGAAGCAGGAAGCGCGTTCGCGCATCTCGCTTAGTCGCCTGGTGGCAAAGTTATCGTCCGCGCCGTGGCACACCCAGGGGTCGTGCTCGCCAGCGTATTGGGCCCAGGCGTCGAGTACCGTTGCGGTGCACCGATCGCGCGCGTCGTAAAGCCGCACTGGCGAGAGCTCGCGGTATTCGGCTCTGGTGAAGCCCGGCGACTACCAGCTCAAAAATATGGTCGATATCGATCTCGACCTTCTCATGTGAATAGTCGTCGTCGCGCTCGCCGGTGCCGATTTTGGCGCCCGCCCAGCTCAACAGACGTTTCAACTCCGCGTCGTCTGGCACGCGGTCACACTTCTCTGCGGCTTCCTTGAGCCATTTGAGCGCCAGACCCGGGTTTTTTTCCGGCGGCATATAGAAGCGCAGCCACTTGGCTATGTGGCGCAAAGTCGGATGCGTGCCGCTCGAGCAGTCAGGCTCAAAGACCAGCTTGCGCAGCCAGTTCGGGCACCAGCCTGGAAAGTGATCGCTCACAGTTAATTCCTTCCTCCAGCTTGCCGCTTGGCTGCCAGCTCCCGCTCGTAACGCAACTGCTCTTTCACCGCCCGCCTGATAAATCGTTGAGCCGCTTTGCCTTTGAGAAGCCGAGCGCCGAATGGCAGTCGGTTCAGGTCGAATAGCTTTTCCAGCTTTTCGCGTGTTCCAATGACGGTGCTTCGGGTCTCCCAGTCTGGGTCAGAATCGTCAATCGTGAATGTTAAGACCCAGAGCTCGGGTTCGTTAGAGTTCAATAGTGGTTTGCCGCAGGACCGCTGCGGCGCCGGGATTTGATGCTGGTTGGGCCTATGAATTTTCCTCTGAGTACGCTCCGTCGCATGGCGTCCTGCTCAGCAGGGTCAAGTCTATGAAATGCCTCCGCCCATTTTCGCACCCCAGCGGACCATTCGAGAGCCCATTCAAGAGTGAAACGCCCATTGCTGGCATCCACAAGAGCCTGAGCACTCACTCCTCCGTCGTAATGATCGAAATGGGGGACGACAGCTTCACCGCCTTTCCACTCCCATTTCACGTATTGGTCATGCACATTTACTAGTTTCATTGCGTTGGTTTCCCGCAGAGACCGTTGCGGGCGCCGGGGTTCAATTGTTGCTCCGCCGCTGGCAGAGCCATTGTGAAAGTGTCACGATCCCGACCCATGTCCGGTATCGATCGTGCGGCCGGCCGGTGAAAAGGAAGCGGGCGTACTGAGCGCTAATGCACTTGAGGTAGTGCGTCCCGATCAC
The DNA here is from genome assembly GCA_963846195.1 of uncultured Verrucomicrobiae bacterium. Classification (GTDB taxonomy): domain Bacteria; phylum Verrucomicrobiota; class Verrucomicrobiia; order Chthoniobacterales; family JAFAMB01; genus JAFAMB01. The sequence goes on from CAWJVG010000014.1 coordinate 139,877, forward strand.
GCCTCCGCGCTGCCGCTGATGCTCTTCGCACAACCACCAATAACGGGCCTCAATCCAATGGTCGAAGCCGCTCATGGTTGCCCCTTATCGCTACTGGCAATTTCCCACTTCAACGCGGCCCAGAACGCTGGGTCTAGCGCGCTATTGAGCGATGCGAGAGGAGCAGGTTTGCGCGATTGATCGGAATTTGTTACTGTTCGACCGCGCTGACCTTGTTTTGCGGGATCGACCGGCTTGAGCCCCGGTCGATCCGCCCGCTTGGGCGAGGTTCTCGGTTGCATGAGAACTTCCTCATTGTGCAACCGCCTGGTTCCGCAGCCCGCTACGATCGGATGCTGGTGCTGGCCTATTGGACCATCGCTGGATCAACCATGCTTCGACTTCCGAAATCCGGTATCGGACCAATTTCTGATTAAAAGCGTGGCAGGGCATTCCTTCGCGCTTCCACCTTCGAATGGTCCCATCGTGAACGTCGTAGTGCTCAGCTAGTGCCGGACCGCCGATTAGCGGTTCAGCCGATGTTTCAGGATTTTTGAGAACGTTTTTCATTTGGATGTGGTTGCTATAGGAATAAGACATTCAATATCGAATTGGTTCGCACAAATCAAGAAATTTGTATTCCTATGTGATTAAGATAAGAATAATACGGACAAATGCGCTTTTTATGGCATTATTACGAACATGCCCGCGTCAAAGTTCGTGAATGTCCTGGCGATCCTTCGGAAAAGACTCAGCCTGAAACAAGGTGAGTTGGCCGAACTCGCTGGATGTTCGATCTCGTCGATTCAGGCAATTGAAGTGAACAAGTTGAGATTGTCGGAATCGCTTGCTGCCAGGATCAGCGTTAGTACCGGCGCCGACCTGAATTGGCTTTTGAGGAACGACGTGAATGAGCCGATGCCGCCGATCAAGCGGTTGAGAGCGGATCCTCCAACGGATCCAGGAAACGCCGACAACGTAACTACTGTTGTGCTGTGGATGATCTTTGACCGACTTTTCGCGATCGCCAGACGAGCGCCCAAGACAGAAGCTCGTCGAATGCTCGAATTAAACGTCGGGTGGCAGTTGGACGCTTTAAAAAACAGCGAAGGAGACCCGGACGCGGATCGATTTTTTGATTCCCCCAGTTGGGGATCCTTTTACAAAAGCTGCTCTTTCGATCCTGAACTTGCGAAAATTATTAATTTCAAATACCTGGTCGAGGACGATCGCAAAAGACAGAAGCTCGCCAAAAAGGAAGATCGTGAGTTCGATAGGAAATGGAAGCAGACCGTAAAGACGATCAAGGCAACACCTGCCGACCAGCTTTCTGAAGACGAGAAAGCGTTTTTGAAAGCGGACAAAGAAGGCAAGAAATTCGAACGAGAGCTCAAGGCGCAGTTGAAAGCCCAGATTGCGAAGGAACTTGCTCAGATGCATTACCAACCTGCGGAAACGGAGTTACCGAAGCGCCAGAAAGCTCCGCGCCGAACCCGGCCGTGAGACGAACCCGACTGTCAGTGTACACCGCGGCGGTGATCGCGATACTGGAATGGCGCAAGGCCGAACTCGCTGCATGGATCCCAAATTGCGAGCACATCTCAAAACCGAACAGTTTCCGCATACTGTGAATCGGACTGAAGCCTTGGACCCCCTTTTCACGCAACCATGAAACCAGCCGGACGAAGACAGGTCGGCACCGATACCATTCATAATCAGTCGCTTTCGGCTCTCGATCCGACTCGATCACGAATTCCCGTGTCGCGCGCGCCCGCCAGGAGCGGAATAATGCCAGGATCTCGGGCTCGACCGGCAAGACCGCGGCGCTCCCCGGTGTCTTGAGAGCGTGCCACGGCGTTGCCTCGACGCGCAAGGTGGCGCCGACAAAGTCGAAGCTTGACCATTGCAACCAATCGATTTCACCTCGGCGCAGGCCGAGCACCAGAGAAAGCAAAAGCACCTTGAACTCCTCAGGGTGGTCAGCCGCAAGCTCGGCAGCAGCAGCGTGCAGGAGTTTCCGCGGATCGACGCCGCAACCGAAAAATCGAGTATCAGTCCGGCGCTCGAGTTCGACCCCGTCAAAAGGGAGAGGGGAGGGCAAATCGATCTTTAGTTTCGACAAAACCTTTTTCTTACTGAATAGCCCTCGAGCATTCCTTATCAAAGAATTGGCCGACACGACCTGATGCCGCCGGCGGATCTCGTTTCGCCCCGCCTCGTCGACGTAACGCTTGCGCCAGGCCAAAATCTTATCCGGAGTGATCGACGCCAAAGGAACCGCATAGACCTGGTCACGCCAAATTTGTGAATCCTGTCGGCGCGCTTGGGGCGTCTTGATCCCGGCGAGCGTGGCGACGATCTGACGGAACCGTTTTGCGTAGCCCTCGATCGTCCTCGCGCTCAAATCAGATTTGCTGCGAACGGCCGCCAGAAATTCGCCAACCGTTAGCGTGTGCGGATCCGGGCTCTCCTCCTCCGGCCGATATTTTTCGAGAAATGCCGCCCAGCCATTCGCCCGAAGGAAAAGGTATTGATCCCGCGCCCTGGTCGCGGCTTCTGCGCGGTTCGCCGTACTGAGCGACAAGTTCATCCGTTTCCCGGCGTGCTGGAATTGGACTAAAAAGAAAGCTCCTTCATGCTTTTGGCTAACCCGCTCACGCCAATATTTCACGTCTCCTTTACCAGAGATCGACCGCAGGTTGTAGCGTGCATTCTGCGTGCACTTTTTTCGCCCAACGTGCATTCTGCGTGCACTTTTTATATTTTCCATAGTCCGCTAATGTTCGACATTATCCGTTTGGAAGTAAAGGGAAATCAAAGACTTGTGATAGAATCTTCCGCGATTGTTCGCGGTTGTACGAGGGTCTTCCTCGGGCGACTCCTTATCGACCGCAGAGATAAGTGAAGTGATTCCTCGGACGGCTTCATTCAGACTGGTGTAGACGACGCTGGCCGATGATTCTTTGATTTTGCGAACCGAACGCGCCGCGCCTTCTCTTGGCAAGCTCCAAAGGCCGACGAAAATGAGCGTTCCCGGGAGTAATTGCTGGATGGAATGCGCCATTTTGCCGACGTTGAATGCTGATCTTGTTTCGATCGCGGAAAGCACGATCCCCCGTGGTGCCAACTCCTTCAGTCGTTCGGCCTTCTCTGCCCGGAGTGTTCGCCAGGATAACAAGTGGACACCGAGCGCTTCAGCTTCCAGAAGGCGTCCGAGAATTCTTCCCACGACCTCGTCTCCCTCGCCAAGGAAAGGGACAATGACGATTTCGGGTTTTTTCCGGCGCCGGCTTGTCCGGTCCGCTGGACGGGCTTCATCCTCGGGCGTCGGAGCCGTCAAATCCTCGATCAGTTCGCGCATTTGACCATAAATACGAGCCTTCGCTTGATGGTCGGTTCTGCCTGGGAGAAGCTCGTTTTCAATCGCGCGAATGGCCGGCACGATCATTTCTTCAGCAATCTCGACGGTCAGCTGCATTCCTCCCTGTTCGTGGATGAGGGCCTTGGCTTCGGAAAGCCGGCTCTCAGTAAGGAAGCGAATGAGTTTGGTTTCCAAAGGTGTGGGTGGGTCCGCCGCCAGTAAGACGCTAAAAACGTGGAAAGCCGGAAAATAGCGACCCAACGCAACCAGTGAAGCTGTCAGGGGCGTTGCCAGCAACAGACCGATCGGACCCCAAAGCCAGGTCCAGAAAAGGGCCGAGACAATCACGGCCAGAGGGGACATTCCTGCGCTGCCGCCCAAAACGATAGGTTCAACGACGTTGTTGGTAAAGACTTCGAGAAAGCAATAAAGGCCCAAGGTCAGAATCGGCTCTCTCCAGGTCGTGGAAATCGCTACTGAGAGAACCAAAGGAAAGAAGGCGGATATCCAGAGGCCGACATAAGGCAGAAACCGCAAGACCAGGGTAAGAACGGCCCAAAGCAAGGCATTCGGGATACCAATCAGGGAAAGCCCAATCCCGAGCACCAGGGCGTACACACCGTTTACGAATAATTGCCCCAAAAGAAAGCTGCTTATCCGGAATCCGGCCTCATCGACAGCGAGGGTCGTCGTGGCTAAGCGCGAATGTCCGATCAACCGAAGAAAGCGAACGCGAAATTTCTTTCGTTCGAGAAGGATGAACACGACGAGCACCACAATGACGGCGAACTCGCCAACCGGACCGATCACGGGCGCCACGCTGTTCTTGACGAGCTCCAAGGAGTTGTCCACTCCGCTGACGATTTGCACCCTGGCAGGCTGAAGTTTTTCGGCGACTCCCGCGGGCGTCGCGGCCTTACTGAGGTCTTCGGTCAGGGCGCCAATGTTGCGAATAGCCAGGTTAAGCGGACCGGGTGGTCCTTTCTGGATTGCTGCCCATTTGGCGTGAATATTATCGCGATATCTCGGTAGCGAATTGACTAGATCGAGGCTCTCCATGGACATGGTCGTAAGGAGTATTCCAAGGAGGGCGAAAGCAAACGTCGCGACGCTGAGAACCGCCAGGACCGGATGGAATCTCCACCGTTCAAGACGAGAGACAACGGGCGCCAGCAGGAAGCTGATCACGATCGCCAGGACAATCGGCAACAGGAATTCCTTCGCCCAAGCGAAGACACAGAGAACCAGAACCACGTACGCCAACCCGATGAGCTTCCCATATTCAAACGGTTTCCTGGATTCTGAGGTGTCAGGCATGTCAGTTGCTGCTTGGAGCGCTGGATCGATCCCAGGTTACCGAAATTCAATTCGCGAGCAACCATACCACTGGATCTCGGAAACAGAGATTGCTTCTTTTTATTCGTGCTCATGCTCGATCTCGCCCGAGGTGGAAATCGCTTTAAGCAAACCGTCCCCGGTTTCGCTCCGGCCCGAAGAGGCAAAGCGGGACGAGCTTACGCAAATACTGACGCCGACCTTTGGAGACCTGACTTCGCAATGATCTCGTTCACATGATCATTACGAACGATGTAACGGTCTTTTCCGTAAATGAGATAGTTTCCGCGCTCATTCACTGGCGTGAAATTGACTGTCAAAACGTTCGCGCCGGCGGCCAGTCCGGCCGTCTGTCCACCGCTTTGGCGTGACTCAAGGGCGCTAACGCTCGGAATAAGCCAGCGAGGATTCATCAGGCGGGCGAGGGCGATGAAGTTCAAGGTCATATTCACATCACCTGGCGGATCATGTGCGAGCGGAGTGTCGGGTGCCGGGATAAAGGGTGACGCGCTCACCATGTGCGCTCCAATGTCGCGCGCCAGCAATAAGTCGTCCGCAACACTCTCAATGGTCTGTCCGGGCAACCCAATGATCGTACCGGTGCCGACCTTGTATCCCGTTCGCACCAGCGTCCGCAGACCTTCAATTCGGTTAGCAAAAGACGAATGGCGCAGCTTCTCGTTGAGATCTGGATCGCTCGTCTCGTGTTTCAGAATATAGCTCGTGGCGCCCTGGTTCCTGAGATAAGCGTATTCTTCTTCGCTCTTATTTCCCAGGCAAAGCAAAATCTCCACCGCTCCACCGAACAGGGCGCGAATTTTTGGCAGGACGGTTCCCACAATCTGGGTCGTCTTTTTGACTTCGCCAGCCTGCAAAAAAACGATATTGATTCCAGACTCTTTGATCTGCGATGCGGTCGCCAGAATCTGTTCCTCGCTCAATGCAAAGATCGTGTTCCGACGCGTGTTGTCGCGACGCATCGGGCAAAATTCACAGTTGACCCGGCAAAGATTCGTGACCTCCATCAGCCCGCGGATGATGGCGCGATCGCCGAACGCCGTACGCCGCGCCTGGCGTGCTGCGGCAAAGAGTCTTTGCTGGGGGTCACCTTTTACCTGAAGCCAGGCCGATACCGTGACCCGATTCCAAAAGTTGCGGGAGATGTGCGAAGGAAATTCGTTCGCGCTGCTTCTATCGGTTTCTTGCGGCGCTCTGCGGTCGCCCACGGCAGATGCGTTCCTCATTGACTATACGACTGCTTGTCGGTCTGCTTCATTGCTCAAGCCACTGCCGCCGCCGGTTCGACTGCGAAGGGATCGGTGTCGTAATACGGATTGAGCGGTCCGCTGGTATACGCCTCAGGTGGATGCGGGATGTAGTCTGCGTGATGGAATTGATGCGCGACCTCATCGGCAAAGAAAGTTCCCAGTTCAGTCAGACCAAGATTTCGCTCGGTTTCCTGCAACAATCCATAGGCCTTCAATCGCTCAATTTTTGGCCTGAACAGCTGACCCAGTGATTCTCCGCCGGTCAATCTCTGAAAGGTCTTTTTATAGACGTCACGATTTTTGAGCGGCAAAACGATCGCCCAGCGGATCTGCTGGTCCAAATCGCGAACGAGGCCGCGATTGAGTGGCAATCGTCCTTCCTCGATAGCTTGATAATACTCTCCAAAGTTTTGCGTATTCAGGATGAATCGATCTCGCAGACTGCTAAATGCTGTTAGTCCGAATCCGACCTCATCGTACAGCATGCAACATTGATTATGCGCGTAGCAGGAATAGTGTTTCCGTTCCTTCGTATAAACCCGGCGCAAATTTTCCAGGTAACCATTTTCGGCCAGGATATCGATCGCAAGCTGTTTCATCATGATCGCCTCATCGTGCGTCGGTACATTGTCCGGTCGCTTATCGATGAGTTTCTTTACTGGCGCCTGGTAATCTCCATAGGCCTCCACTTTCAGCCGGTAGAGTTGAATCTCTTCGGTACCCAGAGTCACCGCTTCGCGCATGCTGGCGACCCAGCTTGCAAGTGTTTCCCCCGGATGCCCAAAGATGAATTCTATATTGGTCTGGTAGCCAAGGTTCTGACTGTTCTCAATCGCTTCCAGGGCGACCGATTTGTCGTGCGGCCGATTCATGATGTCGAGAACGGTCGGGTCCAGAGATTGAATGCCAAGCGTTAGTCGATCCGAGCCGTAATCGCGAAGGATTCGCAGCCGCTCCAGTCCCTCGTGTCCCACAAGAGTGGATGGATCGACGTCCCAGTTGAATTGTTCGCATTCGGAAAGATCCAGGCGACGCGTAAAGAAGTTCAGAAAATGCGTCAACTGTTGCGGGCTCAGATACGAAGGAGTTCCTCCTCCGACGAGGATGGAGCGGACTTTGATGCGTTCGATTCCCAGACGTCGCATGTAGATGTCCATCTCCTTCTCCATGGCGGCGAGATATTGATCCATCTCAGCCTGCTTTTTGCCGAGCATGACCGGATAATGGCAGAACACGCATCGCTGTTTGCAGAACGGGATGTGCGCGTAGACGTCGAATTTCCGGTCCTGGGGCAATGTGTAGGTCTCAAACAAGGCATCCTCATCGACTTCGCTGTACATCGTGATGGGGGGATAATGCACAGATGGAAAAAACTCACCGTTACGGCAGATCAATCCCTCTTCGCGGAACCGCTTGAAGTCAGCGACTCGATTCAGAGCGTTTTGCATCAGAGTATCTGAGACGCGGACGTCGTACCCGAAGGTGGTATTCATCATAAGGAAGAAGCAGGCGCGGCTGGGAAAGTGAAGTTGAACCGAAAAACGAATTAGATCGGTTTTAGAATAGGAGGTCAAGCCGACAAACAGCGAATTGGAGCCCGCCGGGATTCAGGTATTGAATGCGAGCAAAAGAGCGCCGGGGAAAGCGACGACTGCTCCACTCCAAGCCAACGCGGCAGGACGTTCCCGCAACCAGATCACAGACAAAGGCAACGCGAAGAGCGGCTCTGTCGCCAGCAAGGTATTCGCGACGGAGACGTCCAGCCGCTTCACCGAAAACAACGCCAGCCAAAAACCTCCAAATGTCACAACCGCGACAGCGGAGACGAAGCGCCATTTCAGGTCGCCCTGTCGTAACGGTCCCAACCAGCATTTGAGCTGCTTCTTAGCCAAGGCAACGACAAGCATTCCGAAAAAACCTGCCGCCATCCGCAGAAAGGTCGCCTGCAAAGCGGGCATCGTATGAAGGCCGATCTTGGCGATGATCACCGAAACGCCCATGCAGAGAATTGAAAGAAGGCCAAAGAGCAGGCCAGCCGGGGCACTTTTTGCGGTTTGCCCCTTACGCAAGTCGGAGGCGAGTGTGAGAGTGACGCCCGACAATACCATGGCGATTCCCAGCCAGGCAATCGGGCTCGGCACCTCGCCAAGAAATAGAATCGCCATGACGAGAGTGATTCCGGGTGCAAGCATCATCAAAACAATCAATTGATGTACCGCCAGCAGCCGGAGTGCGGCAAAGAAGAAGGTGTCGCCCGCAGCGATGCCGATCAAGCCGCTCAGGATCAACCATCCGAGCGAGGAGGCCGGAACTCTCGTCCACCCAACAAAGATCAAGCCGATCGCCAAGAGGAGCACGCTGAACAGACTCTTGACGAGCGTCATTGCGAACGGCGAGAAATTTTCTCCGATCCCTTTGAAGAGGATGGTCCCGACAGCCCAGGAAGCAGCAGAAGCCAAGGCAGCGCCGACGCCGAGTGCATGCTCGCTGCCTGGCCTCGCATCCAGAATCTGGGTCAAGATCACGTTCGCTTCTTGAACACCAAAACGTAACGCTGGGGAATAAACTGATACTGCTCCGTCAGGTCAAAACCATAATAGTAAAGCTGTCCAATGACGAGTTCCTTTGCGATGTGAGGACCATGGTACGGGAGTTCACCATTCTGCACGACCGCATTATCGACGATCACCAGGCGACCATCCGGCTTCAGCGCGTCCTTGAGGCTGCCCACGAAGCGGTCCTTCACCTCCTCGGTCGAGGTCGTGTAGATGATGTGATAGAGCGAACACATAAAGATCAAATCCGTCGTGTCCGAAGCCAGACCGGCTGAATCCGCTCGGTCCTTGATCGTCTCGATGTTTCGAAGGTCAAACTTCTGGCTAACGTTTCGAACATAATCGAGGTGATTTTGGACGGTGTCGATCGCGTAGACCTTGCCGGATGCTCCTGTGAGCTCCGAAAACTTGAAAGTATAGTAGCCCGGTCCGCTTCCAACGTCTGCGATCGTTGTTCCCGGTTGGATCTTCAAGCAATCAATGATTTTGCTGGTTTGCTCCCATTCTTCGCGCCTCGGATTGTTGAAAAGGATGAAATCCTCCAGGAAGCTCAAGCGATCTTTGCCCTCATCGGTTCCGGAGTCGGCAAATTTCTTTAGTTTATATTTTCGGCCGAGATATTCCCTGAGATTTGCATAGTCGTTCTCCGCGAAGAAATCGAAAAAGCTCTGGTGAAAGCGATCGGCAAGTTGTCTCCGCCGATCCTCTTCAGTGCCCAGCAAGTAGTCACAAAACCACTCAAGCGCAGTGTATTCGCCTCCGTAATGCTCTTTGGGAACGATCGCGTGGTAGACGAGCTTGGCTTTCCCTGCTTCCGCCGGGTCCTTGTTTTCCAACGCATTGAGCAGTAAACGACCGGCCAAAGTTCCTTGTTCAGTGATCGTAAAGGAATCAATGCTCCCGAGGTGGACCAGGGAGATTTTGGAGGAAATTGGGGCTGCATCGCCCGGCTTGAACGCCAAATCGTCGGCGGTAGTCGCGGCCGAGATCGCGGTGCAGGCGGAAGCGAGCAGCAGAAGCCAACTTGAAATTCGCAGGTAAAACATGACGCGAGCCGTGACGCAGACGAACCGCCTACTATCCGAAGGGCTCCGGCTTGGCAACAAAAAGAAACAAAACGCCCGAAAAGAGTAACCTCAACGACGTCTCTTTACAGAAACAAACAAACAAAGAGAATCTGAACAGAAAGAAGCAAAGGAAACAAAGGGGCCAGAATTGAATTTCCGGGAGGGCCATCCGGCCAAGACCCTGCTAGAGCGCGTGACGTTCCGGGCACGGGCTTTTGAATGGCCATGAGAGCCGGGAAGCAGGAGTCAACGCGTTGCGGAAGCCGTGTGGACGCTCAGGTCGCATTGGTACCGAGCACCTTTGTTACCTTTGCTTCCTTCTGTTCAGATTCTCTTAGTTTCCAACGACGTCGCTTCGCTCGAGCGTAAAGGGCGCGCCGCGAAGCTTATCCAGCTTCTGCTTCTGGTCCGTCGTCAATGCACCCAGGTACTGGTCCTGAGCGTGATTGTTGATTTTGTCGGCCGCGCGGACATTGGCGCCTAGCATTTGCGGCTGGGTTGTGCCGCCATTTTGCGGCATTCCAAGACTCTGGCGGAGCATCGAGCTGGTTTCTGCGTGGACTTTTTGAATTTTCGCTGCTTCGTCCGGCGTTATCCCAACTTGTTTCGCGACCTCTTTATCCTGGAGCGCCTCTGCCCCATTGACCTGCAGCAAAATCTGTTTGAGGCGGTTCAATTGATCCGGATTCAGAATGCTCGAAACTTCTTGTCGCGATGATTCAATCAGTTTGTCGCCGGTGTCGCGGATCTCCTGTTCCTTCCCAACCTTTTGCTGACCGCTTAAGCCTTGCAACTTCACATTGCCAAGCTTGGAGGCGGCTTCCTGATCGTATTTCGTCGCCACTTTTGCGAGTTTGGCACTCTGGTCATCGGTGATTTTCAGTTCCTGCTTAACCTTTGCCGTCTGCAACAAATGCAACGGATCGGTTCCGAAGCGGGTAGCCCCCGGCAAACCGACCATCGAAGGGGGCGGCGGAGCTCCCTCGTCCTTCAAATCCTTGATCTGAGCGTTTGCGAACGGTGTCAAACTCAGCGCGGCTGCGAGCACAAGAAGCGTTTTGGGGTTTTGAATATTCATCGAAGCATGACGCGGAAGTTTTCCGGTCCGCGCCGGATTTCAGTCAAAATTGGAGAACAGACAAATATTGGTGTAGCCATGGTGCGCCCGAAAGTCAATCTTCTCCGGCTGGAAGAAGTTTCAGTGTGGGTATTTCTCGTTTCGCTGGATAAACAGGCCGGCCGGCCGGCTGATTGGGTCTTGGTAACGAGACTCCATCATAGCGGGGTTTGGCGCCACATCCGCGGGCTCAGGCGAAGCTTCGCTCAACCCGGAGCTTCGCGTGGCCAATCGCTAAAGCAATGAAACGAAGGCTCGTTGCGAGCTAAGTATTTGAAAACGAGGACAAGTAAAAAGTACGAGGGGATCCCTATTGCTTCGCGAATATTATTGAGGTAAGCCTCCCGCAAGACCAAAAGCGGGTTCCATGCCAGATCGATCCAGAAAGCCCCCCGACACGCCCGCGGCCCCGGCCGGGCGAGAGACTGATCTGCGCCTTGCGCCGCAAATGTGGATGATGTCCAGGACATTCTGGAATTCACCGCAGCGGAACAAAGTCCTGGCTCTCAGTGCTGCGCTCGTTGCCGTGGTCGGCGCCACGGCCTTCGGGCAGGTCAAGCTAAACGCATGGAACCAACCTTTTTACGATGCCCTGTCGCACAAAGATTTACGCGGATTTCTCGCGCAACTGTGGGTTTTCGGCGGCCTTGCCGGCGGACTATTGATCCTTAACGTGGCGCAGGCGTGGCTCAATCAGACCACCAAAGTCAAGTTGCGCGAAGGGCTGGTGCGCGATCTCTTTGAGGAGTGGCTCAGGCCTCGCCGCGCCTTTCACCTGGTCAATGCCGGCGAGATGGGTACGAACCCGGACCAGCGCATCCATGAGGATGCCCGGCACTTGACGGAGTTGTCGACTGACCTCGGAGTTGGGCTCCTGCAATCTTCGCTTCTGCTCGGAAGCTTTACTGGCGTCCTCTGGATGCTGTCACAAAACGTGACATTCCATGTGAACGGACGCAACTTCGGCATTCCCGGTTACATGGTCTGGTGCGCTCTGCTTTATGCGGGGACCGCGTCCTGGCTGAGTTGGCGCGTCGGCAGCCCGTTGATCGACCTCAATTCCGAGCGCTACTCCCGGGAAGCCGATCTGCGCTTCGCGTTGGTACGGCTCAACGAGCATACAGACAGCGTCACGCTCTTTGGCGGCGAAGAGGATGAAAAGGTTCGCCTGACCCTCGAACTGGATCAAGTTCTGCGCGTGATGCGCCGGATCGTCAGCGCGAGTACCCGGCTTACCTGGGTTACGGCAGGTTACGGTTGGTTTACGATCATCGCGCCCATCCTGGTCGCGGCCCCTGGATACTTTGGCGGCGATCTTTCTTTCGGCGGCCTGATGGTCGTCGTTGGCGCGTTTATCCAGGTACAGGGGGCCCTGCGATGGTTCATCGATAACTTCAATACCATCGCCGACTGGCGCGCCACCCTGCTTCGAATATCAAGCTTCCGCGAAACTGTTGTCACAATGGACAATCTGGGCGCTACCGAGAATCGAATCGAGTTCGTCAAAGCCGCAGGCGCCAAGCTCGTGCTGGAGAATCTGGAGGTTGCCACGCCGACTGGTTGCACCAAGCTGAACGAGAGTGATGTGGAAATCGAGTCGGGCGAACGAGTGCTCATCGTGGGCGATCCCGGTACCGGCAAGACCCTTCTCTTTCGGGCGATCGCGGGGTTGTGGCCGTGGGGCTCTGGACGAATCGCGTTGCCGCCCTCCAATGAAGTCATGTTTATGCCGCGCCAGCCTTATGTCCCGCTGGGAACGCTGCGGGCATCGCTGGCCTATCCCTCGCCCGAGACCGCCTACAAGGACGAGGTACTCATCGAAGTGCTGCGAAGCGCCAGCTTGGACCGCCTCTCCTCTTCGCTCGACCGCGTTGCACGCTGGGAAAGGGAACTCACCGACGATGAGCAGCAGTATTTAGTCATCGCCCGAATTGTGCTGCATAAGCCCCATTGGGTCGTGATTGACGAAGCCCTCGACGCTTTCGACGACGACGCCCGGGATCGAGTCATTAGTCTCTTTAATACCGGTCTTAAGGATGCGGCCATTATCAATATCGGCCGACCCGAGACCCGTTACCCTTTCTTTACGCGAGTTTTGCATCTGATCAAAGATCCTCGCGGCGTTTGCTTTATTCCGGATGCCAGCGCAGCTTCCGCCGTCCGCTCAACTCGTTGAGGAATCGGGGAGCAGCGGCTTCGGCATCCCGTTCCTCTTGGATGCGCAAGCTCCTTCTTCCGTGGTGTTGCATCGATCTTGGGTCTTTGCTTTCCAAAGTCCCAGCGCTGCCTCGAGTTCCCGCAACCGGATTGGCTTGGTGAGATAATCGTCCATTCCGGCGGCCAGACATTTTGCCCGGTCGCCCGCCATAGCGTTGGCGGTGATCGCGATAATGTAGACCGGAGATTTCCATTCGACGCCGTGACTCGGGCCTTGCTCCTGCTTTCGTATCTCGCGTGCCGCGTCGTAGCCGTCCATTTCCGGCATCTGGCAGTCCATCAAAATGATGTCGTACGGAATTGATTTGAGGGCCTCCAGAGCGGCCAAACCGTTCGGCGCGATCTCTGCGCTGTAGCCCAGCTTGCGTAATAGACCTACGGCAATCAGTTGATTAGTATGGTTATCCTCCGCCAATAAAACACGCGTTTTCTCAGGTTGCGAATCGCTTGGGCCGGAGCGCGCGGGAGCGACAGGGAAGACCAATGGAGGAATGATGCTGTGGTCCGGAGCTTTGCGGATCGGAGCAACCAAACACTCGAAGAGCCGCGACTGTTTGACCGGCTTGACCAGGAAGGCGTCAATTCCGGCTAGTTTCAAATCCTCCGGGCTGCATGCCTGTCCAAGAGTAGTCAAAGCGACGAGTCGAGTGCCGGCGATGGGTAGGTCAGCCTTGATGAGGCGGGCGAGAGCCAAGCCACCCATTTCAGACATCTGTACATCTAACAGAGCAAGGTCGTACGGGCTACCCTCCTGAACCGCTTCGCGTAATTTCTGCAACGCTTCCGGACCGCTGGCGGCGGTGGCGGCTGGCACCTTCCAGGCAAGAATCTGATGACAAAGGATTTGTCGGTTGGTCGCATTGTCATCGACAACCAGAACTCTAACGGCGGTATGGGCGCGATCTTCTGCTCGCGCTGCGTTTACGGCTTGTTTTTCAAACCGAGCTGTGAACCAAAAAGTGGAACCGACTCCTGGTTTGCTTTGCACACCGATCTCTCCGTGCATCATCTCGACGAGACGTTTCGCAATTGCGAGCCCTAAGCCGGTTCCCCCATATTTGCTGGCGGTTGAGACTGCTGCCTGACTGAACGCTTCAAACAGGGACGTTTGCGCGCGAGATGTCAGGCCGATGCCGGTGTCATGAACATAGAACTTCAGTACTGTCTCCGTTGCGGATTCACTCTCTTTGCCGACCCAGACGACGACCTCTCCCTTGCTGGTAAATTTAACGGCGTTGCCAATGAGATTCGTGAGAATTTGCCGCAACCTTCCTGGATCTCCCCGGAGCCGCGTGGGAATGCCGATTGGGACGTTGTTGACGAGTTCGAGGCCTTTGCTGAACGCGGCGGGGGATACAATGTCCAAAGTGCTTTCGATCGTGGAGATCAGATCGAAATCAACAACTTCAAAGGTCATTTTGCCTGCTTCAATTTTAGAGAAATCCAGAATATCGTTAATGATCGTTAGAAGCGTTTGCGCGCTGACACGGATCGTTTCAGCGAACTCGCGTTGCTGTTCTTCGAGAGCGCTATCCAACAGCAGATCGGTCATTCCGATCACTCCATTCATTGGAGTACGGATTTCGTGGCTCATCTTGGCGAGGAAATCGCTTTTCGCAAGGGCGGCTGCCTCCGCAGCTTCCTTCGCCAATTTCATGCTTTGTTCAGCTTGTTTGGCTGCTGTGATATCCCAGGACATTCCCTGCGTGGCGACGACATGTCCGCTCGCGTCGAAAACCGGAAGCCTGATAATGCGATTCCACCGGTGCTCGCCGTTGGAATCGAGCCAGGCGTCCTCCATTTCTATCGGCACGCCCTCCTCCACCAGAAGCTTATCGATGGACTGACATTTCTGCGCGAGTTCGGGAGGATCTACCTCGAGAGCCGTCTTGCCGAGCACTTCGGCGAGCGCCCGGCGTTTATACTCACAAAAGAGCTTGTTGGCAAAAATAAATCGGCCTTCGGTATCTTTCCGATAAATGGCGATCGGGAGATTTTCGACGAGAGATTGGAGGAACACCTCGGAGGTCGTAAGCGCCGCCGCCAGACGCTCGAGTTCCTCGTGTGCAACTTGCTGATCCTGCATCAACCGTCGAGCTGTCTGCCGCCCGGATTCTGCCTCTCCCTTTGCCAGTTCGATGGCGAGAACGCGGTCCCTGATTGAACGAGAGATTAACCAGGCAAGAACCCAAAACAGAACTAAACAACCGATGCCGAAAACCATCATTTGCCGCCAGTTGGCCGCAAGATTCTGTTCGACGTGCATTGCGAGCGCCTGGGAACGGAGTTGTGTTGATTCCGCAAACGCCGCCACCGCAGCGTCAACATCATGTGAAACCAATTCCAGGTTATCCTTGAGTTTGTCGTGCGCGTGGCGCAGGAGGAGAGCGTCCCGCCAGAGCGAATAAAGTCCGCCCTCGGCAACTAAGATCTTTTGATGCGGCGCGTCGATAGTGAACCCGTTACCGAAAAGGGCGTTTTTCAGGTCGTGAATCAGGTCATATTGGTAGGTTATCCGGGCGAGGGCCGGCCCAAGCAAGTTGTCCTTCAAGTTGGCAAGGTTATCGACATTTTGTTCGCCGCTAAATAGTTCAACAATCCGGGCCAGGTCGGCCAGGTCGGTTTTGAATTCGCTGAGACCGTGGCTCTCTTGGCGCTCTTGCTCGGTGAGAATCAGCGCCAGACGCGCAGCCTCTGCGCCTTGTGCCGTTCGCCAGTGTCGATATTGAATCGCCTCTTGCAATCGCCGTCTGCCATCCTCCAGTTCGGCTTCATTTCGCAAGGCAGCGAGATAGGCGCGCACCTGGGTTCGCTGCTGTGCCAGGTTTTTCAGATCGACATCATAGTCAGTGCGCCAGGCAAGTGCCTGTTTTTCCACCTCTGCCAAGTTATTCGCCACCTCGTCGAGCCGATTAAGCGCCAGGACGGCGGACGGGTCGTCTGTCGACCGCGATAGTTGGTGTGCGGCCTGCTCCAGACTACCAACCGCACCGGATTTCCCGCTGAACGGCGTATCTTCGTCGAGCGCCGATCGAATTTCCCCCTGCGCCTCTCCTGCGCGCTGAACGATTTCGCGTGTTGCTTCATTCAGATGCTCTTGCTGCTCTTGGAGCCGCACGCGACTGGTACGGATGGATTGAAGCTGCAACCCGCTCTGACCGATCATCACGGCCACCATCAGGAGGCCGAGCGCTGCCAGCAGCCGCACCATCCAGAAAATAGCTTGCCCTCGTTGGGTCGTTTTCATGGTGGTGCTTCACCCGCCAAAAGAGCGGTGATGTCGCGCCACTGAAAAGGGACAAACTGGCTCCCTTTCAAGATGGTGGGCCAAACACGATGACTCGCCTGGTGTTCCGTCCGGCTGAGATAGAGCGGTGCGCCCAGACCGACTTCAAAATTGCCCAAACCTTCGAGGGCATCGACGACCGCCTCGCGCGTGACCGGTCCTTCAATGTTCTGCAGCGCGAGCGTCAGGATGCGCATAGCGATGTACCCCTCGAGATCGCCGAAACCTGCTGTGGCTGACGAATCGATATCCTTAAGATCATCTCGGTACTCTTGAACAAGCGGAACGCTATCGTCCAACGGATGCGGAACGACCTGGGTCACGATGATTTGAGCGTCGGTCTTGCCCAGGGCGGCGGCCAGCGAGCCGCTGCCGACAAAGGAGACGTTCAGAAATAGCGGACTAAGATCTGTCGCGCGGCACAACCTGATGAACTTCGCGCACGGCGCGTAGGCACCGATCATCACGATGGCGCGTGGTGGCGTTTCCGCCATCAATAGGGTCGCCACCGCGCCCTCGACGGCGAGGGTGTTGCGCTCGTAACCGACGTGCAAAACCTTGCGCGGATCTTTTAACCCATGTCGTTGCAAGGCGGCCATGCCCAGGGTGAAGCCAGCATCACCGTAACTGTCCTTCTGAGTGAAAAAGGCGATTTCCTCCGGTTTCAACCCTGCGATGCCCACGAGCGCGTCGACCATCGCTGCCGTCTCCTCTGCGTAGCTGGCACGGAAATTGATTACGTACCGATCAGGCGGATCATTGCGCAAAACGGGAGCACCCGAAAAAGCAGCGAAAAGCAACGTCTTTTGTTCGTTGGCAAACGGGATGGCGGCAATGGCTGTCGGGGTGCCGACATTGCCGACAAGAGCGAGAACATTATCCTTTTCAATCAGCTGTCTCATGTTGGGCCCGGTACGGGCTGGTTCGTACCCATCATCGAGTGCGATGAGCCGCAGCTTGCGACCATTCACCCCACCGGCGCGGTTTGCGCGCTCCAAGCCGGCGAGAATCCCTCGTTCCATGTTTTTGCCCAGGTCTTCAGCGTTTCCGCTGAATACCGCCGACATACCAAGAACAATTTCCGCGGTAGGACTGGCGTCAGCGGCCTGGGCCTCGCGACCGAAAAGCATGAGTGCCAGGACTAGGACCACCAGAAGGCTGGTTGCCGGGCGCGAACACCTTAACGCCCTGGGAATCTCGCGCGAACAGCAAGGGTGTAGGGTTGGAAAAGCAGGGAAGGCGGACATTTGCACGGGAGCAAGATTGCTGGGGTATAATTACCATATTTTACGACAAATTCCATGCACTTTAGTTTTCTCCTCGAATTTCTTGAGAAATGGTGATCGCGCGATTGCTGCTCTCTCGGTCTCCGTTCAGGGCAACGGATCTTGACCTTAGGCACACTGCTGCGATATCATAGGCTTGCGACTGGTTCGTAATGGCTGTATCCACCATAATGCACAAAATAGCGTTCGCTTTCCGGCGCTCCTGCTGGAACGGGTCCGAATTTTGTGACGCCGCATTCGAGCGCAGTCGCCGCCAAAGTGACCGGCGGCAGTCAGACAACCCTCGGCGAAAAATCTAGACGAGGACTAATTGTACGCGTGATTGCCGATCAGAAAAAAACGGTTCTATGAGTGTCGATCCCGTGCAAAACCGCCGAATTCTGGTGATTGATGATAGCCGGGCGATTCACCAGGATTTTCGCAAAGTATTGATAGACTCTTACAGCCACTTCAATGATTTGCAGGAAGAGGAAGTGGCTTTATTCGGAGAAACCTCCACGAAGCTTGAACTGCCGGTCTTTGAAATTGACTCTGCCTACCAAGGAGAAGAAGGCTTGGAACTGATTGAAAAAAGCCTTCTGGAAGAGCGGCCATACTCCCTGGCCTTTGTTGACGTCCGTATGCCGCCGGGATGGGATGGTGTCGAGACGACCTGTAAAATCTGGGAGAAGTATGCCGATCTCCAAGTTGTCATCTGTACCGCTTATTCTGACTATTCCTGGGAAGAGCTGTTGAAAACACTGGGGTACTCAGACCGGATGGTCATTCTGAAAAAGCCTTTTGATAACATCGAGGTCTTGCAATTGGCGATTTCGATGACTGAAAAATGGCGGCTTTGCCAGCAGGCCCGGCTTCGTCTGGATGCTCTCGAAAGAATGGTAGAAGAGCGGACCGCCGCGCTGCAAACTGCAAACTCGAACTTAATTTCGGCGAATTCGCAATTGACCGCTGCTACGGATAAAGCGCGGCGAATGGCGGACATGGCGCTTGCCGCCAATGACGCCAAAAGTGGATTCCTGGCCAATATGAGCCACGAAATCCGAACTCCCATGAACGGGGTGATTGGGATGATTGATATTTTGCTGGACACGGAATTGACCGCTGAGCAGTACGAATTCGCCAAAACCATTCGTGGCAGCGCCCACGCGCTTTTACTGATTATCAACGACATTCTCGATTTCTCAAAAATCGAGGCAGGTAAGATGACGTTTGAGAAGGTTAATTTTGATCTGCGCGAGGTCATCAAAAATACAATCGATTTGATGGCGACAGCGGCGTTAGGGAAAGGGTTGCATTTAAGCTACTCGATTAAACCAGACGCTGCCACGGACTTGGTGGGCGACCCGACACGGCTGCGGCAAATTCTTCTCAACTTGCTGAATAATGCCATTAAGTTTTCTGACCAGGGTGAAGTGCTTCTGGAAATTCTCGAGACAAGAAGGATAGACGAGGAAGTTGAATTGTCTTTTCGCGTCCAGGATACTGGTATCGGAATGTCGGAAGAGGATCAGGCGAAGTTGTTTCGATCGTTCACTCAATCCGAAGCATCGACCATCCGAAAATACGGTGGCAGCGGACTGGGATTAGCTATATGCCGCAAACTCGTTGAACTGATGGGGGGCGCCATCGAAGCCACGAGCAGCTTGGGAAAAGGCTCTACGTTCACCGTTGTCCTTCAATTTACGAAACAGAAATCCGGTGGCTCATCCGGTGGGACGGCGATCGCCTAACCCGAGAGTTGTACCTGGCGACGGCCCTAGTGCACCAAGTCCGTGACCGGGTGATAGTGGCGCTGCGATCAAATGGGCTGTCGGCAAGGCGATCCGAGCCGGATTGGCGGGAGGAGGGAGCATTGGTAGAAGGCGAAGCTGCGCCTGAGGCGAGGCATCTGGAACCGCCACGGATGCGAAAGAAGTCCGCGATCTACCATAAGCTTGATTATTTACTATATTTACTGTATCAGGTGTAATGTGACCAGAAGCGACCCCTGCATTGCGTTCCTCTTGGACCAATCCCTGTGTTCATCGCTGCGTCCGAAGATCGATCAGATAAGCCATGCTTCTCCTGGTATCTTGCATGTTGCAGAAAGGAACCTATGCGCATCAATCCGCTGAAGAACCACCGTATCCTGGTGATTGATGATAACCGAGCGATTCACGACGACTTTCGTAAGATTTTAACCCCTCCCTCTAAGCTCTCTAACGATCTGGAGGAAGATGAAAAGGCCCTGTTCGGAGAATCATTGGCAAAATTTCAATTACCCGCTTTTCAGGTTGATTCTGCCTACCAGGGACGTGAAGGCCTGGATCTCATTGAAAAAAGCCTGCTGGAAGAGCGGCCCTATTCTCTGGCCTTTGTCGATGTCCGCATGCCGCCGGGATGGGACGGAGTCGAGACAACGTGCAAAATCTGGGAGAAATATCCCGATCTCCAAGTCGTCATTTGTACCGCCTATTCTGATTACTCCTGGGAACAGATGTTGCGAACCCTCGGGTACTCAGACCGCATGGTTATTCTGAAGAAGCCTTTTGATAATGTCGAGGTCTTGCAATTGGCCATCGCGATGACTGAAAAGTGGCGGCTTTACCAGCAGGCCCGGCTTCGCCTGGATGATCTCGAAAGAATGGTTCTGGAACGAACGCTCGCGCTGAATGCGACTAACATCGATTTGACCTCGGCTAATTTGCTATTGATAGCCGGAACAGAAAAGGCCCAAAGAATGGCGGACGCCGCGCTGGCGGCCAGCGATGCCAAAAGCGGGTTCCTGGCTAACATGAGCCACGAAATTCGAACTCCCATGAGCGGGGTAATTGGGATGATTGATTTATTGCTGGATACCAAATTAACGGCCGCGCAGCGCCAGTTCGCCCAGACCATCCAAAGCAGCGCGTACGCTCTTTTGCTGATTATCAATGACATCCTTGATTTTTCAAAAATCGAGGCAGGCAAGATGACTTTCGAAAAAATCGCCTTTGACCTGCGGGAAGTCGTTAAAAATACAATCGATTTGATGGGAACAGCGGCGACCGGGAAAGGATTACACCTCTCGTACTGCATCCGAGAAGACACCGCCAACGATCTGGTCGGCGATCCGACTCGGCTCCGGCAAGTGCTATTGAACCTGTTGAATAATGCTATTAAGTTTTCCGAACAGGGAAAAGTGCTCCTGGAGATTTTTCAGACCAGTGAACGGGATGAGGAAGTCAATCTCGCCTTTTTTGTGCACGACACCGGCGTCGGCATGTCGGAAGAAACCCAGACAAAATTGTTTCGATCCTTTTCACAGGCTGATACGTCGACTGCGCGGATATATGGAGGGTCGGGTCTGGGATTGGCCATCTGCCGCAATCTGGTTGAGTCGATGGGGGGCGCGATCGAGGCCACGAGCAGCTTGGGAAAAGGCTCCACTTTCAGCTTCACCCTTGAATTTACGAAACAAAATTCCGGCTTCCCATCCAATGATGCGGTGATTTCGGTCCCCGAACGTTCTCATTACACCCAAACGACCGCATCCGCTGTTTGTTTGGATGGCTGCCGCATTCTGTTAGCGGAAGACGGCCGGACCAATCAAAAGGTCGCCATCCAAGTACTTCGGAAACTAGGTTATACCGCGGATATTGCCTTGAATGGAGTCGAAGCGGTGGAGGCCTGGCGGGTAAATGGCTACGGGATTATCCTGATGGATTGCCACATGCCGGAGATGGATGGCTATGAAGCCACCCGGAAAATTCGTGAGTTGGAAGCCGAACAAAATCTCAGGCCGATTCAGATCATTGCGATGACGGCGAGCGCCACGGTCGAGGACCGCGAGTTATGTCTCGCCGCTGGCATGAATGATTATACCACCAAGCCGGTCGACCCAAACGCATTGAAGGCCGCTCTGACAAAGGCAAAAAGACATTCGGATCACTCGAGCGACCGACCTCAATCCTCTGTGGCATAGGCTTCCAGCCTTTGCCGGGGCCGGATCATCCATGTCGGCGTTTTATCCCGAACGCTAAGCTTTCCTGGCTTTTGTCCCACCCTATGGAACGACAAGAGTCGCCTTCATCACGAAAGTATTATAGGCGCCGAACATCGACATGATGAAGTAAAGTGTCTTACCATTGTCCTTGAGAAAGGAAGGAGTCATAAATGCTCCATAAAGTTGAGGATATTGCTCGGCTTTTGCAACAACGTGTGGTGTGCTCCACTCTCCCCAAAGGCACTCCGCCTCGCGGAGTTCGATAGATGCAGTTCGCTCATTCAAATAGGTGTACATCCAACGTCCAAACCCGGGATTCCAGAGAATCGATCCTTCGCCGACCGGAGCAGGAATGATTTCGATCGCGTCCTCCGGATTGGAATTTTCGTCTGTTCGTCATCCTGACCGGTGAATGCCGGTTGATGAGCGCCTTCGACAACCGCGATTGCTTTGCCATCCGGGCCTCGGAGCCAATCCTTTAGAACCACCTTATCTGCGGGATTGTGATCGGTCGTGGAAGCAAATACGTTGGAGCGCCAATTAGGCCCGCCTGTTCCTCTGCAGAGATCACCGTCGTATCCAAAAGTGTCCCCGAACGCAAAGAAGATCCTGTTTCCGACCTCGGTCAACGTGCCAAGATCGGTGCCGCAAACATCCAGCGACTTCATTTCGGTGGGCGAATCGCTTCCTGTCAATGCCCTAACCCTCTCGACTCGAATCTCTTTGATCTTCGGCTCGACCGGTTCTGGGTTGTACATCTCCTCGCCGGAATTCTCTGCATTTCCAACAGGTAAGTCCAGAAACAGGGTCAACAGAATTAAAAACTAACTTCTCCATGCGTAGTCCGCAGGGTAACTTTAAAAATTTTAAACATTGACGTTTGCCGAAGGTTAGAAGCGATTGTGAAACTCGCGTTAAACCTGAAAAGCCAGATTGACCCTGCAGACTATTGTAATAACAAGACGATGACCGCGCCGCAAATTGTCAGAAGCGTGTTGGCAACGGCGAAACAAACGGTGAAGCCGAGCGCCGGCACCCGGCTATTGGCGGCGTCCTGGATGACCGACAACGCGACAGTTGAAGCCCTCGCGCCGGCGCAAGCACCCAGCAAGACGCCCGGGTGCATCCTGAATACATACTTGCCTAACAACAGCGCAAACAGCATCGGCACAATGGTTACAATCACACCTGCTCCGAAAAGGATGATTCCGGCTTCGCGGATCCCTTGAACAAACTGTGGACCGGCCTGGATCCCCACCACGGCAGCAAACATGCTTAGACCCACATTGTTGAACACCCAGAGACCCGCATCGGGAATGTTTCCAAAATGCGGATGCACGGATCGCAACCAGCCAAAGATCAAACCGGCCAAAAGCGTTCCTCCGCTGGTGGTGGGGCTTACCGGAATTCCACCGACGCGAATGCTCAGGAGCCCGACGATCGATCCGAAAAATATGCCCATCCCGATGAGAGTTATGTCGCTTGTGTTGCTCGGGCGGATTGGGTACCCGATAAAACGGGCGACGCGTTCTACATCGCGCTGCGAACCGCTGATGCGTATAATATCTCCTCTTGAAATCCTAGTCCCGGCGTTAAACGGCAGATGATGGCCGCCGCGTGATTGCGCCCGCACGAAAACACCTCGTGATCGCTGTTCGCGGCCCAATTCTGCAAATTCGCCCAGTGTCTTCCCCCAAGACTTCCTTCTGGGTGACCATGACATCGAGGCTTTCGCTGGGATAATCAAGAAGAGCCGGAATCCGATACTTCCACCCCAAACTGACTTGCGTCCGCAATTAAAGTCTCGGTGCGTGAGGCGATTGCCAGAATGTCGTTCAGATGGATCTTCGTCTTCGGGGAGCTCTCGATGATTTTATTATTCTGCCGCAACCGTTCGACGTAGAGACGCTCGTTTGGAAACCGCGACTCGAACTCCGCCACCGTGATGTCCCCAAATCCAGGATTAGTCACTCGATAAGCGCGCACACTGATCTCTTGATAAGCGGAATGTACCAAAGGATCCGGTTCGTTCCCGCCCATTGCCGATTCTAGAGCCTTGCACTCAACTACGAGGTTAACACCCAGAACCTTTGGCCCGAGCACGGCGAGGAAAGCCGAAACTCCGGCCGTGCCAAAAACGTATGTGATTGCGAAAGCGATCGACAAGCTGTTGATATCTTGCTGATGTGCAGCCGGTGATCCGCTTAATTGGCGGATTGTGTCTGTCGCGACGCCAAGTACGGAGGAAACCGTGCAAGAGCCGCCAAATACTCCAGCGGCGTATCCGACCCCCAAACCGAACAGGCGAGCGGTAAAAAACGCTGTCCCGAGGCAGGCGCCGCAGACCAGCGTTGCGAAAAGGACCTGTCGCATTCCTTCGCTCCCCAGTCCGTGAAAAAATTGCGGTCCCACTCCGTATCCAACCGCAAAAAGGAATAATAGAAAAAAAATGGACTTGATTGCCGGTGAGATCGGAATGTTGATTTGCCCGATGAAGAGGCCCGTGAGCAGCACACCTGTCACCGACCCGATGCTGTATCCACCGATCTTGAATCGACCGATGGAGAATCCGATCGCTAGAGTCAAGAAGACCGCGAGCTCCGGGTAGTTTCGCAGAACGTCGTACAGCGTTTCCATGGTTTCCGGGTTGACCTGCCCTTCATCGCCGATGAAACACATGCGAATGTCGAACTTACAAGCAAGCTTTCGGTCTGAGGAAAAAAGAAACGACCAGTCCCGCGAATCCCGAAAGGAAGGCGACGCCGTTTAGCGAGGAAATAGGGTGTCGGTGATTTTGGCACCCCATACAATGGCCACTATTGCGGAGGTTGAGCCAGGGATTGGTCGTCCTCTGCAAAGATGCTCAAAGCATGGTTTTTTGTTGCTACTTCAAAAAAACGCTCATCTTCCAGTGCGAATTGAAGAAAAAGGTCGCCCGCTCCAATCGACAGGAACAGCGCAAAAAGAAAAATAGCCTGGGCAAAGGCGCTTACGGCCCAGAATGTCGGTACCAGGAGAAATCCGCAAATGCCGAAGCTGACGATCGACAGGAACATGCGGGCCCAACGAGCCAAGAGCTGCTGGAACCTGGGGTCTTGAAGTTTGTGGGTCAACAAAATTTGGAGAGCCTTTGGGGTGTCGACCAAGTAGCTGAGAGGGCCGTTTGCATGAGCGGAGATCAAAGAGCTCCGCCGCAGGCGGAAGGGGGTAGGAGAACGAAAGAGGTTAGGAAGAATCTGGCCAGAAGAGATGTGTGGTCTATATTCATTATGATTGCTGTATTGCGTCAGCCTGTTTCATTTGACTTCCATCCGGGGCAAGCAAAAAGCTTTGCGCCGGGGCCACGGCTAGAATCTCGCCTCAGTTCAGTCGTCTAGCCTATACTTTTTCCATAGGGGCTGGAATACGCTTTTGATATGGCGGAAAGGTCGCCTTGCATCCATCCTCTTCAATCGTGGGCAGGGTCACCGAGCAACCGCATAGCACATCTACCTGGCTGGCGCTCGGGAATCGGGTCTTTCGCGGGCTGTGGATCGCGAGCCTCATTTCTGGCTGTTGCGTCTCTGCCCACGACACGGCAGCGACCTGGTTGATGAACTCGCTGGGCGCTTCACCCTTCCTTTTGTCGATAATGGCCACCAGCGCTTCGCTGCCGTTCTTTTTTTTTACGCTGCCTGCTGGAGCGTTCTCCGATTTGGTCAATCGACAGAACCTGTTCGTCGGGACCTATCTCTGGCTAGCCGGTGCCGCAGGGTTGCTTGCTGCTTGCACCTGGTTTCATTTGGTGCACCCGTACGTCATCCTGATCACGGTTTTCTTGCTGGGAATCGGCTTTGCCTTCAATGCTCCAGTTTGGGCCGCAATTATCCCGGAAGTGGTGCGAAAAGAGGAACTCGCTTCGGCGATCATCTTGGGCGGCGTGCAGATGAACATGGGCGGAATCGTGGGTCCGGCCATTGGTGGATTTCTTCTGCCGCTCGCGGGACCAGCGATGCTCTTTTCCCTCAACTCCCTTGCTTTTCTATTCACGGCGCTGACGATTTCAAAGCGCTATCAGGAGCGGCGGCAGCCTCAGCCGCACTTGGAAAATTTTTTGGATTCGATGGCGACAGCCGCAAGGTATGTTCGCTATACGCCTGGCATGCAAGTCATTCTGACCAGGGATTTGTTGTTTGGTTTCTTCATAGCGGTCGTGCCTGCGCTTATTCCAGTGGTCGCCTTTCAGCACTTGCGGCTTGATGCCAGCCAACTGGGCCTGGTATTCACCAGTTTGGGAATAGGATCGCTCCTTGGAGCAACGCTGGTACTGCCTTATGCCCGCACGAAAGCCAGCCCGAACACCCTGACAATTTTAGCGAGTGCCATTTTGGTGTCGGTTTTCGTACTGTTGGCCGTTGTTTCAAGTCTTTGGTCTTTTCTCCCGGTGGCGGCTTTGGCCGGCATCAGTTGGACTGTTTCAGCGTCCGAACTCTGGATAGCGGGCCAGCGTGCAATGCCCGACTGGGCGCGAGGGCGGATGAACGCCGTCCACATGGTGGCCTCCCAAGGCGGGGTTGCGCTGGGCGGAATTCTCTGGGGCTGGTCAGCGACTGCTCTCGGTCTCGGCCATACGTTGCTCGGTGGCGCGATTCTCCTGACAGCCAGTCTGGTCCTGGCGATCCCGCTCTCCATTAACTTCGCGCATTCCCTCGACCTTGAGCCGGCGCCATTAGAAAGCGCGCACGATTTTCCCTTCGCGCCGAAACCCGATGACGGGCCCGTCACTGTCACGGTGGAATCCATCATTCGTCCGGAACACCGCGAAGAGTTCCTTTCATTGACCGAACAGCTCCGTTTAATCTTTTTGCGGAACGGCGCGTTGCTCTACCGCGTCGAGGAGAGCTTGGAAAATCCGGGGACGTTTCGGACGGAGATGATCGTGGCCTCATGGGCCGAGCACGTGAGACAGCATGCACGCACGACAAAAGCGGAAACCGAGATTGCCGAGCGCGCCTGGAGCCTGCACGCCGGCGACAAAGAACCGGTCGTGCGGCATTATATAAAGGCCAACCGAGTGTCGACCCCGCTAGGATTTGGTCACTTCCGGAGACAGAATGAGGTGCGAGCTAGCGACGCGATCCCGAAAACGGGCGCCCCCCACGATCGTCTTTAGGGCGAGCCTCATTGACCTTGAGGTTGCGGCCCCCTTTATCCTTCCCGTCCAGGCCTTTGATTGCCGCGTTCCCTTCCGCGACATTGCCCATCGTGACGAACCCAAAACCGCGCGGTTCGCCGGTTTCGCGGTCCGTGATGAGTTTAACTTCGGTAACCGTGCCGAATGGCTCAAAGAGTTCCCTCAGTGAGCGTTCTGTCGTGTCAAAAGAAAAATTTCCGACGTAGAGCTTCATGATGATTGGATTTATGGATCGATTGTCAGCTACAGAGCCGTTCTCGAGGATAGAGTTTCAAATCATCAATGAGGTTGCCCTTATGGACGATTCACCGTGCCACTGAACTAAAACGTTCCAATCTCTCACTGTCGGTCTCAAAGCGCACGTACGAACTTGCTGAAGTTCTTTGAGGGGGGAATTTAGGAATCAGAATTCAGGAGTCAGGAGTTGCAGGAGTTCAGGAATGGGGAGTCGGACAGTTCAGCAGAAGGGCTGGTCGTGCAGATGAATCTAATGTGATACGCTCGTCGCTCTGCAACTCCTGCAACTCCTGACTCCTGAATTCTGAATTCTGACTCATTTTCTCTGCACCAGCAGCACCCCACAAACTAGGAGCACGATGCCGACCAAACGAACAGGGTTGAACGGTACCCGCTCGACTCCAAACCAGCCCAAAGTGTCAGCAAGATACGAACCGACCATCTGGCCGAGAATCGCAGCGCAGATGACAACGACGACGCCGACTTGTGGAATTGCGACAATTGAGCCGAGAACGAAAGTGACCCCGAGCGCGCCGCCGAGGTAAGCCCACAAGGGAGCGGATTGCATTCCCCGGAGGCCGGTCCCCGTGCCGCCAAAAGCTCCAGTCGCCATGATGCACAAGAGGAAAAGCCCTCCGGAGAGGAAGGAGATCGCCGCGCTGAGCACGGGAGATTCAACGGATGCGCGCAAGCGTGCATTGATCGGCCCCTGGATGGAAATGAAAAAGCCGGCTACGACCATGACAAGGACAGGTAACAAGCGCATAGCAATCGAGGGGAGGAGCTAGTTTTGAACCGCGCGTTTCCAGCGTTCCAGCGCTGCTTGAAGTTCGGATGCCTGGAGCGGCTTGCTGAGATAGTCGTCCATTCCCACGGCGAGGCATTCCGCCCGGTCAATTTGCGTGGCATTCGCGGTCAGGCCAATAATGTAGACCGGTGCCTTCCAAGGACACGGTTTCTCAAAACTTTGCTCTCGCTTGCGTATGACCCGTGTTGCCTCGAATCCGTCCATCTCCGGCATGTGACAATCCATAAGAAGGATACCGTAGGAGATTTGCTCCAGAGAGCGCAATACTTCCAGACCGTCCGCCACTGCGTTTGCCGTGTAATTCAGTTTTTCCAATTGGCCCAAAGCCACGCACTGATTGACGCTGTTATCCTCCGCTAGAAGGATGCGCACGTTTTTGAGCTTTGGTTTTGAATCCAGAACAGGGGCATGCAGAGAATTCACGGGAAGATCGGAGGACTCCTCGTCCATCTTTTGTCGCGATAGTGCTTCGCCCGCCTGCTTTTCAAGCTGGACCGTAAACCAGAAGTTCGAACCCTCTCCCAAGTTGCTTTCCATGCCGATTTGACCGTCCATTTTCGTCACTAATTGCTTGCAAATAGCGAGCCCTAACCCAGTGCCACCGTATTTCCGGGTCGTGGAACCATCGGCTTGGATGAAGGGTTTAAAAAGCCCGGCCTTAGCCTCCGGCGAAATACCGATGCCAGTGTCTTTCACATCAAACCGCACCAATACATGCTTCTCCGTTTCGCTTTCTTGAAAAGCGGTGACCTTGACCTCTCCTGCTTTGGTGAATTTGATGGCGTTTCCAATGAGATTGACAAGGATTTGGCGCAGGCGCCCGGGATCGCCGCGTAGTCGCGAGGGCATCGCCGGCGCCATTGCGCCAGCCAGTTTAATCCCTCGACCGTGCGCGCGTTCAGCCATCATGTCCAACGTGCTTTGCACCGTCTCGACGAGATCAAAGTCCAGGACTTCAAAGGCGAGTTTGCCCGCTTCAATTCTGGAAAAATCCAAAATGTCATTCACAACGGCCATCAAAATTTCCGCACTCTGAAGAATAGAATTGGAGAACTCGCGCTGTTTTGGGTCCAATTCGGTGTCGAGCAACAAACTGGTGAGCCCGATAACGCCGTTCATCGGCGTTCGGATCTCGTGGCTCATATTGGCCAGGAACTGGGATTTCAAGTTTGTGGCTTGCAGCGCCGCATCGCGTGCCTTTTCAAGCTCAACGCTGCTTTTTCTCAGTTCCGTAAGCGCATGCTTCAAATTTACGGTATTGCCGCGTAGCGCTTCATGCGCCGTGCGCAGTGCCTCCTCTGCTCGCATGCGCTCAGCCAGCTCCAGGCGCAAACGATCATTAGTCTCCCTCAGCGCGCCGCGGGCTTCCGAAAGGCCGATGCGCGCTCCTTCAAGGCCGCCCGCCGCGTTTCCAATCTCTTCCTGAAGCCTGTTAAAATTGTCTGCCATATCGCCGATCTCGTCCCGCGAATGGACGACGACCGGCGCGAATGAAAACTGCGCCTTGGCGGCTTCGAGGTCACCCGCAGCGAGCGCCCGCATCGCGCGCGTGAAATCGGCCAGGGTTCCTTTTACCAGTTTTTCCGCGGCCCTGGAAACTTCGAGGGCTGATTGCGCGATCGTTCCCGGGAGAATCAAGCCCACACTGATTGTGAGAAGCGCGACAACCACGAAAATATCTTCCAGTACCACGATAAGCTCCTGCTGATTTGGTGAGATATGGCTGACGGCAATGAGGTAGCCGGCGGCATCGAGCGCGAGCACGAACAGCACCGTGCCACTGAGTTTCACGTGAAGTGTTCGACCAATAGTCGGAAGACCTGCTTTCCGACGGTCAGACATCTTTCGCCAGGCATAGAGCAGGGAGCCCGAGTAGGCGAAACCAAGTCCGGCAAGTACCGTGGGCAGACCAAATTGTTGAAACCCGAGAACCGTCGTGAGCGTCCACGCGCCGGCCGCGAGGAGCCCAAGAGCAATCGTTCCGCGTGGCGCGCGGTACGGACGAATCATTTTCGGCGCGTCGCGCCGGAGCAGCCAAACGGCGATGTTAGGCATGCTGATGCCAATGAGATAGGTGAGGTTCGCTGCCGCGATAAGCCAAACCGGGTCTCCGATGAAGAGAAACACGATCGCCATTCCAGCGGTGACGAGCGTCGCGACCCACGGGGTATCGGTGCACGAGCGCTTGGCCAGGAATTCCGGCAGCAGGCCGTCCTCAGCCAGTTGCGACAACGTCCGGGACGCGCCGGCAAGCGGAGCGATCGTGCCGTGGAACATGTTCAGGATCATGAACCAGATTGCCGCCCCTTTCGCTGCGCTGCCGAGTAATGGCGCGAAGGTCGGCCCGAGCTCGAGCGCGAGCTCTCTTCCAAGAGGCAATGGACCAAGTGTTCCCAGCCAGATGACAGGCAAAACGATGAAATAGAGCGAAGCGATTCCGGCGCTCGCAAATACCGCACGCGGCACGTTCCTGTTCGGGTCGATGGTTTCTCCGACGTGACAGGTCGACTGTTCAAACGCCGGCGCCGCAAATCCGATCAAGTACAGCCCGGCCATGACGCTGGTTAGCTGACCGAACCAGCCCGTGAATGGAACGGTGAGTTGATACGAGAACGCCGTCCGCCAGTCGACGTGGCCGCTGGAGATTGGGATTAGTGCGGACAGAAATGCGAGCCCCGCTGAGGCAACCGCGATCGGCATCGCCGCGCGCATGATCCATTTCACGCCGCACAAGTTGACTGCCGTGAAGAAAAGCACGATGCACGAAGCGAGCAGCGGTACCGGGAACCAGGGGAAATACCACTGGTTGATCGCTGATGCCGATAGCAGCGCTGTGAGCCCACAGGTCGGGACCCAGCCCCACCAATAGCAAACGCCCGTCACGGTCGCGAGCATCGGACTGTAAGGTCGGAACGCTTCCGCACACGTTGCGGCAATCCCACCGACGCGATTTGGATACATCAGGATTAATTCGGTCCAACCTGGCGTCGCGGCCCAGCTCAGGAGCAATCCCACTGCGAGCAACGGGATTGCCGCGCTACCCTGTCCGAGAATAGAGCCTTGGCCGACGAAGAGTGCACCCAACAGAAACAAACTTTGATTGATCCCGCCCATCGCCACGGCGGTGGTACCGAACCACCCCACCGTCCGTGGGTGAGCGGGTAAGGGAGCTTTGTGATCGAGCGAAAAAGAGTTCCTGGCAACGTTTGGTACTGGGTCCACAAGTGGCTGTCGATTGCTCTGAGAAGCTGGTGCAGCGCACGCCACCTAAGGCGTCCTCGCACGGCAATGCGAGGATGAAACGGCGAAGGAGCGTGGCAAGTTCCAACTATAATCCAGCTGGTTGACTTTGTCCTATAATTTAAGAGTTTTCTGTAATATCAATAATTCGCAGTCCCGCAAGGCGTGAAAGAATCGGCGAGTTGCCGGCGGGTAGCATCGGTTTGGTGTCTCGGCGGGATTCGCCAATTAGCCTTCGGGGTTGCCAGAGTATTCAAGAATTCTCGTTTCATCTATTCCCAGGTTGGTCTCGCCTGCCAACGTCATCTGTCGCTTTGATCTTCCTGACGGTCCCAGATGTTTCGTGGTTATACTTGAAAAACATGGTATTAATGTTCCATATGGTAATTTCGGTTCTTGCGGTTTGCTCGGTCTGCCTTCTACGATGAGCTTGCCCTTGCCATCCAGCGAAGATGCGCGACTGAACGCCCTGCGTCGCTACGATATCCTCGATACGGGCGCGGAACAGGCATTTGACGATATTACTCTTTTGGCTTCTCAGATTTGCGGCACCAACATCGCGATGATCAGCCTGGTTGATCGCGATCGACAATGGTTCAAATCCAAGGTCGGGATGACGACCAACGAAACGCCCCGCGACATGGCTGTGTGCGAGTATGGGATTCTGAACCCGGGGGTCATGGTCGTGGAAGACACGCTCCTTGACGAGCGGTTCGCGGCGAACCCGTTGGTTACCGGAGCGTCCGAGGATAAGATTTTACGCCGGGGCGCCGCTCATCACGCCCGACGGTTACGCGTTAGGGATGCTTTGCGTGAACGGTCCGCATGCGAGGACGTTGAGCCCGGAGCAGAGCTTGGCGTTGCAGGCGTTGAGTCGCCAGGTTATCGCCTTGCTCGAACTACGTCGGAGCCTGGCTGAGTTGGCTTCCGCTCGCGATACCGCGTTGAAGGCTAGGCGGTCCAAATCGCAATTTCTGGCCAACATGAGCCATGAGATCCGAACGCAGATGAACGGCGTCATCGGCATGGCGGGCATGCTGCTCGATACCTCCCTCGACCGCAAGCAGCGGGAATTTGTCGACGTCATCCGCAAGAGTGGCGATCTGATGCTTACGATCATTCGCGATATTCTGGATTTCTCGAAAATAGACGCCGGTAAACTGACTTTTGAAACCCTCGACTTTGAATTAGGCGAGGTGGTTGAGAGCACTCTGGGGCTGGTCGCTGAGAATGCGGAATCGAAGGGCCTCGAACTGTTGGGACTTGTACATCACTCCGTTCTTACCTCCCTCCGCGGTGACGCGGGGCGATTGCGCCAGGTGCTCACCAATCTCCTCAACAACGCGTTGAAGTTCACTAAACACGGGAAGGTGGTCTTGCGTGTCTCTCAGCAGTCCGAGACAGCCCTCGGAGTGGTGCTGAGATTTGAGGTAAAAGACACCGGCATTGGTATTAGCCTGGAGGCGCAGGAGCATCTCTTTGAGGCGTTCAGCCAGGAGAATAGTTCGACGACCCGAAAATACGGCGGCACTGGTTTGGGACTGGCCATCGCCCGGCAATTGGTCGGGATGATGGAGGGCGAGATTGGCGTTGAGAGCGAACCGGAAAAAGGCGCGACGTTCTGGTTCACGGCAAATTTCGAGAAACAAGCTACTGCGTTGCGGGCGAATGAAAACAAGGAGCGTCTGGTCGGCATCCGGGTTTTGATCGTCAATGATAACTGCAGCAACTCCATCCTGAGGCTCCATCTTGCGAACCTGGGAATGCGTTTTAGTGCCTCCTCCAGTTGTCCGGAGGCGTGCGAGCTGCTTCGAACCGAGGCTGCAAATGGAGATCCGTTCCGGCTGGCAGTCCTCGATTTGGCAGCGCCGGAGATTGACGGGCTCAATCTTGCCCGGTCCATCAAAGAGGACCCGGCTTTAGCCGCCACGGGGCTCGTGTTGCTGACCCCTGCTGACCAGCGGATGAACATGGACCTGTTCAGGGCTGTCGGTATCGCTGAATCTGTCGTGAAACCGATCACTCAATCCTGTCTGCAAGATTGCCTGAGCACGGTCCTGCGCTCCGGAGCAACGAATTTTGCAGTCTCCGAACAACCGCCTGTCGTTCTTGCGGAGCGGCAAAAGTCGCCCGCTATCCGCATCCTGCTTGCCGAGGACAACTTGATTAACCAGAAGGTGGCGCTCCATCAGTTGGAAAAGTGCGGCTATCGGGCGACCACCGTTGGCGATGGGATCGAGGTATTAAATGCGCTCTCGTGCAGACCGTACGATATCATTTTTATGGATTGTCAGATGCCCGAGATGGACGGGTACGAAACGACACGGGCCATCCGCAAACGGGAGGAAAACCTGGGCTACGGCGATGCGGAGAAACGACCGGTCTATATCGTGGCGATGACGGCGAACGCCATGCCGGGCGAAAAGGAAAACTGCATCGCCTTGGGGATGGACGACTATCTCAGCAAGCCCGTGCAAGAGCATGAAATTGAAGCGGCGCTGGAACGCTGGAAGCGGGCGGTCAAGATCAAATCCAGCGAGCAACCGTCTCTGACCGGAGTCACTTAATCGGGGACGTTATTCACCGTGAACTCCAAAGATTTCTCGATGACAAACAATCTCTTCCTATCGGCTGACGATTTACGCCAGCACGCGGCTCTTGGTGCGGGCGAGAGAAAGAAGGATCGAGATGCATCAGCCCGAAGTCAGGACACGCGCATTGAGCAGGCAGAGGCGCGAACCGGCCTGGCAGAAACGCGGACCGAACAGGCGGAGGCGCGGACGGGACTCGCAGAGGCACGGATGGAGCAGGCGGAGGCGCGGACCGAACAAGCAGAGGCGCGGACCGAACAGGCGATGCGGGCGTCGGAATTCAGCTATCAGCGACTATTCGAAGCGGCGAGAGATGGCATCCTGATTTTGGACGTTGATACGGGGCGTATCAATGACGTGAACCCTTTTCTCTTTAATCTCCTGGGACTTTCCCGCAATGAGATGGTCGGCAAGACCGTTGGCGAGCTTGGCCCGTTCAAGGACATTGAAGACAATCAAGCGATGTTGGAGCGACTCCGGCAATCTGGGTACGTGCGCTACCCCGACCTGTCGCTGGAAACGAAGGATGGCCGCCAGATCGTCGTCGAGTTTGCCAGCAACGTGTTTCAAGCCGGTGATCGCGACCTGATCCAATGCAACATTCGCGATATCACGGACCGAAAACGCGCGGTCGATGAAATACACCATCTCAATGAGACACTCGAGCAACATGTGGTAGAACGCACGGCGCAACTCCAAACAGCCAACGAGGATCTGGAATCGTTCAGCTATTCGGTGTCCCACGATTTGCGCGCACCTCTGCGACACGTCGTCGGATTTGTGAAACTGCTGCAAAAAGAAGCCGGACCGGTGCTTACAGAACGGAATCTTCGGTATCTTGGGATCATTGCCCAGTCCGCAAATAAGATGGGATGTTTGATAGATGACCTGCTGGCATTCTCGCGCTTCGGGCGGGCCGAATTGCGAAAGACCGAAGTCGATATCGACGAGTTGGTCCGGGATACCTTGGGCGACCTGCAGGCGGAGACAAAGGACCGAAATATCAGGTGGGAGATCCATTCGCTTCCGTCGATGTGGGCGGATCGCGCATTAATGCGAATGGTATTCGTTAACTTGATTTCCAATGCCGTGAAGTTCACTGGTGGTCGCGCCGAGGCCAGGATCGAAATCGGTTCGGCGCCCGATGACGACCGCGAAACAATGATTTACGTCCGTGACAACGGAGCCGGCTTCGACCCGAAATATACCGACAAATTATTCGGGGTGTTCCAACGCCTGCACAGTGAGGCTGAATTTGAGGGCACCGGCATTGGCCTGGCCAATGTCAAACGCATCGTCCAGCGACATGGCGGTCGGGCGTGGGCGGAAGGCAAGGTGGACAGCGGCGCAACTCTCTACATTTCAATCCCGAAACAAAATGGAGGCGGCAGTGGACGTTGAAATCACATGTATCAAAAACATTTTGTTAGTCGAAGACGATCCGCGGGATGTGGAACTCACTTTGGCAGCGCTGGACGGTCAGCGTCTGGGCAACAAGGTGGAGGTCGTGGAGAACGGTGCGGAAGCACTGGATTACCTCTATCGTCGTGGACGATTCGAAATGCGCACAGGCGGCGATCCCATTGTGGTGTTGCTCGACAACAAGATGCCGAAGGTGAGCGGGTTGGAAGTGTTGCGGACCATGAGAGCCGAGGCGCGTTTGAAAACGATTCCCGTGGTGGTGCTCACTTCCTCGCGTGAAACACTGGATCTGGTCGATTTTTATGAACACGGCGCCAACGCCTATGTCGTGAAACCGGTGGATTTCTCGGAGTTCATGGAGGCGGTCAAACAAATCGGGATTTTTTGGGTAGCGGTGAATGAGCCCCCGGTTTCTGCCTAGCCCGGCAAGAGCGACGTCCAGAGGCCGCCCGAGCGAAGAGCCGAGCTCGTTGCCGGTACAAAGCATTCGAAACGGAGTTCAATCGAAGGAAGATAGGTGGAAAAATGAAGTCCCCTCTCCGCATCCTGCACTTGGAGGATAATCCAAACGACGCTGCGCTCGTTAAATCCATTCTCGAGGATGAGGGCATCGTTTGCACGATCACTTGCGTGAGAGAACGCGACGATTTTGTGGCGGCGCTCGAAAATGGCGGGATCGATTTGGTCCTTTCGGACTTCACGTTGCCCGCGTTTGATGGAATGTCCGCCATTGCGACGGTGCGTGACAGATGGCCAGAGCGGCCAGTCATTCTGGTTTCCGGGACAGCGGGTGAAGAATTGGCCGTTGATTCTCTCAAGAGCGGCGCGACGGACTACGTCCTGAAGGATCATCTGTTCCGGCTCGCTCCGGCAGTGCGCCGTGCGATGCAGGATGTCGACGAACGGGCCGAACGCCGGCGGCTGGAATCGCATTTTATCGAAGCCCAAAAAATGGAAGTGATCGGACAGCTCGTCAGCGGGGTGGCCCATGACTTCAACAACATCCTGGCGGTCATCATTGGTTACAGCGACTTGATCACTTCGGACCTTGGCATGGAGAGTTCGATGCGAAAATATATCGAGGAGATCCGGCATGCGTCGGAGCGGGCGGCCGGGTTGACACGGCAACTGCTCATCTTCGGCCGGAAACAGAGCGTCGTGCCGGTCGTGCTCGACCTCAATGACGTGGTGAACGATCTCGAAAACATGTTGCGGCGGCTCATTGACGCGAACGTCGAAATGAAGACTGTGCCCGGAAAAAAAATCGGGCATGTGAAGGCGGACGCCGGCTACATAGGGCAAGTGCTGATGAATCTGGTGGTCAACGCTCGCGATGCGATGCCCCAAGGCGGCAAGCTCACCATCGCGACGAGCGACGTCAAACTCGACGAGAATTATACGCGATCCAAGCCGGGCGTAATTCCCGGTGACTACGTAATGCTCAGTGTCAGCGACACCGGAACAGGAATCACCGACGAAGTCAAAGCCCTGCTGTTCGAGGCGTTCTTCACAACCAAGCCGTCGGGCAAGGGCACCGGTTTAGGCTTGGCGACGTGCCAGACCATCGTCCAACAATCCGGCGGTCACATTGATGTTTACAGCGAGGTTGGCAAAGGCACGACCTTTAAGATTTATTTCCCGCGAGTCGCGGAGCCGCTGGATGTCGCGGCGAGACAGATCCGAACCGGGCCGTTGCCGCGCGGGACGGAAACCTTGCTGGTGGTGGAAGATGAGCCATCCGTCAGACATCTGGCTCGCAGCGTATTAGACAACCTTGGGTATGAAATGCTCTCGGCCGCGAACGGCCAGGATGCGTTGCACGTGGTGCGTGAACACAAAGGATCACCGATCCGTTTGGTGATCACAGATGTCATCATGCCGCTGATGGGCGGCAAAGTGATGGCAGAATGGCTGAAAGCCACCTATCCCGATCTCAAAATTCTCTTCACATCCGGGTACACGGATGACGCCATTTCACACCATGGAGTGCTCGAGAAAGGGGTCGAGTTCCTGCCCAAACCTTATACGCCGGCCAGCCTCGCCCGCAGAGTGCGTCAGTTGCTTGACGAGAAAAAGGAGTAATCCGCGCGGCTCGGGGCATGAAAATTAAAAGCAAAATTATTTGTACGGGGTTTGGGATGGCCTTGCTGGTAGCCCTTTTCGGTGCAATCGCGGTGAACCGTCTGTACACGGCCGCAATGGTTGGCGTAACAGAGGAAGCTAGGATGTGCCGCGTGTGGGTTTCTTAGTCGGTTCGATAGAGCTCCGAGTACAGGAAATGTTGCAGGCTGCATCAGACGCAGGGACGGGAGTGGTGCTGATGGATGCCAATCAGGTTGTACTCGCGGACGCATTCCCTCCGAGGTCGGCAAACGTTTTACTGAAAACCCGAGCGATGAAGTTGGAGCGACGATTAAGGATCGGCAGGTGCGCACTTTGTCGAGGTCAGCGAGGAGCACCGGGCGGGCATCAGGCAAATAGTCGTGCCGGTGGAAGGCGAGTCCGGACGAGTGATTGGAGCGGTGGTTCTGGAGTACACACCGCTCTACAATGAATTGATGCGCGGAACTGACCAGCACAATGCGCACTCTGATATTGGCGGGATTAGGCAGTGTCGCGATCGCTTATTGATTGCGCTCTATGTGGGTCGATCGATTGTCAGACCGCTCCAGCAACTGACGAATGTGGCGACGGGATTTGCCTCCGGACGAACGGACTTGCCGATGCCGCCACCGCGTGAAGGATGAGATAGGCGAACTGGCGACGGCCTTTAACAACATGGTGCGAAAGCGACGGCGGGCCGAGGATGAACTTCGGCGCCTGCGGACGAACTGGAAGTGCGCGTCGACGAGCGCGTCGCTGAACTGGCAAAAACCAACGAAGCGTTGCGGACAGAAAACAACGAGAGAAAGCGAGCGGAAGAAACGTTGCGGGAAAGCGAAGAGAAATTCCGCCAGTTGGCGGATAACATCACGGACGTATTCTGGATGAATTCGCCTGACTTGAAAAGATCCACTACGTCAGTGTGGGTTATAAACTGATTTGGGGTCGTTCGATGGAGAGTTTGTATGCCGACCGCACCAGTGGGTTGACTCTATCCTTCCGGAGGAACGTGAGCGTGTCTTCGCCGTTTTCGCAACGCTCATGGGAACTGTTCCGGAGGTAAGCGTGGAATATGAATCGCTCGTCCGGATGGCACAGTCCGCTGGGTCCTCGACCGGGGCTTTCAAGTCCGGGATGCGGCAGGCGCCCTGGTCCGCCTCACGGGGATTGCCAGCGACATAACGAAACGAAAACTCAGGACATCACAGAACGCAAGAGAGTCGAGGAGACGCTCCGCTTGCTTAACTCCGCGGTCCTGCAGACGAGGGAGGCGGTCCTGATCACCGACGCGCGCCTCGATCTGCCCGGACCGCGAATTGGTTTTGTCAATCCGGCCTTCACAGAGATGACAGGCTACACTCTGGAAGAGGTGATTGGAAAAACATCTCGGATTCTGCAAGGGGCGCGCACGGATAAGACTGTGTCGAACCGGCTCCGGGAAAACCTTCAACAAGGGGAAGTGTTTCACGGGGAAGCCATTAACTATCGCAAGGATGGGACGGAATTCGAGATGGAGTTGCAAGCCGCGCCGACACAGATCAACGACCTTGTAGCGTCTCAGCGTGATGCGGTACAACCGGTCTCGGACCGATGAACAAAAGAACGTTTGCCGCATTTTTCTTGCTGTTGCTGTTGGCGCCTTTTCTGGAAGGTCAAAATGAAGGGGCTGAAAGGACAAAGTTGCCGGTGCAGGCGTCTATCGTCCGTAACAAGGCTTTGGGACCCGAATATAAGATTGGAAATGTGATCGTCACCTACTCTGACGGGACGACCGACCTCTGGACGTTGAAAGGGAATTGTGCAGAACCGAAGATTTCAACGATGGGCAGCGTTGGTTGGGAAGTGTACAAGCTCGGCGCGGACGGGGTAAAACATTGGTCCATTACAACGGACTCTACATCAACGATCATCTGAGCGTTTGCGATCACGGAAGAGTGGTGGCGAACCTGGAATCGGCGAAGGGGTTCATCGAAGGTTGGGATTTTACCAAGGACGGGGAGCATCTCGTGATCAAATCGCGTGGAGCACATGGTCCGGCTACCATCGAACTTTTCTCGCTTCGCAATGGATTGCCGATGGAATCGGTCCAAGCCTACGAGAAAAACCTGCCGGATTGGGCGGCGCCATTCGCCGAT
The DNA here is from genome assembly GCA_963846195.1 of uncultured Verrucomicrobiae bacterium. Taxonomy (GTDB): domain Bacteria; phylum Verrucomicrobiota; class Verrucomicrobiia; order Chthoniobacterales; family JAFAMB01; genus JAFAMB01. Next base: position 179,021 of record CAWJVG010000014.1, read on the forward strand.
CCGGATTAGCAGTGTCATTCAGCTAAAAGGGATCGATCGAGCGAAGTTCCTCGTTGGGCGGTCTGCCGGTAACCGTTTCGCCAGCCTGCTGACACCTGTCGCCCGCTGGTGCTGTTCATACGGCGGAGCAATGGTAACGGTTCGAGAATAGTATGGCATAATTGAGTGGAACGGGACGACAATCAGAAGCCAAAAGCACCATTGACCGCTATTCCCGCAGAAGTTCTTGCCGTCGATAGGCAGAGTGACCAATACCGCGTAATCGTTCGAATTGTACTCGCGAATTATCGAGGCTCATACGACACCCTGATCTTCGGAGAACAGAAACCGCTCGTGGGCTCTTGTCACGACGGGCAGCTTGATCTGATTTATCTCCAGGATCCCGGCATCGAGCCAGGACAAGAGTTCCCGCTATGGACAATTCAATGAGTCGAGCCTGCCAGGATCCGTACGTCCAGATCCCAAAGCAGTCCCGAACTTCAATGATGTTGACGCTTCCTCAGATTCCTGGTGTCCCTTTCCCTCCCGGCGATCCTCAACCACCGCCGCCCGGCCCGGTACCGCCGCCTGTCGAGCCTCTTCCAGGTCCGCCGCTGCCGACGCCTCCGTCGCCGACGCCTAATCCGGTGCCTCCGATCGAACCAATGCCGGAACCGGCGAAGATTTGGTTAGCTCCAAGCCAGCATGCCTGAATGTCTTTTGGTGCGAAATTGCACAGATTTGGCGGTGGCCGCCGCGAGAATTCGTCAGCTGCAGGGACGTTTGTTCAGGAAAGTGCCCACGTAGCCAACAGTACGATAAACGCGATTAAGGCTACGAACACTGCTACTATGCCGGATCTCTTCTCTCGTTTGGCAACCCGAGGGGGATAGACATTCTCTTTGTGTCTCAATGGCATTCCGCTCACTGCGTCGACAAACAGAATATCTTTCACGGATGTTTCCTAGCCGACTGCGAACCCTCGGGCGAGCGACAAAAAAGCCTCGGCAGAAACAAATTCATGGAGCCTACTGCGATTACGGAAGATACGGGGAGCGTACCTGGATTTGCGTTTTCTCCCTATTGCTTACAGATCGGAAAAGGTAGTTCTAGCCGTCGAGATCGGTAAAGTACGATCCAGGAACGTCAGTGACTTCTTTGCAGGCACTCGATCTCTTCAAGGATTCCGGTGATGAGGGCCCGAACCACGATCTCTCCCTTCCGTTTGGTGGCCAGAGTGGCGTCCCCGTAAATCCCCGATGCCGAATAGCTGCCTTCCCCTACGGGATCTCGCGTCAGGATGGCTTTCGGTGAGGGATGATAATCTTTGACCGCACGGTGCATCTCAACAGTCGCCGGAGCGATGAATAACATCATGGATGTCTCAATTTCACCTGCATGTGTGCCGCCCTCCTCCTGTTTCACGGTTAATTCGACTGGTGCGATTAATTTTAGGATGTCGGTATATCGGAACTCGATGCCCTCATCGGCGAGTATTTTCGCCGTAAGTTCCAACGGTTTCATCGTCGATACGCCCGTATTCAAGGCATAATATTTGCGCGGGCCATACCGATGGAGGTTCCTGCAAATATCCACCATCAGATCGCGGGCCGTTTCCAGCCGAAGCGAGACGGAGCCAGGATATTCGATGAACGCCGGATAGTAGTGATAATTGACGGTCGGCGCAACCACGACATTTGCACGCCTCAGAATTTCTCGCTTGAAATGTTCGGCCAAAATCCAGTCGTTCTTGAGCTTGAGATGGGGACCGTGTTCTTTGGACGCGGCACCGATCGGAATGACCACCACCGTCTCAGGGCGCAGCACCTGCTCGGCTTGCTGCCATGTCAGGTCTTCCAGGAGAATGCCGGCATCAGGAGAAGTTGTCAGTGTCAGTGGGGGAGAGCCTAATAGATTGGGCGTGGCCTTTCAAATCGAAATGACAATCAGCCAAGAGCCAAATCATCTTGGCACTGACACTAAAAATCCAAGATCATTCGAAAAACTTCTCGAGATGCGGACGCAGATCGAGCTCCAGACTCCATGCCGATCGATCCTGTTTAACTAATCCCCAGTAGGCTTCCGCAATGGCTGCCGGATTCATGAGCGGTTCAGTGGTCCGGTCTTTAGCGGTCGGTTCGAGTTCGTTCTCGCGGATCACACCATCCACAACGATATGCGCGACGTGGATGCCCTTGGGCCACAACTCTCTGGCCAACGCCTGAGCCAGTCCGCGCAGCGCGAATTTAGCGCTGCTGAAAGTAAGGGCGCTTCCGCGCACCGAGGAAGTCGCGCCCGTGAACAAGATACAACCGGCATGCCTATTGAGCATATCGGGAACGACCGCCTGCGAGCAGAGGAACGATCCGAGTACGCCTACGGTCCAGCCATGAGCAAAACTCTCCGGAGTAATCTCAACAAAGGGTTGACCGAAGGGGCCGCTCGCGCTGGCATTGTTAACCAGAAGATCGACTGAGCCGAGGCGTTCGCGGATGCGTTCGAACGCCACGGTCACTTGGTCGCTGTTGCCGACGTCGGTCGGAACGAAGAGGGTTTCTGCACCGTGTTGGCGAAGTTCGTTGGACAACGCCTCGAGAAAATCGGGTGATCTGGCCAACAAACCGAGGCGGCATCCTTCTTTAGCAAATTTACGTGCCAGCGAGGCGCCAAGGCCTGGACCGACCCCCGCGATAACCGCAACACCAGGAGTAAGGATATTCATACAAAACTATCGTTTGATCCCAACCAGGGCCAGTCGTGGCTTTTTCTTCCTGGATTCCAGGCCCGTCAATCGACTCGCCGCAGATTCTCGTTACCTGCTATTTCGGGGACAGGACACTAGGCACTTGACGATGGCACTTCTCTCCGCTAGTCTCGCCCACCATGCAACTTCTACCACTGCATCATTCGATTGCTGGCTTGGTAGCTGTGGCCATTGCTCTTCTCGTACGAGTAGCCTGATCGCGGGCGTACTGGTCCGCGATTTTTTCACAGGCGCTCGCTCGGATCCCTGAGAAAGTTTTCTCCTGCTTAGTAAGCTTCACCCATCAAACAAACTTATGTCCAACGAAGATGACTCAATATCCCGCGCCTTCCATTCAGAACCCCCAGCAGTCCGAACACGATTTCTGGACCGGCACAACGTTCACGTGAACCGATCTTTCCGGCGGAACTGTTGGATTCCGGTTTTGAATGGACAGAAATTCTTACAGCAGAACAAAAACATTAGTATCAATCACTTCGGAAAGGGCCTGGCCGAGCCGGAACTATTCTGTCGCTGAAGGAGGCGCTAAGACATCCGTCAGACCCTCTGGAGTAAAGTCTCGGTCGGTAAAGACTACATCGTGCCTGATTCGGGAGCCATCCAGATCGGTCACCGAATTTTCGTGGGAACCGCGCACCGTAAGATCGGCCGGGATGGGCCGGCCTTTATCGTCGGCGGCCACACGGGTAGTTTCAATGCGACGCCCTATTTGGCCGGAGGGAAGGTATTTTTCCACGCGTAGCGGTACCAGCCGGGCAGCGTCAATCCAACTTCGAACACTGGCATAAAAGGAAAGCTCACCTTTGCCAGGTCTCGACTCGAGAATGACGCAATTCACGTGGTTCAAAACCTCGTTGCCTACAATTTTCTGGTTTTCCCATTTGAAGAAGTCCTCGATCAAATCCCGGTACGATAGATCACTGCCGAACAAAGCGTCGTTCATTTGGGAGGTGTTTAGGGGGCGCGGCTTGTCAGGCGGGATATAAATCGAACCCGAAGCGGGGGTTCCATTTCCCTGGCGCAGGAGGACGGCTTCTCCTTTCCGGTCGTTGGGCCAAAGTATCTGGTAAACAAGATCGTTGGTCGTCCGCGTACGGCGCTGCTTAATTTGAAGTTGAAGCGTGATCTGCGCAGTGTTGGTCGGCTGTTTTACCTCAAACCGCAGACGCACGTAAGATGAACCCTCTTGCAGGGCGGAAAGGCCGGCTGCCAAGTCCTTGGCTGATAAGGTAGGTCCAACAGGCTCCGCCGAGTCGGCGGAAACAATTAAGACCATAAGGCTAAGGGTGCCGACGATCGCGCGAAGAATCTTCCGGCATATCGAATTCATGGCTTGTTCAAGTCTGAGCTCATCCTTGCAAGGCCCTGCTCGGCACCAGCCGGGAACTTCGCCAGGCAGGGTAAAGTCCGCTGATGACGCCGACTGCAACAGCGATCGCCACAGAGCTTACGAAGAGGTTGATGCTCAGATCCGGTTGCAGGAGTCCGCGGATGGCCGGCGTCATTCCCAAAAGCTTCACGCCGACGGCGCCGATCAACGCGCCCGCTACTCCACCGAGCAACCCGAGCAAAGCCGACTCCCACAAGACCATGCGAATGATCCGTCCGCGTTGCCAGCCAAGCGCCAGCAAAACGCAAATCTCCTGTGTGCGCTCAAACACGGTCATCAGCATCGTGTTCATGACGCCGAGCACACCCACGAGAACCGCCAGTAGCGAAGTGCCCCAGCTCATTGCCTGAATGAAGCGGTACCCTTCGCTTTGGCTGATGTTATCGGCGGCCAACACGGCGCGCCCTTCTGGGACCAGCTTGTTAATCTCTTCACATAGCCGGCCCACCTCCTTCGCACTCGTGGAAGGCGTGACGCGAATGTCGATAACATTAATTTTTTCCTGATCCCCCGTGATTTTCTGAAAGACGGGCAGAGCAAGAATCACGGAGCCGTTCTCCACCCATGCATTGCCATCTACGATTCCGACCACGGTCAATTCGCCGGTCTCAATCTGAATCTTGTCGCCGACCTTTTTTTTCAGGACATCGGCTGCAGTACGACCGAGAACAGCCGCCGGCTCCGAGGCATCGCTTGGCATGCGTCCTGAGATCAACTTGAGATTATCCCAGGAAAACCCTCCCCACTCACGAGCGGAAACCATGACCATCTGGGCGCTCTCTACGCTCATCAGGTCGACGAGTAGCCCACAAGTGGCCGCCACATGCGGCAGGTGTGCGATACGGTCTCGGACAGAGACGCTAAACGGTTTCGGGATCAGCGAACCGGCCATGTTGGTGACGACCACATCGGTACCGCGCGCCTTCATCCCTCTCGCCCAACTTTTGCTAAACCCGCGTGAGATTCCAACCAATGCGACCACAGCCGCGATACCAACGGAGATCCCTAGAATCGTCAGTCCAGTTCGCACTGGACGACGTATCAGCCCGCGTGTCACCACCGAGAAAAATGTCATATTATGCTCCTGCGAAGGTCGATTCACGATCTGACACGATGTGCCCATCCTTCATGTGGATCGTGCGAGCCGCTTGCCGGGCGATGTCCATATCGTGGGTCACGAGCACCAGGGTCATGTTCTGTTCCCGGTGAATCCGAATGATCAGCTCAAGGATAAGGCGTGCATTATCGCTGTCCAGGTTGCCGGTCGGTTCATCCGCGAGCAGCACGGCCGGACTATTGGCCAGGCTCCGGGCGATCGCTACGCGTTGTCTTTCCCCACCCGAAAGCTTGGCGGGGAAATGGTTGAGGCGGTGCTCCAACCCAACCAACTTCAGCAAGTTGAGGGCTCGATCTCTCCGCTCCGAAGAGGGAATGCTGCTTTCAAACATCGGAATCTGCACGTTTTCGAGCGCGGTGAAGGTCGGCAGAAGATGAAACGCCTGGAAAATGAAGCCGATCTCGAGAGCCCGATAACGCGACGGATCGCGAAGAGCGGGAATTGAGTTTCCGCGGTAAAGCAACGTCCCTTTGGTAGGGCGGTCGAGTGCACCCAGCATTTGCAGCAACGTCGTTTTTCCGCAGCCGCTCGGACCGGTAATGGCGAGGAATTCGCCTTGTCCCACTCGAAAACTTACGCCTCGCAAAGCTTGCACCTGACCGTCATCGTACTTTTTCTCGATCCCTATTGCCTCGAAAATGTATTGCAAAGGGGTACCCGGCGCGCTTTCCAGCGTTGCTACCGGGCCAACTAGATTATCTTCTTTCCAACTCTCTTTCAAAGCTTCTTAGGGTTCCTGAATTTGACGATCCCCTGAACGGGACGCCTGGATATAGCTCGTCTCGATGGACGAGATCGGCCGTATCTGGTTGCCCCTGTTGCGAAGAGGCTCTCCACTCCTGTTCACTGCGGCGTGGCTTTCAACCATTGAGCTCCGGCGCGTGGATCGCGGAGGCTGCTGAGTAGATGCATCAATGCGTGCCGGTAGCTCGGAAATGGGGATACTTCACCAGGATTCTTTGGCTCGAGTTCGGAAGCCCGTAGCGGCAGTTCCGCGTGCGGCAAACCTGCGTGACGGTGGTGAACGCCGTGATACGGTTCATGGAGCAGAGTGAAAGCTACGAGACTGCCAAGCGGGCCCTTTGACACAATGCTCCTCGTCGAGCTGTTCACGGTGCCGCCGGTGAGGCCAACATGCTCGATGTATTTGCGCCAGCTCTGCATGTTGGAAGCCAGGTACGCGGGTGCCAGGTACATCCACAGAAAATACTTCCAGGCGTCCCACCAGGCCACCGCCGCCAGAAGGCAAATCCACACACCTGCTGTGAGCGCAAACTCCTCCCAAATTCGCCTCCGCAGCTTTTTGTTCCTGATCGGGGAATCTGCACGGAGAAAGGTGCGCGCGAACAAGAATGGCGTGAACAACAAGCCAAGACCCAGCTCGAGAACTGCAGCTAAGACGCGCGCCCACCGCGGTGTTCCAGGGATGACAAATGGCCAGAGTTCTACGTCTCTTTCCGTCGCCAGGTATGCGTGATGCAATTGATGCGCAGCCCGGTAGAGGCTGAAGCTCATCAGGCTGAAGATGCCGATCAGGATGCCATCGATTTCATTCAATCGCCTGGTTTTGCGAAGCAGTCCATGAGACGCCTCGTGGAAGCCGATCAACATCCCGTGCATCAGATGGCTGGCGGTCAGAACCAGCGGCACGGAGAGCCAGATATATCCGAAGTATACCGCGGTTCCCAGCGCGGCCTGGTTGAGGAAGAAAATGGCCACGAGGATCGGGAAGGCCGCACGGCTGACCCAGTGAGGCTTAAGCTCTTCGAGCAGGTCTTCTGTCGGTGGCGTAGTGTTCATCGCGTTCGGGTCATGAGGGAAGCAATTCGATTTTTCGGTGAACGGCAAGCGTCCGCAAGCACCGCCTGGAAGATGTACGACAAATTCTTTATCTCTGCCAGAGGGAACAGCTTCAACCGAAACAACCATACGACTTCCAGCCCCTCTTCCTCGACGGTAATTTCACATCCCAGCAGGAAACGCGGGGTACCTGTCGAGCGCATTCTGAGCCGGGCGGACAACCCGTGAAGCGCAACATCGGGAACAGGATGGTTCTGTAACGCGAACCTCACCTCGTATACGGGATTATGGCCAGGAGCCGGCAAGTCCCCGAGCGCCGTTACGAGTTCAGCGAATGGCATTGCGTTTGCGAAGGAATCCATGGTGGATTGATGCACGGCACTCAGGCTTTCGGAGAACGGTCGGCCTGCGTCGATGTGACCTCGAAGCGGTACGATCCCGGCGAAGTAGCCCATTGTTTCTCGCGCGGCCTGTTTGGTTCGATTCGCCACGGGCGTTCCTACGAGGATGTCTTCTTTGCCTGTCCAGCTGGAGATCGCAACCTGAAACGCCGCCAACAGCGTACTGAAAAGCGTTGCGCCGTTGACGCGCGCCAGTTCCCGCGCGGCGTCGGCCAGATCTTTCGGAAAATGCGAAACCAATCGATAGGGGATCCCCGACGCTGTCTCGGATCCCTCCATTGAGCTCCAGAGCCTTTGGCATCCGGCGAGATTGGTTTTCCAGAACGCGGCGCGCCGATTCAATTCCGTGGGCTGCCAGAACGCACGTTCGGCTGCGCCCCACGCAGCGTAGGTGAGGGCCAACTGTGGAAGTCTCTCGCGGAGGCCGATAAGTTCCTGCACGTAGGCAATACAGAGATCCTGAACGAAAACGCCCAGTGTCCATCCGTCGGCAATGGCATGATGAATCGCGAAGACCAGCACATGATGATCACCGCTCCGCCGCAGCATCTCGGCCCGGTAAAGCGGTCCCTGCACCGAATCGAATGGTTCGCTGAATATCTCTTTCGCAAGCTCTTCGATCGCTTCTTCATGATCCTGCGTGGAGGAAAGCTCCCTGAAATGGAAATTGGGCTCGCTGGTCTGACGAATCATTTGCACCGGCCGTTCTTTGCCGGGCAGGAAAGAGAGCCGCAAAACCTCCTGTCGCTCTACGACACGCTGTAGTGCGGCCTCGCAGGCTTTTCGCGTGAGGGCGCCCCGCAAGTGAATGAGGCAGGAGATGTGGTTCGCACTATCCGTAACGTTTACGGGCGATGCCTCCCATAATTCCCGCTGCGGAAATGTCAGTGGGTGAAGGCTTATCTTTCCATTCGCCAACCATTGCTTAAGAAGGGCGCGTTTGTCTTCGGACACTAGTTTTTCTCCGCCGCGTCATCGCCGAGCAATCCTTCAATCTCCTCGTCGGAAAGCGCCTCCAGGTTGATCTCCTCGGTGGACGCCGGCTCCGCCGCGATCCCGAGTGCGGCAGTTGCTGCGAGTGCCACGTCAGCCCGTTTGGCACCCATATGCTCGGCGATCAAAGCAACGATCTGTCCGACTGTCCGGGCCCGGATCAGGCTGGCCTGGGGCAGCGCGACGCCAAGAGAGCCTTCGATCGAGTTTTCGATCTCGACGCCCATGAGCGAATCCAGTCCTAAATCGGTAAGAGGCTGGTCGTCGCGCAGAGTGTCTGGCTTCACGCGCAGTACCGAGCCAACGGCATCGCGCACTGCCTGCCCGATGATATCCTCCAATTCATCCGGAGCTGCCGATTCGAGCTTGAGACGCAAGTCACTGGTTGCACCACCCGGCTCCTGCCCTTCGACTGTTGCGAAAATGCGCTCCAGCAGAGGATTCTCCTGCATGCCGCGAAAAAACTGCCTCCATTTGGCCCAATCGACACGGATCGCCATCACCTGCGTAATGCCTGTTGTCAGGGCTGATTCCAGGAGCGTCATCACTTCCCTTGGTGAGAGCTCCGTCGTGCCTTGCCGGGCAAGGAATTCGGCTACGCGCTTATTGCGAGCGACATAACCCTCACCGCCAAGAACCCCCCAATTTACCGTAAGCGCCGGCAAGCCCATAGCGCGACGATGATGAGCGAGGGAATCGAGGAAAGCATTGGCCGCGCCGTAGCTTCCCTGCGCCGGATTGCCAAAAATGCTCGAGACGGAGGAGAACATCACGAAGCAGTCTAGCTTGAGATCAAGCGTGGACTCATGGAGCAGCCATGCGCCGTACGCCTTGGGCGCCATCACGCTCCGGAACCGTTCGCGTGTAAGTGATACAAGGGGTGCATCGTCGATAACCATGGCCAGGTGGAATACCCCTTTCAGCGGTCGATCGCCCGAGCGAATCTCCGCGGTGAGCCGTGCGACGTCCAAACGGGAGCCGATGTCCGCGTGCACGACCCTCACATCGACGCCTCGCTTGCGGAGACTTTGAACAAACTCCTCTGCATCGGGCGTAGATGCGCCGCTGCGGCTGGTGAGCACGAGCTGCTGCGCGCCGCCTTCGACCAGCCATTGCGCCAACACTCTGCCAAAGCCGCCAAACGCTCCAGTAATCAAGTAGCACGCCCCCGGATCGATTGCGAAAGCCGGTCTCAGGGGTTCTCCGCGCGGAGGAAGAAATACTTCGGGAAATGCGACGACGACCTTGCCGATGTGTTTGCCCTGCGCCATCAGCCGGAATGCGGAGTCAACACGGTTCGCGGGAAACGATCGGAACGGGAGCGAATGGAGTGCGCCCTTTTCCACGAGTCCGCAGATCTCTTCCAGCATTTGACCTGTCAATACCTCATCACCAGCGAACACCGCGTCCATCGCGACGACGTGAAACGAGGCATTATGGCGCAGCGGCCAGAGCGGGATCCGGGCGTTCTGATAAATATCACGTTTGCCGATTTCGATGAAACGACCGAACTCGGCCAAACAGGAAAGTCCCATTGGGATGGCTTCGGCAGCGAGGGCGTTCAGAACAACGTCCACACCGCGTCTGCGGGTAATTTCCATCACATGATCGGTAAAATCTCCGCGTCGCGAATCAATCACGTGATCGACTCCGAGCGTCTCAAGCAGTGCGCGTTTGGCCGGGCTTCCGGCGGTGGCGATGACTTCTGCCCCCAAATACTGCGCGATCTGGATTGCGGCCATTCCGACGCCGCCCGCCCCTGCATGCACGAGGATGCGATCACCCTTTCGCAATCGTGCAACATTTTGGAGCGAGTGCCAGGCAGTCATGAAAACCACCGGTAGCGTGGCCGCCTGCTCAAAAGACAGGTCACGAGGAATTCGGCGTACGTTTCCGCCCCGCGCCAAGGTATTTGAAGCAAGCCCGAAAAGGGCAAGGCCAAACACATTGTCTCCCGGCGCAACATGCTTTACTCCTGCTCCGACCGTCTTGACCACGCCGGCGACCTCGTCACCAAAGATCCGAGCATCCGGCGCTTCGCCGGGGTACAGCGCAAGCGCCTTCAGGACGTCGCGGAAATTCATTCCAGCCGCTTTCACCTCAATCAACACCTCGCCATCCCCACAGGCTGGAAGGGAGAAAGGCACGAAGAGCAGGGTATCCAAATGCCCGCGTTCACGAGACTCGAGTCGGAGCGGTACAGCGGGATCAAGCCACTCCTCGTGGCTGGATCGGCCGCGTGTGAGGCGCTGAACGTATCGGGCTTCGCCGCGGAACGCAACTTCCCGTTCCCTGTCTTCACGACGTAACTCACTCCACAGCAAGGATGGGTCAGAGGGCGACTCTTCGGGTGGCAGGTCGATCCCGCGTCCGGAAAAGTTTGGATATTCGTTCAGGATGACGCGCAGCAAGCCAAGCAGAGGCGCTTGTGCGACGGCGACCGCATTCACCGCTTGACCGGACGGCTGCGCTCCGCGGGTCACTAGATCAATACGCAATTTGGTCGAATATTGGACGTCTTGCAGTGCTTGGACCAAGTGGAGCAAAGCGTCGGTGCCCATCAACTCAGCCTCTGCTGAAGTGTTTGACCGTGGTGAGCTCAAGCTCCAGAGGTAAACAAAACGTTCCGGGGGCGCGTCGTCCGCGCACTGGTAAAGGAGCTGTTGCCAGTCTTTGAGAGCTTCCGCGCGAAGAGTGAATGCGTCCGTCCCTTCCAGCGAAAAGTGGTCGCCACGCCGTGCGATACGACAACGGACGCCCGCTGATCGCAGTTGCGAAGCCAACTTATCACCCAGACCAGAGGCGTCTGCAAAAACGAGCCACGATTTCTCCAGTGGCATCTCCGCATCTGCGTCCGGAGGGGGAGATACAATCGGGGTCGAATCGTGCCAGGACTTGCGCGCCAGGAGACCAATCTGACCTTCACCTTCGGGGCCGAGCAATCCCGGCAACGAAGCGGTCTCTGCGAACCCCGTCTCGCGTAATACCGCCTCCCACTGGGAACGCCCTAGCAACGGATGGGTCGGACGCAAATCCCGATCCGTGAACCGCCACCAGCCGGACATGAGACCAAAGACTGTCTCGGTCCATAACTGTGGAATTGCGACATCCATGAACACCAGGTTCCCGCCTGGTGCGAGCAGTTCGTAAATATGCCGCAGCGTTGAGCGCAGATCGCTTACCGCGTGCAACACATTGGTACCGATGATGAAATCAAACGTGCCCGCCGCGAAGCCTTGTTCAGTGCCCGGCCTCTCGAGATCAAAAATCTTGTATTCCAGTCCCGGAAACCCGGCGAGCTTCTGCATGGCGCCGCTAAAAAATGCCGCGGTGACGTCACTGAAGATGTAGGAGTGCAAATCGCGCTCGAGGAGGGGCAGCACATGCGACGTCAGTCCGCCCGTTCCAGCCCCGACTTCCAGGATTCGCAATCCGCGACCCTCCGGCAGGCACCGGGCTGTCTCCTGCACGGTCGCGGCGATCGCCGCCAGCCAGTGGCTTGTGTAGAGACCCTCGCCGTAGAACTGTTCCAACAATTCCGCCGAGTTTCCGGCGAACAGCACCTGCACGGCATCCTTCTCGCCGCGCAGGATGGGACCGAGTTCGGCGCAGTTCGCGGCGCAGAGCAGGCCTTCGGACAGATGCCCGGAATGAGTCGAAATAAATGAGCGAAGCCTGGCGTGCGCGTCATCCGCCGCCTTGGCGAAGGAGGGTGTGGGTTGATAAGCATCACCATCTTTTTCGAGCCAGCGACGTTTCGTCAGGTTGGCGATCAGGCGCTCGAATACTGCTTCCATCGGCTCCGCGATACGTAGCGATTTGGACGTGAATCTCCCGGTCGTACCGGCGGCGTTAGCCATTTCGCGCAGACCCCGCGCGAGCTGCGCAGCAGCCAGGTCATCTCCAGCCGCCATAGCGTCCAGAAGCGCGGCTCGGCCTCGAGTGTCGATCACTTGGTCCAACGCATTCTGTGCCACCTGTCGCAGGTGATCCAATCGCAGTGGCTGTTGAGAGGAAGGGCGCGAATGAGCCGACGTTCGCTCCCAGGCAAGATGATAAAGAACATTTCGGTTTCCTCCCGGCGCACCAGCCCGGCGTGCCCCGGAGACGCTGATCGCACGGAAACCGTCGATCAGAACGCAGGGTTTTCCGGCAACGTCGTACATTTCAAGTCTGCCTTCGACACACTCGTCATTGCACAGCTGAACAGCAGCGTGAACGAGGCTGGCGGCTCCCGGCGACCGCAGGTACAGAATTTTGGCGAAGCGCACCGGGAGTCGCAGTCTGGCTTTGTGAGCTTCAGCGGTCGCCGCCCCCGCAGAAAAGATTTGCAGCGCTCCGTCGAATAGAACGGGGTGTAGCGGATACTCGCCCGCACGGAACATAATCGAGTCCGACAACGAAACCTTTCCCGCCGATTCGGCGTTCCCAGCCGCCAGTTCCCGGATGGGCCGGAACTCATCGCCGTAGCGGAGTCCCATGTCAGCCATGTGGCGGTAGAATTCTTCCACCTCGACCGGCTTTACTCCTGCCGCTCTCTTCCGCTTCCAGGCCGACGCAGCGAAGTCTGCATCCGTACGTTCTCCACGCATGGAGCCCACCACATGCATCGACCAGGTGGCGCCTTGGTCGAACTTGCTCTGAATTGAGAAGGTCCGCTCCTCCGGGTCATAGGAAAGCTCCAGGTGCAGTCCGGAAGCCGGATCCGGGAGGATAAGAGGTTTGCGAATTTGAAAGTCCTCGACCACGAAAGGTCGTCCGCTGAACAGTTGTACGCCAGCCTCCAGAACCATTTCCACGAAGGCAGATGCCGGAAATACGATCAGATTCTCGACCTTATGGTCCTTCAGGAAGCTCATGTGCCGGTCATCGAGTCGCGCGATCCACGTAGGCGTGGCTCGCGGGAGTCTGGCATCGAGCAATCCACGCCCACCCGACCCGAGACGGTCTTCGCGCCAATCGCTGGACTCATTCCACCAGCGGCTCTTGTCCCACGCGTAGGTTGGCAGTGTGAGGAGCCGCCGGGATGGCGTCATTTTCTCAAAATTCAAGGCAACGCCACACCGGTGCAGGTCCATCGCAGTTTCGAGCACAGAGTTGTGTTCCCGTTCACGGCGTGTGGAAGAGATCACCGGCGCCTTTTCGGCGCGCTTGGCGAGGCACTCCTGAATTGAATGCGCCAACGCGGGTTGCGCGCCGATTTCCAGCCAAACGTCGATACCAGCGTCCATCACCGCGTTAACAGCGGGGGCGAATTGAACGGGTTGCCGTATTCCTCTCGCCCAATGCGCTGCGTCGCATGCGCCGCCGGCGCACTGCTGGCCGGTCACGGTGCTGAAAAAAGGGACCGTCTCTGTCTTGGGCCTAAGATCTTCCAGCGCTTCTGCCAATGCCTCGGAAGCCGGCCGCATCAAGGGATGATGAAACGGATGGTCCACCTGGACGAATCGTGCGAAGACCCCATCGAGTTCCAACTCTTTCGCCATCGCTTCCAGCGAAAGCCGAGATCCTGCGAGTGTGAGCGAGCGAGGTCCGTTGAATGCCGCAATGGTCACGGTGCGGTCGTGCCGGGCAATGAGCGCGCGCGCCACATCCTCATCCTGACCAATCGCGAGCATTGTCCCTTCCCCTCGTGCACAATCATCCATGAATCGAGCGCGCAGAACGATTACGCGTGCTGCTTCCTCCAGACTTAGCACCCCCGCGACGCATGCCGCCGCCACTTCGCCGACACTATGTCCAATAACTGCGGACGGTTGCACTCCCCACGATTTCCATAGTTTTGCCAGCGCCACCTGCATGGCAAAAATCGCCGGCTGCGCGATTTCCGTTCGATGCATTCTGGAGTGTTCTTCTGGGCGGCCAAGTTCTTCCATCAGCGAAAACCGTGCCCAGGGGCGCATCATGGTGTCGCATTGTTCCATCGATTGCCGGAACACGCGTTCGTGCTGAATGAGTTCGCGGCCCATGCCCCACCACTGCGGACCCTGTCCGCTCATCACAAAAGCAACTCGCGGCGGTGCTGTTCGGCGTGGTGTGAACGCCATTCGGGCACTGGAGCTGTGCTGGCCTGCGGCGTATCCGCTAAACTCCTGGATCACTTCTGAAATCGACTGCGCAACGAATGTCAGACGATAGGGGTGGTGGTTTCGCCTGGCCCCAAGCGTGTAGGCGAGATCCGGCAGGATGGGCGAATTGCCATTCGCATTTGACCGCTTATCCAACCAGGCGCTCAGGCGTAAGGCGGAAGAGCGCAGCGCTTCCTCGGATCGTGCGGAGAGCACCAGCGGCCACGCACGGTTGGAGTGGGCTCCTAAATGCTCAGGGTGGGATCGCGTCGGCGCCTCTGCGAGAAGAACATGCGCATTGGCGCCGCCGAATCCGAACGAATTGACGCCCACCATCCGCGCGCCGCCCGTGGCTGGAAAAGGCTCCAGCGCAGTTGGTACGCGGAGTTTCAACGCAGCGAAGTCGATGTTCGGATTGGGCGTTTCAAAGTGCAAGCTGGCTGGGATGCGCCGATGCTTCAGCACCAACAGCGCCTTAACCAGGCCCGCAACGCCTGCCGCCGTTTCGAGATGACCCAGATTAGTCTTCACGGACCCGATAAGCAGCGGCGCGTCCGCCGGTCGGTCTTCGCAAAGTGCCGCAGCGAGCGCATGCGCTTCGATTGGATCACCTACCGCCGTGCCGGTACCATGGGCTTCGACAAATCCAATCTGAGATGGAGCAACGCCGGCGTCGATGCATGCATCCCGCACCAGCCGAGCCTGCGCTTCCGCACTCGGAAGTGAGATCCCATTGGTGTGGCCATCTTGATTAAGCGCCGTGCCGATGATCACCCCGTAAATCGGGTCGCCATCTGCCAGTGCTCGAGAAAGCCGCTTCAGGACCACTATGCCAGCTCCTTCGCCGCGCACGAAACCATTTGCCGAGGCATCGAAAGCTTTGCACCGGCCCTCCGGTGAGAGCATCGCAGCCTGTGAGAAACCGATGAACCCTCCGGCCGTAATCATAACGGTGACGCCGCCTGCCAGCGCCGTGTCGCCGCGACCCGCGCGAATGTGTTCGCAGGCTGCATGCACCGCCGTCAGCGCGGACGAACACGCCGTATCCATCGCGACGCTCGGTCCGCGCAGATTGAAGCAGTAAGAGATCCGGTTCGCGGCGATACTGTGTGCGCAGCCGGTAGGCGAGTGCGGACCGATTCCAGAGTGTTCCCATGGGGCACTCTGAATCCCTTGATATTCATTGTGAGAAATTCCGACGAACACCCCGAAGTTTGTGCCCCCGTCGAGATCGAGCACCAGGCCCGCGTCCTCCATCGCCTCCCAAGCCGTCTCCAGCAGTAGCCGGTGCTGCGGGTCCACAAACGGCGCTTCCCGCGGCGAGATCCCGAAAAACTGAGGGTCGAACTGATCGATGCGTTCCAAAAATCCTCCGCGTCGCGCGATCGACTTACCCGGCAGGCCCGGTTCCGGATCGAAAAATCGCTCAACGTTCCAGCGGTCGGGCGGCACATCGGTTACGGCTTCGCGTCCCTCCACGAGCAAGTTCCAGAACGACTCAGGGTCATTGACCCCGCCGGGAAAACGGCATCCGATACCGATGATTGCGATGCGATCCTTAGTCATAGAAATTAGAGCCGCCACAACGAGCGAAGGCTCCTAAGGCTAACTTTCGATCGTTACATGTCAATTCAGCGCTGGCCGTTGCTAAACGTGTTGTGCGTTGGGCAAGCAAAACAGGGCTACGATTAGATTAAGCTTAGGATTTCGTCAATACACACAATCTGACGAGGGCTCCGAATGATTTCTTCGCATTGCCGGCTTTTAGCGCAAAAATCTCACGCACGCTTTGGCTTGTGAAACTTTCGAGCTACAGGTTCACCTATTATGTGTGGAATCGCTGGTATCGTGGATCTCGCTGGAAACAGGCCCATCGCGGACGGCATTATCGAGCGGATGACCCAGGCGATTATTCACCGCGGGCCGGACGAAGAGGGATATTTTTGCCGGCCCGGTGTTGTTCTTGGATCGCGTCGGCTCAGTATTGTCGGATTGGCAGATGGGCAGCAACCGGTCGCTAATGAAGATGGGAGCGTCTCGGTGGTCTATAACGGAGAGCTCTTCGACTATCCTGAAAAACGTGCAGAGCTGGAAGCGCGAGGGCATCGCATGGTCACGCACTGCGATACCGAAATTATTCCGCACCTTTGGGAGGAGACTCAGGAAGGGATGTTCGAGCGCCTGCGCGGCCAGTTCGCCCTCGCCTTGTGGGACGAGCGCAGCCATCGTTTGGTGCTTGGACGCGATCGCTTCGGTATTTGCCCGCTCTACTGGACGCGTCAAGGTGAATGGCTTCTGTTCGCCTCAGAAATCAAAGCTCTTCTCGCTTCAGGCATGGTGCCGGCACAACCGGACTTGCGCGGTATCGATCATATTTTTACCTTTGCCGCCCTGCCGGGACCGGTAACCTGTTTTAAAGACGTGCAGCTCCTGCCGCCCGGGCACTACCTCCAAATCATCGCTGGGAGTGATCACGGAGAAAAGTTGACAATCAGTGAACGCGCTTTTTGGGAGATGGATTTTCCGGATTGCGGCGAAGAGAACCCGGAAGGAGATCCGCGTGTTCTGGTGAATCGCTTCGAAAAGCTAATGCTCCAGGCTGTGGAAAAGCGGTTGCGAGCGGATGTGACGGTGGGTGCCTATTTGTCTGGGGGCGTGGATTCAAGCGTGATCGCAGCTCTCGCCTGTCATCTGAAGGGGCCTGCCATTAACACCTATACGATTCGCGTGGACGCTCCTGGACTCGACGAACTCAGCGCCGCCAATCTGGTGGCGCGGCACATCGGAACAAAGTCGCCGATCGTTCAGGAGTTCGGCGCCAGCGATGTGCTCAAGACTTATCCCCAACTCATCCAAGCCGCGGAGGCGCCGGTGATCGATACCTCCTGCGCGGCTCTGCTCCAGTTGGCGCATCGCGTTCACGCGTGCGATCAGAAGGTAGTCCTCACCGGCGAAGGAGCGGACGAATGGCTCGTCGGTTATCCCTGGTACAAAGCGGCGAAAGCGTTTGCCGTCCTGGACCTTTTGCCCGGCTTGCCGCTCAGCGATCGCCTCCGGCGCGCCTATCTTCGGTTGCACAAAGTGCCGCAATATCCTCCTGAGTTTCGACGCGGCGTCGAAGAATCCGTAGCTGGTCCCAATGCCTGGATTGATGCGTATGGGGTGCTTGGGCTCGCAAAGCTTCGGTTCTACGCTGCGCCCATGCGCGAAGTGATGGAGAAATCTAATCCCTGGGCTGATCTGCAGATGCCACTGGAACGTGCCAGACGCTGGCATCCGCTGAATCGAGGTATCTGGGTCGCGGCGCGTGTCACCCTGGCCGGACATCTGCTTCAGGCCAAAGGGGATCGTGTGTCGATGCATTCCTCGGTGGAGGTTCGATATCCTTTCCTCGATGAGGAGGTATTCGACTTTTTGGCGGTACTTCACCCTCGTTGGAAACTACGCGGATTTCGGGACAAGCAACTGTTGCGTCTCCTGGCCGAGCGTTGGGTGCCAAAGTCCGTCTATAGCAGACGCAAGGCGATCTTTCGCGCTCCCCTGGACAGTTTCTACATCGAGCCGGAACCGCCTTTTGTCGCACAGCTTTTGAGTGAAGAATCGCTCCAGCGAACCGGCTATTTCGACTTTGCGGCGGTGCATCACTGGCGCCAAGCTTTTCGCAAGATGCCAATCGGTTCCCTGCCGCGACTTTCCGTGGAGTTGGGATTGACAGCAGTGGTGGCGACTCAGCTCTGGCACCATACGTTCATCGGCGGCGCACTGGCAGACTTGCCGACATGGTAGTGGAATCAGGAGTCAGAATTCAGAAGTCAGGAGTTGCAGGAGTTCCAGAATGTCGAGGAATTCAGCCTTCTCCGAAGAACGGAATTTCCGTATTCTGCAACTCCTGAATTCTGAATTCCGATCTCTATACGTTCCGGCTTCCCTCTCCCTCTAATGGGGGTTATAAGCTGCAGGTGAACATGTCCAGATTCCTGCAGGTAGTCGAAAAGAGCCTAAACAAATGAGAAATCGCCTCAACCTCATTGCGCCATGGACGCTGACAGGGCTTTTGCTAACGTGTTATCTTGACGGCTGCTCAGTTCTGCCGAGCCATTGGCGATACGGGTCGCGCGACCATGCGTTTATCGATTATTGGCCGGCCCCGCGTGACAGTAAACAATTGAGATTGGCGCTGAAAGATAACATCGATTTGAAAGGTGTCGTCACCAGCGCTGGCTCCCAATATATCCTTGAGCACAATCCGCCCGCGGCGCAAGACGCCGCCTGCCTCGCTATCGCGCGCACGCGAAACGTTCGTATTGTCGGAAAGACGAACCTCAGCGAATTTGCAGTGGCTCCTTCCGGTCTGAACGATTATTTCAGAACTCCGAGAAATCCGCTCAGCAAGCGGCACAAACTCATTCCGGGAGGTTCGTCCAGCGGTTCAGCGGTGGCGGTAGCCAATGGAAGCGCCGATGTCGCCTTCGGAACAGATACTGCAGGTTCGGTCCGCGTACCTGCCGCTTGCTGTGGCGTGGTTGGTTTGAAAACGACTTTTGGTCTTGTGTCGATAAAGGGTTTATTCCCGGTTGAGGGGCATATGGATACCGTCGGGCCGATCGGCAAAGACGTGGATCACGTGGTGCAAGGAATGGATCTTTTGCAAAACGGATTTGCAGCACGGTATCAAGCAGCCGTCGCCGCCAATCCTACCGCCAGGAAGATCAGAATTGGACGCCTTTACCTGAGCGGCACCGACCCGAAGGTCGACGAAGCAGTGGATAAAGCTCTCGCTCAGGGACAGTTTAAAGTCACCACCCTGGACCAGGGATTCAAGGCGAAGTGGGACGATGCCAAAAGGGACGGAAATACTGTGGCGGCCGCCGGCGCTTGGATCAGCGACCGGGACTACCTGTTAAAGACGGGGGTGCGAGCGAGAACGATTGCAGTGATCGTCCTGGGCAGAGTCTTATATCCCGCTCAGTATCGAGACGCTCTCAAAAGGCGAGCCCAATGGCAGCATGCTCTCCAGCAAATCTTCAAGAAAGTTGATTTCATCGCTTTGCCAACACTTCAGTCGCTGCCGCCCACGATTCCGTCCATTGGCAAAATAGCCCTTTTAGAAGCGCGCGTTTTGGTCATGCAGAACACCGCAGCCGTGAACTATGCAGGGAATCCTGCGCTGGCGATCCCGATTCCGGTGAACGATAAAAGCATTCCGGTCACCAGTCTGCAGCTCGTGGGACCCAATAGGAGCGAAGCGGCACTTTTAAATGCAGGCCGCCTGATCGAAGCCGAACGTCCGCAGCTTGATCGGCCGGTCGGGACTCCGTTATCCGCGCACACGCAATGAACAGAGGTGTTGTGGGTTCTTTCCCCGAATTCGGGTTGCCGGGGCTGGATTGCTGCGCTAGGATGCCGCGCGATCGGCATCTTTCCCGCGATCGCTTTGTAAAGCCATGAGACCTCTTTTATGCAAAATGTTTCCACGGGTCATGGCGCTGCTGTTGCCGATGACGCCTGCAGTGCTCCATGCCGACCCCGCGGACGAACTCATCGCAAAGGGCGATTCTTATTACGTCAGGCTGCAAGCCGCCGACGCGCTCAAATGTTATCTGCCTGCGGAAAAGCTTGAGCCAAACAATGTGCGTCTTCTGGTGCGAATCTCGCGCGAATACCGCCACCTGATGAGCGACGCCGCGGAGCCGCAGGAGAAGCTGAGCCTCGGCATCACCGCGGTGGATTATGCAAAGCGTGCCGTGTCTCTCCAGCCGGACGATTCGGACGCCCAGCTTGCTGTTGCGATCAGCTACGGAAAACTGCAACCGTTGGAAGGCAATCGGGAAAAGATTGAGGCTTCGCGTATCATCAAGGTTGCTGCCGACAAAGCAGTTAAGCTCAATCCGAGCAGCGACATTGGCTGGCATGTCCTCGGGCGCTGGCACATGGCGCTCGCCGACTTGAACGTGTTCCAGCGAGCATTGGCACAAGTCGCTTATGGCAAGCTTCCGGATTCTACGTACGAAGAGGCTGCTCAGTGTTTCGAGAAAGCGATCGAACTCAATCCCAATCGGTTAATGCATTATGTCGAGCTGGGATGTGTCTACGCGCACATGGGACGCACCCAGGACGCACGAAATCTAATCAGCAAGGGGTTGGCGATGCGGGAGACAGAAAAAGACGATCCCGAGACCAAGCGTCAGGGACAAGAAGTGTTAGCGAATCTGCATTAAGATAATCAGTTGTCGGTTATCAGTTGTCAGTGGGAGCGCGCCGGGAGCCGAAGAAGTACGCTCGTACCTGCAGCGGACAGCGAATTTCCGTTGAGAATCGCTACCACTGACCACTGATAGTGCGCATCAGCCTCTACCAGATCGACGCTTTCACCGACTCCTGCTTTGGCGGCAATCCTGCGGCTGTCTGCCCGCTGGATCGTTGGATCCCAGACTCCATGATGCAGGCGATCCGACGGAGAACAATCTCTCAGAAACCGCCTTCTTCGTTCCCAGGAATAACGATTTCGAAATCTGTTGGTTCACCCCTGTGGCCGAGGTCGATTTAGCCGGTCATCCAACTCTCCGACGGCCTATGTCATTCTTAATGTTCTTGAGCCCGGGCGTACCTCGGCCTGCTTCCATACGCGCACAGCCGGGGTGCTTACGGTGACACGCGTGGGTGACAGGCTGAGGATGGATTTCCCATCTCGTCCGCCCGCGCCAAGGTCCGGTTTGGGAGATGTGGCGGCCGCGCTTGGCGCCACACCGCTTGAAGTGCTCGCGGCGCGGGATGGCTTCGCCCGTTTCGGGTGCGAAGACGAGGTCAGGGCATTAAAGCCCGATTTTGCCAGGGTTGCGGCGCTTGACTGCATGGGGCTCATCGCGACGGCGCCTGCTTTCCCGGGGAGCGGTACGGACTTTGTCTCACGCTTTTTCGCGCCCAAGCACAACATCAACGAAGATCCGGTCACCGGCTCGGCTCATGCGACCCTCATTCCTTATTGGGCGAAGAAACTCGGCAAGAAAACGCTCTTCGCCCGTCAGCTCTCCGCGCGCGGCGGCGAAATATGGTGTGAGGACTGCGGCGAGCGGGTAGGAATTTCGGGCCAATGCGCTCCCTTCATGGGAGGGATGATTACTATTTGAGGGTGAATTCCCAGAGAGTTGCGGGAGTTCAGCGCGAATTTTGAGACCATCAGGAATGGGAAATGCGAACTGATGGACAGTGAACCAATCCCGTTTTGGGATCAGCATCGTTGCGGGCGGTTTGGCGGAGTGATCAAACGGACCGCTGCCGGGGAGGTTCACCTCAACAAAGACGAATTACGACAAAATGAAATTCTCATCTCTAAACGATCTGTACATCGAGCAACTCAAAGATTTGCACAACGCGGAAACACAACTGACGAAGGCTTTACCGAAAATGGCCAAAGCCGCAAACGACCCGGAATTGAAGGCTGCGTTCGCCGAACATCTGGAAGAAACAAAGCAACAGTTGGAGCGTCTCAATAAGATTGGCGAACGGTTGAGTAAACCCTTGACGGGTCACACATGTGCCGCGATGAAAGGGCTCATTGCGGAGGGTAGCGAGTGGATGGAAGAGGATGCCGAGCCGGAGGTGATGGATGCGGGCCTCATCGCGGCAGCGCAGCGAGTGGAACACTACGAGATGGCTGGATACGGCTCAGTTCACAACTTCGCCCAGCTTTTGGGGGAAGAAGTCGCAGCCGAACTTTTAGCTGAGACTCTTCAGGAAGAAAAAGCGGCCGATAAAAAGCTAACGGGTTTGGCGAAATCGATTAATGTCGAAGCCAGAGTCTAATTAATAGCCCAGGCTTCAACCTATCTCGCGCCCTTTCAGGGCGCTGCGCGGTGGGAGTCGTCCGTTTCCCGGGGTTGAAACCCCGGGCGGAGCCATCCAGCGCCTCCGGGGCCGAAAACGTTCCCATAGTCGCAATCTTAGCGCTTATCAGCCCTGTGTTAGGTAGTTGGCGCTACAGGCTGACGGCTGGGCGAAAGCAGCACCGACCTTGAGCGTCCTGGCGGTGATGATTTAGCCCCTTCGCCGGAAATGCCTGAGTGCCTGCAGGAAAGCTAGCACCTGGGCAACGGCTGCCACGAAGAACGTTGTGCCAACCCTCCAGTCTGTGGGATTCAGACCGGAAACCGCCGCAAGAATTGGCGCTCCGGTCAATGGCGCGATCACACCCATGATGCTGCTGATGGAGTTCAATGAGCCAAGCGTGATCCCTTGATGACGCGGGCCAACCGCTTTGGAAACTATGCCCTGCAAAGCAGGGCCGGCAGCAAATCCGCATAAATTCGCAAGGATGATTGCGTACATCATCCATCCTCGCGTGGCCAATCCGTAGAGAACATAAGCGATAAACGAAGATGCAAGGCCGGCCAGCGCTGTCTTTACGTCGCCTAATTTACGGAGCAGCAAACTCAGCAGCAAGGTTTGCCCAAGGGCAGACGCTATTCCGACGATAAACAATGAGAACCCGTTTTCGCGCGGGCCCCAACCGAACCGAAATGTTGTGTAGAGAACCCAGGTCGACTGCAGGAGAGACTGGGGGAATGCAGTCAGGACAACGACCCACACGAGGCTGCCGATCCCTTGGACTTTGGTCAGCGCAATGAGGGCGGCAAATGGGTTCGCTTTTGCGAAGTCGATAGCCGAACGCCGATCCGGCGGGAGAGATTCTGGAAGAACGAAGAAGCCATACAGCCAGTTCAGGAGCGAGAAACTGGCAGCCGCAAAGTAAGGAATCCGAAGCCCGTACGGACTGAGCAGTCCACCCAGGACAGGACCGCAAATAAAACCAAGTCCAAACATTGCGCCAAGCATTCCGAAGCTCCGGCTCCTTTCGTGTTGCAAAGTCACATCGGCCACGTACGCGCCGGCCACGGTAAATGACGCGCCGGAAGCGCCGCCAATCAACCGTGAGACAAGAAGGAGCCAAAGCCAGGGAGAAACGGCGGTGATAAGAAAGTTGAGCCCAAGGCCAAAGATTGAGACCAGCAAAACTGCGCGGCGCCCGAAGCGATCGCTGAGAGCGCCCAGTAAGGGGGCCGAAAAAAATTGAGCCAAACCGAATGACCCCAGCAGTAGCCCGTACCAATAGGCCTGGCTCTGCTTGTCCGGCGTCATGGTCGCCACCAGTGCGGGAAGAACGGGAATCACAAATCCGAACGCCAGCGTGTCCAGAAAAACGGTGATCAGAATGAAGGGGATACCGGGCTGACGTTTGACCTGCATGTTCGGGAGGCGGAATGCTTAGCGAAAAGAGGGAAGTTGTCGACGGTGTTTCTGTTAAAGGAAGTTGCCAGTAGCTTAAGCTCGGCTGAGGAACAGAAACAGAAGAGCCACACAATGGAGAATCAAAAGTGCAACCTGCTGCTGAGAAGATGATTCCGGTGACGCTGATTCCCGGTGACGGCATTGGCCCGGAAATTGTGGAAGCGACGGTCCTGGTGCTCGACGCTTTGCGCGCCCCGTTTAACTGGGAGGTGCACCAAGCGGGCATGTCAGGAGTGGAGGCGTTCGGTGATCCGTTGCCGCGAACCGCACTCGATAGTATACGGCGCACCCGGTTGGCTTTAAAAGGGCCGCTAACCACCCCGGTGGGCGGTGGCTATCGCTCCTCGAACGTGCGACTGCGCGAGGAGTTTCGCCTGTACGCCAACGTGCGTCCGGCCGTCACACTCCTGCCAGGGGGGCGTTACGAAGGCATTGACCTGGTACTGATCCGTGAAAATCTCGAGGGCCTCTACGTTGGTTTCGAGCACTATATTCCGATCGATGATGACCCGCACGCGGTCGCGATTGGCTCCGGGGTCAACACCCGCGCGGGCTGCCGTCGCATCGCCGAGTATGCCTTCGAATACGCCGTGCGGCACGGCCGAAAAAAGGTAACCATTGTGCACAAGGCCAACATCCTGAAAGCGCTGACCGGCCTTTTTTTAGAGACCACCCAAGAGGTGGGAAAACGATACCAAGACCGGCTCCAGGTAAATGAGCGCATCGTCGACGCCTGCGCAATGCAGTTGGTGCTCAATCCTTGGCAGTTCGATGTCATCGTTACGACCAACCTTTTCGGCGATATCCTGTCCGATGAAATTTCCGGTCTGGTGGGGGGATTGGGGATGGCTCCCGCAGCCAACATCGGCGTGGACGCCGCCATTTTCGAGGCCGTGCATGGCTCTGCGCCGGATCTTGCAGGGAAGGGGATTGCCAATCCGCTCGCGCTGCTGCTGGCTGCCGCGATGATGCTTGAACACGTTGACCGGAAAGACCTTGCGCATCTGATGCGGAAGGCCATCCATTCGACGCTGAACGAAGATAAGGTGCGCACCGGCGACCTGGGCGGGACGGCGTCGACCAAAGATTTTGCTCAAGCCATTGTTCAACGGCTTCCCGTTTCTGGAACTCCTGCAACTCCTGACCCCTGAGTTCTAACTCCCGAGTTCCCTGAATCCGGCTTTATCTCGAACTTGACAGCCACATCGGTAAGTATTTACTTACCGTAAGTCATGGCTAACTACCCTCGATCGCTGATCGCGTTGGCTGATCCCACTCGATTGGCGGTTTTTGAGCGGTTGGGCAAGGGCCCCGCCGCAGTCCATGAGATCGCCAAGGGCCTGCCCGTCAGCCGGCCGGCAGTCTCTCAACATTTGCGGGTCCTGAAAGATGCAAATCTGGTCTTTGATCGCCGGATCGGAAACCAGCGGATCTACCAGCTAGACCCTGTCGGTATCGAAAGTATCCGCGCCTATTTCGATCGATTCTGGGGAGATGCGCTTGAATCCTTCAAGGCTTTCGTTGAACAGACAAAACCCGAAAAACCGAGCCCTCTCAATGCAACAAACAACACAAAATCCAGTCGTCCGAAAAATAGTCGTCGTAAACGCTGAACCGGAACGTGCGTTTTCGGTTTTCATCAAGAATATGGGCCAATGGTGGCCAAAAGAACATCATATTGGAGCCAGTCCAATGGTTGAGGTGATGGTTGAGCCACGAAATGGTGGCCGTTGGTACGAAAAGGATGAGCAAGGGTCGGAATGCGATTGGGGTACTGTGCTCGCGTACGAACCTCCGCATAGACTGGTCTTATCGTGGCACCTGAACGGGGATTTCGAGTTCGTTCCTGAGAGCGAGCGAGCGAGCGAGGTCGAGGTTCGCTTTATTTCCGAACATCCTGGCACCACCAAAGTTGAACTCGAACACCGGCATTTTGAGCGGCACGGCGAAAGCGGTGACCGTTTGCGCTCCGAAGTCGACAAACCGGGAGGCTGGTCTTACGTCCTCGATGGCTATCGCAAATTGTTAAGCGCGGCAAAGCCTGCCGAATTGTTCAGTGCCAGTGCCAGCAGAAGAGAATGACGCTGATCGGGCATTCGATGGAGTCGCGAGCGCAGCGTAGCATTAGCCTGTCTTTAAGGATCGCTGTGAGAACCATGCGGATTTGCCGGCCCTCCCAGCGACTCCGTTTAGCCCGACAATCTCAAATGCCCAAGCTGGCGGACTTTCGATGTACCAGTCGATGCTCTCTCACTGGCACTGACACCGTCCCCCTTTTTTGTTGTCCTGAAGGGCGCTCTTCGTTCGTCGTACATATGAACGAAGAAAGATCATGAATTATCCATACAGCAGTTTCCTGTTAGAAGTCGGGAAGGCGAAGCTACAATTAGCCTCTGTCTTCCAGACGCGACCAGGTCAATGCCCTGAATGCACCCCATTGCCGAACAACGAGGATCTCCCCGCCGGGCGAGACCAGCAATCCGCCGCCAATCGGCCGTCCTGGCCATCAGAAGTTGTGCGCGCTCGCGGTGGCCTCCGTGAATCAAGGAGAAACGCGAAGTCTCCCGGCGGCCCCTACTGGATGCGCGAAGACATGGGCGCTCACAGTTTTGCGTGGACGCTGTTTCTCCTCGGAACCCTTGCAGCCGCTCAAACGGACCAGCCGGTGCTTTGGCTTTCGATCGGACCCGCACCGTTCGTCGTCGGATATACGATAGTGGCGTTGCTCCGACGAAGAGTCAATCTGTATGGTTCCATGCGCGGTCTTCGACATCAAGGCGGTGGAAGCGGTCGGTGGCAGTGCCAATGTCAATGTCAGTAGGAAGCGGGACTCGTCGAGATAGTCTGAGACGTCAGCAGGAGCGTCAATGCCAAGGGCGTTGACTACTAAAGCGGGGAGCGATGCGGGGCCCACCTTCAGCGTGACCGAATGAATCCGCTTCCTCCTGGCACTGCCTCTGACGACCGTCCATTTCTCCTATGATTTCCGGCCAATTCCGCTAATATTTCACCGGAATGAGATCACTGTTAATATTTGTATTAGGTATCATTGCAGGGGCAGGTGGGATGTTATTTCTTCCGGAGCTGACCACAAGGCGCGAAC
Source organism: uncultured Verrucomicrobiae bacterium (assembly GCA_963846195.1). Taxonomy (GTDB): domain Bacteria; phylum Verrucomicrobiota; class Verrucomicrobiia; order Chthoniobacterales; family JAFAMB01; genus JAFAMB01. The sequence continues at coordinate 205,921 of CAWJVG010000014.1, forward strand.
AGCTCAACGAAGAGACGAAAAAACATTTGGAGATTCTTGAGGGTCAAGTACGGGAGCTTGGAGACCAACTTAAGAAAACGAATCCTTCGAAGCCTGCCGACGAGCAATCGAAGCAGCCCTCGCCTACGCCCTCCCCTGCGGCGCATTAAGGGCCCGGCCTCGCCGAATCAGAATCATCAGCCGTCAGGCGCCTGCGAAAGGCAGCGGTATATGCCGGCGTCGCCGGAGAATTCTGACCCGCATAGCCATAGTTTTTTCCCGGTCCGTGACTATACATTCCCAGCTGATTCGTCAATGTTCCTGGATGACTTACTCTGCCTTGATTACCGACTTCCTTCACGATGCGCAATTGCCGAGATTTTCGGCCAAGAACCCGGTGCCGGATAAGCGGCTGATTGAGAGGGTCAGTTCGGCCGAGGATTATGAAATAACAAAGACGAGGAGCGCGGAAGCGCGGTGCATCCGGAGTCTGCTCTTGGTGGCGGCCGGCGGACTGGATCAGGCCCACCGAATTGTACAACAAATCTCCACCAGCGACGGATCGTACATTCATGGTATCATTCATCGCATCGAAGGCGACTTCGATAACGCACGGTATTGGTTTCGACGCGCCGGCGCGCACCCAGCCGCAGCCGAGATGTACCGCCGGGCCGTCGGCAATAGTCTGACTGTCGCCAGTCGTCCGATTTGGGATCCATCCTTGGTGACCGAGATGGTCGAAACTTCGTGGGCTGCTGGAGGAACGGAAGAACTGCGCGCAATCTTGACGATCGAGTTCGAGGTGCTTCTCCAGTTTCTGTGGACTACCACAGAGCATGGAAGCCTTGTCTGAACGTTTAGGCGGCTCTTCGTGTTCGTCTTCAGAAAGTTCGAAGAATAGTCGCTCCAGCCACTTGTCCTCCGGTGTCGCCAATAGCCTCACGGTAATCCACCGAGATCCCGAAGACGACCAATAGCCACTTCGAGCCTAAACAATTGGTCCCCTTAGGCAATATGACACCGCCTCGGGTGAGGCGATAACTATTGGCGTGAATCATAGAAAGAAGAATAGTGACACTCGTAATCGTCGGTTCCAGATGATCACCGGCACGCGGAGGTACATGGTCATGAACCTGATCGGTGCCTCCTTTCTTGATTTGCTCAAATTGAAAACGGAAAACCATTACTGAACTATGCCTTCCGAATCAAATCCCGAAGTCTATGATGTCGTCGTGCTGGGCAGCGGCGAAGCAGGTAAGTACATCGCTTGGACCCTAGCCAAACAAGGCCAGCAAGCCGCCGTCATCGAACGAAGATACGTAGGAGGTTCCTGTCCCAACATCGCTTGTCTCCCAAGCAAAAATGTGATTCAGAGCGCGAAGGTCGCTTCGTACTTTTCGAGAAGTGAGGAGTTCGGCATCACTAAGGACTTTTGGAAAATCGATATGTCTGGCGTGCGTGGACGCAAACGCAAAATGGTAGACGGACTTCTTGACATGCATCTGGCTAATTTCAAGGCGAGCGGTGCGGAGATTATCATCGGATCCGGACGCTTCATAGGACCGAAAATGATCGAAATTACGCTTCCTGAAGGAGGTGTTCGAGTCCTTCACGGGAAAACAGTCATTATTAGCACCGGCAGCCGTGCAACACTCGAACATATACCCGGCCTTCTCGAAGCGAGCCCCCTTACGCATATTGAAGCTCTCGAGTTGGACACCATTCCTGAACACCTCCTGGTCCTGGGAGGAGGTTACGTTGGTCTGGAATTTGCCCAGGCTACGCGGCGTTTCGGCAGCCGCGTGACGATTATCGAACGCAATGCGCGTCTCGCCCACCGGGAAGATCAGGATGTTACGGAAATGCTCCATGAACTTTGTCGGGACGAAGGAATTGAGGTTGTCAACAACGCTCGCGTCACCAGCGTGGAAGGAAAATCAGGCGGGTCGGTCAGGCTTCACGCGGTTCAGGCTGGTTCCGAGATCGACCTGGAGGGTACGCATCTTTTGGTGGCCGCTGGTCGTACGCCAAATACCGAGGGCATAGGCCTTGAAGCGGCCGGTGTGGAGACAACCGACCGTGGCCACGTCAAGGTCAATGAGCGCCTTCAGACAACGGCCCCCGATGTCTGGGCAGTGGGTGACTGCGCGGGCAGCCCCAATTTCACGCACATTGCCTTCGATGACTTCCGTATTGTGCGAGACAATCTTGCGGGCGGTCATCGTGTGACCACTGGCCGGCAAGTGCCATTCTGCATGTTCACCGATCCCGAGTTTGGCCGAATCGGCTTGAGTGAAACGGAGGCCAGGGAGCAGGATATCCCCTACCGTTTGGCTAAAATTCCCATGATCGCGGTGTTGCGTACCCGGACATTGTCCGAGACGCGAGGATTCATGAAAGCGCTCGTCGACACCAAGAGCGACCGAATTCTCGGTTTTACCGTGTTTGGAGTCGGAGCCGGAGAGCTCATCGCCACCGTCCAAGTTGCAATCATAGCGGGCCTTCCCTACACGGCTTTGCGTGACGCTATCTTCACTCACCCGACACTGCCAGAGGGGCTTATCCCCCTCTTCTCGGCCGTACCAGCCAGAGGATGATGGGTGCCACAGCCGAGCCGGGGGGCGTGGTATCGCCGTGGACTTCGAGGACGAGTTCGAGTTCGATCGGAGAACACGATGCGGCCCAGCATCTCTTTGCCAGGCAGAATCCGATCGTTCGAGAGGAAGCGTTTCGCAATCGCGGCGTCAAGACAGGCGTCGCACTTGATGGCTGAGCCACGCGTCATCAAAAAACTTGCCCTTTTCTCGTGATCGAACCTATCTGACCAATCCCTAAATCCGAAATTCCAATCGTAATCGCCCCCGAAGTCTTTTTCCGGGATGGGCTGAAAAACCTTGGTGTTACCACGCGCCTCGCCCCACCAATCGCCCTGGGACTCTTGATTGTCCACAAATCGCCGTCTAGGACCTGATGAAAAGACCTGCACCAATGCGAAGATTGTCGGGAATGACCACCCCGTCGAATCTTACCCGTTACGCCCTGGTTGGCACCGGCGCGCGTTCCTTCATGTTTAGCGAAGCCCTGCTGAAGATTTACAGACAGACTTGCTCCCTGGTGGGGATCTGCGACGTCAACCAGCAGCGCATGGATTTCCATAACCAGGAATACGCCCGGAAATACGGCGCGGAGCCCGTTCCCACCTGGCTTGCCAGCGACTTTGATCGCATGATCGAGCAAGAGAAACCGCACGTAGTCATCGTCACCACGATCGATCGCCTGCATCACGAATACATCATTCGGTCAATGGAACATGGTTGCGACGTAATCACCGAAAAACCGATGACCACCGACGTCGCGAAGTGCCAGGCCATCCTGGAGGCGGTGGAGCGCACCGGGCGTACACTGCGAGTGACCTTCAACTACCGTTATTCGCCCGCGCGTTCCAAAGTGAAGGAATTGCTTCTGCGGGGCGTGATCGGTGAGGTCAAATCGGTTCATTTTGAATGGTTACTCGATACCCGACACGGGGCGGACTACTTTCGTCGCTGGCATCGCGACAAGGGCAATTCCGGTGGGTTGATGGTTCACAAAGCCACCCATCATTTTGACCTGGTCAATTGGTGGCTCGACAGTTCTCCGGAGACAGTTTTCGGGCTGGGCAGGCTGTCCTTCTACGGGAGAATCAATGCCGAGCGTCGGGGAGATTTCCATCCGTACGTTCGCAGCACAGGTGCTCCAGAAGCGAAGGGCGATCCGTTCGCCCTTGATCTGAGAGACGGGGGACCGCTAGAAAATCTTTACCTCAAGGCGGAAAAAGGTGACGGCTACCTGCGCGATCAGAACGTATTCGGCGACGGCATAAGCATCGAGGATACGATGAATCTCGCGGTACGTTACAAAAACGGAGCGCAGCTTTCCTATTCTCTCACGGCCTATTCCCCTTGGGAAGGATACCGTATTGCCTTCAACGGAACGAAAGGGCGCCTCGAACTCGACGAATTGGAAAACTCCTATATCAGTGCCGGTAATAGCCACATCGGCGACGGATTGAGCTCGAGCCAGCGGTTGATGGTTTTTCCGCATTGGGAGAAACCGAGGCACGTAGAAATTCCGGAAGCCGTGGGCGGCCACGGCGGCGGGGATCTTCTGCTGCTCGAAGATCTCTTTGGCGTCGGCGAAAAGAACGACCCGTTGGGACGGGCAGCCGGGCATTTGGACGGGGCTCGTTCGATTCTAACCGGCCTCGCTGCCAACCAATCCTTTAAGACCGGTGAAGCGGTGCAGGTAGATCAGCTTCTGAAAATCTGATGCTCTTCTTTTCCGCCGGACAATACGAGCTGACAGCGGATTTTCGAGAGATTGTGAAATCCCAATTTAACGGCCGAGACACTAACTCTCTTAAGTCACCCGCACCTGGGTCAAAGAGGGCGGCGAATGGAAAGTCGGGGCCGATCACATGACACACATCTCGGGCACAAAGTGAAGCCGCCAGTCAATAGTCTCGGCAGCGGCGGCTTGCGCCTCTGAAATGACGCTCTCAACGCGCCAGGCTACTGGCTGGTACTCGAGCTGCCCTGAAGCGTCTGGGTCGGCTCAAGGACCGATCCCGACGTAAGAACGATGGCGAAGAATACTTGGCGAGCCCCGGCAAGGTCGCCATCGAATTTAGCCAAATAGTACGGGACCGGTCCCGGTTGAAGTTCCACCGAACGCATATAAATCTCGTGGGCGCCGTAAAACTGCTTTGCCCAAGTCAAAGCTGCTACGCCCGCATTGTGCTGCCGCTGGACGGCTTCGTCGTGCGTCATGAGTGCACTTTGATCGGTGCCGTCGTTCGGAACGAAGAATTCATAGGCCGCTGGCGCTCCATCGGCTTTCGTCAGGGTAAACTTCAAGACCGGATCGGCAGCAAATGCCTGAATCGAGGCGACCAGCAGGATTGGAAGAAGGAAAAAGCGCATGGTGAGACAAATTCTTGAGAGTTGTTGCATTCGTCTCAATTTCGCGCCTCGGAGGCGAAACGGTCTTTACTCGCGACAATTGGTCTCGATTCCGCCTTTCCAATGGCACTGACACTATTTGACCTGTCCCCACATTTCGGCTTCGTTAAGGAAGTTGCCGAATGTGCAGGAATATCAAACCTCTTTTCAACTTCGAGCCTCCGGTCAATGCCGATGAGATTCGAGCTGCTTCGCTCCAGTTCGTGAGAAAAATCAGTGGTTTTAACAAACCGTCGAAGGCGAACGAAGCCTCGTTCCTGGCCGCGGTCGATGCCATCGCCGGAATCTCGGCTAGTCTTCTCTGTTCGCTCGAGACCAACGCGCCGCCGAAGAATCGGGAAGAAGAGGCTGCAAAAGCGAAAGCTCGCGCTACGGCGAGGGGTTGAACGGGCGCGGGCTCAAGCTAAATAGGGTGCTTGAGTGTGAACCCCGGCAACTATCGCGCGAATTCGCCGTGCCGTCGGCGAGGCGTCTCCGGCAGCGAGGAACTTGTCCTCTGTTGCAAGGACGGGCACCCGTATTGGTTGCACCTCACCAATAGCCCGATACTGGTCGCGGATGGCTTTGTTCGCGCCATCGTCGTCATTGGACATGCTCTCCCTGAGGAGCCTTTGCCCAAGGAAAGGTGAAAGACGCAAAGCGGGACGCTTTGCCTGGGGCGGGGACAGGACACTACTCTTTGCAGAGCGGATAACCTGACGTAGCGTGAGTTCATGCCGCTTATATTTCAGATAGACGACGAAGGCCATGCGCGCCCAAAGATACGGTGCGACAAATGCGGTGCGACGATCAAAAATTTTTCCGATGGAGTCGCGCTGATGGACATTCCGAGTCCAAAACCCGGAACGATCGTCGAGCCCATTTTTCACTGCGCAGAGTGCGAGAAAACCATCCCGAAAACGAATGCGCCACGGCACTCAATGCCGATTGATCATTTCATGCTTTATGTACTCAACAATATCCAGCTCACGCCGAGAGCTTTGGAAGAAGCTGGACAAAGACTGAGGTCCACCTCGGCTTTCTAACCATTTTCAGTGACACTGACACCGGCAACTTCCACGTGTTTACCGCGCCCGTTGGCGAGCAAGGCGAAACGTTCGAGGGGTTAGCCCGGTCCGCCCATGAAACACTCGGAAGAAATGGTTCAGATTCGCGAATCCGGACTGCGCCGCGATATCCGTGACCGATAGCGTTGTTGTCTCGAGAAGCTTTTGTGCATGGTTAATTCGGACACGCAAGATTTCGTGAAGCATCGTGCGCCGGAGTTCCAAGCGAAAGGCGCGTTCCAAGGTTCGCCGAGGAAGTTGAGTGTAAGCGACGACGTCATCCACCGATAAATTGCCTCGGGGAAAGTTTCCCTGAATGTACCTCAGAGCGGCGCTTACCTTCGGGTCTTCGACGGCAAGAACTTCGGTGCTTTTGCGAGTAACGACTCCCTTTGGGGGAATCCGTTTAGGTATTTTGGGCGGAGGGTCTCCATTGATCAGGCGGTCCAGCAAAGCTGCGGCCTCGTATGCCATCCCCTCGAGATCGTGCCGTACGCTGGAGAGCGGGACCTGCACGCAGTCGCAGATCACAGGATCATTGTCTACCCCAAGGACCGCGACCTGATCTGGAATTTGAATGTCGGCCTCGATGCAGGCATCAACGATGTCGGCGGCAACGCAATCGTTATAGCAAAATATGCCGAGTGGATAGCGTAACGATCGGATCGTGTGGATTACCCACCGCCGGCGCAGCGTCCAGTTAACGTGCCGATTGAGTCGGGTGCTCCTGCGGGTGTTCACCGGCAGCAGTTCCACACAGTCGTGTCCGGCCTCTCGTACCGTCGCTGCAAAGCCGCGAAACCGTTCCTCGTTGACCGCGTCATCACAGAATGGTGCCCAAACAAAGTTCTTGAAATTTCTTTCAAGCAAATGTTCCGCTCCGAGTTTTCCGATTGCCTGGTTGTCCTCCATGACACAGGGAACCCCTAGATCCTTTCGAACCGACGAGATCTCGACTGCGGGCACCCCGGCAGAAATTACATACTTCGCAAGCTCTTCCCAATGTCCAACGAATGAAAGGATCCCGTCGCCTCTCCATCCGACCGGTATTGTCGCGTCGTAGATCATGTCGGCGACCACGTGCCAATCATGTTCGGCAGCATATCGGGCGGCGCCTCGGTAGAAACCATGATGGGTGGAGGTCAGCGCTAGCAGAATCGTGCGTTTCCGGTGCTTTATGCGCATTTTGCGATAATTCTGGCGTAAATTAGCAGCTTACGCCAGCTATCGTTTTCTCATAGTGTAGCAGCCGACTCCCCTTGCGACCGAGTCCTCCGATTCCTCACCCGATCGCTTTCAGGCCAACGCGTTTAACGTCTTATCAACACCAATCCTAGAAAAGAGAAAACTGACTCACTATGAAGATGAGGTCTCCCCTGAACTTGATGCTCACCGCGCCGTCGATCGGCATGGTGATCCTTCCTTCCGCCCAGGCGGGAGCGGACAAGATCCCTGCCGTAGTCCCGAATGCTATGAAACCGTCTCGGTTACTAACACTGGCCCTCCTGGCGAGTATTCCATTGCTAAGTGCGTGGACGATATCTGCCAGGGCGGCTGGAACGGATAATTTCGAACTAGCCATGGTGATCAAGGAAACCACTAATCCGTACTACAACGCCACGTTGTCGGGTGCGCGGATCGCCGCCCAGGAAATCGGCGGTACCGCCAATAACTACGGCCCGACGCAGTCAAGCGGCCAGGCCCAGGTCGAGCTCATCAATAATCTGGCAGACCGCCATATCCCGGCGATCGCGATCGCCGCGAGCGATCCTGATGCGGTCGTTCCCGCCATGAAGCGGGCGCAAAAGCTGGGCGCCAAGGTCGTTACATTCGACGCCGATTCGGCCCCTGAGGGTCGTCCCTTTTTTGTCAATCAGTCCACCAGCGATGCCATTGGCAGATATGGCGCCAAATTGCTGATCGAGGCGATGGGACCGAAAGGCCAAGTGGCTATCGTCTCGGCTCAGCCAACGGCCGCGAATCAGAATGCGTGGATCGCAGCGTTCCGGGACGAGCTCAAGAAGTATAAGGATATCGAAATCGTGGATGAGGTATACGGATACGATAACGAGCAAAAAGCTTTCGACGCTACCGTGGCATTGACCACCAAGTATCCTGATCTCAAGGGGATTTTTGCTCCGACTTGCCCCGGTCTTCCCGCGGTTGCTCGCGCACTTGAATCCGTCCATAAGGCGGGCGCAATCAAGATCTCCGGCAATTGCGTTCCGAGTATCACGGGGAAATACATGCTGGATGGTACGATCCAGGGCTTCTACCTGTGGGATCCCATTAAACTCGGTTATGTCACTTACTATGCGGCAAAGAACTTAGTTGATGGAAAGATTCAAGGAAAAGCCGGCGACTCTTTCACGATCAAGGAAGGAAAGTGGCCGGGGAAATATGAGATCGACTCCACTGGACAAATCATTACCGGTGAGCCGCTACAATTCACACCGGACAATATCAAGGACTATAACTTCTAGTCATTGTTCATTGGGGGCGCGGGGCTGCATCTTGGGAGGTGCAGTCCCGCGGCGGCCAATATCCACGTGAAACCGGCGCCATCAGGAGAACCCAGGGACGTCATCCAGTCCCGTGATCCGAACAATTCTCATCCTCAATTGGATAAAGTGGCGCCTGTCATTGAGCTTCGGGGGATCACAAAACGCTTCGGCCCCGTCGAAGTTCTGAGTAACGTCGATCTCAGTCTTTGCGCTGGACAGGTGCATTCTCTCGCCGGCGAGAATGGGGCGGGGAAGAGCACGCTCGTTAAGATCCTCGGCGGGATCCATCAACCGGACAGTGGCCGGATCCTGAAAAATGGCATCAGAACCACGATCCTCGGCAGCGCAGATGCCCGACGCCAGGGCATCGCCGTGATTCACCAGCACCCCGCCATTTTCCCCGACCTCTCGGTCGCGGAGAACGTGTTTATCGGCCGCCAACCACGACGGATGGGAGGGGTTGACTGGACCGCGATGGAAAGCCGGGCACGCGAATTATTATCAAGTCTGCGCATGGAAATCGACGTTCGCGTACCGGTGAAAATCCTGAGCCTTGCGGAGCGTCAGGCAATCGAGATAGCCAAAGCTCTTTCTATCGATGCCCGCGTCCTCGTCATGGACGAACCAACGTCGACCATTTCCAGTCGCGAAGTGGAGCGACTTTTCGAGATCGTCGAGCAACTGAAGCGACAGGGGGTGGCCATTCTTTTCATCAGCCACTTCATTGATGAGATCCTCCGGTGGGGCGATGAGATTACGATCCTGCGTTCGGGCAAGCGCATTGTAACAATTCCTGGCACCGAACTCACACCCGAACAGACCGTTCGTCACATGATTGGCACCGAGCCCGGAGCTTTCTTCCCAAAGGAAGATGCGCAGATAGGCGTGCCGGTCCTCTCCGTACGAGGTCTATCCGGCGCCGCATTCGTCGAGGATGTCAGCTTCGAAGTCCGGGCAGGCGAGATTCTGGGCTTCTTCGGCCTGGTTGGCGCCGGGCGATCTGAGGTCGCGCAAATGCTTTTCGGAATCATAAAGCCTGATCGCGGCGAGATCCGCGTGGATGGCCGAATAGCACGACCTCGTTCGCCTCGGCACGCGATGCAGCTTGGAATCTCATTCCTGCCCGAGGATCGTCACCAACAAGGGCTTGTCCTTCAATTTCCAATTCGTGCGAACGAGACACTCCCGATCCTCAGGCAACTCGCGAACGGTCTGGGACTCGTCGACCGTGCGGCGGAGGCGCGGATCGCCCGTGATTTTGCGACCCGGATGCGAATAGTCGCAACCGGAATCGAGCAACAGACGAACACGCTCTCTGGCGGCAACCAGCAAAAGGTCTTGTTGGCAAAATGGTTGATTCCCTCCCCGAGGGTCCTCATCCTCGACGAGCCGACGCGTGGCATTGATGTCGGGGCGAAAGCGGAAATTCATCGTATTGTTTCTCAGCTGGCGGGTCAGGGAATGGCCGTCATCCTCATTAGCGACGACGCGCAGGAAGTCATGGGAATGGCTGATCGAATCATTGTCTTTCGGGGTGGCCGCATCGCTGACGAGTCCGTCCGAACCTCATTCGATCGCGAGGCGATGCTGCTTGCTGCCGCTCACGCGGCGCGAGAACACCGAACCTCTGAGCCCTCACCGGGCCCTCCGGCCCGGCCTGCTGGAACGGCGATGGTTTCACCCCGCAGTTCGCAGGGCTTGACAGGACGCATGATGCGCGTCCCGGAACTGGGCCTTATCCTGGCTCTGCTCATCATCTGTGCGATGGTGACGGCGCGCGAGCCGCGCTTTTTGCAGGGAGCAAATCTCGAACAGGTGGCCCTGTCAGCGACGCTCGTCTGTATCGTTGTCTTGGGAGAAGCCGCCGTTATTATTGCCCGACAGGTCGATCTCTCGGTTGGTGCAATTGTGGCGGCAAGTGCATTCATTTCCGCCGAATGGCTGGAGCGCCATCCGGACGGTTGGATTCTCTTTGTGATTCTCCTCGGATGCGCGGTCGGAATCGCGACTCGGCGCTGTGAACGCTTTGTTAGTGGCCGTCTTTAGAATTCCAGCGATCGTCGCTACCCTGGGAACGCTCGCGATTTACCGAGGCGGAGTTATCGTCCTCGCGGGTGGACGGCAGATCTCGGCAACGGTGTTGCCTGATAGCTATGGCGATATTGCCCGGATGCACTTTGCCGGCGTGCCGGTACTCGTCTGGCTGGCGGTTGTTCTGACCATCGGATTCGGATTGGCAATGCGGTTCACGCGGACAGGACGAAACCTGTATGCGCTCGGCAGCAACCAGGAGAGCGCACGATTCGCCGGCATAGGCGACAGGCGGCACATCGCCTTGGTCTTCATCCTGTCTGGACTATTGTGCGGGCTTGTCGGCGTCCTCTGGGGCGCTCGGTTTGGAACGGTGGATGCCGTAATCGCACCTGATCTTCATTTTCAAGCGATTTCAGCGGTTGTGGTAGGGGGAGTAAGCATTTTCGGAGGTAGCGGCTCGGTGTATGGCGCAGCTATCGGAGCGATAATTTTCGCCGTCTTGCAGAACGGGGTTCAGCTTTTGGGGATCAACCGGTTTTGGCTGCAAGCCGTATTTGGTGCTGCGATCCTTTGCACAGTGCTCTTTTACAGTCACCTGGCGAGGCGTGCGGAGCGGGTCGAGCGCCAGTCTCGCCGGGGCCGGCGAAGGTCCGGGAGGCTCGCATGAGGAATCCCAGCCGATCGATGACCTGGCTGCGCGGTTCACTTGCGCGGTGGGAAATGTTTCTCCTCTTCGTCCTGATCGGAACCTTCCTCTGCGGAGCGCACGTTTCTCGATATTTTCTGACGTCTTCGAACATTTCAATTGCGCTGGCGGGCATGACGCCGACGGCAATCGTTGCCTTGCCCATGACGTTAATCATTGTCACCGGGGAGATCGATATTTCGGTTGGGTCAATTGTCGGCCTTTGTGCATCTTTCATGGCGGTCTGCCTTGAGCACGGACTTCCCGTTGAAATGGCAATGTTGCTGGGGATGGTGATTGGAACGCTCGCAGGATTCATCAATGGATTGATCGTTGTCTATGGGGCACTTCCTTCTCTCGTCGTCACCATCGGGACGCTCGCGTTATACCGGGGGATTGCTCAGATTATCCTCAACGAGCGCGGGATGAGTGGGTTTCCGCAATGGTATCAAGACATCGGGTTCGGAACGATCGGCGCGACAGCGATCCCGTGGAGTTCGTTGATCTTCCTGTTGCTATTTATCGGGTTCGCTATCTTTTTGCATGCGACCCATTGGGGGCGGGCGCTGTTTGCCATCGGAAATAACCTGGGCGCGGCACGGTTCTCCGGCATTAACGTCAAGCGAGCCATTCTCGGCATTTTTATCGCATCCGGAGCTATGTCTTCGCTGGCGGCAATCATTCTAACCGCCTATCTGGCGAGCGCGCGTTCAGATACCGCCACAGGACTCGAATTGCCCGTCATAACCGCTGTGGTCCTGGGGGGAGTCAACATCTTTGGAGGTGCCGGCACGATGCCAGGCGTCCTGATCGCTCTCCTGGTTCTTGCTTTCGTTCAGAACGCATTGGGACTTGCCGGTGTCACGCCGGAAGAACAGCAAATCGTCACGGGCTCTGTCTTGATTGTGACGCTTATTGCCTTTGGCGCCTCTGACATCATCAAGAAGCGATTAACTCTGTGGCGCAGGTCGAGTGGCGAGATCGACCATGGAGTGACGATTGTATTCCATTGAAAGCGTTCGAATATCAACACTCCGGCGAGATTATTTTTGGTAATGGCAGGATCAGCGAGGTCGGCTCCATTGTTAGCCGCTATGGTCAGAGATGCCTGATCGTCAGTGGGCCGAAGAAAGGCGCCTTGCGTGATTTATATCCGATTGTTGGCGAACTTCTGGAACATCTGGGACTCGAGTGGGAACATTTTGACGGCGTGAATCCGAACCCCACAGCGGACCTCATCACAACGGGTGCGAAGCTAGCCAAAACATTTCGTGCCGATGTAATTCTCGGGATTGGAGGTGGTTCCAGCCTCGACACGGCGAAGGCGATCTCCGTGGAAGCAACACACGAGGGAACAAGTTGGGACTACGTGTCTTTCAAAAAGCAACCCACCGCCCAGACGCTGCCGGTGGTCACTGTTGCAACAACCGCGGGATCCGGATCACAGGTAAATTCATTGGCGGTCATCACGGATACCGGCTCCCGGGTTAAGTCCGCCTTATGCAGCGGCCACCTCGTGCCAAGAGCGGCAATAATTGATCCACAGCTCATGTTCTCAGTGCCCGCCGAGGTGACCGCGGTAACAGGATTTGTCGCCTTCAGCCACGCCTTTGAATCGATTTTGAATCCACGAAGCAATCCGTTGACGGAATTGTTCGGTTGGGAAGCAGTCAGTCGCGTCATCAAAAATCTGCCGATCGCTGTGCAGGATGGCAGCAGCCTGGGCGCACGAAGCAGTCTGGCCTGGGCCGACACCTTGGCGGGATTCGCGACTTGCAGTTCCGGTGTGGCGCTGCCTAACGGGATCGCGATGGCCGTAGGAAGTCTGTTTGCGGGCATTCCTCACGGCCTGGCTTTGGCATCGGTTTATCGAGCTTGCATGGAGTTCACGTGGGCTGCCTGCCGTTCCCGAGTTCGCTAGACTTGCCCATCTGTTGGAACCCACGCTCGTTGAGGTCTCGGTCCCGGACGCCGCCGAGCGGTGTCCGGCCTTGCTCCAGGAGTTTCTTGGTCGCATTAATATCGCCTGCTCTTTGAGAGACTTCGGCGTTTCCAAAGAGGATCTGACGGTACTCGCGAGGCAGACGATGGCACGCCCGCACCACAGGCACAACCCAAGAGCTCCGACCCCGGACGAGATGCTGGAGATTATCGCAAGCTCCTATTAGTAAAACAAACCTGATTGGATCGGCCTACCTTTGTCTTGCGGGCGATTTATTGTTGTTGATTCCGGCAGGGGAGACCCTTCTGGTAAAGGCCGATCTCCGTTCGCAACGCTGCGACCAGGGGTGTATTATTCTGGGCGGTGGCCAGTTGCAAACTTCGCTCGGCTGTCTCTATTGCTTCGGAGAATTTTCCGGTTTGGGCGAAAGCGGCTGCGAGTATATGAAGAACCGTTGGATTCGCACCGCCCGTCAGTTGGTTTGCCTGTTGAGCTAACTTAACGGCGATGGCTTTGAGCATGGACGTCTGCGGCGACGTCGCCAGTGCCCATGCCAGATTGGCGCGGGCCTGGACATCCTGAGGATTAATTTCGAGTGCCCTCTGGTAGTGAGCAATCGCCTCGTCCACTTGGCCCTTCTGGAGAAGGACGATGCCGAGATTATTGTGAACGTCCGCATAGTCGGGTTTGATCGCGAGCGCTTTTTCGTAGTGAGCGATGGCCTCATCCACTTGGCCCTTCTGGAGAAGAGCATTTCCCAGGTTGTAGTGGACTTCAGGATAGTCGGATTTGATTTCGAGCGCTTTATCGTACTGCGCGATCGCTTCGTCCAACTTTCCTTTTTGGAGGAGGGCATTGCCAAGATTGGCTTGTGCTTCCACATGGTCCGCTTTTATCGCCAGTGCTTTTCGAAAATGAACAATGGCTTCGTCGACCTCTCCCGCCTGGAGCAGGACAGCGCCAAGATTGTTATGAGCCATCCAGGCCCTGGGATTTCTTTCGATCGTGGTGCGCCAGAGAGTTTCGACGTCGGAATACATCGTGCTCTGATGCCAGGTGAGAATAGTCAGCGAAGCTAGTAAGGCTCCGCACAGCAGGGAACCGCTTGGATGAAGCCAGAGCCGCCAGTGCTGGAGCCGCAAGACTATTCCGGATGCAACGAGCGCAATAATCCCGAGACACGCAAGATACTGGAAATGGTCCGCTACGAGCGAGTAACGGAACGGATATACATTCAAAAACCCTAATACGGGGAATAGCGTCACGACGAAAAAGAGCAGTGCGGCCAAGGGGGCGCGGCATCGGCGGCTTAGCCACCCCAGAACTGCGAGCAAAAACAGCAATGCTGTCGGGAAGAGATATTGCCACCAGACCATCTGGCTGACCTGCCATTGCGGGTAGACGAAGATCAAGTCGATTGGCCAGAAAAGCTTGCTCAAGTAAAACCAGATTGCACGCCCGGCGATCAGGATGCGTTCGATGAAAGAATAATTGAAATCGGAGCCTTCTGCACCGATGAGGTTGCGTTCCGCCCAGGCGGTAAATAGTCCCGCAGCCGTCCCCAGCAAGAAGAAGGGTATCAGAGGCAGTAAGTCCTCTCTCCATGATAACTTCCCGCGCTTCCACCAAAAAATCACCAACATCGCGGCAGGTAAGGTGGCGATGACGGTTTTTGACAGCAGGCCTAATGCAAAAAGCAGCAAGGCGCTGGCATAGAACCCAAGGTTCCTGGTGCGGTCAAATTTCAGGTAGGCTGACGCGGAGCTGAAATAGAACACTCCGGAAAGCGTGTTCTTGAGTTCGGAGATCCAAGCCACCGATTCCACCTGGATTGGGTGCAGCGCAAAGATGGCGGCCGCCAGCCAGGCTCCCGGTATTCCAAGCTGCCGCAATATTCCGACCAGGAGCAAAGCTGAGGTGCAATGGAGCAGAATGTTGAGCAAATGATATCCTGCAGGCCAATCTCCCCACAGTCGGTGTTCCACCCAGAAAAGAGTGTGCACCAATGGATAATATTGCTGGGTGGCGCCGGGTTGAGTCCAGATTCGCGCTAACCCGTCCAGGGAGCGTAGCGCCGGTTTCGTGAGGTGGGCATCATCATCCCAAATCGGAGTTCCGCTCCAGGAGGGCAGGTAGGCGGCCATCGTAATGACTACCAAAAGGAGAATCGAGAGCCAATCCTGACGCCACAGCCCGACCGACCGCCATGTGGCCAACTGAATCGAGCCGTGAGTTTCCGAAGCTACCGCACTAGAGCCAACGGCGGGGCCTTCTCCGGGGCGGACGGTTCCTCTCGATTGGTGTCTCATTGGGTGCAGCTCTGTATCCCGTACGAAAGGGAGCAAAGAATTTGAACAGAAGAAAGCAAAGGTTTCTTCTAATCTGCCGTTTACCTCTAGTTCCCATTTTGGCAGAAAACCGCACTACCGCTCGTTTTGTAATGCACATTTCTTCCAGCAATACGGTTCTGTTGATCGTTGCCGGCCTGTTGGCCGGCGTGATGAACGCAGTCGCCGGAGGCGGCACTTTCCTCACTTTTCCTGCCCTCGTATTCATTGGGATTCCGTCGGTGCCTGCAAATCAGACTAGCACGATAGCTGTCTTTCCAGGTCAGTGTGCCAGCTTCTGGGCGTACCGAAAGATCCTCGCGGCACAGACTCGTACGGTTGTCGTTCTTGGTGTGACCAGTCTTCTCGGGGGAGCGATGGGCGCGATTATCCTTCTTTATACCTCCACCCCCGCGTTTGACCTCCTCGTCCCATGGCTTTTGCTCGGAGCGACATTGATGTTCGCATTTGGAAATCGCCTCCGCCGGAGTCTCGGTTTGCGTTTGGTTTCCGTCTCGGGAGAAATCGGATGGGGTGCGTTAAGAAAGGCTGCAGTGCTGCAATTAGTTATCGGGATCTACGGAGGATTCTACGGGGCTGGGGCGGGTATCCTGGAGTTGGCAGTTCTGGATATGCTCGGTCTGGAAAACATTCATCTGGCCAACGCTCTCAAGGTCATCCTGACAACCGCTTTCAACACGCTGGCTGTCGTTATATTCCTGGCAGTCGGTAAGATTTACTGGACGGCCGCATTCATTCTCGGGGCGGCCACCATCGTTGGCGGTTACGGCGGCGCCTGGATAGCCCAGAAACTTCCGCCAGCCTGGGTGCGCGGATTTGTGATGGTTGTTGGAGCCGCCATGACGGTCTATTTCTTTCTCAGAATCAGATATGAAAAGTAATGCGATCAATTTTCAGCAGAAATTCGGACTCTTCGCAGAGCGGTGGACGCCAAAGGTAGTGGCCGAAATGAATGATTATCAGTTTAAGTTGGTGAAGCTGCTCGGCGACTTCATCTGGCATGACCATAAGGACACGGATGAGACCTTCATTGTGATCGAAGGCAATCTGCGAATCGATTTTCGCGATGGCACCGTCCAAATTCAATCCGGGGAAATGCTCGTCGTCCCCCGGGGTGTCGAGCACAAGCCTTATGCAGAAAGCGAGGTTAAGTTATTGCTCATCGAGCCACGCGGCGTACTCAATACTGGGCACGAAGGCGGTGAACGAACGGCGGAGAACGACGTTTGGATTTGAAAGCCGAGTATGAATAAGCAGACAACCACATCCGAATACATGCTGTTAATGCGCGGTACGCATTGGCGTAAAAGTCTCTCCGGGGAAGAAATCGAGAAAGTCATGAACCACTGGACCGCCTGGTTCGATGGATTGACCGAACAGGGGAAGGCCAAGGCCGGCCAACCGCTCGCGTATGAAGGTAAAATCGTTTCGGGCAAGAAGGGGCGGACCGTAGCCGATGGTCCGTTTGTCGAGTCCAAGGAGGCGATCGCTGGTTACATATTGTTACAAGGGGTCGACCTCAATGAAGCACTGGAAATCGCCAAAGAGTGCCCGGGTCTGGAATACGGTGTGAGCATCGAGGTCCGGCCGGCCGTACCGAGACTGGATCATTGCGGAGATCGATAACCGGACCGGGCGAGTTCCGCTCGCAAGGTCTCGGCTGTCCATTGCGCAGTCCATCTCCATCCATGCCTGAACTTGCAGAAGTCGAATATTTCCGCCGGCAATGGGATTTAGGTCTGGGCAGGCAGGTCATCGGGGTCGCGCTGCATCCCGAAAAGCGGGTGTTCCGCGGCACCGATATCGCGGCCCTGGAAAAGGAGTTAACCGGCGCAAGACTCCTCCGTTCGGAGGGGCACGGGAAGCAGATGCTCTTTCGCTTTTCGCATGGAGCGTCGCTCGGGATTCATCTCGGAATGAGCGGGCGGCTGCGCGTCGAGGCCGCCGAGATATCGCCTGGCAAACACGATCACCTGGTGTTGTTTCAGGACCAGCGGAGCCTGGTTTATTCCGATCCCCGAATGTTCGGACGTGTCCGGTTTGCGCTGGGTAAAGGGCTGCCAGAGTGGTGGAGAGATCTGCCGCCCGCGGTGATTTCGCCCGCATTCACGCAGGCCCTGTTGCGTGAATATTTCAACCGAGGGCGGCGTTCGGCGGTCAAGGCGGTGCTACTTGATCAGACCTTTTTTCCGGGAGTGGGAAACTGGATTGCCGATGAAATCCTGTGGCAGACCAGACTGCATCCGGCCACGCGCTGCGGTGATTTAAGTGCCTCGCAACAGCGGGATCTCTGGCGGGTCAGCCGCGCGATCTGCCGCACGGCGCTGAAAACAATCGGCGTTGACTGGAGCGAGCCGCCAAAGAATTGGCTGATTCATCGTCGCTGGCTGAAACGGGGCCGCTGTCCGCGGGACGGCACCTTGCTGGATCACGGAACGATCGCCAGCCGCACCACCGCTTGGTGTCCTGTTTGTCAGAAGCCGGTTTAGATCTTGATCATTTGTCCATCTCCGGGATTCGGGCACTAACGCGCGACTCGCAAAGTTTTCGGACCGTAAGCTCTTTACTATTGTGTCGGATGTATGTGATATGCTAGTCCGTACGACAAAATTAACCCCCCAGCCCAGGAAATTGGGCCGTTCGATATAGGAGAAATCGATGTTTTTAGCACGTTACGCCACCACGTCGGTGGCTTTTGTTTCGTTGACGCTCGGGCTGTTATCAGCCGGTGCGGTGTACGCCGAACCCAAGACGAATCTGCTTTCGCAATGGAACAATGGTTCTGATGCGGCGGCGATCGCCAAGCTAGGAGAGATGTTCACGGCGGCAGGCGGCAAATGGGAGTCTACTTCAATCGCCGGCCATACCGCCAATACGCTGGCCAAGCTTCGCGCCGATGTCGTTTCCGGCGATCCGCCGCCCGCGGTGCAGTTGAAGGGCCCCGAAATCGCCGAGTGGAATGCCACCGGCATGACGCTTAACCTCGACGAGATTGCGAAACAGGAAAATTGGGATGGCACCGTTGCCACCGAACTTCTGTCGGTGATGAAACCCAAGGGTTCCTGGGTCGCGGTACCGATGAACATCCACCGCATCAACTGGATGTGGGCCAGCAAGAAAGTGCTCGACAAAGTGGGCATCAAGCAAATGCCCGAGACCTGGGCTGAATTCAATGCCGACGCCGAGAAAATAAAAGCGGCCGGCATTATTCCGATCGCGCATGGCAGCGCAGATTGGACCGACGCCACCACGTTTGAGGTCGTCGTCTACGGCATAGATATTGACCTCTTCCGCAAGGCTTTCGTCGAAGGCAGCACGGACGCGATGCGCAGCCCGAAAATGGTTGCCGCCTTCGAGCAATTTCGCAAGATGATCAACTGGATGGATCCCGGCATGGCTGGCCGCGCCTGGGACGCCGCTGCCAACATGATGCTCACCGGTCAAGCCGGATTCTTCTTCATGGGCGACTGGTCAATCGGCACTTTCAATGCCGGCGGATTCAAGGAAGGGACCGACTATCTCTGCGGTCAGGCGCCGGCCGACAATGGTAAGCCGGGCTTCATTCTCAACAGCGATTCGGTCGTCTTTTTTAAGCAAAAGGATCCCGACTATCTCGCCGGCTCGAAGCTTCTTGCCCATCTCATTATGTCGAAAGACTTCCAAACAATCTTCAACCAGGCGAAAGGCTCGATTCCAGCCAGGCTAGACGTCGATTTGAGCAAGGGCTTCAATCCTTGCCAGGAAAAGTCGCAGAAGGATCTGAACGATTCCATCAAAGCCGGCACGTTGGTGCGCAGCTTTGCCCACAACATGACCATCCTGCAGAAGTATCGCGGCGCGGCGATGGAAGTGATCACGGAATTTGTTAACACGCCGAAACTATCGGCAGCGGATGCCGCCAAGCAACTGGCCGAAGCCGTCGAAGCGCAGCAATAGCACCTGACACCAGCCCTTCTCTCCTCAAGCGGGAGAAGGGTCAAAGGACCGTGGCCGAGCCCGCGACATTCACGCCTGTTAGGACCGCGCCGAACGAGGGCCGTCCGCTCCGAGAGCGGTTAACGGCCGTCCTGCCGCAACTCGTTCTCGCGCCCTCGCTACTTGCCACGTTCGTCTACGTGTTTCTTTTTTGCGGTTGGACGATCTGGATTTCGCTGTCGAACTCCACCCTGATGCCCGATTATTCCATCTCCGGCCTTCATCAATACGCGGAATTATGGAGCAACCGGCGCTGGAGCATTGCCTATACAAATCTCTTCCTGTTCAGCTCACTCTATGTGGTCGGCGCCATGGCGATTGGGCTGTTGCTCGCCATTCTGATTGATCAGCGCGTTCGTGCCGAGGCCCTTTGGCGCACGATCTATCTCTATCCGTTGGCGGTTTCTTTCGTGGTAACGGGTACCGTCTGGCGCTGGCTGCTCAGCCCGTCCACCGGGATAGAAAGCGTGGTTCGTCAACTAGGTTGGGCGAGCTTTAAGTTCGACTGGATCGTGCAGCGCGAGATGGCGATCTACACTGTGGTGATCACCGGCATCTGGCAGGCTTCGGGCTTTGTCATGGCACTGTTTCTGGCTGGCCTGCGCTCGGTCGATCCCGATCTTGTCAAGGCTGCGCAGATCGATGGTGCCAGCATGGCGCGGATCTATCGCCGTATCATCCTGCCGGCGATCGGGCCGATCTTTGTTTCCGTGCTCGTCGTGCTTCTGCAATTTGCCATTAAGACCTTCGATCTGGTTTTAGCGTTAACGGGTGGCGGGCCCGGGATCTCTACCACGGTACCGGCGATCTATGTCTATGATCTCATGTTCCAGCGCGGCCAGATGGCCGAAGGGGCTGCGGCGGCGATCATGATCCTCCTTGCGCTGTCGCTGGTGCTCGTGCCCTATACGATTTGGACCAATTGGCGCCAGCGACAGGAGGCCGGCCGTGCCTGACACTGTTGCCTATGATCCGCTGGGCGCGCCGGGCACCCGGGGCCGGCACCGGGCGAAATTCGTCGTTTATGCGCTGCTAAGCCTGTTCGCGCTCTATTATCTGCTCCCGCTTGGTGTTGTGGTCCTCAATTCCTTCCGCGATCTTCCCGACATCAGCCGAAACGGCCTGATAGCCCTGCCTCACAGCTTTTCGCTCGATTACTGGCCGTCGGCCTGGAACCAATTCTGCGTCGGCGGCACCTGTTCAGGGATTGAGCCCTTCTTCTTCAATTCGGTCGCCATGGTTGTGCCGGCGACCATCATCTCGACCGCGATCGGCTCCATAAACGGCTATGTTTTGTCGAAGTGGCGCTTTACTGGCTCTGAAATTTTGTTCGGCCTCATGACGCTCGGCGTTTTCATGCCCGGCCAGATGGTTCTTTTGCCCTGGGCGCGCGTGCTCGGCTTGCTCGGCCTCACCAATACGACTTCTGGTCTTGTGCTGATCCATTGCGTCCAGGGATTGAGCTTCACGACGCTGTTCTTCCGTAACTATTACGTCAATATTCCTGACGATCTCATCAAGGCGGCGCGAATAGACGGCGCTGGCTTCTGGCGGATTTTTCGTAAGATCGTGCTGCCGCTGTCGCCGCCCATCCTGATCGTTACTGTGATCTGGCAGTTCACCAACATCTGGAACGAGTTCCTCTTCGCGGTCATATTTTCCTCCGGCACCCACCAGCCGATCACCGCGGCATTGATCGCCCTCAGCGCCGGGGGAACTTCGGTGCACCAATACAACGTCGAAAGCGCCGCCGTGTTGATCGCCGCTTTGCCGCCGCTCCTGGTCTATTTTTTCGGTGGCCGGTATTTTTTGCGCGGGCTGACGCAGGGCGCCCTAAAATAACAGGTATCCATGGCCTCTCTGACAATTCGCCACCTGAACAAATCCTTCGGCTCGGTCTCTGTGCTGAAGGGTATCGACCTTGAGGTGAAGACCGGCGAATTCGTGGTGCTGGTCGGGCCTTCGGGCTGCGGTAAGTCGACCTTGCTTGCCATGATCGCGGGCCTCGAAAGCGTCACCGCGGGCGAGATCAGGATCGATGAACGGGTCGTCAACGAGGTGCCGCCCAAAGATCGGGACATCGCCATGGTGTTCCAATCCTACGCGCTTTATCCGACGATGACGGTCCGCGCCAACATCACCTTCGGCATGGAAAGCCGCGGAGTGCCCAAAAAGGCGCAGGCGGAGGCCCTCGCTCGCGTTGCAGGCCTCCTGCAGATCGAAAGCCTTCTCAACCGCAAGCCCTCGCAACTCTCCGGCGGCCAGCGTCAGCGCGTCGCCATGGGAAGGGCGCTGGTGCGCGATCCCGCGCTGTTCCTGTTCGACGAGCCGCTTTCCAATCTCGACGCCAAACTGCGCGTCGAGATGCGCACCGAGATCAAGAAACTTTATCAGCGGCTCGGCAAAACGACAATCTACGTTACCCACGACCAGGTCGAAGCGATGACGCTGGCCTCTCGTATCGCCGTCATGCACCAGGGCAGGTTGCAGCAGTTTGCCGAGCCGCGGACGGTCTACGACCGGCCGGCAAACATGTTCGTTGCCGGATTCATGGGCTCGCCGCCAATGAATTTCCTGCCCGCTCAGGTTACCGGTTCGGATCCGGCCGGCGTCGTGTTGGAAAGCGAAGGGCAGGTGACTCGCCTCCCGCTTCCCGGCAAGGTTGCCGCCTCCGACGGCAGCGGTCGTCGCGTGATGCTGGGCATCCGGCCGGAAAATCTGACCCGTTACGATCCCCAGCGGAGGGAGGAAAAGCCCTATCTCGCCACGATCGAAGCACCAGTCGAGGTCGTCGAGCCGACCGGTGCCGAGACCATGGTGATTGTACGCATCGGCAGCCGCGAGGTCATCGCCCGCTTCGAGCCTGATGCGGCGCCCACGGTCGGCCAGACCGTTACGCTCGCCGTGGATATGGCTAAGGCATGTCTGTTCGATCCGGAGACGGAAATGCTGATTTAGGTTTTCCTGTCGACGACCACCGCAATCTGTCCCGGGCTTTGCAGCGTCGCAGTGGGCGCCGAGACAGAACACAGGTGGTACGCCTATGACCAATAGTCGTAATCGAACTCGTCCTCGTCCTCGATCGAGGACGATTGGAATCTCACCCCAAACAAAGACGACTTTACTTACTTGAGCCTCGAATTGCGCACGCCCCTTCAGGGCGGCCGTCGCTACGAAATTAACCCAGGCTAAAGCCCATGCGCGTCAACTTAGATTAACGGCTGCACGCCGAAGGTGTAAGAGAACTTAGCCCAGGGTGGAGCGAAGCGGAACCCTGGGTATTCGAATTAATATGCACGCCGCTCTGAAGGAGCGGAAGTGACGAACCCCCGAGTCGCAGACTATCGCCGGCGCTATGGAAATACCGAGCGACCCAGGGTTCCGCTATGCTTCACCCTGGGCTAAGCTCCCACGCGCCTTCGGCGCTTAAGAGTCCCGTTTAGGCGCTTAAGTTGAAGCGTATGCGCCTATAGCCGGGAACAGATACCGGCATAGAATCAACTCCAAAGGGTGGGAAATACCGTCCCATTCTGCAACTCCTGAACTCCTGCAACTCCTGCAACTCCTGAATCCTACCCAGGGTTCCGGCTTCGCTCCACCCTGGGCTAAGCTCCGACGCGCCTTCGGCGCTTAAGACTCCCGTTTACGCGCTTAAGTTGACGCGCATGGGCTTTAGCCTGGGCTATGCTTTCTTGGCCCTTCAGGCCGTACCCCTTCGGCGCAAAAAGGGGCCGCTAGCCAAATAAAGCGTCCTGCTTTACCAAATGTCCAAACCCCAGATGCCTCCCTGAGAGAGTGAGTACGCAAAAGTCAAGATAAATCTTGATTTTTTTTGCAGCCGTGAGTCATTGGGACTGTATGAACGAGGAAGAAATTGAATCCCGCTTCCTGGAGATCCGGAACGAGCTGAAAATGTGCAACGAGCAAATTGCCTCGTTGAAAGAAGATCTGAAGATTCTCCTCAAACATCGTTCAATTGCTCACCGTGACATCGTCGATACGGCGCATCAACTTGGCAACCGCGCCTTTGACCAATCGGACGTTCAGAAGTGCCGGGAGTTTTTGCAAAGATATAATATTCGGGTCTGAGAGAAGGGTTCAACGTTCAGCGTTCAACGTTCAACGTTCGGCGTTCGACGGTGCAGGGGCGCAGTCATAACATAGGTAACTTCTTGGTTCAATACCTGGGTAACACTTTGGGATTGAAGGTTACACGTTTTAGGGTTGTTGGCTTGCAGGGCATCGGTAACGGTAACCAGCTACTGAAGATCGTTTTGATTTTTCGGAGTGCCTGCAAATTCTGAGGCAGTTAGCAAGTCTACTGGTGCTAAGTTAGCTTTAACGTGAGTTAAAATTACTAGCCATTATCAATACGTTGGACACAGAAAGATAGCGATGGTGGTTACCCGAAACCGGTGGCAGTTGCAGCGAGCACAAATATCCAACCTGGCTTGGGTTGCTGGCGAGAGCTTTCAGTTGACAATCTGCGCGTCGGCTCTTCTCAAATCGCGGTTTCCGTGCGGCGTGACGGGACAAACTCTGTCACAACCGTTTCGGCTCCCGTGGGCTGGAGCTTAACCATCGGATATACGCTGCGGGCCAATACCCAGGTCAAGTCGGTGAGACTGAATGGTTTGCTCGCCGCGTTCCAGATCGTTCCTACGAACCGAGGGGAAGAGATCCACGTGCAGACGAACTCCGGCGGCGCTCAGGAGGTCCGTATTCAGACTGAATGATGCTGCAATTCCAATCTGAGAGCTGCTTTTCTGGCGATCAAAGTGCGAAAGATTGAGCTTGGACAGTAGAAGCTCAAGAGGATGGCCCAAAAATTGAGAATTGAGATTTGACCGCTAGTAGAGCCCTTGGGTGTCTTTCGAAACATTCACCTTGCCTGAGTAATGCCGCTGAATGAGGTAGAGATAGCCGAAGGCCAGTATCAGCGCTGGAAACCACCAGGCTACGGCGATCCAGAGGCTGGAGTCCGGCGCGGCGCAATCAGCGGCTGTCAATTGACGGCTTGGTTCGGTGGTCGAGAAAAGCATAACAGGAAAGAGTGCGGCTGCGCCGGTCATCAGGAGTCCAAACAACAGAAAAGTCGATCCGAGCAGAGTGATCCGTTCATGGCGGCTGCGGATCCCGGTGGCGATGGCGTAAGCGCTTGCCGCGCAAACAGCCAGCGTCATCCACGCAATGGGGCGAGACACAATTCCCTGCAACAGTTCCGGACGCACAGACCAAGTGAGTAGTGTGATCAGCAGGAAGGCCGGGATCACCGCCGCCCAGAGTCTGCGGGCCAGGGTGGCCGATCGTTCGTGGACTGCTCCTTCGGTTTTCATGGTGAGGTAGGTCGCTCCGTGAGCGGTCAGGATGAGAACGCAAAACAGTGCCATTGGAACCGTGTACCAATCCAGCAGACCGACATTCCCTTGGACTCTGAAATCCGTGAAAAACGGCAGATAAAATGTGCCGTCGGCAGCCAGGGGAACCCCTCGCGCGACGTTGCCAAGCGCGGCTCCAAATAGCACGGCCAGCAACACGTTGCTGAAGACAAAGACCGCATCCCAGAACGTTTGCCAGAGCCGATCATTGATATGGCCGCCGACTTCGATGGCGATACCGCGCAGCAATACGCACCAAAGAATGAGAAACAAAGCGAGATAACACCCTGAAAACGAGGCGGCCATCAGCCGAGGAAAGCTCATTACCATCACGCCACCGGTTCCGACTAACCAGACTTCGTGCCACGACCAGAGAGGGCCGATGGCCGCGATCACCTGACGTCGTTCACGCTGATCTCGCGCGACGATCCAATGAAGGATGCCCGCTCCGAAATTGCGTCCATCCAATACGATGTAAGTCGTCAGCATGAACGCGAGAATTCCGTACCAAAGCGCAATCATGCGAGCACCTCCTGACGGGTGGGTGCCGGATCAGGACCATCCGGACCGTGATAGATCTCCCGCGCGGTCAGATAGAGGAAGAGAAGACCAAGAACAAAATATAAACCTACAAAGCCGATGAGTGTGAAGATAGTGTCTCCGGCGCCCACCACCTGACTGTACCCTTTATTCGTTCGGAACAGGCCGTAGACCAGCCATGGCTGCCGGCCGAGTTCCGCAGTCATCCACCCAAGGCTGGTCGCAATGTAAGGGAACGGAAATGCCAACATTAATATCCAGAGTACACCGGTGCTGGACTCTAAGCGGCCGCGCCAGCGCTTCCAATTCGCCCAAGCCATGATTCCGATGAAGATCGCGCCCAGCGTGATCATAATGTGGAACGAATAGTAGAGCAGCTCGATATTATCCGGCCAGGCGTCTTTCGGAAACTCGTTCAGCCCTTTGACATAACTTTGGAAGGTTCCATACGCCAGGAAGCTCAATGCACCAGGAAGCGGGATTGGATTTTCCAAACGCTGTTCGTTGACGTTCGGCTGACCGATCACGGTAACCTCAGCGAGCGGACCTCCTGCGAAACGTCCTTCCATTGCTGCCAGGGTCGCCGGTTGGTGGTTGCCAACCATTTTCGCCTGAGCGTCGCCGGTTGGAAAAGCGACTGCCAGGGAGGCAAGTAGGCCAATGAGCGTGCCGGCGCTAAGGTAAAGCCGTGACTGCTCGGAATGCATTCCTCGCAGCGCGTAAAATGCTCCCATCGCGGCGACGACGAACGAGCCGGTGACGAGGGCAGCGCACTGGTTATGAGCGAACTGTGCAAACGCCCAGGGATTCAGCAGATACGCTCCTATATCCGACAATGCGAGCGTCCCGTCGGGTTGGACGGAATATCCGGTCGGATGCTGCATAAAAGCGTTTGTCACCAGGATAAGAAAACCGGAAACCCAGCTGCCCGTGGCAACGCCAACCGCCGCCAGGAAATGATTGCGTGGACCAAGCCGCTTTTCACCCCAGATCAGCGCACCGATGAACGCGCTTTCGAGAAAGAAGGCGAACATTCCCTCCATCGCGAGCGTCTGACCAATGATCGCGCCAGAATACCTGGAGAAACCGGCCCAATTAGTCCCGAACTGAAATTCCATCGGAATGCCCGTTACGACTCCGACCGCAAAATTAAGACCGAAGATTCTGACCCAGAACCGGGCGGCCCGATTGTACTTTTCATCTCCGGTTTTTAGCGCGCGCCACTTCCAATATACCAGGAACCAGGCCAGTCCCATGGTGAGCTGCGGAAATAGATAATGATACGTGATCGTAAACGCGAAATGGATGCGATGCCAAAGCGCAGGGTCGGTCAATGAACTATCCATGTTGTGTGACTGCCTGGTTAATCTTTTGATTTTTAAGTAGCTGCGCGTCGCCGGCCTTATGGCCATGGTCTGAACCGCCGATCCGGCAAACCGGGCGAGAAAAGCGGACTAAACCAGCAACCGTGCGAACGGTAACTCGGTACTCAGCCACCGTCAGCACTTTTTGAGGGGTTGGATTGCTCGCCCGAGACACCGGAGATTCAAGTTCGCGCGCGCGCAGCAATGCGAGGTCAAAAATTTCTTCGGAAGTCGGAAGGTCCAAAGAGGACGCGACTTCTGCTCACATAAGGAACGCCGTTGAGGACGTTGGAGATGAAGACTTTCACGAAGTAGCCCTATCTTGCACCGTGAGGTCCCAGGGCCCCTCGATAAAGCCCGGAAGGCCCAAGGTGTCAGAGAGCCTCCCGAAGCGGTCTATCAGCAGAAGGGAACCCGGTAAGGCCATCGGGAGGGGCGTGGCTCCATTGGTTGGGCAGTTAGCAACTAGTGCACCAAGTCCGTGACTGGTATAGCGGCGCCGCTGCGTATTTCGGCTGGATGCGCGAAGCGAAGAGGGAGAATACCCGCTGTGGTCTTCGACCGATGAGCGACAAAGCAGCCGGCCGAAATACGCGCGGCCCGAAGGGTTGCGATGAAAATGGGCCGGCGGCTGCGTTGCTCCTCGGTCACGTATCGATTCAGATATGCTCCCTCGTCGCGCCTTGCCGGCGGCCCATTTTGATCGCAACGCCGCTATACCAGTCACGGACTTGGTGCACTAGCACGAACCCCGCCTTAAGAACGGCAAGTCCGGTGCTTAGACCGAGGAGAGCCGTCCCTTGGAAGAATAGAGAGGTTTGGTTGTTGGGCGCGACGTCGACGATTGTCGCACCGGTTCCTTGGACTTTTGCGTTGTTATTGAAGTTGGAGACCAGAATGTCGGATTTTTTCGGGAATGAATTTTATCGATTGATAATTAGTCCAAGCTAAACCAGCGAGTCACCCGGCGTCGGATAACGGGTAGGATAGCCAGCGCCGGCCCCCATTCGAGCACACAGGCCGGAACTAGTATCCGCCCTTCGCTTGTTGTGTCTGCGGGTGGTTCAGGGCTCTGCTACAAGTCTAATCGTTAGCTAAAAGTCACCGCTTTCGGATCAAGTACAGGATCCAACAGTCAGAAGCCGGTGCTCGCCATGCCAAGGCGCTTGCCTATAATTTTATCGAGCACTCTCTTCGGCAAAAGCATTGGTAAAGTCCAATTCACAAATCGGTGCGGCACCACGGCATAACGCACCCGTGGCCGTGCTGCGGTCAAGGCAGTGAGCACAGTCGCTCCGATGCGCTCAGGAGAGAACCCTTTCCGTCCCTCAGCGATGAAGTACTTGCTGAAGCGATCAAGGATCTCAGCATAGTCGGTATTTTGATACTGGCTGAAATCATCGGCTTCCGCCTTATCCCAAATCGGCGTAGCGACCGAGCCTGGTCCAATAATGATGACATCTATCCCGTAAAGCATCAGTTCCCGACGTAGAGTTTCCGACATTCCTTCCAGAGCGTGCTTTGAGGCAGCATACGCTCCGATGAATGGCACACCGATCTTCCCGCCGACGGAACTGATATTAATGATTCGGCCTGGCTTTCCTTGACGGCCCGAGTCCGTTCCCAGCAATTGTGCGAGTGCTTGCGTAACGACCAGGGGACCAAACAAATTGACCTCGATCTGGTGCCGGTAATCCGGCAGCGGCAGGTGCAGCAGAGGACCCGGCACTGCAATGCCGGCATTATTCACCAATCCCGCGAGTCTTTCCCGCCCGAGATGCGCTTCGACCTGCGCAGAAGCCTGTCGAACCGCCGTTTCATCCGTCACGTCCATGAGCAATGGCGAAAAGTCGTCGCCGAACTCTTTTTGAAGGCGATCGGCGTCGCTGGGCTTCCGGACACTCCCGAACACACGAAAGCCGTTTGCGATGAGAACCTTAGTCGTTCCCCAGCCTATTCCCGTTGAGGCCCCCGTAACTACCACACTCCGTTTCCGGTTCATACGCCATGCTCAGAAATTCATCGGTAGATGTACGGCGATGTTGGTACCGCGGTCCGCCGCACTTCGAACTTCTAGTCGTGCTCCGATATTTTTAGCACGAGCTCGCATGTTGGAAAATCCGAAGCCTTCGCTGTTCGCCGCCTGAGAATCAGCGATGCCGCATCCGTTGTCAGTGATCTCAAGAATGAGGTCAGGCGGATTGCAGCGTAGATTGACGCTGATGATCGTCGGCTTGGCGTGTCGAACAGCATTACTCATCGCTTCTTGAGCAATTCGCAGGAGATCCTGCTGAACCGAGAATGGCAAGCTCTCTTCGGGTATGCCAGTCGAATAAAAATTACAGCGCAATCTGCCGGGTATATTTGATCGCTCGACCATTCTTTGCATCGCCTCGATCAATCCTGACTCCTCAATGATTGTTGGTTGAAGACTGAAAGCAGAACGACGCGCCTCGCCGAGTCCGAATTGCGCGAGGTCGGATGCCCGTTCAACGTAATTCAGGGCGTTATCGCCTCCTGCTTTGATCACTTCCCTTGCTGCACCGAGCTGCATCGAGATCCCGGTGAAAAACTGCGCCAGCGAGTCGTGAATTTCGCCGGCAAGCTCATTTCGCTCCGCGAGCACAGCAGATTGCCTGGCTGCCTTTGCTAGTCGCATCAGCTGAATCGCGAGGCTCGCCTGGCTTGCCAATGCCCGAGCAATTTCGATTTCCTCTGGACGAAATTCCCGGTCCTCAGTGAACCGAAACTCCAAACCACCAATCGATCGCCTGGCTATAACTAAGGGAATCATTAACAATGTCTTGATCCCAAGCCCGACCAGGTAGAGCCGATAGGAGTCAGGCATAGTTGCGAAGTTGTCGAGAAGGTGCAGGACGGTGGCTGGTTTGTTCAACATCCGCAGCTGCCACGCATCCAGCGGAAGAGTTTGCAACCCGTCTGGATAATCCGCTTCCGCAGGAGTCATCACCCGCGCGTCTTGAAAAACAAGGTCCAAGGTCAACACGTTCTTTTCGAAATTGCGCAATCGCAAAACGGACGATGCTGCACCCAGTTGCCGGGTCATAGCGCCCATCACCTGCCCGAGGAATTCATCCAACTCGGGCACTGTGGCAAGCGCATCCAGACATTCGAGGAGTGCTTCGTTTGCCTTCGCCAGCTCGGTTGCGCGCTGCTGCGCGAACAACTCCTGCTCGCGGACCAGAGCCGCTTGCATTTCCCCGGCGCGTTTTAGCTCGGTGATGTCCGTCAGCGCGCCGACGAATTCAAACCTGCCCGACTCGTCCTTTGAAGGACGACCCACAACCCGAAGGTATTTGACGGATCCATTTGGCATGAGCAAGCGATGCTCAAAATCGAAATCATTGCTCTCCTGTGAGGCGCGATCGAGTACTTGCCGGACCAGCGCTCGGTCTTTCGGGTGAGTTCGGGAAAGGACCAGTTCCATAGTCGGTTCAGTCCACGGTTCGGATTCAAAGATGCGAAAGCTTTCCTCCGACCAGTAAATCTTTCCGGTGGAAACATCCCAGCCGAAGCTGCCCGTGTGGCTTAATTTCTGCGCCTCGGCCAAGTAAACTTCACTCCGGCGCAAGGCTTCTTCGGCTCGACTGAGGCTGATTCGTTCCTCGGCCTCCCGTAACGCCCGTTGCACCGAAGGCACGATCCTGGACAGCCGCGGCTTGAAAACATAGTCCGTTGCGCCGGTCTTGAGTGCTTCAATCGCCACTTCTTCGCCCAAGGTTCCGGAAACAAAGATCAATGGCACCTCCGGCCAGTTTTGCTGGGCGATCCTCAAGGCAGACAGGCCGTCGAAGGAGGGAAGAGTATAGTCTGCGAGAATCAAGTCAAAGCCGCCATGTTCGAGTGCCGCGACGAAGTCAGCCTCAGTTTCAACCCGCTCTATCTGGCACCTGATACCATTGCTCTCGAGCGTTTCCTGAACAAGTTCTGCGTCCCTGGGGTCATCTTCAAGATACAGAATACGCAGCTGAGATTTCATTTCCAGGCTAGTTCGTTCGTATGCTGCCCGGCGGCGGCGCGTTAATAATTGCCCAGAATATCCCGAGTTCCCGAATGGCGTTGACAAACTCGTGAAAATCCACCGGCTTTACGACATAGGCGTTCACGCCCAGTCTATAGCTCGCCACCACATCTGTTTCTTCACGGGAAGAGGTGAGCACGACGACGGGAATCATCCTGAGCCTCTCATCCGATTTGACCTGCTGCAGCACCTCCAATCCATCGACTTTGGGTAATTTCAGATCGAGGAGTAAGACGGCGGGATTATCATTCGAGCGCGTAGTGAAGGCACCCCGGCGAAAAAGATAATCGAGGGCCTCCTCGCCATCACGAGCCACAACGACCTCGTTGGCAAGGTTATAGTCCTCTAAGGCCGTTAGGGTCAGCTCCACGTCTTTCGGGTCGTCTTCAACCAACAGGATTCGTCCAAAGTTGCTCATTAAGTTAGACTCCTTGCGATTTGGAAAGTGAGAAATAAAATGTCGCGCCCTTATCCACCAGACCCTCAGCCCAGGCTCTGCCTCCATGTCGATGAATAATCCGCTGAACGGTAGCCAACCCGATGCCGGTGCCTTCAAACGTCTCAGACCGATGAAGACGTTGGAATACACCGAACAGTTTACTTACATACTTCATATCAAATCCGACTCCATTGTCTCGAATGAACACGACTACCTGATCTTGTTCTTGGTTCACACATCCTATTTCGATTTCGGCCGGCGTGCGCGTGCGGGTGAATTTTACCGCGTTCGAAATGAGGTTTACGAGAACGACCCGCAGCATCGAGCGGTCTCCATAGCAGGGGGGCAACTCACCAACCCTCCAAACGATGTTGCGCCCATCGGTGTCCTGCCGAACTTCGGTCAAAGCTTCTTCCACAAGCTGTTCCAGGCTGACCATCGTCTTATGGGTCTCAGCACGACCTATTCTGGAAAAGGCTAGAAGATCGTCGATCAGGTTGCCCATTCGTTGCGCCGATTCCAGGATCATCATTACGTATCGTTGGTTTTTCTCATTTAAAAGAGAGGCCGTATTCTTTTGCAGGAGCTCCGTGAACCCGGACATATGGCGAAGGGGAGCGCGGAGGTCATGCGATATGGAATAAGCAAATGCCTCCAATTCCTTATTAGTGGCCTCCAGCTCAGCGGTTCGTTTTCCAAGTTCTTGGTTTAAGCTGCGAATTTCCTGTTCTCGCCTCTCCCGCTCGGTGATGTCATTGTTCGTTTCCAGGATCGCAGCGGGCCGCCCCTGGTCGTCTCGCCGCAACGACCATCGGCTGGCTACTATTACCTGGGTTCCGTCAGCTCTGGTTTTCTCGATTTCTCCGTCCCAACGCCCGGACCGAAGCAGCTCCGCACGAATCTCTTCAATGGGCTCCGGAAAGACGGCCTGCAAGAGCTCGTAAGCGCGCTTTCCAATCGCTTCCTGCGCCGGCCAGCCGTACAACTCCTGGGCTCCCCGATTCCAGTAAGTGATCGTGTCGTTCATATCTCGGACGAAAATCGTGTCGTGTGTGAGATTCAGCAAACTGGCCTGCTGAGTTCGTTCCGCCACTTCGATTTCAAGGTCGTCGCGAGCTTGACGAAGCTCTCCCTCGACGCGGCGTCGAACAGCGCTGAACCAGGTGACCAGCGACGCGAATGAGGCGAAAACAATATAGTAAGGGACGTCAGAAGGTGAGATGTCGAGCGTATAGCGAGGCTGTACAAAGAAGTAGTCAAAGCTTACGCACGAAAGTACAAGCGCCAGCGCGGCAGCCCCAGCCCCTCCATACCAGGCGGTTACGGCGACGACAAACAGGAAAAGCGGAACCTCCACGTCCCGAAAGGAGAAGCGCTCCAGGAGAAGCGCCCCGGCAAGTGCCACGGAGACGGAAAGCACAGCAAGGCCATAGCTTTGAACCGCGGAGAAGGACTTTGGCAATTGACGTTTGCGCTGAACCATAGCCTACCTCGCTCCGGGACTTCCGTGATTCATTCGGCACCAATTCTAACTGTTCTCCATTCGCGCTGCCAGTCTTTCGAGTCTGATCTTCGGCCTCGAACCCAGACCTTGCTGTCCGGCATGGATTTCCCAGTGTCGCCAGCCAGGAAACGATGGGTCGTTTTGAAGCCGTTTTTTCTCGGCCCGAATCACCGCTTTGGGGACCTCTTCCGCATGGTCAGCCCGCTGATTAAGTCGATCATTGCCACATGTGCTGCGGTGTTTCGGTCACGCAGTTCGTCGAGCGTGTGCGTCTCTGCCAGGCGACTGAGTTTGACCAGCGTTCGAACCCGTTGCCGGCGGCTCAACTTTAGTTCCGAGGAGCGCCTTGTGAAGAGTATCTTTGCTAACTCGCCTTGACCAAAAAGCGCATTCAACTCGGCCCCGGTCGTGTAGACCAGAAACAGCGCGAAGATCCAAATCTGGATAGCGAAAAATCGGTGCCACGAAAAGTGGGCGGCGATATATTCAGGAATCTCGCCAAATGTCCCGCCTGCAGACCAGTATTCCACTAGCTTTTCCAAGAACCGCACCAGAAAGACAACCGCCCAGTAGATAACGGTCTTGAACAGAACCGGCTGAATAATCGGGGCAGTATCGAAGCGGCGAAAAAACGGGAGCGCATTCGCCACCAGTACCGACTTCCCTACCACTAGCGCAGACATGGTCGCGAGCATGAAATTGGCGAAGTGGACCAGGTATTCATCGAGAACAAGTTGGGTGGTAAGTACGATCAGATTGAATCCGATTGCGAAGAACAGCGTCGGCGGCAAGACTTCCCGGAGCTCCTTGAGCATGAATGCAAGGAGACGTGACCTGGGAGCACTCGAGGCCGAGGAAGCGTTTTGGGTCGATTTGCTTTTCATGAGCTTATTACGCCGAGTTTCACACTTCGAAACACGAAGCGGAAATTTGCAAATAGGGAAGGAGACTTCGTTGCGGCATTTGAGGACGTGATTTGATCAAGGGATTCAAGCGCCGGCGGATCTAAGCGCCCGGGAGCCAGAGTCGAAAAGAGCAACCAACTGACCTCCGGCAAAATGCACGCTATTTCGAGGAAGGTACACCAGCACTGGCATTGGCCAGGTCCATATCCCGACAACTCGTCGGCAACATTCCAGCGGCTTTTCTCGCCGCGCCACGCACCACTTCGGCCAGTGAGGGGTGGATATAGATCATGTTAACGAGTGAGTGAATGTCGTTGCGCCATTTCATAATCGGTATCACGGCGTGCAGGAGCACAGAAGCCTGATAGCCGACAATGTGGCAGCCCAGGATTTTGTGGTCGGGCGCAATGAGTACTTTGCACAGACCGTGTTCTTCTTTGACCGCACGGCCTTTGGTTGTGCTCATGAAAGGGACCGAAGCTGCAAGATAGGGCTGGCCCCCTTTCTTTAACTCTTCTTCGGTGGCACCGACACCGGCGATCTCGGGGTTGGTGAAGATGGCGTGCGGCATCGGACCGTAGTCGATGGGCTCATCGCGGTTCTCTGCGATTTGATCGCCCAGATACTCGCTCTCGAAATTCGCTGCATGGGTAAACATGTAGCGCCCGGCGACATCACCCATCGCATAGACGCCTTCCACCGACGTCCGCAAGTGGTCGTCGGTCTCGATATAGCCTCGAGCGTTTGGCTTCAAGTCGGTGTTCTGGAGGCCGATGTGATCGCTGTTTGGCACGCGGCCGATGCAGAAGAGCAGAGCTTCACTGTCGCGCTTGAAATGAGCGCCATCGTTGTGGTGGATCCCGAGGTGAAACAAGGCGCCATCGTGCCTAGCCGAGGCGATCGTCGAGTTGAATTCCACCGGCACGCGTGCAGTAAAGCCCTTTACGAAAATAGCGCGCGTTTCGGCATCCTCGCGGTCGAGCAGGTGACTGCCCCGGACGAGGATCAGCGTATCCACCCCGATTCCGTGGAAGAAATGCCCAAGCTCGCATGCGATATAGCCGCCGCCGACAATCGTGATCGACTTCGGCATCCGTTCGAGCTCAAAGATTTCATCACTGGTCAAGTATGGAACATCGAGCGCAGGACGTAGCGGGCGGCTACCGGTGGCCAGGACGAGCTTGCCGGCGGAAATGGAGATATCGTTGATCCTGAGGGTGCGGTTGGAGGTGAACGCGGCGCGATTGCGATAGAGCGTGACGTTTTTACCGAGCGCCTTTTCGAGAATGCCGTCGTATTTTCTCGTAAAGTCGAAGGTGTCTCGCAGAATCACGTCAGGATCGATAGTTCGCACGGTCGTCTCAAAGCCAAACCGCCGTGCTTCGCGCGCATTTTCGGCCGCGTCCGCGTAGCCGATGAGCAATTTCGAAGGGATGCATCCCCGATGCGGACAGGTGCCGCCCAGCGGTCCTTTTTCGACTAGCGCTACCTGCATGCCTTTTGCACCGCACTGAATCGCGGTGGAAATCGCGTTCCCGCCGCCGAACACAATGAGATCATAATGTTTGTTTTCCATCAACAAATGTCGCTTTCCAATGGGTGATTACCCTGCGTTACATGCTCTTTCTTAGAATGTTAGATGTCGTTAATTGCGGTGTCGGTGCTCTTAACCTCTTCGCCGTTTCCCATGTTCTTTTATCTCAAGATTTCTGAGGGGAGCGTTTGTTCCGAGGGAACGGTTCAACATCAATCTGGTGGCTTGGTTTGCGTTTCCGGGGCGCTTCGATCATCCTTCTTGGGCTATCGCTTGATCGTCACGGGGGTGCCAACCTTCGCAGCCTCGAAAAATCGCTTCGCCTTGGACTCCGGCATCCGGATGCATCCGTGTGATGCCGGGTACCCTGGCAAATATCCGGCGTGAAGACCAATTCCTCCGATAATCCGCAGGAAATAGGGCATCGGAGCGCCAACGAATGTCGAATCGGCCGGACGCGGATCTTTGCGGGCGTCGACGTTCTCACGCACGATCATTCCGTCCCGTACGTACGCCCCGTAGATGCTGGATCGATGATCGATATCCTTCTCAATGACCCGATAATTCCCGGCAGGAGTATCGTAGCCCTCCCGCCCGGTTGAAACGGGCGCGGTCAGCAACACTTGACCACCCTTCGAAAGGTAGGCGTGCTGATCAGGAAGATCGATCAATATCGCAACCTTCCCAGGCGGTTTTCGTTGAAAATCGTAAGAAAGGTTCTCGAACTCCGAACAACCACCGAGGAAAGCCAGGATCAACAGCAGACCAAACCGCAACAACTGGTTCATGCGCTACTGTTATGCCATGCCGGGACCAATTCGTGTCAAGAGAAGAGAAAACCGCGGGCCGGAGTCAGGAGTTGCAGGATGGTCTGCGGATTTCCGTTTGGTCGATGATTTAGAGCTGTAGAGGTGTTAGTACTTTCATTCGAACTCAAGCGGTGAATCTATATTTTACTGCCGCAGGGAGTTGCCTTGCCTCCTGTAACTCCTGAACTCCTGAATTCCGATTCCTCTCAGAACAGGAGTATGCCGCTAGAATACAACATGATATTTGACATGTTATGATAATGGACGCATAAAGGCTCTGAATTTGTCTTATGTCTCTCGAGTCCGGCAGGTCTCTCTTTCGCAATCAAAGAAATCCCGCGGCTGAGTCTTCGGGCGGTTCGCCTGGCGAACTCACACAAACTCTCGGGGAGTTGAACGAACGAGTGATCATTCTGAACAAAGAGGATATTCTTGCAAAGGATCCCGCGGCGCCGCTCCTGGATTGGTCCACCGTCGATCAAGGTCAGATCGCCGTTCAAGTAAAGGATACAGAAGGTCTCTCCGAGGGAAGTGTGACCATCAAAGCCTCCACACTGCAACGAATCCAACCGGCGCTCTTGCCGATCCGGCTGGAGGGAGAATATTTTTTTCCAATTTCATTGAAAACGGTGGTGCTGCAAGTCCAGCCGCACTTGCGACTGAGCTCTAAAGAAAGATCGGAACCGGTCAGCCCCGATATAGATACACCGATTGCGCAGATCGCGCGTGAGGATGAAGGCTATTTCAAACGCCCGAATGTCGCGGAAACAATCGAAACGCCGCCTGACAAGATGGCTAAGGCTAAACGGGAGACTCCTGGAGCGGTCCTGACGCCTGCGGACCGGCCGTCGTCCCCGATGGCACGCAAGAAATATTTTGCGAAATACAAAGAGTCCGGGTCACCTTTCCGATCTGGTGGACCGATGCCGCCTTCGCCGAAAGCGGCGGGTCCGGAATGCGAAGTGCCGCAGACGGAACGCGCGCATCCGAAGAACGAAGCCGTTCCGCAGAGTTCCCTCCGGCGAATCGGCCTGGAACGGTTACGGGAAATATTCATGACGGAAGACCAGTTGGATGCGCATCAGGTGGCCCGTCGACTTGCGGTTTTCCCCAAGGTTCGCAGCGTGATTATCATGCTGGGTGATGGAACAGTTTTAGGAGGCAGCGTTCCGAATAGTTATTGTCTGGAGACGGCGCGCCTCGCGCCGGTGATCATGAGGAGCGTGCAGGAGTTCAACCGGAAGCTGAGATCGAATGAAACCTCGGCATTCACCATCCTGGGCGACCAACCCGTCACCCTTTTCGCGGAAGGGAATATTTATATCCTGATTTCTCACGAAGGGCGCGGATTGTTGCCCGGCGTGCGGGAAAGAATTGGAGAGGTCGCACGCGCTTTGGGCGTCGGCTCAAATACATGAGCTTTGATGTAACGGAACAGCCTGTATTTAGCCTGAGTGCGGGCTCATTTCAAGCTGTTCTATACTCATTCCCCTGTGCCGTTAGCCGCCAGATATCCTTTCTGGACAGCGTCCTTTTCCCCCATGTATTCACCCTGTTTCGTTTTGCCATAATAACGTGAGCCAGGTTTCCAGTACTTTCCACTTTTGGTATTGACCCATACCTGACCGGGAGTCGTGGCTGTCTCCGAAACGCGTGGCTCCGGCTCAGTGTTTGGCGGATTTGGGCTAACATACTTTTCATAAGCTACTATCCAGTTCAAGGCGATCGCCCGCTGAGCTATCTTGATGTCGAGTTGGCCACTGCAAACTAACTGGTGAAGTTTTCCTTCAAGCCTATCCTTCACCTGGGCGTTCCAAGGTAAGGTCCGGTGGGATTCCGGCCAGAGATTCTTGATCGAATTGGAGCCGCCCAGTTCGAGTGATATGAGGTGATCAACCTCATAATCCCCGGATTCGTGCGACGTGATTCCATATTCTCGGTAAACCTCCCGCTTTATTTGCGCTGGAACGTCGCGCACTTTTTTGGAGTACCCAGGGACACAGAGATCCTCGGCCGTAACATCAAATGTGTCGCCGGGAGTCAATTGCGGATCGGGAACGATTGGCGTGGGTTGCTGGGCGAAGGCGACCTGGGTGAGAAACAGCAGCAAAGCGAAAGGTCGAGTGTCCACGGTCGGATGTATGACCGACAGACCTGGATTCGACGAAAATTTTTCGCTCCTAAACGGTTCGAACTTGCTTGGAGAACCCAAAAGCAACTGCAAGCCGTTGAAACGAGTATAGGAAGAACGAACGGGCATCCGCTACAATTCAGCAGTTATGGAAGTTATGGGACCTAGCCGAGTCCGAATGAAGGGAGAAATGAAGCTCGCATCGAGACGATCGTCGCCTCTGATGTTTTCCGCCTGACCTCGGCCTGCAACCTCTTTAAATGAGCGCCAACCACCTCATCATCGGCCTGGGCGGTACGGGAGGGAAAATCATTCGCGAGTTGCGAAAGACCCTTTTTCAGGAGTTTCGTGGCAAACGCTTGGAAAAGGTTAATCTCGGCTACCTCTACGTGGACTCCAGCCAGGAGATGATGGGAATCGATGATCCCACGTGGAAAATTCTCGGCACGAGCGTCCAGCTCGATCCAGGTCAGCAGGTTCTCATCCGCGAGGCGAACCTTGCCACCCAACTGGAGAACATCAACAGTTTTCCTGGCATCAAAAGCTGGATTGGTGACCGCTCGCTCTGGCGAGCCATCCTGAGTGGGCTAGACGTGGGGAAAGCCGCGGGTGGACAGAAGCGTCGCCTCGGAAGGTTCCTGTTTGCTTGCAAAATCCAGGATTTCAACCAGCGGCTGAAGCTCCGCGTCGCCGAGTTGCAGAACACGGGTGAGGCCGCGGTGACTTTCCACCTATGCACTGGCTTGGCAGGTGGCACCGGAAGCGGCAGCCTCATTGACGTGATCGCACAGATCCGTCAAGCTTACCGCGATCGCGCCAAGCACCGTATTCTCCTCTACACCTTGCTCCCGGAGGAGAACCCGAAACCGAATTGGGACACCGGCAATTATCATTCGAATGGCTACGCCGCCCTACTTGACCTGAACGCCCTCAGTGTCGGGCGGATTCAACCGCACGATGTCACTGGCGGGCAAGATCGCATCGATGCCACCGACGCATTTGCCGGTTGCTACCTTTTCACGAACGAGAACGCCAATGGCCTGTCCGTCGACGTGGACCGTGACATCCCGGGCATTGCCGCCGATTTTCTGTATCAGAAAATCGTGGCCAGCTCCTCCCTAGGCTGGACCGGCCTGGACCGCATCGAGTCTGGCGAGAATGGCGATTCCTCGCCGGAAACCGACGCCACCGGGCGCAAAAAGGAGCGCAGCAAGAAGTTTCTGGCCTTTGGCGTCAAACGACTTGCGATCCCGGAAGATGAGATCCGGGAATACCTCGCCTATTCCTTTACCCGGCAGGCTGCGCTTCAACTCGCCTTCAACAACTGGTCCGACGAGGTTGGTTTTCGTAACGAAGCGCGCAACCAGGAGTTTGCCTCCCTCGTAAGCGAAAAGGAGACACTTCAGCGTTGGCGGCTAACGGACGAGCACCTGACGCTCTCCCTGCCTCTGCTGCCGATGGAGATATCTTCTCCCCGCTGGAAGTCGATCAACACGGAATGGGCCGATCTGTTGCCCAATTTCAAGGGTGTTGTCCGAGGCCTCGAAAAGACCGTATGGCTCGATGAACTCGCACGGATGTGCGCACAGCGTTTCGACTTAACCTACCGGAGCGACATGGGTGTGCGTAAGTTTTACGAGACGAAAGCGGCCAACCGGAAAGAACACGCCCGCGAGATCCACCGGTGCATTGAAACCGAGCTCATGAACGATTGGAAGAACGGGGTGCGTTCGATGCATGAGATTAATCTGATCCTCGCTGCCCTTCTTGCCAGTTTGGAAGACCGCCTCAAGGGCGTCGACGAGAAGATCGTTCAAACCCACGAGGGCGCCAAAAACGCCGAGCAGAAAGTCGCTAACAACAACAAGGAGTACGCAAAAATCGGCATCCTTTCGGCGTTGATGGGCAAGCGCGAGAACCTGCTCGATGCCCAGGCCATCGGCCTTCAAGAAGAAATGACCTATCGCACACGTGCTGAAGCATGGGCCTTTGCGAAGGGACTGATGCAGGAGGTCGCTATCGAGCTGCAAACCCTCAAGGCGGACGTGGGCCGCATCTCCAGCACTATCACCGAGGCGGTGAGTCGTTTCGATGCCGCTCTGGCCGAACGCTGCAAGGAGGAAGACCGCGACGAACGCGCGCGGCTCCAGCAGCAACTGGTCCGCGTTTATCGCCCGCAGGAAGTCATCGACTTAGCCCGCGAGCTGACTCGCGATGGCCCATTACAGAGTGAACAGGCGAGTGGCGTTCGTTTGGCGCTCATTTATCAGCTTGGCGATAATCCGACCTTTGGCGCGTTCAACGCCCGCATCTCGCGGCAAATGTTTTTCGATACTCTGGAGCGCCAGTGCGAACGTGCCGCTGTCGAGGCGCACAACAACCTTCTGGCCGCCGATCGCAATCGCGTCAGGTTGCTGGGAGTCAATATCGTGGATCAGCTCGCCCGGGAGTACAGTGGGCGCGGCGAATCGCTTAAAAAATTTATCGGCGATCTCGTCAAAGCCGCTGGTTATTATGTCACCTTCGAGCCGACCGAGGTTAGCAAGACAGCCCGTGGCGTGCTCCGGGTGCCCACCCGTTTGCAATCCTTTACCGTCATCCTGCCGAAGTCGGCCGAAAACCCGGAATTTATGGCGACCCTGACGGACACCTTCCGTGGAGCGAGCGAGTGCGGCGTGGAGGTGATTCAAAATGATCTCAAGCGCAACGAGATAACCCTGGTCAGCATCGTCAACCTGTTCCCCCTGCGCTTCCTGCGCCCGGTGGGAATGTTGCGAGACCGTTATGAGAAGCGCATCGATAGTGGCGGGGACCGTGCCCGTTTGGAGGTTCACCTGGAGGGCGATGGCAGCGACCTGCCAAGGCTTTTCGTTCCGAGCGATCAAGCACTCCGCACCGAGGGTTTGCCCTACCTGATCCTGGCGAAGTGCCTGGGGATCGTAGAGCAGGTCGGAGGCAGTTCCGGCAAGGCTCAACTCCGACTGTTAACCAAGGACGCGGACGGTTTCGACAATCCGCCGGTGCCATTGGGAGGGACCCTCCTGGAGGCAGGCGACCGGATCGATGAAACGAACTTCGACCTGATCAAAACCGCCACCCTGGACCGAGTGAACCGGGAAGTCCGGCAAGAAGAGAGCCGTGCGACCCTGCGGAAGGCCATCCTCAGCGAAGTGGAAGCACTGAAGGTGAACGAGTGCGACGGCGACATCGCAGATCCGCGGTACGTAACCTTCCTTGCGGCAGGCAAGGCGGCTATGAAGCTCACAACTTCCCCGGCTTAGTAGTTGGGCGCGACGATCCATCTTATGAAACAAGGTATTTGCACCAACTTTGGCAACTGCGCGAAGGCCGATGATTCCGATCGTCTCAAACATTTAATTCAGATCCCGGACGGAGCGGATTTTGTCTGTCCGCAGTGTGGCGCTCCGCTCACTCTCAGCGGCAAAGGACCCGTCACTGTTCTCTTGCCCATGCTCCTGATCTTCGCGGTTCTCGTCTTCGGCGGAATCGGCGCCGGCGCCTGGTACCTTTTGAAGCCGAAGCCCAGTCCGCCAGCGTCCGCTTCGGCGGTAATCCCTTTGCGCTCGAGCCCCCCTCCGCTGGCGGCAGTCACTCCTACCCTCACGCCGGTCCCCACACCGGAGGTCACGCCAACGCCACGCGTCATCGTGTCCCTGACGATCCACGGATCGAATACCATCGGCTCAAAGCTTATTGCTTATTTGCTCGATGGATTTCTGCGTCAGGAAGGTTGGTCTAATGTTACCCGCGTTGCCGGCAAGGACCCCGACCAGTATTGGCTCCAGGGCGTGGTCTCCAGAGTGAATGCCGTGCAGTCCGTCCTGGTTGAGGCTCGCGGTTCTGCCACCGCCTTCGACTCCCTTGCGAAATCCGCGTGCGACATCGGTATGTCCTCTCGTAAGATCAAGCCCGCCGAGCAGGCCACGCTCGCCAACCTGGGCGACATGACCTCACCCGCTTGTGAGCATGTCCTGGCCCTGGACGGCATCGCCATCGTAGTGCATAAGGGTAACCTGATCCCGAGCCTCAGCCGCAAGCAACTGCAGGCGATTTTCAGCGGCCAGACGAGAGATTGGTCCCAGGTGGGCGGTCCGCCGGGACGCATCGACCTATTTGCCCGTGACGATCGTTCCGGCACTTACGACACATTCAAATCCCTTGTTTTGGAGAGCGCTTCGCTCTCGCCCGATGCGAAACGCCTTGAAGACTCCGCCGCTCTGTCCGACGCCGTGGCCGCGGACCCCGAGGGCATTGGGTTCATCGGCCTGCCTTTCGTCCGAAGTGCTCGCGCGGTGCCGGTGTCCGATCAGAATACCGACCCGCTGCTTCCCTCTTCGTTCACCGTGGCGCGCGAGGATTATGTCCTTTCCCGCCGATTGTTTCTCTACACGCCGACTAACCCGACCAACCCGCTTACCTTGCGTTTCATCCAGTTTGCCACTTCGGATACCGGCCAGGAGATTGTCTCAAGGGACGGTTTTGTAAACCAGATCGTGAAAAAGGAAGGCCCTAAGCTTGCTGATCCCGCC
The DNA here is from genome assembly GCA_963846195.1 of uncultured Verrucomicrobiae bacterium. GTDB lineage: Bacteria > Verrucomicrobiota > Verrucomicrobiia > Chthoniobacterales > JAFAMB01 > JAFAMB01. Next base: position 248,630 of record CAWJVG010000014.1, read on the forward strand.
GTGCCGCCTGTCGGGGGCCTGCCACCGGGATATGTCCGGCTGACGGCAAACGCCGAGCGATTGAGCGTCAACTTCCGCTTCCGAACCGGTAGCAGCCAGCTTGACAACAAAGCCGTTGACGACCTCGATCGCGTGACAGCCTACCTCGCGAGTGCGTCGGCCCGCGACAAACAAGTCATGCTCATTGGCTTTGCTGACAACAAAGGTAGTTCGCAGGCCAACCAGACGCTGAGCAACGAACGGGCAAAGATTGTCGACCGGCAATTCAGCAGTCGCGGCGTGCTGGCTGGAGTAAGTACTGGTTTCGGCTCGGCAGTCCCGGTGGCTTCCAATGAGACGGACGAGGGCCGCGAAAAAAACCGGCGGGTGGAAGTCTGGTTGAAATAGCTGCCATCCTTTCGCTTTGAAGCCTATGCTAGAATGCGCGCAATGGTCCGACCGATGCGCAGACCGCTGGCTTTTCGGCACAAGGTGAAGCAGTTGCCCAGCGGTCGCTTTCGCGCAAGAGCCGGTTGGATTTTCACATGGATTTTGCTGGCAATGGCGGGCGTGGCGCAGCCAGTTCCAGGTCAATGGATTCCTCCTGCTGCGCTTCGCGACGTGCCGGTACGCGCTGATTGCAAAATCACACGGCACGGCGTTGGAGTGAGTCTTCAACCGACGTTGTTTTATCCGAAGGGCGCGATCTTCCTATGTCCGGAACGCGAACAGGAGATCGAGGCCCGCCGCCCTGGAGCCTCGCGATTCTTCCTGGTCCACGAATATGGCCATTTGGCGATGCGCTCCCGGGAAGAAGCGGTGGCTGATGAATGGGCCGCCAAACAACTGGCGATGGTACCTGCTGAACAAGGGACTCTCCGGGCAGTTCTTTCCTATTTTGTGGATGAAGGCATGCTCTTTGATCCGGTCTATGGAACCGGTTTTGATCGGGCACTGAGGGTGGCACGTGCGGCTGCGATTCCGGAGAGAGAATGGCCATTGGCGCTGGTGGCGTACGCAAAGGCTCAGGAAGTCAAAAGAGAAACCGGAACATTGCTGACGCTTCGGGTGCGGGATGGATATACCAACGCCGCGCAGATGGTCGTATGCATCGATCGGCAGCCGATCGGTGTTCTCAGCAATGTGGGCAGAGAGCGGCCCCTCGAACTGCCGAAGCTGTTACCGGGGCGGCATCTTATCCAGGTTCTCGACGCCTGGCTCTATCACGTGGAACCGTCCAGCGTGAAGTCCGAGGTTGCGCGCCAGCTTCAGGCGGAGTGCGAATTCGAGTCCACCGGTAAGAAAGAGATCGTCATCGATGTCCGTTTCGACGAGGAGACGCTGTCGATCCGGGCGAACGAGCGCTAACCCGCAATGTTCTTGCGCGGCTGTTGTGAGCGAGCTCCAAAAAAGTCGTAAGTCGAAGTCCGGCGTCGATTCGCACGCGCAAATGATGGTACTTGGTGAGGTAAAAGATCCCGACAAGCGCCGCGGCAAAACCCGAGGCGGCGCCCACAGCAAGCGCCCAGCGCGGGCCGAACGTATTAGCGACCCAACCGACAATCGGCGCGCCGATAGGTGTGCCGCCCAAGGCAATGGCGAGGAGGATTGCCATCACGCGCCCGCGCATGAAGGGCTCGGTCGATAGTTGCACATTACTATTCACAGTGGTGGTGAAAGTTTGTGCAGACACGCCGATGAGAACGAGAGCGAGACCAAATAGCCAGTAGTTGGGCATGACCGCGGCCAGCACGAAACCGAACCCGAAGATTCCGGCACCGGCGAACAGAAGCGCGATATGGGGTTTCTCTCGTCTGGCGGCGAGGAGCGCGCCGGCGACCGAGCCGATCGCCATAATCGACGTCAAGAGCCCGTATTGGCGCGCCCCCGCGTGAAAGGCGGCGACAGACATGGTTGAAATGAAGATCGGGAAGTTGAGCCCGAACGTGCCAATCAAAAAAAGCATGAGAAAGACGGCTTTCAGGTCGGGTCGTTTACAGACATAGCGAAAACCGTCAGCGAGGCTCCCGCGGGTTCGGACAGCTCTGTTCGTCCGATGAAGTTCATGGACGCGGAGGAGACCCAACGAACCGATTACGGCAACAAACGAGGCCGCGTTGATCAGGAATACCCACCCGGTGCCCACGGCGGCGATGAGGACACCGGCAATGGCTGGCCCGATCATCCTTGCGGCATTGAACGATGTGGAATTCAGCGCCACGGCATTCGACAGGTCAGCTTCAACGACCAGCTCCGAGACAAATGTCTGACGCGCCGGTGCGTCGAACGCACTCACGCACCCAAGCAGAAACGCAAACACGTACACTTGCCACAACTGGACCAGCCCGGTGACGGTGACGATACCCAGGACTAGGGCCAGTGCTGCCATGGCCGCCTGAGTGGCGATCAGGAGTTTGCGCCGGTCGAGATGATCGGCCGCAAAACCGGTCAGTGGCAGTAAGAGAACTTGGGGTCCGAACTGGAGTGCCATGACCACACCGACAGTGGTCGCATTATGGTGGGTTAGCTGGGTGAGGACGACCCAATCCTGGGCGGTGCGCTGCATCCAGGTTCCCACGTTGGATACCATCGCCCCGCCAGCCCAGATCCGATAGTTGAAACCGTTGAGCGAACGGAAAGTGCCTTTCACGAGACGGTCACGCCCGGGTGCTTTCGAGGAGATCAATGATCTCCTGGGTCGTGCCGGTTTCACCTAGACGCGGAAAGATCCGCGTGACGCTGTTGAGGTGAGCATCAGGGTTCGTGTCGGTCATGGCGTCGACGGCGAGGGCGACATTGAACCCGTACTCGTGCGCGTGGCGTGCGGTTGATTCGACACCGAAGCTGGTGGCGACGCCCGCGATAACGACCTGCGTGACGCCCAGGTTCTTCAGGTGCTCCTCGAGGCCCGTGTTTGTAAACGCTCCCCAGTGCCGCTTCGTCACCGTGTAGTCTTCCGGCTGCTGATTCAGCTCGGGGACGAGATCGGTCCATCCGGTCGGAAACTGTCTAATGCTGCGAGCCTGTTCCGTGCGGCCCGCTGGCGCACCGTCGACATTGACGAGCACGACCGGCAAGCCATGCCGACGGAACGCCTCAGCCAACGCGCTGGCGTGCTTCACGACCTCGCCGGCTGGATGCACGGTCGGCAATCCGACAATGCCTTTTTGCAGGTCGATCACGATCAAGGCCGTGATGGTATCGAGTTTTGTCAGAGGCATGGTTTTTCCTTTTGCTCGGGTGGTAGTGTCGTCGAAATCGTCGTCGAATTGGTCGGGTTGAGCATCGCTTCCAGCGCATGCGGCGCTCTGAACCTGAAGCTGAAGGGAGTAGTGGGGCGTTCATTTGTTGCTGGTCACGATTCCACCAGGCGTCTGATGATCTTACCGGCTGCGAACAGGGTTTCCCGGTCCTGTTCGTCGAGCTGGGCGATGGCCTGCGCGAGCCACGACCGTTTTGCCTCGCCGGCGCTCTTCCGCACGGCCGCGCCTTTGGGGGTCAGCGCGATATTCACTTGGCGACCGTCGGTCGGATGCGGCCGGCGCTCGACTATGCCCATTTCCTCAAGGGCCGCGATGGTCGTTCCCATCGATTGCGGTTTCATACCTTCCGCGCGGGCCAGGTCGGCGGTCGTTGCCGGCCCCTCATTAGCGAGGCGCGCCATGACGGCCGTCTCGGTCCATGAAAGCTCGTGTGAGGCGGCCGCCGCGCGCACGCGGCGCACCAATAGCCCGATAGCCTGACCAAAGTCGGTCACGGCGGTGTCGAAGTTCTTTCGCGGCATCGTGAACAGAGAATACAGATCAACAGTCAAGCTGGCAAGCTAAACTTGCAAGTTTAGCTTCTATTTTGGTATCTGCTGGCACGGTCTCGACGGACTGGGCGGAATCGCCAGCCGTGAAGAGTAACCGGGACGCTCGCTCACGCGTCCGTATTCAGAATGCGCGACGACCATTGGTTCAAATTTCTCCTCGCTGGCACCGCGGTTAAGGTGGATCCCGGAATGACTCAGATATAGAATGAAAGGCTCACTCCATGAACCATCATGATAATCCGTTTGACCTGACCGGCCACCTTGCCTTGGTGACCGGCGCATCTAAAGGAATGGGCCGAGCCATTGCCTCGATCCTGGCTCAGGCCGGCGCTCGCGTCGTAATTTCCAGTCGGAAGCAAGCCGATTGCGACCAAGTGGCAGCGGAAATTAGTCCGGAACCAGGCCAATGCATCGGAATCGCTTCTGACATTGGAGACAGCGAGACCCTGAAGGCGCTGGTATCCACGACCCAAGCAAAGATTGGGAAACCGGATATTTTGGTTTGCAACGCCGCCGGCGCAGCTCCCATTGGCGCACTGGACTCGATTGAAATGGAGGGTTTTGACGACGCCATGATTTCGAATGTTCGCAACAACCTGTTCCTGGCCAAACTCGTGGCCCCGGACATGGTGGCGCGCCGGGATGGTTCCATCATCATCATGTCCAGCATCGTGGGTAGCCGGGGTAGAGCCGGTATGGGCATCTACTCCACAACGAAAGCTGCGGTGAACCAACTCGTTCGGACCATGGCGGTGGAATGGGGGCCGCACCAGGTGCGCACAAACGCCATCGCGCCGACGGTTGTCCGCACGGATTTCTCACGCTTCCTCTGGGAAGCTCCCGACGCGTTGGATCGCGCAATCGCCCGAATCCCTATGGGTCGGGTGGGAGAGGCGGGCGATGTCGCCGGGCTTGCTCTTCTGCTTGCCTCGCCTGCAGGTTCCTTCATCAACGGCCAGGTCATCAGCGTCGATGGCGGGGCTAGTGCATGGTAAAGATGGGTCGAAATTTAAAAGCAGAAACAGCTGTGCGTCGGGGCACTACCTGGTCGACTTTGTTACCCCGCGCGTACGTTCCCGCAGGTCGTGCAGGTCGCGCTGCAGTTGCTCCGCTCCGAAAGAGCTGCCAAGAATCCGTCCTACGACATCGATCGGTAGTTCGCGGGTGATACCGTCGCGTCGCATCGTCTCGATCGCAGCGATGAAGTCAGCCATCGCGTTTCGCGGTGCCAATGAGTCCGGCGGCGGATGGTGGGCCGGGAGAGCCGCGGCCAGCACGCGCAGCTCCGCCGCTGCTGCCTCGGCGTAGGCCGACCAGGAGTCCGCGAGCGCGGCGTGAACGCGGTCCGGCCAGGGTGCTCCGAACATGCGATTCAAGGCCAGGATGTCCTGCTGCAGCCGGCGCAGAGTGCGGAACAAGGGCTCCGGGTCCGGATGGTCGGACAGGCGGCTGCGACGCTCATGGGCGGCTTCTTCTGCCGCGATGCCAAGGCGGTTGAGCGCGGCCTGCACGCACGTCGGCAGCTCGCCTAGATCCGGTGCGCCGGTGCGCACAGCCGGCTTCAGCGCCGTCACGATCTGAGCAAGCAGCAGCGCGGTTTCGGCCGCTGCCTCGCGAAGTTGCAAATAGGCCCGCGCCGGGGCAATCAACACCGAGACAGCCACTCCAACCACGGATCCAAGCGTGATCTCCAGTACGCGGTCGAGAGCGTAGCCGAGCGGACCCCGTGTCGCGGCGCCGCTGCTCAACAGCACGATGATCGCGGTGACAGGCGCGATACGGTAATTCGGGGCGTAGGCGGTCAGCAGAACGAGTGGCGTCATGGCGCCGACAAGAACGAGACCAAGCGCAAACGGAGTGTGGGCGGGCAGCAGGACCGCCGCGAGGGTGCCGACCAGCGCGCCGCAGACCGAACCGACGAGGCGGTCGAATGCCGCTTTCAAAGATCCACCGATGCTGTTCTGGGTAACGATGATGGACGTCAGCACGGCCCAGTAGCCTTGGGGCAGGCGGAGGACCGTGGCCAGCGCATAGGCCAACGTGGTCGAAATTATCATGCGCAAGACGAGCCAGAGGCGGGCCCGGTGCCGGGAGTGTGATAGGTGGGCCACTATCGTCATGGAGGGGACAGGCTCGGGGCAGATTTTACCGTGTTCTCCGCCTGGGATATGTGGCCGGCAGCTGGTGAAACCTTCCAGCAAAGACTATTGCATAGAGTATTAGTGCACAAGCAAGTGAAGATTGCCCTTACCTATTTTGAACTAAGATGAGCCATGTCTTTATTTTGCGGGAAATGGAAGGGACTACTACCAAGGAAATTTGCAAATCTCTCTCGGTGGGTGAGAGTAAGTTTGGCGCATCTTAGTCGAAGCGCCTCTTTTTTGGGTAAGCGCCGGAGCAATCCTTTGACCGATCTCAACCCCCAGGCCAAGCAGATGGCCGATGAGTCCATGGTACGATGCCTGGATGCGCAAGCTCGGGCAATTTGGCCACAGGAAATTCAGCTTATTCGTCGTTATGCACTCCCGGCTGAGGCGCGCATACTCGATGCGGGCTGCGGCACCGGTGAAGGGGCTTCGCGGCTCGTCGAACTCTTCCCCCAGGCGTGCGTGCTCGGAGTTGACATCATTGACCACCACCTGGAGCTCGCGCGCTCTCGCTACGCCAGCTTAACGGCCCGGTTGACCTTCGAGCACCAGAGTGTCTTCGAACTTCAGGCCCCTGATCGCACCTTCGATCTCACCGTCTGCCGCCACGTTATGCATTCCATCCCGCACCCGGATCGCGTGATCGCCGAGCTTGTGCGGGTAACACGGCATGGGGGCTATTTGCACCTGATTCCAGAGGACTACGGGATGCTTCATTTTTCAACGCGGGCAGCTCGATCCGCGTAATTTTTGGCATCAGGTCCCGGCGAGCATGGGAGCGACAACCGGAGCCGACCTGTTTATTGGGCGTAACACCTTCGGGATCCTTGCTAACATGAATCTCGAGCAGATCACGGTAGATTACATTGTCGTGGACACCCTGCGCGTGCCGCGAGAGACATTTGCGGCTATCCTCGTTGCGTGGCGCGACGGGTATTCCGAGTTGATCGGGGAACTTACGGAGATCACGCGACAGTCCGCGATTGCCTATTTCGATCAGATGATCGAGAACATCCGCGACCCTCATGGATATGCAGTATGGATGGTCCCGGTCGTGAGCGCGCGTAGGATCCGGTAGGGCTCCTGCTGTGGTAAGGCGAGGTCTGGTAGGGCGAGGCTCCGTCCGAGCCGGGAGTGGCGCGCCGTCTTCGGCTCGGACGGAGCCTCGCCCTACCAGACCAGGAGCCCTACCAAAGCCCCTCAAGCCGCGAGGAATCCGCGATTCATTGACCGAAGTTTTTCGACGGCGTTCGGAATAATTTGCAGCGCTTGAGCAACCTCTGCCTCGGAATTAAACCGGCTGAAAGAAAACCGCAGGCTGCCACGTGCACGGTCATTCGAGTATCCCATTGCTTTTAAGACGTGCGACGGTTCCAAAGAGCCTGCGGTACACGCTGATCCTGCCGAGCAACAGATGCCTTTTTGGTCCAGAAGCATGAGCATTCCCTCCGAATCTATCCCTTCAATGGCGAGATTGGAGGTGTTTGGAAGGCGGTACGCTCTGTGACCGTTGACCTGAACAGAGGACACCTTCTCGAGGAGACCTTGTTCGAAGCGGTCGCGCAACGATTTCACGCGGCTGTTCTCTTCCAGCAGCGCCGAGGAAGCGAGTTCAGCGGCCTTTCCCAGAGCCACAATCGACGCGGTATTCTCGGTTCCGCCACGTCGCTTATTCTCCTGGCCGCCGCCGATCAGGTACGGATTGAATCTGGTTTTACGATTAACGTACAACGCTGCGATACCTTTTGGCGCGTGCAGTTTATGTCCGGAAAGTGAAAGAAAGTTGATCGGGACCCGCCGGAGATCGATATCGATCTTGCCGACGGCTTGAACTGCGTCCGTATGGAACATCGTTCCTTTTGAACGGCAAATATCGGCGGCTTCCGCGATTGGGAAAACGGTTCCGGTTTCGTTGTTGGCCCACATCAGGGAAACGATCGCGGTGTCCTCTCGAATCACTTGTTCGAGATCATCCAGATCGATTAGACCATCCGAATCAACATCCAGCCAGGTGACCTCGTATCCCCGCCTGGCTAACGCTTCGGCATGTTTGATGATCGCGCTATGCTCCACTTTGCTCGTCACAAGGTGTCTCCGGTCCGGGTCGAGAAGCAATGCGGATTGAATTGCGCTGTTGTCAGATTCTGTGCCGCAACTCGTGAAGATGATCTCGGAGGGTTCACAGCGCAGTAGCGCGGCGACCTGTTCCCTTGCCGTACTGACTGCTTTCGCGACGCGTTTGCCGAAAGAATAAGCACTGGAAGGATTTCCGTACTGATCTTGCAGATATGGCAACATCAGTTGAAACACTTCCGGATCGATTTGCGTCGTAGCGTTGTTATCGAAGTAAATCATAAAAGACAGTTATCGGGTCACGATCTCGGTATTCTTAGAAGCGGTCTCCTTTTCTGCCCTCTTTTCTGTCAGTACCTCTCGCCATTTCAGATACAGATTTCTGACGTAAAGAGGGAGCGGCATTAATGTCATAATCACCCCGACCGAATCACGTCGATAAATGGCAAAGTAGCTCAACGCTAACAGGCTGCCAAGGAGGCTGCATTCCCAAAATCCTATCGGGATAATGCTTTTCTTTGCACGTTCCGAGGCGATCCATTGGAGGAAGAAGCGAATCGAGAAAACGGCGCTTCCGGTCCACCCCACAATCTTCCAGGGCGTCACCACGATAAATGCCAACATTGCTGAATGGATCAACCACTCCATTCGCGGATATCGCATCAATTGGGCACGTTGACAAGGCGCGGAGGCAGACGCGGGTAGGCAATCGGAGGGTTGGAGAGCTGGAGTGTTGGAGGGTTGGAGGGTAGAGGATTGGAGGGCTGGAGGGTGGAGGGTGGAGGGCTGGCGTTGGGCGTCCTACGGTCGAGTCGGAGTCAGGCTAGGGTTTGCTGCTCGGTTCGAGATCTGGGGCCTTGGGGGGTGGCGCGGGAGATTCGATGCGCCGGTCACCCCCGTCATCCTCACCGTGGTGCGGATCAAAAAAAAGGTCGAAGGCCAGAAACAGCGCCTTCGAATGGCGGGCAAACCAGAGGTTAAAAATTGGTATTGGAACAATCGTCAGAGTGAGGACCAGCCAGATGGGCAAATGCAACACGAAATCTAGGACCAGGTAAATGACAAGACCGATTAACGCACCCACGCCATAGTTGATGGCGAAGATAGAAAGCAGGAAATATCCGGGCTCCCGCTCAAACGGGTAACCACAGCGTGGACATCCATCGAGAGGCATCAGCCAATCGCGCAGGGTTCGCACCTGATTCCAGGGGACAAATAACGGTCGTTCCCCGCAGATTGGGCATTTCCAGGAAAGGGCGTTCGACATCATCCGGCGGAAGCGCTTCCACGAGTAATCTGGAGGGTCCGAATAGTCCAAAGGGGAACCCATGGATGCAGGGTAGTCTCGAAGAACGCCGGCGCAAGTGGGGAGTGCGGGGTTCTCCAATCGTAATCGGTTCTAGTGGGGAAGCCGGAAGTACGATTTCGGAGAGCTGCGCTTCTTCTCGCCAACGAGAGGTGAATTGAGTTCACACCGTGGCTTGGACACTCGCTCTCAGTTCTCATTGACCTGGGGAACTGGAGCGGGAATGTATGTGGATCGTGCGGGCTATTGACAAACTGAATCGCGTTTTTGTGACTGGATTGGGGGTAATTTCTCCGCTTGGCCAGGATGCAAGCGCGAATTGTCGGTCGCTGTGGGATGGACGGGATTCCGTGGCGCCGGTTGGAAGTTTTGATGTCACAAAAACTCGCTGCAAGACGGCAGGCCAGATTCCCGACGATTGGCTGGAAGATGGGTTTTCGGCTGCGCGGGTTGCTCGTCGTCTGCACCGCGGCGCCCGGATGGCTGCCCTGGCGTTGCGGGAAGCTTGCGAATCTGCGAAAGGCGCGAATCTCGAACTGATGGTCGTCGGGACGACGGGCGGAGGCATGAGTTACGGAGAGCTTTTTTACCGGCGTTTGCTTGGTACCAAATCCCGGAAGGGGTTTGCACAGCTCGTAGGAAATTATACGCCGCAAAAGCCGATTCTGGACGCGCTCGAATTGAATCGATTGCGGATTCCGACCCAGATTCTTACCAACGCTTGTTCGTCGGGTTCCAACGCGATCGGGCATGGATTCGAGCTGGTGAAACATGGGCTACGTCATTGTGTCGTGTGTGGAGGTTACGAGCCGCTGTGCGAGCTTGTCTTTGTCGGCTTCGATTCTCTCCAGGCTGCTACGGCTGAGAAAATTCGGCCATTTGATAAGAATCGAACGGGATTGGTCCTGGGTGAGGGCGCCGCTTTTTTAATCCTGGAGTCGGATAAAAGCGCGATGCAGCGCGATGCCGTCGCGTTGGCGGAACTGGTGGGCTATGGCGTCTCTACCGATACGTATCATCTGACTCAGCCCAATCCGTCCGGTATCGGCCCACGGCTGGCAATGGAACGAGCTCTTGAATCGAGCGGTGCGGGCGCCGATGAAATCGATTACGTGAACGCCCATGGAACTGCGACAATTTTCAACGACGCAACGGAAGGCGCCGCGATCTCGCAACTTTTTGGACGAATCCCGGTCAGCTCATCCAAGTCGATGATGGGTCATGCTTTAGGGGCGGCCGGCGCGATCGAAGCTGCGTTCTGCGTGTTGGCGTTGCGTGAACAGTTCTTACCGCCCAACATCAACTTTATGGAGCCGGATCCCACATGGAAATTTGAAGTGGTTGCCAATCAGTCGAGAACCGCCCGATTGAATCAAGTGCTCTCGAATTCAATCGGTTTCGGCGGAACAAACGCCACATTGATCCTGAAGCGGGTATGAATAATTGCATTCAGGGAATCGGAGCGGTCACGCCGTTGGGTCCCACAGGGGCGGAGACATGGGCTGCTCTTTGCTGCGGACAGCAGGCGCCCAGGACGCTCTTTTCCAACAAACTCGCCGATCGAAGCTATTTCTCCTGCCCGGTTCCTGGAAAATTTTTGGCAGACGCTGCGCGCCAACCTCGTCTGCGGCGATCTGGGACAATCTCCCTCCTGGGGGCGGCTGCGGGATTCGACGCGTTTGCCGATGCCGGACTGAAACCGGACAGCGAATTGGCCGCGCGAATCGCTGTGGTGTTCGCCATCTGCTCGGGCGGCGTCAATTACACTCGCCGTTTTTACCACGAGATCGTCACCCAAGGCGCCAACGCTGCGAGCCCGTTGTTGTTTCCCGAAACGGTATATAACGCCGCGGCAAGCCATCTGGCGGCGCTGCTCGGTGTCAATGGACAGAGCTACACGTTGGTCGGCGATTCATCGGTGGGTTTAGGGGCGATTCATTTCGCCATCGAGCTATTGGCCACTCAACCGCGGCTCGATCGTTGCCTGGTGGTGGGCACTGAGGAAGCGGACTGGTTATTGGCCGATGCCTTTGCGAGCTGGCGGATGGCGACTAATCGAGATCACTTCGAAGTCTTCGGTCGTTCCGGAGGAACAATTTTCGGGGAAGGCGCTGCCGCCCTCCTGATAGGGAGGACCGGCGAGCTGGCGATCACCAAATCCTCGGCAGGGCTCCCGTTTTGTTCATTTCGGGAGAGCGAATCGGTGGCAAGAGAGATTATGGGCGGCCTGCGCACGGAAGGATTGCCTGAAATGATTGTCAGTAGCGCCAACGGTACATTCGCGGATGAAGTGGAGCGCCGGGTGTTCAGCGAGTATTATCCATCCGTTCCGGTGTTCGCTCCCAAGCCTGCGGTAGGCGAGGCGCTCGGTGCGAGTGCCTTGTTCCAGGTTGCCGTCGCCGGCCTGGCGCTTCGTCACCAACTGCTACCTGGCACTCTTGCCGCCGGGTCCAAACTTCCCAGCGTAAACCGTGAAACCCGTTCCGTTTCCGCTTCTCACGCATTGGTGACATCCGTAGGGTTTAACCACCAGGTCAACGCGTTGAAGTTGTGCCTGACTCAATCCCCGTATTGATCCTGCTTCGCGTTTAAGCAATACTGGGTCCCATGCCAAGTAAGCCGGCGCCTCCTAGTCGCTCGACCGCCGTGGAAGATTATCTCGAACAGATTCTCGACCTCATCAACACCAAAGGCTACGCGAGGGTGGCGGATATTGCCTTGGGCCTCAGGATTTCGCAGGCAAGCGTGACAAACATGGTCCAGAGATTGGATGCCGAAGGGTTACTGAAGTACGAGAAGTATCGCGGCCTGGTCCTGACGACGGCGGGCGAAACTTTGGCCCGCAACATCATGCAGCGTCATCAGCTTCTGACGGATTTCCTGCGCACGCTCGGTATCAGGGAAGAGGAAATCTACCATGATGTCGAGGGAATGGAGCACCATATTAGCCCTCAGACGCTCCAGGCGATCGAGTCTCTGTTGTTCGAGCTACGACAGAATCCGAAGCTGGTTGAGCGCATCAGATCCCGCGCTCACGGCAGCTGAAGACTCACCACGCCGATGCGGTTCGGACGGATCTTCGCCCTGGAAGCTCAGTGCCCTTTATGAAGCTAAACGTAGTTCTTATCATGGCTGTCGCAGCGCTATTCCTTGCCGGCTGCCAGACCACCGAGGATCAATTTACTCAATCTCAGGTCGCTCTGAACCAGGCGATCGCGAACGAGCCGACCGGCGATTATTTCATTGGGAGACGATTTTACCGGAGAAATTATTTTTTCTGGGGATATATCCGGCAGCCGCGTCAGCCATGGAACATTGCCAAGCTCGTGATGCTCAACGAGCAGAAAAAGCTGGCCCCTGATCGGGTCGGCGAGCAGGTCCGGCTCCGACAATAATTATGAATATCGCCTGCAGGGTTATTTCTCCGGGCAAACCGTTTACGAACCTGCGTCGAACAGTTTTTATCCGGAATTCGTCCTGACAGGGTACGAACTTATCTCGAATCAACCCTCACCCGATTTTCCGTGATCCGAAGGCGATGGACCCTGACCGACTTTATATCGACAAACCCCAGTAGATTAAGCGATCGTGGGCGGCGGTCCTGGAGTATGGGCGAGACAGATAAGTTCGAACACTTCGTTATTATGCGACACGCCGACGGTTCCTTATGGGAACTTGGTCGGGGCGCGATGGGTGTTACCTACAAAGCTTTCGACACCAATCTCCGGTCGGACGTCGCCCTGAAGGTGATCAATGCGCAGTTTCTGAACAGCGAAACGGCTCGCCAGCGCTTCCTGCGCGAGGCCAGGGCAGCAGCGAGTCTGCGGCATCCGAACGTCGCGACGGTTTTTCACCTCGGCAATTCCGAAGGCGGATTCTACTACGCGATGGAGTACGTGGAGGGTGAGACCGTGGAACGACGCGTTCAGCGGGAAGGCCCGTTGCCGCCGGAACTCGCTCTGAGAATTACTCGGCAGGTCTCCCGCGCGGTGATTGCAGCCGATCGGCAAAAACTCGTCCATCGCGATATCAAGCCGTCGAATGTCATGCTCGTGGTCGATGAGGAGGAGGACCATCTTCTGGTGAAAGTAATCGATTTCGGGCTTGCAAAGTCGCTCGTTGCCGCCGCTGAACAATCGGTAACGGTATCGATGGGGGGATTTGTCGGTACTCCGCACTTCGCGAGCCCGGAGCAATTGGAGGAAAAAGAGATCGATATTCGATCGGATATTTATTCCCTCGGTGCGACGCTTTGGTTCACGCTCACGGGCAGGCCTCCATTTAACGGCTCAATGATCAGTGTGATCAATCAACACCTGAGCCAACCGCTCTCCGCAGAAGTTCTCGCCTCATTTCATCCGAAAATTGCGCTGCTCCTCGAAAAAATGCTGGCCAAGCAGGCGGAGGACCGATTTCAGTCTCCCTCGGAACTTAAACGGCAAATCGACGAAATTCTGAGCGATCTAAAAGGGGAGACTCCGACACTCGCACCCATCGGTCGCCCCTCCGGTAACACTGCGCATTCAGGCGGATCAGCAACCATCGGTGGGACCAGTACTTCCGGTTTTGCCACCGGACAGTTGATTCGGGATCGATACCAGATTTTGGGTCAGTCCCCGGTCGACAGTAACCTCTTCAGAGCGAAAGACCTGCATTCCAATCGCATTGTCGCCCTTCGGCCGCTTCCTGTGGCGCTTCGATACGACAAGCCGCGGCTTGAACTTCTGCGTCAGGAGATCGAGCGACTCGGGACCGTGCATCATCCGAACTTGCTCGAAGTGTTCGGGCTGGAGGCTGACGAACGGACGTTGTTCATTGTCAGCGAATGGATCAAGGGGTTTTCTCTTCAGGAACTTTTGCGCGTGCGTCGCATTCTAGCGTGGGAGGAGACTTTGCGGATCGCCAAGCCGCTCGCCAAAGTGCTGGACTTTGCGGCAGACCGGAAACTGCTGGCCGGCGGAGTATCTTTGCGGCACGTGTTCATCGAAATACCGAATCTCCCGGAAGAATCCGTTGAGCTCCAACGGACTTCGGTCACGACATGGCCACCCTTTATCGTGAAAGTGGACGCGTTGAACCTCAGTGAGAACGCTCCGGAAAACCTGGCCGAACCAGCTCAAACCATTGTTGACTCGGGCAGATCGGATTTTTCCGCGACCCACGTTCAGCAACTGGCATGCGTTATTCACGAACTGCTGGGCGGGGTCAGGCCCGGCTCTTCTGCGAGCGTGGTTGCTCCGAGGTTGAATCCGGTCGCGAATCTTTCTGAGACCGGCAATATGATCTTGCGTCTTGGAGCGACCGAACCGGGTCGGTTTACCATGGCCGGCGATTTACTGACGGAGCTGGAGACTGCGGAACTCCATAAGCAATCACCGGCGGTTCTACCGCCGGTGATCGGCAAGGAGTCGCCTGGCCCTGCGCAAGCTCCACGCACGCCAGGTCCGGTCCCCGAACCGGCGGAGGACAGCCAGCCAAAAACCTCGCCTGTTCTGCTCCGCATTCTTCTTGCCGCAGTTGGCATGTTCCTGGTCTGCGCGATCGGGGCAGTCATCGGCGCAAATTTCTTTCTTCACAAACCTGAAGCGCCGCCGCCCGTTTCCCAGATGGGGAGTGTGACAGTCACGAGCAAGCCGGAGGGTGCGACAGTGAAATGGAACGGCAAGGAGATTGGCACAACTCCACTCACGTCCTACCCGTTGCCAAAAGGAAAATACATTCTGGAGCTCAGTATCCCGGGGTACCAAAAGCGGTCGATAGACGTGGAAATCAACCAGGGAAGCCTGAATAACCTGGGCTTGATCCCACTGATGCGCGAAGTCGGTCAACTGTCGCTCAAGTCAGAGCCTGCGAATCTATCGATTGAAATCGTGGATTCAGAACATAAGTCGAGTTTTGGGAATACTCCGATGACTCTCGACAACCAGCCTGCGGGGAATTACACGGTCCACCTGAAGCGTCCCGGCTGGCCGGACTACGTTCAGCAGGTCGTTGTGCAGCCAAACGCGCCGGTAACTGTCGAACATACCTTTAAAGGGGTGAATGTGACTTTGAAGAGTGATCCTTCTGGAGCCACGATCTTTGTGGGCCCGACCGAGCTCGGAAAGACGCCGCTCACGATCGAACTTCCCCCTGAACCGGTTGAACTTGTTTCTCGAATTGGAGCCCTGGCGCCGGTCTCGCGCGAGGTGATACCAGATTCGAATGACATCGCTGTCGTCGAGTTCAAACATGCGTATGGGACAATCTCCCTGACAAGCGATCGGGATGATTCGGAGGTCAGTGTTGGTGGGATCAATCTTGGAAAATTACCGATCGAAGGGATCTTTCCGCCCGGCCAGCATCAGATTGTCGTTCGAGCCCCGGGAGCCTCCGATCAAACGCGGATGGTTGAAGTTGCGGCGGGTCAGCGGCTCGCGATCGAAATCAACTTCAATGCTGCGTCGCGAGCCGCCGCCTCCCTGACTCGAAAGCCGGATCAATCTGCCGACGATACTGATCTTGATCAAACGAATAGACCAGAGCGTGAGCGAACCGCTCCGGTCTACCGCTCAAAAGAGGATTTTGAACGGGCGAGAGATGCGGCTTACGATCGGTTTGATGCCCAGTGGGAGGCTCGAAAGAACGCCCTCAAACGGGAGAAAGACTATTACGACAATCAGATGGATCACTCCGACGGAGCGGCGAAGGACCGGTGGAAGAGGAAAAAAGAAGATGTGGAGCGGAGATTGGATGAGCTGGATGATCAGAAGGACGCCGCGAAAAAGGTCCTGAAGCGGCAGTGGAATGATGACTAGTGCGTCCTGTCCCCGAAATGCAGGTATACCTGCTAATTCGGGGACACGACACTGAGAGAAGTTGCAGGAGTTCAGGAGTTGCAGAATGGGACTGCAGCTTCCGGCCTGTGGTTGGAGATTTGCACGCTAACTTGTTGACACGTCCTAAGACGCATTAAGGCTCTTTGCGCTGGTGCAGGACCTTAAACGCTTCACCCATCCCGGATTCGTCGGCGACATATTGATCGGCCCACTTCTGGCTTCTTGAGCGCGGTGCAGTCCACTGTCGGATAAAATCGGCCTGGGAAACGAGCTGAACGGTTTGCAGTCCAAGCCGCTCGCCCCATTGCTTGAGATCGACAAAATTTACGTCCGAGGTGAGATCCTGGCGGCCTGGCCGCATATAGATACCCATGCCGTCTATTCGCTGATGGCGAAAGTAAGCGCGGGTCGTTCCGCCTGGCCTGCGATGATAAATCTGGTCCGGCGATCCGCCGTAGTCGATCGTGAGCAGGGCGCCCCGGCGAAGGTGCCGATCCAGATTTGTCAGCCATCTCCGATAGGATTCAAGCGTCTCGACACGTTGCCCGGTCGCATACTCTAAGGCAAACGTTGAACTGGCGGGGAGCGCGCAGTTCTCGGAGAGTTCTTCCCTCCAAAGCTCGCCCTCGAGCGCCAGAGAGATCTCCTTCCAATCCTGCGCGCCCCGTGCAAATCGCTGGCACGGGAAGGCGTCTACAAATTCGTTGGAAATCACGATGGCTTCCCCTTTGACAGCCGTGAGAGCTGCTTCGACAGAATCTTTCCACTGGACGTGTCGTCGTTGGAGCTCCCTTTCCTGGAGTTGGCGAAGCGTTCTTGAAACCTCGACGATCTGATATCGTACCCGTTGCCATGGCATGAATGCCTTCAGAATTCCAGCAGCCAACTGTCCGGCTCCTCCTCCCAGTTCGATGATGTGCGGGACCGGCATGGACAAATGGTTCGCCTCGGCCTTTAGCCAGGAGACCACGCTCCTGACCAGCGAGTCACCGATGGTTGTCGCAGTCGAAAAATCACCCGACCTGCCAATTGCCGGAACGTGCCCCATGTAGTAACCGTGCACCGGATGGTATAGCGCAAGTTCCATAAACCGCTCAAAGGTGATGCGCCCCCCTTCGGATCGGACGGCTTCGGCTAACCAGCTGGACATGAGGGGCAGGAGTCAGAAATCAGAAATCAGGAGTTGCAGGAGTTCAGGAGCTAGAGAATCTGGGAGCTTGGCGAAGATTTCCCGGGGAGACGCTGGTCCTGGATTTTCGGATAAAGACCTTGCTCGCGTATTCTGCAACTCCTGACTCCTGACTTCTGACTTCTGGCTTCTGCTTTACACAAGCTTCGGAATGAATTCTTCTTTGCTGGTGATCGAACGGACGAAACGGGTCAGCAGCAGGATGGACCGTTCCACATCGCGGAGATCGACCATTTCGACTGTTGAATGCATGTAACGGAGCGGCACAGACAGCAGAGCGCTGGGAACGCCGCCTCTCATCGGGTAGACATGATCCGTGTCAGTACCGGTGAAGCGTGAAGATGCTTCGTGTTGGATTGGAATTTCAAGCGCGTTTGCGAGGGTGATCAATCGTTTCACCACCTCTGGATGATTTGCCGTGCCGTGGGTCACCGTCGGGCCGCTTCCGAGAGTTATCGAACCGTGCCTGTTCCTGTCAATCCCCGGTGAATCGGTGGCATGTGTCACATCGAGCACCACCGCGACGCTCGGTTCCAGGCGGTAGGAAATCATTTTCATCCCGGAACCGCCGGTCTCTTCCTGTACTGCATTCACCGCGAACAAGGTTGCAGCAGGACGGGGTGCGTCAGTGGTAAGGTTTGCCAGCACCTGTGAGAGGATAAAACCGCCGATGCGATTGTCAATCGCTCGCCCGATGATCCGATCGCGAACAAGCTCTTCCGCCGTTTCGGCGTAAACCGCGGGATGACCCACACGGATGCCGCGTTGTTCAACTTCCTCTTTAGAATTAGCTCCGACGTCGAGGTACAGCTCGTGGACTTCCGGAACCTTTTCATTCTCTTTCTCGCGGAGGTGAATCGCGGTGTTCCCGAACACAGCGTGCACCGGACCTTTTTCTCCCAGGATGGTCAGACGCTTTCCGCGCGCAATGGCGCGGTCGGAACCCCCGATTCGAGTGACGTACAAAAAGCCCTCCTCGGTGATGTTCTGAATCATGAACCCGATCTCGTCCGCATGAGCCTCGAGCATGATCCGAGCGGACGATCCATCTCCGGTCAAAGTGGCCCAGACGTTGCCGTAGGCATCATTTTCGACCAAATCCGCGAACGATCCGACATAATTCATCCAAATTTTCTGGCCCTCGGACTCGAAACCAGCCGGGCTCGGAGTGTTCAGGAGCGAAAACAAGAATTCCTTCGCTTTAGCATTCATAAACATCGATCGAAAAGTAAGCGAAGCCTCTGGCTTTGCCTTTTAGAGAGAAGAAGAGAGAAGATTTTCAATCTTTTTAAGGCTATTTTCAGGGGTTTGCTCACAATTGCAAGTTTACCTATCTCACGCAAGGTCAAGTATTTACAAAATATGATTTCGCGTAGCTTGGCGCGGTTTTTCGGTCAAACCGCTACACACTGCGTATACACTCATCTCGTTGAACCTCTGTGATCTTGGGTGCGAAAAAAATCTGCAAAACCATCTTCCCGTTCTAAGGCCATAATAAGTGCTGAAAAGGAGATAGGATCACCGTGCAGGAGGTCGCACGGATGCGTGGCGGCGTCCACCCATCAAGCATTTACCAGGCGGTGCAAGCCGGACAACTGTTGATCCGGCCCTCAAAGTCGATTCATTCCCGGTTCCCGAACCCACCGGGCCACGTCCTCAGTCGCCTGAAAGGTCTAGCGGCTTTGGGGGCGCTGGCGGTCAATTGGATTTCCCTGGCGTTTGACGGATCAAACGAAATGACTTTTGCCAGTTCGAATTCGCTGCACGAGTGACTTGATCCCTTGCCAACGAAATCGTTTGTTGCGTTCGCGGATCGCTCCCCGGTGCAACACGTAACCCAGCGTGACCGGATCAAACAACGGATCATTCGAGTGGAGGTACTGTTTCATTTAATGTCCAAAATTCCCGGTTCGCAAGAAAACTGGGCAGACCAGCACCATACGCTCGATTTGGTGTTACGGATAGCGAAGACTAACGTCGAGAGGGCGGTGTATCGAAAATAACGATTAAGGCGTTGTGACCTCCAGACCGAAAGCGGAAGCTCGTTCAAGATGAACCGACGCGGAGGTCTCGACCCCTTTGCCGCGATCACGTTGGCCGTATACTTGTCGATAGGAGCATTTGGCTCCCACTATAGCGGGAGCCACAAAAGGGCCTATAAACGAGTTCTTAGCCATTCTGCATCCGACCGGTAGGGTCATTGATGCGCGGTTGCCTAGCCGAGGCGATTCGCCACAAGGAATATCACAGAAGCCCGTCCTGATCACGTGATCTCGTTCGTCGAGTATTCAAAGAAATGAATATCGTGTAACTATGACCGCAAAAAGGACAACGTTTGAGTACCTGCTGCTCTTCAGAGGTACCAACTGGACCGAGGATCTCTCTCCGGAAGAGAATAAGATCGCTAAATTCACTTCGTGGTTCGAGCGCGTGAAAAATGCAGGAACGTTCAAAAGTGGGCATCCCTTAGAGCATAACGATGAAATTGTCGCGGGCAGGAACGCCGTGACGGATCAACCGTTTGCAGAATCCAAGGAAGCGATCGCAAGGTTCTTTATCATTCAAGCTGACAGTGTTGAGCACGCGTTGGAGATAACCAAAAGCTGCCCCGCCCTCGACTACGGTCAAACTGTCGAAGTGAGGGCCATCGCCTCGGAGGTTGCGGAGCTTCAGGTAGCGCGGCAAATGATGGCCGATTGACAATTTACGCCTGTGGAAGGTGAGACTACCTCTGGCAGGACGTTCAATCCTGCATCTGATCTGCACGGCAAAACGTACAAGTTCGTGTAATATGGTTTTTCTCCTGTTATCCGTAGTCCTCGCGGCGATCCTCGTCGCCATCCCAAGAGTTCGACATCGTGTCGCGTTGGGAGCTTTAACCCGTTCTGAGAATCCCAGAGAGGACCTCTCCATCGCAAGAGATCGCGCGCTGAACAATCGCAAATCACCAGCCAAATGAAGCAATTCTTGGTCGTCGTACTTCCCGACGGAACGATTGTTAGGCTAAGAGTGGCGGACCAGTTGTATCGGTCCGTTACCTTCCAATGGAATTAAGGGTCCTGTGAAGGCCGACGTATCGTTAGACTAAATTTCAGGTCTGTCTCGGCGCGCCTCGGAAACATTTCTCGATGATCTTGCTCCGGAAGAGATTCTCCGGCTCTTTAGCCCCAATTTTGCATCGTTTTGAGCAAAAAAGTAGCGAAGCCTTTTAAGTAACCTGTTATGGTTGAGGTGCTTAAATCCAAACTTAACAGGAGGCTTCGCTAGTGGAACAAGATAACCAACTTGGATTCGAATTTCCAGGCTTAGGTCGAAGAAAAATCGAGGCAAATTTTGCGGGTGGGCAAGTCAGTAGTGACGGGGGTGTGATGCTGCTGCGTCAGGTGGATCGCTGGCTGGGTTTTACGAAACGGTTGGGCCGGATTTTGCCCGACCGACGAAACCCGCTCTTGATTCAACATTCTCAGGAAAGTCTTCTGCGACAGCGCATCTATGGCTTAGCGCTCGGATACGAGGACCTCAATGATCACGACTCTCTACGCCACGATGTGCTCTGGCAGACCGCCACGGATCGAGCTGAGCAGTTAGGAAGCTGTTCAACCTTATGCCGGTTGGAGAACCGGGCTGGGCGAAAGGAAGCATGGCTGATTCATCAAGTGTTGTTCGAACAATTCGTGAAGAGTTTTTCTGCGCCGCCCAAAGAACTAATCCTGGATTTTGACTGCACCGATGATCGGGTGCATGGCATGCAGGTGGGCCGAGCCTTCCATGGTTACTACTACGATTATTGCTTCTTGCCGCTCTACGTCTTTTGCGGAGAACAGCTGCTGGTCAGCTACCTTCGGTCCAGTAACATCGATCCAGCCAAACACGCATGGGCGATCTTAGCCAAGTTAGTCAGTGCGCTCAGAGAACGCTGGCCTGAAGTTAAAATTATCCTGCGTGCCGATAGCGGGTTCTGTCGCTGGAAAATGCTGCGTTGGTGTGAGGCTCACCAAGTCGATTACATCGTCGGCATCGCCAAGAATGAGCGGCTCAAGGCTCTGAGTGCCAAGCTGGGGCAGCGCGCCGAACGTAAACATGGCAAAAGTGGCGAAAAAGTCCGCCTCTTTAAACGCTTCAAGTATCGGGCCGGCAGTTGGGATAAGAAGCGATGGATTATTGCCAAAGCCGAGCACTCCGCCCAAGGAGCCAACCCTCGCTTTGTGGTCACCAACCTGATCGGGAGCGCCCAAAGGATCTATGACCAGATCTACTGTGCTCGAGGTGAGATGGAAAATCGCATTAAGGAACAACAGCTCGGACTCTTCAGCGATCGGACCAGCTGTCACTACTGGTGGCCCAACCAGTTCCGGTTGCTGCTCTCCAGTTGCGCCTACGTCTTATTGGAAGCATTGCGTCGGCTTGGCCTCAAATCCACGGAATTAGCTCGTGCTCAGGTGGGTACCATCCGGCTCAAGTTGCTGAAGATCGGCGCGGTGATCACCCGAAACACCAGGCGGGTGCGAATCTGGTTCTCCAGCGCCTTCCCGCTCAAGCACCTCTTCAAGTTCTGCTTGGCTTGTTTCTATGGCTAACACTGCGACGGTGCTGGCCCCGGCACCCACTAAAAAATGGAGGCCATGCCCGCGGTGTCTCCCAGCGTTGAAAAACCACCCCAAATCGCCCTATTAGTCTGGCCCCGCGGCCGCACACAATTCGTCATCAGGACAAATGCTCAAAACTGGAAACCCATGCAATATGCGGGCTAGGCGCGCTTTGCGTATTCCGCCATCCCTGAAATATCGATTACCACGACCGGTTCGTCGCCCACGACTCATGCGTCATGACCGGGAGGCAAAAGCGACAATTCGCCCGGGCCAAACTCATCCTCACTGCCTTACTGCCGCCACGGAGCGCCAGAGAGCGGTAACCGTCGAATTTGATCTCATAAATCCAGTCGCCGGTCGGTATGGACTCTACGAGTTTGGCTTTCATCGGTTGGACGAAGTCAGGGAGACGGTGGGAAGAGGCGGAGCGTGATTTCACTAGTTCAGTTATCGTAGGGTTTCTGAACAGGAGGTTCGTGCCTTCTATACTGTTTGATTCAACGTACCTGCCGGGTTCAACTCGCGCTTACCATTGAGGAGGAAACGATCAATGGATAAGGCGCCAGCACCCCGGACCAGTACGGCTACAGCAAGGCCGATTGCAAGGAGATGATACTCAAATCCCTCACCTTTTTGCTGACCGAACCAGTTCATGTAAAAGCCAAACTGGGCGTGCACGGTCGCAATGGCGCCAGCCATCAGTAATAAGATCGCCGCACTCGCGATTCGTGCAAAAACCCCAGAGATGAGCGCGAGAGAGCCAACAAATTCAGTGAGAACGACAAAGAGCGCCAAGGGGACAGGTACCCCCATTTTGGAAAATCCCTCCAGCGTTCCCGCGAACCCGTAGCCGCCGAACCATCCCAACGCCTTCTGGGCACCGTGAGCGAAGAAGACGACTCCGAGGGTGAGCCGAACAATGGTAAGAACTGGATCATTGGTTGTCTGCAACAAACGTTTAATCATAGCAAAGGTATCTTTGCATCACGTATCTTGATGTCAAGAGAAAATGGAAGGCGCCGTGGTCGGCCTAAATCAATGATAGAAGAACGTCGGGAGGATACTCTTGGACGACGGGCGAGCCTTCGAGCACAATCACGGCAATGAACTCGGCGCCGCACTCGATTGGATCGTTTCGTCGTTTAGTATTGGTTGCCGCCTTCCTCTGCGTCTGGATCGGGAGCGCTGTTGCTAAAGAACCGACACTCTACGTCCTCTGGGATACCGTGTCACCAGATGGCCGATATGGGATGGCATGGTCAACGACCGGGAAGGCTACGCTTGATGAGTTGCCGCCACCTAATGAAACCGCGAATAATCCGGTGGCGAATTATGTGATCGAAGTCGCCTCACGCAAAATCGTGGTGCAACTACCCGAATGTCATTTCTGGCGCTTGTACGGAGCAGGCCAGCCGAATCATTTCTCGTTGGAAACGATATGGTCAGAGAAACAGTCGCTCAATGCTGGCGATCTACGACTCCCGGTGGTCAACCGAGACGGTGTTTCTAGTTGACGTTTCGGTCCCGCGAGCGGTCAGCATAAAAAACCAGATAGAAGCGCCGTTTACGCAGACGCTGAAGTCCACACGCGGCAGTGAATACACCAAATACAAAGATAATCTGGCAACGACGTTCGGTTTCCCTTGGTTTGTTGCACCCGGACAATTTTATGTCTCGGCAAATGCTTCGGTCCCCAAGCAAGAAAATCCCGACTTTAATTTTGGTCTCTATTTCCAGTTCGAAACTGGTGGAACGAACGTCACTTTGTTAAAGTCTGAGCCCTCATCCTATGCGGAATCTGCGGATCGCTCTCTTAACCGCGCCTATCGGAGACTTCGCGGTCTTTTGTCGGCTGACGGGCAAAAATCACTTGTCGAGGAAGAACGCGCTTGGTTGGTGGGGCGGGACAAAATTGAGAATGAGGAGCAGAAAGAGGCTTACGTCGAGGCACGCACACAAGAGTTGCAAACGCGCGTTGAAAATGTCGTCGCGGCCAGAGAAACCAGTGAAGTGCCAGACATCATCCAGAAACGGGATCAACGGGCAAGCGGTACAGCAGAATGACTATGGCCGTGAATAACAAGCTGACCCATTTGATTAAAGATCGCGTCGTCCAAAATTTTCAATTGAATGCCTCGGTACTCCTGATCGTTTTCGTGGACGGCTCGAAGATGACGGTAACGATCGCTGAATGCAACAGCCCATCGCTTCAAGAGGGGGCCAGAATCCGGCAGATCTCGGAGGATCAGACGAAGCTTTTGTTTGAGTGTGAAGACGACAGCACTCTCGACGTAACGATCGTCGATCCGGGCAACGCTGTGATCGTTCGGGACAAGAACAATCAGGTCGAGTATCTCGGATAATCTGCGGGCCTTCTCTCAACCTTTTCGTTCTCTTATCGGCGTATGTACGAAAGATCGAAAGGAGTAAATTCTTCTTCCGCTACGGCGGGATGTAACTTGTTTTGAACGACGGTCCAAGGATCTGCTCCGACTGATGCGTGAGTCATTCTCTCCGTTATCGAGGTCCAATTAACGTAAACGTCAACATCTCTGGATGCTGCGACTGATGAGTATGTCATTGAGACTCCTTCCTCCTGTGGGAACATACGCTAGAGACGCTCTGTTTCAATAGGTCCGGTCCGGGTGATCGAATAACTCGCGAAGCTCCCCGGACCTTTTGATCGACTGGATCTTGGGTCCGAAAAACAGATAAGCCAAAACGGAACGGGCGTTGTCCGGAACCCCTGAGTTTCAAGTGCGCCGATATGTGCGTGGTAAAAAGTCGTCATAAAGTCGGCGGCGACCTCTGCTGCTTTCTCTTTAGTGTCATGGCGCACGCCGGTACCTTCCGGGGGGCGAAATCGGCCCCGTTCAAGCACTTGACCGTACCAAGGGTCTACAGTGGTGAGCGAACGTGTCACCGGTAGATTGAAAACTTGGGATCGAAAGGTGAACGCCCCAAGCCGGTCATGGATGAGAAAAAACGCCCGCAAAGGTGGATGAATGCTCGGAAACCCAGAAGAAAATTTCAGGCTGAACATTCTTAAATGCGAAAGGCTTTTGATTTACTATTGTATGGGTAAAACCCATGTATACTATAAGTATTGAATCAGAAGCCCAATTGCAATTTCGGACTGTATCGCAAAATCGTGTCGCCAAAATGGGTTCGACGCTTCATTTGCCTACTAGGAATATCCGCGTGGGCTTTTTGTCTGCCATTGAAGGCGCAAGACCTGAAAGAATCGCAGTGGCATGAGAGTTCAAGCCCTTCAAACCCCGATGTTCAGCAGATCTACGAAGCATTGCTCAAAATGCTGGATCGCTGGAATGCCCACGACATCGAGGGGTATATGGAGGTGTACTGGAAATCACCAGAGTTGCTGGTTCTGGTTGATTCCGAGCAGTTTAACGGCTGGCAACAGCTTCATGATTCCTACATTAACGGATATGCGGACCGTAGTACGATGGGGTTCATCCAGCCAACACGCATTCAAGTAAAGATGTTGAGGCCAGATCTGGCGCTGGCCCTGACTTGGTGGTCGATTTCCTTTCCGACCGCAAATGGGAAGGTGGTGGGCACGACGACTATGGACTTTGAAAAGTTTGACACCGATTGGAAGATTGTGGCCTCTCATACAAGCACAGGCGGGCCGAGTCAGTAATCAGCAGCCGCTACTAAAGATCTAAGATGACGGCTGATTTCACTTAGCACCTGTGCGATCTCGCGCGGGTCTAAAATAAAATCGACGCATCCGGTTTGGATGGCGCTACTTGGCATTCCAAAAGAGGAGGCAGAATTTTTCCTCTCCGCGAAAGTAATCCCACCTGCTTCTTTAACCGCCTGAATACCTTTTGCTCCGTCAGGCCCGCTCCCAGAAAGAATGATGGCAGCCACATTTGGCCTTCTCTGCTCGGCAAGCGAGTAGAACAGTATCGCAAAAATGAGAATGCTCTAAGATCTTCGCCGCACGGTTCAGACCGAAGGGATACCGGCTTCAGCCAACTTCCCCTCTTTGGTGATCGCTTTAGAAATAGCTCGTTCGTCGGCCTTAAGGAGTATTCCAGCACTCCGGGGTACCACCGTCCTTGGCCGCACCTTTGGCATCAACTGACAGTCGATTTGCTTTCGATGCATCTAAGCCTCCTCGAACCACGAATATCCTATAGGATTAATGCGTTCGTCTGACGCGTGCTGCGGCCCGTTGCGATGGATTATCAACCGCCCCCGAATCGAACCGCGCTTTGCATCAAGCGAAGATCGACTAATGCGTGTAAACCTCAGGAGAAATTCCGCGCAATATGAGCGACGAATATTTCTACGTGCGGTTCAGGTTCAGTCCAAAGATTGGTGTTCGTACCGAGCCGACTACCAGACAACACGAAGCGGTTGTTGAAGTTCCGAGGGATCTCGTTCAACGCAAGCGATCAGAGTTCACGAATGAGAAACCGAGAGAGAAGGCGATTGCCCTCGATCTTGCGAGGAGAGCTGCTCTCGCTCTATTTTCAACCGGTGAGCAACGGCTTGCATCGCAGTATGATGAAGATGTGCTTTGGTGTGTAGATCGCCATCCCGCCACGAACGAGAGGCCATGCGATTATGAAGATGATGGCATCAGGGCGTGGAAGATCCCCTTGAGGAACCGTTCCGTTTGAACGAGTTTGATCCGTTTATAAACCGAAGGTTGTGGTCGGGTCGCAGCAACTCCGTTCTAGGGTTGAGCCTCATACGAACGAATCGTATTAACACCCGTCTCTCACCACTTCCTCGCCTCTCTCACACCTAGTGGATCAGATCCTCCGCCCGATTTAGGCTTTCGGCGAGAGGTTTGCGCAATGATGACGTTAGGCTACGCCCGTGTTTCAACAAGCGAGGACACAGCCGCACCAGGTCTCAGCATTGAAGTCGGCGGGTTGCGAAAAGACATTTCGGGAAAAGGCGTCCGGCGGTCGATGGGACAGGCCCGAGCTAATTCGACATGCGTCGGTTAGGCAGCGCCCTTATCAGTGGAAACAGCATGGCTCTGGCTGTTGATTGGAGAGATTGCTTTCAAGGAGCGAGAAAATGCTACGCAAAATTGACTGTGTCAGGCTAATTCTGAGAAGGCCGTTGCTGTGGGGTAACTCCGGGCCGGTCCGAGGAACGCATCCAGCGCGGCAATGAATTGCGAAATGGATTATGCCATCGAAACTCTGAACAGGCGCGGTGGCTGAAAATGAAGTCCTCCAAGTCCGGAGAGACGTTTGGGCATAGCGGCCTCGATCGCGTGCCGTATCCTTGGCCGAACCATGCGGGTTCGCGATCAAATCAAAAGCTCATCAATCATGTATAATGGTGAAATGAGAACTCTGAGTCGCACAATTCGATAATTTCCATGAAAAAATACATGCTCACATTTTTCGGGGGAAATATGGCGCTCCGGTATGACAATCTCGACAAGGCGGAAAAAGAGGCACGGGAAAAACATATGGCCGCATGGGGTGTGTGGATGGCTGAGCTTGTGAAAGCGGATCATTTAGAGATCGGCTATCCTCTAAAGTCAGAGGGAAAACGGATCGATTCCGATGGAACTCAGGATTATCATTTTCCCGATACGACGGAGGGCGGCTTTATCGTCATAAAAGCGGAATCGCTCGGTCACGCCGCGGAAATCGCGCAATCGTCGCCTATTATTAAAAATGGCGGATACATTCTCGTTCGTCCGTGCGGAGAGATGAAGTAGGGACCGATTAGGAGAAATCCCAAAGAACAAAACTGCTTTTTCAAACCAGCTGTTCAATTCGATTTTTTTAACAATCAGGTACACCAACCGCCAGGGAATTGAAGAAACATGCGACCGGCTCTCCGCCGGCAGAACACGCCGCGCGGAAGATTGATTTTGGCAATTTGCACATGGTCGACAAGGGATCGGACCGCTTCGATTTCTTCGAAACCGCAGTCTTTGATGCTTTGATGTCGCAGCCAGCCATGAATTGTCCGGCGTTGAATTGCCACGGAGAGTTTCCGCAACTCCCCGACGTCGAGCTCCGGCTGGTTTTGCATTTCCGGAACAAGAGACCTTAAAAACTCGCTTTCATCCGCCGCGAGCTCGATCGTGCGCAAGAGCGCTCGTTTAATGGGTCGCCCGAGCCGTTTTTCGATCTCCGGAATCAGATCGTGCCGGACGCGGTTTCGAACCATTTGCCGGCTCACGTTAGTGGAATCTTCCCGGAACTTGAGTCGAAAAGAGGCGGCAAACCCGTAAATTTCGCTCTTCCAGATTTCGAGTAAAGGGCGCCGAATGAAAAGGGTTTGTGATCCAACCGTGACCCGGGATTCCCGTTTGATGGCGGCATTGTCGAGCGAACCGGTTCCCCGAAACAAATTGAACAGAAATGTCTCGATCTGGTCGTCCGCATGATGCGCAAGGAAAAGAGAGGAAGTCGAAAAATACTCCGCCGCTCGAGCAAAAAACTGGAGTCGCGCTTCGCGTGCTGCCGCTTCGAGCGAGCCGATTTCCGGCAGCGCGGCCAATGCCTCCGTGTGGAGTCGCAAACCGAGGCGACGAGTGAGCCTGTAAACGAACTTGCTGTCTTCCAGACTCTCCTTCCCGCGCAGACCATGATCGAGATGACACACCACCAGATCGCGAAAACCAAGCATTAGCAACAGGTGCAGCAAGACACGCGAATCGACACCGCCCGAAACACCCACCAGATGGCGTTCCCCTTTGGGATAATTCACGGTTGCCGCTGTCACTCGACCCACCCAAGGGAAACGAGTCGCGAGATTCGACTTTTGGCGTTTGACGTTCAACGTTCAACGGCGCATATCGCTTTTGCGCTCTTCCCATGAGCCTTCGTGCCTGTCCTCTCGAAGTGGTGACTGCGCACTCGCTCCGCCGAACGTTGAACGTTGAACGTTGAACGTTGAACGTTGAACGCCGAACGTCGAACGTCACGCCTTGCGCACATTGTGAAACACCGCAAACGGGAATCCATCGAGATTTTTCAGTGGCAGTGTGTCCAATCCGGCTTTCAGCGTGCGCCCGGTCAACTGGTCGACCATCGCTGGCAGCGTCTTATCAATGAGGAGCTCTGTCTCTTTCCAGTTAAACCCGGAATCGATCGTCCCGAGGCGGGTCGTGAAGCGCGGCGCAATCACGAGCATTATTTGCGAGTCTCGTTCGCGGGCAAACGCCACGCAGCAGTCGGCAAGCTCTCCGTTGGCATAGAATGAGGAATAACTGCCCGTCTGGAAGAGCGCCGGCGCAATCTGCCGAAGATGCAGCAGTCGTGAAGTAATCAACATTTTGATGCGGCCGTCCTGCCAGGTCTTGAGGAGCGTGTGCGCCTGCTCATTCTGAACTTCTTCCAGGAGCTTCTGGCGCAACGTGAAATCCACAGGACGCCGATTGTCGGGGTCAACCAAGCTGAAATCCCACAGCTCGGTGCCCTGATAAATATCCGGTACACCCGGGACCGTAAATTTAAGGATGGTTTGAGCGAGCGAGTTTAACATGCCATGCCAGGCGACCGTTGCCGCGGCCGGGCCGAATTTCTCCCGGAACCCGTGATCAGGTCGGAGTGCACCGGCGATAAATTCCTTTACCGCAACCTCCCAATCTTCGTTGGGCTGGATCCAGCTGCTATTGACCTTCGCTTCCTTAATGGCCTTAAGCATGTATCGCTGAATTCGCTCGACATACTCGTCGTTGACTTCCTCGGCCGAAAATGGCCAGGTACCCAGGAGGGTTTGATAGACCAGGTATTCTTCGTTCAGGCTAGGAGCAGAGTCGCCTTCGAGATTACTTTTCCAGGAAGCGTTCAAGGCCCGCCATTCCTGGATCCACTTTTGCCACTCCTCGGGCATTTCACTCAGCACCACCATCCGGGCCCGCGTGTCTTCGCTGCGTTTGGTGTCGTGTGTCGTTGAAGCCAGGAGAGTCCCTGGGCGATCCAGCAGTCGTGCACGATTTCGTTCGTGAAACCGTTCCAGGCTTAGACCGAATTGTTGCGGACTGCCTCCCACTTCGTTCAGCGCGGCAAGGCGGTTAAAGATATAAAACGCGGTATCTTCCAGTCCTTTGGCCATCATCGGACCGGTGCATTGCTGAAATTTCATCACGAACTCCAGCCGCAATCGGCGCGCGTCGCTGTCCGAGTCGTCGATTTTTTCCAGAAGAAGGATATCCCTCAGGAAATCAAAGATGGACGTGTCGACTGCCGCATTG
Organism: uncultured Verrucomicrobiae bacterium; assembly: GCA_963846195.1. Lineage (GTDB taxonomy): Bacteria > Verrucomicrobiota > Verrucomicrobiia > Chthoniobacterales > JAFAMB01 > JAFAMB01. The sequence continues at coordinate 278,757 of CAWJVG010000014.1, forward strand.
CGCCGTTTGGCTGCGCGCACGGCGCGAAGAATGACCTGCCGGTCTGCCTCTGAAACTCCCGCTTCAGCGCTGATGTAGGTTCGATAGACCGGAAAACAAGCGATCAATTCCCGCACAACGGTTCTCAAGGAATCGAGCGTGAAGTCCCGATGTAACCGGTCCCGTTCCGAGACTTCGCTCAGCATGTGGCCAAGCGACTCAATGTCGCTGGCCAGCGAGACATCCATGACAAGCTTCTTTTTCTCGTAAATCAGCGAATCAAAGTGAACATACCGCTCGATAAAATCCCGGTAGATCTTTGAGAACTTTTCTGCGTGGTTGGAATCCACCAGAAGTTGAGTGATTTCCGCTGTGAAATCGTAACCGGTCGTCCCGTAAACCGGCCAGTCGCTCCGAAGCTTTTCGCCTTCGGACAAGATTTTCTCCACGATCAGATAAAGGCCCATTCCGGGCTCGCCGGAATCGCCGTCCACCAGCTCCGAGTATCGACGCTGCAGTGCCGCAAGATATTGCTTCGGATCCCGGAGGCCATCGACGTGATCGATTCGCAGCCCTGTGACGCTGCGCGTTTCCAATAGTTCGAAGAGGAATTTGTGGATCGTGTCGAAGACGACCGGGTTCTCCACTCGAATTGCAGCAAGGTCGTTGACATCAAAGAAGCGCCGGTAGTTGATCTCTTCGGCGGCAACCTTCCAATAGCTTAGGCGGTAGGCTTGCGCGTCGAGCAGCTCGTCGAGTTTATCAAATGAATGCGGGTTGCCAACCTGGCCTTCAAGTTGCCTGATGGCCAGCTCAATTGCCTCCTCAACTTGCGGGCATTCTCTGCAGAGTCTGGAGATCCGGCGCTTGACGACTTCCTTTTCCCTGGCCCTTTCGCGAATCTTTTCATCGTCAGTGTCGGTGCGGGGTGGAAGATATTCGAGGGCCGTCAGAATGCTCTCGAGGTCAAGATACATATCCTCGTCCGAGTATTGCCCCAGTTTCTCCAGAGCGATTCGAAGCGTAAAATGGTAGGTGCGCGGGTTGAGGGGAAAGACCCAGTCGAAATAGGTCAGGAAAAAGGCGCCTTCCTTGAACCGGAGATGAAACTCGCCGCGTTCAAGAATTCTCCCGTACTGGTCACCCAGAACCGGGAGCAACACTTTGTTGCGAAGAGCCTCCTTGAGTGGATCCCAGTCGATGTCAAAAAACTGCGCGAATCTCGAGCTCGGGCCGTTTTCCAGGACATCCATCCACCATTCGTTCTCCGGATCAATGATCCCCATGTGGTTGGGTACGAAATCGGCGATCTGACCCATGCCGCGCTCGTTCAGAGCCACGACCATCGCATCAAGATCTGCTCGCGTCCCGATGGACGGGTTCAGCTCGTTATGATTGGTGACGTCGTACCCATGATCGCTATCCGGGCGCGAGCGAAAGAACGGTGAACTGTAAATATCGCTGATCCCGAGCTTTTGAAGATATGGGATGATTTCAGTCGCATCTTTGAAGCCGAAATGTCGGTTGAATTGCAATCGATAAGTCGATCTCGGTACGTGGGGTGCAGATGCCATATCCTTATTCTCCTCTCACTGATCGCATTTTTCGGGCGTTCCCCTTCACGTATTCTGTTCGTCCCGTTCGCAGAACACGACCAACTCGGGTTCGGTTAGCACGACTTCTTTCTCGTCACGATCAAAGCGCGCCGCCGCTTTTCCTCCGTAAATCGGTTCGTTCGTCGAGATCACGAATTCCCAAGTCCGACCCTTTGCCGGGTCGCAGCAGCTCAGTTCCAAGCTCCAGAATCGAACCATCTGCCACCAGCTGGACGAGGATCAGGATGTCTCCCGCGCCTTGTCGGCGGTAGCGAATTGCCAGCGCTGCAGGTGAAACTTGCTCGACTTGCCAACGACCGCGGCGACGGTCCGTCAGGTTAGCTTGGCGAAACCGCAGGAAATCGCGGTAAAGACGGAGCGTTTCGCGATGAGCAGGACGATCCAGTTCGGTCCAGTCTAACTTCGAATCGGTGAACGTGGACATTGCCTGAGGATCAGGGATAAGTGCGCGTTTTGCCGGATCCCGAAAATCCGAAAATTCGGCAAACTCCTTCCGGCGCCCTTCGGTTACGCCTTTGCCTAATTCGTCATGATGATCGGTAAAATAAAGGAAAGCGCTCGAGGACGCCCACTCCTGACCCATGAATAGCATTGGAGTATAGGGATCCGTAAGCATAAGCGCGGAAGCCGCCCGGTAGGCGGCAGGCGAGACCAGCTGGTTTAGCCTGTCGCCGTACGCGCGATTCCCAACCTGGTCATGGTTCGAAATGCAATGGACAAAATGTTCTGGCTCGATGTCTGCCCCCGGCGTGCCGCGTGGGATGCCGTCTTTCTGCAATTCGCCCGTAAACAGCCAGCCCTCGCGCAAGGTTTTCACCAATTCAACCATTGTGCCCTTGAAGTAGCCCATGTATCCCTCATTCTCGTGGGTCATCTGAACGCGAACAACGTGATGAAAGTCATCGGCCCAGACGGCGTCGCAGCCATATCCCCCCTGATCTCGTGGCAGGACCAGCTTCCTTTCGTTTCTCGGATCCTCGCAAATTACAAACGCTCCTAAACCCTGAATTCGCTCGGCGATTTCCTGAATCAGATGCTTGGGAGAATCGTCCGGGATAGCGTGCGTCGCGTCGAGTCGGAAGCCGTCGATGTGGAAATCTCGCACCCAGTAGAGCGGATTCTCCGCGAAATGCTTTCGGACCGGCACCGCATCAGGCCCGTCCAGATTGAACGCGGCGCCCCATGGAGTATGATGGGCGGCGTTGAAGTAGTGATCGGAATAGGCGCCCATGTAGTTTCCATCGGGGCCGAGATGGTTGTAGACGACATCGAGAATGACGGCCAGACCAGCCTGGTGCGCGCTGTTCACGAGGGTTCTCAGGTCATCCGGCGTTCCGTACGCTCGGCACGGGGAATAAATTGACACGCCGTCGTAACCCCAGTTTCTGTCGCCGGCGAAGTCCGCGATCGGCATCAGTTCGATAGCGTTGACGCCGATCCGTTTCAAGTGATCGAATCGCGCAGCAATCGCCGTGAACGTCCCTTCCTGAGTGAACGTCCCGACGTGCAATTCGTAAATTACCAATTCGTGGAGGGCCACCGGTTTCCATCCGGAATCTGTCCAACGAAATGAACGTGCGTCCACGACCTGCGAAGGACCGTGCACTCCTTGCGGTTGGAATCGGGATGCGATATCAGGAACGAGATTACCGTCGAGCCGGTACTTGTAGAGCGTGCCGGACGAGGATGCAGGGTCCACCGCGCTGTAATATCCACTCGTCTCCCGCTCCATCGGAATTTCGCGGACGACGCTTCCGTTGTCATCGATAACGGCAACAGACACCTTTTTCTTTCCTGTTGTCCAGGTTCGAAAGAACACGCCCGCCTGGTGGGGTTCTGCGCCCTGAGAAACAAGTCTATTTTCCATCGGTAATCGTTTCTGTGCTATGAGTTGGGACCTTTGAAGGCGATTTTCCGGTGCTTGTCGTCCAGGCGGCTTCCCGCGCGAAACGCTCTTCTCCTTCGGAAAGCTTCAACAGGCAGAGACTCCTGTCGACTAATTCCACTTCGTCGCCCGCTGGAATAACTTTCTGATTTCTAACAAAGCCGCGTTCGTTGTTGGTATCCACCACCAATTCCCACCGGATTTCTTCGCGGCCGGGAAGGATGAAGGTGAGCGGTTCGTAATGTGCGTTGCACAGCAATAGGAAAGTGCCGTCCCGGATCGATTCTCCCTTCGAGTCGCGCACGTCATTGGTCGATCCGCTGATCAGCATGCCGACGCATTTCGCGAATCCGTTTTTCCAATCCTGTTCGTTCATCTCGGCACCGCTCGGGCTGAACCACATAATATCTTTCACTTCCAAGCCGCGGATTCTTCTGACCTTGAAATATTTCGGACGCCGAAAAACGGGATGCTCTTTGCGGAAGCGGATCAGTTTTTTTGTGAAATCAAATAGATTCTTCGCTTCCTCATCCCAATTCCAGTTGAACCAGTTGAGCTCGTTGTCCTGGCAGTACGTGTTGTTGTTTCCATGCTGTGTCCGGCCGAATTCGTCTCCCGCGTTGAGCATCGGCACGCCTTGCGAAAGCATCAAAGTCGCCATGAAATTGCGGCGCTGTCGTCGACGAAGCTTATTGACTGCAGGGTCATCGGTCGGCCCCTCTGCGCCACAATTCCAGGAGTTATTATTGTTGTCGCCATCCCGATTCTCTTCTCCGTTCGCCTCATTGTGCTTCTCGTTGTAGGAAACGAGGTCGTTCAGAGTGAACCCGTCATGCGCAGTGACAAAGTTGATGCTGGCGTACGGCTTCTTGGCCAGGTGCTCATAAAGATCCGGGCTGCCGGTCAGTCGATAGGCGAACTCGGCGATTGTGTCATCATCCCCTTTCCAATAACGACGGACACAATCCCGGTATTTGCCGTTCCATTCAGACCAGGGCGCCGGGAAGTTGCCGACCATATAGCCTCCCTCGCCCACATCCCACGGCTCAGCGATCAGTTTCACTTGAGACAAGATTGGGTCTTGCAGCAGCATGTCGAAAAACGTGGCGCTTCGCTCAACAAAGTGCTCCTCGCGCCCGAGCGTCGACGCAAGATCAAAACGAAACCCGTCCACGCGCATTTCCGTCACCCAATATCGAAGGCTATCCAGGATGAGTTGCAGTACCCTGGGGTTCGGGGTGTTTGGCGTATTGCCGCACCCCGTATAGTCCATGTAAAAACGTCGGTCACTCGCCACCAAGCGATAATACGCGGCGTTGTCGACCCCTCTGAACGAGATTGTAGGCCCCAAATGGTTTCCTTCCGAAGTATGATTGTAGACGACGTCCATGAGGACTTCGAGACCAGCCCGGTGCAGTTCGCGCACCATTTCCTTGAAGTCGGTCACCTGACCGCCTTGGGTTCCTTTGCTCGAATAGCCGCTCTCCGGGGAAAAAAAACCGATCGAACTGTATCCCCAGTAGTTTGAGAGGCCGCGGTCCAGCAGGAATCCCTCGTCCATGTGTTCGTGCACTGGGAGAAGCTCTATCGCCGTGACGCCCAGATCTTTGAAGTATTTGATCGCAGCAGGCGAGGCCAAACCGGCATAGGTGCCGCGGATTTCCTCCGGTACTTTCTCCCAGAGTTTACTGAAGCCGACGACGTGAACTTCGTAGATAACCGACTCATGCAATGGAATGTTGGGGCGTTGATCTCTTCCCCAGGCAAAAGAGGGGTCGATCACGACAGACTTCGGAATATTGCGGGCGTTATCTCTGTAATCTCTCCGCAGATCCTCGCTTGGATCGCCGAGCGGGTATGCGAACATTTCAGGGCCCCATTGAATCTTTCCCGCGATCGCTTTGGCGTATGGATCAATGAGAACTTTCGAAGCGTTAAACCGATTGCCGTTCGGCGGTTCGTACGGCCCGTAGACCCTGTATCCGTAGAGTTGACCGGGGCGCACATCCGGAAGGAAGACATGCCAGACGTGGTCTGTCCATTCGGTCATTCGGACTCTGATCGTTTCATGATCCGAATCAGGCCGATCAAATAAGCAGAGGTCTACGCCTGTACAATTTTCCGAATAGATGGAAAAGTTGACGCCCTCGGCGGCCCATGTGGCTCCCAGAGGATAGGGCGCTCCGGTCCATACCCGCACTTTATTCATACTTCTGGTAACCCGTACCGCTTATCAGTTTTTTGTCGAATACGAACTAACGCGTTATTTTGGAGAGAAGCAGTTTAGCGTAAGCTTCCCGCCTGCATTTTGCTCCCACCGAACGAGGCTTTCGACCCCTCAAACTCCGTCCCTTTGTTTCATTTGCTACCTTCTGTTCAAATCTCTCTTCTGTTCAGTTCCATTTCGCTTTTCCCCGTTTTTGCTACATTCGACTGCCGCATAGCATGATGAAGAAGCGAGTTTTGATTATGTCAGCCAGCGCTGGAACAGGGCACGTTCGAGCCGGCGAGGCATTAACCAAGGTATTCGAGGAACATCCCGGGGTAGGCGAGGTTGTCCACACCGATGCGCTTCGTTTCACGAACAAACTGTTCCGGGATTTTTACTCGAAGCTTTACACTCGCCTGGTCAAGGACGCCCCGGATTTTCTAGGGTGGTGGTACAAACAAAGCGACGAACCGTGGAAAACCGACGGGATGCGTCTGATGCTCGACCGGTTGAACACAGGGCCGCTCGTAAAGTTCATCCGACAATTCAATCCGCACATTACGGTTTGCACCCATTTCATGCCCGCCGGCATCATTTCGCATCTGATCGCGAAGAACTTGTTGGATGCCCATCTTTCCATCGTCGTGACAGACCTGGACTTTCATGCAATGTGGTTGTCGCGGGTGTTTCATCGCTATTTCGTTGCGATTGAGGAGACCAAGGTTCACCTTGAAGAGTTGGGGTTGCCGAAGGAGAGAATCACCGTTTCCGGTATTCCAATCGATCCGGAGTATATCACTCCGATTGATCGCGTCGCAACGCGGTTTCACTACGGACTGCACCCAACCCGTCCAACGCTGTTGCTTTCGGCTGGAGCGCTCGGTGTCGGACCTACCGAGTTCATCGTTGAAAGGCTTAGAAATCTTCGAGCAAAAGCCCAGACAATCGTCGTCTGCGGCCGTAACGCTGAGACGCGGGACCGGGTTCTCGAGGTGGTCGGCGAGAATAACGAAAATTTCAAGGTGTTCGGGTACACTGGCCGGATGGCGGATTTGATGAAGATCTCGGATTTGTTTATCGGGAAGCCGGGCGGATTGACGACGGCGGAAGCGTTGGCGTGCGGCTTGCCGATGGTGATTGTCAGTCCGATTCCCGGGCAGGAAGAGCGCAACAGCGATCATCTTCTCGAGGACGGCGTAGCGGTGAAATGCAACGAGATGACGACAATTCCCTACAAAATCGATTGTCTGCTGGATGATCCGCTCCGACTCGAACAGATGCGCCGCAATGCCTTCGCAATGAGCAGGCCCGAAGCAGCTCGGACTATTGTTGAGACACTGGTTGCGGATGAGGTGTCCGCTCTTGAAGTGTCGGACGATGAGGCAGAAGCGATCACTATCGCCGCAAGCAAGGAGCGAGACAATAAAACGCGCTAACCAATGAGCGAGTTTCTGTGGGGGGTAGCGACTTCCGCCTATCAGTCCGAGGGGGGCTACAACGGGCCTGGACAACCTCAGACAAATTGGGCCGCCGCAGAACGCGGGAAAGACGTGGCACCTTCGGGCCTGGGTGCCGATTTCTGGAATCGTTATCCGGAGGATTTTGCGCGCTGTCGGGAGTTGGGTCTCAACGCGTTCCGTCTGGGGATCGAATGGAGCCGAGTGCAACCAACCTACGTTGATCAGATGGGGCCGCCGCCCCCGTTCGACGATAAGGCGCTCGACCACTACGTGGACATGCTGGTGGATTGCCGTCGCAATGGCCTTGAACCTATCGTGACGCTTCACCATTTTGTGCATCCTTCCTGGCTCGGCACAGATCCATGGCTTGGGCCGGACGTGACTCACCATTTCTGCCGCTACGCACGCGAATCGGTTTTGTATATAAACCGCGCTCTAACTGACCGGCACGCCCTCCCGCCGATCCGCTACTACATTACGATCAATGAGCCGAATATGTTCGTTTTGAACACCTATCTGGGCACCCAGTTTCCTGGACGCGGTAGAAAGACGCACGGTTTGCGTACGCTGCTGGAGGTTTATCGCCAGATCCTGATCACGCATGTCCGCACTTACAATTTGATTCATCGGATTTACGCAGATCAAGGCTGGCCAGAGCCTGCGATTACGCTAAACAACTACTGTAGCGATCTTTACTGGTCCGATAAAATTTTGCTCGACCTGCTTTCCGTCAGGGAACGTGGGGTTCGCGTCGGGACGCTGACCGACTATATCTTCGACCAAATCCGCCACTTTGAACGAGCGTTCGAGGCAGCTAGGATTCCGCTGAAAAAAGATATTCCTTATTTTTTCGGAGCGTACTCGAAAAGAATCAGCAACTGGCTGGGCTACAAGACATTCATGCCGGAATGTTTTGCTCCGCTCGTGGAAGAACTCTATGCGGCTGAGCGGGAATCAGCCTTCGACTACATCGGGCTGGATTACTACGATCCGTTCGCTGCGCATATGTTCCGTCTCCCTGTCTGGTGGGATCACGAGTTCAAGAATAAATCCCTGCGGAGCTGGCTCATGAAAAGTGTCACCAGCAAGTGGTGGGATTGGCGTGTCCTGCCGGATGGGATGCGTTTTTTCTGCGATCACTACAGCAAAGAATTCGGCAATCGCCCGGTGCTGATTGTCGAAAATGGGATGGCGGTGCGGCGTCGGTCAGACAACAAGAACACCTTGCGCAGGGATCGGATGACCCGTAGCCATTTTTTGCGGGTGCATGTCGAGGAGATCATGAACATCATCCGGTCCGATGTCCCGTTGATCGGGTATCTTCACTGGTCTCTGTTCGACAACTATGAATGGGGAACCTTTACGCCCAGGTTTGGCCTCTACTCGATCAACTACGCCAAGGACAATAACCGGCTCGTCGAAGACCACCTAGGTGACCGCCCATCAGAAACCTACGCGGAGTTGATCCAACAATCCCGCGAGCAGAGCCGTTTACCCGCCGAAACCCAGAGAATTTGAACAGGAGGCAGCAAAGGAAACAAAGTAGGACCCTGTCTCCATTCACGGGCCGGGCTTCAAGCCAACCGCGCATGCTAGCTTGCGCTGGTTGGAATCGAACGTGAGAAACTCGCTAGCCCCTAAACGCAGTGCGGCCGCGACATGCAGAATATCGAACGCCCTGTGACCGCCGGTCAAGGTATGGCTGGCGCTCAGGCGCTTAGCCTCGATGAGTACACTTGCTAGATTGCAGGTCGGCACGTCAAAATAGCCGCTGGCCAGATCTGCCTCAAAGGCAGCTAAAATAGCTTCGCCGGCAGCGGCGTCGCGCAAGCCCCTAAAGACGCTCAGCCGAACGGCATTAGGCAACTCGTACTGATGAAAAGGCGAAAGAACCAGCCCCTCAGGCCGCCTGATTTCCAGGAGTTTCGCCCGCGCTTTAGGCGTATGAAAGTCCACTAAATAAAGTGAATATAAAAAGGATGTATCGCAGCTGATCATTGAAAGCTTGTACTAGTATGGGCCCTTGTTGTGATCGAGAAGCTCTGCACTTTGTTTAGCCGATAAGGGAGGCAGGTTTAGCCGGTCCAGGGTAAAGGCTGCGCTCTTGGCCCAGCCGGCTCCTCGCCGAGTCTTGGCGTGATCCTCGGGCACCAAACGGGCGATCACGACGCCGCGCCGGGTGATTTTAACTTCTTCGCCGGCCTCAAGCCATTTCAACAATTGAGTGTAACGATTGCGCAGTTCGCGGACAGTGGCGGTTTTCATCGTGCGCCACAAATGTAGCACAATGGTCGGTTCGAGGCAAACGGGTACGTCAAGGTTGAACGTTCGACAGCGTGCGTTGGGCCACGGGCTTGTCAATGGCGGGAACCACGCAATCAAACAGTCGCGATGTTTGACCGCTTGGCCAGGTAAGCTTCGATCCCGGCTGCCTTCAGCTCTGCGAGGCTTAACACTTGTCCGAAGGAGGTCAATCCACTGACCACTGACTGCTGACAACTGCCTCCTGCCTCCAGCCTCCTGCTCATCCGCGACGGTTGAACGGGAAATTTCTCAGCAGTTTGCCTAGCACGAAGTGGCGGTGGCGGATATCGATTCGCCGGACCTCGATCCGGCCGGAGGCGATCGTTACTGCGGAAACGCCAAAATAAGGCACGAAACTCCCGGTATTGATTATCACGCGCGGCCCAACTTCCCAAACGCCTGGAAAATGGGTGTGCCCGACGATGATAAATCTTGCCTGCGGCCGGAAGACTCGCGCCAGATAAGCGGCTCGCCCCGGGACTTCACACCAGGCTTTGATGATCATCAATGGGCGCCAGGGCGGCCAGCAGTTACGAATGAACAGTTTGAATCCGGGCGAACGTCCGCGAGTGAGCGGTTCCTCCAGCATTTGCAATTCAATCGATGTCCGCTTCGTGGCTAACAGCCGTTTCTCAAAATCGGTGTATCCGTCCGGTCCTAGCCCGTCCAGAATCTGCCGATGTTTCTTCAGATAATGCCCCGCGTCCCGGCTCCAGGGCGCAACGCCAAGAAAAAGAATGTCTCCGTGGGTCACCAAGACCGCGCCGTCGGCCAGATCGAGATGGTTGATGATGGAAACTGTCGGATCATGATTGCCGTTGACGAAAAACGCTTTGCGCCCTGCCTGGTGACAGACTCGTGCCAAATCGGCTGCGAGTTTGCGACCCACTTGCCGGTCCTCCGGATTTCGCATCTCTGCGGTATCACCGTTGAAGATGACTGAGCCTGGTCCTTGCAAGATCCGGTCAAGCTGGTCCGGATGCTTGATCAGCGACGCGCGATGGCCAAGGTGCAGATCCGATAGAATCAGGATCGGTTCCGTCGGCGTCAAGCTCATCGGATTGCTCCAGACCTCTCATAAAAGTAATCCACGAGTCGGAGGGATTTGGCGTTGGGAAAGACCCCTGGCTCCATCTGATTCATGACGTAGGCGAAGGTAATTTGGTTTTTCGGATCGCAGAACCCCAGGCTGCCGCCCGATCCGGGTTGGCCGAATCCGTTCAGTTCAGGACCAAAAATTCGCCGTATCTTCCTGGTCCCATCCAGCGGGTCTTTCATGAATCCGATTCCAAAGGCCGTGTTGATCCGGAGAACCTGGTCCTCGCCCGCGCATTGCGTCTCGGCAATCTGGTGAATTATTTCGAAGGGGAATATCTCGTCCGAACAAAGCGTCTGATAGAATCGCGCCAAGGCTCCGGCTGTGCCGATCCCGCCCAATGAAGGAAGCGAAAGCCGGCGCACCTTCGGATCGTTCATTTGCGAGGGTGAATGGAGCCCGTAGGGAGTCGTAAACGCTCGGCGGGTGAGAGAATCGTGGTCCGAGAGCGCCTGGTAAAAGGGTTCCTCGGATTCTGGCATCCGAAGTTTGCGCGGCGCGTAAATCGGGGCCACGTCGTGCACGATCGACTCGGGCACTCCCATCCAGAGCTTCAAGTCCAGCGGGCCACCGAAGATCAGGCGGAAGTAGGTACCGACCGGCGTGCCGTGGGTTATCCGGCGCACTAACTCGTCCACGAGAAATCCGTAGGTTCTTGGATGGTATCCATGCGCTTCACCCGGTTTCCAGAACGGTTCCTGCCGAGCAAGCTGATCCGCGACGGCGTCATGATCCAGTATGGACGTCGAGGGATCGCGGAGCGCAGGTTGACCGGCTTGATGGGTGAGAACATGGAGGAGAGTCGTGTCAGCCTTTCCGTTCTGCTTATATTCGGGCCAGAGCCCGGCGACCTTGCGATCCAGCGCGATCCCATGCTCAAAGGCGGCATGAATCAGGCAGGCGGAGGCGAGTCCCTTGGTTGCAGACCAGATTAAGACCGGCGTCTCTTTCGTCCATTCGCGCGTCTTTTCACGGTCGCAGTAACCGTCGGCGAGATGGAGGACTTCTTCTCCATGGCGCCGGATACAGACGGACGCACCCAGCTCGCCTGACTGGTTGAAGTTATCTGCGAAAAGATCGATGAACCCTTGAAGATCCATACCATGATTTTGTGGGCTAAAGCCAATACTGTTGGGACTAAAGCTCATCCCGTATCTGCTTCAAGTCTGGGTCCGTTTTCGCCAATTCCCGGAAAGATTTATCCAGACGAAAGCTGGCGCGCAGGTACACTTTGGCCTGCTCAAGGTTCCCAAGCACGGTGTCGTAACAGGCAAGATTGTAATAGTAGACCGGTTCATCCAAAAGCGTGGCGGGCCCATCCAGGAGAGTCTGTTTTGCTTCGGACGTCTGCCCGAGTTCGTGAAGGCAGAACGCCGCGTGAACGTAACCATACGGCTGGTTCGGATTGCCGGCGCAAAACCGCAAGCTCAGCCCGAGCGCATCTTTCCATTCTTGTTTTCGCAAGAGGATATCGACTCTCATTCTCAGGACCTCGACGCGATCCTGCTGTTCGGCATCGAGCTGGCTCAACTCCTCGAGCGCATCGTCGAGCATCCCGAGTTCAGAGTAACCTTCTGAGATCCGAACTATTTGGTCGAAGGTCATCGTTCGTAAGAAATCACCATTCCACGCGGAATGATCAAACGAAATAATGACTGAGAGACTGGAAGTCAGAACTCAGGAGTTGCAGGATTTCAGGAGGCGAAGCTAGATCCGGGCGTGTGTACAGAGTGGACAAATCGACAGCCTCAAGTCAATTTCCTCATCGCGGGGAAGAAGAGGAATCACCGGCAAAAGGCCGGAGAGCATCCATTCTGCAACTCCTGAATTCTGACTCCTGCCTCCTGCCTCAATGCCTCAATGCCCCCCCTCAATGCCTCAATGCCTCGGCAGTTCCTGAGGGGTGACGCTCAGCTTCACCATGTCGACCCCGCGAATCACGGTCAAAGTGGACTGGATTCCAATTTCTTTTCCAACCAGGACTCGATGCAGGTCGTCGATGCTGGAAATAGTTGCTTCTCTGAAGGCGATGATGATGTCTCCCTCTGCGAGGCCGTTTTGTCGAGCCGGTCCGTCGACTTCGGTCCCTGCCACCAGTACACCCTGGTGATTGGATAGTTTGTGGTGCCGCACCAGTCTCGGATGGATCGTGGTGTTCTGGCCGGCCAAACCGAGATAGCTACGTCGGATTTTGCCGTCCCGAATGAGCCACCCGGCGACCAGTTGCGCCGTATTGGCGGCGATCGCAAAACAAAGGCCCTGCGCAGGCAAGATCACAGCCGTATTCACTCCGATCACCTTTCCGGACGAGTTCACGAGTGGTCCTCCGGAATTCCCAGGATTCAAGGCCGCATCGGTTTGAATAATATCGTCCATCAGGCGTCCGGATTGCGCTCGCATCGATCGGCCCAAAGCGCTGACCACGCCGGCCGTAACGGTCTGCTGAAAACCGTAAGGACTGCCGATCGCGATGGCAATCTGGCCGACCCGGAGTTTATTGGAATCGGAGAACGGAAGGAACGGCAACTGAGCAGCATCGATGCGAATCACAGCCAGGTCAGTGTCGGGGTCATCTCCGATCAACTTCGCACTAAACGTCCGCGCATCGTGCAGAGTCACTTCGATCGATTGGGCTCCATGGACGACATGACTATTAGTCAGGATGAAGCCATCCGGCGCGATAAAGAATCCGCTTCCGCCACCTTCGCCTCGTCTCCCTAAGGAGGGGTTTTTGATTTGGATATTGACCACCGCGGACGCAACGTTTGTTACGGCACCGCTGACAGTCTCCGAATAAGCATCGAGCAATTGGCCGTCGTTGAACGAATCTCGGACCGAGGTCAACGCTTCGGCGGAATTTTCAAGGAGGACAGGAACCCATGTCGGGTCAAATTCAGTAAGCATAACAATGTCCCTTCGTGCGAAGAAAGTTGAGACTAAATGTAATTCATTCTGTTACAAATCAAGCGGAACTTTTTATCCCCGCCGCAGATCGCGCACCACATCCGCAAGTGTCATTTTCTCCAACTCGCGTGCCAACGCCCGGTTGGCACGGTCCTGGATCCGCTCCATCACTTTGGTGATTTTTTTGCCGACCGGGCAATTCGGAGAAGGTTCGTTTGGATGCGTTCCGAAGGTGTTGCCCTGGACCACCGCGTTATGGATTTCGCGCAGGGTCACTTTCTCTGGTTTGCGTTTGAGCAGCGCCCCGCCGTGCGGGCCTCGCAACGTGGAGATAAGTCCAGCTTCCTGAAGTTCGATCAGGAGTCGTCGAATAACGACGGGATTCGTATTGACGGTCTGCGCTAAACGAGAAGAGGGACAGCAATCGGCCTTTTCCAATGCGAGCACCGCCAACACGTGCACCGCAAAAGTAAATCGGCAGCTTTGCATACGATGAATGTAACAAGACGGATTACTTTATCCAATTCATTGCGCACTATGGAGTTGTTGATGGGGTTGCTGTGGAAGCAGCGCTTCCTTGCGGAGAAACCGACGAGGCAGAAGACCCAGAAGGGGACGAGGAAGGGGATGGCTTGGACAGGATATCGTCCCAGGTCCAGAGGTATCCGCTATATCCCCCGATTTCGTTCAGGAGATTTGAACACCGGTCATGCAGTTTTTGCAAATCCGGAGGTCCAGGCGGATCCTCAGCGGAGCCCGGGAATACCAGATAAGTGATATTCAGATCGCTCGCAGGCCGGTTGTAAGCATTCGATCGTGGATCCAGCTGGGTGCAAATCCGAAGTGAAGCCTCGCCAATTTTGTACGACGGCCCAACGTCGCCGACCAGAGCCGGATACAATTTCCCTTGATAGATCACGACCACGTAATCGCCGAGCTTCGGCTGGAACGGCTGGCTCGGTTGTCGAAACATGAAACCTGGCAACACGACGTAAGGATCCGCTTTTGCGATGAGAAAGCTGTATTTCTTCAAGTCGTTCAACTCCCTTTGAGTCTGGTCCATCTCATCCTTCAGGACCTTCTTTCGCTCTGGTGCCGTTGTTTTCGCTTCATATTCAGACTGCAGCTGTTTCAGTTTGTCTTCTCGCTCCGGAATGAACTGGTTTGCTTTACTCGTTTTTTTAGGCCAGCGATAACTGGTAAACGGCTGAAAGTTCGCCGTCGAACCATTGACATCGGAAGATCGGTCCGCATCCGAGCCGTCTGCATTCACATCCATGTCGCTCTGGATCAAGAGCGCTTTGCGGTTCGACTTCTGATCCTGCAGCTCCAGGATCGTGTTGCAGTCAAAAAAATTGTGACGGGAAACGATCTGATCGAGCCTGGCCAAGGTTCGATTGACAACGTCAACCTTCAGTTGATAGAGGCCGTGATAGAAGTTTGAGACTTTCGAAGTGGACAGCTGCTTCTTCAGGCCCGGGAGAAGCATACCAAGCAACGGATCCGCGGCGGAGAGTTGCTCGAAGGTCTGGGCCGCTTGCGGCACTCGTACTTGCACCTCGAGTTCAAGGGCGTATGCGTCCGGAGTTTTGCGTTCAACCACAGCCGGAGCGCCCTCGACGGTTGTTACTTTCGAATGGATCTCCAAGCCATTGAACAGCCTCGCGGTCTCCATTCGCGAATTGGGGATAAACGTCTCGGGCAAGGGAGTGGGAGAGGCCGTGGGAGTGAACGTCGGGGAGGGGGACGGGGAGGCGGACGGTTCCGGGCCAGGAGGTCTTGGTCCGGGGCACGCGGTCAGGAGAAGCGCCAAAATGATGGCCGGCCAGACTCGAATCGACTTAGCGTAGCGTCCGTACAATCAACGCTCCCGTGCGAACATTCTCACACTCGCTCCATCACTCCAGTACTCCAGTACTCCATTGCGCGATTACCCGGCATGCCAGACGATCACGGTCAACACGATACAGATACCGCTCAGGACGATCATCGGGAACGCCGGCATCGGTTTTTTCTTCGCCGCATAAGATCGGCCGAAGTGCGCCAGTAGAAGAATGGAAACAATCAGCGCGAGAACGAAACCCGGCACGCTCGGAGAAATCAACCCTGCGATGATTAAAAGCGCTCCGCTCACGCCTCCGGCGATCAGAGACGCTTTGCTTTTGGCGCGCGCATAACCCATCGCCCCACCGGTGACCGCCACCAGACCGAAAAAGTAATAGTAGGTCTGCAGCATGCAGCGACCCTAAATCATGCCTGAGATCTCATAGTCCTGATGAGCCGGCGATGAGGCAGAGGCGCTCTCCCGGGCCGCCTGAGCGTTCAGAATCAACCGTTTGAGATACATTGGCAGGAAGACGACGATCGTCATCGCCAGATGCATCAGCCTACCCGGGATGACACGTGCCTGGTCTCGAGAGACCGCCTCCAGCGCACGGCGCACTACTTCCTGGACCGGCACGCTGAACAGGTCCTGTGTCGGAGAGGAAGCAGCATTTACTTGACCTTTTCGGCTTGCCACGTCGGAAAATTCAGTTGGAACAGGTCCAGGACAAAGTGCGGTAACGGAGATATTAGCGTTTCGCAGTTCTGCCCGAAGAGCCTCACTGAGACTGGTCACATAGGCCTTGGTCGCTGCGTAGACCGCGAGATTGGGCACCGGCACCAGACTTGCCGACGAGCTGACATTGAGAATCGCGCCGCAACCTGATTTGCGCATGCCGGGCAGAATTCGATAGGTCAGGTAGGTCAATGTTTCGATGTTGACTTGGAGCATCGCTTGAACGCGTTCCCATTCGCTGTCGATGAAGGCCCCGCGGTCGCCGAGCCCGGCGTTATTGACGAGCAGATCGACGGACAGACCGCTTTCATCAATCCAGTTGCAAAATCTCTCGAGCGCCGCTTGGTCGCGGAGGTCCAGTTGCCGGCAAAACACTTCAAGCTTTGGGTTGATGATTTTCAACTCCAGTTCCAGCGCTTCGAGGCGATCATTCCGGCGTGCTACCAGGATCATCGTATTCACCGCCGGAGCCAGTTGCCGGGCGAACTCACGACCAATCCCGGCCGACGCGCCTGTGATCAGGACGGTACATTCGGCGAAAAAGCTAATACTCATTCCTCTACTTCCTAAGCTTTATCCCCATCAGAGTCAATGAGCTGCGGGCAAGCATCACGGATCATCTTTCGACGGGTGGGAGGATCGTCGCGCGGGAAGACCGAGAAGACCGCACATCGCTTGTTTCCTTTCACAACATTGGCTAGAATAACGTCATGGAGTTGGGCTTGGATCACATGACCGTCATCGGCAACGAGCTGGCTCTGCGGTGGACCGATCAGACCGAAAGTTTTTTTCCTCTCGAATTTTTGAGAATGCGCTGCCCGTGTGCACTTTGCGCCGGTGAAAAAGATATGCTGGGCAACGTGTATAAGGGAACAGTGAAACTCGGTTCGAGGAGCGCCCAGTTAAAGCGCTGCTCCGTCGTCGGCGGATACGGAATCCAGCCGGAATGGATGGATGGCCACGGCTCCGGAATCTATTCTTTCAGCTATTTGAAATCGCTCGATCCGAATGTCACATGATGCCGCGGCTCAAATCGTTTCTATTGATGAGTTTCTTTGTCGTCAGCGGGGTGGCGGCGGTTGCCACGCACGTTTGGCGGCAACGGTTCGAGGCGGAATTCGACCCAAAACCGCTGTACAGCGTTATCTTCGAGCAATTCGAGGCGTGCCGTTCCGATGATTTCGGGAAAGCATACGGTCAGGCGTCGAAGGGGGTTCAGGAGCACTTCACCTTGATTCAGTACGTCTCGAAAATACGGACCGAATATGGACCGATTTCCGAGCCCCAGAAATTGCAGTTTGGGTCTACCTCTCTGGAGTATCACCGGGCGACGGTGGAGGTATACTTCTTAAGCGGCTCCGGCCAAGTCACACCCGCGCTGTTCACCATGATCCATGAAAACGGCGTCTGGCGAATCGAAGACTTTGAGGTTTTTGAGACTTGGCCGCTCGGTCGCCGATTGGCAGGACTTGTCGTGTAACCGCTGGCCAAAAAAGACCGAGACGAGAGATTTTAAGCCATAGATTCGAGGAGGATGCAGGGTCTCTATTTTCTTTCATCTTGTTTGGAACGAATTCTTGCGGCGGTGGTAGCCGAAACCTTGTGTTCGGTCATCTGTGGAATCTGTGAAATCTGCGGTTTAAGATTCAGGCTTAAATCTCCTCCTCAGATCTGCCGGAGGGCCTGCTCGATGGTGTCAGTGGTTCTTTCGAGATCAGACGTCGTGTGTTGCAGACAGAGGAAACCCGTTTCGAATTGGGAGGGTGCGAAGTAGACCCCATGCTCAAGGCAACAATGGAAAAATTTCCGGAACGCCATCAGGTCTGATTTCATCGCGTCGGTAAAGGTCCAGACCGGCTCATCGGTGAAGAAAAGGCAGAACATCGAACCGAGGCGATTAAATTGGTAGCTCTTGCCCAGACGGTTCAGGACATCTCTGACCCCGTTCTCCATTTGCTGGCCGATGCTTTCGAGCTGGTTCCAGCCATTCACGCGTTCCAGTTCCAGCAATTGGCTCAACCCGGCGGCCATCGCGAGCGGATTCCCGGAGAGAGTTCCAGCCTGGTAGACAGGACCTTCCGGCGATAGCCAACGCATGACATCAGTTCGGCCGCCAAATGCACCAATTGGCAACCCGCCGCCAATCACCTTCCCCATCGCTGTGAGATCGGGCTTGATCCCAGCCAGTTCCTGATACCCGCCCCTGGCGACGCGAAAACCGGTCATCACCTCGTCGAAGATAAGCAGCGCTCCGTACTGGTCGCACAAACCGCGTAGTCCTTCGTAAAAACCGGGTCTAGGGAGAAATAGGCCTGCGTTGGCCGGCACTGCCTCGACGATGACCGCGGCGATTTGCTCGCCGAATTTCTGGAATGTCTCGGCGAGAATCTCTGGATCGTTGAAAGGAATCGCGATCGTCAAATCAGCAAACTCTTGAGGTATGCCGGCGCTGTCTGGACTGCCATGAGTGAGCGCGCCGCTCCCGGCCTTGACAAGGAGAGAATCGACATGGCCATGATAGCAGCCTTCAAATTTCACGATCAGGCTGCGGTTTGTTGCGCCCCGGGCCAACCGGACGCACGACATCGTTGCTTCCGTCCCGCTGTTGACCATCCTGACTTTTTCGACCGAAGGGACCCAGGTGCAAATCAATCGCGCCATGTCGACCTCGAGCGGGTTTGGTATGCCAAAGCTTAGCCCGCGCTTCGCGGTTTCGCGGACTGCTTCAACGACGACGTCCGGGGCATGACCAAGAATTGCGGGACCCCAGGTCCCGACGTAGTCAATGTATTCGCGTCCTTCGACGTCCCAGAGGTGTGATCCCTTGGCGCTCGAGACAAAAAATGGTTCTCCTCCGACATTTCGAAACGCTCGCACCGGAGAATTGACTCCGCCCGGGATGAAACGCCTGGCCTCCGCAAACAGCGAGGAATTGGTCATGATGGAAACTTAACCTGTGGTTTTCAAATTTGGAGTTTAGATTTAGAGCTTTTGGAATCAGAACTCAGGAGTCAGGAGTTACAGGAGTTGCAGAATATGCGAGCAAGGTCTTTATCCGAAAATCCGGGACAGGCATCTCCCTGGCAAAATCTTGGCCGGACACCCACATCCTTGAGCTCCTGAACTCCTGCAACTCCTGAATCCTGAATTCTTCCGGAATGAGAACTCAGGAGTCAGAAGTTACAGGAGTTGCAGAATATGCGAGCAAAGTTTTTATCCGAAAATCCGGGACAGGCATCTCCCTGGCAAAATCTTGGCCGGACGCCCACATCCTTGAGCTCCTGAACTCCTGCAACTCCTGAATCCTGACTCCTGAATTCTGAATTGTGGGGTCAGGAACAACGTCAAGTCTCAGAGAAGCTTTGGAGCAATCCTTCTCGCTCAATAAAAGAAGTGATCTCGGTGAGGCCGATGCGCTCTTTGAGATTGCACATCAAAAATGGGCGTCCGCCGCGCATCTTTCTGGCATCACTTTCCATTACCTCCAGGGAGGCGCCGACGTACGGAGCAAGGTCGATTTTGTTGATGACCAGAAGATCGGATTTGGTGATGCCCGGCCCTCCTTTCCGCGGGATCTTTTCGCCGCCAGCTACATCAATGACGTAGATCGTTAAATCGGAAAGTTCCGGGCTGAAAGTCGCGGCGAGATTATCGCCACCAGATTCGATGAACACAATGTCTGCGTCCGGAAATTTCAGCAGCATCCGATCGACGGCTTCCAAATTGATCGAGGCGTCCTCGCGAATTGCAGTGTGCGGGCACCCGCCGGTTTCTACGCCGATAATTCGCTCGGCCGGCAGAGCGCCGGCGACGATTAAAAGCCGCTGGTCTTCTTTGGTATAAATATCGTTCGTGACGACGACAAGGTCGTACCGGTCCCGCAACGATTTGCACACCATCTCGACGAGAGTCGTTTTGCCGGAGCCCACCGGTCCGCCGATGCCGACCCGCAATGGGGGATTCCGTTTCGTCCGCAGAGAATTGGTCATGATTGCGATTTGGAAGCGATCGAGCTCCGATCAATGCCCTTAAACCGACGAAGAGAGAAATAAACCGCAGATTACACAGATTCCACAGATGATTGCGGCCAAAGAGCAGCTAGGTTACAGCCGGCTACTTCGGTCGGAGAAAAGTGTCAGTAGCCAAGACTGGCTGCGAATGTCTCCGGATCAACGAATTTCGTGAAATCTGTGGTTTATCCCGCTCCTGCTATCCGCGCTCAAGAGCGGAACAGGCGAGAATACTGGTTTGCATGCCGGGCCGAAAGAATTCCGAGATGAGGAGCGAACGTGGAGATCTGATCGGGACCGGTGCCGATGGCCCGGAGCACTATTTCGGGGATGATGGCGTGCATAGCAAAAAGGATCCTCTGTCCGGCAATTTGACCCAGCGGAACCGCCTTAAGAGCGGCCGCCACCTGATTCTCGCTCCAGCTGAAACAATAGGCCGCCAAGCATGATTCCAGGTCGATGCGCAGGGCGCCGGCTGCATAAGCGAAAGCGGTTGGCAAACAGATCGGCTTCAGCGAACGCAGTGTGCTTCGCCGCGATTCATCATGCCATTGCAAGGAAAGGGCAAGATGAGCCAGCGACCACCCCATTTGTTCGGTCTCCTGGCGTAACTCGAACGACTCTCGGCTGGCGAGAAACCAGGCATTAGACCGGTTGATTCCGGAAAAATCCCCACTTTCCCAGTCACGATAAAGTATCGCGAGCATCGGGAGTTCGTTGGTGGCAAGGACATGCTGAAAGCCGCTCTGAATCCAAGCCTGAGCGCTTGCGGCGTCGTGGATCAGCCCGGCATCCACCGCTCCTTCCAATCCTTGCGAATAGCTGAACGCTCCGATCGGGAGCGCAGGAGACGCCAAGTGAAGAAGCCCGATGAGCTTACGAGTGTTCGTGACCGTGGGAGTCATCGTGCGAATGCGTGTGTTGACCCTCGTCGCCCGAATGCGAGAGATGTTCGCGAAAAACCTGATTAGCGATCAAGTGATCTTCAGCGAATGTCTCGTCGTGTCCATGCCGGTGCCCGCCACCGTAGGCCCCGCCTTCAGGCTGAAATGGAGAAGTCTCCTTGGACACCGTCACGCCGAGTTGTGCCAGCATTTCCTGCAGGACCGGGTCGGCCTCAAGCTTGAGGAAATTTTCGCCAAGCTCCACCGGAATGTGGCGGTTTCCCAAATGATACGCGGCACGCATCAGCGCATAAGGCGTCTCGGCGGTGACGAGAAGAATATGTTCCGGTGCCGATTCGACCTGGATCAGCGTGCCGTCTTCTGCTTCCAAAAGATCGCCGTTGCGAAGGATTGATCCACGGGGCAGGAAGAGGACCGCTTCGGTGCCGTCCGAGAGCGTCGTTCGAAACCGGCTCTTCCGCCGAAGGTCGAACGGCAAGACAAGCTTCTGGATAAAACGCAGTTTAGCTTTGGCTATTTCTCGATCGGCAAATTTTTCAATCCGTAGGATGGGCGGCATCTTTCGCAAGTGATCCAGCAAAGTTCAGAACAGGAAATATCGCTGTGCCATCGGCAGGATCTTTGCAGGCTCACATGTCAGGAGTTCGCCATCCGCGACCACTCGGTACGTTTCCGGATCGACGGTGATCCTGGGATGGTAATTGTTATGGATCATGTCCGTTTTGCGAAGGGTCCGGATCCCGTGAACTGGTACCAGTCGTTTCTTAAGGCCGTACCGATCGGCAATGCCGGCAGATTCCGCGGCTTGGGAGACAAAGGTGAGCGAAGTTTGACTGAGCGCGCCTCCCCGGGTTGCAAACATCTCCCGGTAATGGACTGGTTGAGGGGTGGGGATCGAAGCGTTCGGGTCGCCCATTAACGCCAGGTTGATCATCCCGCCTTTCAGGACCAACTTCGGTTTGACTCCGAAGAACGCAGGCTCCCAAAGGACAAGATCCGCCCATTTACCCACTTCGACCGAACCGATTTCATGCGCCATTCCGTGGGTGATCGCCGGATTGATGGTGTACTTCGCGACGTATCGCTTCACGCGCTGATTGTCGTTGCGCGATTGGTCGCCTGGCAGAGATCCGCGCTGGATCTTCATTTTGTGCGCTGTTTGCCAGGTACGCGTGATCACTTCGCCGATACGCCCCATCGCCTGCGAGTCGCTCGACATCATCGAGAGCGCGCCCAAGTCGTGGAGGATGTCTTCCGCCGCAATCGTTTCCCGCCGAATTCTCGACTCCGCGAAGGCGAGGTCTTCGGCGATCGCGGGATCCAGGTGGTGACACACCATCAACATATCCAGATGTTCGTCCAGCGTGTTGACAGTGTAAGGGCGCGTTGGGTTCGTGGAGGAGGGGAGGACGTTTAGTTCGCCGCAGACTTTGATGATGTCTGGAGCGTGTCCGCCCCCCGCGCCCTCGGTATGATAGGTGTGAATTGTCCGGCCCTTGAACGCCGCGATACTCGCCTCCACAAATCCAGCCTCGTTTAACGTATCGGTGTGGATCGCGACCTGTGTGTCGGTCTCCTCAGCCACCGAAAGGCAGGTATCGATCGTTGCAGGGGTGGTTCCCCAATCCTCATGCAGCTTCAATCCGAGCGCGCCGGCGGCGATCTGCTCGCGCAACGGCTCTGGTTGGCTGGCGTTACCTTTCCCAAGAAAACCGAGGTTGATTGGATAACCGTCGGCAGCCTGGAGCATCCGTTCAATATGCCATGGGCCGGGCGTGCAAGTGGTGGCGAAGGTTCCATGCGCGGGTCCAGTACCGCCTCCGATCAAGGTGGTAACCCCGGAGGCAAGCGCATCGTCGATTTGCTGCGGGCAAATGAAATGGATGTGAGTGTCGATGCCGCCTGCTGTGACAATGTTTCCTTCACCTGCAATCACTTCCGTCGCGGGCCCGATCACGATGGTGACACCTGGCTGGATGTCCGGATTTCCCGCCTTGCCGATCGCGGAGATGCGACCGTTTTTGATCCCGATGTCGGCTTTCAGGATGCCGCCATAATCGACGATCACGGCATTCGTGATCACGGTGTCGACGGAATCTTTGGCGATGCGTTGGGACTGACCCATCCCATCTCGGATTACCTTTCCACCGCCGAATTTCACTTCTTCTCCGTAGACCGTAAAATCGCGCTCAATCTCGATAAACAGCTCCGAATCGGCAAGCCGCACCCGATCGCCGGTCGTGGGCCCAAACATTTCCGCATACGCGTGGCGAGAGATTTTCATAGTCAATCCGTCGGAGGGAATCCTTGCTTCAGAGCTTGCCCATGACCTGGGCGTTGAAACCGTAGATGATTCGGTCACCCGCGAGTTCGACGAGTTCGACCGTACGTTTCTGCCCCGGTTCAAATCGCACAGCCGTGCCTGCGGTGATGTTCAGTCGGAATCCGCGCGATTGACTTCGGTCGAAGTGCAGCGCCGAGTTGACTTCGTAAAAATGGAAGTGCGAACCGACCTGGATCGGCCTGTCACCTGTGTTGGCCACCGTCAACGTGATTATTGTTCGCGCGGTGTTCAGTTCGACGTCGCCGGCCTCGGTTATAATTTCACCCGGGATCATGAATTATTTCTAAGATTAACTAGACGATCGGATGATGAACTGTAACGAGCTTTGTCCCATCAGGAAAAGTGGCTTCAACCTGAATTTCGTGAATCATTTCGGGAATGCCTTCCATGACTTGATCGGGCTTCAGCAGCGTTGTGCCGTAATGCATGAGCTCGGCAACGGTTTTCCCGTCGCGAGCGCCTTCCAGAAGGGCTGCGGTCAGGTACGCGATCGCTTCGGGATGGTTCAATTTCACCCCGCGCGCAAGACGTTTTTCTGCCAGGAGTGCGGCAGTAAAAATCAACAGTTTATCCTTTTCTCTGGGAGTAAGATTCATGTGACGGTCGAAGCTTAGTGTCCTGTCCCCGAAATAGCATGCATTTTGTTGCGATCACGTTGCCCACAATCGTAAACGGTGGGAAGGAAGGCCGTGCACGTGCGGCCGCAAGCGCATCCAGCAATCCATCATCATCTGGCGCAACCGATCGACGTCGTGCGCCAGTCCCCGAACAAGGAGTATTTCCTCCGGCAGCCATGTGACCGCAGCGCGTAACCCGGTTTCAAACGGTAAGTCGGGCGCCAACTCTTCCGCAACCGCAGCGGTGCAGCCTGAGCCGATTGCCCAAAGCGTACCGAAAGCGTTAAATCCGTGCAGGCCCTGACATGCTTTGCGCAACGAGGCGGATGCATCGAGCAGCAGCCGTTCGACCCAAAGCGGCTGACCCCCTGTCCGCTCGATGGAGGTTTCAAACCGGAGTGAGCCCTCCAACCATTGTTCCCCGGATTCCTGTCGACCAAGCAAGCCCATTTCCCAACCAATCGCAGTCGCACCGGGTTCGATTTGAAGGGTGAATGCCGAGACCGCGTGGGTTGCATTATAGAAGATGTTTTCTTGAGGGAGCCAGTCGAGTGTTGATCCCTTTGCCAAACGGATAGCGGTTTGCTGCCGGCATTCCTGGAGTGGCGCCTTGTACCATTTTGCGGCTGCCGGAGTCGTCACTACCGCGTTACTGTTTGCCTCGAGATCAATCTCGACAGTGAGTTCATCGCCCCCGGCAATGCCGCCGGGCGGATGAATAATGACCGCGTGACAAATTCGTGCGCCCTCTGGATAGATCGCTTTTTGGACGAGCAGCGGACCCGAATGGCGGTTTTCAATCAGCACAGTGCGCATCTTGTTACGCGCAAAGCGAAGATGAAGTTCAGCTGGCCATCGGTCTCTTGGGGTCACGTCCCCGATTTAAACTGGAAGCTTGCGCCGGAATCACGTCCAAAACCAAAATTTCGAGTGAGGCAAAGCGGGACGCTTTGCCTACTTTACACGGCGATCAAGTGGCGGACTCCGTCCTGATCCATCGTTGCTCCTGCTCCACTCGCCACCATTTCGCCTCGGCTCATGACGAGATAGCGATCTGCGAGCTGATGGGCGAAATCGTAGTATTGCTCCACAAGCAGAATGGTCAGGCTCATTTCGGTGACAATCTTACGAAGTGTTCTGCCTATCTCCTGAATGATCGATGGCTGAACGCCTTCAGTGGGCTCGTCGAGGATCAGGAGCTGTGGCCGGCCCATGAGGGCGCGTCCGATTGCCAGTTGCTGCTGTTGCCCCCCTGACAAGTCGCCACCGCGTCGAGTCTTCATCGATTTCAGGACAGGGAAAAGGTCGTAGATATCTTCTGAGACCGTTCGTACCGACCGATTTCCAGCGGCGCCCACCAGAAGATTTTCCTCGACTGTCAAGCGCGGGAAGATGTCTCTTCCTTGGGGAACATAGGCGAGTCCGTTCGATACACGGCTGTAGGGAGGCAATTTTTCAAGCGCTTTGTTGTTCCAATGAATCTTGCCCGTCCGGATCGGCACGACACCCATCAAACATCGCAGCAAGGTTGTCTTGCCGACACCGTTTCGGCCTAGCAAAACGGTTAATTGCCCGGTTGGCAGCGTGAACGTCACGTCTCTCAGGATGTGACTTCCGCCGTAGTATTGATTTACCGAGTCAACTTCCAGCATATGAAGGGGGCGTTCAGCGTTCAGCGTTCAGCGTTCAGCGTTCAGCGTTCAACGGAGCGATGGAGTGGATGTTCATTGGTTGATTTGTCAACGGCCAAGGTAGGATTCGATGACGCGTTCGTCACGTTTGACGTGGTCGAGTGTACCTTCTGCGATCACGCTGCCCTCGGCGAGTACGGTGACTTTGCCTTCGTGACCGGCGAGCGCGGCCACAAATTCCATGTCGTGTTCAACGACCATCATGGAACATTTGCCGCGAAGGTGGTTCAGAAGCTCGGCCAACTGCGCTGTTTCCTGGTCGCTCATTCCCGCAGCGGGCTCGTCCAGAAGCAATAGCCGAGGCTCCTGCATGAGCAACATCCCGATTTCCAGCAATTGCTTCTGCCCGTGCGAAAGTTCGCCGGCCTGGCGAAACGCCTCGCTTTCGAGGCGGACTAGCGCAAGGGTTTCCTTGATTTTCTCAAGTGCGGCGCCGGTGAGCTTGGATCGAAGGGTATGAAGCCATCTCTTATCTTCGTGCATCGCCAGATCGAGATTTTCCCAGACGGTGTGTTGTTCGAACACGGTCGGCTTTTGAAATTTTCGTCCCAATGCCAGATCGCGCAATCCTTGGTTCGTCAAGACGTGTCAGATCAATGGTTTGACCAAGAAAAACGCGCCCGGTATCCGGTCTTGTTTTGCCGGTGATGACATCCATCATGGTTGTTTTGCCGGCGCCGTTTGGGCCAATGATGCACCGCAGTTCGTCGCTATCCAACAACAGGGACAATTTGTTCAGCGCCCTGAAACCATCGAAGCTGACGCTGACATTTTCCAGGTAGAGAATTACTCCATGGGAAAGGTCCACTTCCCCGGGAACATTGACGTGCGCCAGACCAGTGATCTCGCCAACATCCGCATCAGACCCGTTTGATTCCGCGTCGCTCATCGTCCGGCCGATCATTGTTTATTACGTAGCCGTTGGAATAACCCAACTACACCTTTCGGCAACCAGAGCGGCACAATGATGAACATAGCGCCGAGAAAAAAGAGCCAATAGTCCGAGAACGATGCAGTAAGAAAGCTCTTAGCCTCGTTGACAATGAATGCACCAATGATCGGTCCGATCAGAGTGCCGCGGCCGCCCACCGCGACCCAGATCGCCATTTCGATAGAATTCCCAGGAGACATTTCGCTCGGGTTAATGATCCCGACTTGCGGCACGTACAGTGCCCCGGCGATTCCGCACAAGATGGCTGAAAACGTCCATACAAACAGCTTGTAACCCAGCGGGCTGTAACCCAGAAACATCAGACGAGATTCGGTATCGCGCACCGCCATTACCACTCGCCCCAGCTTCGACGTGACGATATATCTGCAAGCCAGGAAGCCGGCCACCAGAGTCGCAAACGTCAGCATAAACAGTCCGGCTCGCGTGCCGACCGCTGCGATTGGAAACCCAAGGATGCGTTTGAAATCGGTGAATCCGTTGTTCCCGCCAAACCCGGTCTCGTTTCGATAGAACAAGAGCATGGCCGCGAACGTCAAGGCCTGCGTGATGATCGACAGATACACTCCTTTGACTCGGGAGCGGAAAGCAAAGAATCCGAATATCCATGCGAGCACCCCGGGGACCAGGATCACGAGCAGCGCAGCATAGGCAAAATGCTCGGTTCCGTGCCAGTACCAGGGCAGGGCTTTCCAGTCGAGAAACACCATAAAATCGGGAAGATGACTATGGTAGACCCCGTCGAGGCCGATCGAGCGCATGAGATACATCCCCATCATGTAGCCGCCGAGCGCAAAGAACAGGCTGTGGCCCAGACTCAGGATTCCGCAATAGCCCCAGACTAAGTCGAGGGCCAACGCTCCAATGGCATAACACATGATTTTGCCAACAAGCGTCAGCGCGTATGCCGAAAGGTGGAACGGGCTGCCTTCCGGGACCAGCATGGAACAGATTGGCACCAGCGCAAGAACCACAATGACAATGGCGATCAGGATGCGCCAGGAAACTGGACTCAACATCGGCTGCCGGGCCGGGAGAGTCAGCGAGGGAGATGGTTCGACTGCGACGGTACTCATTTCAAACCTCCACGCTGCGGCCTTTGAGAGCGAACAAACCTCTCGGACGCTTCTGAATGAATAACACGATCAACACCAGCACCGCGATCTTTGCCAGAACCGCGCCCCAGAACGGCTCGATCACTTTGCTGATGATTCCGAGGCCCATCGCGCCAATGATGGTGCCGGCGAGCTGGCCGACTCCGCCCAGCACTACCACCATGAAGGAGTCGATGATGTAGTTCTGGCCAAGATCCGGACCGACATTTCCGATCTGCGACAGTGCGCATCCACCCAGGCCCGCAATCCCTGCCCCGAAGGCAAAAGCGTAGCTGTCAACCTGCCACGTGCGAATGCCGGAGCACGCCGCCATCCGGCGATTCTGCGTGGTCGCTCGAATATAAAGGCCCAGTCGAGTCTTATTCAGAACCAGAGAAGCGATTCCAACGACTGTCAGGGCGAAGAGCATGATCGCGATCCGGTTGAAGGGCAGGATCAGATTCGGCATCAAGGCGATACCTCCGCTCATCCAGGAGGGATTCGAGACCTCGACGTTCTGCGCGCCAAAGAACGTCCGCACGAGCTGAATCAGCACCAGACTAACGCCAAAAGTAGAGAGCAGCGTTTCCAACGGCCGGCCGTACAAGAACCGGAGAACGCCGCGTTCCAGGATAAATCCGGCGAGCGCCGCAGCCAGAAAGGATGCCGGGACCGCTGCCAGCGGATACCAGTCGAACGCCCCCTGGAAATGACCTCGGAAGAACTCCTGGACGACGTAGGTCGCATAGGCGCCGATCATCAAAAACTCTCCATGTGCCATGTTGATCACGCCGATTAACCCATAGGTAATCGCCAATCCGAGTGCAGCGAGCAGCAGAATGCTTCCGAGACTGAGACCGGCAAATAACGTCCCGATCATCTCGATTTTCCATTGTTCAAAGGCCATTGCCTTGAGGGCGACGCCCGCAGCCGCTCGTACTTTTTCATCGGTTTCGGCGAAGGTTCCATCACTCTGTTTTGCGACTAGTGGCATCAACAGACTCCGCATTTGCGGATCCTTTCGTTCGCCGATTAATTGGACCGCTTGCAGCCTTTTAGTCGCGTCAGGATCTTGCAGCGCCGTGAGAGCCCAGAGTTGATCAAGCCGAGCTTTCAATACCGGATCGGTCTCTTTGCTCCGGGCCGCCTCAATCAGTGGCTTGGCTGCCGGATCTGGTGCCTGGAACAAATCGTTGATCGCTTTTTCACGAACTGCGTGATCCGGAGCTTGGAGTCTGAGTCCGCTTAGACCGCTCTCGACACGGGCCCGCAGCAAATTGTTCAAGGTGATCGGTTGTACGTCACTTGCCTTGATCGCCACGGGGGCATCGGTGATCGGGTCCTTGAGAACGTCGCCTTCCTGAATCAGTACACGATCGTCGGATGTGGCGACTACGTTTTCCTGTTCCATCGCTTCCAACAACCGAAGAGCAGTCGCATCGCCAGCGGCAATGATCTGGTTAAGCGTTTGTGACTTCGCGTCGAAATCATCTTCGGCCAATGGTTTGAGGTCGTCAGCCGTCAGCGCAAAGAGACGAGAGCTCCCCCCGATCAAAACGAGGAGAGCCCAGAGCAGGGAACAGAGAAAGCGTGGCATTTTCTGCCGGCAACCGGCGAACGTTACCTATTAATCGATTTGAGGCCGTCCACGGTTGCAGTCTCGGTCCCGAAGTCGATCGGCAAAATGCTTGAAAGGTGGTCGGGCTTACTTTCGTTACCCGGAATGAACGGGCTCCAGGGCTGGGCACGAACCGTACCCTTTGTCTTCCAGACGACGGTGAATTGACCGTCTGCGCGGATTTCACCGATCATCACCGGTTTGTGAAGGTGATGATTTGGATCCATCTCTTCTTCGAATCCGCAGGGTGCGTTAAATTTCTGACCGTAAGCGGCCTCGATCACTTTATCGACGTCGGTTGTGCCCGCTTTCTCCACGGCCTGCTTCCAGATGTGCATTCCGACGTAGGTGGCCTCCATCGGATCGTTGGTCACCCGCTTGTCGCCGCCCGGCAAATTGTGCTCCTGCACGTAGGCGAACCATTCCTTTTTAAACGCTTCGTTCACGGGATTCTTCAGCGACATGAAATAATTCCACGCGGCGAGGTTACCGACCAGAGGCTTCGCATCGATTCCCCGGAGTTCCTCCTCTCCAACCGAAAACGCGACGACCGGTACGTCGGACGCTTTCAATCCCTGGTTGCCGAGTTCCTTGTAGAAGGGAACGTTCGAGTCGCCGTTGATCGTCGAGATCACCGCCGTCTTTCCGCCCTGTGAGAATTTTTTGATATCGGCTACGATCGTCTGGTAATCAGCGTGTCCGAATGGTGTATAAATTTCATTAATATCGGCGTCCTGGACCCCTTTCGAGTGAAGAAAGGCTCTCAAAATCTTGTTCGTTGTCCGGGGATAGACATAGTCCGTTCCCAGCAGGAAGAAGCGCTTTGCCCCGCCACCTTCTTTGCTCATGAGATACTCAACAGCCGGAATGGCTTGCTGATTCGGGGCAGCGCCAGTGTAGAACACATTCTTCTGCATTTCTTCGCCCTCGTACTGGACAGGGTAAAAGAGAAGACCATTCAGTTCTTCAAATACCGGAAGAACCGACTTGCGCGAAACGGATGTCCAGCAACCGAAGACCACTGCGACCTTGTCCTGGCTTAAAAGCTGACGCGCCTTTTCTGCGAATAACGGCCAGTTCGACGCCGGGTCAACGATCACCGGTTCAAGCTGGCGCCCCATCACCCCGCCGCTCTTGTTGATTTCTTCGATGGTCATCAAGGCCGTATCTTTCAGCGATGTCTCTGAGATGGCCATGGTGCCCGACAAGGAATGGAGAATCCCGACTTTGATCGGTTCAGTCGACTCTGCGCCCACGAGCGGGGGCACACAGGCGACAGTACAAAACGTCGCGAAGGTAAGGAGTTTCAAAAATTTGCTTCTCTTCATTGGAATATTTCTGGATGCGGGGTTGGCGATGGCTGATTAGCCACGTGCACTGAAGCAAATGCCGTGCCAACGGAGACTTACGTAGTTCCACTTCGCGTTCCGCTCGGTGCTGTAGTTGCCAATTCGATCGCTGGCGACGATCCGGCACGGCGATTCCCATTGTATCTTTTTCTACAAATGGTCCGAACATGGTCCTTTTTGATCAATCCGCTGCGAGAGAGTAGGATTTCACCCGCACACAGGCGGCGTCGAATCAGCCAATCTGTAACTCCTGAACTCCTGCTTTTGCGACTTCGTGCTTGGAAATGGGCACGAAACGCGTTGGATTTGGTCCATGTTGATCACCAAAGTCAGGTTCTTCAAAAGCGTCGCCGCGCTTCTGCTCTGGTCCATCGGAATTGTGAGCGCGTCGAGCCAGGAAGCAGGGAGTGCCGCGGTCATCACTCCTGGAGAAGGGATCGGGCGAGTTCTTCTTGGACAGAGACTCGACGAGGTTCACTCTGCGATTGGAGCACCGAAACTGTCCGATGCGGCGATGGGTGGCAGGCTTTGGGAAATCTGGCGATCTGGGGCTGCGTTCGACGGCACGCGGCAGAATGGCGCTGAAGAGCTGGAAATTTATTTCACTCGAGAGCGCTCAGACCTGGGCGGACCTTCGATCGTCCGGCAGATTCGGGTGAGTTCTCCTTTTTTTCGGACGCTTTCTGGAATCTCAATCCGTAACAGCTTTTCGGAGATCATTGGAAGTTTTCCCAATCTTCGCGTCGACGAAGAACTGACCTCCGCATTGAACGGAGGGCAGAGCGAAAAGGGGTTCGAAATGTTTGTCGATACGACACGTGGAATTGCTTTCGAGTTTCGCAGTGGAGCCTCCGCGGATCCGACCGTATCGGGTTTTTGTCGGGCGATTCATGTTTTTCGACCGGGCACCGATCCGCGAGTGATGGAGACCTTCGATCAGGAGCCTTGAATCTTGGTAAGCAAAGCGTCCCGCTTTGCCTCCCGAGAACGCTGGATAACCTGTAAAATCGCTCTTAAAACAGGCGAGAACGAATTGAAGCAAGGATTGACATAGATCTTACTTTTCTTAACTTGATTTTTGGTTTAGGCTTGTTTTGACACCAAGCTGGACTGGTTGTGCTTGGAAGTCCCCCGTGCTGGCGAAGGTGTTCGAAAACAGAATAGAAGAAATGAAGGCGCATGAATTGCTGAGCTCTCCTGTTACATGGTGCCAGGAGTCGCCGGCAGTGGATGCGCACGGAAACAAGGTTCCCGCTTTCCATCCGGACGCGGTGAAATGGTGCGCGCTCGCCGCGATTCAAAAAACTTACCCTCCCACCAAATGGGAGGAGGCGATGGACCGGGTCCTTCGCGCGCTAAGCGTTTCCGATAAAGGAATTCGCCAACTTAGCAAGACTGACAAGGCTTGTTGCTTAATGGAATGGAACGATGATCGGTATTCGTCGTTCGGGGAAATTCGAGCGATCCTTCTTGAAGCGGATCTGTAGGGATCCGGCCCTGATTGCACCAGACGGCGACGCGCTGTCCAGGCTCGCGGTTTCGGTGGCGGCTTAGGCTATCTCCGGATCGAGCCGAAAAACAAGGTTGCTCCTTAACTTAGATCGATCTAAGATAGGTTCGGTTTCCCCCCAAAGGCTTCGGATGCTTTCCCCCCGTCCCTTCGACACGCATGTTTAATGCCTATTACCGGAGTGCGCTGAGCCCAGGTGCCCGACGGACAGTCGAAACAGGCGCTTGATTGTCCGCGAGTCGTGCGGGGCCCACTGTGTACAAATCTTTCAAAACGCGAACTCGAACAAATGACAGATAGAAAAAAGTTAGGTTGGGCCCTCATCGGCGCGAGCGATATCGCGAAGACCAGGATGATTGAGGCAATCAATGGACAGCCGGACAGCGAGGTCGTGGCCGTCATGAGCAGCAGCGAGGAGCGGGCCAGGAGTTATGCGGCCGAGAACCGCATTCCCCGTTCCTACGCCTCCGTCGAAGCCGTACTCGCCGATTCCCATGTCGATGTCGTCTACATCAGTACCACCAACGAGCGGCATAAACAGGAGGTAACACTGGCCGCCAAATCGGGAAAGCATGTGCTCTGCGAGAAGCCTTTAGCGCTGACCGTAGCGGACGCCCGCGAGATGCTTGAAACCTGCAAGCAAGCGGGTGTCCTGCTCGGTACCAACCATCATCTGCGCAATGCAGTGACGCACCGGGCACTTCGCAGGCTGATTCAGGAGGGAGCGATTGGCAAACCTCTGGCGGCACGTGTGTTTCACGCGGTTTACCTGCCTCCCAGATTGCAAGGATGGCGACTCGACAAACCGGAAGCTGGAGGAGGGGTCATCCTGGACATCACGGTGCATGACGCCGATACGCTGCGTTTTGCGTTGGACGATGAAGCTGAGGAAGTGGTTGCTTTATCGGGCCAGCAAGGGCTTGCCCAGAGTGGTCTCGAAGACGCCGTCATGGGTGTTATCCGGTTCCGAAGCGGTCTTCTGGCGCAGTTCCATGATGCCTTCACCATCAAAAACGCGCGCACGGGCTTTGAGGTGCATGGGACCGAGGGATCGCTCATCGGTGAAGATGTCATGACGCAGGAGCCGCAAGGGCGCCTGTTTCTCCAGAGGCATGAGAAAAGGGAAGAAGTCGATCTGGGGCAGCACGAGAATCTTTATGCACATCAAGTCCGCCATTTTAATGCTGCAGCGCATGGGCAGGGAACACCGTTCGCCACCGGCGAAGATGGTGTTCGCTCCCTGGCAGTGGCGGCGGCGGTCTTGGAATCTGCGAAAACCGGGCAGCGAATCGCGGTCCGGTACTAACGGCGGTCATGCGTTCAGCAGCCAGCTAGACTAGAAGGAGGTAATCCGGACTAAGAAATGCAAACACACTCATAGAAGTTATACCTGTCGGCGATTAATAGCCTTCCCTCTGGATGAATTTTCTGGAAGGTTCAGGGCGCCCAGGCTACAGCGCTCAACGGATTGTTCTGGAAAGCTGTAAGTTCTGCTTAGCACTCAAACAATAGATTGGTTTAAGAAAGATAACTAAGAAAAGTCATGCATCTCAAAATGCGTTTTTGTTCCCCCGTCGTTGCGTTCGCATCGTTGTTCGCCCTGGTGCAAGCGCCTCTCTCCTCTCAGGCAGCCGGCGAAAAGAAACTCGAAGTGTTTTCCTGGTGGACTTCCGGTGGTGAAGCGGCAGCGCTCGATGCGCTGTTCACCACTTACAAAAAACAATATCCAGGCGTTGAGATCATCAACGCGACAGTTGCCGGTGGTGGTGGTTCCGCGGCGCGCCCGGTGCTTCAAACCCGTCTTGCGGGTGGCAACCCGCCAGACACCTGGCAAAGTCATCCTGGTTGGGAAATGCTCGGCCAGTATGTGGAGCCAGGTTATTGCGAACCAATCAGCGAGCTCTATCAGAGTAATGGATGGGATAAAGCCTTTCCGAAAGCTCTTGTCGATCTCATGACCAAGGATGGGAAGACCTACGGTGTGCTGGCCGGCGTGCACCGTGGAAACGAACTCTGGTACAATAAGAAGCTTCTCGAGAAGAACGGGATCACCGTGGGCGAAAAGATGAGTTTTGACGAGTTTTTCGCGGCTTGCGATAAACTCAAAGCGGCCGGAATTCCTGCGCTTGGGGTAGGAGATTCAGGGATCTGGGCGTCGGCTCAACTCTTCGAGAACACGCTCTTGGGAGTTATCGGGGGCCAGGGATGGATCGATTTGTTCGGCGGCAAAATGAAGTGGGATGACCCGAAAGTGAAGGAAGCGATGAAGTACTTCGCAAAAATGCAGGATTATCTGAACCCGGATCACTCTGCATTGAGTTGGGACCAGGCCATCGGCGCTTTGATTGAAGGCAAAGTTGCCTTTAGCTCCATGGGAGATTGGGCCGACGGCGAATTCATCAAGGCCAGCAAAAAGGAGAACGTCGACTTCGGCTGGGTCAGCCACCCCGGCACCGACGGGTCGTTTATCATTGTTGCGGACGGATTCACTCTTGCCAAGGGCGCGCCGCACAAAGACGCGACGATCGCCTGGCTCAAGAGCATCGGCAGCAAGGAATCGCAGGAAGCGTTCAACCCTTTGAAAGGCTCGATCCCAGCGCGTACCGATGTGGACAAGTCAAAGTTTGACGGCTACCACCAATGGTCGATGAAGTCGTTTGCCACTGGTACACTCGTTCCCAGTTGCGTACACGGCGAAGCCGCTCCGGCAGCGTTTCAGCAAGCGCTCAACGATGCGGTCACTGCGTTTATCGTAGATAAGAATGTCGATAATTTCTCCAATGCGCTCGTGCAAGCCGCGAAGGAGTCGGAGGGCGGTAAATAGATAGCTCCAGGCAGGCAGGCGGAAGCTGAAGCTCCGCCTGCCGTGCCTCTCGGGAAAGCACACGAACGACCGTGAACATTCGTTGACGCCTCATTCATTCATTCATGCCCACGGCTAACCTGCAAGTTCCCCGCTCCCGCTCAGACGCAGGCTCAACCAAAGCGTAAACGGTTTTCCGGCGAGCGTGTTCTGCCTCCCTTGATTTTAGTGCCGTCCATGACGGCCATCGTGACCTTTGTTTACGTTTTTATCCTGATCACGATTTGGGTCTCATTGTCTCGATGGGGCACCTTGCGAATTGATTGGCGCCTGCGCGATCCCCTGTTCCAGGCCTATGTGCAGATGTTCGCGATGCCACGCTGGCACGCCGATTTGCGAAACGTCCTGGTGTTCACCGTTCTGTTTCTGTCCGTTTCAATCGGATTCGGTCTATTGCTCGCTCTCATGCTTGACCGGCGTTTGCTCGGATACACTTTGTTCCGAAATATTTTTCTATTTCCTTACGCGTTATCCTTCATCGTCACGGGCATCGCCTGGCGATGGATCTTCAACCCGGAGACCGGCATCAATCTTCTGTTCGACGGTTTGGGAATTAACAAATGGCTGGTCTCGATCGGCTCGGCACCGTTCCGGCCCGGCTGGACGACTGATCCGGCGGTGCTGTTTTCGATCAACGATACTCTGGGACACGTTTTTCCGGCGGTCCGGAATCTGAGTGTTCATCTTGGGATTCCGATCGCGCTGATTCCCGTGGTAGTCGCCGCGTCCTGGCAGTTGACGGGGTTTGCCATGTCGATGTACATCGCTGGCCTGTCCACGGTCCCGAACGAACTTCGGGAAGCTGCGCGGATCGATGGTGCAACGGAGTTCCAGGTTTACACCAAGGTCGTTCTCCCTCTGCTTCGCCCCGTTACGGTCAGTACGGCCATTATTCTCGGGCATGTTTCCTTGAAGATTTTTGACCTGATCTTTGCGATGACCGGGGTCGGTCCAGGCTTCGCGACCGATGTTCCGGGCATCTTTGTCTTCGACATGACGTTCAAAGCCACCCGATACAACCTGGGCGCCGCTGCCTCCATTGTCATGCTGCTGCTCGTGGCACTCGTCATCGTGCCGTACCTCTGGCGGAATTTGAGAAGGAATTAACCATGCAAGTCTCCGGTGTTAACTTTCGCCAATCTTTACCGCGAACCATCTGGGATTGGCTGATCCTGATCGTTCTGCTATTCAGCACGCTTTTTTTTCTGATGCCGATCTACGTGATGGTCGTGACCGGCCTGAAACAGGCTCAGAATGTGAGCCTCTCGACGATGTGGCAACTGCCGGGACACCTTTCTGGAGGAGGCTTTTATGAAGCGTGGCGTCGTCTCTATCCGAACCTGGGAAATAGCCTTCAGTTGACCATTCCGGCGACAATTCTCTCTTCAATCCTGGGAGCCATCAATGGATACATTTTTGCAAAATGGAAGTTCCGGGGATCGAACACTTTGTTTGCGGTGTTGGTCTTCGGTTTGTTCATCCCATACCAGAGCATCTTGATTCCGCTGATTCAGTTTCTTGAACAAATCAAGCTCTATGGAACCATCTGGGGCCTTATCCTGGTTCACGTCGTGTACGGACTCCCGATCTGTTCTCTGATCTTTCGGAATTTCTTCGCGAATATTCCGGACGAACTCGTCGAAGCGGCGCGGATCGACGGCGCGGGCGTCATCCGTGCCTTTTTGCTGGTTATGTTGCCGCTTGCATTGCCCGCTTTTGTGGTGGTCGGGATTTTCCAATTCACGAACATCTGGAACGACTTCCTCTTTGGCGTCACCATCCTGCCGAATCCCAATGCGCAGCCGGTGACAGTCGCTTTGAACAATCTTTCCGGCTCCTTTTCGGTCGACTGGAATGTCGTCATGGCCGGCGCGGTAATCGTCGCCTTGCCGACCGCCCTGATCTACATCTTACTCGGGAAGTTTTTTGTCCGCGGCTTGCTGGCAGGATCGGTGAAAGGGTAGGGAGGCGTTCAACGCACTACTCCGCCTGTCTCAGATCCAGGTTCCTCTCCAGTTCCGTGACGATATCGCCTAAGTGAAATCGGGTCTGGAACCAGCCGACAATCGGCAGGAGGACGAGTATTCCACCGAGCAAACTCAGGAGGGCAATATCCGCCAGCAAATAGTTCGCCGAGTGAGCCGGATCGTGACTGAGGTTATATGGGTAGCTGAAGACAGCCCAGGCAGCGATCAGGCTGGAGGCGCCTACCAACATCAGGACCCAGAGAATCTTGATCAGAATGGGAGTTCCGCCCGTCATCTCGATCCGGCTTCCTGAATCGGCGTCGGTCACGTTCCCGTTGAGGTAGGGCTTGAACCATTGGCCCGGCGTTAGCCACCAGAGAATCCAGTGAATTCCCACCCTGCGCTGAAGCGTGAAACGACGGGTGTCGAAGCGGCCAATCACCGGACGATCACCGGTAAACTGGGTCGGACTGCCGGGATCGATTTGCTCTTCATCCACGAAGCTCTTCAATTTCGTTACGAATTCGTCCGGCGGGAGGGAAGATGAGAAGAATTTCAGCATACTCTGCGAATCATTTACCTATATCGAATTCCTGGATTGGGCCCCGGTGTCAAGGCAGTTCTAATCCCTCAGATTTTTCTGGAGAACGGCGGACCGCAAATGTGGAGCAGGTGTTGACCACTGGAACGGTCGCTCGATTTTGACGACGGCTCCCGGAGCGCGGGCGTCAATCTCCTTACAGCGAGCCGGCTAGCACGCGAACCGCCGCAGCGTTGCCTGGGCATCGCCCAGGAAACCGATCCTGCCATCAGCCTGTGGCGACTGGCAGAAGAATTTTTGGCCAAATCGAAAAACTCCATCTCGAGCGCTTCTGCCACGGTGATCTGAAATTTCAGATCTGAATGACGGCATTTGCGCGACTGGCGCATCATCGACGCGGGCGTAAAACACATTAAAAAGAAACGTAATTTTATCTTGCGAATTAAAAGAACATATTATAAATGACGTTGTGTCATGAATCGACGATTTCTTTCCGAACGATGGTGTGTCGTCCGCACATGGCCAAAAGCGTGGGTTGTTGCTCTGCTGGTCTGCTCATCTGCGGATGCTGCCTTTGCGGACGGGACAGGATCCTTGGACAGTTTTATCGGACCACTCAAAAATGGCCTCAATCTCATCATGATCTTCGGATTTATCGCCGGATGCGTGATGGTCATGTCGGGCTTTTTAAACGCGAAACGGGATGAAAATTGGAAAATGATCGTTATTTACGGCATCGGTGTCGCCGGTGCTGTCGCTCTGATGAAGGCTTTGTTCGCCATGTTCGGCGGCGCAGCAGGCAGTGCCGTGACAGGCTTCTAGTGACTAGTCTAGTATCGCCGTCTGATGGAACGGCAAGAATACAACACCAAATTTTACAACAACGTTATCTTGCAAATATAACAACACATAATAAATAGGTTGTTGTAATAACAGGAAATTCCTGCAAAGCGAATATGAGTGAAACCCTCATCTATACGGATACCCGGCCAAGAGCGAGATCGACTGGACACGCTTTTGGGTTCGAAGGCAACCTTGGCATGCCCGTGATCATCTCCGGAATGTTCTCGGTATTCCTATTAACCATGTTGTTGAACGGCGAGGGCGGGATGCCGCTGTTCGCGAAGTTTCTCCTGGCCTTGCTCCCAACCGCGCTGACGAGCGCTTATATCGTGGCGCTACGTAGCCGCAAACCACCTCGATTTGATCTTGACCTTTTTGCTTCCTGGGTCAACGGACGGTCGTTTCAGCCGGCGCGCATTCAACCACACCATCCATTTATTCCAAACCGATGATTGATTCTTTGATAGGTGCTTGCGAAACGCTGTTGAGCGTTGTCTCAGGAGAAGGCAAAAAAACCATTTCCTATGTCTCGCGTGCGGGAATGCCGAACGGATTTTTCTTGAATGACTTGCTCTGGTTCGGAGATGGCGCTTCGAGGAAAACGGCGATCTCGCGCGGCTTCATGGTAGAGCCGGGGGAAATCAGCGCCTTTAGCGTGACGCAGTTAAATGATCTCCACGAACGTTTGCGGATCCTTCTGGGGATTCTTGGAGAAGAATTCGCGCTCCAGGTGCAATGGAGCATCGATAGCGACTATCGCCACGAACTGGAAACCTATCATCGGGAAACCTTGAACTTGCGCCGTCAAGACCCGGTTCACGGGCAGTTCGGCGTATTGATTCGCGCCGAGCGATATGAGCGATATAAGACCGCAATGGAAGAAGGCCGCTTGCGGCGCGAACGATTGACCCTCTTTTTTACCCGGATCATCGATACCAAAGTGCCGATCGCCGGATATCCTGCGGTTGCAGAGTATTTTGAGGCGCTCTCTCGAAAGGAGAGCCTGGCGCTGTGCGAGTTCGCGATGGGCGCGCTATCGCGGCTTTTCCCGGACTGCCGGATCACGCCCATGCGGGATCGGGATCACTTTCTCTATTACTACCGATTTCTGAATACGAATCTACAGTCCACAGCGATCGACCCCCTGGATCTATTGGATCCAGGCTTTTCGATCCAGCAAAACTGTCTGCACGGAGAAGGTATCACACCTGCTACGGAGGCCGGGGTATCGTTCAAACTCGATTGCTATCACCATGCGATATTTGCTGTCCGTCAATGGCCGCGACGCACGTTTCCCGGGATCGTGGCGGCGCTGACCGGAATGGGGTTCCAAGAATATGCGATCACCATGAACGTCTATCCCAAACGAGTGGATAAGGTGATCGAAAAAGAAGAACAAACGATTCAGCGTTTGCAGATCGATGCCGTTTCGGAGCGCAAACACTCTCTGGTCACGGACATGGTTGCCAAACAGGAAAAAGTCGCGGAACTGCAGCAGGGAAAAGTCATCCCGCTCAATGCACTTTTTGTGGTGCGTCTCTGGCACAGGCAACCGGAACAATTAGCGGCGCGAAGCGCCTCTCTAAAAAACGCTTTTATCTCGATGGGTGGCGCGGTGGTTCACCACGCTACCGTTCCTGAAAACGCGCGCCAGCTATTCTATCAGACGTGGCCCGGATGGACGTTTGGCGCGTATCGGGCGTTCGATCTGCCCGCCGAAGATTCCTACCTGGCAGACTTAATCCCATGGTCCGCGACGTTCACCGGACACCTGGAAGGGGCCGAAGCAATTTACAATGGGGCGAGAGGGAATCTTGTCGGGATCAGGACAAGGCTCGGAAATACGCCGCAGCACGGCGTCTTGTTTGGAATGACCGGCGCGGGCAAGTCGGTTATTGTCGCGGACCTGTTGGCACAAATTGGACACCGGTTCGGCTTTCGGTTGATCGTCGAAGAAGGATTGTCGCACGCCGTTCTTACTCAGACTCA
Source organism: uncultured Verrucomicrobiae bacterium (assembly GCA_963846195.1). Classification (GTDB taxonomy): domain Bacteria; phylum Verrucomicrobiota; class Verrucomicrobiia; order Chthoniobacterales; family JAFAMB01; genus JAFAMB01. Next base: position 319,060 of record CAWJVG010000014.1, read on the forward strand.
AGGCTGTGAGCCGGTCATTATCAATCCAAACAGCAGTTTAACGATCAACTACCTCGACACCTGCGAGGCGCCTTTGTCGCCGATGCACCTGGCGTTCAGTGCCGGGCTTTGCATGTTGTTCTGCGGGAACGAAGGACTCGACGGCGAACGAAAAGCAATTCGGCACGCCATGATCGTTGAAAATTTGCAACAGCTTTACACTGACGTGTTCAACGATTGGGTCGTCGCTCACGAACAGGCAGCCGAGGAACTGCGCTGGCGCGCAGCCGCCATCGATCAGTACCTCAAAGTGAGATTGAGGGGATCGCAATTAAATTTCGTCGACGCATTTGCCGCTTTCCGCGATTTGGAGCAGCAGAATCCCGATGAGGCGTCGAGCTTTTTGCAAGAGTTGTCCGCAGAGGCGGTGGCTGAATTTGCAAAGAATCCCGGCACGGCCAATTCGGTTCGTGACCTGGCATTTGCCTATTTTCGTCCGGAGCAATTTCCGTCCCATAGTGCGTTGATTGAGCAACTCCTGTTCAATCCTCGCGGCGGCGTCAGAGAGCGCGAAGAGAGTGACCGAGTCGGCAAGTTGCTTCGCGCCTGGAGCCGCGATGGTGAAAAGGGAAGACTCTTTGACGGCGTCAGCAACATTCGAATCGACGGCAAGGTCGCGCATTTCGAGCTGGGCCAGATTCCCGAGCACGCCACGGAGATGCGCGCCGCGGCTAATTTTCTGGTGGCAAATTACGGAAGACAAAAGATCATCACGATGCCCCGATCCGTACCGAAGATTGCCATATTCGAAGAGGCCGCAAGAACCCTCGAAATCCCCGGAGGCGTCCGCATGATCCAGGAATACTATCGGCAGATGCGAAAATTCGGCTGCAACATTTTGGCCGTTGTCCAACAGTACGATGTTCTGAAAGCAACCGAGGTCCGTGGAGCCATGATAGGAAATTCAAAGATGTTTTTCGTGACCTCGCAACAGAGTCGGGACGATGCGAAGGAGATCGGGGCGGCTCTCGGCCTTTCCGAAAAGACCGTCGAGACCATCCACTCCTATCCGATTTCCTCGATTGTGCATCTATAAAATGTTTAGCGATAGAATCTTACATTTAATGTTGGAGAACGATATTGTGAGGCGGCTGGTAACATCTTGCCTGGTGTCATGGTAACAGATCCAAGAATTTCCACCTACGTTTGTTGCTGGAGTCGCTGCCACTCGGGCGGCGTTTTGATCAACAGCGAAGACTGTTGCGCGCAGAAAACTCGCAAAGTATCGGAGTTCCTCTTGTGTTTTACCCCACCAGATTACTGAACCAGCTTCCGAGTTCTGGTCTCCGCAGTTGTCGGCCTGAAGCTGGTTTAACGCTAGCCGTAAAAGGTGCGATCCGAGGTTTTAGCTATTGAGGTAAGAACATTTTTATACTTGCGTCGAAGGACCGACGCGTATCGATCGCCATCTTCGGCCTTCAGCCCGATCTTGGTTAGACAGCTTGAGGGCTTGGCTGCCGACACGTCAGTCTTTCGTTTAGGGATTCTCCAACTTAGGGAGATAGCTTGACCTTCTCAAAAGTCGAGCGCACCTGCTCCTTCCAGATTTTACCGGCCTTTTCTGTAAGGCGGCGGTATTCTTTGCAATTGGGTCTCGCTCTCTCGGTCCGTAGCCGGTGAGACCATTATTTTCTCAATCAATGTGATCCGGAAATGAGCGATGTTAAGGCCGGGGCTGTTACATGTTCAGTTGGCTTCAGCTATTGATAGTTTTTGTGCGCAGAGCGTTGATCGTACTGTTGTCGCTTGCCCTGTGCCTTTCCGCGAGCGACTCGCAACCCGCATCGGAGGCCGAGCTTTTCGCGCAGCGCAAAACAATGGTAGAGGAGCAGCTCGCTGCCCCGGGACGTGACATTCGAAATCGCCGAGTGCTGGACGCCATGGCTGCGGTCCCGCGGCACGAGTTCGTGCCGAAGGCCCTATGGAAGTTTGCCTATTCGGACGACCCTCTGCCGATCGGCTACGGCCAGACTATTTCCCAGCCGTTTATCGTGGCATTCATGACTGAGCAACTCGACCCCAAGCCGACTGACCGAGTCTTGGAGATCGGTACGGGATCCGGTTATCAAGCTGCCGTGCTATCCCGGCTGGTCGCGGAGGTTTACACCGTCGAGATCATTGAACCTTTGGCTAAGCGGGCTAAGGCGGATCTGGAGCGGCTCGGATACAACAATGTAAAAGTCCTCGCCGGAGATGGTTATCAAGGTTGGCCGGAACATGCGCCCTTCGATGTCATCATCGTGACCTGCGCCCCTGACCGTATCCCGCAACCGCTCGTCGGACAGTTGCGAGATGGTGGCCGGATGATCATACCCGTTGGTCCTTCAGACAACCAGCAGCTATTCCTTTTGCAAAAGCTCGGTACCGAAGTCGAGCAGCAAGCTATATTGCCCGTGCGTTTTGTTCCGATGAAAAGGGCACAATAGGCGAACGGGAACATCTCGCCTAACACTCCTCTGTTCGCTAACGTTCAGTGATGAAAACATTCCGAGTACTCCTCAAAAGTCATCCCGACCCTAGGGGCGTCGAAATCGTCGGCTCCCGTATCGAGTTTAAAAGTGTTCACGGATTCTTGAAAATTTCGGGCGGCCAGGGAGAGGCGTATTTTGCGCTGACAGATGTCGCCGCTGTGATTGATGAAGCTGCACTTCTGGCTGCGGGTGGCGGTGAGATAGACATCCCTCCGGGTTCAACCGGTAGCGATACTACTCTCAGCGTGCCTCCGGGTGCCACTGGCAGTGATACCACGGTGAATGTCCCTCCCGGATCGATTGGTTCGACAAGCGCAACGTCAAAGCGCAAAAGAGTTGCTGCTAAGGCACGATAAGTGCCCCGGGGGAGTAAGAGACTGAGAGGTCGGCTTTATCCTGTCTCAAATCAAGGTGCGGACATCTTCCATTGACCTGTTGACAAGTTTGAGTTTTGCCGATGGAAGTTTCTTCAATCGGGCGTCAGGTATTTCGTTAGGGCTTCGTTGGAAAAAGAACCTCAGAATAGCCACCAATACCGTGGGACCTTCGTCTTGTAGCGCCGGTATTCGTCGCCGAACTTGCGTTCCAGATGGCGCTCCTCGCGTAGGATGATGCCGTAATGGACGAGAGGCAGGCTCACTACCAGGAGCAGGATGACCCAATCCAGGGCGAAACCGATTGCGATGCCAAGGAGGACTCCGGAGCTTCGAGAAAACGGGCAGGGGAGCCAACAAAAGGTCCGCATAGCCTTGCATTATGGTAAATATGGTATATATGGTTTAGGTGGAAATAATATGGACACCAGTCAAAGGCGGATTGCACGGGAAGAGCCAAGGTGGCCACTATTTCATATACAAAAACCTCGACCTTGAGACGGGATCGAATCGCTGGTTCGGCAACTACATTAAATTTGGGGAGCAGGAAAGTCTGATAATTTTCAGTGGATGCGACAGCCTCGAAGATGCGCAGGCATCGTGCGAAAGACACGCACAAAATAGAGGTGAGGCGCTCTAGCAGTCACATCCGTGAGGTCCCGCTGCCACGTTGCAAAAGGTTACCGGCCACCGGGGTGTGTGCCGCGAAGCGATGGTGAAAACTAGCATCTTGTTCCCGGTAGGATCGACCGAAGCTCGAACAAAGTGGGTCAGATTACGAGCGACACCAGCCATGAAGTTCCGCCATCTAGAATACTTCGTCGCTGCCGCAGAGGAATTGAATTTTACCCACGCGGCTGATCGACTGCACGTTTCTCAGCCGCCGTTCAGCAAGCAAATCCACGACCTGGAAGGCGAACTCGGAATAGATTTGTTCGAGAGACGGCGAAAAGGAGTGGCGCTAACGCCGGCTGGTAAGTCGTTCCTGATCGACGCCCGGCGGATCCTCGAAGATTGCGAGGGCTCGATCCGGAAAGCCCAACGGATCAGTCGCGGCGAGATTGGGGAATTGGCCATCGGTTATATGTCTGCGCTGACGCACGATTTTTTGGGCAAGGCATTGGAAGTTTGGCGGCTGACTGCCCCGGGAATCGTCGTCGATTGCATTGAGATGGATTCCGTAGCGCAGGAGAGGGCGCTGCTCGAGGGACGCATCTCCGTGGGTATACTTGTGCCGAGTGATCGGCCGGTGTTGGAGTTGTTGCACGTCCGGTTCTTGGTTAAATACCCGGTGAGACTGGCGCTGCCGAAGTCCCACCCTCATGCAGACAAGCCAGAGATTCCGATATCGCTCCTGAAAGAGGAACCCTTTATCGGGCTAAATCGCATGTACCCGAATTACGGTGATTGGCTCTTGAAAGTTTGTCGGCGCGTAGGATTCAAGCCGCGAATCGTCAAGGAAGCGGACGGAGCCGCGAGCGCGCTCGCCTTTGTAGCGGCGGGGTTTGGCGTTGCAGTGGTCAGCGAGCCGCTGCAGAAGATACCCGCGAAGGACGTGATTTTCCGCGATCTGGCGCCCGAGGACCGCGCGTGGGTCCCCGTGGGAGCTGCTTGGAAGCCGGACGCAGTATCCGCTCCGGTCGTTACTCGATTCGTCGACATCTTGGCTCAAACCTGTGCTAGCGGAAACGGGGAGAATTGGGCCTCTCCGAACAGTCGTTTAAATTGATGATCCAGGCTCTCTCTCTCTGGTCGTTCATTTAAGCGTCAACCACTACGGGCGGCATAACTTGCTGCCCATCCAGCCGACCTCACGAGCGAGGGTGTTCCCGATGGGATGGTCGTTTTCTCGTGAACGTAGATCAAATCAAGCGCGCGGAAGAAGCCTTGGGAAAACTCAATGAGGCGTTTCGCCGGTGCTCTTTGAATCCATTCCGGACGCCATGGTGGCCGAAGTGTTGAGTAAACGTTTCGTTAAAAAGCAACAAATGTAGTGGACGCCGCGTGATGCCTACTTACCGCTGCAGATCCACACGAAAACGCTAAACGACAATAGGAGTCAACGTTTCGGCAATGGCACCCTTCGTTCCGGCGTGCTGCTGCATCACCCCCGACTTCTTAGCGGACTCCCGTTTGCCGGTTCACTTTGCTCCGGTTGAGTGACCTTGAACGCCAGTTGTTCACCAGCCGCGTGCACCTCCAGCGTGTCGCCCTGCTTGATGTTCGCTCGCAGGAACCCCTCGGCCAGCGGATCCTCCAGGTATTTCTCCACAGCACGGCGCATCGGTCGAGCGCCGTAGGTTGGATCGTATCCCTTATCGATCAGAAACTCGAGTGCGGTCCTATCCAGGTGAACCTTGATATCCTTGGCGCGTACCCGCTCGATGACTTTTGCCACCTCGAGATCCACAATCTTGACTAGGTCGTTCCGCTCGAGCTGGTGGAAGACGATCATGTCATCCAACCGGTTCAAGAATTCCGGTTTAAACACCCGTTTTGATTCATCCAGAATCTTGTCGCGCATCGCCTCGTACGATCCGTGGCCGGCGATGGCGCCAAAGCCCATCGCCGTTTGGCGTTTGATCAGCTCGGCGCCCACGTTCGAGGTCATGATGATAATCGTGTTCCGGAAATCGATCTTTTGGCCAAGGCTGTCGGTGATTTTGCCCTCTTCCAGAATCTGGAGCAGGAGATGCATGACATCCGGATGAGCCTTTTCGATCTCATCGAAGAGCACAACAGAGTAGGGGCGCCGCCGAACCGCTTCGGAAAGCTGACCGCCTTCTTCGTAGCCAATATAGCCAGGAGGCGAACCAATCAGGCGCGACCCGGTGAATTTCTCCATGTACTCAGACATGTCGATCTGAATCAGAGCGTCGGCGTCGCCAAACATGAATTCCGCCAAAGAACGTGCCAGAAACGTTTTTCCGACGCCGGTCGGACCCAGAAAGATGAATGACCCGATTGGGCGACGCGGATCTTTCAGATCGGCCCGGGAGCGTCTTAACGCCTTGCTGATGGCGATCACCGCCTCGTCTTGGCCGATGACTTGCTGTTTCAGCTCCTCCTCCATTTTGAGGAGTTTCTGCGCTTCTTTTTGCTCCATGCGGTTCAGCGGCACCCCGGTCCACTTGGACACGATGTGCATGATATCGTCGCCCGTGACGATGACTTCGCGCTCATCGCGCTGTTCCCGCCACTCATTTAAGATTCGCTCCAGCTTATCTTTGGTATGCTGTTCGGAATCTCGCAACGCCGCTGCCTTTTCATAATCTTGTGCTTTGATCGCCGCTTCTTTCTCGGCGCGGATCGCCTCGATATTTTTCTCGATCTCTTTCACATCCGGCGGCCGAGTCATCGAGTTGATGCGCGCCCGCGCGCCCGCTTCGTCCATGATATCGATGGCCTTATCCGGCAGGAAACGGCCAGTAATATATCGATCGGAAAGCCGAACGGCTGCTTCCAGCGCCTCGTCGGTAAGCTTGGCTTTGTGATGTGCCTCGTACTTCGGGCGCAAGCCTTTCAAAATTTGAACCGCTTCTTCGAGCGTTGGCGCTTCGACCTTGACTGTCTGGAATCGGCGTTCGAGCGCTGCATCTTTTTCGATGTACTTGCGGTACTCATTGAGGGTGGTGGCTCCAACGCACTGCAGTTCGCCCCGGCTGAGTGCCGGTTTGATAATGTTTGAGGCATCCAGGGCTCCCTCGGCTGAACCCGCACCGACGATCATGTGCAGCTCATCGATGAAGAGGATGACATTCTTCGAGCGACGAATCTCATCCATCACCGCCTTGATTCGCTCTTCGAACTGGCCACGATATTTTGTCCCGGCTACCATGAGCGCAAGATCGAGCGTTATGACGCGTTTATCGCACAACAATTCCGGCATATTGCCAGCCGCGATTTCTTGAGCCAACCCTTCGATGATGGCGGTCTTTCCAACCCCTGCTTCACCGAGCAGTACCGGGTTGTTTTTGGTTCGCCGGCACAGGATCTGAATCACGCGTTCGATCTCGTTCTTGCGACCGATGACAGGATCCAGCTCGCCCTTCTTCGCCAACTCGGTCAGATCGCGGCCGAACGCGCGCAAGGCGGGCGTCTTTACATCTTTCTTATCGCCCTCCTGCGGGGACTCAGCCTCGCTTTCAGGCGGTGTGAAGTTCGGGTCCAATTCTTTTAAAATTTCGTTTCGCGTTCGTGCGGGATCAACTTCCAGACTCTTTAATACCCGTGCGGCGACTCCCTCACCTTCCCGCAAGAGTCCCAGCAAAATGTGTTCGGTACCTACGTAAGAATGATTTAACGCTTTGGCCTCTTTGCCCGCTAATGCCAATACCTTTTTGACTCGGGGCGTGTGCGGAATGTTCCCAATCATCTTTGTCTCGGGATGCGGACCGACATGCTTCTCCACCTCCATGCGAACGATCTCCAGATCCAGCCCCATTTTTTGCAGCACATTGACTGCTACGCCCTGTCCAAGTTTGATCAGTCCGAGCAACAGGTGCTCAGTTCCCACGTAGTTGTGGTTGAACCGCTCGGCCTCCTTGCGCGCAAGCGTCAAGACTTGTTGGGCGCGTGGAGTAAAATCATTCATCATTGCGCTTCCGATGCCGGTCCCGCCGCCTGATCTGCTTAAAAGTTGATACGATGCCGGCACTTCAACATTTACCATCAAAGGTAAAAACAATCGAACATTACGATGAATAACAATCGCGATCTTTTCGCGGGACCATCTCACCGCAGGGCCCGAATTCACTTGCCCACCGAAAAGGCGCCGCAAGGGTTAATGCATCGCTAACACGACCGGAAGCGATGATGAGGACGAGGACGAGCCGGACGACTGGTGGATAACGGTTTCCGGAGTGCCGGGAGAGTTGCGTTCGTTTTTATTTCCGCCCGAAACGGGAGAAGTCGCCTTGGCAGGTTTACGAATATTCTCTGGGCACCACTTTAAACCCGAATACCTAACTAAGTGCCCGGGATGCCCACAAGCCCATTGCGGTTTCACTCCTGCAGATTGGGCTGGGTAATGCGAACTAACCAAACAATACAAGCACCCGCCGATTCACATCATCGGATGCTTGTGTTATCAAATAGGAGCTTAAAATCAATCCTACTATTTTTGAGTTTATACCTAATAGATGAAAAAAAGCGTTGAGTTAAGCGTCACCTAATATGACAAGTCGCTGAGCATAAGACTGTATTTTATCTTTGTCAAACGCCGTATT
>CAWJVG010000015.1:0-65566 GCA_963846195.1 uncultured Verrucomicrobiae bacterium
CAGTTGTCTGCGGGATCATTTGTGCGGAGCGTTGCCCTGCAGGTAGAATCAAAACAGCGGTCGGCGAACAGAGATTCCTTGATGACCCGCTCGTCCTCTTCCACTGACAACCGACCACCGACCACCGACCACTGTCAACTGGCAACCGAGAACTGCCAACTGACAACTGGCAACTGCCCAAGGCCCTCCTTGGGCTTGGTTGATAGCTCTTGTCATTTCTAGAGATTTTCGTTAACAATTGCCTACCGGGATTCCTCCTGGCAGGAGCTAACGATTGATTCATGAAAAAAGTTCCCTCCACCTGTTGGGCAGCGTTGTTTGTGCTGGCTGCCCTTACTTCGTGTAAAAAACCAGCCGCAGAAAGCGTAGCTGCCGAACCCCCCGAGGTTTTGGTGACTGACGTGGTCGCAAAAGGACGTTCCGTTGATTCGCCAGTGGGTCGGCACGCTGAATGGAGTCCAGAATGCCCAGGTCCGGGCGCGCGAGACTGGATATCTCCAAACGATCGCTTACCAGCAAGGTGGTTACGTAAAAAAAGGGGATCTGTTGTTTGAGATAGATCCACGGCCTTTTGTGGCCGCTCTGGATCAGGCAAAGAGCCAATTGGCGGCGGCCCAGGCAACGTTGCTTGGAGTCGAGTTGGACGCCAAAAGGGCCAAGGAGTTGTTCCAGAGCAAAGTTATTTCTGAACAGGAATACACGAACAAAACGCAGGATTACCAAACCAAATTGGCCTCGGCTGCGGCGGCGCAGGCAGCGGTAGACGACGCCCAGCTTAATCTTGACCTATACGAAAATCGTTTCGCCGCTCGATGGCATCGCAGGACAGCAGCAGGCGCAGATTGGAGATTTAGTTGGCTCCGGCTCCAATACGGTCTTGACGACGGTTTCCCAGATCGATCCAATTTGGTGCCTCTTCCCGATCAGTGAACAGACCTATTGGGAGTTTGCCGACCGCCTGAAAGAAATGATGGCGGTACCTGAGGACAAACGTCCGGAAAGAGTGGAACTTATCCTGCCGAATGGGAGTATCTATCCGCACAAAGGCAAGTTCGCTTTTGTTGATCGCCAGGTCGATCCAGAAGACCGGGACGATTCAGATCGCCGTGACTTTTCCCAATCCTGAATTGACCCTGCGGCCCGGACAATATGCGACAGCGCGTGCCGAGATCGGCACCATTCCGAACGCGGTTTTGATTCCGCACCGGGCAATCTCCGAACTGCAAGGTGGTGATCAGGTAGGGATTGTCAACGCGGACGGCAAAGCGGAGATCCGGGCGGTGACCATCGGGCAGGTGTACGGTCAATGGATCGTGATCAAGGACGGGCTGAAGGCCGGCGAAAAGGTCATCGTGGAGGGGTTTCAGAAAATCCGGCAAGGTATCCCGGTATCGGCTAAGCCGTATATTGATTCGACCAAATCCGAGGGAACTCAGGACGCTTCCGAGCAGAAATCAACCGCCGGCCAATCCTAGTGTCCGGTCCTCTGGAAATCCCAAATGTCGAGATTCTTCATTAATCGTCCAATCGTTGCCATGGTGATCTCCATCATCATGGTGATCGTCGGGGTCGTCTCGTTCGTCGGTCTGCCGGTCGCTCAATATCCCAATATCGTTCCGCCTGAAATCGCCGTGAACACCACCTATGTGGGCGCAGACGCACTTAACGGTGGAACAGTCCGTCGCAACGCCCATCGAGCAGCAGATGAGCGGCGTGGATCACATGAACTACATGTACTCCCTGAATGCGAGCAATGGGACGATGAAGTTGACGGTCAATTACGACATCAACACCGATCCGAACATCGATCAGGTGTTGACCCAGATGCGGCAATCGCAAGCCGAGTCCCAATTGCCGTCCAGTGTTCGTGATTACGGAATTACCGTGGCCAAATCGACTTCCGCGCCGCTGATGGTCATTTCGCTCTCTTCGCCATCGGGCCAGTTCGACTCCAAGTTTCTGGCCAACTATGCCTACATCAATCTGAATGACCCGATCGTTCGGGTGCCTGGTATTGCCAGCGTTTCCGTCTTCGGCGCGGGACAATATGCGCTCCGGGTCTGGGTTGATCCGAACAAGCTCGCCGCGCTGAACATCACGACGCCGGAAATCGACCAGGCACATCAGGGCTCAGAATACCGTGAACCCGGCCGGCCAGGTTGGAGGCGAACCAATCCCGCCCGGGCAAGCCTTTACGAATACGGTTCTGGCGCAGGGACGTTTGGTGACGGAGGAACAGTTCGGCAACATCGTGATCCGGGCAGAACCCAACGGTGCATTCGTGCGTGTCAGAGATGTTGGGCGCGTCGAACTCGGGTCTCAGACCTACTCGATGACCAGCACTTTCAACGGCAAACCCGCTGCAGTTCTTGCCATTTATCAGTTGCCCGGTTCCAACGCCGTGGACGCCGCCAAGGGCGTCAGGCAATTGATGACGCAGCTCAAAGATCGATTCCCTTCCGGAATCGACCTATTCCATTTCTCTGGACACTACTCTCGCCGTCACCGCCGGGATGGAGGAAATTTACAAGACTCTGGCGGAAGCGATGCTTCTCGTCATCCTCGTGGTGTTCGTTTTTCTCCAAGGTTGGCGAGCGACTCTCATCCCTTTGTGTGCCGTCCCGGTTTCGCTGGTCAGCACATTTGCAGTGTTTCCTCTGCTAGGATTTTCGGTCAACACGTTGTCCCTGCTCGGACTGGTGCTGGCTATCGGTCTGGTGGTCGATGACGCAATCGTTGTCGTTGAAGCGGTCGAACACCACATCGAACATGGCCTGTCGCCAAGAGATGCCGCGCTCAAGGCGATGGAAGAAGTTTCCGGACCGGTGATGGCGATCGCGCTCATTCTGGCCGCAGTGTTTATCCCGACCGCCTTCATTCCGGGAATCACGGGCCGGCTTGTATCAGCAGTTTGCGGTGACGATTGCCGTTTCCGTTATTTTCTCGGCGTTCAATGCTCTGACCTTGAGCCCCGCGCTGGCAGCACTGCTTTTGCGGCCCAAGAAAGAGTCCCGCGGGCCGTTGGGCTTTTTCTTCAGGGGATTCAACAAAGTCTTCGGATCGGCGACCAACGGTTATGTTGGTGTTTGTCGCCATTTGATGCGACACGGTATTTTCTGCATTTTATTTTTAATCCTGGTCATGGTGGCATCGGGTTGGCTTGGTGGAAAGATTCCGTCCGGATTCGTTCCGATTGAAGATCAGGGGTATCTTTATGCCAATCTAACGCTGCCCGACGCCTCATCTCTGCAAAGAACCGCGGCCGCGACCCAGCAGGTCACGGACATTCTCCGAAAGACGCCTGGCGTGCAGGATGTGACATCGATTTCGGGATTCAGTCTGCTGAGCGGCGTCAACACTACCTACAACGGATTTTTCTTTGTCACCTTGAAGCCGTGGAAAAAGCGCGCTGATGTCCAGGAGCAATTGAGGGCCATGATGACCAATGCCAACGGCGCGCTCGCGAAAATTCCGGAGGGTACGGCCTTCGTTTTCCCGCCGCCTGCTGTCCCCGGGATTGGGGCGTCCGGAGGTGTGACGTTCCTTTTAGAAGATCGCGCCGGAATGGACGTCGACTTTCTGGGTCAACAGACTCAGAAATTCATCGAGGCCGCCAGGAAACGCCCCGAGATTGCCAGGATCACCACCACGCTTTTGCCAAGCGTTCCTCAGTTTTATCTGGATGTCGATCAAGACAAAGTCCTGAAGCAAGGCGTGCAACTTTCCGATGTCTATAAAGCCGTCCAGGTTTTCATGGGCGGTTCGTTTGTCAATTATTTCAACCGGTTCGGACGGACTTGGCAGGTCTACCTGCAGGCAGATGGACCATTCCGCACCAAGCCCGAGGATGTCGGCCGAGTTCTACGTGCGCAACAATAACGGCGATCCAGTCCCTCTTTCGGCGTTGACGCGAATCGAGCGGCGCTTTGGGCCGGAGTTTACGATGCGCTACAATCTGCATCGATGTGCCCAAATCAACGTGAACGGAAAGGAGAGCTACAGCTCCTACCAGGTCATGGCAGCGCTCGAGGATGTGTTTGCCAAGACGATGCCCAAGGAAATGGGCTTCGACTACAAGGATATGTCCTTCCAGGAACAGCAAGCGCAAAAAGGGGTTCCGCCTACCGTGATCTTCGGGCTATCTCTGCTCTTCGTCTTCTTGATTCTGGCCGCCCAATATGAAAGTTGGTCATTGCCGTTCAGCGTCCTTCTCTCTACGCCGATTGCCGTGCTGGGAGCATTTGTCGCGCTGATCGCAAGACTCTTCGGAGAGAACGTTTACGGTCATAGTTCGATCATCTTCGAGAACAACGTGTACGCGCAAATTGGTTTGGTCATGCTCATTGGGCTGGCCGCAAAAAATGCGATCCTGATCGTTGAATTTTCCAAGGCCGAGTACGAAAAAGGGACGCCCATCCTGGATGCGGCGTTGGCTGGTGCCCGGTTGCGCCTTCGTCCGATTCTGATGACGGCTTTTGCGTTCATCCTCGGCTGCGTGCCTCTGTGGGCGGCTTCCGGTTCGGGCGCCGCGTCGAGGCAAATCCTGGGTACGACAGTGATCGGCGGGATGCTGGCTGCGACGTTCGTCGCGATCTTCCTTATCCCGGCGATGTTTTACTTAGTAGAGCGAATGACCCATCGAAACGGAGGTGGCAAACACGAAGCGAGCCTCTGTCGATAAAGTCGACGCCTCGTTGCCGGCGTGAGCCAGAGCGTGTCGGCGTGCGGAGAACGTCGCTCTGGGCGAAGGCGAGACAGGCCACATTGCCCTTCAGACGGCTCAATTCAAAGTTTTGACTTGTGTTCTAATTCAGATGAGGGACTATATCGATGTTCGTTTGTTTTTGTTCATAGCGCGGTAGATCGTCGGTTGAATTTCTCAAAGGTGATTTGAAACCCGGTTCCCGGGAACGGCTTTGTAGCTGGCATTCGTTCTATCACCAAACCATGAAACTCTACGTAGGAAATCTTTCCTTTAGTACCACTGATCCTGATCTGAAGGATCTGTTCGCACAGTACGGAACTGTAACCGATGTGCACCTCGTCACCGATCGCATGACCGGCAAATCCCGCGGCTTCGCGTTCGTCACCATGAGCAGCGTTGCCGAAGGCAAAGCGGCGATTGCCGCCCTCGAAGGCAAGAACCTCGATGGCCGCAATCTTACCGTGAATGAAGCCCGTCCGAAGGACGAAGGGTCGAAGCGAACGTTCACGAAGTCACGCTGGTAACCACACACCAGTTTGCAGCAGGCGGGTGTCGTCAAAGAGCCTGCCTGTTTGTCTAGCCGTTCCAATCAAGGAATGGCAAATGCATTCGCCGTCTCCTTTCAGGCAGACGGCGAGTTGTTTCACAAGATCCTCTAGACCTGTCTGCCAGCTATATAAAAAACCCATGCCTACCGAGAGCTCGATCGTTGTCGAAGGTAAAATCACTTCTGTCCTCCCTGGAACTATGTTTCGCGTGGAGCTTTCCAACAAACATCTCGTCCTTGCCCATATCTCGGGAAAGATGAGAAAACGCTTTATACGTTTGACAGTCGGGGATCGGGTGAAGATGGAGATGTCCCCTTACGATGTCACGAAGGCACGTATTGTTTACCGGCTCTGACCAGAGGTTCCATACTAAGGGAAAGCGTCCTCGCTTCGCTTCGGTTCTCGACAGCAGAGCGAGGACGCTTCGCATACATCCATTTGTTCAGCCAAACCCCTTGGCTTCGGCAATCTGTGAGATTGGGCAAACTGTGGTTAATCTCATACAGCTGCTTTCCAGCCGTAGGGTCGATAATCCGACGCTAAAATTGCCGTCGCTGCTCAGATCGAGCACCAGCAAGCCCTCCGGGCAGCCCTTTTGTGCTCCTTTCCACCAATTCCCGCAAATCGCGCCGCTGTTTAGATAAGTAACGCCATCGATTTGAATCTGCTCCAAATGATGCAGGTGACCGGCAAGTACGAGTTTTACATTTGCCTTGTTCTCGCCGCTAAGCACGTTGTGCAACTCAGAAGCATTGCGCGTTAACAGAGAACCTGGGGTCTCGATATTCGCACCGTTGGTTTTGATCTCGCCGCAAACACTCAGGTTGGGCAGCACGGAAACCGAAGGAATGTGGCCGCATAGAATAGTCGGCATTTGAGGGTCTGTCCGTAGTTCACTCCGCAAAAACTCGAGCTGTTCCGCGGCAAATTCTCCGACGTACGATCCATCCGGTTCCGGCAGCACATCGTCGAGCACGATGAATCGCCACCCTCCTTTTCGAAACGAGTAGAAATTGTGTTCCAGTGCAAGGCGCATGCGATACAGCCCTTTCCCGAACCTTGGATCATCACGGTTAACCGATGCGTTTTTGGTTCCTACAAGATCATGATTTCCGAAGGTAAAAAATGTTGGCAAGTCCGTGTGGTCTTTCCAAATCTTTAGAAAGCGATCGATAAGTTGCTCAGCTGCCGGAAAATCGAGTAGCGGCGATTCGTGTGTGAGATCCCCTCCGAAGAGGATTATATCGGGCTGCGGCTTCAGGCTTCCAATAGCAAGCAGGGCCGCTGTGAGGCCATCTTCGGAACGAAGCTGATTGTTGACCATCACGTGAGAATCTGTCGCGAAAATGACTCGTAACACGCTGCCGGGTGGCGGGTCTGAGGCCCCTCCATGTGCTGTTCTCAAACCGGCTGTTAATCCTCCCGCGATCATCGCGGCACGGGAAACGAATTCTCGACGAGATACTTTAAAGTTAGCCATTTTAATGTGGGTCGTTCGTTCCCACTTGTTCCTTCTGCCAGACAATATCGACCCGGTGTGCTTGTTCAACTTTGGCAAAAGCAGTAAGCAAAGCGTCCCGCTTTGCCCTCTTCTCCCTCCACCAAACCGGGAAGATTCGCCTATATGCCTCAAGCCTTTGCAGCGTGTTGGTCCCCAAAATTTCGTAATCGACCTCGAACTCGTCCTCGTCCTCGGTTTGCATTCTATCCAGCAGTCATTGGGGCCCGTAAGCAAAGCGTCTCGCCTTATTCTGGAGTTTGGACATTTCGCCGCCATTTGCGCGGTTGGATCTAAAGCTTGGGCTATGCGTAGCTAAAGCGTTATAAATGGGCCGCTGCGGCCCGAGGGCCAGGAGAACTTAGCCCAGGCTTTAGCCTGGTTTAGATCAAAAAACCCCGTTCCGCCCTGTAGCTGTAGGGGCGTGAGGCCGGCCTCCGATGGCAAACATCCTGCATCGCGGGAGCGTTTTCCACCGCCCCTGTAGCTTCAGGGCGGCCGTCGCTACGAAATTAACCCAGGCTAAAGCCCATGCGCGTCAACTTAGTTAACGGCTGCACGCCGAAGGCGTAAGAGAACTTAGCCCAGGGTGGAGCGAAGCGGAACCCTGGGTATTTCGAATGAATATGCACACCGCTCTGAAGGAGCCGAAGAGACGAACCCCGAGTCGCAGACTATCGCCGGCGCTATGGAAATACCGAGCGACACGGTTATGTTATGCTTGAGCTTGGGCTCGCGGCCACGCTCCTTCGGCGCTTAAGAGTTTTGTTTAGGTGTTTAAGTTGAAGAGAATGTGATTATAGATGAGAATAGATATAGGTTTAGAATAAACTATAAAGAGTGTGAAATATCGTCTAATTCTGCAACTCCTGAATTCGTGCTACTCCAGCAATTTTTTTTTCACTACCCAGGGTTCCGCTACGCTCCACCCTGGGCTAAGCTCCCACGCGCCTTCGGCGCTTAAGACTCGCGTTTAGGCGCTTAAGTTGACGCGCATGGGCTTTAGCCTGGGCTATGCTTTCTTGGCCCTTCAGGCCGTACCCCTTCGGCGCAAAAAGGGCCGTTAGCCAAGTCAGGCAGGCCGGTATTGATTGAGAAGACGTTTCGAAAAAGCGTTGGCGAACGCGCGAGTATTCTTCCTAAATGTCCAAACTCCAGAGCAAAGCGTCCCGCTTTGCCTTCTTCTCCCTCCGCCAAACCGGGAAGATTCGCCTAGATGCCTCAAGCCTTTGCCGCGTGTTGATCCCCAAAAATTCGTAATCGAACTCGAACTCGTCCTCGGTTTGTTTCTGCCCAAGCAGCCAATTGGGGTTACTGTAGACCGTGTTTTTCAGCGAATTGGCAGTTTGATCTGGCCCCAGAAGCGAGGACGACGACGAGGACGAGGACGATTACGACTAGTCAAAAAGGGGTAGGTCAGTTTAGGCGGACCTTCGCCCTCTCCGTATAGTGTGCGTCAAGCCGTATGGCGAGCCTCAATCCTTCGTCGGAGAGGATACGGTGGACGCAGAGAATTTCGGAGTGCGGCCTTCATCTGCGTCGTGCAAGTCCACGTAAGTCTGGATGTCGTCGCGATGTGCGAATCCATTCAACTCTTTTTCGACGATCAGACCGGGAGCGCCGTCGTCTCGCCAACCCCGCTTGATGATAAAAGAATTCCAAACCAGGATTTGTTCCGGATTCGGACGCTTTCTGCCTTGGAAACACCATTCCAGCAACTCTTCGTTCGTTCCGCCTTCGAGGGTCCTTGCTGCCAGTTGATCGTAATCGACCTCCCAGAATCGGCAGAAGCGTGCATCAAAGCACGTAGGATCCGAGAAGCCCAAATTATAGCCATCGGGCAAAAGGTCCCGTGCGTTAAGTCGGATTTTGTCCAGCATGCGGGCGAAGAATAGAATGCCAGACGTTTCCACGTAGTCGCTGCAAGGGGTTTGATCTTTCATATTATGTACTGGTGAGGGTGTCTCGCGGCAGTTTCGTGGCAAGTGGGGGGATGTTATTTTCCGTAAAATTCGTAATCGTCCTCGAACTCGTCCTCGTCCTCGGTTTGTATTCAGTTCAGCAGCCCAATTGGGACCCTGTAGAGTGTTTTTCAGCGAATTGGCAGTTTGATCGGCCCCAGAAGCGAGGACGAGGACGATTACGATTGGAGAGGGTGCTGCTCGACCCTGCCGACGGCCCGCTGTCCTTTCAGAGTGAGAAGCGCAAGCGCCAGTAATCCGGCGTGAAAGAGAAACCCGCAGCTTACCACGACTTGACCGGGGATAGGGCCGATGGCGGCGTGCTGCCACAAATCCTCGAGTGATCCAATCGGGCTCGGATGAACACAGATTTTGGTTACGTAACTGACCGCCTGGACGCCGAACATAAAGGAATAATTTCGGCGCAACCGCCGCCCCATGGCCTCCAGGAAGGTGATATGGAACCGGAGATTCTTGTAGTCGCTGGCCAGCTCCAGATTCCAGCCGCTATCGACCCGCACGCCTTCGCCTCGCAGGATCGGTCCGTAGAGGCCGGTTTCCATCATGCGCACGCGGGTGCGCCAGATATCAAAATAGCGGTAGCGGCGAGCTTCAATGGAAAGAAACACCAGGGACATCAAGGCGACCAGTACAAGCGGGAGCGGTGAATTGCCAGGGCTGCTGAAGGACACCGAGAGTGCGATACCCGTCGTGGCTACCGCCCAGTTGGTCGTCGCATCGAGGCGGGTTCGCCAGATTTTGCTACGGTACATCTCGCCTCTATACAGATGCGCCAGCAGGCCGAGTTCGGCCGGGTTAAATGGATTCTCCTGTTTGGGATTTTCCGGCGCACTCATAAGCCTGTTTGCGTTCGAGAGGAGAAATCTTTTTCAGCTTGATGAAACGCAGGTGAGGCTGTCAATCCCATTCCGGTCGTCGCGGGGAACGCGAAAATATCGCAAGCACTTTGGATCGTGATATTTTCGGGCTAACTCGACCACCGGTAAGCAGCCAATTAGTGGCAGCAGTCACTCGACCATTTTTAGGATTGAAAGATTGCGTTTCTGAGAGAATTCTCAAGCAGGTGGTCCTCATTGGAAAGCTCTTTGGACGGTCGAAAGGCGAGCCTGTGGAAATCAAAGCCTCGGCAAACTTTGTGCCCGAGAAGCTTTTTCGACGGGCCGCCAAGCGTATTTTTGCCAAGTACAAAGCCACGATTCGAAAGCTCGGGCCGTGAGCGATTTTCCATACCTTTACTTGACGGTCTCTCAAATCCAGGCCCTCCACGAGGCCGTCCTTGAAGAACATGGCGGCTCCGGTGAATTGCTGAGTTCTAAGGGGCTGGATTCTTGTGTAGATGCTCCACAAAACGTGGCGATTTTACAGGAGGGTGATGTTTTTGAGCAAGCTTCCGCCTACGCCTGTTCCATCGTACGAAAAAGCCCTTTCAGAGCGGGAAATCGAGGTACAGCGCTTGCGGCTGCACTCGTATTTTTGGACATTAATGGCGTTACGGATCACGACTACGACGAGGGGATCCTGCTCCAGGCAATGATCTATTTGTCGGAGGGTAAAATGGATGGGAACCTATTTGCGCAGTTTCTGCGAGAAGCGGTTTCCGGGATTAAGGGAACTTGGGAGGATGAATCGAAGGATCGGTAAAGATTGGGCCTCACGGGGCAAAGCTGTTGTCTCCCCGGGAACTCGGAATGAGTTAGGAAATCGGGGTCTGCTCCCGCTGAGTCTTATCATTATCTTTGGCATTTTTGCCTCGACGATGCCGCAGACGACCGCGCTCGGCAGGTTGCCGCTGCAATTTCTCCTGAAGAACGAAGTCAATGTGACGCGTGAGCAGATGGCAGCGTTCTTTTTCTGGACCGGCTTGGCCTGGTACCTGAAGCCGGTGGCCGGAATACTGACCGACGCTTTTCCATTATTCGGGACACGCCGTCGACACTATCTGCTTTTCAGCTCGGCCCTCACCGCCATGGGCTGGATCTGCATGAATTTTATTCCGCGCCAGTACGGGTCGCTGCTCTTGGGTGGAATGACAGTGGAACTGTTCATGGTCCTGGGCTCCACGGTCATTGGCGCCTTTCTTGTGGAGGCAGGGCAACGGATGGGCGCCACGGGCCGCCTGACCGCCCTGCGAATGCTCGTATTCAACTTCTGCGCCTTGATTCGCGGACCTCTCGGCGGATTGCTGTCAACGGCAGGATTTGTTTGGGCAACAGGAGTAAATGCCGCTCTCGCTCTCACGATCTTTCCGATCGCTTATATTTTCCTGAAGGAGCGGCGGGTCGCTCAAGACCGAAGCAGCGTCGTTCTCCGTAACACCAGGCAGCAGTTGAAGACCGTCTTCCGATCGAAAAACCTTTGGGCAGCGCTGCTGTTCATTGGGTTGTTTCATTTCTCGCCCGGTTTTGTCACCCCGCTTTTCTATAGACAGACCGATCAACTGCATTTCTCCAAGCAGGCGATCGGAAATCTTGGCGTTTTCAGCGGCGCATTTGCCATTCTGGCGGCGATCCTCTACAGCCAACTGATTAAGCGATTGCCAATTCGCACCATGCTACTGGTCTCCGTAGCGGCGTCGGCTTGTGGAACGCTGGTTTATCTCTTCTATTCCAGCTGGACCCGGGCGGTGTTCATCGAATCTCAGAATGGGTTTTTTTCCGGGCTTGCTGAAGTCGCATTGATAGATCTTGCAGCTCGGGCTACGCCTAAGGGTTGTGAAGGTCTTGGGTACTCTCTGATCCTCTCGATACGGAATGTGGCTTTATTTGGTGCCGACATTGTTGGCTCCTACCTGGTAGATCATAAATGGGCATTCTCTCACCTTGTCTATCTGAACGCCGGCACGACAGCGATCGTCTTAATGTTCGTGCCTCTTCTTCCCGCTGCGTTGATGCAAAGCAAGGATGCGTCAACGTAGCATCGGCCTATGCTACGGCATGGGCGGGTGACTCGAAGCATGCTCCATATACTTTTCCTCATCCCGGAGCATCGCTTCGAGAGCGGCGAAGATTGGTTCGCTGCGGTAAATGCCCGAAAAAACCGCGGTGTCGCCGATCGTGCTGCGCAGGATAAACGCAGGGCGTTGATCGATCCGGTACGACTCGAACTCCGAAAGCGAATTCCGTAATTCAGAGGCAAGTGCCGGATCGTCCATGGCGTTTGCCAATGTTTCTGCCGCGATGCCGCTGGCCTCGCCCGCGAATTTTAACGCGAGTGCGCGCTGGAGAATCGGTTCGCCGCGATCCATCGCAGCGGATTTCAGGGCTTGGTGCACCTCCTTTCCCTTACCGAATCTCCAAGCAGCGGCAATCAGACTGTTTGGTATCCAGGTTGACAGACCTTTCCGTTCCAGCCAACGGTGATTAAAGCGCCTGCCGGTCACGATTTCGCACCGATCGTAGTACCAGAGTTCCTGCTCCGGGCCGGCCTCCATAGGTTTGCCGCCATTGATCAGTGCGATTTTCCAAGTGACTTGCACGCGCGCGCCATACCGTCGACCTACCTCGGCAATCACCTCATCGCCTAAAGCGCACCACATCGAACAAACATCAAAAAAATAGGTTATTTGCATGGATATAGTCTTTGGCCAAACCTACCGTCAAAGACTTTGCCTTAACACGACCAACGTCAAGCGCCGGTTAGCGTGGAGCTTCTGGGGCCTTTGCTGGTACGCTCCCAGCGCTCGGCGTTTTGAACCAGAATTTTTTCGCGATGCGAGCGCCTTCCAGCACCAGCAGAATCAAGAGCAACCATCGGGCGACGTACCAGTGTCCCTTGCCCGCAATCGTTTGGTGATAGATCAGGAGAATTGCTGCCAGGTACGCCAGGCGATGAAGCAGTTTCCATTTCTTGCCGCCCAACTTCCGGACCGCCCAGTTATTGCTGGTCAAACCGAGTAATACCAGGATACTGAGCCCGGCTAAGCCAAACCAGGTAAATGGTTTGGTAAAACTCTGAAGCACATCGTCCAAGTCGCCCTGGTAAAGCAGGTGACACGAAAAATGGATGAGACCGTAGATGCAGGCTGACACTCCGATGTAGCGACGATGCCGGTTCAGCGCGTTGACGATCGGTGAACGCGGAAAAAGTACCCGCAGCGGAGTCAGGCTCAAAACAGCACCTAAAGTCCAGATCGCGATCTCGCCCGACACGTGCAGAAGCCGTTCGATTGGATTTGCACCGAGCTGGTTGGTGAGCGCCGGAGCGATGAGAAGGCAGACGCCGACCCCGATGAGAACGATGAGCGCCAATATTTTGTTGCCCAGAACCCTCGCGGCCAGCCCGCGAGAATCAAATGAAGGCCGAGGCGACGAGGGCATTGCCGAGATCAGAATTCAGGAGTCAGGAATTGCAAGGTCAGAATTCAGGAGTCAGGAGTTGCAGGAGTTGAAGAAGGCCAGGCCACAAAATTCGGCGTCTCTCTGGAGAGAATAGTTCACTGCGAGTCGGGAGCCAGGAGGCAAATATCTGTGGATGGGAAAATACTTGGCTCGAGCGAGTTGAATTAAGTTGTTTGAGACCGTCTCTCGGAAGAAGCAGCGGAATTCTGTAGCCTGGCCTTCTGCAACTCCTGCAACTCCTGACTCCTGAATTCTGATCTTGCAATTCTGACTCCTGAGTTCTGCCTTTTCAGAAATTCTTTCGCAGATCCAATCCGGTGTAAAGGCCGGCAACCTCTTTTTCGTAGCCGTTGAACTTCAAGGTTGGTTGTCTTCCCCCGAAGAAGCCGACGCCAATGACGCGTTCCGATTTCTGGCTCCAGCGTGGATGATCAACTTCCGGGTTGACGTTTGCGTAGAATCCGTACTCGTTCGGTGCTGCCTCGTTCCAAAGCGTCTTCGGCTGATCGGCGACAAAGTCGATTTTCACCAGCGACTTAGCTCCCTTGAACCCGTACTTCCAGGGAGCAACCAGGCGGATGGGCGCGCCGTTCTGGTTGAGCAGCGGCTTGCCATAGATGCCAGTCGCCAGGAACGCCAACTCATTGGTTGCTTCCGGTAGCGTCAAACCCTCCGTGTATGGCCAGGGAAAGTCCTGGGTGCGCTGGCCGGGACAATTTTTCGGGTCCATGAAGGAGGTGAATTGGAGATACTTTGTTTCGGCCTTAGGCTCGGCCATAGCCACAAGCTTGGCGAGTGCGAATCCATCCCACGGAATGACCATCGACCAAGCTTCCACACAACGGTGGCGATAATTGCGCTGCTCGATTCCGCCGATGGCTTTGATGAGGTCGTTCACCTCATATTTGCCAGGTTTTGCGCACAAACCGCCAATCTCGATCGTCCAAGGCTCGGTCTTCCAACCTTGATTGGCGCCGACCTTGGGATCGCCCTTTTCGAGACCCCACTCGTAAAAATTGTTGTAACCGGTGATATTGTCGTAGGGCGTGAGTTTAACGCCGGGTAGCTTGTCTGCCTCATTCAGCGAATCGGGAAACCCAAAGGTCGCAGCGCGGCAGATGGCGGGCAGCAAAGCCCCGGCCGCCAATCCCATGCCGCAGGTTCGCAGGAATTCGCGTCGTTTGAGATAATGAGGTTCGGGAGTCACTGCCGAGTCCGGCAACTGCCAGGAATGCTTGTTTTGGATATACATGAGAATCTGCAGGCGGCGTCCCTAACCTACCGTCTCCGCGATGGCTTCACAATCCGCCTTTTTCTGGGAGGCGCAGCCACCTCCGGTTATTCCTGCGTTTTTGACTAGAAACCTTCCCCAAGTCCTGATCAAATTGGAAATCAGATGGGCTTCCCGAAAAGGTTTTGCTCTCGCCCATTTGCCGGCGTGGGCAGTTTAGTCATCGGCTACTAACCACCGACAGTTCCTCCAAAATGCACACCACGAAGACCATCGCAAAAGGCGTAGCGTGAAATTAAGAAATGAGGTTCCATCTTTATGAACACCGAATTCTACACATTTGGCGAAATACTCTGGGATTGCCTGCCTTCCGGCAGACACGCCGGGGGTGCTCCGTTTAACGTTGCGGCGCATATCGCTCAACTGGGAGTCTCGGTTTCTTTACTCTCAGCGGTCGGCCAGGATTCTCTGGGCAACGAGATCCTGGATGTCGCGAAAGACAAAGGGGTCAACATCGATTTTGTGGTTCGGGCGCGAATCGGTCTTCCCACCGGGACTGTGTTGGCGACTGTCGATCCTTTGGGTAACGCAACCTATGAACTGGTTCAGCCGGTGGCGTGGGACGAGATCATCGTTTCGGACGAGGCTCTCGAGGCTGTTGCGAAGGCGGGCGCTTTTATTTTTGGTTCGTTGGCCAGCCGCTCGCCATACAATCTCGAACAGTTGGATCGGCTGCTTGCGGTCACCGGCCCAATAAAATTCTTCGACGTGAATCTGCGTCCTCCATTCGCTGATCCGAAGCGTATCGTCGAACTAGCGGGTAGCGCGGATGTGCTCAAGCTCAATCATGACGAAGTCGGCCAGATCGCCTCCTGGCTGCAAACCGGCAAGACAACATCGAACCCACCCGCCAATGCGGATGCGGTCGCGAAAGCGTGTGCCGTTCTGTCGGAAGCGACTAACACGCCCCGGATCTGCGTGACGATGGGCGCAGGGGGCGCGGCGCTGTGGGATCGGGGCAACCTGGTGACTGCCCCCGCCCCGAAAGTGATCGTCAGGGACACGGTTGGGGCAGGAGACGCCTTTATGGCCGGCCTGATCGTCGGGCTAACGCGCGGCGCAGACGCTCAAACTGTTCTCGGGACCGCCTGCCGGCTGGGCGCCATCGTCGCATCACACGACGGAGCGACGCCATTGCTGCCTCCAGATTTGATCCGGGAATTTCGAGCGAATCTAAAGGCTGGAAGCAGTGTCGATATGGAGTGAGCCAGCCCCGACACAGGCTGGACGCCTATGCTACGCTGCTAATCTCTTAATTTCTCAATGCTACCTTCTCATTTGCTCCAGCCAGCGTAGCGTTCGACATTTTCTTTCGTAGTCGGGCCCACTGGGATCATTGTATGGGTTGTCTTGCATCAGTAGCTCAAGCAATATTGATCAGGAGCTCATTATCGCCGAAAAGCTCCGAGGCTCTGCAAAGGAAACATTATGAACGCCAAATTACCCCCCCACGATATCCACCGGCTTCTGCATGCTGAACATGATGACCCATTTGGCGTGCTTGGGTTGCATCAGATCGACCAGACTTGGGTTGTGCGTAGTCTGAGACCGGACGCGAAGGTGCTCACGGTTGTCGACCGTCAAGACGCCCATCGCCGTTTCCCAGCCGTCCGCATTGCCGAGGAGGGTCTATTTGAAGCCGAACTGGAGGGCGCGTTAGAGGCTTTTGATTATCTGTTAGAGATTACCACTTGGTCGGGAGAGATTTTTCAGATCAGCGATCCCTATTCTTACGGTCCGATTTTAGGTGAACTCGACATGCATCTCTACAAGGTCGGCAACCACTATGAGATCTACGAAAAGCTGGGAGCGCACCTGAGTGAAATCAACGGACACGCAGGTGCCTGTTTTGCCGTTTGGGCGCCCAACGCTCAACGAGTCAGTTTGGTGGGCGATTTTAACGACTGGGATGGTCGCATCCTTCCGATGCGAAAGCGGGTTGAAGCAGGGATCTGGGAGATTTTCGTACCAGGAGTCGGTGAAAGCGCTCATTACAAATACGAGATCCGCAACTGCTTCGGCCAAGTCGTATTGAAAAGCGATCCCTTCTCTTTCTTCGGCCAGCATGGCGTTCAAACGGCTTCCCTGGTCTTCAATCTCGATCGCTTCAAATGGAGTGACGACTCATGGCTAGCCGAACGGAAGACCCGGTACTGGCCTCAGCAACCGGTTAGCATTTATGAAGTGCACCTGGGGTCGTGGGCAAGAGTGCCAGAGGAGAACAACCGATATCTGAGTTATATCGAGTTTGCGGATCGATTGATCCCGTATGTTAAGGAAATGGGTTATACCCATGTCGAATTGCTGCCCATCGCCGAGCATCCGTTTGATGGTTCCTGGGGTTATCAGGTCACCGGTTACTATGCGCCGACAAGCCGTTTTGGGAATCCGGACGAGTTTCGTCATTTCGTCGATCGCTGCCACCAGGCGAGGATCGGAGTTATCCTCGACTGGGTTCCTGGCCATTTCCCCAAAGATGCGTTTGGATTAGCCCAATTTGACGGAACACGGCTTTACGAACATGCCGATCCGCGACAGGGAGAACATCGGGATTGGGGCACGCTGATTTTCAATTTCGGTCGGAGTGAAGTACGGAACTTCCTGATCGCGAACGGGCTTTTCTGGCTTGATAAATATCATATCGACGGACTGCGCGTCGACGCCGTCGCCTCGATGTTGTATCTCGATTATTCAAGAAAGGCTGGTGAATGGGTGCCGAACATTTACGGCGGCCGCGAGAACCTGGATGCAATCGAGTTCATGAAACACTTCAATGCCATCTGTTACGAGCGCTTTCCCGGGATCATGACCATCGCGGAAGAATCGACTTCCTGGCCCGGCGTCTCAAGTCCGACTTACTTGGGCGGCTTGGGATTCGGCTTCAAATGGAACATGGGTTGGATGCACGATTTTTTGCAATATATGAGTCATGAACCGATCCATCGCCGCTACCATCAAGCGGAAGCCGCGTTCTCTCTGGTCTATGCATTCCAGGAACATTTTGTCCTGGTCTTAAGCCATGACGAAGTCGTACACGGCAAAGGTTCTCTGCTAAACAAAATGCCGGGCGATCCATGGCAAAAATTTGCGAACATCCGAATGTTTTACGCCTGGATGTACGCGCACCCCGGCAAAAAACTGCTATTCATGGGATGTGAAATTGGCCAGTGGAAAGAATGGAATTACAATCAAAGCATCGACTGGCATTTGCTTCAATATCCCTTGCACGCCGGTATTGGACGGTTGATCCAGCATCTCAATTTCCTTTATAGGAGCGAGCCTGCGCTTTCGGAGGACGATGATAGCTATGCTGGGTTTGAGTGGATCGACTTGTACGACGCCGACAACAGCATTTTTACGTTCGTTCGCAAAGGGAGGTCCGGTTCCACTTTGTTGTTCGCCGTCAACGCGACCCCTGTTCCCAGACATGCTTACCGGGTCGGAGCGCCCGGGGACGGTTGGTACGAAGAGATCTTGAACACCGATGCCGAAATCTACGGAGGCAGCAACGTCGGCAATTGGGGCGGGACGCACGTCGATCCCATTCCCTGGCAGGGACGCTCCCATTCTCTTTGCTTAACATTGCCGCCTTTATCGACAATAGGGCTCAAACGGCATCAGTATAAGTGATTCCGGGACAGGGCTGGGATTTCGTGGGAGGGGCAATGCTATCAGCCTATGCTACTTTCTCTCCAAGAGAACGAAGCACGATTTCCTGGGCTTGATCTACGATGGCCGCGAGGTGTTCGGCGCTTTTGAGACTCTCCGCGTAGAGTTTATAGATGTTCTCTGTGCCGGAGGGGCGGGCGGCAAACCAACCACTCATCGAAACGACCTTTAAGCCGCCAATCGATGCATTGTTGCCTGGCGCACGTGTCAGCTTCGCCGTGATCGATTCGCCCGCGAGTTCGGTGGCGGTAACGGCTTCCGGCGAGAGTTTTTTGAGTGCATTCTTTTGCTCGGGCGTGGCTGGCGCGTCGATCCGCGTGTAGTAGGGTGTACCGAACTTGGCAGTTAGTTCCTGGTAGTGCTCGCCTGGATCTTTCCCAGTGCGAGCGGTAATTTCCGCGGCGAGCAAGCCAAGGATAAGGCCGTCTTTGTCTGTGGTCCAAACCGAGCCGTCCCGTTTTAGAAAGCTCGCTCCGGCGCTTTCCTCGCCGCCGAAACAGCAGGACCCGTCAAACAAGCCAGGGGTAAACCATTTGAATCCGACGGGCACCTCCCACAGGGTCCGCTTGAGGCTGGCAACGACATGATCAATCAGACAGCTACTGACGAGCGTTTTGCCAACTACCGCTGTGACCGGCCATTGCGGACGATTCCCGAGCAGGTAGCGAATCGCGACGGCAAGGTAATGATTGGGATTCAAAAGACCTGAAGAGGGCGTCACAATTCCGTGCCGGTCAGCGTCCGGATCGTTGCCGAATGCGACGTCGAAACGGTCCTTGAGCTGGACAAGGCCGGCCATCGCCCAAGGGCTGGAGCAATCCATTCGGATTTTTCCGTCATGGTCCACTGTCATGAACGCGAAAGTCGGATCGATCTTCGGATTTACGACGGTGATATCGATGGCGTAACGTTCAACCACCGGCTGCCAATAGGCTACCGCTGCGCCTCCGAGCGGATCGACACCGATCTTCACACCCGCCGAGCGAATAGCTTCCAGGTCGACCACATTTGCGAGATCTTCCACGTAGCCCGTGACAAAGTCCTGGGGGTGCGTTGTCGGGGCCTTGAGAGCAGCTTCGAAACCGATGCGCCGAACGTCTTTATTCCCGCCCTGCAGCAGCTCGTTCGCACGGTTTTGAATCCAGTCGGTGACATCAGTATCGGCCGGTCCCCCGTTTGGCGGATTGTATTTGAAACCGCCATCGGTGGGAGGGTTGTGAGAAGGAGTAACGACGATGCCGTCTCCGAATCCTTCCGAGCGTCCCCGGTTGTATCCAAGAATGGCGTGCGAAATGACTGGCGTCGGTGTGAAGCCGTCATTGCTCTGGATAAATGTTTCTATCCCGTTCCCGGCCAGCACCTCCAAGGCCACTCGTTCTGCGGGCCGGGAAAGCGCATGAGTGTCTTTGCCCATAAACATCGGGCCGCTGATTCCCTGATTGCGTCGGTACTCGGAAATGGCCTGAGTAATGGCAAGGATATGCGCCTCGGTAAACGTCGCGTTCGAACTGGTGCCGCGATGCCCGCTAGTGCCGAAGCTGACAAGCTGATTTGGGTCAGCAGGATCGGGGCTCTTGTCATAAAAGGCCGCTTCAAGCCGGCTCACGTCGATAAGAAGATCTTTCGGTGCAGGTTTGCCTGCGTAGGGATGAGTGCTCATAGCGTTTTAGATCCTGGTTCCAGAAGGAATGACGGCGCCTTTCGGGACCAGAACCACCCCGTCTCGAATGAAATAATTGTCGCCGTCTACATTCTCAGACTTGCCTTCCGGCGAAATCACCACGTCGTCCCCGATGTGGGCGTTTTTGTCGATAATAGCCCCCTCGATGACGCAACGCGCTCCAATCCCCACCGGCGGCCGGCCAGCCAAGGGCTGGGGATCTTCATCCTGGTAAAAATCCGCTCCCATCAGAACTGAATTGCGGATCGAAGAGCCGGTCTCGATCACGCTCCGAATGCCAATCACTGCCCGGTCGATATTCGCATGGGTGATGATGCAACCTTCGGCGATGATGGCCCTATTCACCTGTGCCCCATTAATCTTGCTGGCGGGAAGAAATCGCGCATGCGTGTAAATGGGGTTGAGGTGATCAAAAAAGTTGTACGGGGGGATCGTCTCGGTCAGAGCGAGGTTAGCGTCAAAGAACGCTTTGACCGTTCCAATGTCCTCCCAGTAACCTTGAAAAATATAGGCGAAGACTTTGTATTTATTGAGAGAGGACGGGATGATGTGTTTGCCGAAATCGTCAAAACTGTTGTCCAAAGCGTCGATCAGAATCTGACGATTGAAGACGTAAATACCCATCGAGCCCTGATAAAGCTCTGAGTCCGTCGGTCGGCCCAGATCCTTTAAGAGGTCTGGTGGAATACACAGTTCCTCGAGAAGCTTGGGATCCTTGGGCTTCTCTTCGAAGCGATAAATTCGCCGGTTCGCGTCGCTATGCATGATGCCGAAACCGGAAGCTGCTCCGCGATCGACGGGCGTGGTGCCCAGCGTAACATCGGCGCCGTTTTGCAGGTGCGCCTGCAGCAGGTCGCCGTAGTCCATGCGGTAGAGTTGGTCGCCGCTCAAGATGAGGTAGTACTCGTAGGGCCGCTCGAGAAAGTAGCGGAGGTTCTGGCGTACCGCGTCCGCCGTCCCCTGGTACCACCGAGCACCTTCGGGAGTTTGTTGGGCGGCCAAAATTTCCACGAAACTCTTGGTAAAGTTGTCGAATTTGTAGCTGGCGGTGATGTGCCGGTGCAACGATTCGCTGTTGAACTGAGTGAGCACATAGACCTGACGGAAGCCGCTATTGAGACAATTGCTGATCGGGATGTCCACCAGACGATATTTGCCGCCCAGCGGCACTGCCGGTTTGGCACGTTCTTTGGTCAAGGGAAACAGCCGGGTGCCGGCGCCTCCGCCCATAATGATTGCGAGCGTTTTATCCGTTGGGATTTTGAGGTTCATAGCTTGAGCTTGCATAAAGTTGGTATCCTGATAATCGAGACACTCCTTTTTTGGTGCCCGATCGCGGTGGTCTGCGCTGCTCTAGTGACGGTTATCGGACTGGGTTGGGGGGTCTTGCGGCGAGCATCAATCCCTTTAGCTTATCAAAGCCAATTCTGCATAGCTAGTCAGGCATAAAATGCGAAAAGTGAGTCCAGATCGGCCAAACCAGCGCCGGCGCGATTACGATCCACGCCGATTACGCTCTGCCTCCGATACGTTTCCCCTATCCAGTTTGACCGCGCGTGCGCAACTTGTCGAGCATCACGGCCAGGATGATCACCGCGCCCTTGATGACCAATTGCCAGTAAAAGGAGACGTTCATCAATGTTAGTCCGTTATTGAGGACGGCAATGATCAGAGCTCCGATCAACGTACCAAAGACAGTTCCGATTCCGCCGACGAAACTTGTGCCGCCCAGGATCACCGCTGCAATCGCGTCCAGCTCGTAGCCGATGCCCAATTGGCCCTGGGCGCTGTAAAGACGGCTGGCGCTCATGACTCCGCCCAGTCCCGACAGAAGCCCGCTTACGCCGTAGGCGAAGATCAGGATAAACGGCACCGGAATACCCGTCAATCGGGCCGCCTGCGCATTGCCGCCGACCGCGTAGATGTGAACTCCCAGAATCGTTCGGTGAAGGATGAACGCGCTTACCGCAATGGTTAAAAGAGCGATCACGACCAGCCAGGGAATCGGTCCCAGATAGCCGTTGCCGATCCAGGCAAAGTCGATCTTGCTGTTAATGACGGTAGTCCCTCCCGCTGCGAGATACGCAGCCCCGCGGATCGCCGTGTAGGTTCCAAGCGTGACGATAAACGGAGGAAGTCCAATGTAGGCGACGGTCGCACCTGTCAGCACCCCAACCAGCAAACCGGCAAATAGAGCCGCTGGAACCGCCAAGCCACTTAAGCCGGGAGTGAGTGAAACGACCACCGCTATCACCGCAGTGAACCCAAGCACCGACCCGACCGCCAGATCGATCCCTCCCGTCAAAATGACAAATGTCATCCCCGCAGCCAGCACGATATTAATGGACGCCTGGCGGATAACGTTGACGATATTGTTCTCGTGGAGAAAATTCGGGGTCAGAACGGAAAAGAGAACACAGATCACGAAGAGAACCGGAAGCATACCTGCCAACTCGATCGTCGTTCGCATGAACTCTTTCCGTTTCGCCGCAGCCAGGGCGGATGTCTCTATCGTAGCTTCAGTGGCCATTGGTTGATGCACTCCGTATGACATCGGTCGCAAATTTCATAATGTTCTGTTGAGTGATTTCGATCCCGGTCTCTCCTCCCACCTCGCCGGTGATTTCTCCCTCCCTCATGACTAACACGCGGTCGCAAACGCCAACGATTTCCGGCAGTTCGCTGGAGATAAAAAGAACCGCCATCCCTTTTTCCAGGAGTTGTTGGATTAAGACGTAAATCTCAGCTTTCGCGCCGACATCGACTCCTCGCGTCGGTTCGTCCAGAATGAGGACCCGCGGATTAATCTCGAGCCAGCGCGCCAATAAGAGCTTCTGCTGGTTACCGCCGGAGAGCCCTCCGGCTCGCTGCTTGAGCGATGCTGTCCGCACCCGCATGGCCTTCACTTCTGCATTTGCGCGGTCGGTCAACCTCTTGAAATTGAGAATGCCGCCCGTCGCACACCGCCCAAGGATATTCATCGTGATGTTTTCTCCCGAAGTCATCTGCAGGAAAACACCTTGCAGCTTTCGGTCTTCGGGCACGTAGCCGATCCCGGCCCGGATCGCATCTTTTGGCTGGTCAATCTGGAGCTTTTTTCCGTCCAGGTAGACCTCGCCCGATTTGCGTTTGTCGGCTCCGAAGATCAGCCGTGCAAGTTCAGTTCTTCCTGCCCCGACCAACCCCGCCAAACCGAGTACTTCGCCCTGCCGGAGCTGGAAATTGGCTTTTTTTACCCGATCGCCGTCGGACATATTTTTAACGTCAAGAACGACGCTGCCGGCCGAATGCTTGTTGTGCTCGTAGAAATCCTCCAACCGGCGCCCCACCATCATCTCAATCACTTTGTCGGCAGAGAACTCCAGACGCTTCAGTTCACCGACATATTCTCCATCGCGCAGGACGGAGAGCCTGTCGGCCAACTCGTAAACTTCGGCCATGCGATGGCTGATGTAGATGATCGCCATCCCTTCTGAACGAAGCTGGCGGACAACCGCGAACAACCGATCCGTTTCACGATCCGAGAGAGCCGCTGTCGGTTCATCCATTACAAGGATCCGGCTCTTGTAAAACAGGGCGCGCGCAATCTCGACCTGTTGTTGCTCAGCCACCGCAAGATGAGCGGCGCGCTGGGTGGCTTTGAATCTTGCCCCAAGCCGATCCAGCACTTCCTGGGTCTTTCGATCCATTTGGGCGGTGTCTTTCATGAACCCAAATCGTTTCAATTCTGAGCCCAGAAAGACGTTGCCGCTGACTGTCAGGTTCGGCGCGACAGTCAGTTCCTGGTAGATTATGCCGATGCCCGCCATGCGCGCTTCGTGCGGGGTTCGCAGTTGGACGGGTTTGCTGTCCAACAGAATTTCTCCCGAGTCCGGGCGATAGGCCCCCGCCAGGATCTTCATGAGCGTGCTCTTGCCAGCGCCGTTCTCGCCCATGAGGGCGTGCACTTCACCGGGCCAGATGCCCAGATTCACGCTCTTCAGAACGCGTACGCCAGGAAAGCTCTTGCATATCTGGCGTACTTCCAGGATCGGGCGATCGCTCTTACTTGGTCCAGCCTTTGTACTGGTCGACATTGTCTTTGGTAATCAGGTCGACAGGGATCAGAGTGAGTTCCTGCGCCGGTTTCTTGCCATTGACGATATCGTAACCAATTTCGACCGCCTTACCGGCCATCGTGTAGGGATCCTGCGCCGCGCTCGCCGCAATCAGACTTTCTTTATCTTTGAGCGAAGGCACCACGTCGGGTGCTCCGTCGACGCCTACAATAAAGAAGTCTTTTCTTTGCGCCTGCTTGGCCGCCAGATCGCACCCGATCGCCGTCGGATCATTAATCGCAAATACGGCGTCGATTTTTGGAAAAGCGGTTAACAGGTCCGTCATCACCCGCAGACCACCGTCGCGGCTTCCGCCGGCATTCTGGTCCTGCGAAAGAATCTTGATGTCCGGGTATTTCTTAATTTCTTCAAGGAATCCGGCCACGCGATCGGTCACCGCAGTCACTGGAGGTCCATTGACAATAACGATTTGTCCCTTGCCTTTCAGCCGATCCGCCACAAATTTGCCGTCCAGTTGGCCCGCTTGCTTGTTGTTGGACGTCACTGTTGCGTCCACTCCGCCTTCCGCACCCACGTCGACCGCGACCACCGTAGCGCCGGCCGCTTTTGCGCGCACCACAGCTGGAGCAATGCCTTTACTGTCCGCGGCGTTCAAAAGGATAAGATTGGCCCCGTTGGCCACAAAGTTATCCATCTGGTTGGTTTGATTGTTCACGTCGTAGTTGCTGGATTCGGACTGGAATTTGACGCTCGGATTGATCTTTTTCGCCGCAGCTTCGGCGCCGTGCGCGATCTGAACGAAAAATGGGTTGCCAAGGTCTCCGACGGTCACGGCGACAACGTTGAGTTTCTTCTGGGCAAAGAGAGGTGTGGCCAGGCTGATCGCCAGGAGCAATGTGCAGGCGGTTTGGATCCCGGACCGGGAAATGGTGGAGATTTTCATGTTCAGGGGGTTATCAGAATAATTGGGGAGAACCCAGGTTAATCACGTGAGACCTATCATGCGGACACGCCGGCGGCAAGAAAGTCCCTCACTTTTTTCGCGGGCCCAAGAGGAAAATACGGGCTGGAAGCCTGCCCTGTTTTTGCGCCGTCGCGGCGGTGTAACATAGGCTTCCAGCATGCTT
Source organism: uncultured Verrucomicrobiae bacterium (assembly GCA_963846195.1). Classification (GTDB taxonomy): domain Bacteria; phylum Verrucomicrobiota; class Verrucomicrobiia; order Chthoniobacterales; family JAFAMB01; genus JAFAMB01. The sequence goes on from CAWJVG010000015.1 coordinate 24,897, forward strand.
TTCAGAAGCATTCTGACGCTGCCACTCCAAATGAGACTGACAATGGGCGAGGTTCGTTGTACTAGTTAATGCCATGTCGGACCTCGTCCCGAAAATCGGCTTGGCCATCGAAGGTTACAAGGCTCGGCAACAGGATATTATTGGGTTGGGTCACAGAGCGTACAAGGACCTTTTCTCAGCAGCGAATGCCTCGATGCTGACGGCAGTCGTCCGGAGATTGATCGTTCAGTCCTATTCGGAAATGGTCACCGTCAATCCTTCAAGGACTTCCTTGCTGGCGGCTGTTTCGCAGCAGCATGGTGAGATTATGGCTGGGTGCCGCGTGCTGACAGAGGACGATGGAATTCTGAGCGCGTTAATCGACGCGGCAAATGCTGCGACAACGGAGGCGTTCCATATGATCTACGGAGAAAGGCGCGAGATTGCCGTTCCAGCGGATGCTGGCAAACCTCGAAAAAGGAACGCCACCGCTTCGGAACAATCTCCCGCGAAAAAAACAAGGCGCTCGGTCAAAAAGCCGCTGCCGTAGCGAACCGTCCCGGTTTGCCCTCGGATCCAAGAGCAAAGCGAGGTGCTCCACCTACACCCGTGCCGATCCGCCGATCCCGCCGATACGTGCTTCCGCTACCACCAGATGTTCCAAGGTCCCCAGTATGGGCCAAAATCGTTGTACATTGAGGCCTCCTCATTGATCTGGGCCGCTTCTATCTGGTCCTGTGCGATCGACTGCTGCAGCGCTAACTGCTTATACTTCTGGTATTCGTTCTCTCCGCCGAGATACACGGCGTTGTTTTGTTTATCTGCGTAAGCGTATAACACTTTGCCGTTCCGGATCCGCCGTTCGAGCTTGTATGGCGTCATGCGGTTGAACATCGCTTGCTGATTTGCGGTCGAGGGAGTGCGAGTTCGGAATCCGGCGGCGCTGAGCAGCGATTCCTTATTCTGCGCATCCCAGCTTGCACATCCGGCGAAACTTGCCAGCGCAAGAAGAATGATCGCCACCATCGGGGGATTGAAGGAAGAGTTGTTTCTGTTCATTGAGGTATCCGTTCGTTGACCAAATTCGACCGCGAAAGTCAAGTTCAGGAATTCAGGATCACGAACGTCATCCAAGTCAAGATTTCCTCGTAAAATTCTTTTCGCCCAAGGTGGATGCCTTCCCCATTCTGCAACTCCTGCAACTCCTGCAACTCCTGACTCCTGAGTTCTAACTTCTAAGTTCTTGCCTTCTTGACTTGTCGGCTAGGATGAAATCCGTGACATCCAGATTCACAGTGTCTATGCCTCATCTGTTTACGAAAACGTTCTCAATACCCGGAGAAGCGATTGATGAGCTGGGGCACGTCAGTAACCTGAAGTATATCGCATGGATGCAAGAGATCGCGATTGAACACTCCGCTGCTCAGGGTTGGCCGGTGCAACGGTATCTTCAAGGCGAAGCGGTTTGGGTCGTGCGCTCTCACTTCATCACCTACATTCGACCGGCGTTCGAAGGGGAAACGATCACGCTCCAGACCTGGGTCGCCGAAATCAAACAACGTAGCTCTGTGCGCAAGTACCTTGTGATGCGAACGAATGATCAAAGCGTTCTGGTCGAGGCCGAAACCAACTGGGTCTACGTCGATCGGGAAAGCGGACGGCCACTCCGAATCCCGGAGGCTTTGCGAGCCGCTTTCGACCTGAACCTCAAAAGCGATCGCGCGAATCAGACCCGTGGCGGCGAGAGCTCCTGAGCAAATCGGGACTAACATTCTTTGTGTACAGGCTGCTCAGAAATTGCGGGGCAGTGGGGGCGCAACAAAAGCTGAGTGCGGTTCGAGGAAGAGATCGGGGACAAAAACGAGATGCTCGGACGAGGGGCTGAAGGCGGCGACATCCAGGACCTGGTCGTGGAAATTGCGCAGTGTGCTTCTGTGGCCGACGCTGACGATGGTGGGCTGCCATGGAGCGGTACGCAGCAGGCTGTAGAGCCTGGCCTCGGAGGCCTCGTCGAGAGCCGAGGTGGCCTCGTCCAGAAACAGGAGTGCCGGCTTTACTAACAGAATGCGAGCAAAGGCCAGCCGTTGCTGTTCACCGAGTGAGAGGCGCTGAGACCAGTTCTGGACGTCGTCCAGTTCGGCTGTCAGCCAGCCGAGGCCAACCTTCTCGAGGACGGCCTCTAGCCTTGAGGTCGGGAACATCCCTTGTTCGGTGCACGGATAACGCAGCGCAGTGGCCAGGTTGCCCAAGGGTAGATAAGGCCGTTGGGGCACAAAGAGAATGGGGCCTTTGCCAAGCCTGATTTGGCCTCTTCCGTAGGGCCAGATTCCGGCAATGGCACGCAACAAAGTGCTCTTGCCCGCACCGCTGGGACCGGCAATCAGCAGCGCCTCGCCGCGCACAGGAGCAAAGCTAACGGCCCGCAAAAGAGGGGCGCCCTCGGGCGTATCAATGTCGAGCTCTTTAAGTTCAAGGCCGACACCTGCGCGTTGAAGCACGATCTGCCGGGGCGCTCCCATTCCCTGGCGGACCGCCTCCAGACGCTCCTCAAAGCCGCGTAGCCGTTCGGTCACCGCTTGCCATGCGGCAATGTCGGCGTAGGAATTGATGATGAAGGAGAGGGCGTTCTGGACAAAGGAAAATGCATTGACGGCCTGCATCAGGCCGCCCAGCCCGATCTGCTTGAGAAAGTAACGCGGCGAAATCACGACCACCGGAAAGATCACCGCCACCTGTGCGTAGCCCAGGGTAAACCAGGTCAGCCGTTTCTGGCGCTTCATGATCTGGCAGAAATTTTCAAATACGCTGCCAAAGCGCTCTTTGAAAAGCTTGAACTCGACCGCTTCGCCTCCGTAGAGGGCGACACTCTCGGCGTTTTCTCTCAAGCGCACCAGACTGAAGCGGAAATCGGCCTCAAAACGCTGATGCGCATAATTTAACGGCACCAGCGGTCGACCGATTTTAACCGTTAGCCAGGTTCCGATGCCCGCGTAGAGTAACGCCGCCCAGACCAGATAGGCGGGGATATGCACGGTGGTCCATGGGCCAAGGGCAATATCGGCCGGTCCGGACAATCCCCACAGGATAATCAGAAACGAAATCAAGGAAACCACCGAGCTGATCAGGCCTACTGAAAGGCTTAGCACATAGGTGGTGAATTGGTTCAAATCCTCTGCGATGCGCTGGTCGGGATTGTCGGTCCTGCCTCCCAACTCCAATTGATAATAAGCCCGCTCAGCCAACCAGGCGTCTAGATATCGGCTCGTCAACCAGCGCCGCCACCGGATCTGGAGCATCTGACTGAGGTAAAGGCTATAGACCGACATCGAAATAGCAAAAAAGACCAGAATGCCGAAATTGCCAAGCTGGTGGAATAACCCCTCCCGATCGAAGGCCTGCAGCGCATTATAGAACGACCGGTTCCATTCGTTGATCCGTACACTGACGAAGACATTGCCCAGATTGAGCCCTATCACTCCGACCAGCAGTGCCCACGCAGACCACTTTTCTTCCGATGTCCAATAACATTTGGCGAGACGCCACCCAGTGCGTGTGATGTTTCGCCTTACGAGCATTCAGGCCATTTCGCGCGCTCGCTCGGGCGGGCTGTAGGATCGTCAAACTCTGGAAGCGTATACATCGTGCGGAGCAAAAACATCGAGCTCGCCGTGGACGTCAGCAGACCGTTCACACGATCGCGTTTAACGATGTCGCGCCAGTCTAGGAATGATTGTCTCGGTCATGTCTGTATCTTGTACCAGATCATTGCAGTGAATACAAGATATTGTGTAGAACTGTGAATCGTTCGCAGGGTGATTTTTATCCTTGCAGTCGCCGTTGCTAGATCTCGAAGGTAATTTGCATATGGCGCGAAAATTAAAAGCGGGCATGGTGGGAGGCGGTCGTGAGGCGTTCATCGGTGGAGTTCACCGAATGGCGATGCGGCTCGACGGAAAAATCGAACTTGTGGCAGGTGCGTTCTCATCGAATGCGGAGAAATCAAAGCTCTCCGGGGAAGATCTGCTCTTGGATCCAAATCGAGTCTATCCGGATTACAGGACGATGGTGGAACGGGAACTCACTCTGCCGGTGGGCGAACGTATTGACTTCGTGTCGATTGTCACTCCCAACAGAACGCACGTGCCGATAGCCAAGGCATTTCTGCAAAGCGGGTTCAATGTCGTCTGTGACAAGCCGCTGGCTTTCAACCTGGCAGAAGCCCTGGAGCTTCAGCAAATCGTTGGAAAAACAGGGAAAATCTTCGCCCTGACGCATAACTATACCGGCTACCCGATGGTCAAGGAAGCCCGCGAACTTGTTCGCAGAGGGGATTTGGGGAATCTCCTGAAGGTGGTGGTGGAGTACCCGCAAGGTTGGCTGATCAATCCGATTGACGAGGAGGGTCAAAAACAGGCCGCCTGGCGGACCAATCCGGAACAAGCCGGCGCATCAAGCTGCGTCGGAGACATCGGAACGCACGCCGAAAATCTAGCCCGATACATCACCGGGCTTGAGATTGATGAGGTGTGCGCCGAATTCACGACATTCGTCAAAGGCCGACTTCTTGAAGACGACGCCAATATGCTGGTCCGTTTCAAAGGGGGAGCGAAGGGTGTGTTATACGCGTCCCAGATTTCCGTTGGGGAGGAGAACAGTCTCAGTATCCGGGTCTACGGTACCAAGGCTTCACTCGAGTGGCATCAGGAGGATCCGAACGATTTGACCGTGAAATACGCCGAGGCGCCGCGGCGCATCTATCGGCGTGGAAACGCCTACCTAAGCGACGTTGCAAAACGTTTCACTCGGCTTCCCTCTGGTCATCCGGAAGCTTTCATTGAGGCGTTTGCGAACATCTATCTCGAAGCCGCGAGAGCGATCGAGGCGGAGGTCAACGGCAAGCCGATCCCCGCCGACTGTGATTTTCCCACCGTGAAGGATGGCGTGGAAGGGATGCTGTTCATCGCGACCGCCGTGCAGAGCGCTAAGGCCGGAGCCGTTTGGACGCGCATGGCGAAGGATCAATGACGGACGATGTAGAATAGACCTGTTTATTGACTCGCCGAGCGATGCCATACTGGCGCGGGGCGTTGCTTGCTCTGGCGTTCATCTGAACGCGGTGTTAGCCTGCGAACTACCAACCTATGAAAGCAGTGACCAATTATCCAGTCCACGATTTGATTGCCAGCCGGTGGAGCCCGTATAGCTTTGCCGACAGATCTGTGAGCGACGAAGAGCTGCGATCATTGTTCGAAGCGGCGCGCTGGGCAGCATCGTCGTTTAATGAACAACCCTGGAGTTACATCGTTACGAAAAAAGACGACGCCGAGGAATTCGAGCGATTGCTTTCATGCCTGGTTGAAGTCAATCAGGTCTGGGCGAAATCAGCCTCAGCGCTGGCTCTAGGCATATCGAGACTGAATTTTGCTCGCAATGACAAACCAAATCGTGCTGCCATTCATGACCTTGGACTCGCCGCGGGCAATCTGGTGCTGGAGGCGACCGCGCGCGGTCTTGCCGTCCACCAGATGGCCGGCATTGTACCGGAGAAGGCTCGCGAGCTTTATTCGATTCCCGAAGGGCACGAGCCGCTGACCGCGCTTGCTATTGGCTACGCCGGCGATCCGGCTGATCTCCCCGAGGAGCTGCGAGTACGAGATGGTGCGCGGCGTCCGCGCAAACTGTTAAAAGAGTTCGTCTTTGGTGGCAAGTGGGGCGTTGCCTCGCCGCTGGTCTGAGAGCGGGTGCAAATCAAATCGAAACGTTGAAACGCCGGACGGTGACGCTAAGCTCGGGTCTGCTGTGGCAGCACGTGTTTCAAAAGCGGCTGAACTCTGCCTTGAGGCCAGGGTTCCGCCCGTCAGCTCGAATAGAATCTAGCCGGCGAAAAATCGGTTCCCCGATTTAGCTTCCATTCCGAGCGTTGATTTGGTATCAGGATCAATCGGTTTTCCGGTTCGACTCTATTTGAGAACTGGAGAATCGAAATCCGATCCGTTTATGAACCACGTTTTGCGCTATTGCGTTTCAACAGGAATCGTGGGGCTTTTCCTCGCAACTACCTGTTACGCCGGTGTTGATTCGTTGCCGGCGAACCCTAGGCAGACCCGCGACAACCCTTCAATAAGCAGCCTCCGGTCAGTAACAATCCTTTCTCGGCCGGTAGGTGCGAAAATCCTAATCAACGGTGATTATATCGGTACGACGCCGCTGCTCGTTGATTTTGCCATCGACAAGTTCGGACGCGCCGTCCGAAACATCGAGCTGCGCGCCGTCGCCCCGGTGCCAATGGTCACTCAAGAAGTCAGATTGTTTCCAGCAGCCGGGACCGATGGCGATGCCAGCAGAATCCCGCGCCTGGTGGACTTTGACCTCAATATACAGTCGGTCCTCGTTATCCGTTAGTCTCTTTAAGTGAGGCGATATCGATTACAAAGCGGTATTTTACCTGTCCTTTGATTGTTCGTTCATAAGCTTCGTTGATCTGCTGGATCGGGATGACCTCGACGTCTGAGGTGATATTGTGATCCGCGCAGAAATCGAGCATTTCCTGGGTTTCCGCGATCCCGCCGATCATTGAACCGGCGACACTTCTGCGCCGAGGGACCAAGACTGAAGGCGGGCACCGGAATCGGTTCGGGCGGCAGCCCGACGATGATCAGCGTGCCGTCGGTTTTCAAGGTTTCGAGGTATTTTTCGAGGTCGTGCGGAGCAGAGACGGTATCCAGGATGAAATCGAAATACCTGGAGTATTGCTTGAATACTTCCGGGTTGGAGGTCAGGGCGAATCGATCTGCACCCAGTCGTTTGGCATCTGCTTCTTTGGACGGAGAAGTGCTCAGCATGGTGACTTCCGCACCGAAAGCGGCAGCCAGTTTTACGCCCATATGGCCCAGACCGCCTAGTCCGAGGACACCGACTTTATGTCCTTTGCCCACATTCCAGTGGCGCAATGGCGAATAGGTGGTGATGCCGGCGCACAAGAGAGGCGCGACACCTTCCAAAGGCAGTTTGGGTGAAACTCTCAGGACGTAATTTTCGTCAACCACGATTTGAGTGGAATAGCCGCCCAGGGTCGGCGTTTTGCCGTCTTGCTCGTAGCCATTGTAGGTGGGGCTCATGCCCTTTTCACAATATTGTTCCTGGTTGGCTTTGCATTGCGGACATTCCCGGCAGGAATCGACAAAGCACCCGACGCCGACCAGGTCATCGGCCTTGAATTTGGTGACCTGACTGCCCGTTTTGATCACGCGCCCAACAATTTCGTGCCCTGGCACCATGGGGTAGATCGAGCCTCCCCATTCGTTGCGGGCCTGATGGATATCGGAATGGCAGACGCCACAGTAGAGGATGTCGATCTGCACATCGTGGGATTGGACGTCCCGGCGTTGGAAGCTGAATGGAGCAAGCGCATCCGTGGCGCTTTGGACAGCATAGGCGTTTGTGTTATTCATAAATAGTTGTTACGTTTTTTTAAAGTGTATGGAGCGGCATTGCCGGCGCCACCGGCGGTCATCACGCTCTTGTTGAGGACGAGCATATTTTCTGATTCAATTCGGGCGCAGCGATCAACAAAACTAAAGCAGTGATTCATTTTTTCAAGAAAAGACGAATTTGATCGATAGCCGATAATATTCATTCCGTTGATGAAACGCGGGTCTCCAAAAATCTTCGTTCCACGCGCAGCGATCGCTGTCGTTTGTTGTTTTTATAGCCTCTCTGGTGCCGCCTACGTCCCCCCGGGAGGAGCTACCCGCGCCCGCGATCTGGGAGTTCCATTTGAGGGCACGCCGGGCAAGCTCGACGCTATCACGGACGTTCGTGGGGTCGAGGTTGGTCAAAGCACGCTGGTGGAAGGCGAGGGTAAACTCGTTGTCGGCCAAGGGCCCGTTCGCACAGGTGTCACGGCCATCTTGCCGCTCGGGAAAGAGAACAGTAACACGCCGGTGCCTGCAGCGGTGTATTCCTTCAACGGGAACGGAGAAATGACCGGCGCTGAGTGGGTGGAGGAATCGGGTTTTCTGGAAGGGCCAATCCTGCTGACCAACACCCACAGCGTCGGAGTGACTCGTGATGCGGTGGTGGAGTGGGGAACGAGAAAGTTTCCAGAGACAGAGCACTTCAGTTTGCCGGTTGTCGCGGAAACCTGGGACGGCGAACTCAACGACATCAACGGCTTCCATGTGAAAAAGGAGGACGTGTTCAGTGCTCTGGATCACGCCACGAGTGGATCCGTGGAGGAGGGCAACGCGGGCGGTGGCACGGGAATGCGCGCTTTCGGATTCAAAGCCGGCATCGGCACTGCTTCGCGCGTTATTTCCATCGGGGAGGATGGTTTTTGCCTTGGCGTGCTGGTCCAGGCAAATTTTGCAAGGCGCGAGAACCTCATCGTGGCAGGCGTACCAGTTGGAAAGGAGATCAGCGAGCTTCAACCGGTGTTTCACAAGGAGTTTGAGAAAGAGGGTTCAATTCTGGTCGTGATTGCCACGGACACACCATTGCTCCCGGATCAATTGAAACGGCTCGCCAAACGCGCAGCACTAGGCGTGGCGCGCACAGGTGGTGTTAGCACGAATTCGTCGGGTGATTTGTTCATTGCGTTCTCGACCGCCGTGCCGGTGTCGGCCGGGATCCGTCAGCAATGGTCCACGCTCAGAAACGACGAACTGGACCCGTTGCTCGCCGCCACTCCGCAAGCGACCGAGGAGGCGATTATCAATGCGCTGGTGGCTGCAAAAACGATGAAGGGAATCAACAACAACACTTTCTACGCGCTGCCTCACGAACGCTTGCGCCAGGTTCTTCGAAAGTACAACCGGCTCCTTGGTGAGTGAATCGGGGTTAGGAAGTTGCAGGAGTTGCGGTAGGAAAAGGCCCGGGGGTCTGGCACGGTCTCAAGAGGCAATGCGGGACGCTTCGCCTGCACGAAATTCGAGTCAACGCCGGTACGCCGAACCATTTCTCCCGCTACTCGCTCCGGGTGGAGGGATTGGAGAAGGAAGTATTTGGATCCGTGACGTTCCGCTTCGATGTGCCGTATGCTCCGTTCTGGCACGAGGAAAAGAATGAAGCAATCAATGCTGCCAGGATGAATCGTGCGGCCCATTTAAATTGCTTTCGCATCAGAAATGAATCGCGCACGAACGACAGATGTAAACTGACAAAAAGAGTGCGAAACAAGATCAGAAAGTGGCGCACTGTTTTATTTTCAGCGTACTTTGTGTCGTATGGACAAGAACATCAATCAGCTGTGGAATGAGCTGGAAGCAATGATTCGTCGCGAACCGCAGAAGGCTGTGGCCCTGGCGTTTGCAGGAGGTTTCTTTTTGTGTCTGCTGCCGCTCGGAAGATTGCTGAGTATTCTCGTGAAGGTACTATTTTTACTCTTTAAACCGGCCTTGCTGATCCTGGGTGTCCTCAAGCTCATCGAATACACCCGACCTGGTGCACCAAGTCAATGAGTGGTGCACTAGTACCTAATTGCGTAAATTCTTTATATTTTTAGTAACTCCCACTTGATGGACCTGCGATTTAGTCCATTCGAAGGGAGCCGCGTCGCTATTGTAGTTTTTGATGAATTCGTCGATCGCATGGCGCAGCTGAGCAACACTGGTAAAGTTGGCTCCTTGCAAGGCTTGGCGGCTCAAGATGCTAAACCAAATCTCAATCTGATTGAGCCAGGAGGCGTGGGTTGGAGTGAAATGAAAATGCACATGAGGGTGAGCTCTCAGCCAACGATCCTCTTTGGGCTTGTGGCTGGAAAGATTATCCAAAACCACATGAATTTCCTTATCGAGATGTCCGGCCAAGACTCGGTTCATGAACTCGAGGAATTCCCGGCGACGCCGGCGCCGGTAGTGGCCGGCCTGAATTTGGCCGCTGGCAATGTTGAGAGCGGCAAAGAGGGTTGAGGTGCCATGGCGCTTGTACTCATGACTAAAACCCGTCAGCGCCTTGCCATTGGGCAGTCGGATCCAACCTTGCGCCCGTTCCAAGGCTTGAATGGCTGGTTTTTCATCGATGGCCAAGATGAGCGCATTCTGGGGAGGATTAAGATAAAGACCCACAATGTCGGCGGCCTTGCGCGCAAACTCCGGGTCAGTGGAAATGCACCAACTGTGGCGCCGTTCCAATTCGATGCCTTGCTGGCGCAAAATGCGCCAGACTTGATCGGGGGTAACATCGGCCAGATGCTGGGCAATCAGCCGCCCATTCCAGCGCCCATAGCCTGCCGGTGGGTTTCTATCAAGGAGCTCCAGCACCCGTTGGACTGTGACTTCATCATATTTGGCCGGCTTTCCACTGCGCGGCGCGTCCTCCAATCCAGCGATTCCGTGACGCAAAAACCGCCGGCGCCACTTGCTGACTGTCACCTCGGGAATGCTCAAACTTTTGCCAATCTCACGCCCACTGAAACCTTCTGCCGCCTTGAGAATAATTTGACTCCTTATTTTAAGCCGATGTTCCACTCGCTGCGCTCGACTCCAACCCTCCAACAGCTTGCGATCTTCCACATCTAGTTCGATTCGACCCGTTGCCATCGGCCCATCAAACCATAATCTTTAATAAATATAAAGAACTAAAGCAACTAAGTACTAGCGAGCGCTGTCGGCTGTCAACGCCAAAGAAACTCGGACCGCTGTTGCGAACCGAAAATTAATTCGGCAACTCATGGCACTTGTTCCGAATGAAATTTTCGCCAATAACGGGATAATCCGGCGACGCTCATCGAAGCCGGATCCGCTTGTTCGTAGGTCACCAATTCTTCATTCGGAGTTCCGGCGGCCAGGAGTTCCCGTACCGTAAATCTCTCGAACTCGGGAATGATCTCCGGTTCCGATTTGCCTTCCAGTAGCCGCTGCTTCATCCAATCCGCCCAACTGAACAATCGCTTTTCCAAAGCATCGAGGGTCGATATTGGATCATCGACTCTGCCGAAATGCGTGATGTGGAGGGAGGCCGGTTTGAGGGCGCGGATCTTGTCGAGCGATTCTTTCCAGGATTCCAAATGTATATCCGGCGGCGGGAACGGCGGAATCACCGGACCTCCGCGAATGCGAACCCCTGCCACATCGCCCGCAAACACGGTTCGTTCCGACTCGAGCCAATAGGCGTTGTGGTGCTGTGCGTGCCCTGGCGTGTCCAGGACAAGGAATTGGAGAGAACCAAATCGCAACTCAGTGCGGTCCCCGACGGGAATGACGTGATCTTCTGGAATCGTCCCGGCGGCCCCCCACAATGACTCCATCTTGTCGCCGTAGATCCTTGACGCACTTCCTACCAGCTTTGAAGGATCGACGAGGTGACGTACGCCTCTCGCGTTTGCATAGATTTTGGTCCCAAACTCTTTAGCCCAACGCCAGGCGCCACCGGTGTGGTCCAGGTGAATATGGGAAGCCAGAAGATGGCGGACATGGGCGGGTTGAAACCCTAGTTTCCTGATCCCTTCTATTACGGCGTCAAAGACGGACTCAGGTCCGCTATCCACCAACAGCAATTCATTTGGCCCGCATTCGACGAGCGCGATGCAAATGACGTCGGGAGTCCCGAGGTGGAGTGCGTCGATCAGGTGAACCATCTGAGTAGTGATTAACCCGGTATTCCAAATTTGAAACCACAGATTTCACAGATCGGGAGGGAAGATATCCAGACCCTGCATGACTACATTATTGTTCCAATGAATTCTTGCGATGGTCACCGCCAAACTCCCTCTGCAATCTGTGTAATCTGTGATTGACCAAACTGCTTCGGCGCCTGGAAGTGTCGCGCCACATTTCGAGGCTGGAAGCGCTCAATTTGACTGACATCAGTCATCGATCCGCTTATTTGATTGATTCGGCTCGAACAAATTCAGTATGCCTAGCCCAGTTAATTGCAGCAAATGAACCACTTATTGCGACGGTTGCAGGGAAGCGGGATGGCTTTTGTTGGCTTTCTATGGTTGGCAACCCACAGCGCTTGGGCGCAGGATAGCCATGCGCCCCGTCCGACGATGGCGCCCGCGCAGAAATTGATCGCCAAACAGGCGCCTCCGGTGGTCAACAAGGCTATTTTGGCCGAAACGACTCCGGACAATGCCGCGGTTCTTGTTTCATTGTCCCGGCAGCGAGCTTATCTGTATGCAGGGACCCAGCTCGCGATTGACACCCCGATTTCGTCGGGGAAAAAAGCGGGGTTCACTCCCACTGGAGATTTTACGATCATGCAGAAGGATCCAAACCATCGGTCGAACATTTATGGCAACTTTGTCGACTCAAGGGGGCGCGTGGTTCGGGCCGGGGTTAGTGCACGGATCGACTCGGCGCCGAGCGGCAGCCACTATGAGGGGGCGCCGATGTTCTATTTCATGCGATTAACCTCGGAAGGGGTAGGAATGCATATTGGGATATTGCCAGGATATCCGGCTTCCCATGGCTGCATTCGTATGCCGGCCGAAATCGCTCCCCAGATCTACGCACATGTCAAAATAGGTACGCCCGTTCAAGTGATAAACTAGGAATCGCTTCAAAGACATGTCAACGGACGCCGTGTCGCTACGGTTTCTTGGACTTCGTCTTGACAAGCGACTCCGCAAGCATCATAAAGAGAGGTTCTCCATGGCTCCCCCCCGCACCAGTAGGTTCAGCTTCAGTTTCTCCAAATTCCCCGAAGGAGGCTTGATTCTGGCGATCGTTGTTCTTGGCCTTTTGCTCGCCGTTTTCGGTGGTTCGGTTTCCCGTCCAAAGTTTCAATACAACGCTCAAGGCAAGCAGGAACGCATTTTTGAGACCCGCCCGGACGGACAGAAGGTGCCGGCTTTTGAAACGGTCAACAAATTTTTCAATCCTCAGACGCTGATCCAGATTGCGAAAGACACGAGTTTTTTCGCGATTATGGCCGTTGGAATGACCTTTGTCATTATCACGGGCGGCATTGATCTTTCCGTGGGCGCAATTTACGCGATCGCGTCGGTCTGTGGAGCGCTCTTTCTGTCGCAATATGGGTCCGCGGGTGGAATGGGCAGCGTGCTGATCGGAATCCTGGTGACGGTTGGAGTTGGCTTAGTGGGCGGATTGCTGAACGGTTCGATGATTGTAGGTTTCGGCGTTCACCCGTTCATCATCACTTTAGGCACGATGGCCATCTATCGAGGCATTGCCTTCGTCCAGACTAACGGCCAATCCATCGGCGGGTTCCCGGAGGAATTTCGCGCGTTTGTTCGGCAAGAATTGAATGGCCTGATCTGGGTCCCGCTCGTCATAATGCTGATCGTCACGGTCATTGGCGGGATCTTTCTTTCGCAAACGGCGCTCGGCCGAAAAGTTTATGCAATCGGTGGCAACGAAACGGCGAGCCGTTATAGCGGTATTCGCGTTGGCGCCGTGAAGATTCTCGTTTATACCATCTCCGGCTTAGCTGCCGGAATCGCGGCGGTATTGTCATTGGGCTACTATGGCGCAGGTGCGTCCGGCGACGGACAAGGTTACGAGCTGAATGTGATCGCTGCGGCAGTGGTGGGCGGCGCGAGCCTGATAGGAGGAAAAGGCACGGCCCTCGGCGCCTTGCTCGGGGCCGTCATCCTCCAGATGATCTCGAACGGTTTGGTCATTCTCAACATCCCTCAAAATTACAGTCAGATCGTCATTGGTTTGGTCGTGATTGCCGCGGTGTTGTTTGACCAGTTTAATGCCTGGATGGCCAATAGACGTTTGTTGGCTAGAACAGGCCGTATTAAGAAGGAGGTTCTCGCCTCAAGCGAAACTCCAGTTGTTATAACACCCCAAACAAAATGATCAGGAAAATAAGTCTTACTGTAACAAGCCTTCTGGGCTTGGCGGCCGCTACCGGTTTTGCGGCCGATAAAACCTATACATTTGGCATCGTTGCCAAATCCAACAACAACCCCGTGTTCCAAGCCGCGAAAACTGGCGCTGAGGACGAAGCCGCTAAGCTGAGCAAGGAAAAAGGGGCGACCATCAAGATTGACTGGCGCACGCCGAATGAAGAGGACCCGCAAAAACAGGCTGACGCAGTGGAACAATTGGTCAATGCCGGGGCAAGCGGGATCGCAGTGAGTTGCTCTGACGCGAACAAGTTGACCGATGCGATCAACAATGCCGTCGACAAGGGCGTGCCTGTTGTCTGCTTCGATTCGGACGCCCCAAAGAGCAAGCGTCTTGCCAACTTCGGTACGGACGATATTGATTGCGGCCAGAAAACGATGTCCGAGTTAGCAAAAGAGATGGGCGGCAAAGGAGTTGTGGCGATCCTGGCAGGAAACCAGAACGCCCCGAACTTGCAAAAGCGGGTTCAAGGCGCCAGGGAAGAAGCCAAGAAGTATCCTGACATCAAAGTTCTTGATGCTTACTATCATAAGGAAACGCCTCAGGATGCCGCTGCCAAGGTTGAGCAAGTGATGCAGGCTCATCCGGAGATCACCGGTTGGGCGATGATCGGCGGCTGGCCGCTCTTCACCGACAACGCGCTCAAATTCGCTCCAGGTACCGTGAAGGTTGTCGCAGTCGATGCGCTTCCAGCCGAGCTTGGATATCTGCGAAGCGGTCACGTGCAGGTTCTGCTCGCGCAGCAGGTTTACGAGTGGGGTACCAAGTCTGTTGATATGCTCTATGACAAGGTCGCCGACAACAAAAACCCACCTTCGACCTTCGTCAAAGGAGAGCTGATCCCTGTCACCAAGGATAACGTGGACGAGTTCGCCGAGAACTGGAAGAAGTGGCTGCCTAAGAAGTAGTCGTTCATCGAATTCAAAAGAGTAAAGAGCTCCCGGAATTCCCGGGAGCTCTTTTTTTCATTAGTCGGTAAGCGTCCCGAGGGGGGCGTAAGCAAAGCGTCCCGCTTTGCCCTGGGGTTTGGACATTTTAACTAGGATAAAGCGGGACGCCGCAATTCGGGCTGCGGGTATCTGACCTGCCCAATCCCTACTGTCCCAAAATCCCTATAGGTGTAATCGAACTCGAACTCGTCCTCGTACTCGATCGAGAACGTTGCTTTGCCTCAAATTGCGCACGTAAGCAAAGCCTCCCGCTTTGCCCGGGGAGTGTAAGCAGCGTCCCGCTTTGCCCGCGATTAAAAAGAATGCAAACCGGGCGGTTTGCCTACAGACCCAGTATGTTTCGTCTGAGCATCTCCAGTGCATGCTGGGTGCAGATCCGCTTGAAGGAGAGGCGGTCGGTTGGAAAAAATTCTTTTTCGACCAGGGTCGGAGAACCGCGACTTGCCAACCCGATAAAGACGGTTCCAACCGGTTTCTGATCGGTGCCGCCGTCCGGGCCCGCGATTCCGGTTGTCGAGAGAGCATAGGCTGCTCCACTACGCTTCAAAGCGCCCTCAGCCATCGCTCGAGCGACTTCCTCGCTCACGGCCCCCACAGTGGAAAGTAGTTCCGCAGAAACACCCAGGGTTCGCATTTTCGCGTCGTTCGAGTAAGTGACGTTTCCCTCGATAAACACGAGCGATGACCCGGGGACGTCGGTGATGCGGTTGGCCAAAAGTCCTCCCGTGCAGGACTCGGCAACCGCGAGGGTGGCCTTGTTCGCTGCCAGGAGTCCGACGATGACATCTTCCAGGTTTTTCTCCTCGGTTGTGACGATGTAGGGTCCCAGCCGACTTTCGATCAGTTGACTCGCCTCATTGACAGCGGCTTGAGACCCGATCACCCGGACATCCACTTCTCCCATTCGCGCGCAGTAGCCGAGTTCCAATCCTGAAATGGCCAGGAGTCCGTTTCCGACGATTCTCTCCACCTGAGATTCGCCCAGGCCCGTCGTCCGATAGGTTTTTGCTTTTAGATCATGATCGCCAGCCAGGGATCGCAAGATCGGTAAAGCGTAGGTATTGAACATCGGCCGCAGTTCGCGAGGCGGACCAGGAAAAAGAAAGAGATGCGGAATGCCTTTTTGCGCCGGAATATGAAGGCCGGGCGCCGTCCCGTGATCGTTTGGAAGGACTGCTGCGCCTTCCGGCACATAAGCTTGTCTCGCAGTGCGATCCGTCATTCTGATTCCGCGTTTTTTGAAGCGTTCGCTGATCATCTGGAAAATGGAGTCGTCATACCGCAGCGGGCGATCAGTCAATTCCGAGACGATCTCTCTGGTGATGTCGTCCGTAGTCGGACCCAGACCGCCGGTCACGAGAATGACGTCGCATCGGTTGGCGGATTCTGTGATTGCATCGCGGATCGACTCGCCATCCGGGATGGTTGATTGCCGCTGCACACGCAACCCAATCGGAAAGAGCTGTTGGGCCAGAAAAGAGAGGTGAGTATTCAGCACGCTGCCAAAAAGGAGTTCCGTGCCAGTGTTTAGCACTTCAACCCGCGCGGCGGAGCTCATTTTGAGTCCAGAAGGTGAATCCATTGCTTAATCATCTTTTGCGCCGGAGCGTTTTGTTCTTGTTGGAAGACGTACAAAAGGTTTGCCAACATGCGGATCAAGATCAATTTGGGTTGAGCGGCCTGAAGGTGGTCTCGTTGCAATGTTTGCTTTTGAGAAGATAAAATCTGTGCGCAATCGCTGGGCATTAAGAGGCGTCCTTCGTGGAACGGATCAAGCAGGACCCCGCCGTGTCGAACCACGAAGTGGCCGGGCAAATTGATTCCATCGACTCGGATATCAGCTCCTCGGCCAACAATCATGTACAGGAGCGAAAGCGAAATCGGGATGCCAAGCCGGGAATCCATCACACAGGGAAGAAGAGAATTCCGCGCGTCGTAATAGTCGTCCTCGTTACCGCGCAATCGGAGCTCCTTGCCGAAAAATTGCGACATGGCGACGGCTCGCGCGGTATCTGAATCGCAGCCCGCCAGGCGGTCACGCAGCTCGTGGCTCCACGTCTCGATGGTTTCCTGATACGGGTACACATCGACGCAAGGCTGAAAGATCTGGGCTAGATACCAGGACGCCCGCTCCAGGTCGACCAGATCAGAAATTGTTCGGCAGATTTCTTCGAATCTCTTTTTGGCCTGCCGTACTTCAATTTCCGAAAGAATTTCGCGGACATGAACCGTGACCAATTGATCATCGGTCGCCAACAGATCGCGCAGGTCCGCAATGGCGTTAGCCCCTCCTTGAAGCAGTTGCTGCTTCGTGAGGTTGACTGTTTCCGGATCGCTGTCTTTGAGGAGCCGAATGATGGCCTCACGCTGCTTGAACATCGGCGTAGAAATTAAGAAACCAGATTGAGACGCGGGGCGTCGCTCCACAAGCTTTCAAGCGCATAGAATTCGCGTTTTTTGTGGAGAAAAATGTGCACCAGCACTCCCGAATAATCCATTACCAGCCATTGACTCGCGACGGAACCTTCCGATGCCAGCGGAGAGATTTGTGCATGCTCCCTGATTCCCTCCCGGATTCCGCTGTTGATCCCCTTAAGATGAGGTTCTGAGGTCCCGGAGCAGATCACAAAAAAATCAGTGAAAGACGATATGCCGCGCAGGTCAAGAACCACGATGTCCTCAGCCTTCTTATCTTCGGCCAATCGAACGCAAAGGCGTGCTAACTCGTCAGCTCCGATACTTCTCTCCCTGATAAAGTTTTCTCTCTTGGATATAACGCATGACGTTGTCCGGAACCAGATACGAAATAGACAAATCATTGGCAACCCTGTTTCTGATTTCGGTCGACGATAGATCAAACCGCCGCCGGACAACCGGATACCCGACCTTCAGGGGCAGATCCGAACGACTCAGGATCGCGAACCGCACCAGCTTGTCCAATTCCTCGAACTCGTTCCACTTTGACAAGGTTTCCACATGATCTTCGCCGACCAGGAAGAAAAGAGTATCGGCCGGATGTTTTGCTTGGTACGCCCTTGCGGTGTCGATCGTGTAAGAGGGGGCTTCTCGGTCGATCTCAAGAGGATCGACAATAAACGCGAGTTCATCCAGAATGGCGAGTTGGACCATCGCAAGGCGGTCAGCGGCCGATGCGCTGGAGTGATTCATCTTGAACGGAGACTCAGCGGCCGGAATGAAAATCACGCGATCGAGCGACAAATCTTCCAAGGCTTGCCGCGCAAGTATCAGGTGCCCGTGATGAATCGGGTCGAACGAACCCCCGTATAGCCCAAGTCTCAACATTCCGTAATGTAGCATAGGGCTTCCAACCTGTAGTTGCCCCCAACTACAGGCTACGCCGCAGCTACCCGGGAAAAGGTTGGTTAACGACGGGGGGAACGGTAAAATCCGGCATGGAACGAACCAACCTAGGTCAGCTTTTGCTTGTTGGTGTGCCCGGACTCGAGCTTGAGCCTGAGACGGCCCGTCTTTTCCGCGAGGTGCAACCAGGAGGGTATATTCTCTTCGGACGCAATATCCGGTCTGCGTCGCAGCTTCGTAAACTCATCGATGATCTCCGGGATCTTTCGCAGATCGAGCCGATTATTAGCATTGACCAGGAAGGAGGCAGGGTTTCGCGGCTTAAACTGATCGGCAACGAGCCGCCCAACGCGCAACAGCTCAGAAAAAAGCGCGATCCGGCCCTGATTCGGGAACATGGCCGGTTGACCGGTGAGTTGTTGCGTCTGTTCGGTTTTAACCTGGACCTTTGTCCGGTCCTGGACATTTCTTTTGACGACGACGCCGACAACTCGCTTCGCGGCCGATGTTACGGGACTTCCGTGGAAGAAGTGATCGCGTTCGCCGGCGGATTCAACGAATCCCTGCTGGAAACCGGGATTTTATCCTGCGGAAAGCACTTCCCTGGTTACGCCGCCGCGGCGCTCGACCCGCATCACGAGCTGCCTCGCATTGATCGGAGCCGCGACGAACTGGACCGGACAGAACTCGCGATCTTTCGGGAGTTCGCGCAAAGGGTCAGCAGCATGATGGTCTGTCATGCGTGGTATCCGGCACTCGATCCCGTAAAGACACCGGCTTCGTTGTCTCGTTCGATTGTGACTGATCTTCTAGTCTCCGAGTTCGAATTCGACGGGCTGATCATGACGGACGACCTCGACATGGGCGCGATCACGAACGAATCAGGATTCACAGCAACCATCGAACGGGCGATGCTGGCGGGTAACCATCTGGCGATGATTTGCCACCGTGTCCATTTGCTCGAAGAAGCGCGTGCGGCTCTTGAGACGGTGGCGCGGTCCTCTCTCGACCGTGCCCTGGCCGGGGTTGAGCGGTTCAAACGAAAGATGACAGCACCAAAACCCTATTCCGAAGAACGGTTCCGCTCCCTCGACCACCAGGTCTGGGAATTGCGCGTTGCCACCCTCGGGGCCGAGGCCGCAGCGCTCCGCAGTCCCGACGACGGAAAGCGTTCGCCGGTCGAAATGTACTGAGGAGAAGTTGTCGGTTGTCAGTTGCTAGTTGTCAGCGGGGGAGCAGCGAAATTGGAAGGACCAAGCCCTTTAGGCGCGAAGCACAGACCCGTTCTCGGGAGGTTCAGCCAACTGCCGACTGGTAACTCGCCACTGACAACTGCCAGCTTCCTCCAAATTCTTTCTACTGGAAATCAGCCCCTGTTCCCGGCTAAATTCAGCTTATTTTCCAATGCTAAAAGAGATCGAGCAGTTGCTACTTCTTCAGGAACGAGACCAAAAAATCAAGATGTACAGAGCGGAACTTGAGACAGTTCCGTTCGAGCAACAGCGGATCGACCAGTTTGTCGCAGCGAAAAGCAACGCTTTTGAACAACTCAGACAACGAAGCCGCGACGTTGAGGTTCAGAGAAAACGGCTCGAGCTGGACGCGCAAACTCGACGGGATTCAATTGCCAAGTACAAAACGCAGCAATACCAGACCCGCAAGAACGACGAATTCCAGGCCATCAGCCAGGAGATTCACCGTTTTGAGCAGGAGATCGAGCGAATCGAGGATCACGAGATCGAGTTGATGGAACAAACCGAGCAGTTCCAGAAAGAAGCAGTGTATGCGGAGCTCGAATTGAAAACCGCGAAACGACAATCCGAAGTGCAACACGCGGATTTGAAGAAAAAAGAGTCCACCTTGGGGGAACGTTTGAAACAGGCTGAGGTTGATCGCGAACAGCTCACGCAGGGGCTCGATCCGGACCTCCTGTTTCAATACACGCGCCTCTTCGCGACCAAAGGCGGGAACGCGGTTGTCCCGGTTGAACACGAATTTTGTATGGGCTGTCATATGAAAAATACGACGGCCCTGGTGCATCGGGCAAAATTGGCTCTTGATATCGTCCATTGTCAGCAATGCGGGCGTATTCTCTACTACGCAGACTGACGCATGGCCACGCAAAGTCGACGAGCAGGCTGCGGATGTTGCGGCTGTTTTTTTACCACTTGCCTGTTGCTGCTCGTCTTGATGCTGGTCGGAGTCGGATTCTTCTATTTTAAAGCGGCAAACAATCTGAACCGAGTTGCAGCGAACCGTGTTGGTGCTTTACCCGCTACGACTTTCAACCGGCAGACCTACACGACTGCCAGGCAGAAGTTTGACCATTTTTTTGCCGATGCAGCGGAGCGGAGCGTAACGCTTTCGAATGCTGAAGTGAACGCGCTCCTCGCCGACTCTCCCGAATTGAGCATCTTGAGGCGTGGCACAACCGTCATTCTTAATCAGAGTTCCGCAGAAGTGGAGTGCAGCCTGCCCTTGGATATTCCGTTGCTGCCGCGTCGTTATTTAAATTGCACCTTCGAGATGCGTCTATCGATGCGCGGAGAGGATTTGGAGTTGGACGTTTCGCGGATCGAAACGGAAGGTAAAACCCTGGGAGCGGCGGACGTCCGCGAGTATCGGCAGGTGGTCGTACCCCTCATGGAAAGGACGTTGTCCAGCTTGAACAAGATCCAGGGGGATCGAGCGGTGCGCGATGTTCGAGTCGAAAACGGCACCCTGGTGCTTTCGCGGTAAGCAGCTACGAATTTGAACACGCCGCCATTTCACAGAATACTGAAACGGCAGTCCAAGACAACGGCAGGCCCGTTTTGGACATTCGCCGTAGACGCTGTAATCTTTATCTAGAAGTAGAGCAAAGCGTCCCGCTTTGCCTCTTAACTCTTAACCTAAATTGCGAATCTGAAAGTCTGAAACCACAGATTAGAGTATGGGAGAATACAGAGCCCAACCCCAGGGTTTTAGTAATCTATGAAATCTGTGGTTTAACACTTTCTTATCTCCGCACCATTGTGACCTGACTCTATCCCTTCGAGCTGGTCGACCGACTGACTGTTGTGTTTCAACCGGTAATCGAGGAGTGCTTCTTCTCCCTTGTGTTCGGCCCAGGCCTCGAGTTGAGAGCGATGGCCGCGAAAATCAAACAAAGGCACTCCGTACCCGCAAGAGTCGGAGATTCGGGTCAAATGGACCTTGATGAATGACCGAATACCGACCGTGGACCGGAAAATCGCGCGGAGTTGTCCGAACTCCGGATGTTTGGTCTCGATGACTTCTCCGCGACCGTGGAGGCGCACGATTTTCGGAGCCCCGTCGAAGGCGCAAAACATCAGCACGATCCGTTCGTTTTCTTTCACGTGCGCGATGGTCTCCACGCCGCTGCCGGTCAAATCCAGGTAGGCAACCGTTCGTTTATCAATTACTCGAAAGGATTCGCCATCTTTGGGCGAACAATTGACATGGCCTTCCGGAGAAAGAGGCGCAGGTTGCCACGAAAAAAACCTTTTGAGCCAAAAGCCAATCTTTCAACTTTGAGTCGATCGATTCGTAGAGTTTACCCATAAAGTGAAACGGAGATTCAATCTCTGTGGAAGCGAGACGGCGTTTGGCCGATGAACTGACACTGACACTGACACTGGTAACCGACAACTCCGTATTTACAGTCGCGAAATTACCGTTTAGGTCTCTTTTGTCGATGCCTCCCCGCCAAAAATCAGCCAAGACTTCTGAACCCTCGAATGTATTCGCGGTCATAGGGTCAGACGAAGGGGAAACCAAACGACGGGCCAGAGAACTGGCGGGTGAACTTACGCCTGAGCAAGGTGGGGATTTTGGTGTGGATACCATTGACGGGATGGCAGACAACGCAGAACAAGCGGTTCTGCGAATCCGCCAGGCGAAGGAGGCGATTCAGACGCTCCCATTTTTTGGTCGTGAGAAGCTGGTTTGGCTGAAGAATGTGAACTTCCTGGCGGACAGTCCCACGAGTCGCTCCGCGGCTGTGCAAGAGGCTCTGGAAGAGCTCAAAGATGTTCTGAGTCATGGGCTTCCGGATGGGGTTCGTTTCTTGTTGAGCGCTTCCGAGATCGATAAACGGCGCAGCTTTTATAAGTCGCTCGGCAAATTTGCGAAGGTTGAGCAGTTTGACAGAATCGATCTGACCCGGCCAGGGTGGGAGGAGGAGGTCCAGGAGGTCGCGCACCGGTTGGCTGGTGAGCTGAACCTGGAATTTGAACCGGAAGCGTTGGAGATATTTGCCCGCCTTGCCGGCGGCGATGGCCGCCAACTGCGAAACGAACTCGAAAAGATCGATCTGTATCTCGGTGACAAGCGGACGATCCCGACGGACGTCGTCCGAGCGTTGGTCGCGAAATCGACCAGTGGCGTAATCTGGGAGCTTGGTACCTGCATCTCGAAGCGGCAATTAGGAGAGAGCCTCACCCTCTTGGACCAATTGATATTTCAAGGAGAGACGCCCATCGGAATCCTATACGCCGCAATTATCCCGACCGTACGAAATCTGCTCGTCACGAAGGAGCTGTTCCTGCGGTACCAACTCCCTCCTCCGCAGTCGCCCTTTCAATTCAATTCCATTCTCGCGGGACTGCCTGAAGAGGCGATTCGCCATCTTCCCCGAAGGAAAGATGGCGGAATAAACGCCTACGGGCTCGGAGCGGCTGCGTTCGAGGCGCGCCGTTTTCAATTAGCCGAATTAATTGAGGGTTTCGAATCCTGTCTGAAAGCGAACATTCAGCTCGTGACCACCCAACTCGAGCCGAAGCTGATCCTCAGCCAGTTACTGGTCAAAATCATTGCTTAGCAGTGGTAGGGCGAGGCTCCGTCCGAGCCTGGGACGACGGGCCACGCAAGACTGCGAATTCGAGAACGATTACGATTGCAGAAAATCCACGCCATAGTCCCACTAGACCAAAGTTATCCAAGATCGTTGGTTGTCTCTCTTTTCATCGCCTTGAGCTTCTCCAATCGTAATCGTCCTCCTCCTCGAAGTCTTTTGGGGTGCGGCGGCGCCACGAGCCGCGGCCCTACCCGGAACCTCGCCGTACCAAGAGCGTTCCCTGGAATGTTCAAGAGCGTTCCTATTGAGACGTGGAGGTCTCGGCCGGCTTTTGAGGTGACGATCCAGGCGGCCAGTCGTACTCGCTGGTACATGACGCGAGGAAAAACGCCACGCCGAGGAAAAGCAAAATGCCAGGCATGCTTGCCATCGACAAGACTCGTCCCGTTGAATCGGTTTCTCTCATTTCCGTCGTTATACTCCATCGCTTCCGGATTCCGCAACTCCTGAACTCCTGCAACTCCTGACTCCTGAGTTCTGACTTATCATTGCTTTCGGGCCTTGGACGATCGGCCCGCTTTGCTGCCGCCATATTTCACGGAACGCCGTTTGGGCTCGATCTTTGCGATGCCGGTGCCGTTCTTTAGTTCCATGATCTGGTCGCGCAACAATGCGGCTCGCTCGTACTCCAGGTTCGCTGCGGCGACTTGCATCTCTTCTTCCAATTCTCGAAGCACTTCGGTGATATTAAAATCGCCTCCGCCTTCTCTGATGATAGATTCCGCAAGTTCCCGCCCCCTCAGCAAAGTGTGCAGGCTTTCCTGCACGGCGCGGCTAACACTGGTCGGAGTGATGCCGTTGGCCTCGTTGTACTCGATTTGCCTGGCCCGCCGGAACTCGGTAATTGCTATTAATTTCTGAATACTCTCGGTGTAAGTATCCGCGAAGAGAATAACCTCTCCGTTCACATGGCGGGCGGCCCGACCTGCTGTCTGGATCAGCGACGTCTGGCTTCTTAGAAAACCTTCTTTGTCGGCGTCCAGGATACAAACCATGCTGACTTCCGGCAAATCAAGGCCCTCACGCAAAAGGTTGATCCCGACCAGAATATCGAACTCGCCAGACCGCAGGGAACGGAGAATTTCGACACGCTCGATCGCGTCGATTTCGCTGTGCAAATAGCGGACTTTCAACCCGACGTCACGGAGATAATCGGTGAGATCTTCCGCGGTGCGTTTGGTGAGAGTGGTGATCAAAACGCGCTCGGCGTTTTCCGTCCGTTGGCGGCAAAGTTCGATTGTCTCATCGATCTGATGTTTCAAGGGCCGGACCGTGATTTTTGGATCTAACAATCCGGTAGGCCGGATAATTTGTTGAGCGATCAGTTGAGTGCCTGGCTTCTGTACATCGACGGACTGAACGGAACGACCGGTGAGCATTGGGACCAGGACAGGTTCAGTTTCCGGTTGGCCGATCCGCGACCGAGCATGTGGAATATAAGTCGTATTGCCGACCACGCTGTTCTGGATCTCGAAGGCGGCTGGAGTCGCGCTGATATAAAGAATCTGGTGAGCCATCTCCATAAACTCCTGGAAATTCAGCGGGCGGTTATCAAGCGCGCTGGGGAGACGGAATCCGTATTCGACCAGCACCGTCTTCCTTGAACGATCCCCCTCATACATCCCTCCAATTTGCGGGATCGTCGCGTGCGATTCATCAATGATCAGCACAAAGTCCTTGGGAAAAAAATCAAGCAACGTGTAGGGACGCGAACCGGCCGGACGGGCGCTCAAATGTCTTGAATAATTTTCGATCCCGCTGCAGAAGCCCATCTCCTGCATCATTTCGAGGTCGAACTCCGTACGCATCTTGATTCGTTGCGCTTCCAGAAAATGAGCGTGGGCTTCGAACCATTTCACTCGGTCGTCAAGTTCTTCGCGAATCGCCTTAAGTGCGCGCTGCATCTTCTCGAAAGGAGTCACAAATTGCTTGGCCGGATAGAAAGTGAACCGGTCGAGCTTTTCGACGGTCTGGCCGGTGAGAGGATCGAAGCGTGCGATCAAATCGACTTCATCACCAAAGAATTCGATACGAATTGCTTCTTCATCGAAGGTGGCCGGATGAACTTCAACCACATCGCCGCGTGCACGGAATCTGCCGCGTGTCAACGCGATGTCGTTACGCTCGTACAACATATCGACCAGCTTCGCGAGCAGAAGCTCGCGGGAGATTTGCTGTCCTTTGGCTACCGCACACACCATATTTGCGTAATCTTCCGGTGAACCCAATCCGTAGATGCAGGAGACGCTCGCGACTACGATGACGTCTTCGCGCGAGAGCAGGGAACTGGTCGCGGATAGCCGAAGCCGCTCGATCTCTTCGTTAATCGACGAATCTTTTTCGATATAGGTATCGGTCCGCGGAATGTAGGCTTCGGGCTGATAATAGTCGAAGTAGCTGACGAAATATTCGACCGCGTTGTTTGGGAAAAACTGTTTGAACTCGCTGTAGAGCTGGGCCGCCAGCGTTTTGTTATGCGAAATCACAAGCGTCGGCTTGTTCAGCGCAGCGACCACGTTGGCGGCAGTGAACGTTTTGCCAGAACCTGTCACGCCCAGCAGCGTTTGATGCCGGTTGCCTGCCTTGAGCGAACGGATGAGATGATCAATCGCCTGCTGTTGATCACCGCGTGGCTGGAACTGCGAAGAGAGAGCGAAAGACATTGGGAAGAAGAATTCAGGAGTCAGGAATTGCAAGATCAGAATTCAGGAGTCAGGAGTTGCAGGAGTTGCAGAATGCCGGGCTACAGAATTCCGCTGCTTCTTCCGAGAGACGGTCCAAACAACTTAATTCCACTGGCTCGAGCGAAGTATTTTCCCATCCACAGATATTTTGCCTCCTGGCTCCCGACTCGCAGTGAATTATTCTCTCCAGAGAGACGCCGAATTTTGCAGCCCGGCATTCTGCAACTCCTGACTCCTGAATTCTTCTTCCCTACCACTCTTCTGCAACCACCGGATTACTAAGGACTCCGATTTTTTCGATTTCGACTTCTACGAAATCCCCTGGAGCGAGAAATTGCGGAGGATCCATGGCCATACCGACGCCTTCAGGGGTTCCGGTCAGAATAACGGTGCCCGGATAGAGCGTTGTGCTACCGCTGAGAAATTCGACCAGCGTGGGTACGTCAAAGATCATGTCCGAGGTATTTGAACTCTGACGCGTCTTGCTATTCACCCGGGTGCTGATCCCTAGCGAATTCGGATTGGGAATATCGTCCTTTGTCACGATTGCCGGTCCAAGCGGGGCAAAGGTGTCGAATCCTTTCCCTCTGCACCATTGGCCGCCGCCGTAAAGCTTTTGCCAGTCGCGCGCGCTCACATCGTTGGCGGCGGTATATCCGAAGACGACGTCAAACGCATCGCTCTTCGAGACATTCTTGCACTTCCGGCCAATCACGATCGCCAATTCGCACTCGTAATCGACTTCGTCGCTGCGAAGTCTGGTTGGCAGGAAGATCGGGTCGCCCGGATTTTGCAAAGTGCCCGCGCTTTTCATAAACAACACGGGATGTTCAGGAATTTTTGCACCGGTCTCTGCTGCGTGCTTTCGATAATTCAGACCGATACAGAGGATCACCGGGGGGTCGATCGGCGCCAGAAGCTTCACCATGTTCGACTCGCGATCCGTTACTTCGAAATCTCGAAAAATGTCTCCGCGAATATCGAAAAGACGCCCTCCCGGTTTCTCAGCCGCAAACCGGATATCTCCCTCTTGCGCAAGGTATCGGATGATCCGCATGAGCTGATTAGTAGGCGAGGTTGGTGATGGAAGCAAATCCGCTCACGCGGAATGGCTTGCCACACGTTCCAGTGACGCTTGCTCCGCTTCCAGAAGCTCCGAGGCGTCGTTTGCCAACTGGAGCGAGGGTTCGGTTGTCGTTTCTGATCTAACCGATTCAACCGATGATTCCGGACTCGAATCTGGCTCGTCTCGAACGATCTCTGAAGCCTGACCTGCCTGCGCGTCTGCAGCGACCTCCGGTTTGGATTCAGCCGGTAATTCGTTTGTTTCCAATAATGCGGTCGGGGATTCGTCGCCCGCAGAACCGTCGCTCTCCTCACCTTCGAGATTCTGATGAGCGGAAGCATTCGCGCCTCCTTTCGCCGCTTCGATGGGCCTCGGAGGTAACGGCAAATCGAGGGTTCCGTCGGCGAACTCGATAACGTGTCCTGCTTTGGCCAGCCAGATAAGGTCGGTCGCCAGCGTTGTTTTCGCCTGCTGGTACTCCGGGCTGGACTCGTCATTCGATTTTTCGCCGATCAATTTGGCAAGAGCCTTCTCCGCTAACTGTTTCCTCGAAATCTTCGGGTACGATTTGATGGTCGTAAGAACAACCGACAAACCGGTGGAAACGGATGCTTGGTTCGCATCAAACAATTGCGGCCGGACTGTCGAGATATAAAGGATTCGTTTTTTGTGCTTGAATACGTGCAATCCCGCCTGGTTCAAGCCGTGTCGCAGGGCTCCGGCGATCTGGGCGGGGAATCGATTCTCACGATCTCTAGCTTTTCGGATGGCAGCGATAACGCCGCGGTCCGGGAGATGTCTCGCAGTGTCTCCGGATAATTCTGTCGCCAGACAGCGCCGCACCAGGCCCGGCAGATAATTGGCGCGGAAATGCTGTTCAACCGCACCCAGATTGTCAAACGCCGCTGGGTTTTCCTGGTCTTTCGTTTGGAACGTCACCGACTTGCGCGCTTCTTCCTTCCATTGTTCGACCAATTGCGGGTCGCTGCTGATCTCGATGGCACGCCGGTAATCGTCAAAACTCATCCGTCGGCTGAATCTTTGGTCGTAGAGTGCCCGCAGAGCCGGTTGAAACGCGTGATAATTCGTGGGCCCGAGAAGCTTGCCGGACAAGGTACAGCGGGCCACGGACGTAAAGTTTCCTTTGATCGGCTCTTTTTCGACGATCTGGGTCCCGTAATATTCATCCTTCTTTTCATTGAAGGCATTCCGTTCAAGAGCGGTTGGATCCATGGAGACCGGGCCGTCATCGCCGAACTGGTAGATCATCGTATGATTGTCGAGCGAACGGACGCGGATCCGATGCCGCTCGGGGCGCTCCAAAAACATGCGCGCCAAACCGAACAACGGGTAGGCAATGTGGCCTTGTTTAATCTGTTGGATAATCTTGGAAAACGCACGCTCTTCCGGTAGAAAATCGATCTGCACCGGAGCCGGCTCAGCCTCCGGCCGAAGAGCTGGCTCTTCCCGGCGTTGAAAACGCGGTCGGTCGCTTCTGGCCGGCTTTGGGCTGCCGCTTTCGGCGCTCCGAGGGGCCGGAACTTGAGGTTGAGGGGATTTGTTGTTGGCGGCTGGTCCTCGATCAGCTTGTGGCCGCCGTGGCCGATCATTGGGAGGGCTGGGACGCCTGGGACGATCGTCCCGGCGATCCCGGCGCCCGCGATGATGGCGGTCCTGGGGATCGTCGCCATCATAATCCGCGTAGCGGTTGCCGGGCTCCGATTCCTTCAACCAATCGGGAGTTAAACGTAGATCAAGCGAAGGGAGCGGGTCCGTCATGGTCAGGGGAGAGGTGGCAGTATTTAAACCCAAAAATAAAAGTTTATACCCAAAATAAGGCGCTCGGCGCGGTCGCCGGGACAAGTTATTCAAACGGGCGTCTAGGTTGTCGTTTCCATCTGATAGGTCAATACAAAAGTGGTTGCGGTCCTGATTAAACCGGGGAAGCGGGGCGTCAGTTGTGTCAAACCTTACTCAAAGAAACAAGTTTGTCGGCCAGTTTCGCGGTCGAATCGTGCCGAGCCGGGGATTTGGGCGGGAGGTTCAGTTCCGCCGAGTTCGGCTCCCAAGAAAGTAGTTGCTATTTAATGCAATTAATTTAGTTGCCATCACCGGGCTTCGTAATTAACCGTAGGCACGTCTTAACTACAACCGAGAAGAAACGCGATTTATGTCAGAGAAATCCATCGAAGAAAAGGTGAAAGAGATCATCGTCGAACAGCTCGGCGTGAATCCGGAACAGGTGACACCTAATGCTTCCTTCATTGAAGATCTCGGCGCTGACTCGCTTGATACGGTAGAGCTCGTGATGGCCTTCGAGGAGGAGTTTTCGGTCGAAGTTCCTGACGAAGATGCCGAAAAGCTCCAAACAGTCGGCGACGTAATCCGATACATCGAAGAGCGAGCAAAATAGGCGCACTGAACCAGGAGATATTTGCAGTCGGCCTTGCCCTGCAAGGAGAGGCAAGGCGACGGCTCCGGACGCTCGACGAGCTTCGCCGTCGTAGTTGTTTGTGTCCTTGGCGAAATGGACTAGACTAACGATTCATTTTATGCATTCCGAGGACGACCTGCAGTACGCCTTAGAAAACACCAAGGTGCTTGTTTCACCGGAGCGTCGGATCGAAACGTTCGGTGCGACGAGCTTCCATTTTTATCTGGTCACGGAATTGATGGACCGCGCGGATGAAATCCGCATTCGCGACGGAAGGATCCAGGCTGATCGTCCCCAGATATTGACTGCCGAGAATATCGCCAAGCTGACGCTCGAAGGCTTCGGTGAGAAAGCGCGAAAATTTGCCGAGATGCTGCAGTCCCGAAATGCCGCGATGCTGAAGTACGGATTTCAGATCCGGAAGGACGATCTGTCGGAGAATCTAGTGCATGATTCGGTCGAGGCTGTGCTGGACCGTGTGATGAGCCAGGTGCCGGAGTCGTTGCGGAGCACCAGCGCTGTCATTCACGGAGTCGATGAGGGTTGGGAGGTCTGCCTGCTGAAATTCACGGTGGAAATGATTCAGCAATCCGCCGGTCGGAATATTCAGGATTTCCGTCGGAAGGGTCTGCTTTAGTGTTCTGTCCCCAAAATAGCAGGTGAATAACCTGGTGAAGCTTCTCGTCGTTGCCTTGCTGGCAACCGGCGTCTTTGGCGGGGGAGGTTTCATCGCGTATCGATTATTTTTTAGCAAACCCGATGGAGGCCGGGGAAATGGGAATCAACCGGTCGTAACGCCAACGCCGGACCCCGGCATCGCGATGTTCGATCAAGCGAAAAGGCAGATCGCGAGCGGCGATCAGAGTGACGCGGAAAAGATTCTCCTGGCTTTGATCCAGAGCTTTCCTGATTCGACCCGGATCAATGAAGCCAGAAAATTGCTGGGCGACCTCAATATCAGTGCGTTTTTTTCGCCTTTGCCAGGGCCTGACAAAACAGAATATGTCGTTGCGCGCGGCGACTCAATTGCCAGAATCGCCGCGAAAACCAAAGATCCTGCCGAACTGATCTTCAAGGCGAACGGTCTTGACAGCTTGACGATACAGCCGGGCAAAAGGCTTATCATTCCGAAAGGTCAGTTCAGTCTGGTGGTCAATACGAAAAAAGGGGATGTGACCTTGATGAACAATGGAATTTTTTTCCGTTGGTACAAGCCTTTGGAAGTCAAGCTGCCGCCCAAGGTAGTTCCGGGTCAGTTCAAGACGCGGGAGAAGATTGCCTGGTCTGCCGGGGTCCAGGTCGCTTTCGGGGAAAGAAAATATCTCGGAAGCAGCCGATGGATTGTTATCAGCGGAAGTGGTATCACGCTTTATTCAGAAACCAATCCCGAAACGCCCAATGCGCAGAAGCCCGGCGCCGGGATGATGCTCGTCCCTGCTGACATGGAGGAACTGTTTGCCTTGGTCCCTAAGGATACGCCGGTTACTGTGAAATGAAGGTACTACCCTTGGAATTCGAGAAACCGATCGTCGAACTCGAGAAGCAATTGGAAGAGCTGAAGAAGCATTCGAAGCTGAGTTCGGTCGATCTCGACCGCGAAGTGCGGGCGATGGAAAACAAGATCGACGAGACAAAACGGGAGATTTACGAGAAGCTCACGGCTTGGCAGAAAGTGCAGATTGCCAGGCACACCGCGCGCCCGTTCGCGCTCGATTATTTGAAATTGGCCTTTTCCGATTTTGTCGAATTGCATGGTGACCGACTTTTCGGGGACGACGAGGCGATGCCTTGCGGATTCGCGACGATCGGAGAATATCGGTGCGCCGTTGTCGCGCATCAGAAGGGAAGGGACACCAAGGAGAATATCCGCCGAAATTTTGGCAGCGCTCATCCCGAAGGCTATCGGAAGGCGCTCCGGATCATGCGGCTCGCGGAGAAATTTCGCCTCCCGGTGCTCGCGTTAATCGATACCCCAGGGGCTTACCCTGGGGTTGGCGCGGAAGAACGTCATATTTCGGAATCGATTGCCGTAAATCTGAGCGAAATGATGTTGCTCCGCACGCCGATCGTTGCGTCGGTGATCGGGGAAGGCGGGTCGGGGGGAGCGCTAGGCATCGGGGTAGCCGATCGCGTCCTGATGCTCGAGAATGCCTATTACTCGGTCATTAGTCCGGAGGGTTGCGCCGCTATTCTCTGGAAACATCGCAGTCACGCTCCGGAGGCTGCGGAGGCCCTGAAGTTGACAGCGGCAGACCTGAAGGAGTTGGAGTTGATCGACGAAGTGATTCCTGAGCCACTGGGCGGTGCGCACCAGGACCATGCATTGGCTGCGCAAAATCTCCGGTCAGCGCTCCTGGCGCACCTTGATCAATTGAGCAAGAAACCGATCGACACCCTCCTGAACGA
The DNA here is from genome assembly GCA_963846195.1 of uncultured Verrucomicrobiae bacterium. Lineage (GTDB taxonomy): Bacteria > Verrucomicrobiota > Verrucomicrobiia > Chthoniobacterales > JAFAMB01 > JAFAMB01. Next base: position 56,415 of record CAWJVG010000015.1, read on the forward strand.
GCGCTACGAGAAATTTCGCAAGATGGGAAAAGTCTTCGAAGAATCGTAAGCAAACCGTCCCGGTTTGCCCGGCTTAGGTCCAAACCTTAACGCTGACCCGCCGAACCGCTCTTAGAAACCCTGTGCCCCTCCTACTTTTAATCTGTGGTTTCGAGTTTCGGAATTCAGGCTAAGATTCCGAAATTATTTCAAACCGCCCCTTGTGCGCTGAATATACGCCCGAGCCGCCTTGCGGATCTCTCCGGCTACGTCGCCTTCGGGTTTCGCGTGTTTCGGCTTGAACCACGGGAAATAACCCACCAGATCGTGAAAGACCAGAATCTGCCCGTCGCATTCCGTCCCTGATCCAATCCCGATTGTAGGGATGGAAACAGATTGGGTGATCTCCGCAGCCACCGAAGGGTCAATCAACTCGAGCACCAGGGCAAATCCTCCATTTTCTTCGATCACCCTGGCTTCATCGAGCAAGAAACTGCGTTCTTCCCTGGTGCGGCCTTTGGTTCGATAACCGCCTTCTTCCCTCACGTGTTGCGGTAGCATGCCGATATGTCCGACAAAAGGGATGCGTGCTTCCGTGATTGCCCGGATCTGCGCGGAACAGGCCTGGCCCCCCTCCAGTTTGACTGCATGAGCGCCTGCGTTGATCAGGCGCCCGGCACTCTGGACTGCAAGTTCCGGACTATCGTACGTATGGATAGGGAGGTCGGCCACGATGAGCGCCGAGCAGACGCCTCGCGCGACGGCGCGCGTGTGATGGAGGACATCCCCGATTTGCACATGCGTCGTGTCGGAATAGCCGAGCACTGTCATTCCGAGCGAATCGCCCACCAGGAGCAGGTCGATACCAGCCTCATCCAGGAGTCTGGCCGTGGCAAAGTCGTAGGCCGTCAGCGCGCTGATTCGACGGCCTGCTGCTTTCCAGCTTCGGATCGTATCGGGAGTAATCTGATTCACGATTCGAACAAGGGAACACTGAGTCGCGAAACATCGCCCGGATCGTCAAGCTCGGCCAGAAGCCTGCGGACGGGATGCATCTGACCAGGCAGAACGAGATCAGGCGAGATTTCCGCCAACGGGGCTAATACGAACCGGCGCTGGCGAAGTCTCGGATGCGGAATGATAATTTCGGGATTGTTCAGGACTAGATTGCCCGCGTAAAGGACGTCCAGATCGATGATCCGCGGAGAGTTTCTCGGTCTCTTCGACGGCCGTCCCATTGATTTCTCAATCTCCAGCAACCGATCGAGCAAAGCAACGGGAGGTCCCGTGAAATTGATCTCCAGTACCGCGTTGAGATAAAGCGTTGTCCCAGGTTCGCATGCGACCGGGGTAGTCTCGTAAATCGGCGAAACCCGGATCGGAGGGCCGGGCTCGTGGAGCGAGCGCGCCCGTTTTCCACCTTCCCGAAGGTTCGCGAGGCGATTCTCGATATTCGAGCCCAGGGCAATTCCACAGCGCATCCAGCCTGCAGTCTCACTGCGAGTGCCCGTGCGGGCAAACAGTTTCCTTCGCAGTGCCAGTTTGCCAGTTGCCAGTGCCAGTTGGGATGGCGCCCGCTGAACGCTGAACGCTGAACGCTGAACGCCGAACGTTCCTAAGAAAGTCCCAAAACATCCCGCATCTCGTACCACCCTGCGGGTTTGCCAATCAGCCAGTCGGCGGCTCGCAAAGCGCCTTTGGCAAAAGTATCCCTGTTCGACGCACGATGGGTCAATTCGATCCGTTCCCCTGTGCCGGCAAAATAGACCGTGTGTTCGCCGACCACATCTCCTCCCCGGACCGCGTGAACGCCAATCTCTCTGCTTGTTCGCTCGCCGACCAGCCCTTCTCTTCCATGCCTTGCTGCTTGGTCATACTCCAGCGAGCGCGTTCTCGCGATGATTTCGCCGAGCCGTTTCGCCGTTCCGCTGGGCGAATCCTTTTTGAGTCGGTGATGCATTTCGACGATCTCGGCGTCGAACTCCGGACCCAGGATCTCACTCGCCCTTTCGGTAAGCCAGAAAAGCAAATTGACACCGACACTGAAATTCGGGGTCAATAAGAGTGCGATTCGCGACGCGTCTGCCCGCAATTTGTCGATTTGATCGATCGAATGTCCCGTCGTTCCGATCACCAAAGGGATTCCATGCGCCGCGCAATGGGCTGCCATCGCGACAGTACCTTGCGGTTGGCTGACGTCGATTGCCACGTCCCAGGCAGCAACCTCGTCCAGAAAATCCTCTTTTCGGCCGGATACCGAAATCTCGTATTCACCGGTCGCCACCGCGAGCCGAACGATCGTCTGCCCCAATCGTCCCTGCCCTCCGTGGACGTGCAGCCGGGTCATACCAACTTCAGTGCCGCAATCGTCTCGTGGAGTTTGCTCTGGTTCGCTTTACCAATCTCGCACATAGGCAGCCGGAATTCGTTTTCGATCATTCCCATCAAATACAACGCGGTCTTCACCGGGATGGGGTTTGATTCGATAAAAAGGTCTTTGAAAAGCTGGAAATAACGGAGGTGTATTTTCAACGCATCTGCGGATCGGCCTGCCTGGAAAACATTGACCATGTCCGCTATTTGTCGAGGAATCACATTGGAAGCCACGCTCACCACGCCGACGGCTCCCACTGCCATGAAAGGTAACGTTAACCCGTCGTCTCCGGAAAGTATCGTGAACTCCGGAGGAAGAACCTTCCTCAATGCCGAGACGCGTTCCGCCGAGCCTCCCGCTTCCTTGATCGAAACGATGTTCTCGCAATCTTTTGCCAGCCGGGCGCACGTCTCCACTCCGATTTCGCCCGCCGTACGACTAGGAACATTGTACAGCATCAATTTCAGAGAGGTTGATTCGGAGATTTTTTTGTAATGCCGGTAGACTCCCTCCTGAGTGGGCTTGTTGTAATAGGGACTCGCCAGCAGAACTGCATCGACGCCCAGTTTCTCCGCTCCCTGGGTGAGTTCCACCGCTTCTTGAGTCGAATTTGAACCAGTTCCTGCGATGATCTTGCAACGCCCGCGTGCTTCCTGCACGGCGATTTCGATCACGCGCAGATGCTCGTCAAAATCGAGCGTGGCAGCCTCGCCGGTAGTTCCTGTTGGGACAATGCCGTCGATGCCATTGTCGATCTGGAATTGGATCAAATTGCGGAACGAGGGTTCGTCGACTTGACCGTTTTTGAAAGGGGTGACGATGGCTGTGTAGGTGCCTGTAAACATGAATTTGGGGGTTACGGAATTTCGATGGAACCTTCAAAGACGAAGTGGGCGGGACCTTTCAGAGTAACATCCTCGAAGCCCGTCCCGATTCTTTGAAAGCCAACCTCAAGCCAATCTCCCCCGCGCGCCCGAAGGCGCACCGGAGAGGGTGCATCGTTCAAATCAGCGTAGATCAGTCCAGCCGCGGTCACGCCGGTTCCACAGGCCAGCGTTTCGGCTTCCACACCGCGTTCGTAGGTCCGGATTGCTAATTCTCCGGGCTCAATTTCTTTAATAAAATTTGCGTTTGTCCCGTTTGGCTGAAATGCGGGATGATACCGGATTTGCGCTCCCCAATGCTGCACCGGCGTCGATTCGATGTCGTCCACGAACGTGACGACATGCGGGACCCCGGTGTTGACCGAATGGGATAAAAGTTTTACGCCGCCGATATCGAGGGTTCGGCGCAGGACAAAGTCATGCGGCACGCCCATCGTAAGGGTAACGAGATCGCCATCGGCCTGCGCTTGAATAATTCCGGCCGGAGTTTCGAAACGCAGGTCAGAGAACGCTCCGGTGATCTTGTTGACAAACCGAGTGAAACATCGGGCCCCGTTCCCGCACATCTCCGCTTCACCACCGTCACTGTTGTAATATCGCATCCGAAAATCGGCTTTACCTGCGGGAGCCTCGACAAGGAGCACCCCGTCCGCGCCGACGCCTCGATGACGGTCACACAAGAAAGCGATCTGGCGCGCCGAAAATTTATGGTCACCCGATCGATTGTCGATGAGCACGAAATCGTTCCCGGCACCGTTCATTTTCGTAAACCGAAGCATAACGCTCGCTAACATATGCCCAAAAGCTACGCAAGCGCCATATCCGATGTAAGCGGCAGCCAGGACCAATTGACAGAATCTGTGGTTCCAAACCGGAACGTTTTTCTCACCCTCAAACTCGGGCCGCGATGATGCATAATTCGGGCGCCCATTTCGACTGCAGCATGCGACGCCATGGCGGCAGGCTATGAGCTTTGCGTCCTTGAAGAAAATCGGAACAGGCATCGCTCAGCGTGTCCGAGAAGGCCCTGGCTGCGCGGGTTTCACGGGCGAGGTCGAATGGCAAGGAGTTTAGATTCGCGACGTGTTGATAGCGTCTTACGAAGTCATCGGAGACGATTTGGTATGTCTGAAGGACGCTTGCCAATGTTTTGGAATCGAGGAACGATCCTTCGCGCTCCAGATGGTTCAGGAGTGAACCGGCGATTTCGGATGCCATACGCAGGAGGCCTTTCCCTCGTTGGGCCGGGTCGAGGTTCTGGTGCTTGTGATCATAGTGCATCGCAAGATCAACCTGGCAGATCGCCTTTGGATCAAGGCTCCGATGTAATTCGCAGAGCGATCCAATTTCGAGTCCCCATCCGCTTTCGATCGGCAAGTTCATCGCGGTATCGAAGCTCATTGAATATTCGCCGGAGAGGGGATATCGAAAACTATCGATGAAATCGAGTAGTGGCATGTGTCCCAGCACACGGACCAGTGATCGAACCAGCGGAATGACGAAGAGCCTGGTAACCCGGCCGAACAGCTCTGCGCGCACTCGGCTGTAGTACCCCTTGCAGAAGTTGTAGCCAAACCGGGCGACCGGGAGTGCAAGGGCCAGCGGGATGTCCAAAGTGTAGTTTGCGATATCACAATCGTGGATGAGTACCGTTCCGGAAGATTGATTCGCGGCAAGCCATCCGAAAGCGAGCCAGAGATTCAATCCTTTGCCGGGATCGAACTGTAATCCCCGGTTCTTGAGTTGCTGTAACAGATTCGGAGAATCATTCCCCAAGACGACGTGCGGCTTCTTTAGTCTGGACCAGAACAGCTGCACTTCCCCGATCAGGTGATCCGGAATCCCGTTCATGGACACGACGACGAGCGACAAGAATTTCGCGTCGCCCAGGCGATCGACAATTCCGCTGAGTGCCGCAGTTCCAATCTCGGCGTAGTGACACGGCAGGACCAGAATGATCGATTCAAGCTCCGGCAATTGATCAAAGCGGTCGATGATGGATCCATCCACGAGCCGGTGCAACGTGCTGATCAGACCGTGCTGGAAGAAATCGCTCATTGGAGATGTTGGCGCAATGTAGCATAGCCCGCAGCCCTCCCACTCGTCCTCGGACTTGATGCCCGATAGCGAGCGCCATAGTCGGGACAACCCGTCGGCAGGTTCGGATGGAGCCTCACCCCGCAAGAAAAACTCAAATCCAGTTGCGCCCCGGGGAAAATACCTTATCCCTATGGAGAATATCTACTTTCACTGCTATGGCTGCTAGAAGCGTCGAAGAAATCAAATCCGAGAGTCATGCCTTGCGAGGTACAATTCAGGAATCTCTTCTCGGGGACGGGTCTCACTTCTCCGACGACGAGTATCAGCTCCTGAAATTCCACGGTACCTATCAGCAGGATGATCGGGACCAGCGATTGCCGCGGAAAAAGAAGAATCTCGATAAAGCCTGGATGTTCATGGTCCGCTCCAAGCTTCCCGGCGGGGCGTTGAGCGCGCAGCAATACCTCGCACACGACCGTATCGCGGGCGACCTGGGCAACGGAACGCTTCGAATTACTACTCGCCAGGGATTTCAGCTGCACGGCGTGCTCAAGGGAGATCTGCAGGAGTGCATCCGCAGGATCAATGAATCCGGAATCACCACTTGGGGCGCCTGCGGCGATGTCGTCCGGAATACGACAGCTGCGCCTAGCCCGTTCAAAGATGAGGCGCATCTCGATGCCCAGCGGCTGGCAAAAGAACTCAGCGACACATTTCTCGCCAAAACGACGGCCTACGCAGAGATTTGGTTGAATGACGAGCATCTCAACCGGGAGACGCGAGGATGCCGAGCCAATCTACGGAAAGCTTTATCTGCCCAGGAAGTTCAAGATCGGGATAGCCATTCCACCACGGAACGACATCGATATTTATACCAACGATCTCGGATTCATTTCCAACGTCGAAAATGGGGTGGTGACCGGTTACACGGTCGTTGCCGGTGGGGGATTCGGGATGACCCACGGTCAGACCGAGACTTTTCCCGCTCTCGCCAAGCCGTTATTCTATGTTGCTCGGGAACACGCTGTTCAGGCGGCGGTAGCCGTGGTCAGTGCCCAGCGAGATTTCGGCAACCGCAATGATCGGAAGCGAGCGCGGCTGAAATATCTGATCGACGAGCGCGGAATCAACTGGTTCCGGGAAGAGGTTGTTAAACGGCTGGATGCCCCATACGAACCGGCCAAAGCAGTCCGCTGGGATACCGTGAGCGACGTGTTCGGCTGGCAGGAACAAGGTGACGGGAAGCTGTTCTGTTACCCTGTGGATTGAAGAGGGCCGGATCAAGGATACCCAAAAGCGCCAATGGCGGACCGCCTTCCGGACCATTGCCGAGCAATTAGGATTACCAATCCGGCTGACGACCAATTGTAACATTATTTTCCACGACATTGATCCAGCCGAGAAGGAGAGGGTCACCGAAATCCTGACGGCGCACGGAATTCCCAAGCCGGAAGATCTGACGGAAACCAGGCGGCTGGCGCAGGCCTGTGTGGCGCTGCCCACCTGCGGGCTGGCACTGGCTGAAAGCGAAAGGGTGTTCCATCTCGTTCTCGATAAAATCGACGACATTTTAAAAGATCTCGAACTATGTGAAGAACCGATCTTGATTCGTATGACCGGTTGTCCGAACGGTTGCGCACGGCCTTACAACGCCGACATCGCCTTTGTCGGGCGTATGCCGGGCAAGTATGCCCTTTACGTTGGAGGCTCAGTCACCGGGGAGCGGTTAGCCGGACTGCAGGAGAAGACCGTCACACTCGAAGAGATCCCGGCGCGAGTGCGCGCATTGCTCGAGGAGTTCGTTCAGAATCGCCGGGCTAACGAAACCTTTTCGAACTATTGGGGTCGCACCCATGTGAACGGACCGGCGCCAAAACCGGACCAATTTCACGTCGAGTTCGCGCAACGCGAGAACAAAAGTCTGGCCGGCGTAGAGGTTTAATTGACCGATCGGCGAAATCCCGTTACAGGGGTGGCATGGGTAAGCAACACAACAAGGTCGAAAAACGCCGTCGCCGTTTGAACTATCTGAAGCGCAAACGGACTTCTACAAAGCCGGTCAAGGAGTAAACCAAGCGTCCCGCTTTGCCCAGGTCCAGGAAAGGCAAAGCGGGACGCTTTGCTTACTAGAAGTCTGGAGCGGAATATGCCTCAACCAGTGATGCTGATTATTCGGGACGGATGGGGGATTAATCCTCATGGCCGGCAATTTGCGGAAGCGGACGGCAACGCGACGCTTCTGGCCAAAACGCCCTATCACGACTATCTCTACCGGACTTATCCGGGTAGTAGTCTGAGCGCCAGCGGGATGGACGTTGGATTGCCCGACGGCCAGATGGGGAATTCGGAGGTTGGACACCTCAATCTCGGCGCTGGAAGAATCGTTTACCAGGATTTCACCCGGATCAACAAAGCGATCTTCGACGGAGAGTTGGCCACCAATCCGGTGATCCGCGAAGCGTTTAATTCTGCCAGATCGTCCCGGCTCCATTTCATCGGGCTGCTTTCGGACGGCGGCGTCCATAGTCACCAGCGACCATTTGATTGCTTTGGCCAAAGAAGCCTCAAATTTCGGGGTCAAGGACATTTTGATTCATGCGATCACTGACGGGCGCGATACGTCGCCGACCGGCGGAGCCGAATATTTGTGCACCGTACGGGATGCCGTAAAAACGACCGGAGCCACGATTTCTACGGTCATCGGGCGATACTTTGCCATGGATCGGGATAAACGCTGGGAACGCACCAAACTGGCCTGGGACGCCATCGTCCTTGGACGAGGCGAAAATGGCGGACGGCTCACTGGAGGACGCCGTCAGGAAGCGATATCAGGAAGGGGAGACCGACGAATTCCTGAAACCGCTGATCTTTTCGCACTCGAACCAGCAGCGGATCCGGGACGGCGACGTGATTTTCTTTTTCAACTTTCGCGCGGACCGTGCTCGACAACTTTCGCGGGCGTTTCTTTTCCCTGACTTTGACGGGTTCGATCGCACCGTCCAGCCGAAGGTGCATTTCGTCACCATGACCGAATACGACATCACTTTCCTTGCCCGGTCGCGTTTCAGCAGCAGACGCTGGATAATATTCTCGGCAAAGTCGTCAGTGAGGCGGGCAAGAAACAACTGCGAATTGCCGAAACCGAAAAGTATCCGCACGTCACCTATTTCTTCAATGGGGGGATCGAAGTGCCGTTTGCCGGCGAGGACCGGGTGATCGTCCCGTCGCCAAAGGTTGCGACCTACGACCTCAAACCCGAGATGAGCGCCTTGGAGGTTACGGCCGAGGTCGTGAAACGGTTGAAGGACTACGATCTGGTGATCTTGAATTTTGCCAATCCCGACATGGTCGGGCACACCGGCGTCGTCGAAGCCGGGATCAGAGCCGTGGAGACTATCGATCAATGTGTGCGTCAGGTCCTGGAAGCGCTGCTGGCCGCGGGCGGAAAAGCGATCGTCATCGCGGATCACGGGAATTGCGAGTTGATGCGCAACCCGGATGGCTCCCCGAACACCGCGCACACCACCAATCTCGTTCACTGTATCTTCGTCGCAGCCGATGCAGCGGAATACCGCCTGAAAGATGGTATTCTCGCTGATGTCGCTCCGACGCTGCTGGAGTTGCTCGGTCTGCCGGTGCCGAAAGAAATGACTGGCCACAGCCTGCTGGAACACAAATAGCAGGAATTGTGCGGCACGCGTCCGCCGGACAAGTGATTGCAGGCCGCTTGATCGCATCCCATAGAACGCAAAACAATCTATTGCGTCAGAGACGGATTTGCTTTTAGTAGGGTAAAGTTTCGGTATTACCGCGTGGTGTAACGGTAACACAGCGCCCTTTGGAGGCGTTATTCATGGTTCGAATCCATGCGCGGT